>JBCNQC010000009.1:0-116007 GCA_039592995.1 Stenotrophomonas sp. | reverse complement strand
GACTGCCTTGGTTCTGCGCTGACTGCCTGATACTGCAACCATTGCGCACCGCCGGGCGTTGCCCGGCTGCTGTTGGATTCGTGCGAACAACCGGTGCTCACGGAATCCCTGGTTTGGCGGGTCGGGAGCCAACGAAGATCAAACCCAAACCGCCACCGCACCCATCGGATTTCCAGGAATACGTGGGGCCGGTAGCGTCGGTCGACAGACGACGGCCGTGAAATCCCAACATTCGTTAACGCATGACCCCAAAACGAAGAGAAGCACCCTTTGTTAAGGGGGCGCGCCGACAGGCGCGGGGATAGGAGGAATGCGGGGACATCACGGACCGAAGGTCCGCGATGTCAAGGCTTGTCCGGGTGCGTCCGCGCGGATACCCTGACCGCGCATTACATTGGCCCGGCATGTCCACTTCCCGTTTCGTACATCTTCACGTCCACACCGAGTTTTCGCTGGCGGATTCGACCATCCGTGTCCCGGCGAAACCGGATCAGGCTGACCCGAAAAAGGCCAAACAGGCCAATCTGCTCAGCCGCGCCGTCGAACTGCAGTTGCCGGCCCTGGCCGTCACCGACCTGAACAACCTGTTCGCGCTGGTCAAGTTCTACAAGGCTGCCGAAACCGTGGGCATCAAGCCCATTGCCGGTGCCGACGTGATGATTGCCGAAGAAGGCATGACGCCGTGGCGGATGACCCTGCTGTGCCGCGACCGGGAAGGCTATCTGAGCCTGTCGCGCCTGCTGACCCGTGCCTGGATGGAAGGCCATCGGCCCGAAGGTGGGGTGGCCGTGCATCCGGACTGGCTCAAGGCCGGCTGCCATAACCTGTTTGCCCTCGCCGGGCGCGAAAGCCTGGCCGGCCGCCTGGCGGGTGAGGGCCGTCACGATCTGGCCGAACAGCAGCTCGCCGACTGGCAGCGCGTGTTCGGCGATGGCCTGCACCTGGAGCTGACCCGTACCGGGCGCGACGGCGAGGAAGCCTTCAACCAGTTCGCGCTGATGGCCGCCGGCCAGCGTGGCCTGCCGGTGGTGGCCAGCAACGACGTGCGCTTCCTGCGCCCGGACGACTTCAGCGCGCACGAAGCGCGCGTGTGCATCTCCTCCGGCCGCGTGCTGGATGATCCCAAACGCCCGCGCGATTACAGCGAGCAGCAGTACCTGAAGTCGCCCGAGGAAATGTGCGCGCTGTTTGCCGACATTCCCGACGCCATCGACAACACGCTGGCGCTGGCCGAACGCTGCAACGTGGAAATGCGGCTGGGCACGTACTTCCTGCCCAACTACCCGGTGCCCGACAACGAGACCCTGGACAGCTGGATCTGCAGCGAGTCACGCAGGGGCCTGGAAGCGCGCCTGGAAAAGAATCCGCTGGCCGAAGGCAAGACCCGCGAAGAGTACTTCGAGCGACTGGAATTCGAGCTCGCCACCATCATCAAGATGGGCTTCCCCGGCTACTTCCTGATCGTGGCCGACTTCATTCAGTGGGGCAAGAACCAGGGCATTCCCATCGGTCCGGGCCGTGGTTCCGGTGCCGGTTCACTGGTGGCGTGGGCGCTGCAGATCACCGATCTGGACCCCCTGCCCTACAACCTGCTGTTCGAGCGGTTCCTCAACCCCGAACGCGTGTCGATGCCCGACTTCGACATCGACTTCTGCATGGACCGCCGCGACGAAGTCATCGACTACGTCGCGCGCAAATACGGACGCGAGCGGGTCAGCCAGATCATCACCTACGGCACCATGGCCGCCAAGGCGGTGGTGCGTGACTCCGGGCGCGTGCTCGGCTTCCCGTATGGCCTGGTCGATGGTGTTTCCAAGCTGATTCCCAACATCCTGGGCATTTCGCTCAAGGACGCCATGGGCGAAGGCAAGGACTCGGAAATGGCCTCGCCGGAGCTGATCCAGCGCTACCAGTCCGAAGACGAAGTGCGTGACCTGATCGACCTGGCGCGTCAACTCGAAGACCTCACCCGCAATGCCGGCAAGCACGCCGGTGGCGTGGTGATCGCGCCGGAGCCACTGGCCGAATTCTGCCCGCTGTTCGCCGAACATGACGAAGGCGGCCGTGGCCGCAACCCGGTCACCCAGTTCGACAAGAACGACGTCGAAGAAGTCGGCCTGGTGAAGTTCGACTTCCTTGGCCTGCGAACGCTGACCATCATTGACTGGGCAGTGAAGGCGATCAACAAGCGGCATGCCCGCGCCGGCATTCCGCCGGTGGACATCACCGCGATTCCGCTGGACGACGCGCCCACCTACAAGGACATCTTCGCCAACGGCAACACCGGTGCGGTGTTCCAGTTTGAATCCTCGGGCATGCGCCGCCTGCTGAAGGACGCGCGCCCCGACCGTTTTGAAGACCTGATCGCGCTGGTGTCGCTGTACCGTCCCGGCCCGATGGACCTGATTCCCTCCTTCAACGCGCGAAAGCACGGCCAGGAAGAGATCATCTATCCCGATCCGCGCACCGAAGCCATCCTCAAGGACACCTACGGCATCATGGTGTACCAGGAGCAGGTGATGCAGATGGCGCAGATCGTCGGCGGCTACTCGCTGGGTGGCGCGGATCTGCTGCGCCGTGCGATGGGCAAGAAGGTGCCGGCGGAAATGGCCAAGCACCGCGAGATCTTCCGCGAAGGTGCGGCCAAGGGCGGCGTCGACGGTCCCAAGGCCGACGAAATCTTCGACCTGATGGAAAAGTTCGCCGGCTACGGCTTCAACAAGTCGCACGCCGCCGCGTACGCGCTGGTCAGTTACCAGACCGCCTGGCTGAAGCGCCACTACCCCGCCGAGTTCATGGCCGCGACGCTGTCGTCTGACATGGACAACACCGACAAGGTGGTCGGCTTCCTGGCCGAAGTGCGCAACCTGGGCCTGACCGTGCTGCCGCCGAAGGTCAACGAATCGGCCTACATGTTCGAGGCCTCCAGCGCCGACACTATCCAGTACGGCCTGGGCGCGATCAAGGGCGTCGGCCAAGGTGCGTGCGAAGCGGTTGTCGACGAACGCATCGCCAAGGGACGTTACGAATCGCTGCTGGATTTCTGCATGCGCATCGAGTCCGGCAAGCTCAACCGTCGCACGCTGGAAGCGATGATCAACTGCGGCGCACTGGATGGCCTGGGCAGGAACCGCGCCTCGCTGATGCTGCAGCTGCCGGAAGTGCTCAAGGCCACCGACCAGATGTCGCGCGAGAAGGCTTCGGGCCAGAACTCGCTGTTCGGCGCACCGGACCCGGTCAGCACCGCGATGCAGCTGGACCTGCCGGAAGCCAAGGAATGGGCGCTGGCGCAGTTGCTGGAAGGCGAGCGCGAAACGCTGGGCTTCTACCTCAGCGGACATCCGTTCGACCCGTGGGCGGAGGACGTCAAGGAACTGGTCGGGACCGATCTCGGTATGCTGGAAAAACTCATTCCTCCGGCCCGCCCGAGCAAGGATGGCGAAAAGCGCGCCTGGCGCCAGGAAACCCCGGTGATCCTGGCCGGGCTGGTGGTCGGCGTGCGCCGCAAGGGCGAAAGCCAGATTTTCATGCAGCTGGAAGACGGCCGCGGCCGGGTCGAGTGCAGTGCGTTCTCTGACGGGCTGGCCGAATTCGGCCACCTGATGACCAAGGACCGCATCCTGGTGGTCAAGGGCGGCCTGCGCGAGGACGAGTTCAACGGCGGCTACGCGCTGCGCATCCGCCAGTGCTGGGATTACGAGGAAATCTGCGCCAACTACGCGACCCGGCTGTCGCTACGCCTGGACCTGCGCCAGGGCGACCCGGTCTGGAGCCGCGTGAACGCGCTGCTCGACCGCCACCGCCCCGGCCGCACCCCCCTGCGGCTGGACCTGCTGCTGGGCTCGCCACAGGGCCCGGTGGCCGGCATGCTCGACGTGGGTGGCGAGACCGCCGTCCGCGTGGACAGCCAGCTGGTGGACGCGTTGCGGGCCGACCCGGCCGTGCGCACGCTGAAGGTCCGCTACGCTCCACCGTGGGCCAACTGATTGCCAGGCAGAGCCCGGTATTACGGTACCAGACGACTGCGTACGGGGTATTTCGACGCATTCGGCTACACTTTCCCTCTTTACTTCACGACGGCTTCCGATGAATCCGAACTATCTCGACTTCGAGCAACCCATCGCTGATCTGGAAGCCAAGATCCAGGAGCTGCGCAGCGCCAGCGCCGGCCCGGCGGTCAATGTCGAGGCCGAAGTGCACGCCCTGCAGGACAAGCTGCGGGTGCGCACCGCGCAGATCTTCCGCAACCTGACCTCGTGGCAGGTACTGCAGCTGGCGCGCCATCCGCAGCGCCCGTACACCCTGGATTACATCCGCATCTTCTGTGACGAGTTCCAGGAGCTGGCAGGCGACCGCGCTTTCGCCGACGACAAGGCGATTGTCGGCGGCCTGGCTCGCATTGGTGGCCGCCCGGTGATGCTGATCGGCCACCAGAAGGGCCGTGACACCAAGGAAAAGATCAAACGCAACTTCGGCATGCCCAAGCCGGAGGGCTACCGCAAGGCGCTACGCCTGATGAAGATGGCCGAGCGCTTTGGCCTGCCGGTGCTGACCCTGATCGACACCGCCGGTGCCTGGCCGGGCATTGACGCCGAATCGCGTGGCCAGTCTGAAGCGATCGCCCGCAACCTGATGGAAATGGCCGAGCTGAAGGTGCCGGTGATCTGCACCGTGATCGGCGAAGGTGGCTCCGGCGGCGCACTGGCGCTGGGCGTGGGCGACCGCACCATCATGCTGGAGTACAGCGTGTATTCGACCATCAGCCCGGAAGGCTGCGCCTCGATCCTGTGGAAGGACGCCGGCAAGGCCAAGGAAGCGGCCGAGCAGCTGGGCCTGACGGCGCCGCGCCTGAAGGGCCTGGGCCTGGTCGACAAGGTCGTGCGCGAGCCTACCGGCGGCGCACACCGCAACCCGACCGCCATGGGCAAGCGCCTGAAGGCCGTGCTGCTCAACGAGCTGGATGCGCTGGAAAAGCTGTCCACCGAGGACCTGCTGCAGAAGCGCTACGAGCGCCTGCGCAGCTATGGGGCGTACGAAACCGCCTGATTGGGGTGTTTGCGGCGGAATGAAAAACCGGGCCTCGCGCCCGGTTTTTTGTTGTTTGGAAGTTTGATCGGAACCGTATCCCGGTAGCGCCGGCCGTTGGCCGGCCCAAGCGATACCGTGGGCCGGCCAACGGCCGGCGCTACCGCACTCCGCTCAGAACGGCTTGGCCAGCACCAGCCACACCACGCCGATGAACAGCACCAGCGGCAGCTCGTTGAACCAGCGCAGCGCACGCGATGACGGCAGCGCCTTCCCCTTCACCGCGCCCTTCAGCAGCCGCCCGGTCCAGGTGAAGTACACCAGCAGCAGCACCACCAGCCCCAGCTTGGCGTGCAGCCAGCCCGCCGCCCCCGCTGCCACCATGGTCGGGAAATCCGGGAACACCCGGTAACCCAGCCACAGCACCAGGCCCAGCACCAGCGCGATGCCGAACATCATGTGGCCGAACTTGTAGAGACGCAGGCCCATCAGCTGCAGCCGCTCCACCACCGGAAGCTGCCCGGCGGTCTCGCTCAGGTTGACCAGGATGCGCGGCAGGTAGAACACCGACGCCATCCACGCCACCACGAACACCAGGTGGAAGGTCTTGACCCAGTAATAGGACTGCATGCGCTTGCTCCGGCGGCTGGCGTGGAATGTCGTTCATTTTCACCCATTCGTCCGATCCGCGCATGCGCGACGCTTTGACGCACGCCGCTCCGCTACCATGGCGTCCGTTTCCGGCTTCCCCTGCGCGCGCATGACCAAGACCTACGACCACGCCTACTTCCAGCGCTGGTACCAGCCTGACCAGACCGGCGGTGCGGCCCGCCTGGCACGCAAGGTGGCACTGGCGGTCGCCACGGCCGAGTATTACCTGGAACGCCCGATCCGCACCGTGCTGGACATCGGGGCCGGTGAGGCGGCGTGGCGCGCCCCCCTGCTCAAGCTGCGCCCGCGCGTGCAGTACATGGGGTTCGACAGCAGCGAATACGCCGTGCAGCGCTACGGGCGCAGCCGCAACCTGCACCCGGCACGGGTGGGCGACTTCGCCTGGCTGCGTCCTTGCCCGCCGGTCGATCTGCTGGTGTGCGCCGACGTGATGCATTACGTTCCCAGCCGCGAGCTGCGCCCGGCCCTGGCCGGCTTTGCCGAGCTCACCGCCGGGGTGGCCTTTCTGGAGGCGTTCACTGCCGAGGACGAGTTCGAGGGTGACCACGAGGGCTTCCAGGCCCGGCCGGCCGGTTGGTATCGTCGGCATCTGAAGGCCGAAGGGTTTACCGCGCTGGGCTCGCATTGCTGGTTGTCGCCGGCCTTGGCCGGCCACGCCGCAGCCTTGGAGCGAGGGTCGTAGAGCCACGGCCTGCGTGGCTGTTCCCCCTGGGATCGGGCACCGCTAAGCCACCCAGGGCGTGGCTCTACGGGTCTCATTCCGTATTGAAACGGTGCCTATTAAGGCGCTTCCGCCCGCGATAGGCTATGCTGCGCGGCAACATATGACCATACATATTCGGACGCCATGCTCTACCAGCTGCATGAGTTGACCCGCAACATGCTCGCCCCGTGGGTGCACCAGGCCCAGGCCAATGCCAGGTTCTTCGCCAATCCGGGCCACTGGTGGTCGCAGATGCCCGGTGCCGATCGTCTGGCGGCGGTGAACGAGCTGTTCCACCGCATCGGCAAGGATTACGAGAAGCCCGAGTGGGGCATCAACGAAATCGAAGTGGACGGTGAGCGCGTGCCGATCGTGGTCCACGAAGAGGTCAGCAAGCCGTTCTGCAAGCTGCTGCGGTTCAAGCGCCACAGCAACGAAGCCGACCAGCTGCACACCATGCTCAACCAGCCGTTCGTGCTGGTGGTGGCTCCGCTGTCGGGCCACCACGCGACGCTGCTGCGTGACACCGTGCGCACCCTGCTGCGCGACCACCGCGTGTACGTGACCGACTGGGTCGACGCGCGCATGGTGCCGGCCAGCGAAGGTGACTTCAGCCTGGACGATTACATCGCCTATGTGCAGGAATTCATCCGCCACCTGGGCGCGGAGAAGCTGCACGTGGTCAGCGTCTGCCAGCCGACCGTACCGGTGCTGGCCGCGGTGTCGCTGATGGCCAGCCGCGGCGAAACGACGCCGCGCACGCTGGTGATGATGGGCGGCCCGATTGATGCGCGCTGCAGCCCCACCGCAGTGAACAACCTGGCTACGCAGAACCCGCTGTCGTGGTTCGAGAACAACGTGATCCACACTGTGCCGCCCGGCTACCCCGGTGTCGGCCGCCAGGTGTATCCGGGCTTCCTGCAGCACGCCGGGTTCCTGTCGATGAACCCCAGCCGGCATTTCAGTTCGCACTGGGACTTCTACGCCGACCTGGTGAAGGGCGACATGGAAGACGCCGACGCGCACCGTCGTTTCTATGACGAGTACAACGCGGTGCTCGACATGCCGGCACGCTACTACCTGGACACCATCCGCGTGGTGTTCCAGGAGTTCCTGCTGCCGCGCGGCGAGTGGTTTGTGAACGGCGAGCGGGTGGATCCGGGCGCGATCACCGGCACCGCACTGCTCAGCATTGAAGGCGAGCTGGACGATATCGCCGGCCTGGGCCAGACCGAAGCGGCGCAGGCACTGTGCACCGGCATTCCGGAAAAGCACCGCGAGCATTTCATCGTGGAAGGGGCTGGTCACTACGGCATCTTCAGCGGCCGTCGCTGGCGCGAAACCGTGTACCCGAAGGTGCGTGAGTTCTTTGCCGCGCATGCACAGAAGGCGGCCAAGCCGAAGAACGTGACGCCTATCCGTAAGAAGGCCGGCTGACGGGGGTATCGACCAACGGTCGATACCTACCCGCCGTTCGTACCGACCAACGATCAATACGTGTCCGGTAGGTGATGACCGTTGGTCATCACCGCCTTACAACCGCACCAAAAGGTGCTTGGCCATCTGCCCGTGCAGATACCCCACCCCACGCGCCAGGTGCAGGGTGCAGAACAGCAGCACCACGCCCACGATGGCCAGCATCGGCATCGCCCACAGCGGCAGCAGCAGCAACTCGCTGTCGATGTAGATTCCCCCGCTGCCATTCAGCGCCAGCAGCGAGGCCACCGGTGCCCAGATGAAGACCAGCGATGCCGACAGCAGGGTGACCGCCACGCTGAAGTAGATGACGCCCAGCGGCAGCATCAGCACGAAGTACAGCATCGTCAGCCAGGTGCGACCGTCGGTGAACATGTCGCCGATGCGCTGCAGCCAGCTGCGGCTGCGGTCGGCATAGCGCGGCCGGCGCGGCATGCGCTCACCCAGCAGCACTTCCACCAGGCGCCCCTCCAGCAACGCCAATCCGCGCACCGAGCCAAAGAACAGCACGGTCAGCGGAATGCCGATGATCAGGATCATCAGGCCCAGTGACAGCGACAGCCCGGTGATTACCCAGGTGAAGAAGAACGTGCCGGTGGCCAGTGACAGCAGCATGTAGAACAGTGAGCCGTAGGTGCGCGGCTCCAGCGCGACGCCGAAGAAGCGCGCCAGTGCCGAGCGGTGCGGTACCGGTGCATCCGACGCTGTCACGCTGGCGCTGGCGCTCCCGGCTGCGGCGGCGGCAGCGACGCCACCCGGTTCCGTCGCCGGGACCACCCGCGCAATCGGGCGCACACTGGCGCTGGGCGTGCGCAGGGCACGGTTCACGGTGATTTCGGTTTCGCGGTAGATCTCGGCGACTTCTTCAGGCGCGCCGTAGCTGCCGGCGACATCGGCGATCACCTCGGCCTCGCTCCTGCCCGGCTGTGCCGCCAGCTCCGAACGCAGGTACTCCTCGGCGTCGTACAACGCGTCCTGCACCATCGCCGGGTCGGCGTCGTGCAGCGCTGCGCGCAGCTGGGCCAGGTACTGCGGAATGGTGGTCGGCAGGCCTGTTCCCGCCGTGGTCTGTTCGTTCATTGCAGTACCCCCTCCAATACAGAATCGACGGAATCCCGGGTGGCGCGCCAGGCGGCGGTCCACTCCGCCAGCACCTCACGACCACGTTCATTGATGCGGTAGTAACGCCGCGGTGGCCCGGCCACCGACGGCTCGATCTGGCTCTCCAGCAGCCCGGCGCCTTCGAGGTTGCGCAGCACCGGGTACAGCGCGCTCTGCTTGCCGCTCAGCACGCCCTCGCCGACCCGCTCCAGCTCTTTGGCGATCAGGTAGCCGTACAGCGGCTCACCAGCCCGTGCCAGCACCGCCAGCAGGGCAAGCGACACGGTGCCGGCGCTGAGCTCCTTCTGAAACTTCTTGAGGTGGGCGTCGTGCTCGCTCATGCCGTTCTCCACTAGCGTGGAGTCAACACTAGTGTGAACTCAGCTATAGCGAACGTGCCGTTAGTCACCCTGCCGCCGGGCAGGGGTAGCTGGCGGCCGGGTTGGCCGATCCCGCAGAATCGGGACATCTTCTTGAGGGTTCCACCATGTCGCCACGTCGTCCTGCCCTGCTCGCCATCGCCCTCGCCTGCCTGTTGCCCGGTCTGGCCAGCGCAGCCACGCCCTACCGCAGCGCGCAGCAGATCCTGGACGCTTCGCCGGCCAGCGACTGGCGCACGCCGGATCCGGCCAACCTGCTGGTGATGAATCTGGACTCGGGCCAGGTGGTGATCGAACTGGCCCCGGCGTTCGCGCCGCAGCACGTGGGCAATATCCAGACATTGGCGCATGAGCACTTCTGGGATGGCGAGAGCATCTACCGCGCGCAGGACAACTTCGTGGTGCAGTTCGGCGATGCCGATGCCGATGATGCGGCGAAGGCGAAGCCTCTCGGCAGTGCCAAGCGCAAGCTGCCGGCGGAGTTCCAGCGTGACAGCAAGGGCCTGAAGGTCACGGTGTTGCCGGACAAGGACGGCTGGGCCGACCACACCGGCTTCGTGGACGGCTTCCCGGTCGGCCAGGACACGGCCGACGGCAAGACCTGGCTGGCGCACTGCTACGGCGCGCTGGGCGCAGGCCGCAACAATGACGAAGACAGCAGCATCGGTGCGGAGCTGTACGTGGTGACGGGGCAGTCGCCGCGTCAGCTGGACCGCAACATCACCGTGGTCGGCCGCGTGTTGAAAGGCATGGAACTGCTCAGCGCCCTGCCGCGCGGACCGGCCCCGATGGGCTTCTATGCGGACGCATCGCAGCGCACGCCGATTGTCTCGATCCAGCGCGTGAGCGACCTCCCGGAGGCGCAGCGTCCGACCCTGCAGGTTTTGCGCACCGATTCGAAGACCTTCATGGACACCGTCGAAGCACGCCGCAACCGCGTCGACGATTTCTACAAGCGCGCGGCCGGGCATATCGACCTGTGCAACATTCCGGTGCCGGTGCGGTAGGCGTTTCCCTTTTTGCGTGATTGCACGATTTCCGTATTGCCGGGCGCTGCCCGGCTGCGGTTGGTTCTGGGCGAACAGCGGGCGGTCATCGGTTCTCTGTGTTGGCGGATCGGGACGGGCGTTCCGGGGGACGCTGCAAGTCCCCCTCCGGGGCCCGGCCCAGCCGCTGGCGGCTGGGCGTTCAGTCGCACGCGAGGCAGTGCCTCGCAAGCAGTGCGCCTTCACCCCTGTAAGCTCAGTCGCCGCTTGCACGTGTGCGCAGTCCTGCGCACACGGCAAGACCGGGGTTGGGCGTCCTGCCCAACCCGTCGGGCGCATGCGCCCGACCCATGCGGCTCATGCCCCCTCCAGCCCATCCCGAGCAGCCATCGACCGTAGGTCGGTGGCCATTGGAAATGCCACGTCAACAGCCATGTCGATCCGGGGTCGTGCGTTACCGGTTGTTGGGGATTTCACGGCGATCGTCTGTCGACCGATCCCACCGGAGCAGTGCGCGGACGGGTTTTGATCTTCCGTGGCCATCGACCCTCTGTCTGGGGCGTGCCGGGGTGGGTTTGCGGGACCGTCAAAAACATGGATGTTTTTGACGAGCCTCCATGGACGGATTCACGGCGTGTCCCGCAAACCCACCCCGGTACGCCCAAACACGGAAGCCGATGACCGGCGGCTGTTCGCACAGATCCAACCGCAGCCGGGCAACGCCCGGCGACACGCACAGCGTGCAATCCACGCTATCAGCGCTGCGAAACCGCGACGCTGCCGAGGATCAAGGCACCTGCGATCAGCATGGCCAGGGTGACCGGTTCGCCGAGGAAGAACCAGGCGAATGCTGCGCCGAACAGCGGGATCAGATAGGTGACCGTGGAGGCGCGGGCCGGGCCGATGCGGCCGATCAGGCGGTAGAACATCAGGAAGGCCAGGCCCGTGCAGAGTACGCCCAGCGCCACCGCGCAGGCCCAGGCATTGAACGGCACCGCTGTCTGCGGCCAGTGTGTGATCGCCATCGGCAGCATCCACACCGACGCGCAGCCCAGGGTCGCCGCTGCCGCTGCCGCCGACGGCAGGCCGGTCATGTGGCGCTTCACCAGATTCACGCCCAGCCCGTACAGCAGCGATGCCGTGGCCCCCGCGATCACCGCCGCGCCAATGCTCAATCCGCTGACCTTTGCCGTCGCCAGCACCACCACGCCGGCAAAGCCCACCAGCAGCGCGATCGCCCGGCGCATGCCGATCTTCTCGCCAAAGAACAGGAATGCGATCAGCGCCGCGAACAGCACCGTCATCGCATTGCAGATCGCACCAATCGCCGCCGGCGCGCGCTCCGCCGCATAGGCGAACAGCACGAACGGCAGCGCCGAGTTGATCAGACCAATGGGAGCCAGCCACAGCCAGCGCCGTGCCGGGAACAGCGCCCGCGCCTTCCACAGGAACGGCAGCAGCACCAGCGCCCCCAGCACCAGGCGTACCTCCACCAGCGCGTAGGGGCCGAACGACGGCACCGCCACCCGCATGAACAGGAACGAGCAACCCCAGATCGCGCCCAGCAGGGTCAGCTCCAGCGGCGTGCGCCAGTCGCGACTCTGGCTGGCCGCGAGGTCCGCGCTCATGCGCCACCCCGGAGGCAGTTACACAAGGCAATCAAGGGGCTGTGCAGCAACATGGCGAGGGCTCCGGAGTGAGAATTACAGCATCTGCCTGCCGCCAAGCCCTTGCAAGCGCGTAGTATCACTGCCAGCCACAAATCAGATTTGGGTCTTGCCGATGATCCTTCGCCCTGCCCTGCTGCCCGCTCTGGGCGTGTTTGCGGTCGCCGCCCGCCACCAGAATTTCGCCCACGCCGCCGAGGAACTACATCTCACCGCCAGCGCGGTCAGCCACCATGTGCGCCGGCTGGAAGCCCTGCTTGGCACCGTGCTGTTCCAGCGCCAGGCACGCGGCGTGCGCCTGACCGCCGAGGGACGGCAGTTGGCCGATGCGGCGGCAGCCGCGCTCAGCGACCTCAATGCGGTGGCCGCCAACCTGCATCCGCAGGCCGACATCGTGCCGCTGCGGGTCACCACCCTCCGCTCACTGTCCTACTGCTGGCTGATTCCGCGGCTGCCACGGTTCACCCACCTGCACCCGCGCCTGCGAATCGAACTGCAGACCAGCAGCGAACTCACCCGGTTTGACGAGAACGGGCCGGAACTGGGCATCCGCTACGGTCTCGGCCAGTGGCCCGGGCTGACGGCCCATCACTTGATGGACGACGAACTTTTTCCAGTCGCCTCACCGGCCCTGGCAGGCGTGTCCGCGCTGCGCGAACTGGCGCAGATTGCCCAGCTGCCCCTGGTCAGCGACATGTCACCGCAGGGCTGGCGTGACTGGTTCCGTGCCGCCGGCGTGCGCGGCCTGGACCTGGCCACCCCTCACGTCTTCAGTGACAGCACCGACGCCATGCGCGCAGCGGTGTACGGCATCGGCGCGGTGCTTGCGCGCAAGCACGTGGCACAGCCCTACCTGCAACGTTATGAACTGGTGCGACTGCCCGGCCCCGCCTTGAAGGCACGGTATGCGTACTACGTGGTGCATGCCGAGCACCGCCCGCTCAGCCCGGTCGCGGTCACGTTCATGGACTGGCTCAAGCGCGAGGCCCAGGACGAGCGCACGCCGATTCCCGCGTTGCCGGAAGAATTGATGGGCCGGCCTGTGCCGTAACCGATCATCACCCACTCTTGTCTGTCGGCTGGCTAGGCTGGAACTCCCGACTCCCCCGAGAATCTCCCATGGCCTTGTTGCGACTCCGAATCACCGGCACCGAAGACGACGCCCGTGCGATCAGTGATCTGTTGCAGAGCATCGAAGGCATCGAGCACGTCGAGGAAACCGATGACCTGATGCCGCACATGGACGACGACGATTCCAGCTCAGCCGGGCTGTCCGATGACATCGGCCCGGGCATTCATGAGCTGGAAGTGGAAGTGGGCAACGAGTACACCACCCAGCGCGTGCGCGATGCGGTGGAAGCACTGGCAGGCGAACTGGATGTGTTCGTCGAGTACGAATACGACGAGGGTTGAGGCTCGGCACGACCAACGGTCGTGCCCTACCCCCAGCCAGAACATTGCAATCAACCCGGTAGGTATCGACCGTTGGTCGATACCTCAGGACACCTTCCGCGCCCGGCGCCAGCGGCGCCACAGCGCAACCACGATCCACGCGAACACGCCTCCGACCACCGCCACTGGCACCAGTGCGGCCACCGCACGGATGAGGAAGGCGATGCTTTCGGTGAAGATCGTCCCCGCATCACCGAAGGCTTCACCGATCGCGCTCCGATTGCGCTCGCCCGACGGGGCATTGAAGCGCACGGTCACCAATTGCGTGTCGATACGGCGACGCTGGTTGGCAGCATCCTTGTTGGCCTGCTCCACGCCCGCCTCGATCTCCGACAGGCGCTGGGCAATCACCAGCAGGTCGGCCATCTTGACGTCCTTGCCGTCCTGATACGCCAGCAGGCGCTCGTGCTCCTTCTGCAGGCGCGCCTTGGTCAGCGCGGTGTCCGCCACCTGCTGGGCCAGATCCTCAGCCTGGGTATTGCGCGAGGCGACTTCACCGCCCTCGCCGGCCAGGCTGATCAGCGGCTCCACGCCCTTCGGGGCGACCCGGAAGCGGACCGAACCGGACGGATACTCACCTCCCTCCTGCTCCACCTGCAGCACCGCGCAGTCGCCGAACCGCGCTGACTGGCACGCCTCCGCAATCTGCTTGACCCGTGGCCCGATCTTCTCCGCTTCCAGTTTGATGTTCAGGGTGTGCTCGTACGCCAGCATCGCGCCGTCCGGCGATGCAATGGTGGCTCCGGCGGCCGACGCTTCGGACGCCCCATGCCCGTTCTGGGGCGCGCAGCCCCCCAGTCCCATCACCAGCAGCATCCCTGCCACGGCGTAGCTGTGCCAGGCCTTCCGCGCCGGCGTTTCCTGATCCTGCATACCGCTCTCCTTGCTGGTCTGAATGGGCACATGGTAATCCAATGGCACGGGCGGGCGGCACCAGCGCCGGCCTATGCTCGGCGATTACCCACAGCACAGGATCGCCGATGCGCCAGCATCTACTTGCCCTTGCCCTGATTGCCGCCCTGGGCGGCTGCCAGCAGGCTGACGCCCCCACCGCCCCGGCTGGTACCGAAGCCGCGGCCAGCGCCGGTGACGCGGCGACCGATGCGGCCTTCGCTGACCTGTCCAAGCGCGCCCTGGACACCTGGATGCAGCTGTCGCCGGTCAGCGCCACGCAGATCGGCGATCACCGCTACGACAGCGAGATCGATGACCTCAGCGCCGCCGGTCAGCAGAAGACGCTGGCCGCCTACAAGGGCCTGCTGGCAGAGCTGGACAAGGTGGACGTGAGCAAGCTCGGCCGCGAGAACCAGGTCGATGCCGCGATCCTGCGCAACCAGCTGCAGTCGGAAATCTGGAACGCCGAAGTGCTGCAGTCCTCGAAGTGGGACCCGCAGCTGTACAACGGCCTGGCCGGCAGCGCGTTGTATGGCCTGATGGCGCGTGAGTTCGCGCCGCTGCCGGAGCGCCTGAAGTCGGCGACCGCGCGCATGGAGAAGCTGCCGCAGATCTTCGCCCAGGCCCGTGAAAACCTGGACCCGGCCCGCGTGCCGAAGATCCACGCGGAGACGGTGGCCAAGCAGAACAAGGGCATCCTGAGCATCGTCGATACCTTCATCACCCCGCACATCGGCGAGCTGCCGGCGGAAGACGGCAAGCGCCTGCAGGCCGCCATCGACGGGCTGAAGAAGGCGGTGGCCGAACAGCAGACCTGGCTGGACACCACGCTGGTGCCGAACGCCAAGGGTGATTTCCGCATCGGTGCGGACCTGTACGACCAGAAGCTGAAGTTCGCCCTGAACTCGTCGCTGTCGCGCGCCGAGATCGGCGAACGTGCCCGCGCCGAACTCAAGCGCGTGCGCGGCGACATGTACGGCATCGCCCAGACCGTGCTGAAGGACAAGCCGGGTGCGCCGGCCCTGCCGGCCAACCCGACCGACGAACAGCAGCAGGCCGCGATTGAAGCCGCGCTGGAACTGGCCTACGCCGAGAAGCCCGCGCGCGACAAGGTGGTGGAAGACGCCAAGGCAGCGCTGGCCCAGTCGACCGAATTCGTGCGCAAGCACGACCTGATGACCCTCCCGGATGCACCGGTGGACATCATCCTGATGCCGGAATTCCAGCGCGGCGTGGCCGTGGCCTACTGCGATTCGCCGGGTCCGCTGGACAAGAACCTGAAGACCTTCTACGCGGTGTCGCCGATTCCGGACGACTGGACCGACCAGCAGGTCGACTCGTTCCTGCGCGAATACAACAGCCGCATGATCCACCTGCTGAGCATCCATGAGGGTACCCCGGGCCACTACCTGGAAGGCTGGCACTCGGGCAAGTTCCCGTCCACGCTGCGCGCTGTTCTGCGTTCGGGCCTGTTCGCCGAAGGCTGGGCCGTGTACACCGAGCGGATGATGCAGGAGCAGGGTTACCTGGACAACGATCCGCTGTTCCACCTGGTGCAGCTGAAGTTCTACCTGCGCACCATTTCCAACGCGATCCTGGACCAGGGCGTGCACGTGGACAACTGGACGCGTGAGCAGGCGATGCACCTGATGACCCATGATGCCTTCCAGCAGGAAAGCGAAGCGTCGGGCAAGTGGGTGCGCGCACAGCTGACCTCGGCGCAGCTGCCGACCTACTTCGTCGGTGCGCAGGAACACTTCGACACCCGCAAGGCGGTGCAGGAAAAGCAGGGTGAGAAGTTCAACCTGAAGGCCTACCACGACCAGATGCTGTCCTACGGCGCACCGCCGGTGCGCTTCGCGCGCCAGCTGATGCTGGGGCAGCCGATCGAGTAAGGCAATGGAAAAACGGCCCGGCAATCACCGGGCCGTTTTTTGCATTGCGTAGAGCCACGCCCTGCGCGGCTTCGACCATGTTTGTCACCACGCGCAGCCACGCAGGGCGTGGCTCTACGAATCCGCCGCCACAAACCCACCGGTCTGCCGCGCCCACAGGCGCGCGTATAACCCACCCGCGGCAATCAGCTCGGCATGCGTGCCGGTTTCCACAATCCGGCCCTGGTCCATCACCACCAGGCGGTCCATTCGCGCAATCGTACTCAACCGGTGCGCAATCGCGATCACGGTCTTGCCGCCCATCAGCTCATCCAGGCTGTCCTGGATCGCCGCTTCCACTTCTGAATCCAGCGCGGAGGTCGCTTCGTCCAGCACCAGGATCGGGGCGTCCTTGAGCAGCACGCGGGCAATGGCGATACGCTGGCGTTGGCCGCCCGACAGCTTCACTCCGCGCTCGCCGACGTGCGCGTCATAACCCGTACGCCCCTCCCCGTCACGCAGCGTGTCGATGAAGGCATCGGCACGGGCTTTGGCTACCGCCGCGCGCAATTCGTCTTCCGTGGCATCCGGCCGACCGTACAGCAGGTTGTCACGGATCGACCGGTGCAGCAGCGAGGTGTCCTGGGTGACCACGCCGATCTGCCGGCGCAGGCTTTCCTGGGTAACCGCAGCAATGTCCTGGCCATCGATGCGGATGTGCCCGCTCTCCAGGTCGTACAGCCGCAGCAGCACGTTGACCAGGGTCGACTTGCCGGCACCGGAGGGGCCGACCAGGCCGATCTTCTCGCCCGGCTTCACCGCCAGGTTCAGCCCGGCAATCACCCCGCCCTTCTTGCCGTAATGGAAGTGGATGTCCTCGAAGCGCACGCCGCCATGGGTGACCTGCAGCGGCACCGCATCGGCCCGATCCTGCACGGTCAGCGGCTGGGCAATGGTGGTGATGCCGTCCTGCACCGTGCCGATGTCCTCGAAGATGCCGTTGATGGTCCACATGATCCAGCCGGACATGTTGTGGATGCGGATCACCAGACCGGTCGCCAGCGTGATCGCCCCCACCGTGATATGACCACCACTCCACAGCCACAGCGCCAACCCACAGGTGCCGGCGATCAGAAAGCCGTTCACGATCGAAATGGTCAGGTCCAGGCTGGTGGTGATGCGGGTCTGCCGGCGATGCTTCACCGCCAGCTCCTCGATCGCTTCAGCCACATAGGCCTGCTCGCGCCCACCGTGGGCGAACAGCTTCAGCGTGGGAATGTTGGTGTAGCCATCGACGATGCGCCCCATCGCCTTGGAACGGGCTTCCGACGCGATCCAGGCGCGTTCCTTCGCGCGTGGCACGAAGATCCACATGATGACCACGTACGCGGCCAGCCACAGCACCAGCGGGACCATCAGCCGCCAGTCGGCCTGCGCGAACAGGTACAGCGCGGTGCCGGTATAGACCACGATGTACCACAGCGAGTCGACCATCTGCACCGCCGACTCGCGCAGCGAGGTACCGGTCTGCATCACCCTGTTGGCCATGCTGCCGGCAAAATCATTCTGGAAGAACGACAGGCTCTGGCGCACCACGTAGTTGTGCATCAGCCAGCGCGAGCGGTTGCTCAGCCCGGGCACGATGGCCTGGTTGACCAGCAGGTTGTGCAGGCCGACCAGCACCGGCCGGGCGATCAGGGTGATCGCCGCCATCCACAGCAGGGTGTCGGCGTGCCGCGTGAAGAAGCTGGCATCGGGCTGTTCGCTGACCATGTCGACGATGCGACCAAGGAAATCGAACATCGCCACTTCCACCAGCGCCAGCAGCAGGCCGGCCACCAGCGTGGCCAGCAGCACCGGCCACACCGGGCGCAGGTAGTACAGATAGAACGCCGCCACATTGCGCGGCGGCATGCGCGCATCCACCGGCGGGAACACCGGAATCAGCGATTCGAACCAGCGGAACATCCTGTCATCTCCAACAACACTGCTGCGGCCGATGATTGTAGTGCCGGGCCATGCCCGGCAACCTCAGCCCACCTTCACGGAGCAGGCTCCAGCACCAGATCCTGGAAATCAAAACTGAAATCGGTCAACGACGAAATCGCCTGCATCCGCACTTCACGCACCTTGCCATCCGGGTCCAGACTGAAATTCACAAACGCATCGGCATTCAGCGAACGATCGTCCCAGCGCACAATGAAGGTATCGTGCTGCCAGTGCTCCAACCGGCCCACCAGCTGCGCGGTCTTGTCGAAGCGCAGGCGCAGTCCACCGTTGGCCGTTTCAACATGCACGTCGCCATACCACGCATCCCGATAACGGCCGGCGTACTTCGCCAGCGGCAGTGACGGTTTCGACTTCGGATCGCGCGCGGCCTGGTGAGCGGCCCAGCCTTCGTCAGCCTTGTCCTGCGCCTTGGCCACGGCCGCGGCGTAGGCGGCCACCCAGTCGGTGGGCGTCTGCGGCTTCAGATAGGCGTCCAGCACGTCCAGCGTGATCGCATTGAACGCAGCGCCGACTTCCTGGTTGGTCAGCACGACGATGCCCAGCTTCTGTTCCGGTACCAGGGTGACCCGCGACACCATGCCTGGCCAGCCACCGGTGTGCCACACCAGCTTCTGGCCGCGGAAATCACTCAGGCTCCAGCCTTCCCCGTAACCGGCAAAGTTCGGCTTGGCTGCGGCCAGTTCCGGCACCGCCGGCTCGGCCACCACCTGCGGGGTGATCACCTGCCACATCGCCTGCTGGGTCTTGGGGGTGAACAGCGGGGTGCCGTTCTCCATCACGCCCTGCGCCAGCTGCACCTTCATCCAGCGTGCCATGTCATGCACGCTGGAGTAGAGGCCGCCGGCACCTGCGTTGTTGGACCAGGTCAGCGGTGCCACCGTGCGCAGGTCGCTGAAGTCGTACTTGGCATGCCCCACCGCCGCCTTGTCACCGGCACGCAGATGGTCGGCGTTGTAGCGGGTGCCGGTCATGCCGACCGGGTTGAAGATGTGCTGCTGCAGGAAGTCGGCATACGACTGCCCCGACACCTGCTCGATCACCTGCTGGGCGACTGCGTACAGAATGTTGTCGTAGGCATAGCGGTCACGGAAGCCACCCTTCAGCGGCACCTTGCCCAGGCGCTGCACCACCTCGGCATTGCTGTAGGTGGTGGTTGGCCAGAACAACAGGTCACCCGCACCCAGGCTGAGCCCGCTGCGGTGCGAAAGCAGGTCGCGGATGCGCATCTCGCCGGTGACATACGGGTCGGACATGCGGAACGACGGCAGGTGGTCGATCACCCGGTCGTCCATCTTCAGCTTGCCCTGCTCGGCCAGCAGGTTCAGCGAGGTGGCGGTGAACGCCTTGGTATTGGACGCGATGGCGAACAGGGTGTCGGCCTGGACCGGGTCCGGCTTGCCCTGTTCACGCACGCCGAAGCCACGTTCCAGGACAACCTGCCCATCCTTGACCACCGCCACCGCCACGCCGGGCACATCGAACCGTGCGCGCACACGTTCCACCGTGGCCTCCAGCCGGGATTCCAGTTCAGTCGGCGCGGCCGCCGATGCCAAAGGTGCGCACGCCAGCAGCACGACGCCTCCAATCCAAGATGTGTTCAAGCAGTGTCTCCACGAAGCTGTAACCGGAATGTCGAGGCCGCATTCAGCGCCGCCTTTCGCAGAATGGTAACGCGCCGCGCCGCACCCTCGCCTGTGCCAGAAGCCCGCCCGGAGATGTCGCCATGACCGTCCCTGCAGCCAGTGCCATCATTCCCTGCCTGCGCTACCGCGATGCCCATGCGGCCATCGCCTGGCTGGAGCAGGCGTTCGATTTCAAGCCGCAGGCGGTGTACGCCGACGGTGCCATCGTCTACCACGCGCAACTGGTCTACGGCGGCGGCATGGTGATGCTGGGGTCGGTGGACAACGGCGGCGAATGGGAAAAACTGGTCGTCCAGCCGGACCAGATCGACGGTCGCGAAACCCAGAGCGCCTGCGTGATCGTGACCGACCCGGACGCGCACTATGCCCGCGCGGTCGCGGCTGGAGCCAAGGTGGTGATCGATATCGCCGACCAGGACTACGGCGGCCGCGGCTATGCCTGCCGTGATCCGGAAGGTCATTTGTGGTGGTTTGGCAGCTATGACCCGTGGCAGCCCGGGCACCCGACCGCATGATGGGCGATGCCGGCACCATCCGTACCGGGGTCGGCGGCTGGGTGTTTCCAGAATGGCGCGACGGAACCTTCTACCCGGTCGGGCTGCCACAGCGCGATGAACTGGCGCATGCGGCCACGCAGCTGGGCTGCATCGAAATCAACAGCACGTTCTATCGCGCACAGAAGCCTGCGGTGTACGCGCAGTGGCGCGAGCAGACACCGCCGGGATTCCGCTTCTCGGCCAAGGTGCCGCGCAGTCTCGTCCAAGGGCATGACCTCGCTGCCGTCGCCGCACGTGCCGATGGCTTCATTCAGGGGATTACCACCCTGCAGGATAGGCTTGGGCCCCTGGTCTGGCAGTTCGGCGAGCAGCACCCGGCCGGAGCACAGGAATTTGACCGTCTACTGGAGGGCCTGCCACGCGAGGCCGAAGGACGCATGCTGCAGCATGCGCTTGAGGTTCGCAATCCGAGCGCATGGACCCGCGAGCTGATCGCGGTGGCGCGCGCCCATCGGGTCGCGTTGGTGTTCAGTGGCTCGACGGACTATCCCAGCCATGCCGATCCCACCGGCCCCTTCATCTATGCGCGGCTGATGCAGTCACACGCCAACCTGCGCGCCGGTTACCCGCAACGCGAGCTTGAACAATGGGCGCTGCGTGCGCTGCGCTGGGCGCGCGGCGAAGACAACCCTGACCTGCCGCATCTCAGCCATGAGGTGATTCCCGCAGCCTCGCGCGAGGTCTACATCCTGTTCATCGGTGCCGCGAAGAAACGCAATCCCGGTGCGGCGATGGCGCTGCGCGACCAGTTGCGCAGCGTGGGCGGGTAACCGCCGGTCAGCGCCGGGACAGACTCCGATCCACTTTCCACAGCAAAGCACCGAACGCAGTGAAGGCCAGCGCCATCGTCGCCACGTTGCCCAGAAAGGCCTTCCACCCCAGCACCGGCCAGTCCAGGAACGGGTACGGATACTGCCCGGTGCGCTGACCCAGCAGCAGCGCCCACCCCAGGTAGACCACCGGCACCAGCAGCGCGAGCAGCAGTTGCCGCCACTGCAGTCCGCCATGCTCGCCCAGCACCCAGCCCAGCAGGTACAGCACCGGTACGGCGTAATGCAGGCCCATGTCGGCCCACCACTGCAGCCCTTGCGGGTGCCAGAGCGCGCGCAGCAGTAAAACGTAGACCAGCCCGGTGATGGCGATGTACAACGCCACCGCTGCGCGCGGACCGGGACCGGCCACCCCGTCCGCATCGCCGCTGGCACGCGCCACACAGACGATGGCCACGCCGATGTTGCTGAGAACGGTGAAGTACCCCAGGAAGCGCCCCACCGCACTGCCCACACCGTCAAGGCCGCTGCCCGCGGGCATCAACAGCACGAACTGCAGCACCAGCGACAACATGGCGACCAGGGCGGTCAGCCCGGCCAGATACCGGGCCACGGTGGAAGGTGCGCGCATGGTGTTCCTCGCGAAGGTTAACGCGCACAATACTCGCATGCCGATGACCGATACCCGCAAAGCGCTGCTGCAAATCCATTTCTGTGTGCTGTTGTGGGGCGTTACGGCCATCCTCGGCGTCCTGATCAGCCTGCCTGCGCTGCCGCTGGTGTGGTGGCGCATGCTGCTGGTGGTAGCCATGCTGGCGCTGCTGCCGCGGGTCTGGCGCGGCCTGCGCCAGCTCTCCCCTGGCCTGCTGGCCGGTTACTGCGGGGTCGGCGCGCTGGTCGCGCTGCACTGGCTCACGTTCTACGGTGCGGCGAAACTGGCCAACGCCTCGGTGGCGGCCACCTGCATCGCGCTGGCCCCGGTATTCACCGCGGTGATCGAACCGTGGGTGGCCAAGCGCCCGTTCCAGCTGCGCGAACTGGCGTTCGGCATCGCGGTGTTGCCGGGCGTGGCCCTGGTGGTCGGCGGAGTGCAGGATGGCATGCGCCTGGGCGTACTGGTGGGCGCGCTGTCGGCGCTGCTGGTCGCCGTCTTTGGCTCGCTCAACAAGCGTCTGGTCAGCCACGCTGACCCGCTCACCGTGACCGCGGTGGAACTGGGTGCGGGTACGCTCACCCTGACCGTTCTGGCCCCGCTGCTGCCGTTCCTGCTGCCGGCGCTGGCCAGCCCCTTGTGGGTCGTGCCCAACCTGCGCGACAGCCTGTTGCTGCTGACCCTGGCCGGCGTCTGCACACTGCTGCCGTTCGCCTTGGCGCTGGTGGCACTTCGTCATCTGAGTGCGTACACCGTGCAACTGGTGACCAACCTGGAACCGGTGTACGCCATCGTGCTGGCCGTGGTGCTGTTGAACGAGCAGCGCGAGCTCACGCCGCTGTTCTATGCCGGCGTGGCGATCATCGTTGGTGCGGTGTTCCTGCATCCGCTGTTGAACCGGCGCAAGCCGGTGCAGCATCCGGAGATTCTGGGGACGGCTGAGGCGCGCAATATTGCGGAGTGATGTGGACACGGCTCTGCATGTCGGTGATTTGATATCCGGGCGCGTGGCGACGCGTTCATCAGACAGGCGGCTGTATTTCCATGGAGGCGCGGCAAGCCCGGCTCTACGCTACCACGACGCGGTCGCGGCCGTTGCGCTTGGCCTGGTACAGCGCAGCGTCGGCGCGGGACACGGTCTGGTCGACGCTGTCGCCGGCTTTGTGCGCAGCCACGCCGATACTGATCGTGACCGGGAAGCCCAGCGGCAGTTCCGCCACCGCCATGCGCAGGAAGTCGCACTGCAGTTCGGCGGTGCGCAGGTCGGTGTCGGGCATCAACACCACGAACTCCTCGCCGCCGTAACGCGCGGCCATGCCACGTCCGGAGAAATGCGCCCGCAGCAGCACGCCAAGCTCGGCCAGCACCCGGTCGCCGGTGGCATGGCCGTGAATGTCGTTGATCTGCTTGAAGTGATCGATGTCCACCAGCGCCACGGCGGTCTGCCGCGGCTGGCCATCCGCGTCCAGCAACGAGGCCTCCAGCGCTACCGCCATGGCGCGGCGGTTGGGCAGACCGGTCAGCACGTCGGTGCGACTCTGCTCGGCCAGGTCGGCGTTCTGCGCCAGCAGCAGGTCGTGGTACTCGCCCAGCAGGCGTTCGTAGTCCTCGCGCTCCAGCATGTGGCTCTGGATGTCCTGGGCAAAACGGCGTAACTCCATCACCAGCATCACCTGCCGCGACAGGGCCGCCAGCGCCTCGGTCTGGTCGGTATCCAACTGGTGCGGTTCCGGGTCGAAGACGCACAGCGTACCCAGTGGATAGCCTTCATTGCTGATCAGCGGCGCGCCGGCGTAGAAGCGCACATGTGGCGCACCGGTGACGATCGGGTTGTCGTGGAAACGCGCGTCGTTGCGCGCGTCTTCGATCACCATCACCTGCTGCGGCTGCAGAATGGCGTGGCCGCACATCGATTCGGCGCGCGGCAATTCGGCAGCCGCGGTGCCCTGGATCGACTTGAACCACTGGCGCTCTGCATCGATCAGGGTCACCGCCGCCATCGAGGTACCGCACACCGCTTTGGCAATGGTGACCAGGTCCTCGAAGGACTTTTCCTTGTCTGTGTCGAGAATTCGGTAACGGTACAGGGCGTCCAGGCGCAAGGCTTCGTTGGAAGGCTTCTCGGGCTTGATCATGCAGCGGGTCGACATCCGGGAGCTGCGCGCAGTCTAGTCTGAATCGCGTGACGAAGCGTGACTGCGCCGTGGACGTCCGCCACCGGTTTACCAGTCCAGCTGCTTGGGCAGCAGCCCCTTCAACTCGGCATCGGTCAGGTTGCGCCACTGACCGGGCTTGAGCGCGCCGATCTTGATGTTGTCGATGCGCACCCGGCGCAGCTGGGTGACCCGGTAGCCGAACGCGGCGGCCATCAGCCGGATCTGCCGGTTCAGGCCCTGCTCCAGGATGATGCGGAAACCGAACTTGGCGATGCGCGAGGTCCGGCACGGCAAGGTGGTTTCGTTGTGGATGCGCACCCCCCTGGCCATGCCACGCAGGAACTCGTCGGTGACCGGCTTGTTCACCGCCACCAGATACTCCTTCTGATGGCCGTTCTCGGCACGCAGGATCTGGTTGACGATGTCGCCGTTGCTGGTCATCAGGATCAGGCCTTCCGAATCCTTGTCCAGGCGGCCAATCGGGAAGATGCGCTGTTCATGGCCGACGAAGTCGACGATGTTGCCCTTGACCGCGCTTTCCGTGGTGCAGGTCACGCCCACCGGCTTGTTCAGCGCGATGTAGACGTGGCGGCGACCGCCGGCCTTTTTCGCTTCGCGGGCACGCAGCGGCTGGCCGTCGACCAGCACCACGTCGCCCTCGCCCACCACCGCACCGGTGCCGGCGGCGATGCCGTTGACGGTGACGCGGCGTTCGCCGATCAGGCGGTCGGCTTCGCGCCGGGAACAGAAGCCGGTTTCGGCGATGTGTTTGTTGAGTCGGGTGGTCATCCCGCCATTATCCGGGAAAACCCGCGCCGAAACGAACGTACAGGCTCCCGATGACTGGCACTACTCCGCGTCGAAGACCCGGTTGCGACCGGCGCGCTTGGCGCTGTACATGGCATGGTCGGCCCGGCGCAGCAGTCCGGCCAGGTCATCGCGCCCGGGCTGCCACACCGCCAGGCCGATGCTGGCGGTCAACGCCAGCCCCTCCAGCCCCAGCGTGGGCGATACGGCGGCGACCTGCTGGCGCACGCTTTCCAGCCGCGACAGCGCCGCCGCAGGGTTGGCGCCCGGCAACAGGATCAGGAACTCCTCGCCGCCCATGCGCACCACCTTGTCCTGCGTCCGCACCGCGCCCCGCAGCGCGCGCGCGACCGCGACCAGCACCTGGTCGCCGGCTTCATGTCCGAACCGGTCATTGATGTCCTTGAACAGGTCGATGTCCAGGAACCCGATCGCCAGCGGCTGCTGTTCGTGCGCCGGCCGGTCCAGATGGCGGGCGAGCAGGCGCAGGCCGGCGCGGCGGTTGGGCAGACCGGTCAGGCCATCGGTGTCAGCCAGCTGCCGCATCTCATCGCGCTGCTGGCGCAGCCGGCCCAACCGCAGGTTCAAGGCATAGGCCGACGTCATCAGGAACCAGGTGGCCGACAGCTGCAGCGCCTCGATCCGATACGCAATCAGCCACTGCGCCTGGACCAGGTCGGCCAGCATCATCACCCACCAGGGCAACAGCGCCGACAGGCCCGCCAGGGCGTAGTAGTCGCGGCGATGCAGTGCCCACAGCCCGACCGCGAGGCAGACCAGCAGCCCCAGCTGGAACACATGCTCCAGCACATCGGACAGCCAGATCAGCCCGCTCACGCCAGACCACGGCACACACAGGGCAGTGACCACGCCAGCCCCCAGCACAAGCTGCTGCCCCAGCCGCGAGCGCGGCCACAGGCGGTCGCCGCCATTGAGTCGCCACAGCACCGGCAGCAGAAGCCCCAGGGTGACCGCGCTGAGCGCGATCAGCCACCACGAGGCGCTTTCGTAGACCGGCAGCCACGGCTCCGGGTAGCCGCTCAACCCACCCAGCACCGCCTGCCACAGCACGAACACCAGGCAGACCGCGACATAGATCAGGAACGAGCGGTCTTTGGCGGTGACATAGCCCATCAACGCCGAGAGCGCCAAGGCGATCGCCACCGCGATGCACGACACCCGCACCAGCAGGCGTGCGGTGTCGTTCTGCTGGACCGGGCTGGGTGCGCCCAGGCGCACCGTCGGCACCCAGTACGGCTTCAGTGGCGTGGTCCAGGACACCACAATCGGCTTATGATCACCGGCCTTGGGCACCACCACCATGCCGATGCCGGCGCGGAAACGGGAATCCCGGGTGCGGGCATCATGCATGTTGCCGCAGATCTGGCGATCACCGTGGCTGATCCGCACCTCGCCGGTGAACACGCCGAACACGTCAACCGCCTGCGGCTGGCCCGACCAGCCACCCACCGGTGCCGGAACCTCGAGAATCTCCTGATGGCGGGCCAGTACCTCGGGCGGACAAGCCCGCTGCGGCGTCTGTTCGTCCGTGGCCGCGCCAAGCAGCAGCACGTCGCGACCGGGTTCGGGGGCATGCGCGATGGCCTGCAGCGGCACCAGCAGGATGAGCACGAAAAGAAGCCAGACCAGGTCTGGTGACCCCTGCCTGCCTTGCTTGAACTCCACCACGCCTCTGCTCACACCACGGCCCCACCTGCTGCCGACACACCCTGTGCGCGCCGTCCCCGCCGACCATTATCGCAAGTTCTGCTGCACCGCATCGCCTCGCGCCGCCCAAAGCGCCGACCGGGTCATTTTTTCCAGTGCCATCGGCCGCTCCACCGCATACCCCTGCAGCCCGTCCACCCCCAGTGCCTGCAGCTGGTCGGCCACCTCGTCCGACTCCACCCATTCGGCCACCACGGTCATGTGCAGTTCGCGGCCGATTTCGGTAATTGCCCGAACCGTGGCCCGGCTGACCGGATCCACGTCCATGTCGCGCACGAACACCCCGTCGATCTTCAGCATGTCCGCCGGCAGCTGGCGCAGGTACCCGAACGAGGACAGGCCGGACCCGAAGTCATCCAGCGCCACCCTGCACCCACGTGACTTCACCGCTTCGACAAAGCTGCGGGCCTGTTCCAGGTTGCTGATCGCCGCGGTTTCAGTGACTTCGAAGCAGAGCTTCCGGGCCAGCCCACGGTTGCGCTCCAGCAAATCGGCCACATAGGCCAGGAAGCTGGGCTCAGTGATCGACTGCGCCGATACGTTCACGTTGCACAGTCCCAACCGCTGCACATGCCCGGGGCAGACCTGCAGGTGGCGGAACAACAGGCCCAGCACGTGCCGATCCAGCGCCATGCCCATGCCATAACGCTCCACCGCCGGCATGAACTCACCCGGCGAATGCAGCTGGCCGTCGCGCCCGCGCAGACGCACCAGCACCTCGTAATGCAGGAAGGCCGGATCATCGCGCCAGACGATGCGCTGCGCGAACAGCAGCATGCGATTGTCGGCCATGGCCGCCGATACACCTGCCAGGCGCTCGGCTTCCTGTCGCCGCGCTTCCAATGCCTCGCGGGTCTCGTTGTAGAAGTGAACGCGGTTGCGGCCCGCCTGCTTGGCGGCGTAGCAGGCACTGTCGGCTGCGCTCATCAGCCAGTTCACATCGGTCACATCGGCGGTGATCTCGACCACGCCGACGCTGCAGCGGACCTGTGGCGCGCCGTCGCCCTGCACTGCTCCGGCCTGGCCCAATGAACGCATCAGGCGTTGCAGCACCTGGCGGGCCTCTTCCTGGCCGGCATGGGCGAGAAACAACGCGAACTCGTCGCCGCTCATGCGGCCAACCCAGTCGCCATCGCGCACCGCCCCCACCAGGTACTCGGACAGGCTGCGCAGGAGTTGGTCACCGGCGGCATGCCCGAGGCCATCATTGACCAGTTTGAAGTAGTCCAGGTCGATGTAGCACAGGCTGTGCACGCCACCGTGGCTGCGTACGTTCAGCAGCGCCTGCTCCAGCCGCCGCTCGATCTCGCGGCGGTTGATCAGCCCGGTCAGCGGGTCATGGCTGGCCTGGTGCTCCACCTCACGGGCCAGCGCATGGTTCTGCGACACATCTTCAATCATCGCGAAGATCCGCGGCGGCCGGTTGGGGGCGTTTACCAGCGTTCCGCTGCTGCGGCCCCACAGCAGGCTGCCGTCGGCGCGACGGAAGCGCAGCTCGGCCGGGCGCAGCTGCTGGGGCCAGTCAATGGATCCGTCCGGACTCTGCACCAGTTCGCCTTCCACCAGCAGCTCCGGCAGGGTCATTCCGATCAGGATGTCGCGCCGGTAACCCAACATGTCAGCGGCACTTTGGTTGGCCTCGACGATGCGGCCTTCCACATCCAGTTTCAGCATGCCGATGGTGGCCTGGTAGAACGCGGCTCGGAAGCGACTTTCCTTCTCGATCAGGTCGTTGCGCACGCGGCGCGCGAGCAGCACCGCCACTACGGTGATCAAAAGCACGGACAGACCGCCGACGATCAACGTGGTGATGCGCACGATCGAAGCGGTGTTGAGCAGCGACTGCGAGTATGCGTTGGCATGCGCCTGCAGACTGCGATCCAGCGCCTGCAGATGCAGCAGCATCGCCTGGCGGACGTCCGGCGGCATGCCGCCCGCCTGGTGCATGGCCTCGGCGGTATCGGCCATCTGCTGCAGTTGCAGCAGCCCATGATCGGTGCGCCGCCAGAACTGCACCGCGTCGCGGAAGTAGCTCATGCCGCCCAGGTAACGGAATGACAGGATCAGGCGTTCGGCATCGGCCGGCGTGTTGTGACCCTGCAGCAGGCCGCGGCGCGCGCGATCGCGGTCCAGGCTTTCCTGCTCCATGGCCAGGCGCGCGTCCAGGTCGCCCAGTGGCACCGCCAGCGCGGCGCGGGCGTCAGCCAGATTGGCCGGGTTTCCCGATTCGATGTAGCGCGCCAGCGAAAACGTGGCGCGCTGCTGCCCGCGCGACCAATGGCTCTGCCCGACGATCCACGCCGTGGATGCCGCCTGCAGTTCCTGGATCAGCGCGGAGATGCCGACCAACCCGATCGCCATCCCGGTCAACATCACGAACCGCAAGGTCAGCCCCTTTGTCACCTGCGGTACCGCGTTGCCACCTCCCTCTCTGTTACCGCCTCCCAGCATGCGCCCTCCTGTCCTGTCGTCGCTGGTTGCGATGCCAGGCTGGCCTGCGTCCGCCGACGCCTGCCTGCCCTCCCAAGCACGCCATACAGCGCCGAGGCTATGTCCGGGGGTGTTGAGGTGGTGCGAAAACGGGCTGAACGAAAAACGCCAGCCTCGAGGGCTGGCGTTTTCGTGGGGTCAGCGCGGACCGCGCGGTTTGAAGCCGTCGCGGCGCGGCGGCCGGTCGTTGCCGCCCGGGCCACCGCGGTGGCCGCCCGGCTTGCCCGGGCCGCGGCCGAACTTCGGCTTGGCCGGCGGACGCGACGACGGGGTCAGGTCTTCACCCGGCTCCACACGGCGCATCTGAAGCTGCTGGCCCGACACCCACACCTTCTTCAGGTGGGTCAGCAGGTCGCTGGGCATCTCGGCCGGCAGGTCCAGCACCGAGAAATCATCGTGGATGTCGATGCGGCCGATGAAGCGGCTTTCCAGCCCGGCTTCGTTGGCGATCGCGCCGACGATGTTGCCCGGCTTCACACCGTGCACATGGCCCACTTCGATGCGGAAGGTTTCCATGCCGGCTTCCGGCGCACCGCGCGGGGCGATGTCGCGACGCGGAGCGCGCTCGAAACCGCCGTCGTTGTGGCCAAAGTCGCCTTCCGGACGCGGACCGCGCACGGCGCGGTCGTCATCGCGGCGCGGGCCACGTTCGAAGCGCGGTTCGAAACGGGCCGGTCGTTCACCCCGGTCTGCACGCTCATGGCGTTCACGCGGTGCGCGCTCTTCACGCGCGCCGCGCACCGGCGGAGTCAGCAGGAACGGCGAATCGCCCTGCAGCAGCTTGGCCAGCGCGGCGGCAATGTCGATGGCCGGCACGTTGTTCTCACCTTCAAAGCGCTGCAGCAGGTCGCGGTAGAAGTCGATGTTGCCGTCCGCCAGCGCATCGCTGATGCGGCTCATGAACTTGTTCACGCGGGTGTCGTTGACCGCATCCACGCTCGGCAGCTGCATTTCCTCGATCGGCTGGCGGGTGGCGCGCTCGATCGCACGCAGCATGCCCTTCTCGCGCGGGGTGACGAACAGAATCGCCTCGCCGCTGCGGCCGGCACGGCCGGTACGGCCAATGCGGTGCACGTAGCTTTCGGTGTCGTACGGAATGTCGTAGTTCAGCACGTGGCTGATGCGTTCCACGTCCAGTCCACGCGCGGCCACGTCGGTGGCCACCAGGATGTCCAGCTTGCCTTCCTTGAGCTGGCCGATGGTGCGTTCACGCTGGGCCTGCTGCATGTCGCCATTGATCGCAGCGGCGGCCAGACCGCGGGCCTGCAGCTTTTCAGCCAGTTCTTCGGTGCCGGCCTTGGTCCGGGCGAAGATGATCATCGCATCGAACGGCTCCACTTCCAGGATCCGGGTCAGCGCGTCCAGCTTGTGCAGCCCGCTCACCCACCAGTAACGCTGGCGGATGTTGGCCGAGGTGGTGGTCTTGGCGGCGATGGTGACTTCGGCCGGGTTCTGCAGGTAGGTCTGCGCGATGCGGCGGATCTGCGGCGGCATGGTGGCCGAGAACAGGGCCACCTGGCGGCTTTCCGGCAGCTTCTTCAGGACCGCTTCAACGTCATCGATGAAGCCCATGCGCAGCATTTCATCGGCTTCGTCCAGTACCAGCGTCTTCAGCTCGGACAGGTCCAGGGTGCCGCGGTCCAGGTGGTCGATCACACGGCCGGGCGTACCCACCACGACGTGAACGCCACGGCGCAGGGCCGACAGCTGCTGGCCATAGGGCTGGCCGCCGTACACCGGCAGCACGCGGAAGCCTGGGATCCTGGCCGAATAGGTCTGGAACGCCTCGGCGACCTGGATGGCCAGCTCGCGGGTCGGGGCCAGCACCAGCACCTGTGGCTTGGTCTGGCTGAAGTCCAGGTTGGACAGCACCGGAAGCGCGAAGGCGGCGGTCTTGCCGGTACCGGTCTGGGCCTGGCCCAGCACGTCGCGGCCTTCCAGCATCGCGGGAATGGTGGCGGCCTGGATCGGCGAAGGGGTTTCGTAACCGACAGCGGCAACTGCCTGCATCACAGCGTCGGACAAGCCGAGGTCTGCGAACAGCAGCGGCGCGGAAGATTCTTGGGACATGGGGAACTCCAAAGGCACTGCCGTCTTACAGGGCAGTGCGATAAAAAAAGGTGATGGTCCGCGCTTTGGGCGCCCTTTCTTATCGCGTGCCCTGGCGCTGCTCGGTTGGAGGAGAATTCACTCGCTCAGGCCGTCATGATACCGCATCGTTCCTGAACAACGTATACAGATTCCGGCAGGGATGCCGCTGCGCCGCGTGCTGGCGCACAATACGCGCCCGGTTCCGGCCCGGCCCGGCCGTCCGTGCCTCTTCACAGGATACCCGTTGCATGCAGACCCTCGAATTTGATCTGGACGGCGAGTACGTCGAACTGAAGCAGCTGCTCAAACTGGCTGACCTTGTGACCAGCGGTGGCGAAGCCAAGATGCTGATCGGCGACGGCCAGGTCCTGGTGGATGGCCAGGTGGAACTGCGCAAGGCCTGCAAGATCCGCGCGGGCCAGCAGGTGCAGTTCGGCGACACGGTCATCAACGTCCTCGCCGATCCGGAGGCGTGACCCATCAACGCTGGGTCAGGTGCGCGGCAATCAGCTTGCGGAACGGCACCACGCCCTGGGCCAGCCGCAGTCCGGCCCGGCGCAGCATCCGCGCCGGCAGGCGGTCATCGGTGTACAGGGTGGTGATGACATTGGTCGCCTCATACAACGGCCGCGCCGCCAGCCGGTGGCCGCGCTCGTAACGGGCCAGGCCCGCCGGCCCGGCGATGTCCGTGCCGCGTTCTGCCGCCGTGCGCAGCACCGTCGCCAGCCGGTCCTGGCTCTGCAGGCCCAGGTTGAAGCCATGTGCGGTGACCGGGTGCATGCCCACCGCGGCGTCGCCGATCAGCGCGCAGCGCTCGCCCACGAAGGCATTGGCGAACACGCCGACCAGCGGATACGCAATCGGCTTGGCCACCGGCTTCATGTTGCCCAGACGGTACTCGAACAATGTGCTGATCCGTGCTCCGAAGCTGTCCTCGTCCAGCGCCATCAGCTCGGCAATCTGACGCGGCGGCAGGGTGATGACGGCGGAGGCCAGATCGCCATTAAGCGGCAGCAGCGCCATGGTGCGCCCGTAGCCGAACCACTCCCACGCGGTGTGCTCGTGCGGCACCTCGATCTGCATGCGGCAGACCAGCATGGATTTGCCGAAATCACGCAGCGTCGCGCCCATGCCGAGCAGCCGGCGGGTGGCCGAGAAACGGCTGTCGGCGGCCACCACCAGCCTCGCCTGCAGGCGGCGGCCATCGCTGAGGGTCACCGTGCTGTGGGCCGCACCAGGCACGACTTCGCGTACGCTGGTCTGGTCAATCAGCTGCAGGCCGGTCTGGCCCTGCACGCTGTCCCAGGCGGCGCGGCGGATCAGGTGGTTGGGTACCAGCCAACCCAGCGCATCGCCCTGTTGCTGGTCGGCAGCAAAGGTCAGCGCGAAGGGTGAACTGCCGTCCATGACCCGCGCATCGCGCAGGTCGGAGATCTCGGCCGGATCAAGCCGCTCCCACACCCCCAGCTGTTCGAGGATGCGACGCGAGGCGTGGGTCAGTGCGATCTCGCGCCCGTCGAAGGCGGCGTCGGCCAGTGCCGCGCGTGGCTGCTGCTCGACCAGGGTGACGCTCAGGCCGCTGCCAGCCAGCGCGCGGGCAAAGCACAGTCCCGCCGGCCCCGCTCCCACCACCAGCACGTCAACGGTGCCAATCTGCGTTGCTGCGGTGCTGTCCTGCACGCCCTGCGCCTGGGTTGCGGTGTCCGGCATGAGTCCTTCCTGATGACGTGTGCGGTACCAGCAGCTTAACGCCCTGCCTTGCCTTGGCCCTTGATCTGGATCAGCGCAGGTTCGCGGACGTTCACGCCAGCGCGCGCAGCAGCACCCACACCAGCAGCACGATGCCGGCCAGCGATACCATCCACACCGCACTGCGCAGCACCGGAATGCCGGCGGCGTACAGCGGCACATAGACCAGTCGCGCCCAGAAGTAGAGCTGCGCCGCCAGGGCGGTCAGCCCGTCCTGGCGCTGGGTCAGCACCACGGCCAGCACGGCCGCGGCAAAGAACGGGAAGGTTTCCATGAAGTTGGCCTGCACCCGCAGCAGGCGCGCGGCCACCTTGCCCGGTGGCGGTGCCTCGCCGTCGCGGGAAGACACGTTCCAGGCCAGCCCGCGCTCGCGGGTGACCGCGAAATCGGCGACCAGCAGCTGGACCAGACCCAGCACGATCGACCAGCCCAGCATCTGCACTTCGGTACCCATGGCGGCTCCTTCAATCAGGGAATGCAGCGTTGATCAGGGCGCAGCAGCGCGCACGCTGTAGCCAGCCAGTCGCCACACCTTGTCCTCGTCCAGACGGAACGAGACCAGCTCGCGTACCGGTTGCGGACTGTTGGCGAACTGGGTCGGGAAGCTGACGTTGATGTACAGCCCTTCCGGCACCGTGGCCCCAGGGCCGTACTTCACCCGCGTCACCACCGGCTGGCCGCGCGAAGTCAGCGCGCCCAGGCGCTTGCGGTCTGCGGCCAGCTGATTGACGAACGTCTGTTCGGGCACCGCCTTGCGGGCCACTGCCGATGCGCCTTTCCAGGCCTCGGCAGCACGGCTGCTGTCCACCAGCACGGCAATCTGGCGGGCGGCGGCGCTGAGCTGGTCGTCCTGTTCCTTGACCTGCTTCTGCTGCGCCGGGGTCAGGGCCGGACGCGCAGGCGTGGCCGCCGTCGCCGGTGCGGCGGCGGAAGGCGCGGACGGGGCCGGGCGCGCCGGTGCCGGTGCGGGAGTGGCCGGGGCTGGCGTCTGGGCCAGCGCGGCAACGGGAAGCAGGAGCGACAGCAGCAACGAAACGCGCATCGGTTCACCATCCAAGTGAAAGGTGGCCAGAGTCTAAGCCACCTGCGTTAGCACGCCGTCAGTTGCGCTCGGCGGCCTCGGCTGCCGGCTGCGCCGCATCACTGGCAGTGCGCTCGGCCAGCGGCTCCTGCGACTTGCTGGCGGGCGGCGGCAGCAGGGTGGAGACGTCAATCTCCGACAGCGGGCTTTCCGCAGGGCAGGTTTCGTCCGGGAAGCCGAAGCGCTGTTTCAGCGCCTGCCCACACGCGGTGACCGCCTCCAGCTCGCTGCCCTCGCGCTTGCACTCCTGATCGAATGCGACCAGGAACGCATCCTTGCGGCGTACGAAGTCGTCGCCGCACTTGCGCATCTGCTTGATCCGCTCCAGGTCGTCCTGCACCGCGTTCGTACCATCGAGCCCGAACTGGCGCAGTTCATCCGCACTGAGCAGGCGCAGGCTGCGGTTGGGCACGGTCATCATCAGGTCGGCCACGCCCACCGCCACGCCGTTGCGCTGCAGGTAGTCCTTGACGTTGTCATAAACCTCCTGCAGTTCACGGTTGAGCTCCGCACGCGAGGTGGCCTTGGAGCTGATCCGCATCATGCGGTGGATGCCGACCTTGCCGGCCACCAGCCGGTTGTCGCCCGCCGCCAGCACGAACACGCAGGCGCTGTGGCAGACAGAGCCTTCGCGCACCCAGATGGTCCAGCGCGATTCGCCGATGCGGTCGCCGGCCACGATCGCCGCTTCGACCTGGCCGCCACTGGAGTCCAGATCGAGGATGCGGCTCTGGATGCGTTGCGCTTCGGCCACCAGCGCGGTGCGGGCCACCAGCTCAGAGAAACCGGGATTGATCTTGCCCACATAACGCAGGCGCAGCAGGCCGCGTTCGGCACACGGTGCGACGGCCGCATCGAGGCTGGCGCGGTCCAACGCTTCCAGCGCCACGCCATCGCCGGCGTCACCGGCGTAGTCGGTATCGCAGCTGATCCAGGCCTTGCCGTTTTCCAGTGCCACCTCGGGCCAGCCCTGCTCACCCTTGCGCGGCGGTGGTGGCACCGCCGGCGGCGCGTCGGCGGCGTTGATCGAGACCATGTTGTTGCCGTCCACTGCCGGTGCACGCGCGGCCTTTTCCGCGGCGGTCACGTTGCCCGGGTTCTCCAACTGGCTGCAGGCGACCAGACCCAGACACAGCAACGGCAATCCCCACGACTTGAGCAACATGAATACCCGGTTCCCGTTCGATGGCGTGCCGGAGCCGACACGTGAAGACACAGTCTAGTGCGCTGCGGGCGTCGCGCGGGAACCTGCCCTGAACCGCCCCGCCGGGGTTGCGCATACACGTCCGAAAACGGCGAGCCTGGGCAGGCTCGCGGGCATAGACTGGCGGCCATGGATACCGCCCTGCCCCTGGACTACGCCGCCTGCGAAAGCGCCCGCCTCGCCCGCGATGCGCGCTTCGACGGGGTGTTCTACACCGCCGTGCGCAGCACCGGCATCTACTGCCGCCCGGTGTGCCCGGCCCCGCCACCGAAGCCGCGCAATGTCGACTACTACCCCACTGCGGCAGCAGCGGCGGCTGCGGGCTTCCGCCCGTGCCTGCGCTGCCGGCCGGAGCTGGCTCCCGAGGCGCAGGACGCCCTGCACAACGAAACCCTGCAGCGTGCACTGGCACTGATCCATGATGGCTACCTGCAGGATGCCGCGGTGGGCGAGCTGGCGGCGCGGGTGGGATTGAGCGCCCGGCAACTGCAGCGCCTGTTCGTATCGCGGCTGGGCGCGGCCCCGGCGCAGATCCATGCCACCCGCCGCTTGTTGCTGGCCAAGCAGCTGCTGACCGAAACCGGGCTGCCGGTGACCGACGTGGCCATGGCGGCCGGCTACAACAGCCTGCGCCGCTTCAATGCGGCCTTCCTTGAGGGCTGCGGCATGCCGCCCACGGCGATCCGCCGCCAGCGCGGCGCGCTCGACGACGGCGCGTTGACCCTGCGCCTGGGCTACCGCCCGCCACTGGACTTCCCGGCCATGCTCGCGTTCCTGCGCCGGCGCTGCATTCCCGGCATCGAGCAGATCGGCGAAGACCGCTACCAGCGGGTGATCGGCCCCGCCGGGCGTCCGTCGATCATCACGGTGACGGCTGACCCGCGCCGCCCCGAACTGCTGCTGCAACTGGGCCAGATCGATCCGCGCGCGATTCCCGGCGTGGTGCGCCGGGTGCGACGCATCTTCGACCTGGATGCCGACCTGCGCATGGTGCATGCCAGCTTCGCCCCGGAACCGCTGCTGGCGCGCGGCGTGGCCGAGCGCCCCGGGCTCCGGGTGCCCGGTGGCTGGGACGGTTTCGAGGTGGCGGTGCGTGCGGTGCTGGGGCAGCAGGTCAGCGTGGCCGCGGCGATCACGCTCGCGCGTCGGGTGGTGGACCGCTTCGGCGGCGTGCTGGAAGGCATGCCGGAAGGGCTGGACCGCGAATTTCCGACACCGTTGCAACTGGCAGACGCGCCACTGGAATCCGTTGGCCTGCCAAGCTCGCGCGCCGCCACGGTCCGCGCGGTCGCCGCAGCGGTCGCCGAAGGACGGCTGGATTTCGCCGCCGGCCAGCGCCTGGACAGCTTCATTGAACGCTGCGTCGCCCTGCCCGGCATCGGCCCCTGGACCGCGCATTACATCGCGCTGCGGGCACTGGGCCTGCCCGATGCGTTCCCGGCCGGCGACCTGGTGCTGCAGCAGGTGCTGGGTGAAGGCACGCGCCTGAGCGAACGCGCTACCGAGGCACGCTCGCAGGCCTGGCGACCGTGGCGTGCGTATGCCGTGCTGCATCTGTGGCACCTGGCCACGCCGACCGTGACCACTTCAGGAGACACAAAATGACCCTGCTCTATGACACCTTCGACAGCCCGATTGGCGCACTGACCGTGGCCGGCGACAGCCAGGGCATCCACCACATCCTGTTCGAGAACAACCGCTACGACGCCAAAGGCCGCGAACGCTGGCAGCGCGATGCGCACGCGCTGCGCGATGCGCGCACGCAGCTGCTGCAGTTCCTGCACGGTGAGCGCACCGCCTTCGAGCTGCCGCTGGCACCGCATGGCACCGACTTCCAGCTGCGTGTGTGGAAAGCCTTGGCGGATATCCCGTTCGGCCAGACCTGGAGCTATGTACAGCTGGCCCGGCACATCGGCCAACCGACCGCGAGCCGTGCAGTGGGTGCGGCCAATGGGCGCAATCCGCTGCCGATTGTGCTGCCGTGCCACCGCGTGATCGGGGCGAGCGGTGCGCTGACCGGGTTTGGCGGCGGCATTGAAACCAAGGCGGCGCTGCTGGAACTGGAAGGCCGGGGCACGCCGCTACTGGTGTGATGTGCCATTGGTTGTCTTCGCGCGGTCACCGGTGCGGCCTATGATGGCCGGATGATCTCTGTCCGCCTGACTCTGGCGATTGCCGCCACCCTCGCGCTGACCAGTTGTGCCAGCACCCCTTCCACCTCGCCGGCCTCGGCGGCGTCCACGACGGTGGCGGCGCAGGCACCGAAGCTGCTGCTGGTCTCCATCGACGGCCTGCGTGCGGACATGCTCGACAAGGGCATCACCCCGAACTTGTCGCGCATCGTGCATGACGGTGTCCGCGCGCAGTACATGACGCCGTCGTATCCCTCGCTGACCTTCCCCAACCACTACACCATCGTGACCGGGCTGCGTCCGGATCACCACGGCATCGTGCACAACAGCATGCACGAAGACGAACTGGGCAGCTTCAAGCTGAGCAAGCGCGAAGCGGTGACGGATTCGCGCTGGTGGGGCGGCGAGCCGATCTGGGTCGGTGCGGAAAAGGCGGGTCTGCGCACGGCGATCTGGTCGTGGCCGGGCAGCGAAGCGGCGATCCAGGGCGTGCGTCCCACCCAATGGCGGATCTACGACGGCAGCGTCCCATTGCCGGACCGGGTGGACGAGGTGCTGGGCTGGGTGGCACGCGATGATGCGCAGGCTCCGCGCCTGGTGACGCTGTACATGGAGAACGTGGATCACGAAGGGCACCAGCACGGACCGAACTCACCCGAGTACGCGGCGGCGGTAAAAGACGCCGACGCCGCGGTGGGCCGGCTGCTGGATGGCCTGCAGGCGCGCGGCATTGCAGACAGCACCAACGTGATCGTGGTGTCCGACCACGGCATGGCGCTGGTGCCGGAGGGGAACACGATCGCGGTCGAAGACATGGTCGATCCCTCGCTGGCCAAGGACGTATCCGTCGGCCAGTCGGTAGGTTTCGCACCGCTGCCGGGCAAGGAAACGCAGGCAAAGAAGGCGCTGCTGGGCGCGCACGCGCAGTACGACTGCTGGACCCGCGAGACCTTGCCGGCGCGCTGGCAGTACGGCTCGAACCCGCGCATCCCGCCGATCATCTGCCAGATGCACGAAGGCTGGAACGCGATGCGCCGTGACCGCATTCAGGAGAAGGCCGGCGAACGCGGTTCGCACGGTTACGACAACGCCCTGCCCTCGATGCGCGCGGTGTTCATCGCCCGTGGCCCTTCGTTCAAGCAGGGAGAAACCCTGCCCGGCTTCGACAACGTTGACGTGTACCCACTGCTGACCCGCCTGCTCGACATTCCGGCCGCGCCCAACGACGGAAATCCGCAGACGCTGCTGCCGGCGTTGAAGTAAGCGCGTACGGCGCTCGACTGCACACGTTTCGTCTGATTGCATGCGATCCGTAGAGCCGGGCTTGCCCGGCTGCTGTTGGATTCAGGCGAACAGCCGGTGTTCACGGCATCCCTGGTTTGGCGGTCGCCGCATCCAGCCCACCCCGACCCGCCACTACAGTGGGTCGGTGACCACCCCGGCTTTTCGCCAAAATCCAAAAAAAAACGCGGCGCAAGCGCCGCGTTTTTCTCAACCGATCCTGATGAGGGATCAGCTGGCCTTGGCCACAGCCTTCTTGGCAACGGCCTTCTTTGCCGGGGCCTTGGCCACGGTCTTCTTGGCGACCGGCGCAGCTGCGCCCACGGCCACCTTGCTCACGCTGTGCGTGCGCGAATTGCCATAGCTGGCGTTGTAGCGCTTGCCCTTGGCGGTCTTGCGGTCACCCTTACCCATGTCGTCAACTCCTTAAAGTCTGAATACTGATTACCCCGTACGGACACGGGTTCGGCAGGAAAGTCGTTTTCAGACTCCCCCGCACACGATCCGAAAGCCTATCACACGGCCTCAATGCGCACAGCTGGCGTCGTGGACGTGGCCATGGTTCAGGCGCAGGTTGACCAGATGCGCAACCCCCACCAGCACACCGCCCAGGGTCATCACGATGGCGTGCGGTACGGCCGAGTGGTGCAGCGGGTCATAAAGCAGACCGGCCCAGAGGGCCACCAGCCCCGGCACCAGGAACCCCAGCGCGCGCAGCGCGCCATGCCGGCGGTAGCCCCAGACCAGGCTGAACAACCCAAGCAGGGTCACGAAGCACACCAGTGCCAGTTCAACCCCGTCGCTCATCCATATCGAAAGGCCCAACGACGGGGCCGCCGCCAACAACACGGGCAGAACCGCACAGTGCACGGCACAGAGCAGGGAGCCAGTGGCACCAAAACGATCTAGCAGATGGCGAAGGCCGGGGAACAGGGGCATGACTTCCAGCAGGGTCGGCGACACGATGTGGAATAATATAACATCAATCCTGACGCGCACCCTTCCCGCCGTTCCTCCACCGTCACCCCACGTCCCAGAACGGGCCGGAACTGACAGGCAAGCCGCGCCAACCCATTGATACAAAGTAACAATTTTACTGACGGATCCCATTCCATGCGCTCTTCCCGCCCCCTGCTTACCCCGCACGCGCTGTCCCTCGCCCTCGCGCTGGCGCTGGTTCCCGCCCTCGCCAGTGCCGCTGAGGACCAAGGCCATCCCGACCGCCACCTGACTGAACTGTCGACCGTGAAGGTGACCGCCTCACCGCTGCAGGGCGACGCCGAATCCCTCGCTCGCCCGGTGGAGGTGCTCGCCGGTGAACGCTTGGACGAGGCGAAGGCCGGCACCCTGGGCGACACCGTCGCCAAGCTGCCCGGCGTCCAGACCACGTCCTTCGGCCCCGGTGTCGGCCGCCCGATCATCCGTGGCCAGGAAGGCCCGCGCGTGCAGGTGCTGTCCAATGGCGTGGGCAATCTCGATGCTTCCACCGTCAGTGCCGACCATGCCACCAGCATCGAGCCGTTCCTGGCTGACCAGGTGGAAGTCCTCAAGGGACCGGCCACCCTGCTGTTCGGCAGCGGCGCGATCGGTGGCGCAGTGAATGTCGTGGATGGCCGTATTGCCAGCGAGATCCCGGATCGTCCGCTGAGCGGCCGCGCCGAACTGCGTGGCAATTCGGTCAATGACGAGCGCAGCGGCATGTTCCGACTCGACGGCGTCAGCGGCAACGTGGTGCTGCATGTGGACGGCCTGGTCCGCAATGGCGACGACTACCGCATTCCGGGCTACGCCGTCATCGACGGTCTGGAAGACCACGACCATGACCATGAACATGAGGAAGGCGACACCGACGAACCGCGTCGCGGCCGCCTCGACAACAGCTCCATCCGCACCCGCGCCGGCGGCGTCGGTGCCACCTGGCTGGGCGAAGGTGGTTACTTTGGTGCGTCCGCCAGCACCTATCGCACCAACTACGGTATCCCCAACGGCGCGCATGTGCATGCCGAAGACGAAGACCATGATCACGACCATGGCGACGAAGAGGAGGACGGCGACGAGCACGATGTTCGGATCGACATGGTGCAGAACCGCTTCGACGTGAAGGGCGGCATCTACAACCCGGTGTCGTTCCTGAAGAACATCAACGTCCGCGCCGGCTACACCGATTACGAGCACACCGAGCTGGAAGCCGGCACTCCGTCGACCCGTTTCACCAACCGCGGCATTGAAGGCCGTGTGGAAGCGACGCAGCAGCAGATTGGCGGCTGGGACGGCGCGTTCGGCCTGCAGTTCGGCAACACCGATTTCGGCGCGAAGGGCGAGGAAGCCTTTGTGCCGGACACCGGCACCCGCAGCCTGGGCGTGTTCGTGCTGCAGGAAAAGCAGTTCGGCCCGCTGAAGCTGGAACTGGGTGCGCGCCAGGACAAGGTCAAGCTGGAGCCCACCGGCGACTATCGCAGCCGCGACTTCGATGCGACCAACCTTTCGGCAGCAGGCATCTGGAAGCTCAATGACAGCGTCGACCTGCGCTTCGGCATCGACAGTTCCGAACGTGCGCCGACCACCGAAGAGCTGTACGCCGCAGGTGCACACATCGCCACGCGTTCGCTGGAAATCGGCGACGCCAACCTGAAAACCGAGCGCGGCCAGCGCATGGAGCTTGGCATCCACACGCACAGCGACCTGGTCGACTTCTCCGCGTCGATCTACCAGACGAAGTTCAAGGACTTCATCTACCTCGCCGACACCGGCGTGGAGGAAGGGCTGCCGGTTCGCCTGTGGACCCAGCAGGACGCCACCTTCAAGGGTGCCGAAGCTGAAGCGCTGTTCCACCTGTTTGAAGGCGGTGCCGGCGACTGGGACCTGCGCGTGTTCGGCGATTACGTGAAGGCGGAACTCGATGGCAGCGGCAGCCGTACCGTCGACATCGCCGTACCGCATGACGACCACAGTCACAACTACACCGTTGAACTGGCCAACAGCGGCTACCTGCCGCGGATCGCGCCCGGCCGCGTCGGAGCCGACCTGCGCTGGTCGAAGGACGGCTGGCGCGCCTCGGTCGGTGCAGTGCGCTACAGCAGCCAGAAGGACGTGGCCCAGAACGAAGAACCCAGCGATGGTTACACCCTGGTTGACGCGCACTTCGCCTACCGTTGGGACCGCAACGACAGCAACAGCTACGAGGTCTTCCTGGACGGCAACAACCTGACCAACCGCGAAGCCCGCCCGCACACCTCGCTGCTGCGTGATTACACCCCGCTGCCCGGCCGTGGCGTCGCATTCGGCATCCGCGCGTATTTCTGATCCCTCCCTGGGTCTTTGGTAACACCTTTCGGGGGCCGCAAGGCCCCCTTTTTCTGTGCCCGCCACACGACCGGTAGCTTTTTGATGTGGTTGTGTGTGAGCTGGTAGCGTCGGTCGACAGACGACGGCCATGAAACGGCCAACGCCCGGTAACGCATGACCACCGAACGTAGCGACGCGCCTCTTCGCCCCCCCTCGCTGGCTTGATACGATGCGACTCAGTCGCCCACCCATCGCCTGGAGTTACGTTGTGAGCAGAAGGACCGTGGCATTGCTGTACGGCGGAATTTCGCCAGAGCATGACGTCTCCATCGTTTCAGCCCGCAGCGTCTTTGCGTCCATCGACGACACGCGTTACGACGTGATCCCGATTGCAATTGACCGCCAAGGCAGATGGTGGCTGGGAGAATCAACAAGTGCCCCCGACCCGAGCGCCTTTCCCAGCGAATACCAGGTAACCCTCGTGCCCGGCGGCCGCGGTCAGGCGGTGGCCATCCATGCCCCAACAGGCACGGCAAAGGAACTTCACTTCGATATCGCTGTTCCGATCCTTCACGGACAAGGCGGAGAAGACGGCAGCATCCAAGGCACACTGGAGACCGCTCGCATTCCCTATGTGGGCAGCGGCGTCATGGCCTCAGCCGTATGCATGGACAAGCAGGTAACCAAGGCCCTGCTGCGTGATGCAGGCGTTCCGGTGACGCCATTCGTCTCGCTTGCCCGACCCGATACACCTCAACTGTCAGATTTGAAGCGCGCGCTCGGCGGCGAAATCTTCTTCGTCAAGCCCGCACGGCTCGGCTCTTCCATCGGGATCAGCAAGGTCGCGACTGAAGCAGAACTGACAAAGGCCCTTGCACTGGCTTTCGATCAGGATGAAAAGGTAATCATCGAGACCATGGTTGTGGGGCGGGAGATCGAATGCGGCGTACTACAACGGGATTCCAATGATCTGCTGGCGACCTGGCCCTCCGAGATCTCGCTGACAACCGACACCCACGCGTTCTATACCTACGATGCCAAATACAACGATCCCGACGCAGTCAGGTTGGAAGTGCGCGCCAGCGTTGACGACGAATGCGCTGAACGCGTGAAGGGAATTTCCGTTCGTGCGTTTCGCGCCCTCGGCTGCGAAGGCATGGCACGTGTGGACTTCTTTCTGAAGGAGAACGGGGATCTGCTGGTCAACGAGGTCAACACCATTCCGGGGTTCACCTCGCACAGCATGTATCCGAAGATGATCGAATCTGCGGGAATCACGTACGGGGAGCTGTTGGACATTCTCCTGGAGCAGGCGGTAGCGCGTTTCGTGGAGCGGGACGGGTAAGCCGGTTCATCGTCACGCCGACGCTGTGAGCCCGGTCGAGTCCATGCATTAAAGCACCGACGAGTGTTTTCGGCAGACGTCTTGCGACCGTCTCTACCAGCGCATGCATTGCGCGAGGTTCCGGTAATCCGCAGTGGCCATCGCGTTGGGAACACACGCGGCGTGACCTGGCCGTACAATCGGGCTGCCTCCCTGCTGGAGTACCCGCATGGCCCCTGCCTCCCCTGCCCCGCGCATGCACTGGGGTCTGCTGGTTGCCGCATCCGCGATCCTGATGGTGACCATGGGCGTTCGCCAGACCTCTGGCCTGTATGTGGATCCAATCCACCGCAGCACCGGGGTCAGCATCGTCGAAATCAGCTTCGCGTTGGCCATCGGCCAGTTCGTGTGGGGGGCGGTGCAGCCGGTATTCGGCGCGGTCGCCGACCAGCGTGGGGCGTGGCCGGTGCTGCTGGCCGGCACCATGCTGCTGGTCGCTGGTCTGCTGCTAGCTCCGCTGCTGACCAGCCCGCTGGGACTCAGCTTTACCCTGGGGCTGCTGATGGCCGCTGGTGCCGGGGCCGGCAGCTTCTCGGTGTTGATCGGAGCCACCGCGCATCGCCTGCCCGCGCAGAAGCGATCGTTCGCGGCGGGCCTGATCAACGCCGGCGGCTCACTCGGCCAGTTCGTGTTCGCCCCGCTGGTGCAGTGGGTGATCAGCAGCGCCGGCTGGGCGCGGGCGATGTGGGTGATGGCGGCTGCGGCGTTGCTGTCATTGCCGATGGCCTGGCCGCTGCGCCGACGTCCGGGTGACCATGCGTTGACCGCCGCTGACGAAGAAGGAGGCCTGCGTGCGCAGCTGCACATGGCTGCGCGCAACCGCAGCTACTGGTATCTGCACATCGGGTTTTTCACCTGCGGGCTGCATATTGCTTTTCTGGTGACCCATCTGCCGGGCGAAATAGCCTTGTGCGGTCTTTCACCGACTGTGGCGTCCACCTCCATCGCGCTGATCGGGCTGTTCAACATCGCGGGCAGTTTGTTGGTGGGTGCATTGGGGCAGCGCTATCGGATGAAGTACCTGCTGTTCTGGATGTATGCCAGTCGTGCAGTGATGATCGGGCTGTATCTGATCGCACCTCCGACGCCGCTGACGTTTTATCTGTTTGCGGCCGGGCTGGGGTTCACCTGGCTGGCGACGGTGCCCCCGACGGCTGGGCTGGTGGGCAAGCTGTTCGGGCCGCGTTATCTGGGTACGTTGTTCGGCTTGACGTTGTTGTCCCACCAGTTAGGTGGCTTCTTCGGTGCGTGGCTGGGGGGATTGGCGCTGGCGCATTCCGGCAGCTATGTGTGGATGTGGTACGCCGACATGGCGTTGGCCGCAGTGGCGGCGGTGGTGAATCTGCCGATTCGAGAGGCACCGTACGGGTGTCATGCGGTGGGGGCGCGGTGACGCGCGGGGCTTCACGCGGTTTTACCGGATGGGTCGGCTTGATGCGTTTTCGGACTCCCGGGGATAGCGGAGCGGACAGAACTGTCCGAAAATAGTGCATGACCACACAACGCGCCGATGCCGCCGCCCGCCGTGCCCTGATTCTGGATGCCGCCGATGCGGTGTTCGGCCAGCACGGTGTCACTGCCCCGCTGGACATGGTGGTCGAGCGCGCCCAGGTGGGTCGGGCAACGCTGTACCGCAACTTCCCCGACCGCGCCGCGCTGATCGAAGCGCTGCTCAAACGCGCGGTCACCCGCATCGAACGCCAGGTCGAACGCCTCGGTGACCGCGACGATGCGTTGTTCCAGGTGCTCGACGGCATGGCCTCGCGCCTGGTGCACTCGCCCGCCCTGGCCGACTACTGGCGCGCCGTTGACCCCGATCACCCGCCCATGGCCGCCGCCCGCCTCGCGGTTCGGGAAGCACTCAAAGCCCCGATCAAGCGCGCCATCGACGCCGGCCTGTGCCGCCCCGACCTGCAGCCGACCGACATCAGCCTCATTTCCAGCATGCTCGGTGCCGCCCTGCGCGGCAAAACCACCGAAGAACGCGAACACCTTGCCGCCCGCGCCATGGACCTGCTGCGTGGGGGCCTGCACGGTCCTTCCCACGAGCCGGCCGGATGAGTACCTACCTCAAGCCCGTTCCCGACTGGGAAGAACACGAGAAACCCACCCTGCCCGGCTCGGCTTCGATGCCGTGGCATCCCCCGCATCGCCGGGTTGCCTACGCCGCCGTTGCACTGCTGGTCGGCGTCACCGGCGGCCTGGGCAACGCGCTGGTCACCGCCAACCTGCCCTTCCTGCAGGGCCAGCTGGGCCTCACCCCGGCACAAGGCAGCGGCCTGGTTGCCGCCTACGCCATGGTCAACGTGACCGCCAACCTGCTCGCCTTCAAATTCCGCCAGCAGTACGGCATCCGCCTGTTCGCCGAGATCGGCCTGGGCCTGTACGCCGCACTGGCGGTGCTGCATCTGTTTGTCGGCAGCTTTGAAACCACCCTGTTGATGCGCGCCGCCAGTGGCTTCGCCGGTGCCGCCTGCACCACGCTCGGCACCCTGTACATGCTGCAGTCCCTGCCGCGCCGTTACACCGGCAACCTGCTGGTGGTCGGGGTCGGTCTTTCGCAGCTGGCGGTACCCCTGGCCTGGCTGGTCTCGCCCGGCCTGGTCGACACCGGCCAGTGGCACAACCTGTACTTCTTCGAAGCCGGGCTGGCCCTGTGCGCGTTCGCCGCCGTGGTACTGCTCAAGCTGCCGCCCGGCGCGCAGATCAAGGCGTTCGAGCCGCTGGATTTCCTCACCTTCGCCCTGCTCGCCCCGGCGGTGGCGCTGCTGGTGATCGTGCTGTCCCAAGGCTATGTGCGCTGGTGGCTGGACACCCCGTGGCTGGGCTGGGCGTTGGTCGCCGCCATCACCCTGGCCACCACCGCCTTCATCATCGAACACTACCGCCGGAATCCGCTGCTTCAGACCCGCTGGCTGGTCAGCCTGCCCGTGCTGCACTTCATCGCGGGCGCGTTCGTGCTGCGCTTCCTGACAGCCGAGCAATCGTACGGGGTGATCGGTCTGATGCGACAGCTGGGAATGGGCCCGGACCAGATGCGGCCCCTGTTCGCAGTGATTCTGGCCGGCGTGATCACCGGCATCGCCACCAGCGCGATCACCTTCGGGCCCAAACGAATCATCGCCCAGATCCTGATGGCCATCGCCCTGCTGGGTAGCGCCGCGCTGCTCGACCAGAACCGCACCAGCCTGGATCGCCCGCACGATTTCTTCCTGAGCCAGTTTCTGGCGTCGGTGGGATCGGGCATGTTCATGGGCCCGCTGATCATGCTGGGCATCACCCAGGCGCTGAAGCAGGGCGTGGACCACATGATCACCTTCCTGGTCACCCTGTCGATCACCCAGACCCTGGGCGGACTGGCCGGTTCGGCGGTGCTCAGCAGCTACCAGCTGCACCGCGAACAGGTGTACTCCAGCGCACTGGTGAGCCAGCTTGATCCGGCCGACGGTGTGCTGGCCCAGCGCCTGAAGCAACAGCAGCAGCTCTATGCCGGCTTAGTCACCGACCCGGTGCAGCGCGTGGCGCAGGGCACCGCGCAGCTGGCCCAGGTGGTACGCCGCGAGGCCAACGTGCGCGCGTTCAATGACGTGTTTTCACTCAGTGGGCAGGTAGCGTTGGGGTTCCTGGGCTGGCTGCTGCTGTTGTCGGTGCGTACTGCGGTGCTCAAACAGTGGCGCAAACGCCCGCCGCCCGCTCCTGTTTCCTGATGAGTCCTGCCATGTCTTCGCAACCGCCGCGTCCCGACGACGAAAACGTCAATCCGCCCCCACCCACGGACGCCGCCCCGACAGCGGCACCCGCCACCGTGGCACCGCCGAAGTACATCACCCCCAGCCGGCGCGCGGTCATCATCATGGTGCTGGTCGCGCTGGCGGGCATCGCGCTGATCCTGCGTGCGTGGTCGCTGTGGCCGTTCCAGACCCGCTGGGAAACCACCGACAACGCCTATGTCCGCGGACAGATCACCGTGCTGGCCCCACAGGTCAGCGGTTATGTCACCGAAGTGCTGGTGAAGGACTACCAGCGGGTCAAACAGGGCGACGCGCTGATCCGCATCGACGACCGCATCTACAGGGAGAAGGTGGCCCAGGCCGAAGCCGAGCTGGACAGCGCCAACGCCGCGCTCGCCAATTCCGACCAGACCCAGGCGCAGGACCGTGCACAGATCGCCGCGGCCCAGGCCAATCTGGCGGCCGGTCAATCCGAGTTGAACCGCTCGCGCAATGAGCTCAAGCGTTATGAGGAGCTTGCCGCGCAGCAGCTTGTGGCGTTGAACGAGCGCGATAAGTTCCGCACCACGACCCAGTCGGCGCAGTCGGCCGTGCAGCAGTCGCAGGCGCAGATCCGGATTGCCGAGGAAACCCTGACCTCCACCCAGGTAGCGCGCAAGGGACTGGAAGCCCGTGTGGCTACCGCCCAGGCGCAGCTGGAACTGGCCCGCATCGACCTGGCCAACACGGTCATCCATGCACCGCGCGACGGTCAGGTCAGTGAAGCCTCCGTCCGGCTCGGCCAGTACGTCACGGCCGGCTCGCAGCTGCTGTTCCTGGTGCCGGATACGTTGTGGGTGGTGGCCAACTTCAAGGAAGGCCAGACCTGGAAGATGCGCATCGGCCAGCCAGCCACGTTCGCGGTGGATGCGTTTGATGGGCAGCGTCTGACCGGGCGGGTGGAGCAGATTGCGCCGGCAACCGGTTCGGAGTTCAGCGTGCTGCGCCCGGACAACGCCAGCGGCAATTTCACCAAAGTGGTGCAGCGCCTGCCGGTGCGGATTGCGATTGATCCTGATCAGGACCTGGCACCGCGGCTGCGGCCGGGGATGTCGGTGGTGGTGCGGGTGGATACGGCCGCGACGTCGGACCGGTGAAAGACCCGTAGAGCCACGCCCTGCGTGGCTGCGAACGGTGTCAGACCGCGAAGCCACGCAGGGATTACGTGCGCAGGATCATGGCGTTGACACGCATGGCGTGTCACTACGATCCTTGGTCGCCCGATTTGGGTGGTCGGGCGGTTTTGTAGGGACGCGCCATGCGCGTCCGGCGAGTCACCCGGCGCAGCGTGCGCAGAGGCCGTGCACTTCCAGGGTCTGGGCCTGCGGCTGGAAGCCCAGCTCCTTCGCGCGCTTTTCCAGCTGGCTGACAATATCCTTGTCTTCCAGCTCCACCGCACTGTGGCAGCTGTTGCAGATCAGGAACGGCACCGAATGCTGGGCGCTGCTGGGGTGGTGGCAGGCCACGAAAGCATTCACCGACTCCAGCTTGTGCACGAAGCCATTGGCCATCAGGAAGTCCAGCGCGCGATACACGGTGGGCGGCGCGTCAGCACCGACCCCTTTTCCGTTGCGCACCCATTCCAGCAGCTCGTAGGCCTTCACGGGTTTTCCGGCCTCGGCGATCAGCCGAAGCACGTTGCCCCGGATCGGGGTCAGGCGAAGTCCGCGCTCGGCGCACACGCGCTCGACCACCTTCACGAAGTCGGACGCGTCGTGAACGTGATGATGGGGAGCGGTACAAGCGGTCTTGGCGGACATGCGCGGTCTCCTGGGATCAGGCCTTCGGTACTTTAGTAAGGGCGACGTCGATCCGCTTCAAGGCTTCTTCACGCCCGGACAGGAACACGGTCTGCGAGATGTCAGGGCTGACCTGGGTGCCGGTGATGGCCACGCGCAGCGGCTGGGCGACCTTGCCCATGCCGATTTCCAGCGCCGCAGCCGTGTCGTGCAGGGCTGCGGAAACCCCTTCCAGGGTCCAGGCCGGCAGCGCCGCCAGCAGCTCGCCGGCCTTGCCCAGCGCGAGCTCGGCACCGGGCTTGAGGTGCTTGGCCACCGCCGCTTCGTCGTATTCGGTCAACGGCTGGTACCAGACCACGGCCTTCTCGGCCATTTCCTTCAAGGTCTGTACGCGGTCACGCAACGCCACCACCACGTCGGCCGGGGCCGGACCGGCAGCCAGATCCAGGCCCAGCTTGTCCAGTTGGTAGACCAGGTGCGGCGCGATGGCGGCCGGTTCCTCGGTCTTCAGGAAATGCTGGTTGACCCAGCCCAGTTTGGCCATGTCCAGGCGCGAGGCCTTGGAATTGCAGTTGCGCACGTCGAACAGATCGATCAGCTCCTGGCGGCTGAACAGCTCCTGGTCGCCATGCGACCAGCCCAGCCGGGCCAGATAGCTCAACAGCGCGTCGGGCAGGTAGCCGGCGTCCTTGTACTGCATCACGTCGGCCGCGCCGGTGCGCTTGGACAGCTTGGCCCCCTGCTCGTCCAGGATCATCGGCATGTGTCCGAACTTCGGCACCGGCGCGCCGATGCCCTCATACAGATTGATCTGGCGCGGGGTGTTGTTGATGTGGTCATCGCCGCGGATCACTTCGGTGATGCCCATGTCCCAGTCGTCCACCACCACCGCGAAGTTGTAGGTGGGGAAGCCGTCCGGGCGGAAGATCACCATGTCATCCAGTTCGCTGTTGGCGATCTCGATGCGTCCCTTGATCAGGTCGTCGAACACCACCGTGCCGTCGAGCGGATTCTTGAAGCGGATCACGCGGTTCGGGTCGTCCTTGTACGGCAGGCCCAGCTCGCGCGCCGCGCCGTTGTAGCGCGGCTTCTCCTGCTTGGCCATGGCGGCTTCGCGCATGGCATCCAGCTCTTCACGGGTTTCGTAGGCGTAGTACGCCTTGCCCGACGCGATCAGCTGCTCGGCCACTTCCTGGTAACGGGCCACGCGCTGGGTCTGGTAGATCGGGCCTTCGTCATAGTCCAGGCCCAGCCACGCCATCGCCTCCAGAATGGCGTCGATCGCCCCCTGGGTGCTGCGCTCGCGGTCGGTGTCCTCGATCCGCAGCACGAACTCGCCACCACGGTGGCGCGCCTCCAGCCAGCAGTACAGCGCGGTGCGGGCCCCACCGATATGCAGGTAACCGGTGGGACTGGGGGCGAAACGGGTGCGGCAGGTCATGGCAAGCTCAGGGCGGGCAACGGAATCGCGCTGATTTTACCCGCCCCGGCCGGTCAGCGGGGGCGCAGCGGCAGGCTCATCCTCCAGCAGCCGGTTCCAGCCGTGCTCGCTGGCCAGCTCCAGCAGCTTGATCGGGTCAATCTCGCGCAGGGAAAACACCGAAGGTGAGGAAAACGCGTCAGGACGGGTTGCCCCATACATTTCCGCCAGGGTCTCGGTGCCTTCCGACGCCGCCCCGGGGGCGAGCGAGCTGAAATACCGTGAACCAAACAGCTCGCGAAGGCCCCGATTCAACTTGGCGGCATTGGTATACACCTGCAGCCCGGTGTTGGGGTCCAGGTGCATGAACTCGGTTTTGACGATGGTCTCGCCGTTGCGGATCTGCCGCACCGCGAGCAGCATGTTGTGATTCGCGCCGCTGAGGAAGAACTGGGCATCCTTGCGCAGCCCCTTCAGGAACTTCGCTACCTCGTTGTAGCCGATTCTGGCCTGCGCCGAGGTCGTGCCTGGCTTCAGTTCAGCGCCTTGGGCGTCGGCCACATGGGCCAGCAATTCCGCGCCGATGCCTTCGGTGGGCTCGAACATCGCCTGGCGCAGGTTGGAGATCAACGTCATCTCCTTGCCTTTGGCAATGGCCACTGCCATCACCCGCGAGAATCCGGTGCACAACCCCATGCCCCGTCCACTTCGGGTTTCAAGCAGCGACTGGGACAGCGGGAAGAAGCGTCCACCATTGGTTTTTACCGACTCACTGACCGCTGCTTCCATGCGCAGTACCATCTCCCGTCGCTGCGTACGCTGCAGATTGGCAATGATGGCCGCCAGGGCCCCACTCTGGACGGGCTCCAGACGACCCGAAGCAAACAGCTGCTCCATCTTCTCCAACGACTCTGCCTCACGTGCTGCAATGGGAAGTTCCACGCGTTCCCAGTGGGTCCATCCCCATTTGAACGCAGCCCCCGCCGCCGTGTTGAGACCGGATCCCGCTGCCGGTGGAAGTGCACTGTCCAGCGATTGCGTGGAACGCACGACCTCCCGTTGCAGCGCACCACGGAAGCTGTTCTCCACCGATGCGCTGCGCATCGCCTGCGCGCTGTTCTGGCCTCCGCCACGCAGGCCCACCTCGGAATGCGGCTCCCACAGGCCTTCGGCATTCAGTCTCACCGGGTCGTGGTGGATGGCTGCGGCGCTGGGATTCTTCAGCCGCCAGGTGCCGTAGGGCTTGTCGAAGAACACCTCATACACCTTGCCCGCCTGGCGGATGTAGTGTTTTCCAGCGTAATGGTAGATACCGCTGTCGGCCGGGCGTGCCCCCTCCACCACCAGACCGGCCGGCTGTGCATAGCGTTCGCTCAGGCGCGCCAGCGGATCAACCGTCGCGGCCTCGGCCACCGCCTGCACCTGCGGCACCACCCGCCCGCCCTCGCGACTGGCCAGCCCGGCGGTGCGGGCAAAGGCCATGCTGCCGCCGTCCATGGCCAGCGCGAACACGCCCCAGCCAGCGTCTACCGCCCCCTTTTTGCGCTCTGTCTCGGTTCTTCCGTCCACGGCCTCTTCGGCTCCCATCAATACCTGGATCAGATCGACGCCTATGGCAAACGGCAGCAGTTCGGGAACGAACAGCGCGCCCAGTCCCAAGGCGAATCCTGCCTCTTGCAGCCGGTCCATCACCGAGGCTTCCAGCACTTCACGATCAGCCGCCAGCACGGTTCTGCCGTCGCTGACGGTGCGCTCCTGCATCCGGGTGGCCGTGGCTTCAAACACATCACCGCCCTCTATCGCCAGCGCGCTGCGATTGCCCTGGAACAGCTCGCCCTGCGCCTTCTTCAGGTCCGTGCTTACCCCATTGGAGAACCAGCCGTCCTGCAGATCGGCCAGATCGAACGCCCCCTCCAGCCACTGCCGTCCCTGCTCGCAGGCGACCACCCGGGTGAGCCACGCATCCAGCTGCTCGCCGCTGGTGAACTCGCGAAACGCCACCTGGTCGCCAGGCGCGTACAGCAGCACCGGTGTCCAGTCGGGGTTGTCCAGCCGCAGCAGCGTGGAGCGCATGCCATACAGACTGACCCAGCTGGCGCGCGTGCCGCTGGCCAGGTGGCAGCGGTACGCCGGGTCGCTGGCCTGGTGCTGCATCATGTAACCGGTGGCGGAGAGGGCCAGCTGCAGGCCGCGCGCGGACAGCGAGCCTTCCGCGAACTGCTGCCAGGCGGTGAACATGTACACGCCGCGCAAGGTCGCCACCACGCTGCCGCGGTGGTGATCCCAGAACGTGTCCACTGCCTCCAGGTAGGCATCACGCAGGTCCAGGTCGCGCACGGTTTCAATGAACTGACCGGGCAGCAGGTCGGGGCATTCGGTGTCCTGGTCGTAGGTGGTGGTGGTGACATTGGAGTACAGGCCCAGATCGAACGTACCGGGCGTTCCATCCGGGTAACCCATCGCCTTGGTGAACGCACAGTCCACCAGATTGCAGGCACCGGTCTTCTGCGCGGCGCTGTGCACGAAACCACTGGGCGATTCCCGGCTGGGCGTGCCACCGGAGAACTGCACCAGCGACCACTGCTCGGCGTCGATGACCACGCCATGGTCCCGCAGGATGGCTTCTGCCAGCCGGTCGGCGACATAGGGGGCCAGCAGCGGAAACGTACCAGTGACCAGGCCGCGCGTGGTGCCCAGCCAGGCCAGCCAGCGCGCATCCTCCAGCTCGGCATTGCGCAGCACGCCCTGGGCAACCATGCCGCGCTTGCCCAGCCAGTGCGCCCCCACTACTTCGTAAGGTTCCACGGCAGATGTAGCCAGCCGTTCATGCGTGGCCACCAGCGTGGGGATCGGCACCGGCGGAGGCAAGTAGCGCAGCTGACGGTCCAGCGCGAGATAATCCTGGCGCGTCTGCGCGGCGGGAACCGTGGCGTTGGCGGCATGGCGCAGCTGCAGGTTGCGCAGCGCCAGCTCGTCGCGGAAAAGCTGCAACAGCAGGTGCGCATCCACCGCCGCGCCCAGCTGCACCGGGCCGTCCCCCTTTGCCCACCGGTTGTGGTCACCGACCGCCACCCAACGGTGCAGGTGCGGCTCCACTTCACCCCGCAGCTGCTGCAGCGCGGCGTCCTGGGAAGCGAACTGCTCGACGATCGGCAACCGGCTCGGTGCAATCACCAGCACCGCTCCAGTGGCGCGCTCAGGCGACGGCAGGCTCTGGACCAGCAGCAGGCCGTACAGCGGCACCTGCCCGCCGCCAGCGGGTCGGGCCTGCAGCGCATGCACCCTGATGTCCTGCCCGGGAAGGGCCAGCGCGCGTCCCAGCGGTTCCAGCCCGAAGCGGGTCGGATAGCGCAGCAGGGTCTGCAGCAACCACGTGCCGGCCTCGTCCAGCCGGCCCATGGCGTCCAGCAGCGTGCCCGCTCCCTGCAACCGCTTCTGCATTGCATCCACATAGGCCTGTGCCTCCGGCTGGCTGCTGTTGTGCCGGCACGACGCAACGAAACCCTCGAAACGACGGCCGAAGCTGCCCATGTAGTCGCGACCGCGAATGGCATCGTTGAACTGCGCGAGGCTCACCAGCTTGCACTCCTCATCAGGGAAGTAGGTGCTCGGCACCGGCAGGCCGCTGCCCTGACCCGCCATGGCCAGCCCGCTGTAGTAAAGCCCGGTGCGATCCATGTCAGTCTCCGGTTTCAATACGGTCGCCGACACCAGGTCATGGGAACTGACCATGTCGCTGCGCACGCGTCCGTCAGGATAAGGACGGTAAAGCGGAAACAGGCGGGAATCGGGCTGAGCGAACTGGGTCTCCCACTCGGCCCAGCGCGGATAGGTCCTGAAGGTATTGCGGTAGATGGCCGACGGCACCACGGTGTTGTTGGTGACCTGGCGGATGTGCTGCACCAGTTCGGCCTCGATGTGCTTGTCCAGCGCAGGCAGCCAGTTGCCCACCAGCTCCAGCCGGATGTCGGAAAACGCCAGATTGCGCAGCGCCGTGGCCAGCGCCACCTTCTGCTGCGCAAGGGTGGTACCGGGCCGCGCCAACCAGCGGGCCATCTGCATGCGCGCCGTGGCCAACGAGACGCGGTCCTCGTTGCCCGCCATCACATCTTCCGGATCCGCCGGCGCCGTCGGCATCGTCTCCACCACCTCGGCCAGCCGCTTGCTGGCCGCCCCCAGGGCGCTGTGTTGCGCCGCATCCTTCCTGTCGCCGGCGTACTGCAGTCCCAGCAGGCCGTGCAGGCCCGCTGCCGCGCGGCGCACACGCGAAGGTGCGGCTTCACTTGTGAAAGAACCAGAAGGTACATACGCCAGCACCTGGCTGACCAGGTCATTGGCGATGAGGCGCTGCTGCACCTGTTCCGCGCGGTCGGCAGGATCCTGCAGCGCGGCATCCTGCAGCCGCAGGTGAAGGTCCTGCCACACGGTGCGTTCGCCGTCCACATCGACCACGCTGTCGAGCAGTGCAACCAGATCATCGAGGGGCGGCAGCGTCGCATTGCCGGAAGGCCGGACAGGGGGCGGCAGGTCACTGCCGCTGCCCTGGCCGCTCAGCAGTGCCCAACCCCAGCGGATCATCGCCAGCCCGGACATCGCCATGCCGGCCCCCAAGGTCACCAGTGCGTTGTCGCCGAGCCGCGTGGCGCATGACGCGGCCATGCGGTCCGCGGGTGCTTCTGGTGCCACCGGCGTCGCAGCGACGGGGTTGATGTCACCGCCACATGCCCGCGTGCCGGGTGCCACTGCTGCCTGCAGTGGCAACGGCGGGGCCGGCATGATGCCCGCCGGAACCGTACGCACATGGGTGAGCTGCCGGGGTGCGTCGAACGACGGGCTGACCGGCGCGAAGATCACTCTTCCGGTCCGCATCAGCCCCGACAGCCGCTGCCAGTGCCGAGGCAGGTGCGCGATGAACCCGGCCATCCCGTGCAGGGCGGTCTGCGGCCGCGGCAATGCGCGCTGTACCTGCCACAGCAACGCTGTAACTACGATGGCGGTGACCGGATCGACCCGCAGTGGCGGGACCAGGCGGTCGTCGGCGTCTTCCATCCAGCGTTGAAGCGCGGCCAGACTGTCGCGCAATGCCGCAGGCAACGCAAGCACCAGCGCATCGAAATGCGCATGGGTACGCAGCATGGGCAGCCAGCGCATCAGCGCAGGCAACACGACGCTCACCTGCCGCCAGTTGCCGTTGCTGGCCAACTGCGCCATTGCGGTCAATGCCGCCACATTGGGGGCCGCGTGCGACAGCGTCCTCCACCCCAGCTGCCCCAGGCCCGCACGCAATGCGTTCAGCCCCAGTGCCTGCGGCAGCCCCCGCGCAGCCTGGCGTTGTTCCAGCACGGCCCGGTACTTCGCGGTGTAGTGGTCACGTTCGACCGCGTCGCAGGCCTGCTGCCAACGCGTCTCGAGCATGGCGGCAACCGCAGCGGCGTGCGGATCACCGGTGGCCCTGATCGCGTCCAGCAGCGCCTGTTCCTCAGCGCTGCGGGGGGGCATGACGGAAGGAGGTGCCACGGCGCGGTTTTCGACTCGGCCCAGAGCCAGCCCACTGGCCGACGTCAATGCGCGCGCTGACGTGGCGCGCGTCGTTACGAGGGAACAGGAAGGGGCCGCTGCGGTGTTCGTCGAATGTGTCATGGCCGAAATCGAGAGTGGATGTTTCCGCACCGTATCGATTTGCAGGCAACGCGCCAGTACCGCCTTGCTACAGCTGCACTGGCGCGTTGACGGCCTGGCCAATTACGACGTTGCGCGCGTGCCCAGCGCGTACCAGTCGATTCGCCGGGTGACCCACATGGCCGCGGCCAGCACGCCAAACAGCAGCAGCGAGCCCATCAGCAGCGCGTTGTTTTCCGACACCAGTAATCCGTACAGGGCGCCATACAGCACCGTCAGCATCGCGGCAAAGCCCAACCCTCGCAGTCGACTGCGCAGCACACCGGTCAGGTACACGGCCTGCAGACCGATACACGCCACCGCGGACACCACATAGGCCATCCAGAACGGAATGTGCTCGGAAAGGCTGAGCAGCAGCAGGAAGAAGATCGCCAGTGCCAGGCCCACCATCAGGTACTGCAACGGATGGATGCGCAGGCCTTTGATCAGTTCGAACAGTATGAAACCGACAAAGGTCAGCAGGATGAACAGAATGCCGTATTTGCTGGCACGGTCGGCCTGGGTATAGATGTCGACCGGATTGACCAGCTCCACGCTGACCGCCTCGACGTCGTTGTCACCGCCGCCACGCAGCTGGCGCTGCGCCTGCGAAGCCAGCGACGACACCGACCACTGCGCGGTGAAGCCGTTTGTGCCCACACTGCGCTGATTGGGAAGGAAGCTGCCGCCGAATGACGGATGCGGCCAACTGGACTGCACCCCGATGCGGCTGTCATCCCCCACCGGCACCACCGACAGCGAACGGGTACCGTCCAGCACCAGGTCCAGCTCCACCGCACTGGCAGCCAGCATCCCGCCAGCCGCGTCGCTGAGCCCACGCACCGGGGCGTGCAGGCCCTTGCCCATGCCGGTGACGTCGCCCAGCCCTGGCTGCAGGGTCAAGGCCTGCCCGTCCACGCGCAGCCGGGGCGAACCCACCAGGCCACGCACGTCGGCAATCCCGACCACCAGGTACGGCTGCCCGTAGACACGCCCCTCGCGTACCGGGTAGTCGTCCGCGCTGAACGCCGCGCGCACCTTGGCCTTCCAGGTGAACACCGGGACCTGGAACAGGCCGATGCGGCGCTCATCCGGCTGCATGCCGCCTTCCACCACCAGGCTGGAGGGCATCTGCAGCCAATAGCTTTCCTCGACCCGGGTTTCGGTCTTCTTGATACCGGCGGCATCCACGGTTTCCACCTGGCGGGTTTCCCGCCACGGCACCACCCGGATCGGCCCGGTCAGGGTCTGCGCCCCGGCCCGGCTCTGCGCCACGCGCAGGTAGGCCTGGTCGCGATAGGCCTCGCGTTCGCTGATGACCCCACGGATCATCATCAAGGGAATCAACAGCAGCAGGATCAGCCCGCCCACAATGGCGAACCGCAACAGCATGTGCAAAGACTTCATCACCCGTCCTCGGTTTGGGAGGGTGCCAGCTTCAATGCGGTGCGTGTGCAGGGTTTGAGCCGAATTTGAAGCCAATGTGAAGCGACGCCAGCGCTCCGCCCCCGTCACGGTTGACCAGCGTCACCCGCCCGCCGTGCAGGCGCGCCACCTCCTGCACGAACGACAGCCCCAGCCCTGAACTGCGTTGCCCGGTGGCCGGCCGCGCCAGCGAGTAGAAGCGTTCGAACACGCGCGTCAGCGCATAGTCCGGCACGCCGCTGCCACGATCAGCCACATGCAGCACCACAGCTTCGCCGTCGCGCACCGCACTGAGCTCCACGGTCGAGCCAGCCGGTGAAAAAGCCAACGCGTTCTCCAGCAGGTTGTTCAACGCCTGCCCCAGCAGCCACGCATCGCCTGACAGCATCAATCCGTCGGCGTCGCACAGAACTACCTTCACACCAGACGCCTGCGCGCGCACCGCCACCGCCTCCGCCGCCGCCTGCAGCAGCGGCTGCGCCGCGATGCGCTCACGCTTCTGCAGCCAGCCATGCTGTTCCACCTCGGCCAGCGCCAGCAGCTTGTCGATGGTTTCGGTGAGGCGTTGCTCCTGGCCCTGGATGCTGCGCACGAAGTGCACGCGGTCAGCCTCGGGCAGTGGCTCCTGCAGCAGTTCGGCCGCGCCGCGGATGGCTGCCAGCGGACTTTTCATCTCATGGGTAAGCGACTGTACGTACTGCTCCACGTAGGCCTTGCCCTCAAGCTTGCGGCGCATGGTTTCCAGCGCGCGCCCCAGGTCGCCGATCTCGTCGCGACGCGGCGGCGGCGGCGGTACCGGCTCACCGCGGCTGACCGCCTGCGCGTAGCGGTTGAGCCGCCCCACCCCGTGCATCAGCCACGCGGTCATCAGCACGCCGATCAATGCCGACAACCCGATCAACCACGCGCCGCGCTCGATGATGGCGCGCTGGCTGGCGGCAATGAAGGGGTCAATGCTGCGGTTGGGCTGGGCCAGGCTGAGCACCCCGATCAGGGTGCGGCCATCATCCGGGTCGAACACGGGGGCGGCCACATGCATCACCGTGCGGGTGGTGTCACCAGGCGTTTCCGGGCTGGATCGTGCGCCGTACTCACCGCGCAGCGTGCGGTATACGTCGTTCCAGCGCGAGTGGTCGCGGCCGACGTCCTGCCCCATGGAGTCGTACACGACGATGCCGCGCGCGTCGGTGATGGTGACCCGGTAGTCCAGTGAGCGTTTCGGGAAGCGCCAGACCATGGCCTTGGGGTCACGCCGCTGCGCACGCGCCAGGTCCTGCACGAAGCGCCCATGTGCGATCTGTCCAGCCTTGAGGTCGGCGGCGGCCATTTCGGCCAGCACGTTGGCCGCATCCACCAGGGTGGCTTCCATGGCCTGGCGTACACCGGGTTTGACCTCGTTGACGAACACGCGCATCACAAAGAACGCGGCGATGCCCACGATCAGGAAAAACCCCAGGAACAGTTTCAGCCCCAGCCGCACGCTACACCTCCAGGGCGTAGCCCACCCCGCGGTGGGTGCGGATCGGGTCCGGCTCGGCACCGGCCGCACGCAGCTTGCCGCGCAGGGTTTTGACGTGGGTGTCCACGGTGCGGTCGGCACTGTCAGCGTCGCTGTCCCAGCCCCGGTCCATCAACTGGGCTCGGCTCAGAATCGCGCCTGGGCGCTGCAGCAGCGCCGCCAACAGCGCGTACTCGTAACGGGTAAGGTCCAGCAGCTGCTCGCCATAGCGGATGCGGCGGCCGTCGCGGTCGATGGCGAAGCGGCCGTGCCACTGCCAGCCCTGCGCCTGCTCCGGCGCGACCGCCCGGCGCAGGCGTGCGCGCACCCGGGCCACCAGCTCGCGCGGCGAGAATGGCTTGGCCATGTAATCGTCCGCGCCGAGCTCCAGCCCCAGCACGCGGTCGATTTCGTCATTGCGGGCAGTCAGAAAGATGACCGGCACCTGGCTGAAACCACGCAGCGCGCGGCAGACCTCGAAACCGCTCAGGTCCGGCAGCCCGACGTCGAGTACCACCACGTCCACGGTTTCCGTGCGCAGCAGCTGCAGGGCCTGGCTGCCCAGGGCACAGTGCCGGGCCTGGTAGCCCTCGCTGCGCAGGGCGTAGAGCACGGTATCGGCGATGGCGGTCTCGTCCTCGACAACCAGGACGGCAGGGGCGGTAGCGTTCATGCGCGCAGCATAGCCGTTGACGCCCTTGCCCCGTACACTGCGCGCATGAATTACCACCACGCCTTCCACGCCGGCAACCACGCCGACGTGCTCAAGCACATTGTCCAGCTGGCCCTGCTTGATGCCTTCAAGCGCAAGGACAGCCCGTTCTTCGTGCTCGACACCCACGGCGGTGCCGGCCGCTACCTGCTGACCAGCGAAGAAAGCCGCAAGACCCTCGAAGCGGAAAACGGGGTGATGCGGCTGATGGCCCAGCCGAAACTGCCCGCGGTGGTGGAGCGCTATCTCAAAGCCGTACAGGCCGACAACCCGGTCGGCGCGCTGGTGAACTATCCCGGCTCGCCGCTGCTCACCGCGCAGACCCTGCGCGAGCAGGACCGCATGGCGGTGTGCGAACTGCAGGATGCCGAGGCGGCCACGCTGAAGGCGCTGTTCGCCCATGACAGCCGCGTGGCGGTGCTGCAGGCCGACGGCTACACCCAGAACAAGGCGCTGCTGCCGCCGAAAGCCAACGGTGCGAAGATCGGCCGCGGGCTGGTGCTGATCGACCCGCCCTACGAGGCGCAGGACGCCGAGTACCAGCGCATCCTGGCCTCGGTCGAGGAGATCCTGGGCCGCTGGGCCCAGGCCAGCTTCGCCATCTGGTTCCCGATCAAGCAGCGCCGGACGGTGCTGCATTTCCTGCGCAAGGCCTGCGCGCTGCCGGTCAAATCGGTGCTTACAGTAGAACTACTGGTGCGCCCGGACGACTCGCCGTTGAGACTCAACGGCAGCGGCATGCTGCTGCTCAACCCGCCGTGGCAGTTCGACCAGGTGCTGGCTCCGGCCATGCCGGTGCTCAAGCAGCATCTGGGCGAAGCCGGAGCCAGCACCCGTCTGCAATGGTTGAAGCAGGCCGAATAAGTCCCCGCTCCCCGTGTGAGTGTTTCGTTCACGGAACGCGCCCCCGGGGATGCGAGAATCCGAAGACCACCAAGGAATCACCGGTATGGCTACCCGTAACCGCATGCCGCCCTGGCACGAGATCTTCAAGGCCCCCAGCGGCCACGAACTGCTCATCCGTCCGATCCGGCCGGAAGACAGCGCGCCGTTGCAGGCGTCTTTCAGCTTGTTTGGTCCGGAAGAAATCCGCGACCGTTTCCTGCAGTCGGTGACCGAGCTGTCGCCGGACACCACCCAGCGCCTGACCCACCCCAACCCCAAGACCGAAATCACCCTGGTCGCCGCCGAGTCGGTGCCCGCCGGTGAAGCGGTGGTGGGCGCGGTGGCCCGCGCCTCGATCATCTCCGGCACCCGCGACGCCGAGTACGCGATCCTGATCAGCCGCTTCCTGGTAGGCCAGGGCCTGGGCCGCCAGTTGATGCGCAAGCTGGTGAAGTGGGCGCGCGGCAAATACCTGGACCGCCTGTATGGCGATGTCGCCGAAGAGAACGAACCGATGAAGCAGCTGGCCGCTTCACTGGGGTTCAAGCCGATGCCGCACCCCCAGGGCACGCCGGGGCTGGTGCGGATGGTGTTGGAGTTGGATTCGTAACGACACGGACGTGATCCGGCGGTCTGCTAAAATCGCCGGCTCATGTCACGTATCTCCTACCCCGCTCCGCCGCTGCCGCGTGCCGGCCAGCTCCGCGCCTGGTGGCGCGCTCCCGCTTCGGCCACCGCGCTGGCGTGGCACATCGCCCGCGCCGCGCAGACGCATGACGGCCCGTTGCTGGTCATCGCCCGCGACAATCATGGGGCGAACCAGATCGAAGCCGATCTGCACACGCTGCTGGGCGCGGATGACAGCCTGCCCGTAGTGGCGTTCCCGGACTGGGAAACGCTGCCCTACGACGCCTTCAGCCCACACCCCGACATCATTTCCCAGCGCCTGGCGGCGCTGCACCGCCTGCCCACGCTCAAGCGCGGCATCGTGGTGGTGCCGGTGCAGACCCTGCTGCAGCAGCTGGCTCCGCTCAAGTATGTGATTGGCGGCAGCTTCGACCTGAAGGTCGGCCAACGGCTGGATCTGGATGCGGAGAAGCGGCGGCTGGAAGCGGCGGCCTACCGCAACGTCCCCCAGGTCATGGACCCGGGTGATTTCGCGGTGCGCGGTGGGCTGCTGGATGTGTTCCCGATGGGCGCGGATGCGCCGCTGCGGGTGGAACTGCTGGACGAGGATATCGACTCCATCCGCGCCTTCGACCCGGAAAGCCAGCGCTCGCTGGACAAGGTCGATGCGGTACGCATGCTGCCTGGCCGCGAAGTACCGCTGGACGAGCTGAGCGTATCGCGGGTGCTGGCCACCCTGCGTGAGCGCTTTGACGTCGATACCCGGCGCAGCGCGCTGTACCAGGACCTGAAGTCCGGTCTGGCACCGGCCGGCGTGGAGTACTACCTGCCACTGTTCTTCGACCAGACTGCCACCCTGTTCGACTATCTGCAGCCCAATGTGCTGCCGGTGCTCGCTGCGGGCGTGGGCGAAGCCGCGGCGGCGTTCTGGGCGCAGACCCAGAACCGCTATGAGCAGCGCCGGCACGACGTGGAACGGCCGCTGCTGGCTCCGACCGAGCTGTATCTCACCCCTGAAGGTCTCAATGCGCACCTGAACACCCTGGCGCGCGTGGAGATCTGGGCGGCGGACCATCCGCGCATCGCCGACGCACAGCCGCTGGGCGACCAGCCGCTGCCGCCACTGCCGGTGGCGGCGCGCGACGCGCCTGCAGGCGAAGCTCTGAAGTCGTTCCTGAGCCATTACCCTGGCCGGGTCGTGATCGCCGCCGATTCGCCGGGCCGGCGCGAAGCGCTGCTGGAAGTGCTGGCGGCCGCCGAGCTCAAGCCGCCGGTAGTTCCCGACCTGCCCGGCTTCCTGGGCGAGGATGGCGCACGCTTCGCAATTACCGTAGCGCCGCTGGAAGACGGCTTCGCGCTGGAGCAACCCGCGCTGGCGGTGCTGACCGAGCGCCAGCTGTTCCCGGAACGTGCCGGCACCACCCGGCGCAGCCGCAGGGTCGGCCGCGAACCGGAAGCGATCATCCGCGACCTCGGCGAGCTGACCGAAGGCGCTCCCATCGTTCATGAAGATCACGGTGTGGGCCGTTACCGCGGCCTGATCGTGCTTGATGCCGGCGGCATGCCGGGCGAGTTCCTGGAGATCGAGTACGCCAAGGGCGACCGCCTGTACGTGCCGGTGGCCCAGCTGCACCTGATCAGCCGCTACAGCGGTGCGTCGCCGGAAACCGCGCCACTGCATTCGCTCGGCGGCGAGCAGTGGACAAAGGCCAAGCGCAAGGCCGCCGAGAAAGTCCGCGACGTGGCCGCCGAACTGCTGGAGATCCAGGCCCGTCGCCAGGCCCGTGCCGGCCTGGCCCTGCACGTCGACCGGGCCATGTACGAACCGTTCGCGGCCGGCTTCCCGTTCGAGGAAACCGCCGACCAGCTGGCCGCCATCGACGCCACCCTGCGCGACCTCGCCAGCAGCCAGCCGATGGACCGCGTGGTCTGTGGTGACGTCGGCTTCGGCAAGACCGAAGTGGCCGTGCGCGCGGCCTTTGCCGCCGCCAGTGCCGGCAAGCAGGTCGCGGTGCTGGTACCCACCACCCTGCTGGCCGAACAGCACTACCGCAACTTCCGCGACCGCTTCGCCGATTACCCGTTGAAGGTGGAAGTGCTGTCGCGCTTCAAGACCAGCAAGGAAATCAAGGCCGAGCTGGAGAAGGTGACCGCCGGGACCATCGACGTCATCGTCGGCACCCACCGGCTGCTGCAGCCGGACGTGAAGTTCAAGGACCTGGGCCTGGTCATCGTTGACGAGGAACAGCGTTTCGGCGTGCGCCAGAAGGAAGCGCTGAAGGCGATGCGCGCCAACGTGCATCTGCTGACCCTGACCGCCACGCCGATTCCGCGCACGCTGAACATGGCCATGGCCGGGCTGCGCGACCTGTCGATCATTGCCACCCCGCCGCCGAACCGACTGGCGGTGCAGACCTTCATTACCGCCTGGGACAACGCGTTGCTCAAGGAAGCCTTCCAGCGTGAGCTGTCACGCGGCGGCCAGCTGTACTTCCTGCACAACGACGTGGAAAGCATCGGCCGCATGCAGCGCGACCTGGCCGAACTGGTACCGGAAGCGCGCATCGGCATCGCCCACGGGCAGATGCCCGAGCGCGAACTGGAACGGGTGATGCTGGACTTCCAGAAGCAGCGCTACAACGTGCTGCTGTCGACCACGATCATCGAATCGGGCATCGACATTCCCAACGCCAACACCATCATCATCAACCGTGCCGACCGCTTCGGCCTGGCCCAGCTGCATCAGCTGCGCGGCCGCGTCGGCCGTTCACACCATCGCGCCTATGCCTATCTGGTGGTGCCGGACAAGCGCTCGATGACGCCGGACGCGGAAAAGCGTCTGGAGGCGATTGCCTCGATGGACGAGCTGGGCGCTGGCTTCACCCTGGCCACCCACGACCTGGAAATCCGGGGTGCCGGCGAACTGCTGGGCGAAGACCAGAGCGGGCAGATGGCCGAAGTGGGCTTCAGCCTCTACACCGAACTGCTGGAACGTGCGGTGCGTAGCATCCGCCAGGGCAAGCTGCCCGACCTGGACAGCGGCGAGGAAGTGCGCGGTGCGGAAGTGGTGCTGCACGTGCCGGCGCTGATCCCGGACGACTACCTGCCCGATGTACACACCCGCCTGACCCTGTACAAGCGCATCAGCAGCGCGCGTGACAGTGCCGAGCTGCGTGAGCTGCAGGTGGAGATGATCGACCGCTTCGGTCTGCTGCCAGATCCCACCAAGTATCTGTTCGCGATTGCAGAGCTGAAACTGCAGTGCAATGCGCTGGGCATCCGCAAGCTGGAACTGGGTGAGGCCGGCGGCCGCATCGTGTTCGAGGCCAAGCCGCAGATCGACCCGATGGCGGTGATCACCATGATCCAGAAGCAGCCCAAGCTGTACACCATGGATGGCCCGGACAAGCTGCGCATCAAGGTGCCGCTGCCCTTGCCGGAAGACCGCTTCAATGCGGCCAAGGCATTGTTGACCACGTTGACGCCGGGGTAACCGCATCACGGGTGGGCGATCACGACCAACGGTCGTGATCTACCCCGGCAGGTCACGACCGTTGGTCGTGACCCACGCAATCATGCGTTACCAGATCACCACACGCTTGTCGTCGGCACGCACCATCGCGTCGCCGGCCTTGCACTCGAACGCCGCGGCAAACGACGGCATGTTAGACGGCGCACCGTTGGCACGGAAATTCGCCGGCGCATGCGGATCGGTGTTCAGGCGCACGCGCAGCTCACCGTCGGTGAAGTTGCGACGCCACACGGTGGCCCAGTTCATGAAGAAGCGCTGGTCCTGGGTGTGGCCATCGACCTCCACATTGGCCTTCGGGTCTTCCTTCAGCGCCATCTGCAGCGCGTCGTACGCCACGGTCAGGCCACCCAGATCACCGATGTTCTCGCCCAGGGTCAGCTTGCCCTTTACATTCACGCCCGGCAGCGACTCGTAGCCATCGAACTGCGCGACCAGCTGGTCGGTACGGCCGGTGAAGGCCTTGCGGTCGGCGTCGGTCCACCAGTTGTCGAAGTTGCCGTTGGCGGCAAACTGGCTGCCGGAGTCGTCATAGCCGTGCATCATTTCGTGGCCGATCACCGCGCCGATGCCGCCGTAGTTCAGCGCCGGGTCGGCCTTGGCGTCAAAGAACGGTGCCTGCAGGATCGCGGCCGGGAACACGATCTCGTTCTTGGTGGCGTTGTAGTAGGCGTTGACGGTCTGCGGAGTCATGCCCCACTCGGTCTTGTCGACCGGCTTGCCGATCTTGTTCAGCATGTAGCGGTAGTTGAACGCACGCGCGGCCTGCATGTTGCCCAGGTAGCTGTCAGCATTGGTTTCCAGGCCCGACCAGTCACGCCACTTGTCCGGGTAGCCGATCTTCGGGGTGAAGCTGGCCCACTTCTCCAGCGCCTTCTTGCGGGTGTCTTCGCCCATCCATTCCAGCTTTTCCAGGCGTGCCTTCAGCGCCACCGAGAGGTTTTCCACCAGGTGCTGCATCTGCACCTTGGATTCGGCCGGGAACACGGCATCCACGTACAGCTGGCCGAGGCCTTCGCCGATGGAGGTGTTGACCGAATCGAGCACGCGCTTCCAGCGCGGCTGCATTTCCTTCTGGCCACGCAGGGTGGTGCCGTAGAAGTCGAAGTTGGCCTTCTCGAAGTTGCTGCTCAGGTACGGCGCGGCATCATCGACGGTGTGGAAGCGCAGGTAAGCCTGCCAGGTGCTGGCCGGCACGTCGGCGAGCATCTTGTCAACTTCGCTGAAGAAGCCCGGCTGGGCCAGCGAGAACTTCTGCGCGGCCGGCACCTTCAGGGTGTCGAACAACGCGGTCCAGCTGAAGTTCGGGGTCAGCTTGTCGGCTTCGGCGGCGCTGACCGGGTTGTAGCGCTTGGCCGGGTCGCGCAGTTCGATGCGGGTCAGCGAGGCCTTGGCCAGGCGGGTTTCGAAGTCCATCACCGCCTTGGCATCGGCCTTGGCCTGCGCGGCGTCAACGCCGGACAAGGTCAGCACCTGCTCGATGTAGGCGACATAGGCGTCGCGGATCCTGGCCTGGGCGTCGTCGAAGTAGTAGCCCTTCTCAGGCAGGCCGAGGCCGCCCTGGCCGACGTAGGCGATGACGTTGGCCGAATCCTTGTAATCCGCGTTGGCGAACAGCGAGAACAGCACGCCCTGGCCCTGCGCCTGGCTGTCACGCAGGTACTGGGTGATGGCGGCGGTGTCGTTCAGCGCGGCGATCTTGTCCAGCTGCGGCTGCAGCGGGGCGATGCCAGCGGCTTCGATCTTCGCTTCGTCCGAACCGGTCTTCCAGATGTCGCCGATCTTGGCTTCAACACTGCCGGCCTTGGCCTGGCTGGCGGCGGCCTGCTGCACCAGGGCGTGCTGCACTTCCAGCGAGCGCTCGCGCAGGATCTCGAAGCTGCCCCAGGTGGTCTGGTCGTTCGGCACCGGGTTGGCCTTCAACCACTTGCTGTTGACGTACCCGTTGAGGTCCGTACAGGCGGCGATGGTGGGGTCGAGGTCGGCGCTGTTGAGCGAGATCAGGGGGGTTTTGATCTGCGACTGATCAAACGCCGCCTTGGCCGGGGTGGCGTCGGCGGCGGGGGCGTCGGTCTTGCCGCAGGCGGCAAGCGAGGCGGCAATGGCAACGGTCAGGCCCAGCGGGGCCAGCTTGGTAAAGGTCATGCGTCACTCCGGCTGCAGTTGGAAGCATTGCCCGCAGAGCGGGCAATCTCACAGCGTAGCGCGGGTGGAGCGCAGATCGGACCGGCCAAAGGTCACAGGGGTCCCGTAACGACACGCCGTGCGTGTCATCGGGGTAATGATCTGCCGTAGAGCCACGCCGTGCGTGGCTTCGCGGTGCCAAACGGAGTCGCAGCCACGCAGGGCGTGGCTCTACGGGGAAATTACCACGGAGCGGGAGGGTTACCTGGCCTTGCCCTGGTTCGCCACGGCTTCAGCCGCCTTGCGTGCCGCTTCCGGGTCGCCCAGATAACGGAACGACTGCACGGTAAGGTCGTCGTTCAATTCGAACAGCAGCGGAATGCCGGTCGGAATGTTCAATTCCAGAATGGCTTCCTGCGAGACGTTGTTGAGGTACTTGTACAGCGCGCGCAGGGAGTTGCCGTGGGCGGTGACCAGCACGGTCTTGCCGTCCTTCAACTGCGGCGCGATCGAGTCGAACCAGTACGGCAGCACGCGTTCGAGCGTGGTGGCCAGCGACTCGGTGCCCGGCAGTGCGTTGCGGTCCAGGCCGGCGTAACGACGGTCGTGGATCGGGTGGCCCGGGTCTTCCAGGTCCATCGGCGGCGGCGGAATGTCGTAGGAACGGCGCCAGATCTTGACCTGGTCCTCGCCGTGCTTGGCGGCGGTTTCGGCCTTGTCCAGGCCCTGCAGGCCGCCGTAGTGACGCTCGTTCAGGCGCCAGCTCTTGCTCACCGGCAGCCAGTCCTGGTCCAGCTCGGCCAGGGCCCCCTGCAGGGTGTGGATGGCGCGCTTGAGCACCGAGGTGTGGGCCACGTCGAACTGCAGGCCCTCTTCGCGCATCAGCTTGCCGGCGGCGGCAGCCTCGCGGCGGCCCTGCTCGGTGAGGTCCACGTCGACCCAGCCGGTGAAGCGGTTGTCCAGGTTCCACTGGCTCTGGCCGTGGCGCAACAGTACGAGTTTCCGGGTCACTGCAGTTTCTCCAACAGGTGGCAAGGCAGACCGCCATTGTAGCGGCAACCCCGCCCCCTGCCCCGCTCAGGCGTGCGGGTGGCCGTGGTGGCCCTGGGCATCAGGCCCGCGCCGGGAGGAAACATGGTCGTGGGCGTGGCCGGCATGGTCGTGGCCATGCGGGTGATCGTGCCCGTGGCTGCCCGTTGGCTTGCCATCGGCGCAGTCATCCCCGCAGTGATCCACTTCGACCTGCAGGGTCACGTGGTCGATGCCGAAGTCCTCGTGCAGCACGCTGCCCAGCTGGCGACGCAGACCGTCGGCGTCCACCCCCTCGGCCATCACCACGTGTGCGGTCAGCGCCGGGGTGCTGGAGGCCAGCGCCCAGACGTGCAGGTCGTGCACATCGCGCACGTCAGGGTGCCCGCACAGGCGCGCGCGCACGGCGTCAACCTGGATGCCCTTGGGCACGCCTTCCAGCAGCACGTTGATCGCTTCACGCATCAGCACCCAGGTGCGCGGCAGCACCCACAGGCCGATCAGCACCGCCAGAATGGGATCGATCACCTTCCAGCCGGTCCAGCGGATCAGCAGCGCGCCCAGAATGACCGCCACCGAACCGAGCATGTCGGCCCACACTTCCAGGTAAGCCCCTTTTACATTGAGGCTTTCGCCGCTGCCCGCGCGCAGCAGGCGCATCGAAATCAGGTTGATCGCCAGACCGAAAGCGGCGATCACCAGCATGCCGGTGGAGGCGATTTCCACCGGTTGGCGGAAGCGCGCGATGGCTTCCCACAGAATGTACGCAGCGACCACGAACAGCAGCGCGCCGTTGATCATCGCGCCGAGCGCTTCCAGCCGCGCGTAGCCGTAGGTGCGGCGCGCGTCCGGGGGCCGCCGGCTCAAGCGCACCGCCACCAGCGCGATCATCAGTGCCAACGTATCGGTGGCCATGTGCGCCGCGTCGGACAGCAGCGCCAGGCTTTTGGTCCAGAACGCGCCCACCACCTCCACCAGCAGGAACGTGCTGGTCAGGCCCAGCGCCCACCACAATGGCTTCTCGTGGCGGATCTCACTGGGCAGGTGATCGTGGTCGTGACCCATGGCAACAGCTCCTGTGCAAGGTCTAGAGGCTAGCGCGGCGGGACGTGAGGAGACTATTACGGTGTTTATAACATTCCAGAACTGACGCCCCTGGGCGCGACCAATCGTCGCAGGTGCGACAACTTCGCCTACATCTTTGCGGCCAGCCACCGATACTGATGTTTTGAGTCATAGGTCACAGTTCCGTGCACACGATATCGATGGACCGCGCCAGCCAGGCGTTGATCGCCGCCTGGCAGCTCAGCCTGCAGGAAGCCGGCGCGGAGGCGATGGCACTTATGCAGCAGATGGCCCCCGACGTGGCTCCCGCGCTGGCGGAAAACTTCTATGCGGTCCTGCTGGAAGATCCGCGCGCCGCGCGCTACCTGTCACACCATCAGGTCCGTCAGCACTTGCAGCCTTCGATGCAGCGCTGGCTGCAGCAACTTCTGGTGACCACGCTGGCGTCTGTGCCCGCCAGCGTGGCTGCGCAGCGGGTGATCGGCGACGTACACGCCCGCGTCGGCATCCCGGTCGATCTGGTGACGCGCGGTGCCCGCGTGCTCAAACGACACCTGTTCGCCGAACTGCAGGAACGTGCGTCGAGTGCCGACATTGCCTTCCGCGCGATCAATGCGCTCAGCGCGGTGATCGACATCGCCATGGAGGGCATGACCCTGGCCTACGCGCATGCACGCGAGCGTTCGGCGCGCACCGACTCGGCCTATCGCCTGTTCTCGCTGGTGCAGAATGTCAGTACCGAACGTGAACGCCAGCGCGCGCTGCTGCTGGACTGGGAGAACGGCCTGCTGTACGCCATGGCCAGCCAGCGTGCCGAGACGGAAGGCGCATGGCTGGCCGAGTCGGAGTTCGGCCTGTGGTTCACCCACAAGGGCCGTCCCAGTTTCGGCGAAAGCAGCGAAACCCAGCAGATCGACGCGCTGATCAAGCGCATCGACGCACGCCTGCCCGATGCGCTGACCCACAGCGATTTCCGCACCCGCATGCGCGCCCTGCTGCACATCCGCAAGAAGCTGGAGCAGATCCGCACCCTGCTCGGCATGCTGTTCGAGCGGGTGGGAGAACTGGACGCCGGCAGCGACGCCCTCACCCACCTGCTCAACCGCCGCTTCCTGCCCACCGTGCTGCGCCGGGAGATCGAACTGGCCAGCAGTTCGCATACACCGTTCGCGGTGCTGCTGCTGGACCTGGACCACTTCAAGGTGATCAACGACACCCACGGCCACGACGGTGGCGACCGCGCCCTGCAGCACGTGGCCGGGCTGCTCAGCCAGTTCACCCGTGGCAGCGACTACCTGTTCCGCTATGGCGGCGAGGAGTTCGTGATCGTGCTGGTGGCGGCCACCGTGGACCAGGCGGTGTCGATTGCGGAGAACCTGCGCGGACACATCGCACGCAGCCCGCTCACCCTGTCCAGCGGCCAGGAACTGGCGCTGACCGCCAGCATCGGCGTTGCCGCGCACGACGAGCATCCGGATTTCGAGCATCTGATGGCGCGTGCGGATGCGGCCATGTATGAAGCCAAGAAGCGTGGCCGCAACCGCGTGGTGCTTGCGAGCGACGACCTGCCGCCCGCCCCCGACCGGCGCATGCAGCACCGGCGCTGACCGTTGCGGCCGGCCCGTAGAGCGGGGCTTGCCCCGCTGGCCGTTCTGGCCAAACCGTAGAGCGGGGCTTGCCCCGCTGGCCGTTCGCCGCGAAACGCAGCGGGGCAAGCCCCGCTCTACGACCTGTCAAGCCACTACCGTAGGTGGTGACACCCCCCAAACGAGGGATACGCTGCATGCGACGATCCCAAATAATAGTGAGTCGCAATTGCCACGCCGTTCTCAACGACATCCACGATGTCCACCGTCCCTCCCCCCATACCGCCCGCCCGGCGCACCTCCCCCCGCCGCAAGGGCAATGCCCGGCTGTGGGCGCGTGGGCTGCTGGCGCTGATCGGCGGCTATGCCGTGGCAGCGGGCTGGGCCGACGGCCTGGCTCGCCTGCTGCCGGGCAATCCCGCTGACGCCGCGCTCGTCGCCACCATGGTCTCCTTCGTGATCTACGCACTCGCCGCGATCTGGACCTATGCCGCGCGCAGCACCCCGCGTGCGGCACTGGGATTGACAACAGCCTTCGCCCTGGGCGCAGCGCCCGCCGCGTTGCACGCGCTGGGGCTCGCATGAGCCAGGGATTCCGTCAGTCACAGGCGGTGCTGCACACCTGGTCCGGGCTGGTGGTCGGCTGGGTGCTGTACCTGATCTTCATTGCCGGCACCGCCAGCTACTGGCGCAACGAGCTCACCCGCTGGATGCAGCCGGAACTCGGGCTGCCCGCAGCGTCTGACGTTGCACTGAGCCAGGCACAGCGTTTCCTCACGCACACCGCGCCTGACGCCACACGCTGGTCGATTGAGCTGCCGGGATCCCGCAGTAATGCCACCACCGTGCGCTGGCAACCCAAGAACGCGCCTGAGCCAAAACGCGGCCAGCCCAATCCATGGCAGGCCACGCTGGATGCCAGCGGCCACCCGGTACAGGCGCGCGACACCCGCGGAGGCGACTTCTTCTATCGCCTGCACTTCGACCTGCATTACGTGCCCGTGCTGTGGGCACGCTGGTTCGTCTGCTTCTGCACGGTGTTCATGCTGGTGGCGATCATCAGCGGGGTGATCACCCACAAGAAGATCTTCGCCGACTTCTTCAGCTTTCGCCGTGGCAAGGGCCAGCGCACCTGGCTGGACGGCCACAACGCACTGGCGGTGCTGTCGCTGCCGTTCCACCTGATGATCACCTACACCGGATTGATCACCCTGATGACGGTGTACATGCCGTGGGCCGTGCAGGCCAACTTCGGCAGCCGCGATGCGTTCTTCGCCGAGCTGTTCCCGCGCGAGGCCAAGGTGCAGCCTGCGGGGCAGCGCGTGGTGATGCCGGCGCTGGCCACGCTGATGGACAGCGCACAGCAGCAATGGGGCAACGGCCATGCCGGTTCGGTGGTGATTGAACATCCCGGCGACGCGGCGATGCGCATCACCTTCCGCCGCGACAGTGCCGACCGTATTGCCGACAACGGCGAAGCACTGCGCTATGACGCCCACGGCGCACTGCTGAGCCCGGCTACCGAACGCTCGGCGGCGGTGTTCACCCGCGACGGCATGATCGGCCTGCATGCCGCACGCTTTGCGCCGGCGCTGATGCGCTGGCTGTTCTTCCTGTCCGGCGTCGCTGGCACGCTGATGGTGGCCACCGGGCTGGTGCTGTGGACGGTGAAGCGGCGTGAGCAGCTGCCCGATCCCACCCGGCCGCCGCGCGCATTCCGCTTCGTGGAGCGCATGAACATCGGCTTCGTCGCCGGCCTGCCGCTGGCGATGCTGGCGTTCCTGTGGGGCAACCGGCTGCTGCCGGTCAGTCTGGACGCCCGCGCCCAAGCCGAGATCAGCGTGTTCTTCGCCGCGTGGGCACTGTGCCTGCTGCATGCCGGCCTGCGTGCGCCGCGCCGTGCGTGGGTCGAACAACTGGCCGTGACGGGCGGGCTGGCACTGCTGCTGCCGGTGTTCAATCTGCTGGCCTGGAACGGCGGTCTCTTCAGTGCGTTGGCGGCGGGCGATACCGCCAAGGCGGGCATCGATCTCGGGCTGGGCCTGCTCGGCGTGGCCCTGCTGTGGACGGCACGCAAGGTGCAGCGCCATGTGCCGGTGGCGCGCCGCGCCCGCGCCTCGCGTGACACCCCACTGGTCGCAGGCGGAGCGGGCGCATGAGCGTGCTGGCCTGGCTGCTCGCGGTCGCCGGATTCACTGCGTTGGCGCTGTCGATGGATCGCCACCATCGAGACGTGTTCGGCCTGTTTCCGTCCCGGTGGCGGTGCCGTGGCCTGCGCCTCGCAGGGTGGACCGCGCTCACCGCTGGCATGGCCTGCTGCATTTCCGGCTGGGGTATTGCCTACGGCGTGATCGCCGGAGTGGGCGTACTGGCCGCCGCTGCCGCCCCTCCCTTGTTTTGGCTCAGCTACCGGACCGCACCACGTGCGCGTCCTTCGCCAGGCGCTCCGCCCGCCCGCGCCCCGCGCGATTCCGCTTCCTGATTCCGCTACCCCGAGGTTTCCATGATCCGTGATTCCCTGCCCGGCGCACAGCGCCGGAATACCCTGGCGCTGTGCCTGGCGCTGGCTGCTGCTGCGCCTTCGCTGGCGTTGGCGCAGAGCGCCGCCAACGCGCCGACCACCACCGAGCTGGACAAGGTGCTGGTCACCCAGCGCACCGAGGGTTACCAGGTCTATGGCACCAACACCGCCACAAAACTGCCGCTGACCCTGCGCGAAACCCCGCAGTCGCTGACCGTGTTCACCCGCCAGCGGATCGAGGATTTCAACCTGATCACCATCGCCGAGGTGCTGCAGCAGACCCCGGGTGTCACCGTGCAGTCCTATGACAGCAACCGCACGCTGTTCAACGCACGTGGCTTCACCATCAACAACTTCATGTTCGATGGCGTGCCCACCAACTACACCACCGGTGCGGGCGGCAACTCGATCCTGAGCGACACCTCGATCTACGAGCGCATTGAAATCGTGCGCGGGGCCAGCGGGCTGGTCACCGGCTCGGGCAATCCGTCGGCCACGGTGAACATGGTGCGCAAGCGCCCCACCGACACCTTCCAGGCCAGCACCAGCCTCAGCGCCGGCTCCTGGGACTACCGCCGTGCGGAAGTGGACGTCGGTGGTCCGCTGACCTCCGGTGGCCGCGTCCGCGGTCGCTTCGTCGGGGCTTACACCGACAAGGAAAGCTGGGTGCGCTTCCAGCACGACACCTCGCCCAGCCTGTACGGCGTGGTCGAGGCCGACCTGACCGACAGCACCCGCCTGCGTGCCGGCATCGACTACCTCAAGACCGAATCAGACGGTGGTGCCTGGAGCGCCTCGCCGCTGTACTTCCGCGACGGCAGCCGCGCGGTGATTCCGCGCTCGTACAGTGCTGCCGCACGCTGGAACGAATGGAACCGCGAAAGCACCAATTACTTCCTCACCCTGGAGCAGCAGCTGGGCGCGGGCTGGAGCGGTCGCATCGCCTACAACCACCGCGCCACCGACACCGACTCGCTGCTGCTGGCCGGTTCCAACACCGGCAACTGGGCCGACCCGGTCACCGGCCTGGGCCTGCGCATTGCCGACACCTACTCGGTGTCGGAAACCCGCGAAGACGCCTTCGACCTGTATGCCTCCGGTCCGTTCCAGCTGTTGGGCCGCCAGCACGAGCTGGTCGTGGGCGTGAATCACTATGACCGTGACCTGGACACCATCCGCGCCGGCATCAGCTCGCGCCCGTACAACGTGGCCGCCTTCCCCAGCATCTTCAGCTGGGACGGCAACATCGGCAAGCCGACTACGTTCAACTACGGCATTCCCTCCAGCACGGTCAACACCACTGAGACCGGCTACTACGCGGCCGCGCGCCTGAACCCGATCGACCCGCTGAAGGTGATCGCCGGCGTGCGCTATTCGGACTACCGCACCACCACCGACAACTACGACGTCAACGGCAACTTCACCGGTCGCAGCGCACGCACCACCGCGCACGAGCCCACGCCGTACTTCGGCGTGCTGTACGACCTGAGCAGCAGCATCACCGCGTTCGCCAGCTACTCGGACGTGTTCCAGGCCACCGCGCTGCGCGACATCAACAACCAGCTGCTGGATCCGGTCACCGGCAGCAACTACGAGTATGGCTTCAAGGGCGAGTTCTTCGGTGGCCGCCTGTACGGTTCACTCAATGGCTTCTACATGAAGCAGGACAACGTGGCCACGCGCGACCCGGCCGGAGCCGACGTGATTCTGCCCGACGGCAGCGTGCCCTACATTGCCAGCAAGGGCATCGAGACCAACGGTGCCGAGTTCGAGGTGTCCGGTTCGATCACCGATAACTGGAGCATGACCGGCGGTTACACCTACGCCTACAGCACCAACCCGGACGGCAGCCGCTTCGCCAGCACCAGCCCCATGCAGCTGGCGCGCTTCAACACCACGTATCGGCGTGGTGACTGGATGGTCGGCGGTGGCTTCACGGTGCAGAGTGAGATCTACCAGCTGCAGCCGATTCCCACCGGCCGCTACACCGCGGCCGGTGCGCCGATCACCGCCACCGGCAGGATGCGCCAGGGCGGCTACATGCTGTTTGACCTGATGGGGCGCTACCGCATCAACGACAACATGAGCGTGGGTGTGACCGTGACCAATGTGTTCGACAAGGTGTATTACCGGAACGTGGGCTTCTTCAACGCCGGCTATTGGGGCGAGCCGCGTCGGGTTTTGTTCAACTTGCGCGCGAACTTCTGACGATATCTGACGCGGCGTCCTGGGTGGATCGGGCGATCTTGGGGTACGTTGACACGCATGGCGTGTCACTACGTAAGATGGCCTTCTTTGCGGTTGGAACTGCCCATGACGTTGCGCCCGGTATTGGCTGCTGCTCTTTTACTCGCGGCTGGATTTGCCACTTCCGCCCGCGAGGTTGCCGCTCCGGCCGAACACGTAGATGCGGACGGTCCCTACGTGTTTCTGACCGGCGACGGCCATCAGGCGCAGTGGGTATGCGACGACCATGTAGTGCGGCGGGATCTGCCTGCGCGCGGCTCCACCACGATGGTACTGCCCGAATGCGGGTATCCGCATGCGCTGGACATCCGGCCGCTGCCGAGCCTCGCGCCCGCACGATTGCCGGCAGTGCCACGCATCGTGGCCCTGTCCGACATCCATGGCCAGTACGGTCTTCTGGTGCAGCTGCTGCGCGCACATCACGTGATCGACGACCAGGACCGCTGGTCGCTGGGCACCGCCACCCTCGTGGTGGCGGGCGATGTTTTTGATCGTGGGCCGCAGGTCACTGAAGCCTTCTGGTTGTTGTACAGCCTGCAACAGCAGGCGGCCGATGCCGGCGGCGCGGTGCACTTCGTGCTGGGCAACCACGAAACCATGGTGCTGTACCGCGACCTGCGCTACGTCAACCCCAAGTACCTCAAGAGCGCACGCCTGCTCGGCCGTACCTATCCAGGGTTGTATGCCGCCGATTCGGTGCTCGGGCAATGGCTGCGCACCCGCCCGGCGCTGCTGCAGATCGGCGACACCTTGTTCCTGCACGGCGGTATCGCGGCTGAGAATGTCGACCTGGTGCAGGCGCTGGAGGCCACCAATGCGCTGTACCAAGCCTCGCTCGGCCTGCCGCGCGAACAGGTCAAGGCGGCTCCGGACAGCGCGCGCCTGTTTGATGGCAAGACCAGTCCAATCTGGTTCCGCGGCTACTTCGACGGGCGCATGGACACCGCCCAGGTGGATGCTCTGCTGAAACAGCTGGAGCTGAAGCGGATCGTGGTGGGACACACGTCGATGCCGCACGTGAGCACGTTCCATGGTGACCGCATCATCGCGATCGACAGCAGTATCAAGAACGGCGAGAACGGGGAGCTGCTGTTCATCGAGGACGGCGCGCTCAGCCGTGGCTTGCTGGATGGTTCGCGGGTGCCGTTGGCCGAAGGGGTGATCGACCCGTAGAGCGGGGCTTGCCCCGCTGATGACGCTGCGCAAAAAGCAGCGGGGCAAGCCCCGCTCTACGCAAGCGTTCCCGACATTCCCGGCAATGTGGGCGTTCCCGACAATCGCAGCGTTCCCCGTTCAGGTCGCTGCCAAGGGCTTGCGCCATATGCGACACATGTCGCACACTTGCGACACCACCTCCATCAGGCTCCCGCCATGGTCCGCCCGCCCACCCCCTCCAACGCCGAGCTGGAACTGCTCAAGTGCCTGTGGCGACTCGACGCCTGCAGCGCCCGAGAACTGCACAACGGCGTCGCCGCCAGCCTGGACTGGTCCTACTCCTCCACGCGCAAGACCCTGGAGCGGATGGTCGACAAGGGGCTGGTGACGGAAACCAGCGAACACGGACTCAATGTCTACCGGGCCCAGGTGGGCAAGGTCGCCACGCTGGCAGCATTGAGCGCGGACTTCGCCCGCCGCGTACTGGAACTGGACGGCGCGCTCCCGGTGCAGGCCTTCGCCGACAGCCGCCTGTTGAGCGAACAGGAACTGCAGCAACTGGAGGCCTTGCTGCACGCCCCCGACCCGGATGACGCCGCATGAGTGCGCTGCCCCCGCAGACCTGGGTGTTGCTGGCGCTGGGCAGCGTGGCCAGCGCCGCACTTGCACTGGGCCTGGGCCGTATGGTGCAGCGACTGTGGCCGCAGGCGGTGTCCAGCCCGGGCGTGTGGTTCGCGGCATGGTGTCTGGCGGTGCTTCCTCCCCTGTTGTCGGTGCTGCTGGCGGGCTTGGCCCCGGCCCCGCTGACGGCACTGCCGGTTGCGCTGCCCCTTCCGCTGGCGCTGCACAGCCCGGCGACCACCCTCGAGGCGATCGTCGCTCCCGGCCAGAGCTGGCCCTCGTTGGCCGGCGTGCTGATGACCGCCTGGCTGCTCGGCTCGGCACTGGCGCTGTTGCGCCTGCTTCACGGCAGCTGGGCAGCGTACCGGGTTGTGCGTGGCGCATCGGAGGTCGACGACACCTCCGAATGGCCCGGATCGATGAGCACCCAGCAGGCGCTTGCCCTGCGCGCGCAGGGCATTGGTCTGCGTATTACCGCACACGCCATGACCCCGTTCGCCGTGCGCTGGCCAAGACCGACCATCGTGCTGCCTCAAAGTGCGCTGCACCACTTCAGCGACCTGCAGCTACACCTGGTGCTGCGGCATGAGGCCGCGCATCTGGAGCGCAGCGATCCGCAACGCGCCGGCATGATGGCTATGGTAGGCGCGCTGCTGTGGTTCAACCCCTTCGTGCGGCATATCGCTGCTCGTGTGCAGATGGCTGCCGAGCTGCGATGCGATGCCATGGCACTGGGCGGCGATGCCGCCGCCGGCCGCAGTTTCGCTGTTGCCTATCTGGGCGCGTTGCGCCTGGCCGGGCACGGCAGCGCGCCCAACCCGGCGACCGCGCTGACCCACCGCGACATGGCCGGCCACCAGCTGCGCCTCCAGCACATGCTGCGGGGTGGCAGCGCGATACGAACCTCGTGGCCAGGTCGTATCGCCGTGCTCGCTGCACTGCTGGCCAGTGGTGCCGTCATGACGGTTGTGCAGGCGGCCGTGCTGTTACCGGCTCCGCTGCCTCCGTTGACCACGCTCAGCAGCATGAGCGTGGCGATGGCACCGGTATCGATCTCTCCCTTGGCGGCAGCAGGGCAACGCTTCAGTGCGCCGCTGGCGCAGGTGCGCATCAACAGCCACTTCGGCGACAACGGCGGGATCCGTCAGCGTGCGCACCGTGGCACTGACTTTGCCGCCCGCGTGGGTACGCCCGTGTTGGCACCGGCGGATGGGGTGGTGCTGGCTGCCACACCGCATTACCCCGAAGGTGACCAATACGGGACGGTGGTGGTGATTGATCATGGCAACGGTTGGCAGAGTCTGTTCGCGCATCTGGAAAGTACCGGACTTCAGACGGGCCAGCGTGTAACGCGCGGCGAACTGATTGCGCGCAGTGGGCGCAGTGGGCGCGTGACCGGGCCGCACCTGCACTGGGAGTTGTTGTTCAACGGTGAGCGGGTGGATCCGCTGAAGCACCTGCGGTAGCGCGGATCGCGGCAGCGGGGCAAGCCCCGCTCTACGGGCTGCGTTCGCGGCAGCGGGGCAAGCCCCGCTCTACGGGCTGCGTTCGCGGCAGCGGGGCAAGCCCCGCTCTACGGGCTGCGTTCGCCGCAGCGGGGCGAGCCCCGCTCTACGCCTTTCATTTTCCTGATCTGCACAGGAGGTTGTTGCATGCCTGCACGTTGCCCTGCCCTGCTGGTGTTGCCTGCGCTGCTGGCTGCACCCGCTGCCGCTCAAACGCCCCCCGCGACCGAACTGGACACCGTGCAGGTACAGGTCGAACGCTACGACGCGCGCCGCGATGATGGTGCCACCCGCATCGTGTTCGATGCGGGCGTGCTGCGCCAGTATGGCGACACGGCCCTGCTGGATGCGCTCAAGCGGCTGCCTGGCGTCAGCGTGGTGCCCGGTGCGCCCGGCCGCCCCGGGGGCGTCACGCTGCGCGGGTTGGGTAACGGATACACGCAGATTCTGATCAACGGGCAGAAAGCACCGCTGGGCTTCGATCTGGATTCGCTGAGCCCGGACATGGTCGAGGAGGTCGAGATTCTGCGCGCGCCTACCGCCGACGTGCGCGGCGAAGCCATTGCCGGAACCTTGAACATCGTGCTGGTCTCCGGTGCCGAAAGTGATGCCGACACGGTCACCGCGAACTGGAGCGTGAACAGCGGCCGCAGCACACCGTCCGTGTCCTGGCAGCGCAGCCGCCGCAGCGAAGGCCGCAGCCATACGATCACCACCACTGCCACCCGCCGTGCGTTTCTGGTGCAGGAAGCCGCCACTGAAACCGCAAATGATGCCTCAGGTCAGCCCACAGCGCTCCGCCAGAGCGCACTCCGCGCCCGCGGCACCCGGGAAGCGCTGGTGGTCACCCCCAGCCTTGAACTCACCTTCGACAACACCGATACACTGGCCCTGCAGGCCTACATCGACGCCAGCCGCTTCCAGCGCCACATCGACATCGACTGGCGCACCCGACTGGGCGAGCCACTGCTTCACACCCAGTACCAACAACAGACGACGATAGATCTGATTCAGGCCAACGGCAGTGCGGAGTGGACGCATGCGCTGGACGCCGGCGGCAGCTTCAGCAGCAAGTTGGCGCTGGGTGGCAATCACGAACGCTACCGCTATCGCGAACAAGGTCAGGACGCGCAAGGCCAGCAGAATCTGGACGACCACACCGACGCACGCCTCAATGTTCGCAACGCCAACAGCACCGGCAAGTGGGCACTGCCCTCGCGGGGCCGGCACACCTTGCAACTGGGTTGGGAAGCCAGTCTGGACCAGCGCGACGAGGAGCGGGTCCAGCAGCTGCGGCCCATCGCGGGTCTCCCCGGCAGCATCAGCGACCTTTCCTTCGACGCCCAGGTCGGGCGGCTGGCGGTGTATGCGCAGGACGACATCGAAATGTCCCCACGCTGGTCGCTGTACCTGGGCACGCGCTGGGAGCACATCAGCACGCGCAGCAGCGGCAGTGGGTTCGATCCTGTGCGGCAAACCGACAGTGTGCTCTCCCCCATTCTTCAGTCACGCTGGAAGCTGCCGGGCAGTGGTGATCGTCAACTGCGCCTTGCACTCACCCGGACCTACAAGTCGCCGACGCTGGGTTCGTTGATTCCACGCCCGTACACCTCCACCAACAACCGGCCATTGAATCCTGACGAGCAGGGCAATCCCGGGCTGCGGCCTGAACTGGCCAGTGGCGTTGACCTTGCCTACGAGGTGCAACGAAAGAATGGCGTGCAGTGGAGCATTGGCGGATATGCACGACGCATCCGCGACGTGGTGCTGACCGACACGACCCTGCGCGATGGACGCTGGGTTGCGACGCCACGCAACGGGGGTTCCGCGCGCAGCTGGGGCGTGGAGATGGATGCGAAAGCGCCGTTGGACGCGGTGATCGCGGACGCGCCGGATATCACCCTGCGCGCCAATGCCACCTACAACGACTCACGGGTGGATGACGTGCCCGGTCCCGATAATCGACTGGACGGACAGCTGCGCTTCACCGGTTCAGTGGGCGCGGACTATCGGATCGATCCGCGTTGGAGTACCGGGGCCAGCTATACGTGGCGCAGCGGCGATGCCACGCGGGTGAGTACGTGGCAGACGGATATGGAAGGGTGGAATCGCGAGCTGGATGTGTATGTGGTTCGTACTTTCGGGCCGCGCAACAAGCTGCGGCTGAGTGTGGGCAATCTGCTGCATCCGGATACGACTTCGGGTCAGCGCCTGCAGGATGAAAACGGCACGCAGCAGTTACAACGCGAGCGGCGCATCACGCCCACCTGGCGCCTGCAATGGGAGGTAACCCTGTAGAGCGGGGCTTGCCCCGCTGGAAGCACCGCGCAAACAGCAGCGGGGCAAGCCCCGCTCTACGACAGCTGCCGCCCGTGGTAATCCACCGCAACCGCCGCCGAAGCGACGCGCCATGCGCGTCACCCCACGCCCATCGCACCTTACGGCGTCGTCGGCACCGGCGTACGCTCCGGCACCACCACCACCCGCGGCCGGCTCGGCAGCGAGTGCCGCAGAATGCGCCACACCACCTGCCCGAACTGCTTCGGCAGCGACCCGGTGTTGTAGTGCTGGCCATAACGCTGGCAGATCTCCCGCACTTCCACTGCAATCGCGGCGTACCGGTTGGCCGGCACGTCCGGGTAGAAGTGGTGCTCGATCTGGTGGCTCAGGTTGCCGGTCATCAGGTTCATCACCTTGCCACCGGCAATGTTCGACGAACCACGCAGCTGGCGCAGGTACCAGTGGCCGCGCGTTTCATCACGCACGCATTCCTTCGGGAAGGTTTCCGCATCGGCGGTAAAGTGCCCGCAGAAGATCACCACATAGGTCCATACGTTGCGGATCAGGTTGGCGACCAGGTTGCCCAGCAGCACCGGCAGGAAGAACGGGCCGGCCAGCGCCGGGAACAGGATGTAATCCTTGAACACCTGTTTGCCGACCTTGCGGCCCACCGGGCGCGCCTGCCGCAGCAACTGCCTGAAGGTCATCTTGCCGGCCAGCAGGCGACCGATCTTGAGGTCCTGGATGGCAATTCCCCATTCGAACAGCAGCGCGAACACCACCGCAATGAACGGCTGCATCAGATAGAACGGACGCCAGCGCTGTTCCGGGAAGATGCGCAGCAGGCCGTAGCCGATGTCGTCATCCAGGCCACGCACGTTGGTGTAGGTGTGATGGCGGAAGTTATGGGTCTTGCGCCAGTTGTCGGCGGTGCCGACGATGTCCCACTCGTAGGTGCTGCCCTGCAGCTGCGCGTCGCCCATCCAGTCGTACTGGCCGTGAATGACGTTGTGAGCCAGCTCCATGTTTTCCAGAATCTTGGAGATGGCCAGCAGCGCCACACCGGCAATCCATGCCGGAATCAGCACGCTGTGCACGAAAGCGCCCAGGAACAGCAGTGCGCGCCCGGCCACGCCGGTCCAGCGTACGCCGGCCACCACGCGGCGGATATAGCGGGCATCGGCGGCACCCAGGGTCGCCATGTGGCGCGCGCGCAGCGCGTCGAGTTCGTCGCCGAAGGTCTGTAGTTCGCTGGCCGACAACACGCGGTTTTGCACGGAAGACATGCTCAAAGCTCCAGAATCAGATCGGTGCTGGCGCTGTTCACGCACAGCCTTACTTGCGTGGCCGGTTCGGCCGCGTGTTCGCCAGTCAGGGTGTTGCGGGTGACCCCGCTGACCTTGCCGCAGACACAGGTGTTGCAGATGCCCATGCGGCAGCCACTGGCCGGGCGCAGCCCTTCGGCTTCCAGCGCAGCCAGCAGTGCGGTGCCGCGGGGCAGTTCCAGAGTGCGGCCGCTGCGACGCAGCTCGACCTGCACGGTGCCGGTTTCAGCTGCGACCTCGCTGGTCGCCGGCGGGCTGAACGCTTCGGCCTGGAAACCAGCCACCTGCCCCTGCAGGCGGGTGCGCGCGCTTTCCACGAAGCCGGCGGGGCCACAGGCCATGACCTGCGCACCGCTGAGATCGCCCAGCGCGCCGAAGTCGTAATCGCCCACGCGAGCGGCCGGGTTCAGCGGATCGCGGGTCAGCGCCAGATGCACGCGCAGGTTCGGATGGCGCGCGGCCTGGGCGTTGAACTCCTCCACAAAGCACAGTGCCTCGCGGGTCTGCGCCCAGTACACCAGTTCCACCCGCGCGGGCACGCCGGCGGCTTCCAGCTGACGCAGCAGCGCGCGCATCGGGGTGATGCCGCTGCCGGCGGCCAGCAGCACCAGCGGTGCCGCCGGCATCGTGGACAGGGTCATGTCGCCGAAGGCCGCACCCAGCTCAAACACATCACCGGGCTGCGCGGACTGGGCCAGAAACTGGCTGACCGCGCCCCCGGCCACGGTCTTCACCGTGATCGCCAAGGTGCCATCGTCCAGCCGTGTCGGGCTGTAGCTGCGGCTGAGCCGGCGGCCATCCACCTCCACGCCCAGATTGACATGCTGGCCCGGCAGAAGGCCCTTGAAGTGCCGGTTCGGGCGCAGCACCAGCGTCACCGCGTCGGCGCTGGCCGCCTCGCGGGACACCAGCCGCGCCCGCGCGCGGCGCAGGGTCCACAGCGGATGCACCTGCCCCGCCCAGAAATCGAACAGTTCTTCTGATACCCAGTTGCGGGGCAGCAGCGGGTTGCGGCGACGGACGGCGGGACGGACTCGAGCGTTCATGCCGTCACTATACGACCGAGCATACAGGTGTGTATACAGGTGTATATCGCCCGGACCGGCTATGATTCATCTAATGACCGCCCAGCCTTCCCTGACTGCCACCGACCTTGCCGTATCAGCGGCGGATGAGACACACCCGGCACGCAAGGGGACGATCTCCCGCGATGACCTGTTGGCCGCGGCCTTGGCGCTCATCGGCCCGCATCGCAGTGTGTCCACCCTGAGCCTGCGCGAAGTGGCACGCGAAGCGGGCATCGCGCCGAATTCGTTCTACCGCCAGTTCCGCGACATGGACGAGCTGACCGTCGCCCTGATTGATCTGGCAGGCCGCTCGTTGCGCACCATCATCGGCCAGGCACGCCAGCGCGCCGCCTCCTCCGACCGCAGCGTGATCCGGGTGTCGGTGGAAACCTTCTTCGAACAGCTCCGCGCTGATGATCGCCTGCTGCACGTGATGCTGCGCGAAGGCAGTGCTGGCTCGGATGCGTTCAAGCACGCGGTAGAGCGCGAACTGAATTACTTCGAAGAAGAGTTGTGCGTGGATCTGGTTCGTCTGGCTGCCGCAGACAACGGCGCGGTCCTGCACGAACCCCATCTGGTCGCCAAGGCCATCACCCGGCTGGTGTTCGCGATGGGTGGCAGCGCGCTGGATCAGCCGCCGGAGAAGGACCCCGAGCTGATCGACCAGCTCTCGCAGATGCTGCGCATGATCATCACCGGTGCACGCACCATCGCGGGCAACCCGCCCACCCGATAAAGGAACGGCCGGCAATGTGCCGGCCGCCCGATTACGGTAGTGCCGGCCGCTGGCCGGCAACAACGCAAATCACTACATCAACCGATTACGGATAACGACGCTCGCAGCGACGTTCAACAACACGGTCACCGTTCTTGGACTGCTGGTTGCCCTGGATATGACGGCCCGCTGCGCCGCCGGCGACGGCACCGGCCACGGTAGCAACCTTCTTGCCGTTGCCTCCGCCCACCTGGTTGCCCAGCAGGCCACCTGCGACCGCACCAATGGCCGTGCCCGCGATTCGATTCGGGTCCTTGCTGTTGCGCTGGACTTCCACGTTATGGCACACCACCTTGCTACCGTCGTTGAAGCGCCGGCCCTCGTCTTTCGGTCCGTACGTCTGCGCCGAAGCTGCAGTGGAAATGGCCAGCAATGTGCCCAGGCACAGCATCTTGAGTTGGGTCTGCATGGTCGACTCCTGTGGGCGGAACATGCACCCAGTGTCGGCACCGCGCGTGGAAGCGACCGTGAAAACAGGTGTACGCCAGGTCAAAGGATCGGCTGCGATTCAGCTTGTGATTCACAGCCAATGCGCTCAACGCACCTTGTGCAGCACCGCCGCGCCAGGTCGGGGCTCGAAGGACGGCACTGTCTGCTGCGTCAGGGCGGCACCCTTGACGTCCCACACCAGCGTCTCGACCGGGTACGCGTCCTTGCGCGTCATCTGGTCGATTTTTTCTACAACAACGCGGGTGGCTTCCGGCACATCGGGATTCCATGCAAACACGCCCACGCGGCCGTAGAACACGGCGGGTGCGCTGGCATCCAGACGCCGGTCCGGGCACATCACCAGGCCCCGGTCCAGCATGACCCGCAATGCACCAACGGGCACTTTCCTCACCGTAGGCGTAGTGCGTTCGGCGCTGTGGCCGGGGCATACGTTGGCAGACCGAGTCACCATGCCTTCGGCAACTTCACGGTCAGACTGGGCGGCGGCCAACACCGGAAAGAGACCAAAGGCGAGTACAGCAAGAACGGACGTCCGGGTCATTCTGGGTTTCCTGAAGTGGGTGCAGGAACCTTAACAGCCACCGACTGCACGGGTGCAAACACAGCGTGACGGCCAGCGCTCCAGGCCTGCTGACCGCCGCGCTGACCGTCAGGGTTGCTCTTCCGGGGAAACAACGGCATCTGTGTCCATATCCACCGGCTCGTTCATATGCACGGACATGCTGGATATCTTTCCGTCCAGCTGATCCGATCCGACGTGGTCCACTTTCACGCTCTCGGTGGTGTAACTGGTTTCGAAGCTGCCCACCACCACTGGCAGGTGGATGTCTTTGCGCGTGGTCACAAAGGTACGCCCCTGGTTGGTCTGGTGATGCCAATTGCCGAACACCCTGATCATCGTGCCCTTCTTTGCCTTGATGATGCGCATGGAGCGGATGTCATCGTTGGCACATCCCAGCGCCCCGGGAAGATTGGTGGCCCTGAACGGCAGATCCGCCCCGCACAGAAAATCGCCGCCTGCATTGTTGCCCTTGTAGAACTCGACCCGGTCCGGCGCACTCCCGGCATCGGTGAAGACTGCCATGCTCGATACCTTGCCGTTCAACGTGCCGCTGCCGAACCGCGCGAGTTCCCACCCAGGACCGACATCATTCCTGTCGAAAGAGCCGATCAACGTCGGGGTCGTGATGTTCTGCGTAATGTAGATGAACGCGTAGCCCTGGTCGGTCTGATGATGCCAGTTGCCAAACAGCCGGATCATCATGCCCTTCTTTGCCCGCAGGATCCGCAGCGAAGCCACCTGGTCGTTTGTACACCCGTAGGTTCCGGGCAGGTTATGCGCGTCAAAGGGCAGCGGGACGTTGCATACCACGCCTCCTCCTCCACTGGTTCCGGCATAGAACTCGACCTGGTCTGGCAGCGCTTCGTCGTAATGCAGGGACATGCTTGACACCTTTCCATCCAGCTGTTGGCCGCTTCCCAACCTGACGATCTGCCATTTTGCGCCCACGTAGTTGTGTTCGAAGCTTCCCACCATGACGGGCAGCGTGATGTCCTGGGTAACGTTGATGAACGCGTATCCTTCGTTGCGCTGATGGTGTGGGGCACCAAACAAGCGGACCATAGTGCCCTTCCTCGCCTTCAGGATCCGCAGCGAACGCGCTTCGTCATTGATGCAGCCGTATTGCACACTCGAAAGATTGAAGGCACTGTAGGGAATCGGCAGCTGGCAAACCACGTCCTCCTTGGCAGAATTACCTTCGTACAGCACCAGAGCGGCATCAGAAAAATCCACCGGAGGAAGCGTCGATGACAGCGCCAGCGGATAGTCGCCCACTTTAACCTTCCCTGTGTACCCTTTCCCCGGCGGCACTTTGTACACCGTGTAGTTCTTCATGTCGGGCTTGAACTCGACGATGAGATAGCTTCCTGTCAGCAGCGCTCCGCTCTGGAAAACGGGAACTGAGCCAAAGCGATCCGGGTCAGCACGCACCTCACCGAGTTCGTCATGCAAGTGCCCGGCGAACACGCCCTGAACGCCATAACTCTCGATCAACTGCCTGAAACGGGGAGCCAGGCTTTCATTCCATGTGCCGCCGCGCTGGTGCAGGTGGATGAACACGTAGCGATTTCTTTCCCTTGCGTCGCGCAATGCCCCTTCGAGCCAACGCAGCGACGGAACGACATTGAACCGGACCTTGTCAAACGGCTCCACCCCGGTCTCAAACTTTCGTTCATAGGTAGGCTGGTGGTTGAGCTGGATGAAGGTTGCGTTCGGCCCCACATCGATCGAGTAGCTGAAACTACCATCGTGCTCGCGCTGACCATTATGGTAGTCCCACAGACGCGGCTGCAGATCGTGCGTCCATTGAAGCAGGTCACATACGCTGTCGCGCGCGCACCCGTTGTTAGTACAATCATCGACGTTGTTGGCGTAGTCGTGATTACCAAGGCCCGGAATGAAGAGCGGAGCGCCCTGGGTTGGCCCGAGTTTGGTGAACAGTTCCTGGAGTGGAACGCGCTCCAGGCCGTGACCAAACTCGGTCAGATCGCCGTTGATGTAAACAGCAACGGGCCCGCTTGAAGAAGCCCGGAACTTCGCAATATCGGAAAATACGGCGCTGAGGTTGCTTTTTGCAAGGTCAGGCTGAGTTATGGTGTCCGTTCCATCGGCAAGCCTTGCACGCGGGAACTGAGGGTCGGAAGCAACGACAAACCACTTTGGCGCGGCCGTGTTCCAGCCGTTCTCAATGTAGCCCGTGTACCTTTTGGTTGAGGTGTTCCCGCATCCGGGCATACTGTTTTTCGCAAGGCCTTCCCCCGTGTTGTCTGCCTCGCTCACAGACCCCGGAGTAGAAGCCAGCGCCGGTTCATATGCGCCATGTACAGCCATGCATGCCAGCAGAGCACTGCGGCATAGAAATTGGCTCGCGAATCTCACTGTCCCTCCCCGGAAGGGTATCGCCGCCAGCATCAGCAGGCAACAAGAAACTTCGCGCCGACTGCTCCAGCAACGCCCCCCCCCTTATGCAACCAGACCAAATCCCCCGATTTGAGCCTTCTCCATCGAGCAGAACCTAAGCCCGCCCTTGTCCAGAAGGTGTGAATATCTCAACGGGAAGAAGGGCTGGCAATCCGCCAGCCCTCTTGTGCACCACAGCCTGTGCGCCATACACCCTGGCGTACCGTTGGCACATGGGCATCGGAACACACTCAATGCTGCGCCAAGGCATACTTTCTTTCCCCCGCCAATACCGCCAGTCGCAGCGGCTCCGCATTGGCACCTTTCTGCGCCAGCCGGTTTTCCGGCGGCGGCAGCGGACAGGTTGCATAGTCGGTGTAGGCGCAAGGCGGGTTGTAGGCACGATTGAAATCAAGCGTGACACTACCGTCGGCGGCGACTGCATCGGTATGCAGATAGCGCCCCACGCCATAGGTCTGCCGTCCCGTTGTCTGGTCCTGGAACATCAGGTTCAGGCCCTGCGCTGGATCGCCCAGCGCTTCCAGCCGCCACGTACGCCCGTCCTTCTCAAACACCACGTATCCCGGATTCGGCGAGTTGTTGATTTCGCCGATCACACTGGCAATCGGCAGGGTCTTGCCGACCGGGTGCGCTACGAAGCGGGCCGGCACGCGCCAGGCTTCATCGGCTGGAAAGAAGTCGAGGCCGGCAAACCCGACGCGCGCCGGTGCGTCCGCATGCCGCACCCGCAGGGCCAGCCGCTGGCCACGCCTGATCGCGGTGATCTGCCCCTTGCCCTGGTCATACCCCAGCTTGGTGCCCCCGCCCTTCCCTTCCGGCACCAGCCGCACGTCACCCTGCAGCGGCTTGCCGTCGGCGGTAATGCGTACTCCCTCAGCGGCTTTGAAATACAGCCCATCAGCGCGTTGGTCCAGTTGGCCGAGCCGGTGCGGTCCAATTGCCAGGCGAATGGGGTTGTCCTTGCCTGCGCCCACGCTCTGGCGCTCCGCTTCAATCCAGTGCAGTCCAATCAGGCTGACCCACCCGTCGGGCCTGCGCAGGTCGGCTGCACGTTGCTGCACCCACTCGGCGTGTTCCCGCTGGAAGCGGCTGGGTGCCGGTGCAGCCGCGGACGCTTCGGCCACCACCCCATCCGCGGGACTGCAAGCGGATGCGGACACGACCAACATGATGGACAGGACGAGCGTGTGAGTCTTCATGCAGTTCACCAGTGTTTGGAGATGCCAACGTGGAGGTAGCGCCCGTACGACTCATGCAGCGCGGTGAGGTAGTTGCCGGAGGCGTTCAGCGGCGGCTCCTCATCGAACAGATTGCGTGCCCCGACTTCCACTGCAGTGCCGTTGAGCCAACCGTGATTGAATTCCTTCTTTACCGACAGCGCCCAGCGCTGGGTCGACCCCACCACATAGGGCGTGCGGTCCGAGTACGCCCCTGCCGTCACACTGTCGATGTAGTCATCGCGCAGGCGCACGGTCCAGTCCTGCAGATTCCAGATCAGGGTGGCACTGGCCCGCCATTCCGGCTTGGCCCCATTGATGCCGACCTCGTTGGCCGCGCCCAGGTCGGGGGCGATGATGTTCAGCTGCCCGCTGGCGACAGCGGCGGCCACCTGCTGCACCTCGATGGGCTTGCGCTGGGTGTATTCCTTGAGCTGGCTGACGCTGACCAGCAAGGCGAAGTTCCCCCATGCGGTCTCTGGCAGACGCCAGTTGAAGTTGTAGTCCACTCCGGATGCTGTCAGCGGACTACGATTCTGATAACGGGTGTAGACGTGGGTCACCACGCCCACTGGTGCCAGACCGGATCCCTCGAACTGCGCGATATCCTCAGCCGTCACCGCCGCGCGTACCACGTTCGGGTTGCTGCTGCCTTCCACCACGCGCAGGTAGGCATCGTAGAGCAGCTCCTCACCCAGCGTGCTGATGGGGTTTTCCACCTTCACCTTCCAGGCATCCACGCTCAGGCTCAGCGAGCCCAGCGAATCGGGCAGGAACCGTGGCTCGAACACAGCGCCCCACGAGGATTGTCGTGTGGTTTCCGGCTTCACGTCGTCGCCGTACGACGTCACCGTGCTGACCGAAGGCTTGACCGACGAGCCGCTGCTGAAGGCGTTCAAGCAGGCGCTGTAATCGGGTTGTACCCCCTTGCTGATCAGGGCGTGGCAGCGGACGGCATCGTTGTTGAAGCCAAAGCCATAGGTCGGTGGCGAATTGACCAGCTCCAGGCCTGGAGCGCGGAAGCCGCCGCTGACAGAGCCTCGCAGCAGCACGCTGTCGTTGACCTTCCATGCCACCGCGAACTTCGGCTTTGCCACCTGCCCGGCGTCGCTGTAGTCCTCATACCGACCCGCAATCTGCAGGTCCAGCGACTGCACCAATGGAATGTTCTGTGCCGGCGAGATCAATGGAACCGCCAGTTCAATCAGCGCCGACTTGACGTTGCGGCTGCCGCGCACATCCGGACGCGGGCTATGGGTAAAGAAATTGCTGGGCGCGACCGTACCGGTATACCAGTCCTTGTAGGGGCGGCTGCCATCGATGTTCTCGTCGCGGTCATCCTCGCGGCTTTCGTAGCGGTACTCCACGCCTGCGGCCAAGCCGATGTCACCCGCGTACCAGCGGATCACGTCGGGACGGTTGACCTTGAAGTCCCACAGCGCCAGTTCGGCGGTGCCTTCACGCGTCGCCTCGCCAATGAAAGACGAGGTGTCGTAGGGAGTGGCATCCCCGACCCGGATGCTGTCGGGATCACCGCCACTGAACGGGTTGTAGGCACTGGCGTCGGTGCGGTTTACGGCCTCGATGAAGGCATCGGTCAACCCGCCCTGCTGGGTGTCCTTGCTGCGCGCCCGCGAATACAGCAACGCGGTCTCCCAGTTCCAGCCGCCCTCGGTCCAACCGCGCACCCCCAGCAGCAGACGCGACTGATCATTGTCCACCTCGACCTTGCGGATTCCCGAATCGGCGAACTGGTAGTTGAGCAGCCGGATCGCATCGGCACCGCGCAGTGACTCCGGCACCCAGTAGGCATCCGGGCGGATATGCAGCAGAAAGCCATCGCCACCGAAGCCGGATTCACTGCTCACCCAGGACTCGGAGCGGGCGCGGTAGTAGCCCAGCTCACCAAACAGCTGCACGGAGTCGGTCAGGTCGAAGCGGCCATTGGCGAACACGTTGCCCTTCTTGATCGCCGGTGACGTGGTGATGCCCGGCTCGGCGGCCGAATCGTAGTGATAGCGGGTGGGCACCGAGCCGGACACCAGGGCACCGGTGACCGGGTTGACCGACCAGGTACCGGTGCGACGACCATTGGCATAGGTTTCGAAATGGCCCCACGGCGTGCGCGTGCTGAAGCCGGTCGTACCGTTCGGGTCCGGAACGCTGGTGCCGTCGCCGAGTGGGCGGCGGCCATCGGTGGCGGTGAACCACGCATCGGAGTTGAGCTGCGAGGTGCGCTTCGAGAAGCCGTACAGCACCGACAGATTGGCTCGACCCTCGGCAAAGTCACTGCCAAAGTAGCCATCCAGCGAGATGTCCTCGCGGTGCCCGTCGGTGACCTTGCCGTAGTTCAGCTGGATGCCGCCGCCATCGGCCAGGTTGCTGGGCATCACCAGGTCGACCACACCGGCCACCGCGTCAGAGCCGTAGATCGAGGCCGCACCATCCAGCAGCAGATTGACCCGCTCCAGCCCGAAGGTGGGAATCGCGTTGGCGTTGTACGTGGTGTCATCACCGCTGTTGCTGATCGGGTGCTGCACGGTGCGACGCCCGTTGAGCAGCAGCAGAGTGTATTTGGATCCGAGTCCGCGCAGGTTGATCGAGCCCACGTCCCCGCGCGCCACATTGGAGTTGCGCCCGGCATTGGTGGTGCCCTTTTCGGTTACCGCCACGTCGCCAAACTGCGGAAGGCTGCGGAACAGCTCGTTGCCATTGGTGGCCCCGGTAGCATCGATCTGCTCACGGTCCACCGCGACCACCGGCAGCGCCGCCTGGGCACCGCCGCCGGCGATCTGCGAGCCCAGCACCGAGACCTTGTCCAGGGTGCGGGCACTGGCGCGATCGTTCGCCTCAACGGTTGCAACCGCGTCCTCCTCGGCATACGCCGAAGGTGCCAGCAGGGTGCACAGCGCCAGCACCAGGTGGCGGCGATAAAGAGGCACAGCGCGATGAACGTGGCGGGCGGGCTCGGCCTTACTGCGCAGGTTCTGCATACGCGCCTCGCACGATGCGGCCTTCCAGCTTCTGCTCGTCCTTCACCAGGTTGTACAGCGGACACGTGGCTTCCACGGACTGACGCAGGGCATCGATCTCCTGTGCCGAGGCCGGCGATTCGATCCGGACTTTGTAGCGGATGTCGCTGAAGCGCGCCGGCGAGGTGACGTTGCTGCCGAAACGCGGGCTCAGCTGGCCATCCACGGTGAGCTCCAGCGAATCCAGCAGCACGTTCCGCGATGCGGCCTGCACCTCGAAGATGTGGGTCAGGCAGGTACCGGTCACCCCGAGCAGGTGCTCTTCAACCGTCGGTGCCAGCCCGTAGCCCAGCAGTCCGGGCGCACTGTCGTGCAGTTGCTGGTGGTAGCCGTCCTTGCCAAGGAACACGCGACGCAGACCGGTGCGCGGCTCGACATGGGCGCGCGCCACCAGGGTTTCGGGCTCGGAGGGCTTCTTCTTGCCGTCCGCCGGCTTCACCTGGCGGGCCAGCACGGCCGGACGCTTCTCTTCGGTGATGAAATCGCGCAGCCCGGGCGGCAGCGTGGGATCGCGCGTGGCGGGACTCTGGACATAGTCCACCTCGGCGTGGCTGACCTGCTGCGGCTGGGTAACCAGATCGATGGCTGAGGAATTTTCATGCACAGCACGCTTCAGCGCCTGCAGCTGGGCCTCTGTGGCCGGCGAGTCGATATAGGCCACATAGGACAGGTTGTTCGGATACGCCAGGGTCTCGCTCTTGCGTTCGGGAATGCTGGTGAACACCACATCCAGGCCATCCAGCGGCAGGCCCTGCACCGCCGCCTGCACCACATATTCGTCGGCCACGGCACTGGCCAGCGTGCCCACCAGCGAATCCCAGGACCCGGCACCCAGGTTGTAGCCGGCGTAGCTGCGCCCGCTGTCACTGATGTGCTGGAACTCGCCGGTTTCCCCGATGCGCAGGCGGCGAACGCCCGAGCGGCTTTCGGCGGTGACCTTGGCGTGGATCGCCGTGGGGACGCCGGGTTGCGCCTGCTGGACCTGGATCGCGGCCTGTTTGGCCGTGAGGTAGTCACGCAGCGGCGAAGCAGTGCCTTCGGCTGAGAAGGCCAAGGGGGCGGCGAGCAGCAGCAGGGCAGACAACGCGGAAGCGCCAATCACTTTGGCGGGAGCTACAGAACGGACGGCGGACATGGGCAGGCGGGCTCCGAAGGCGATCATGAACAGAAGCCCACTCTTTCATGTCGCGCCGCCGCATTAAAATAACGGTTGGGTATTCCGATATTCGCCATCGCCGGTCAATTGGTTTCGAGGGAAACCTGCTTGGATCGGCCGTGCGGCGCAGCGCTGTGGGACACTCAGATCATCTTCGGAGCCACCCCAGCCATGCGAATCGAACAGCGAAAACCTGCAATGACCCTTCGGATGACATCGGCAGCGCTCCCTGCTTTGATGGCCATATCACTTGCAGGATGCGCGGCAGCGGGTCCGGTTACGAGCCTTCCCATTGAAGGCCCTGTGCGTGTGGGAGAGGTGGCAACGGTTGATGGCCCCAGAGTCCGGCCCGACCGCGTCATCGAAGACAGCCGTTGCCCAGCCGACGTTCAATGCATCCAGGCCGGCCGCCTGATCGTCAGGGCAACAGTGCTCGGTGGCGGCTGGTCCAAGGAGATTGACCTCACGCTGGGAAGTCCGGTCCCCGTTGCCGATGGCATGTTGACGCTGGTGGATGCGACGCCCGTGCCGATCGGTGGGGAAACCGCCGCGTCCGATGCCCGCTTCACCTTCACGTTTCAGGGCGGCCGTTAGTGCCTATCGGCCACGTTCCACTCCTGGCTGAGGCCTCGCGGACTTACTTCTCGAACGTCACATCCAGGCGAATGGTTCTGTGCAGCGCGCGGCCCGCCCCGCCGCCGAAGAAACCGTGGTGTTTCCCCAAGGAGGCCCCCAAGGGGGCTTTCTCGTATCGGCGGAACAGAAATTCCAGCCACGCAGGGCGTGGCTCTACAATACGGTTCCAGCCTGCCCCGATGGACCCCGCGTGACCCAGAAGCCCGTTGAACACACCCCGCTGATGAAGCAGTTCTTCGCAGCCAAGTCCGATTATCCGGACCTGCTGCTGTTCTTCCGCATGGGGGACTTCTACGAGCTGTTCTACGACGACGCACGCAAGGCGGCGCGGCTGCTGGACATCACCCTGACCCAGCGCGGCAGCTCCGGTGGTGCCCCCATTCCGATGGCAGGCGTGCCGGTGCATGCCTATGAGGGTTATCTGGCCCGGCTGGTGGCGCTGGGCGAATCGGTGGCAATCTGCGAGCAGATCGGCGATCCGGCGCTGGCAAAGGGGTTGGTCGAACGCAAGGTGGTGCGGATTGTCACCCCGGGCACGGTGACCGACGAGGCGCTGCTGGACGAGCGTCGCGACACCCTGCTGATGGCCCTGTCGCGCAGCAAGCAGGGCTACGGGCTGGCCTGGGCGGATCTGGCCGGTGGCCGCTTCCTGGTCAACGAGGTCGATACCGACGACGCATTGGAAGCCGAATTGGCCCGCCTGGAGCCCGCCGAACTGCTGGTGCCCGATGAAGAAAACTGGCCGGAATTCCTGAAGCACCGTAGCGGCATCCGCCGCCGCGCGCCGTGGCTGTTCGATGCCGACAGTGGCCGCCGCCAGCTGCTGAACTTCTTCAAGCTGCACGACCTGACCGGCTTCGGCATCGACGACAAGCCGCGTGCCACCGCTGCCGCCGGTGCCCTGCTGGGTTATGTGGAAGAAACCCAGAAGCAGCGCCTGCCGCATCTGACCGCGATTGCCACCGAATCCGCCAGCGAAGCCATTGCCATGAACGCGGCCACGCGCCGCCATCTGGAACTGGACACGCGCGTTGATGGCGACACCCGTAATACCCTGCTCGGCGTGCTCGACACCACGGTGACGCCGATGGGCGGCCGCCTGCTGCGCCGCTGGCTGCATCGTCCGCTGCGCCTGCGCGAGGTGCTGGTGCAGCGCCACGACGCGGTGGCCACGCTGATTGATCGCGGTGCGGACGGCGACGTGCGCGATGCCTTCCGTGCGCTGGGCGACCTCGAACGTATCCTCACCCGTGTGGCCTTGCGCTCGGCGCGCCCGCGTGACTTCTCCACCCTGCGTGATGGCCTGGCGTTGCTGCCGGACGTGCGCGCGGTACTGGCCAAGCTGGACTCGCCTCGCCTGCAGGCGCTGCATGCCTCGCTGGGCGAGCATGACGAAAGCGCGCACCTGCTGGCTACTGCGGTTGCGCCGACCCCGCCGCTGAAGCTCAGCGACGGCGGCGTGATTGCCGAAGGTTTCGATGCGGAACTGGACGAGCTGCGTCGCCTGTCCACCAACGCCGACCAGTTCCTGATCGACCTGGAACAGCGCGAGCGCGCCAGCAGCGGCATCGCCACGCTGAAGGTCGGCTACAACCGCGTGCATGGCTACTACATTGAAATCAGCAAGGGGCAGTCGGACAAGGCCCCGGTGCACTACACCCGCCGCCAGACCCTGACCAATGCCGAGCGTTACATCACCGAAGAACTGAAGTCGTTCGAAGACAAGGTACTTTCCGCGCGCGAGCGTTCGCTGTCGCGCGAGAAACTGCTGTACGAACAGCTGCTGGACACGCTGGGCGCAAATCTGGAACCACTGAAACAGTGCGCCGCCGCATTGAGCGAACTGGACGTGCTGGCCGCGTTCGCCGAACGCGCGCAGGCGTTGGACTGGGCGCGCCCGGAACTGGACACCGCGCCCTGCCTGCGCATCGAACGCGGCCGCCACCCGGTGGTGGAAGCGGTGCGCGAACAGCCGTTCGAACCGAATGACCTGGACCTGCATCCGGACCGTCGCATGCTGGTGATCACCGGTCCGAACATGGGCGGTAAGTCCACCTACATGCGCCAGAACGCACTGATCGTGCTGCTGGCACATATCGGCAGTTTCGTGCCGGCCAGCCGTGCGGTGATCGGCCCGATCGACCGCATTCTGACCCGCATCGGCGCGGGCGACGACCTAGCGCGCGGGCAGTCCACCTTCATGGTGGAAATGTCTGAAACCAGCTACATCCTGCATCACGCAACCGAGCATTCGCTGGTGCTGATGGACGAGATCGGGCGCGGCACCTCCACGTACGACGGCCTGGCCCTGGCAGATGCGGTGGCGCGTCACCTGGCGTACCAGAACCGCTGCTATACCCTGTTTGCGACGCACTATTTCGAGCTCACCGCGCTGGCCGACGAGCAGCACGAAGGCGGTACCAGTGGCATTGCCAACGTGCATCTGGATGCAGTGGAGCACGGCGAGCAGCTGGTCTTCATGCACGCGGTGAAGGACGGCCCAGCCAACCGCAGCTTCGGCCTGCAGGTGGCCGCACTGGCCGGCTTGCCGCGCGCGACGGTGGCCCAGGCACGGCGGCGGTTGGCCGAGCTGGAGCAGCGTGGCGGCGAGAGCGTGGCGGCCACCATGGCCCCGCAGGCCTTGGATGCCCCGCAGCAGTTCGGGCTGTTTACCGCGCCGTCGAGCAAGGCGCAGGAGGCGCTGGCCGCGATTGATCCGGATGAGCTGACCCCGAAGCAGGCGCTGGAAGCCTTGTACCGGTTGAAGGGGTTGTTGTGAGGTCACGACCAACGGTCGTGACCTACCGCCGGGCCCTCCGACATGCATGGGATGACGGTAGCACCCGACCGTTGGTCGGGTGACCGGCCGCAGGCCGGGTGCGTGAAGCCTTCGCATGGTCTTCGTATACGCGGCGTTATGCTCCGCCGGTCCCCACCCCTGGACCCAAGGAGTCGATCGTGAATACGCAATCGCTCACTGCTTCGCTCTTCTCGCAGCTGCAGAGCGGGCCCGCCCTGCAGCAGGTTTCCCAACAGCTCGGCATGGACAGCGGCCAAGCGTCGCAGGCGATCAGCGCCGCCTTGCCCCTGCTCATGGGCGGCCTCGCCAACAACGCCAGCCAGCCACAGGGGGCGCAATCGCTGCTCAATGCGCTGCAACGCGACCACCTGGGAAGCGGAGGCGGCGGCTTCGACCTCGGCGGGCTACTTGGCTCCGTCCTGGGCGGCGGCACCGCTACCCCCTCCACCAACGGAGCGGGCATCCTGGGTCACGTATTCGGCAGGCAAACGCCCCAGGCGGCCAGTCTGCTGGGGCAGAAAACCGGCCTGGACAGCGGCCGTTCGGGCCAGTTGCTGATGATCCTCGCCCCTATCGTAATGTCGTTCCTGGCCAAACAATTTGCCCAGCAGGGCAACGCCAACCAGCTCAGCCAGGCCCTCGGCGAAGAGAATCGTCAGACCGGGGGTGGCGGCATCGGCGACCTGCTCGGTGGCGTTCTTGACCAGGACGGCGACGGCAAATTCGGCGTCAACGACGTGCTGGGCCTGCTCGGCGGCAAACGCTGAGCCTTGGGTGGTCGGGTCGCCTTCGGCCCGGCCACCTATCGATAGACGCCATCTATCGACACTAAAGAATCAATCGATTTTACCTATCGAAGGACGGTCACTATCGTCAAGGCACTCGCACACGCCTTGTTCGCGAGGCCATTCCCTCTCTCGCCAGTACACAGGTAGATACCGATGAAAAGCGAAGCCAAGTGCCCCTTCAACCACGCCGTCGTCGGCGATGCCACTACCAACCGTGACTGGTGGCCCCAACAGCTGCGCGTGGATCTGCTCAACCAGCATTCCGCCCGCTCCAATCCGCTGGCTGCGGATTTTGACTACCCTGCTGCGTTCGCCAAGCTCGACTATGCCGCGCTCAAGGCCGATCTGAAAGCCTTGATGACCGATTCGCAGGACTGGTGGCCGGCCGACTTCGGTCACTACGGCGGTCTGTTCGTCCGCATGGCCTGGCACAGCGCCGGCACCTATCGCATTGGTGACGGGCGCGGCGGCGGCGGTCGTGGCCAGCAGCGCTTCGCCCCGCTCAACAGCTGGCCGGACAACGTCAGTCTGGACAAGGCGCGCCGCCTGCTGTGGCCGATCAAGCAGAAGTATGGCCAGGCCATCTCCTGGTCCGACCTGCTCATTCTTACCGGCAACGTCGCGCTGGAATCGATGGGCTTCAAGACGCTGGGCTTTGCCGGCGGCCGTCCGGATACCTGGGAACCGGACCAGGACGTGTACTGGGGCCGCGAAACCACCTGGCTCGGTGGCGACGTGCGCTATGCGCACGGCTCCGAAGGCGTGCAGGAAGACCACGGCGTGCTGGTGTCCGATGACGACGCCGACGGCGACATTCACTCGCGCAAGCTGGAGAACCCGCTGGCTGCGGTGCAGATGGGCCTGATCTACGTGAACCCCGAAGGCCCGGACGGCAACCCGGACCCGCTGAAGGCGGCGCTGGATATCCGCGACACCTTCGGCCGCATGGCGATGGACGACGAGGAAACCGTGGCATTGATCGCGGGCGGCCACAGCTTCGGCAAGACCCACGGTGCCGGCCCGGCTGACAATGTCGGCCATGAACCGGAAGCCGCGGGGCTGGAAAGCCAGGGCCTGGGCTGGGCGAACAAATTCCGCAGCGGCAAGGGCGGCGACACCATCACCAGTGGCCTGGAAGTCACCTGGACCCGCACCCCGGCCAAGTGGAGCCACGACTTCTTCCAGATTCTGTTCGGGCACGAATGGGAACTGACCAAGAGCCCGGCCGGCGCGCACCAGTGGGTGGCCAAGGATGCCGAGGCGGTGATTCCCGACGCGCACGACCCGTCGAAGAAGCATCGCCCGACCATGCTCACCACCGACCTGTCGCTGCGCTTTGATCCGATCTACGAGCAGATCTCGCGTCGCTTCCTGGCCAACCCGCAGGCGTTCGCCGACGCGTTCGCGCGTGCATGGTTCAAGCTGACCCACCGCGACATGGGCCCGCGTGCACGCTACCTCGGCCCGGAAGTGCCGGCCGAACAGTTCCTCTGGCAGGACCCGCTGCCGGAAGCGCCGAAGACCCCGATCAGCGCGCAGGACATCGCCACGCTGAAGCAGCAGATCGCCGACAGCGGTTTGAGCGTGGCCGAGCTGGTCTCCACGGCGTGGGCCTCGGCGTCCACCTTCCGCGGCTCGGACAAGCGTGGTGGTGCCAACGGTGCGCGTATCCGTCTGGCCCCGCAGAAGGACTGGGCGGTGAACCAGCCCAGGCAGCTGGCCAAGGTGCTGGCTGCACTGGAGAAGATCCAGAGCGGATTCAAGGGCGAGGTGTCGCTGGCCGACCTGATCGTGCTCGGTGGTGCGGTGGGTGTGGAAAAGGCCGCCAAGGCCGGTGGACACGACGTCACTGTGCCGTTCACTCCGGGCCGCACCGATGCCAGCCAGGAGCAGACCGACGTGGAGTCGTTCGCCGTGCTGGAACCAGCCGCCGATGGCTTCCGCAACTATGTGCGCGGTCGCTTCAGCGTGCCGGCCGAAGCGCTGCTGATCGACAAGGCGCAGTTGCTTACCCTGACCGCGCCGGAAATGACCGTACTGGTGGGCGGCCTGCGTGTGCTGGGTGCAAATGTGGATGGCAGCAAGGACGGCGTGTTCACCGACCGTCCCGGCACGCTCAGCAATGACTTCTTCGTCAACCTGCTGGACATGGGTACGCAGTGGAAGGCGAAGGGCGACGGTTACGAGAGCAGCGGCAAGGGTTCGTGGACTGGTACCCGTGCGGACCTCGTGTTCGGTTCGAACTCGGTGCTGCGCGCGTTGGCCGAGGTGTATGCCAGTGCCGATGGCGGCAAGAAGTTCGTGCAGGACTTCGTGGCCGCGTGGGCACGGGTAATGGAGCTGGACCGGTACGACCTGCACCGGTAACCGGAGTGTTTGGGGCGCACGACCAACGGTCGTGCGCTACCGGGGCTGAAACCATGGGCATATCGGCACCATGACCCGGTAGCGCCGGCCGTTGGCCGGCCCAGGCGGTATCGAGGGCCGGCCAACGGCCGGCGCTACCGAGGCGTCAAAGATCGTCGGCAGCCGGGCAGAGCCCGGCTCTACAGAGCGTCGAGATCACCCAGCGCGCGGATCAACCGGCGCGCGCGTTTATCCGGCCGATGCTCGGGAGCCTGGAAACCGTCGCGCATCGCCACGCGCTGGGCACGCTGCTCGGCACGTCGCGCTTTTGAATCCTCGCTTTCCGCATACAGCTGCTGCGCCACGGGTGCAGGGCCGCGCTGATCACTCAGGCCCAGCACTTCCACCTCGTAACGTTCTTCACCACGGCTGATCTGCAGCTGCTCGCCCACCCGCACCGCGCGCGAGGACTTCGGGCGCTGCCCCGCGACGTCGACCTTGCCGGTTTCGATGGCCTGCTTGGCCAGACTGCGGGTTCTGAAGAAGCGCGCTGCCCACAACCAGACGTCCAGGCGGACACTCGGCACGGGTACGGAAAGTTCGGTCATCGGTACGGGTTACTCGGGTCGTTTGTTCAGAGGACGCGGGTTGGACGGATCACTGCGGCAGCCGGTGCCGCCGATCAGCGTAGGGACGCCGGCATCGAAATCACGGCGCTGGGTTCCGACCTGGCACTCCGGTCGGTCCATGGGCCGCACCTGGGTGTCGCGCAGGCGGTCTGTAGAGGTACATGCGGCCAGCAGGAGGACAATCAAGGCCGACAATCCGTAGAGCCGGGTCTTGCCCGGCTCGGCAGGCATTCGCGCCAACGGCAGCCGGGCAGAGCCCGGCTCTACAAAAGCACATTGCCACTTATTCGCCGCAGCCGGTTTCGGTAGGTGGCGGGCACTCTTGCGCATCTGAATATCCCACTGACAGGCGTGGTGCTAGTGTGCGCCTGACCCGGCTCGATCTTCTTCACACATGGCCAAAGCGCCGCTTGACCTGACCACCGGCCCGATCGGGCGCAACCTGCTGCTGTTCGCCCTGCCGATCCTGGCCGGCAACATCGCCCAGTCCTTGAACGGTTCAGTGAACGCGATCTGGGTCGGGCGCTTCCTCGGCGAGGCGGCGCTGACCGCCACCGCGAACGCCAACAACATCATGTTCTTCCTGATCGGCTCGGTGTTCGGCATCGGCATGGCGGCGACCATTCTGATCGGCCAGGCGATGGGTGCAAAGGACAGTGCCCAGGCGCGCCGGGTGATGGGCACCAGTGCCACGTTCTTCATCAGCCTGTCCGCAGTAATCGCGGTGGTCGGCTGGTGGCTGTCGCGCCCCCTGCTGGCAGCGATGGGCACACCCGCCGCTTCGCTGCCGTTGGCCGAGGCCTACCTGCGGGTGATCTTCCTGGCCATGCCAACGTTGTACGCGTTCGCGTTTCTGAGTTCGGCGCTGCGTGGTGTGGGTGATTCACGCACACCGTTCCGCTTCCTGCTGGTGTCGGTGCTGCTGGATATTGTGTTCAATCCGCTGCTGATCTTCGGGCTCGGGCCGTTCCCGGAACTGGGGATCGCCGGTGCGGCCTGGGCGACGCTGATCGCACAGACGCTCTCGCTGATCGGCCTGCTCTGGTACATGCGCAACAAGCGCCACGTGTTGTGGCTGGGCCGCAAGGACATGGCCCTGTTCAAAGTGGACCTGGAGATCCTGAAGGCGCTGGTGGTGAAAGGCGTGCCGATGGGCCTGCAGATGGTGCTGATCTCGCTGTCGATGATCATGATGATGTCCATGGTCAACCACTACGGCACCGACACCGCCGCGGCGTACGGTGCGTCGTTGCAGCTGTGGACCTATGTACAGATGCCGGCGATGGCGATTGGTGCGGCGTGTTCTTCGATGGCAGCGCAGAATGTGGGCGCTCAGCGCTGGGACCGGGTGCGCGGCACTGCGCGCAGCGGCGTGCTGTTCAACTTCGCACTGACCGGGCTGTTGATCCTGCCGCTGATTCTGCTCGACCGGTATACGCTGGCACTGTTCCTGCCCAGCGGCAGCGAAGCGCTGGATGTGGCGCGGCACTTGAACCACATCGCGATCTGGTCGTTCCTGTTCTTCGGCGTGAGCTTCGTCATTTCCGGCGTGGTGCGGTCGACCGGTGCGGTGATTCCGCCGCTGCTGATTCTTGCGGCTTCGCTGTGGGGCGTGCGGGTGCCGTTTGCCGAACTGATGCAGGATCGACTGGGGGCCGATGCGGTGTGGTGGAGTTTCCCGGTGAGCTCGCTGTGCGCGATGCTGCTGTCGCTGGCGTATTACCGCTGGGGTGGCTGGCGCAAGGCGCGCATGCTGCCGAGCCATCGCGAGGAGGTCGCGGCGTCTCCCGCCGAGGTGCCAGCGCAGCCGCCCTCTCCGGTGGCGGACCACGATCCGGATCCAGGGCGACCGCCGGCCATGCCAACCTGACCCGTAGAGCCACGCCCTGCGTGGCTGCGCGTGAAACCCACCTTGGTCGAAGCCACGCAGGGCGTGGCTCTACGACGGAATCCCACATTCCAGATGCGGGTGATTCACAACGCAAACGGCCACCCGAAGGTGGCCGTTGCGGGACAACTTTCGTTGTCGGGAATTACTGGGCCTTTTCGGCGGCCAGGCGGGCAGCCTTGGCCTGCGCAGCGGCAGCCAGATCTTCCTTGATGCGGGCAGCCTTGCCTTCCAGACCACGCAGGAAGTACAGCTTGGCACCGCGGGCCTTACCACGACGCTTCACGTCGACCGAGTCGATGATCGAGCTGTGGGTCTGGAAGACGCGCTCGACGCCGTAGCCGTGCGAGATCTTGCGGACGGTGAACGAGGAGTTCAGGCCGGCATTCTTGATCGCGATGACCACGCCTTCATAGGCCTGGACGCGCTCACGGTTGCCTTCCTTCACCTTCACGTTGACGACGACGGTGTCACCCTGGCTGAACTTCGGCAGCTCGCGGGAGATCTGGGCGGATTCGAAGTCCGAAAGGATGGATTTGTTCAGCTTGCTCATGGGTGCACCGAAATTGTTCGGGTGGGTGTGTCGTTTCGACAACGTGGGCTCATGCAGTCACCGGATTGCGCTGCACGTTTTTTGTATGGATCCACCAAGGGGTATGAATGGCCCTTTGGGAATCCGCGATTCTAGCTGGTTCTGGTGCGGTTTGGTAGTGCCGGGCTTGCCCGGCATCGCGGGGCCCTTTAGCCGGGCAAGCCCGGCTCTACGGGGATCCCGGATCACCGGCCCGGCAGCCCGGGTCAGCCCCCCGAAAGCCCTGCCCTGGCCTGCTCCAGCAGCTGCCGGTCGGCCTTGGACAACTGGCTTTCGTCCAGCAGGTCCGGGCGGCGCAACCAGGTCCGCAGCAGCGACTGCTGGCGGCGCCAGCGGGCGATGGCGGCGTGGTTGCCCGAGCGCAGCACGTCCGGGACATCGCCCCATTCATGTTGCGCCGGCTGGCTGTAGTGCGGACAGTCCAGCAGGCCCTGCGGGCCTTCAAAACTGTCCTGGGCGGCGGATTCGGCGTCGTTCAACGCGCCCTCCTGCAGCCGGGTGACCGCATCGACGATTACTGCCGCGCCCAGCTCACCGCCGGACAGCACGTAATCGCCAATCGAGATCTCCTCGGTGACCTCGGCCGCCAGGAAGCGCTCATCCACGCCCTCATAGCGACCGCACAACAGGATCATGCGCGGCAACGCGGCCAGCTCACGGACCTTGGCCTGGGTCAGCGGCTTGCCCTGCGGACTGAGGTAGATCACCGGTGCCGGAGCCGGGTCGGCGGCTTTCGCGGCCGCCAGACAGGCGCGCAATGGTTCAATCAGCATCACCATGCCCGGGCCGCCACCGAACGGACGGTCGTCCACCCGGCGGTAGTTGCCCTCGGCGTAGTCACGCGGATTCCAGCCGTGCAGGTCGAGCAGGCCGCGCTCGGCCGCACGGCCGACCACGCCCAGCGACGCCGACTGCGCCATGAATTCCGGGAACAGGGTGATGACGTCGATGCGCATCGAACTAGAACTCCGGGTCCCAGTCGACCACGATCAGGTTGGCCTCGAAATCCACGGATTTGACGAAGTCCGGCTGCACGAACGGAATCATCCGCTCACGGCTGCCCTGCACCACCACCACGTCGTTGGCACCCGTGGAGAACAGATGCGACACGCGACCCAGCTCGACGCCGTCCACGGTTTTCACCTGCAGGCCTTCCAGGTCGATCCAGTAGTACTCATCCGGCTTCGGCGGCGGCAATGCGCTGCGCGGCACGGAGATTTCGGTTCCGATCATGGACTCGACCACGTCGCGGTCGGTCACCTCGGGAAACACCGCCACGATGTGCTTGCCGGACGCTTTGCCGCGCACGCCCTTGACGGTGCTCTCCTGGCCAGCGGGAGTCCGCAGCGTCCAGGGCTGATATTGGAAGATGGCGGTACGCGGCTCGGTCCAGGACTCGAGCTTGATCTCGCCTCGCACACCAAAAGCGCCGACAATCCTGCCCAGCAGGATCCGGCGCTCGGTATCTTTCATCTGCGTATGCCGACGGGCCGCGCCAAGCGCGGCCCTTCAGGATCAGGCCGCAGCGGCCTGGGCCTTGGTCGCTTCCTTGTACAGGTTGCGGACCTTGTCGGTCATCTGGGCGCCGTTGGCAACCCACTTGTCGACCAGCGGCAGGTCGAGCACGATGCGCTGCTCGGCACCCTGTGCCACCGGGTTGTAGTAACCGACGCGCTCGATGTTGCGGCCATCACGGGCGCTGCGCGAGTCGGTCACGATGATGTGGTAGAACGGACGCTTCTTGGCGCCGCCGCGGGTCAGTCGAATCTTGACCATGGTGGTATTTCCTCTGTAGCCCAGTCGCCAGGATGGCGCGGTAAGCCGGCGATTATAGCGGGGGTAGCCGGGCATTCCAAGCCGGGGGAGTCCCCGATGATGAATGGGGTTACCCCAATGGGTCCCATGGCACCCCGGCCAACACGCCCACGGCCTTCCGGCACAACGCCTCCGACCGCGCGAACTCCACCCCGTCAATGGCCGCCAGCGGCCACACCCCGGCCGCGCTGAAGGCCACGGCTGCATCAAATCCCCCCAGGCTGGCCAGCCGCACCGGCTCCAGCACCGGCACCCCGCCCCACCCGGCCTGCAGCAGCCGCTCCTGGGTACCCCGCAATGCATCGGCCTGCGGCCACACCACTTCTTCGCCACGCCCGAACACCACGTTCCAGGTCGTGCCTTCACTGACCCGTCCCTGCCCGTCCACGAACAGGGCGTCGTCGTAGCCGGCCCGCAGCGCCGCGCGCCGGTGCTGGAACAAGGCAAACGTGCCCACGTGTTTCAAGTGCGGCATCTCGCGCTGATAGACCACGCTGCGCACGCGCCGTGGCGTCGCCGGCAGGGTCACCGGCGCGGCGATGCCCACCAGCACATCCACCGGCAGCACCTGCAGTGGCTGGCGGAAATTGAAGTGGCGCGAATACACCGTCACCCGCACCGTAGCGTCCGCTACGCCTTCTGCCTGCAACGCAGCCGCAATCCACGCCTGCACCTGGCTGCCTTCCAGCGTGCTTGCAAACAGTTCTGTCGTGCCCTGGCGCAGACGGCGCAGATGCAGGTCCAACCCCTGCACCGCCCCATTGCGCACCTGCAGCGAGGTGAAGTGGCCGTAGTTCACCATCGCACCGGCGAGGTCGTCGGCGGTTGCCGGTCGCCCGTTGCAGTAGTGCTTCATGCCAGCAGCGCCCGCGCGTCGTGCCACAGCGTGTGCAGCACTTCTGCTGCCGGTCGTGCCGATGCCATCCACGCCGACTGCCCGGCCCAGGCCTGCATCGCATCGATGCGATGCTCGCGGTTGGCCTGCGCGCGCATCGGCGCGGTCAGCCCGCGCTGCACCGGATACGGCTGCGGCAGTGGTGCATCGGCAGCGGCGGCGGCGCGCACATACGGCGTGGCCAATCCACGCCCCAGCCGCCCACTGAAGGCGCGCGTGGGCCAGGTGTCTTCCGGTTCTGCTTCGGACAAAGCCTGCGACCACGCCGGATCAATCGCGCATTCGGGCGTGCGCAGGAATGCCGTACCGACCTGCACCGCGCTGGCACCGAGCATCAATGCCGCCGCCACGCCGCGACCGTCGGCAATGCCGCCGGCGGCGATCACCGGCACCTGCAGGTGGTCGGCCAGGCGCGGCAGCAGTGCGAACAGACCCACCAATTGGCGTTCGGCCGCATCCGGATCGAAGGCACCGCGATGGCCGCCGGCTTCAAAGCCCTGCGCCACCACGGCATCGGCACCGGCCTGTTCGGCGGCACGCGCTTCAGCCAGCGTGGTCGCGCACGCGAACCAGGCAATGCCGGCGTCTTTCAGACGCTGCACCTGCGCGGGTGAGAACACGCCCATGATGGTGGACGCCACCGCCGGTCGCGCCGCGATCAGCGCGTCGAACTGGGCATCGAAATCGGCGGGGCCGGCGTCACCGGCGCTGGCGGCTACCTCCGGCCCCCACTGCGCGAGGAACGCGCGGGTGGCCGCTTCGGCGGTGGAATCGCGCACCGGCAGCGGGTCGGGAATCCACACGTTCACCTGCGCCGGGCCGGCCGACTGCGCGCGGAAATCGTTCATCCAGGCCACGATGTCCTGCGGCTGCGACAGCACCGCGCCCATAGCGCCCATGCTGCCGGCATCGGCCAGCACGGCCGAAAGCGACACCGGGCAGGCACCGGCCATCGGGGCCAGCAGGATTGGGGACTGCAACGAAAAACGCCGACAGAAATTTTCGGCGCGTTCGAGAATTCGCGGGTCGCTCATGCGTGACACACCGGTTGGGGGATAACCCCCCCAGCATACGCCGGCCGCCACGGACGCGCATGGCGCGTCCCCACAGGTCGGCATCAACGGAACGGCAGACCGCCGCGGCCGCCCATGGCCCCCATCATGCCCTTCATGCTGCGCATCATGCCCTTCATGCCACCGCCGGCCATCTTGCTCATCATCTTTTCCATCTGCTGATACTGCTTCATCAGCTTGTTGACGTCGGCCGGGGTCAAGCCCGAACCCCGCGCGATGCGCGCACGACGCGAACCATTCAGCAGGCCTGGGTTGCGGCGCTCTTTCTTGGTCATCGAGTTGATGATGGCGATCATGCGCGGCACTTCCTTGCCCTGGCTGACCTGCTGCTTCAGATGCTCCGGGATCTGGCCCAGACCCGGCAGCTTGTCCATCAGGCCGCCGATGCCGCCCATGTTCTGCATCTGCTCAAGCTGGTCGCGCATGTCATTCAGATCGAACTTCTTGCCCTTGGCGACCTTCTCGGCCAGCTTCTGCGCCTTGTCCTTGTCGACCTGCTGTTCAACCTGTTCCACCAGCGACAGCACGTCGCCCATGTCCAGGATGCGGCTGGCCATGCGGTCCGGGTGGAACACATCCAGGCCGTCCGGCTTTTCGCTGACACCGACGAACTTGATCGGCTTGCCGGTGATGTAGCGCACGCTCAGCGCGGCACCGCCACGGGCGTCACCGTCGGTCTTGGTCAGCACCACGCCGGTCAGCGGCAGCGCTTCGCCGAACGCCTTGGCGGTGTTGGCGGCGTCCTGGCCGGTCATGGCGTCAACCACGAACAGGGTCTCAGCCGGGTTGATCGCGGCATGCAGCGCCTTGATCTCCACCATCATTGCTTCGTCGATGGCGAGGCGGCCGGCGGTATCGACCAGCAGCACGTCGACGAACGACTTGCGGGCATCGTCGATGGCCGCGCGCACAATGGCTTCCGGCTTCTGGTCGGCGCTGGACGGGAAGAACAGCACGCCAACCTGGTCGGCCAGGGTCTTCAGCTGCTCGATGGCGGCCGGACGATACACGTCGGCGGACACCACCATCACCTTCTTCTTGCGCTTTTCCTTCAGGTGCTTGGCCAGCTTGCCCACGGTGGTGGTCTTGCCCGCACCCTGCAGGCCGGCCATCAGGATGACGGCCGGGGCCGGCACATTGAGGTTCAGGTCGCTGGCGGCCGCGCCCATCACGGCGGTCAGCTCGTCGCGGACGATCTTGATCAGCGCCTGGCCGGGGGTCAGCGACTTCAGCACTTCCTGGCCGACGGCACGCACCTTGATGCGCTCCACCAGGGCCTGCACCACCGGCAGCGCCACGTCGGCTTCGAGCAGCGCGATGCGAACCTCGCGGGTGGCCTCGCGGATGTTTTCCTCGGTGAGGCGGCCGCGGCCACGCAGGCGCTCGATGGTGCCGGAGAGGCGCTGGGTCAGGGACTCGAACATGGATGCAACCTGTTCAGAACGAAAGACAGAGAGACGCACAGTATAGCGGGTCCGTCGGACCCGCCCGCGCCCCGGACACCCGGTCGCACCCGCGCCCATCGCCACCACCGTGGGGGTATGCGAAACTGACACGATGACAATCGTTCTCATCGCGACCCTGCTGTACCTGACCGCCACCGCCCTGCTGGTGCGTGCGGTGGCCCGCGATGATGCCGCCACCTCGCCCACGTGGCTGTGGCCGGCGCTGCCGGCGATGCTGCTGCACGGCGGTTACCACGCGCTGGTGGCCATCCGCACCAGCGGCGGGCCGGACATGCATTTCTTCGCCGCCCTGTCGCTGGTCGGCCTGGGCATGGCCTGGCTGACCTCGCTGGTGGGCGCGCGCGGGCGCATGTCCGCGCTGGGCGTGGTGGTGTTTCCGGTGGCCGCCGCCCTGCTCTGCGGTTACCACGCTTACGGCCATGAACCCAGCCGGGCACTGGGCTGGCAGCTGGCCACCCACGCCTGGCTGGCACTGCTGGCCTACGCCACGCTGAGCATCGCCGCGCTGCTGGCGATCATGCTGTGGCTGCAGGAACGCGCCCTGCGGCGGCGCGATTTCCGCCCCTGGCTGCGTGCCCTGCCGCCGCTGGCGGACCTGGAATCGCTGCTGTTCCGGGTGATTGCGGTGGGCTTTGCGCTGCTCACGCTCACGCTGGTGACCGGCGTGCTGTTCGTGGACGACCTACTGGCGCAGAAGCTGGTGCACAAGACCGTGCTCAGCGTGCTGTCGTGGGTGGTGTTCGGGGTGCTGCTGATCGGCCGTCGCCGCTACGGGTGGCGCGGGGTGAAAGCCGTGCACTGGACGCTGACCGCGATGGTGCTGCTGGGGCTGGCGTTCTTTGGCAGCCGGTTTGCGATTGAGCTGGTGTTTAATCGCGGCTGATGCGTCGTGCCGACCAACGGTCGGCACCTACCGATTGGGCCCACCATCACGCGGCTTCGATCGCCTCGGACAACCGCTCCACGGCAATCACCTCCATGCCCTTCACGCTGCCGGTTTTCGGCGCGTTCGCCTTCGGCACGATCGCGCGCTTGAAGCCATGCGTGGCCGCCTCGCGCAACCGATCCTCGCCATTGGGCACGGGACGAATCTCCCCGGACAACCCCACCTCGCCAAACGCAATGGTCTTCTCCGCCAGGGGCCGGTCCTGCAGCGACGACAGCACCGCCAGCAACACCGGCAGATCCACCGCCGTTTCCTGCACGCGGATGCCGCCCACCACGTTGACGAACACGTCCTGGTCGCCCACCAGCACGCCACCGTGACGGTGCAGCACCGCCAGCAGCATGGCCAACCGGTTCTGTTCCAGCCCCACCGCCACGCGGCGTGGGTTGGACAGCGGTGAGGCATCCACCAGCGCCTGCACTTCCACCAGCAACGGGCGCGTGCCCTCGCGGGTGACCATCACGCAGCTGCCCGGCTGCCGGGTGCTGCCACCGGACAGGAAAATGGCCGAGGGATTGGACACTTCCTTCAGGCCCTTTTCCCCCATCGCAAAGACGCCCAGTTCGTTCACCGCGCCAAAGCGGTTCTTGAACGCACGCAGCAGGCGGAAGCGGCTGCCGCTTTCGCCTTCGAAATACAGCACCGCATCCACCATGTGCTCCAGCACGCGCGGACCCGCGATGCCACCTTCCTTGGTGACGTGACCGACCAGAAACACGGCGGTGCCGGTTTCCTTGGCAAAGCGCACCAGCCGCGCGGCACTCTCGCGCACCTGGCTGACCGAACCCGGTGCCGCAGTGAGCGATTCAGTCCACAAGGTCTGCACCGAATCGGCCACGATCAGCCGCGGCTTGGCCTGGCTGGCGTGCTGCAGAATGGCCTCCACCTGGGTTTCAGCCAGCGCGTTCACGCCTTCCAGCGGCAGGTCCAGGCGGATCGCGCGACCGGCCACCTGCGACAGCGACTCCTCACCGGTGATGTACAGCACCGGCAGGTTCGCGGCCATCTTCGCCACGGCCTGCAGCAGCAACGTGGACTTGCCGATGCCCGGGTCACCGCCGACCAGGATCACCGCGCCCTCCACCAGCCCGCCGCCGAGCACCCGGTCGAATTCGCCGATGCCGGTGGTCACCCGCTGGTGCTCGGTGTGCTGCACGTCTTTGAGCGCCATCACCTTGGGCGCATCGACCTTGCCGGCCCAGCCGGAGCGGCGCGAGGCCGGCGACTTGGCTGCGGCGGCGCTTTCCAGGGTGATTTCGCTGAGCACGTTCCAGGCCCCGCATTCGGTGCACTGCCCCTGCCACTTGCTGTATTCCGCGCCGCATTCGCTGCAGACATAGGCGGTGAGCCGCTTGGCCATTCTCGCTTCCACTTCCGGTTCATCTTGTGTGCCGCAGGATAGCCCACCCGCGTCGCACCACCTAAGACGCTGGAACCGATTTCACTCAAGCTTTGGCCCGCCCGGTCGATACCGGGAGCGGGCCCCTGCGCCTTCCCCCCACACAATCAGGCTTTCCCCCCCATGACCGGCACCTACAGCCAGAGTCTTGTCGTGTTCTCGCTGCTGGTTGCCATCCTGGCCTCCTACACCGCCCTGGACATGGCCGCGCGCGTGGCCAATACCGAAGGCAAGGTCGCCCGCTGGTGGCTGGCCGGCGGTGCCGGGGCGATGGGCCTGGGCATCTGGTCGATGCACTTCATCGGCATGCTGGCTTTCGACCTCGGCATTCCGATGGGCTACGACCTGGCCATCACCCTGTACTCGCTGGCCGTCTCCGTAGGTGCCTCGGCGTATGCGCTGTGGCTGGTCTCGCACAAGGTGCTGCCGTGGTACCGGCTGGCTGCCGGCGCGGTGCTGATGGGGCTGGGCGTGGCCGCCATGCACTACCTCGGCATGGCGGCGATGCGCATGGAACCGGGAATCGACTACCACATGGGCTGGCTGGCGCTTTCGATCGTGATTGCGATTGTGGCTGCCGGTGCTGCCCTGTGGATCGCCTTCCGGCTGCGCTCGGAAACCCGCCACCCGATGCTGTTGCGCGGCCTGGCGTCGGTGGTGATGGGCTTTGCCATCATCGGCATGCACTACACCGGCATGGCCGCCGCCGAGTTCCCGCCCGGCAGCGTCTGCGGCGCGGTCGGCGAGAGCGGCGTGGACAGCAAGTGGCTGGCCGTGCTGGTCATCGTCACCACCCTCGCCACCTTGGGAATCGCACTGATCGCCTCGGTGTTCGACCGTCAGATGCGTGCGCGCACCGGCCTGCTGGCCGAATCGCTGGCACAGGCCAATGAAAAGCTGATGCAGGCCGCCCTGCACGACCCGCTGACCCAGCTGCCCAACCGCATGCTGCTGCAGGATCGTATCGAGCAGACCATTGAAAAGGCGCGCCGCCGCAATTTCCCGTTCGCGGTGATGTTCTGCGACCTGGACGGCTTCAAGGCGATCAACGACGCCTATGGGCACCAGCTGGGCGACAAGCTGCTGGTGGAAGTTTCCCATCGCGTGTCCGGTCTGCTGCGCAGCCAGGACACCTTCGCCCGGCTGGGCGGCGACGAGTTCGTCATCGTGTTCCAGATCGATGAGCCCGAAGACGCCGCCGTGGTTGCCGAGCGCATCCTGGCCAGCGTGGCCGAGCCGTTCTTCATTGATGCACTGGAGCTGCATGTCAGCACCAGCATCGGCATCGCGCTGTACCCGGACGACGCCTCGAATGAGCGCGAACTGATGGCGCACGCCGATGCGGCCATGTATCACACCAAGGACACCGGCCGGAACGGCTACACCTTCTTCACCGAGTCGCTGCAGGTCACCGCCAACCGCCAGCTGCGCCTGCTGCAGGACCTGCGCCGCGCCATTCCGCGCGGCGAACTGGTGCTGCACTACCAGCCCAAATTCCTGGCCGCCGGCTCGGACATCATCGGGGCCGAGGCGCTGGTGCGCTGGCAGCACCCGGAGCTGGGGCTGCTGTCGCCTGACACCTTCATTCCCATGGCCGAGCGCAGCGGATTGATCCTGCCCTTGGGTGACTGGGTGCTGGATGCAGCGTGCGCGCAGCTGCGGGCGTGGCACGATGCCGGGCATGACAGCTGGACGATGTCGGTGAATCTGTCGCCGGTGCAGTTCGCGTCGAACACGTTGCTGGATACCGTGCGCGATACCTTGGCGCGGCACCAGCTTGAAGCAGGCTTCCTGACCCTGGAAGTGACCGAAACCACGGCGATGAAGGACGTGGAAGCCAGCCTGCAGATTCTGCACGGGCTGACCGACATGGGCGTGCATATCTCGATTGACGACTTCGGTACCGGCTATTCCAGCCTTCTGTATCTGAAGCGCATGCCGGCGACCGAGCTGAAGATTGATCGCGCGTTTGTGCGTGAGCTGGAAGACAACAGTGAGGATGCGGCGATTGTGTCGTCGATCATCGCGCTGGGGCGGTCGTTGCAGCTGCGGATTGTGGCCGAGGGTGTGGAGACGGCCGGGCAGCAGCAGTATCTGAACCAGCTGGGGTGTGACCTGCTGCAGGGGTATCACCTGGGCAAGCCGATGGACGCCGCCGCGTTCTTCCGTAGTGCCGGGCCTTGCCCGGCACCGTGAACCGGCGGATTTCGGGAACGCGTGGCACCTGCGTGTGCCGGTGAAAGGGTTTCGATCTGGTTCGCGTCGTTAAAGAACGTTGGGCCGTTCACGGCCGTCGTCTGTCGACCGACGCTACCCCAGCCCCACGCCCGATCTGCAATTTCCATGTTGTTTCGTTGATCGCGATTCGGGACGCGTTCCGGTCCGCATTGCGCGATCCATCCGGGGCGGCCGCCAGGTAACCCCCGGAGGGACACTCCACGGCATGGATGCCGTGGAGTAGCCCCCATGGATGGGTTCACGGCGTGTCCCGGAGCGGGGTTGCCTGGCGGCCGCCCCAGCACGGAACAATTGAAGCGCCGCCGTTCGAGCTGACCCGCAAACAAAAAGGCCACCCTCGCGGGTGGCCTTTCTGCATGAACCGGTATTTCAACCTCAGTGCATCATGTGCACGTTCATGTTGTGCATCACCCACAGGGTGCCGGCCACGATGATGCCGATGACCACCACGGTGAAGGCTGCGGCGCTGACGTTCCAGCGCTGGGCCGACGAGCGGTCCAGGTGCAGGAAGAAGATCAGGTGCACGAAGATCTGCAGGATCGCCGCCACGATGATGATGACGCCCGTGGTGAAGGTCGGCAGACCGCCCTTCATCACCGCCCAGAACGGGATGATGGTGAGGACAGCGGCCAGCAGGAAGCCAACCAGGTAGCTCTTGACGCTGCCGTGGCTTTCGCCACCCACGCCGTGCCCATCGTGATGGGCGTGATTGTCGTGTGCCATTACAGCGCTCCCTTCAGGTAGACGACGGAGAACACGCCGATCCAGATCAGGTCCAGGAAGTGCCAGAACAGGCTCAGGCACGCCAGGCGGGTCTTGTTGGTGGCGGTCAGGCCGTTCTGCTTGATCTGGATGAACATGATCAGCAGCCACAGCAGACCGGCGCTCACGTGCAGACCGTGGGTACCCACCAGCGCGAAGAACGCCGACAGAAACGCACTACGGTCCGGGCCGTAACCCTGGTGGATCAGGTGGTTGAACTCCCAGACTTCCATGATCATGAAGCCCAGGCCCAGCAGCCAGGTGATCGCCAGCCACAGGTACATCTGGCCCACCTTGGCCTTGTGCATGGCGATCATGCCCAGGCCGAAGGTCAGCGAAGAGACCAGCAGCAGCGTGGTTTCCCACGCGACGAAGCTCAGGTCGAACAGTTCCTTGGCGGTCGGGCCGCCATCGGTACCGCCGGCCAGCACGATGTAGGTCGCGAACAGGCTGGCGAAGATGAGGCAGTCGCTCATCAGGTACACCCAGAAACCGAAGACGGTGTTGCCGCCGGTGTCGTGGTGCTCGTGGTCGTCATGGCCGTGGGCCGCCGCGTGCGCGGCGTGCCCATGGTTCAGGGTGGAGGTATTGCTGCTCATGCCTTGAACTCCGTTTTCACCAGACCCTGCGCCTGCAGGTGACGGCGATGTTCGTTTTCAATCCGCTCAACTTCGGCGGCCGGCACGTAGTAATCCGTGTCCTTGTCGAAGGTGCGCCAGATGTAGGTACCGATCATGCCGACCAGGCCCACGATGGCCAGCCACCAGATGTGCCAGATCATGGCAAAGCCGAAGGCCAGGCTGAAGGCACCAATCACCACGCCAGTGCCGGTGTTGCGCGGCATGTGGATGTCGCTGTACTTCTCCGGACGCGGCCAGGCTTCACCACGCTGCTTGCGCTCCCAGAAGTCGTCCAGGCCGGTGACCGTCGGCAGCGTGCCGAAGTTGTAGAACGACGGCGGCGAAGAGGTTTCCCACTCCAGCGTACGGGCATCCCACGGGTCGCCGGTCAGGTCGGCAGTCTTCTTGCGGTCGCGGATCGACACGGCCACCTGGATCACCTGGCACAGGATGCCCAGGCCGATGATGGCGGCACCGGCGGCGGCGACGATCAGGAAAGGCTGGTACTCCGGGTTCGGGTAGCTCTGCATGCGACGGGTCATGCCCATGAAGCCCAGGATGTACAGCGGCATGAAGGCCACATAGAAGCCGATGAACCAGCACCAGAACGAGCGCTTGCCCCAGGTTTCATTCAGACGGAAGCCGAACATCTTCGGCCACCAGTAGGTGATGCCCGCGAACATGCCGAACACCACGCCGCCGATGATCACGTTATGGAAGTGCGCGATCAGGAACAGGCTGTTGTGCAGCACGAAGTCAATGGCCGGGATGGCCAGCATCACGCCGGTCATGCCGCCGATGGTGAAGGTGACCATGAAGCCGATGGTCCACAGCACCGGTGCGGTGAACTGCACGCGGCCACGGAACATGGTGAACAGCCAGTTGAAGATCTTCACACCGGTGGGAATGGAGATGATCATCGTGGTGATGCCGAAGAAGGCATTCACGTTGGCACCCGAACCCATGGTGAAGAAGTGGTGCAGCCACACGATGAACGACAGCACGCCGATGGCGGCAGTGGCGTACACCATGCCCTTGTAACCGAACAGCGCCTTGCGCGAGTAGGTTGCAATGACTTCCGAGAACACACCGAACGCCGGCAGGACCAGGATGTACACCTCCGGGTGACCCCAGATCCAGATCAGGTTGATGTACAGCATGGCGTTGCCGCCACCGTCATTGGTGAAGAAGTGCGTGCCCAGGTAACGGTCAAGAGTCAGCAGCACCAGAGTGACGGTCAGCACCGGGAAGGCGGCGATGATCAGCACGTTGGTGACCAGCGCGGTCCAGGTGAACACCGGCATGCGCATCAGGCTCATGCCCGGGGTGCGCATCTTCAGAATGGTGATGAAGAAGTTGATACCGCTCAGCGTGGTACCCAGGCCTGCAACCTGTAGACCCCAGATGTAGTAGTCGACACCGACCCCTGGGCTGTACTCCTTGCCCGACAACGGCGGGAAGGCCAGCCAGCCGGTCTGTGCGAACTCACCGACGCCCAGCGAGATCATGATCAGGCCGGCACCGGCCACGAACAGCCAGAAGCTCAGCGAGTTCACGAACGGGAAGGCCACGTCGCGCGCGCCGATCTGCAGCGGCACCACGACGTTCATCAGGCCGGTGATCAGCGGCATCGCCACGAAGAAGATCATGATCACGCCGTGGGCGGTGAAGATCTGGTCGTAGTGGTGCGGCGGCAGGAAGCCTTCAGCGCCGTTGACGGCGATGGCCTGCTGGGCACGCATCATGATGGCGTCGGCGAAGCCGCGGAGCAGCATCACGAAGGCCACGATGAGGTACATGATGCCGATCTTCTTGTGATCGACCGAGGTGAACCACTCTTTCCAGAGATAGCCCCACAGCTTGAACTTGGTGATGACCGCCAGCAGGAGCAGACCACCGATCCCCGCGCCGATCAGCGTGGTGATGATGATCGGGTCGTGCGGGATGTCAGCGAATGTCAGTTTACCCAACAGATTCATGCTTATTCTCCCGAGCCTGCGTGGCCGGTGTGACCGGCGGCGGCGTGCTCGTCTGCAGTGTGTTCGGCGTGCTCGGCTGCCGGCATTTCGTGGCCTTCATGGCCTTCGTGGCCTTCGTGGCCCGCACCATGCGACATCGCCGCGTGATCCTTGCCCTTGTGGTCCATGCCGTAGTGCTGGTTGTCGCCCATGTGCTTCTCGACCACCCAATTGAACAGTCCGGTTTCGGCGTTGCCGAAGTAGGTCACCGGGTGCCAGTCGTGGTTCTTCTCGGCCACCAGGGCGTTGAAGGCATCCTTGTTCAGGGTGGTGTTTTCAGCACGCACCTTGGCCAGCCACTGCTGGTACTGCTCTTCGGTGACCGAGTGGGCCGTGAAGTGCATCTTGCTGAAGCCCGCGCCGCTGTAGTGCGAGGACATGCCCGGGAATTCGCCGGTCTCGTTGGCGATCAGATGGAGCTTGGTCTCCATGCCGGTCATCGAGT
>JBCNQC010000084.1:0-3217 GCA_039592995.1 Stenotrophomonas sp. | reverse complement strand
GAAATTCATGCGTCACCGTGGGAATAGGAACGACCGCACGCGCTTCCGGGCTCCCTCGACAGGGCGCCGGCTGGGGACCGCGGCGGGCCCACTATTGTGGACGAGCGAAGGCGACGGCGCAAAGACAGGCGACCGTATTGGCCGCTTCCGGGACGATTCCGGCGATTTTTCAGACAGTTGCGATTGCACCGGGGCCGGGAAGGTTTCCCGGAAGGTGACGTTCCGCGCACGATCCCGCCGGCAGCACCGGTAGCGCCGGCCGTTGGCCGGCCCATGCAAACTGTCCGAAGGCCGATACACTGGTCCCCAGCCAGAAGGGGAGTTCCGGCGTGTCACCCAGCGCTTCACTGATCGACCGCATCGAGTCCTTGCCGAAGCGGGAGCTGTACTTCTTCGCCCTGTACCGGGTGCTGATCGCCGCGGTCATCGCCGCGCTGCTGTTCAGCCCCCTGGCCAAACTGGTGGGCGAGTCCCCCCACCCCGGCATGGCCGCCGTGGTCAGCGTGGCCTACCTGGGCGTGGCGGTGCTGATTCTGCTGTTGGGCCGCAACGAGCGCTGGCTGCGCCCCATCGTGGTGGGCAGCGTGGCCGTGGACATCCTTGCCACCGCCCTGCTGGCCCATGCCCTGCCCGGTGCCAGCGCTGGCCTGTCGATGGCGCTGCTGTTCAACATCGCCGCCGCCGCCACCCTGCTGCCGCTGTCGCTGGGTTTCAGCCTGGCCCTGGCCGCCGCCGTGGCCACCGCAGGCGAGTACGTCTGGAACCTGCTGGAAAACGGCGACCCCAACCGGACCCTGGCCGAGCTGGCCATGTTCATCACCAGCTATCTGGCCGTTGCGTTCGTCAGCTACCAGGTCGGCCACCGCGCGCGGCGCAACCAGCAGCTGGCCAACCAGCGCGGCGACGAGGTGGCCAACCTGTTCGAGATCAACGAACTGATCATCCGCCGCATGCGCACCGGCGTGCTGGTGGTGGACGGCAGCAACCGCATCACCCTGGCCAACGAGGCCGCCAGCACCCTGATCGGGGACAACGACGGCAACAGCGGCAGCGGCAAGCTGGAGCTGGCCAGCGCCGCGCCCGACCTGCTGCGCCGCCTGCAGCGCTGGCGCAACGGCTGGAACAACGAGGAAACCCCGCTGCAGCTTTCCCCCGACCAGCCCGAGGTGCAGCCACGCTTCGCCCGCCTGCTGGCCGGCAGCGACCTCACCCTGGTGTTCCTGGACGACTCCAGCGTGGTTTCGCGCCGCGCCGAATCGCTGACCCTTTCGGCCATGGGCCGTTTCTCGGCCAGCCTGGCGCATGAGATCCGCAACCCGCTGGCGGCGATCAACTACGCCGCCCAGTTGCTGGAAGAGTCAACCGTAATCACCGACACCGACCGCCGCCTGCTGCAGATCATCCACCAGCAGTGCCAGCGCACCAACGGCATTGTGGAAAGCGTGCTCGGCCTGGCCCGGCGCGAGCGCGCCAACCCGGAGAACCTGGACCTGGCCGCCTTCGTGCGCCGCTTTGTACTGGAGTACAAGCAGAGCCTGACCCTGGAAACCGACAGCGTGGAGCCGATCATCACCGAATCTTCGGTGCATGGCCTGGTCGACCCGCGCCATCTGCACCAGATTCTCACCGTGCTGGTGCACAACGCCCTCAAGTACGGCCGCACCGGCCAGGAGCCGGCGCGGGTACGGCTGCGCGTGGCGCGCATGGAGCGTTCGGCGGTGATCGACGTGATGGACCGCGGCCCCGGCATTCCGGAAAAGGTGGCCAGCCAGCTGTTCCGCCCGTTCTTCACCACCTCCGAGCACGGCACCGGGTTGGGCCTGTACATCGCCCGCGAGCTGTGCCGCGCCAACCAGGCGCGGCTGGAGTATGTATCCGTGCCCGCCGGCGGGGCCTGCTTCCGGCTGATCCTGCCCGGCCCCCACACCATGTTGCCGGAATGATCCCTTCGCCTGTTCCAATCGTTAAAAGTGGGCAATAACTGTCAAACATTTGTCGTTAGTGACACTCCTCGGCTATCTTCACTCCTATGAACGAAAACCGCAGCGCCCTCGTTGTCGACGACGAACGCGACATCCGCGAACTGCTGGTACTGACCTTGGGCCGCATGGGCCTGCGGATCAGCACGGCGGCCAATCTCGCCGAGGCCCGTGAGCTGCTGGCCAGCAACCCGTACGATCTGTGCATCACCGACATGCGGCTGCCCGACGGCAACGGCATCGAGCTGGTGACCGAGATTGCCCAGCACTACCCGCGCACCCCGGTGGCGATGATCACCGCCTTCGGCAGCATGGATCTGGCGGTGGAAGCGCTGAAGGCCGGTGCCTTCGACTTCGTCAGCAAGCCGGTGGACATTTCGGTGCTGCGCGGGCTGGTGAAGCACGCGCTGGAGTTGAACAACAGCGAGCGCCCCGCGCCGCCGCCGATGACCAGCGAGCAGACCACCCGCCTGCTGGGCGAGTCGGCCGCGATGGACGCGCTGCGCACCACCATTGAGAAGGTCGCCCGCAGCCAGGCCCCCGTGTACATCCTGGGCGAATCGGGCGTGGGCAAGGAACTGGTGGCCCGCACCATCCACGCGCAGAGCGCGCGTGCCGCGGGTGCCTTCGTGCCGGTGAACTGCGGTGCCATTCCGTCCGAGCTGATGGAAAGCGAGTTCTTCGGCCACAAGAAGGGCAGCTTCAGCGGCGCGCATGCCGACAAGCCCGGCCTGTTCCAGGCCGCACACGGCGGCACCCTGTTCCTGGACGAAGTGGCCGAGCTGCCCTTGCAGATGCAGGTGAAGCTGCTGCGCGCCATCCAGGAAAAGTCGATCCGCCCGGTGGGCGCGTCCACCGAAATCCCGGTGGACGTGCGCATTCTGTCGGCCACCCATAAAGACCTGGGCCAGCTGGTGGACGAAGGCCGCTTCCGCCACGACCTGTATTACCGCATCAACGTGATCGAACTGCGCGTGCCGCCCCTGCGCGAACGCAGCAGCGACCTGCCGCAGCTGGCCGCCTCCATCCTGGCCCGGCTGGCCCGCACCCACGGCCGCCCCACCCCGCTGCTGGCCCCTTCGGCGCTGGACGCCATGAGCCTGTACCACTTCCCCGGCAACGTGCGCGAGCTGGAAAACATTCTGGAGCGCGCCCTGGCCCTGGCCGAGGGCGACACCATCAGCGCCAGCGACCTGCGCTTACCCCAGCCCGGTGCCACGCGCCAGACCGGTGTGAAC
>JBCNQC010000083.1:0-3218 GCA_039592995.1 Stenotrophomonas sp. | reverse complement strand
TGTACACGCAGCGGCTGGCCGAAGCGATGCAGGCCTTGATGCCGGATCTGACCGTGCGCCATGCCATGCGCTACGGCGCACCGGCGCTGACCACCGAGCTCGACCGGCTCGCTGCGGAAGGCGTACGCCGCGTGGTGGTGCTGCCGCTGTATCCGCAGTACTCCACCACGACCACCGCGTCGATCGAAGACCAGCTGCGGCAGTGGCAACCCCGCCACCCTGCGGTCACCGTCACACTTGTACGCGACTATGCGGTGGACCCGCAATGGGTGGACGCCGTCGCCGGCAGTATCCGCGCCTGGTGGAAACAGCACGGGCGTGGCGAGAAGCTGCTGTTCTCGTTCCACGGCATTCCGCAGCGCCTGGCCGATGCTGGCGATCCCTACCCACAGCGCTGCGAAGCCAGTGCAGGCGCGATTGCGAAGGCACTGGGCCTGGCCGATGGCGAGTGGCAGCTGGCCTATCAATCGCGTTTCGGGCGCGAGAAGTGGCTGCAGCCTTACGCCGAACCTACTCTCTGGGCGTGGGCGGAAGCAGGCACAAAGCAGATCGACGTGGTCTGCCCCGGATTCGCCACCGACTGCCTGGAGACCCTGGAAGAGGTTGCGATGGGCTTTACCGAAACGGTCGCCGAGCGTGGCGCGCAGATGCGCTACATCCCCTGCCTGAATGATGCGCCTGAGCATGCACTGGCCCTGTCACGGTTGAGTGTGGCGGCGCTGGCATGATCCTGCAGCCATTTGCCATGCCGCTGGCGGCCACGACGGTGGCCGGGCTGCGCGCGGAGCACCGCGACGCTCCACGCGTGCTGGCGCTGCACGGCTGGCTGGACAACGCCGCCAGCTTCGTGCCGCTGGCGGCACAGCTTCCGGCGCTGGATCTGGTCGCTATTGACCTGCCGGGACACGGCCATAGCGCGCACCTGCCACCGGGCACGCAGTACAACACACCCGGTGCGATCTGCCACGTGCTCGAGGTAGCCGACGCACTGGGCTGGGAGCACTTCACGCTGCTCGGCCATTCGATGGGCGCGGGCATTGCCAGCCTGACCGCTGCGGCCGCACCGGAGCGGGTGGAACGATTGATCGCCATCGAGGCCCTGGGCGGCCTGCGCGGCCCGGAGGAAGAAACCGCTTCCCGTCTGCGCGAGCACGTGCAGGCCGCACGCCGGCTGGCAGAGAAACGGCTGCGCGTGTTTGCCGACCTGGCCGCACCGGTGCGTGCACGGATGATGGCCAACCAGCTCAGCGAGCCGTGCGCGCGCCTGCTGGTCGAACGCGGCGTGATGCCGGTCGAGGGCGGGTACAGCTGGTGCAGCGACCCGCGGCTGATGCTGCCTACCGCGCTGCGGATGAGCGAGGCGCAGATCGACAACCTGCTGGCGGCGATTGAATGCCCCACCCAGGTGATCTATGCCACGCCCGCGCAGTCGTACTACCCCGAGCCGTTGCGCAGCGAGCGCATCAAGCTGCTGCGCAGTGGCCAGCTGGCAGTGCTGCCCGGCACCCATCATGTGCATATGGAGCATCCTGCGGCCGTGGCCAGGATCGTCTGCGATTTCCTGGCCGGCTGATCGGCGACGCTACTGGACCGCGGCGGTGGTTCGATTGCGTCGCCAAACGACGCCAACGGCCTGCAGGTGCCAAAGCGCGACGGACGTCATGGCAGGTTGCCGCGTATAGGGTTTGGATGTGGTTCAACCGCGCGCGGTTGTTGACCATTTGTCTGCGAGGCCCTCGTGTTCCGTATTGAAACAACACCTTCCCCGTCCCCCCCGCTTGATGTGGGCTGCCCCGCCAGTGAGCGGCCACCGGGCCCGCGGGGACCTTCCCCGATCGTCATCACGAATGCGGCGTCGACATCGCCCATCCCGGACCAGGCACCGGCAGAGCCGCGTGAGCGCGCAGGCGCGCGGCTGGCCACGGAGTGGTACCGGGCGCTGGATGTGTGGTCCTGCCACGCGGTCAACCAGTTGCACCAGATCAGCCTGTCTCTGGGATCAGCTCCATGGTGGCCCCCCTTCTCATGGACACAGCAGATTTCGCAGGCACGCTATCACCTGCGCGACCACCTGCTGCGAATCGCCGAAAGCCCGCATCTGAGCCTGGGCTTCGGCCTCCATCAACCACTGCCCCTTTCATTGCGCCACGCGGTCCTGCAGTCGTTGAGTCTGGAGATCGAGTTGCTGGATGCCTCCGAAGCAGGGACCCAGGCAGAGCTCAATGTGTCGCTTGCGCAGTTGTATCCGGTGCTGGAAGGCCCCGCCTGCCTGGCGCTGCGCGAACCGGTACTGCAGCCCCTGTTGCTGGCCGTGCACCAGCGTGTAACAGGAGACCCCGGTGAGTGGGCCAGCCACTTCCGCCTGATCCATCTGCACAATGAGGGAGGTCCTGATCCGGTCAGCGGCACATGGGGCGCTTCACCTCCGGAACCGCGTACATGATCCGCCCGGTTGGGTCCGCGGCCGCGGGGGCCGTCAGCAACACGGCGGAGGGCGCATCGGCGGCTCCTGCCCGAGCCCCGGTGCGCCTGGATGCGGACAGGTTGATGCAGATGCATAACGCGCCGCTGCCCCTGCCGGCCGATGCACCGGGTCACAATGACTTCCATTTCGTCATCCAGCAGGACGGCAGCGTGACGGCAATACGCCGGGTCGTTGCCGCCCCCGCTCATCCCGTCCGGCTCGACCACGCTGTTCCGTCGGCTACCGACGGTTCGCCGGAGGCACAACGCATCCTGGCCGAGCGCGGCCAACGACTCGCCCAAGCGTGGGCAGGGGCCGTCAACGAATGGGTGCATCAAGGTGCCACCGCGCTGCGTGACGATGCGCAGCGGGCGGCCGGGGCCGACGACGCCGTGCTGCCGTCGTGGAGCAACTACGTTCTCATTGCGAAGGCCTGCCTGGACGGTGACCTGTCCGACCTGACCCAATCGGAGCTGCTGAGCCGTGAGTTCGGCCTCGACCGTCCCCTTCCACCGGAACTACTGGCGACCCTGAAGCGTTCGCTGTCGGCTCAGATTGCCGCATTGGGGCCGACGGATGCGCAGCGAACCGTCGAGGTCAACCGCGCGCGTGATCTGATCCTGTTGAAGCTGGCTGGGACGGCGCGTGAGGTGTTGCGTGATCCATTGGTAGGCCGCCTGTTCGATGCGCTACACGCCGGTGCGCGGCACGGACAATCCGCCCCGGATTCGACGAAGGAGCCAGGCGGGCCGCC
>JBCNQC010000082.1:0-3362 GCA_039592995.1 Stenotrophomonas sp. | reverse complement strand
GATAACCGCAAGGCCCCCCTTTCATGCAGCTCTCCGCCACGCCCCTGCCCTCTCCCGTCCGCTGGCAGCAGCTGTGGCGTGACGCGGTCCGCGACCCGCGGGTGCTGCTGGCGCAGCTGGGGCTGGATGCGGCCGGGCTGCCGGTCTCGGACGAGGCGCTGGCCCAGTTCGCCCTGCGGGTGCCGCAGGGCTTCATCGCCCGCATGCGCCATGGCGACCCGACCGATCCACTGCTGCGCCAGGTGCTGCCGATCACCGACGAGCTGCAGCTGGCCCCCGGGTTCACCCTGGACGCGGTCGGCGACGGGCTGGCCCGCAAGGCCACCGGGGTGATCCAGAAGTACCACGGCCGGGCCCTGCTGGTAACCACCGGCAGCTGCGCGATCAATTGCCGTTACTGCTTCCGCCGGCACTTCGACTACGGCACCGAGAATGCCGCCCGCGAGGGCTGGCGTGAGGCGGTGGACGCCATTGCGCAGGACCCCGGCATCGACGAGGTGATCCTGTCCGGTGGCGACCCGCTGTCGCTGGCCACCCACAAACTGGTCGAGCTGACCGACGCGCTGAAGCAGATTCCGCATCTGCGCCGCCTGCGCATCCACAGCCGCCTGCCGGTGGTGCTGCCGGAACGGGTGGATGCGGATCTGGTGCAGTGGATTGCCAGCCTGCCCTGGCCGGTGGCGTTCGTGATCCACGCCAACCATGCCAACGAATTCGATGCCAGCGTGGATGCGGCCATGGCCCGCCTGCGCGATGCCGGCTGCACCCTGCTCAACCAGGCGGTGCTGCTGCGCGGGGTGAATGACAGCCTGCAGGCGCTGCAGGACCTGAGCGAGCGCAGCTTCGCCGGCGGCGTGCTGCCGTATTACCTGTACCAGGTGGACCGGGTGCAGGGCGTGGCCCATTTCGAAGTGGACGACGCCACCGCCAAGTCCCTGCACGCCCAGCTTACCGCGCGGCTTTCCGGCTATCTGGTGCCGAAGCTGGTGCGGGAGATTTCCGGGGACGCCAGCAAGAGGCCGGTTTAACCGGAGTCTTTGTTGCGGCTTCGGTGGGATTGAACGTTGGCCGGGTGATGGACGCCGGCGCGATGACCGGCGTCGGAGGCTTGTGCCGCGCTGCCCGCGGTCTCCACGCAGGGCGTGGATCTACGGATCAATTGCGCGAACGGTGCCGCCCCGCGCCGAAAAGTGGTGCGTCACCGTCCGGATTCGATCATGTGCACCACATCCGTCGCGCTGACCGGGTGGCTCAGCCAGTAGCCTTGGGCCAGGTCGCAGCCGCGCTGGGCGAGGAGGTCGAACTGGACCTCCTGCTCGATGCCTTCGGCGACCACGGTGATGCCCAGGGCATGCGCCATGGCGATGATGGCGGTGGTCAGGGCCAGGTCGTCCGGATCGCGCTGCATGTCGGCGACGAAGCTCTTGTCGATCTTCACGCCATCCACCGGCACCTGGCGCAGGTGACTCAGCCCGGAGAAGCCGGTGCCGAAGTCGTCCAGCCACACCTTCACGCCGGTACGGTGCAGCTTGTCGAGCAGCGCCGCAGCCAGCATTTCATCGCCGATCACTGCGGTTTCGGTCAGCTCCAGGTGCAGACGCGAGGCCGGCAGGCCCGTTTCGCGCAGGCAGTCGGCGACCAGGGTGGGCAGTTCGCCGCCCCGCAGCTGGCGCGGTGAGACGTTGACCGACACGAACAGGCCCTCGCCATCGCTGGTCAGCGGCCACTGGATGGCCTCCATGCAGGCCGCGCGCAGCACCTTGGGGCCGATCACCTCGATCAGACCGCTTTGTTCGGCCACTTCAATGAACACCGACGGCGGAATCGTGCCCAGCGTCGGGTGCTGCCAGCGCAGCAGTACTTCCACGCCGCACAGGCGGCGGTCGCGGGTGCGGAAGATCGGCTGGTAGACCAGCCGCAGCTCGCCGCGCTCCCAGGCACCGCGCAGCTCCTGCTCCATGTGCACGCGGCGCTCGACGGCGTGGTCCATGGCGCGGCTGTAGTAGCGGTAACAGTTCTTGCCGGCCATCTTGGCCTGGTACATGGCGATATCGCCGTTCTTCAGCAGCGTGGTTGCATCGGCGGCGTCGTCCGGGAACAGGGTCACGCCGATCGAGGTGCCCAAGAACAGCTCTCGGCCCTGCACCACCAGCGGCTTGCCGAGCTCGCGCACCAGCACTTCGGCGAGCTGGCGGGCACCGGCGGCCACATCACCATCGCCGATCAGAATCACGAATTCGTCGCCGCCAAACCGTGCCAGCAGGGCTTCATCGCCACCGGCCTGCCCCACCGCCGCGCTGATGCGCTGGGCGAACTGCAGCAGGGCTTCGTCGCCGGCCTCGTGGCCAAGGGTGTCATTGACCCGCTTGAAGTCGTCCATGTCGGCAAACAGCAGCGCCAGCCGATGATTGGACGCGCGCGCGGCCATCAGGCGGTGGTCCAGCGCCTCGCGGAACGCCAACCGGTTGGTCAGCCCGGTCAGTGCGTCGGTGTAGGCCATGTGCCGCACTTCGCGGTCGTGGCGGGCAATGGCCTCGCTCATCCGCGCGAATGCGCGCACCAGCTCGCCCACTTCGCCTGAACTGTTGCTCTGGCCCAGCTGCGGGCGGTAGTCACCGGCTTCGATCTGGCGCGCGGCCGCGGCCAGCCCGCGGATCGGAGCAACCAGGGTGCGCTGCACATAGATGACCACCACCACGCCGATGGCCAACAGCAGCCCCAGCATCAGCAGCAGCCAGCCCAGGTGCCGCTTGCCGACCTGCTGCAGGCGGTCACCGAGGGTCTGGTTGGCGCGTTGTTCCATGGCCTGCACGTCGTCCAGCGCCATGCCAACCCGCACCCCGCCAATGCGCTGGTTGCCGATCATGATCGGCATCGCGTTGTCGAGCACCTTCGGGGACTGCTGCACCACCAGCGTGCGCGCAGCGACCGCACCGGCCGCCAGCGGGTCCTGCATGGGCCGGCCGAAGTCGGCCACGTCGGCCGAGCCGTCGTGGATCAGCTTGCCGTCCTCGTCGAACACCAGCACATAGCGCACCACCTGCTGCCGCGAGGTATTGCGCACCAGCGCACCCACCTGCTGCAGGTCGTTGTAATACAGCGGGTTGGCCAGCGCATCGGACAGTTCGCGGGCCAGGGCTTCGCCCCGGCTGCGCACGCTGCGATCGAACAGGTCATGGATGACCGTGCCGCTGAGATGCTTGACCTCGTCCTGCATCGTCGCCTGGCGCCCCAGCACCACGGCCACGATCGCCACCACCACCACCATCGCCCCGCCCATTGCCAATACAAAGCGGGACTGCATTCCGGAACCCAACGGCCTCATTCCACTTCCATCCGCACGCGTGTAAGACCCTGTTTCA
>JBCNQC010000081.1:0-3378 GCA_039592995.1 Stenotrophomonas sp. | reverse complement strand
TGCGATGTTTGAAATGATATCCACCCAGGTGAAGTAGACCCATGGCAGACAATCATTACGACGCCATCGTTGTTGGCTCGGGAATCAGTGGCGGTTGGGCGGCAAAGGAACTGACCGAAAAAGGTCTCAAGGTGTTGATGCTGGAACGTGGCCGCAACATCGAGCACGTCAAGGATTACGTCAATGCGATGAAGGAGGCGTGGGACTTCCCGCACCGCAATCGTCCCACCCAGGCGATGAAAGCCGACTTCCCTGTGCTGATGCGCGACTACGGCCTGGTCGAGAACCTTGAAGGCATGTGGGCCGACGAGAAGGACTCGCCCTACATCGAGACCAAGCGCTTCGACTGGTTCCGCGGCTATCACGTCGGTGGCCGTTCGCTGTTGTGGGGGCGGCAGAGCTATCGCTTCTCGGACCTGGATTTCGAGGCGAACAAGAAGGACGGCATCGCGACCGACTGGCCGATACGCTACGCTGACATCGCACCCTGGTATGACCACGTGGAGAAGTTCGCTGGCATCGCCGGTACCCGTGAAGGGCTGGACGTTCTTCCCGATGGCGAGTTCCTGCCGCCAATCCCGTTGAATATCGTCGAAAAGGACGTGGCCGCGCGGATCAAGAAGGCCTTTGGCGGCACCCGGCACATGATCCATTCGCGCACCGCCAACATCACGCAGCCGATGCCGGAGCAGGGGCGGGTCAACTGCCAGTACCGCAACAAGTGCATTCTGGGCTGTCCCTTCGGGGCCTACTTCTCGACCCAGGCGGCGACGCTGCCGGCGGCGATGAAGACCGGCAACCTGACCCTGCGGCCATTCTCCATCGTCAAGGAAGTGCTGTACGACAAGGACCGCAAGCGCGCACGGGGCGTGGAAGTCGTCGACGCCGAAACCGGGCAGACCTACCAGTACACCGCCAAGGTCATCTTCCTCAATGCCTCGTCGTTCAACTCGACCTGGATGCTGATGAACTCGGCCACCGATGTATGGGAGGGCGGGTTGGGCTCTTCGTCCGGCGAACTTGGCCACAACGTGATGGACCATCACTTCGGGGCCGGTGCGTCCGGTCGTGTGGAAGGCTATGACGACAAGTACTACTTCGGCCGCCGCCCTTGCGGGTTCTATGTTCCGCGCTTCCGCAACGTCACCGCCGACGACAAGCGTGGCTATCGACGCGGCTTCGGCTACCAGGGTGGTGCCAGCCGCAACGGCTGGTCGCGCGAGATCGCCGAGATGAACATCGGTGCCGACCTCAAGGAGGCGCTGACCGTGCCGGGTGACTGGCGCATCGGCATGACCGGCTTCGGTGAAATGCTGCCGCACCACGACAACACCATCCGCCTGGACAAGGACAAGAAGGACAAATGGGGCCTGCCGGTGCTGGCGATGGATGTCTCGATGCGCGCCAACGAAATGGCGATGCGCAAGGACATGGCCGCCGATGCCGCCGAGATGCTGGAGGCCGCTGGCGTAAAGGACGTGCAGGTGTTCGATAACGACTACGCGCCGGGCAAGGGCATCCACGAGATGGGCACCGCGCGCATGGGGCGTGACCGCAAGAGCTCGGTGCTGAACCAGCACAACCAGGTCTGGGATGCACCGAACGTCTATGTGACCGACGGGGCCTGCATGACGTCCAGTGCCTGCGTGAATCCGTCACTGACCTACATGGCGTTGACCGCCCGCGCCGCCGACCATGCGGTGCGCGAACTGAAAGCGGGGAACCTGTAATGGACCGTCGCGAACTTCTGAAGATGATTGTCGCCGCCACCGGCGCGGCCATGATCGGCCTGCCGGCGCTGGCCAGCGGGCAGGGCCCGGCGGCGGGTACAAAGGCCGCGTTCTCGGCCGCCGACATCGCCCTGATGGACGAGATTGCCGACACCATCCTGCCGCGGACCAAGACGCCGGGGGCCAAGGACACCGGCATCGGTGCCTTCATGGCGACCTTCGTGGCCGACTGCTACACCGCCCAGCAGCAGGCGACGTTCCGCGCTGGGCTGGCCGACGTCGACAAACGGGCAGGCGGGCGGTTTGTGTCGCTCACCCCGCAGGCCCGCAACGAACTGCTACGTACGGTCGATGCGGAGGCGAAGAAGCACGCCGCCAGTGCCGGTCCACGCAATGCGGAATCGGCCGAAGCGAAGGCGCACTACTTCACCATGCTCAAGCAGCTGACCATCTTCGGCTTCTTCACCTCGAAGATCGGTGCGACCGAAGTGCTGCAGTACGTCGCGGTGCCAGGCCGCTACGACGGTGACCTGGCGTATGTGGCCGGCACGCCTGCATGGGGCACCAGCTGAGCGATACCCGATTCGTCCATTGACTCGATCAGGAACACCATGACCCGACCCTTTCTGATGGCGGCCTGCCTGCTGGCGGCCGCCCCTGCATTGGCTGCGCCCAAAGTTGACCCGGCGCGCGATCCTGCGACCACCGAAGCCTGGACGCCCGAACCTGCCATCGTGGCCACGCCCCCGGGCAATGCGCCGTCTGACGCGATCGTGCTGTTTGATGGCAAGGACACCTCCGCCTGGGAGGCGGAGCAGGGCGGTCGCGTGCCCTGGACTGTGGCCGATGGCGCGATGACCGTGGTGCCCGGCAGCAAGGGCATCCGCACCCGCGAGAAGTTCTGCGACATCCAGTTGCACGTCGAGTGGCGCAGCCCAACGGAAACGAAGGGCTTTGAAGGTCAGGACCGGGGCAACAGCGGCATCTTCCTGCAGGAACTCTACGAGCTCCAGGTGCTGGACAGCTACAAGAATCCCACCTATGCGAACGGCCAGGCCGGTTCGATCTACAAGCAGGCCATGCCGCTGGCGAATGCCTCGCGCCCCCCGGGTGAGTGGCAGACCTACGACGTCATCTGGAAAGCCCCGCGCTTCTCGCCGGGCGGTGGGCTGATCTCGCCGGCGCGCATCACCGTGCTGCACAACGGCGTACTGGTGCAGAACGACACCGTGGTGTCCGGCAAGACCGAGTACATCGGCGCACCCTCGTACGCCCCGCACGACTGCGCGCCCCTGTACCTGCAGGAACACGCCTCCAAGGTCAGCTACCGCAACATCTGGGTTCGCAAGCTCTAGCGCCAACCGGGCCAACGAACCCACCCAACTGCCGATCACCCGTAGAGCCACGCCCTGCGTGGCTTCGCGGTGCCGAAGAACTACTTCGCCAAATAGCTTGCGATATCGCTGACTTCCTGCTCGGAAAGCTGCGCAAACGGCGGCATCAACCCACCGCCCTTCCTGATCTTCTCTTTGATCTGCGCCGCATCCAGCCGCTTCGCAACATCCGTCAGCGCAGGAAACGTCGGCGGCACCCCCGCCCGATTCGCCCCATGGCAGGCCACGCAGTGCACGCTGTAAAGCTTCTCGCC
>JBCNQC010000080.1:0-3807 GCA_039592995.1 Stenotrophomonas sp. | reverse complement strand
GTGTTAGGGGTTTTATTTCATCTTTGACCTGCTAACCTGCGGCGATGATTCGACGCACTCTGGCCTGCATGCTTACGCTCGGTTTGGTTGCCTGCGCGACCCAGCCGTCTTCTCCGCCACCGCCGCCACAGGCGTCGGGTGCGCCCAACAAGCCTGGCGCGACGCACAAGGGGCCGGCCGAGGCCGCGCCTGAAGCCGCTGCGGCGACCGCACCGCCGGTGGACCTGACCCCGGTGCCGTTTGAAGTGGCCCGCGCCAATTTCGTGCGTGATACCGCCGCCCGCTACAACATTCCCGCCGCGCAGATCGAAGCCACCCTGGCCCAGGCGCAGGTGCGCCAGCCGATCATCAACGCGATGTCGCGGCCGGCCGAGCGGGTCAAGCCGTGGAACGAATACCGGCCGATGTTCATCAGCCAGGCACGCATCGACGGCGGAAAGAAATTCCTCGCCCAGCACCGCGATGAGCTGATGCGCGTGCAGGAACGCACCGGCGTGCCGGCGGAAGTGATCGTGGCCATCATCGGCGTGGAAACCAGCTACGGGGCCAACACCGGCAGCTACCGCGTGCTCGATGCGCTGTACACGCTGGCCTTCAATTACCCGCGCAGCGGCGACCCGGCCAAGCTGGAACGCGAGGTGCGCCGCGAACTGTTCTTCCGCGATGAACTGTCGCGCCTGTTCGCACTCACCCGCGACGAAAAGCTGGACATCACCGCGATCAAGGGCAGCTACGCTGGCGCAATGGGCATGGGCCAGTTCATGCCGTCCAGCTACCAGGACTTCGCCGTGGACGGCAACGGCGATGGCCGCCGCGATCTGTTCAACAGCTACGACGACGTGTTCTCGTCCATCGCCAACTACTTCGTCAAGAAGGGCGGCTGGGTGCGCGGCGGCCCGGTCGCGGTGCAGGCGACCCTGGCCCCGGGCCGCGAATCGTTCGACCCCACCGACTGGACCCCGAGCTGGACGTTGTCCGATCTGGCCCAGCGCGGTTACCAGCCCATCGGCAGCGTGCCGGCCGGTCTGACCGCCACCCCGGTCACTCTGGAGGCGAGCACCGGCAAGCAGTACTGGCTGGGCTTCCAGAACTACTACGCAATCACCCGCTACAACCTTTCCAAGATGTACGCGATGGCGGTGTATCAGCTGTCACAGGCCATCGCCGGTCAGGAGCTGCCGCCGGCATGAACAGCTTCGCGCATTGCAGGGGATTGATGGTGGGTGTGCTGGTACTGGCGCTGGCCGCCTGCAGCAGCGCACCGAAAAAGCCGGCCAGCGCCGGTGGCAGCGGCAAGAGCACCGGCGCACTGGTGCAGGGCAAGGGCAGCAGCAAGCGGCCCAGCCATTGCCCGGAGGGCTCGCCGTACCAGGCCGCCACCGAAGATCCGAACACCCGCGGCAACTACCGCGCCGGTGGCCTGTACAAGCCGGGCGTCAATGACAGCACGCCCACTTACGTGCCTGACGTAGCCTGCATTCCCGAGCCGGACGTGGTCGATCTGCCGCGTTCGCCGGTGGGCAACAAGTCGCCCTACGTGGTGCTTGGCAAGCAGTACCAGGTGATGGACAAGACCAAGGGCTATGCCGAGAAGGGCACCGCCTCCTACTACGGGTCGAAGTTCCACGGCCGCCTGACCTCCAACCGCGAGGTGTACGACATGTACGCCTTCACCGCCGCGCACAAAACCCTGCCGTTACCCAGCTTTGCCCGGGTCACCAACCTGGACAATGGCGAGTCGGTGGTGGTGCGGGTGAATGACCGCGGCCCGTTCCACGACGGCCGGGTGATCGACCTCAGCTACGCCGCCGCGGTGCGCCTGGGCATCACCCAGCGCGGAACCGGCAACGTCGAGGTGCGTGCATTGCAGCCGGGTGATGAAAACCTGCTGGCGGCCAAACCTTCGCGCCGCGAGCAACGCGCCGCGCAGGTCGCCGCTGCCGCAGCGCCCGCACCGGCCCGGCCCAGCGACATGGACCGTCTGGTGGGCGCATTGCCGACGGCATCGCCGGCGACCGGCAACCGTCCCCCTGCGGCCACCCAGGCCGCCACTCTGGATGCCGGCCCCGTCAGCGTCAGCGAGCTGCCACCGGCCGCGCCGGCCCGCCCGGCACCGGTGGCGGTATCCGCGTCTGTTCCGGCTGCCAGCCCCTCACTTTCCCAGCAGGTGGGCACCGTGCTGCTGCAGGTGGCCAGCTTCGCCAGCCGCGACAACGCCACCCGCGCGCTGGGTCAGCTGTCCACCGCGGGGATTGTCGGGGCCAGCATCAGCGACATCGTCAGCGGCGGTCGCACCCTGTGGCGGCTGCGTGTTCCCGCCGCCGACCACGCCAGCGCGACGGAACTTGCCGGCCGCATCGTGGGTCTGGGATTTGGCTCGCCGCAGATCGTAAAAGAATGAATGCACGGCCCCGGCACGCCTGACCGCGTGCCGGGGGCGCATGGGCTCTACAATGGCCCGCCCCGTATCACCCCTTTGTCATCCCCCTTGGCGCCCCTGGAGCTTGTTGTCCGATGAAATTCCGCTTTGCCGCCGCCGCCCTGGCCACGACGCTGTTCGTGGGCATGGTTTCCGCCCAGACCCCGCAGCCCGTCCCGGCTCCCGCGCCGGCGGCCACCGCACCGGCCACCGTCGCCACGCCGCCGGCCCCGGTGCCCAGCGTCTCCAAGGCCTGGATCCTGATGGACTACGCCACCGGTCAGGTGCTGGCGGGTGAGAACATCCACGCACAGCTCGCCCCTGCCAGCATCACCAAGGTGATGACCTCGTACGTGATCGCCGCCGAAGTGAAGAACGGCAAGGTGCGTCCGGATGACCAGGTGATGATGAGCGAACGCGCCTGGCGCGAGGGGGGGGCCGGCACCGATGGCAGCTACAGCGGCTTCCCGGTCAACCAGACCGCGCGCCTGGAAGACATGGAAAAGGGCATGGCGATCCAGTCCGGCAACGATGCCGCCATTGCGCTGGCCGAACATGTGGCCGGCAGCGAAGAAGCCTTTGCCTCGCTGATGAACAGCTATGCCGCCAAGATCGGCATGAAGAACTCGCACTTCGTCAATGCGCACGGCCTCAGCGCGCCGGGCCACCTGACCACCGCCTACGACCTGGCGCTGCTGGGCCGCGCCATGGTGCGCGATTACCCGGAAACCTATGCCTACAACAAGGTGAAGGAATTCACCGTGGGCAACATCACCCAGCCGAATCGCAATCTGCTGCTGTGGCGCGACGCCAGCGTCGACGGCATCAAGACCGGCCACACCTCGGAAGCCGGTTACTGCCTGATGAGTTCGGCACAGCGCGGTGACCAGCGCCTGATCGCCGTCGTGCTGGGCGGTGCTTCGGAGAAGCAGCGTGCCGATGACAGCCTGGCCCTGCTCAACTGGGGCTTCCGCTTCTTCGAAACCCACCGCATGTATGAGCCCGGCAAGGCCGTGGCCGAGCACAAGGTATGGAAGGGCCAGGCCGACAACGTGCAGCTGGGCGTGGCCCAGCCGCTGCTGGTGAGCGTGCCGCGTGGTCGCTACAGCGATCTGAAGCCGAGCATCGACGTGCCCAAGACCCTGGAAGCACCGTTCACCGCTGGCCAGCCGATCGGCACATTGAAGGTCACGCTGGACGGCAAGGTCGTGGCGGAATCCCCGCTGGTGGCCGTGGCCGCGGTGGAAGAAGCTGGCTTCTTCAAGCGCCTGTGGCACAGCTTCCTGATGTGGTGGGAATCGGAATAAAAAAAAGGCCCGCATCGCGGGCCTTTTTTTTGGTAGCGCCGGCCGTTGGCCGGCCCTCAGTCATGCATGGGCCGGCCAACG
>JBCNQC010000008.1:0-126119 GCA_039592995.1 Stenotrophomonas sp. | reverse complement strand
CCCCGGCAACGTGCGCGAGCTGGAAAACATTCTGGAGCGCGCCCTGGCCCTGGCCGAGGGCGACACCATCAGCGCCAGCGACCTGCGCTTACCCCAGCCCGGTGCCACGCGCCAGACCGGTGTGAACGCTGCGGCCACGGTGCAGGAAGAAGCCGTGGTGGACTTACCCGCCGGCAACGGTGCGTTGCCCTCGTACATCGAGCAGATGGAGCGCACCGCGATCCAGAAAGCGCTGGAAGAGAATCGCTGGAACAAGACGCGGACGGCGGCGCAACTGGGGATTACGTTCCGCGCGCTGCGTTACAAGCTCAAAAAGCTGGGAATGGATTGACCGTTCCCGTGACGCGCATGGCGCGTCACTACACGATCCAACGCTCCCGTAACGACGCGCAATTCGTGTCGGCTTTCGGCGCGGGGCCCAATGACACGCATGGCGCGTCTCTACACGATCAAACGCTCCCGTAACGACGCGCTATCCCTGTCGGCTTTCGGCGCGGGCCCCAATGACGCGCATGGCGCGTCACTACACGATGGAACGCTCCCGTAGCGACACGCCATGCGTGTCGGCCTTCCGCGCACACCCCGGTAACGCGCGACCCCAACCAAACAACCCGCCAAAACCGACACCCGGTAGCGCCGGCCGTTGGCCGGCCCATGCGGCGCTGAACCCCAAGCGCACCAACGGCCCCAGCAGTCTCAATCGAGTCGCCCCCAGCGATTCGCACGCACTTCTATAGACAACCAAACTCCGGACCTACGATCCGGGCATGGCTACCGAAAAGACCGCAGTCAAGAACGCCGCCCGCAAGACGTCTGTTGATCGCCCAAACCCGTTCAAGGCATTTGAGACCACCGAAGAGCGCCTCAAGTACCTCTACCGAAGCATGACCCCGGAGGAATCGCTCGAGATCCTCCACGAAGCCGGGATCCTGACACCCGAAGGTCGCCTGAGCTCCGAGTACAAGTAGTGCCTCCCCGTAGCGACACGCCATGCGTGCCGTCTTTCCGCGTGGCCCCCTCCAACGCGCGCGCCTCTAGACAACCCAGCCCTGGAAGAACGTTCCGAACATGACTACCCCAAAGACCCCAGTCAAGAAAGCCGCCCGCAAGACGACCGCCGTAAAGCGCGCACAATCCGCCACGCAAAACCTCAAAAAGCCCGAACCCACATACACCCTGCACTTCAACAGCATCGAAGAGCGGCTTAAGTACATCTACGGCAACATGACGCCGGAAGAATCCCTCGAGATCCTCTTCGAAGCCGGAATCCTAACCCCCTCCGGCCGCTTGAGCTCAAAATTCAGATAATCGCCCGTAGGGACACGCCATGCGTGTCGGCTCTCCGCGCACACCCTGCCCGACGCGCATGGCGCGTCGCTACGCCTCACTCTCCTCCCCATCCAGCACCTCCGCAACAACCATCCGCACCCCACGCCGCCGACCACCCCGCGCAGGCACAGCCTCAATCACCACCTCCCCATCTCGCGCACACACCGCCTCGCTCTCCACAGTTCCAAAGAACACCTCCAGCGAACTCGGATAAGCAACATACGTAGGCATCAGCCGTCTCCAAAGGGATGCGCATCAGCCCAACAGGCAAAACGCGCGGAACACACAAGGTAACCGCCGCTCACCACCAAGCGCGCACCGCCACCCCAAAGCCCCGCCGCAGTCCCACTTCGCCCCAACCCCACCCTGCGCAATCAACCCAACCTGCGCGCTACGCAATCGCCCCAGCGTCCGCGATACGCAATCACCGCAATCTGCGCGTAGAGCCGGGCTTGCCCGGCTGCTCTTCCGCGGCCAACCAACGCCCCCTCCCCACGCGCCATCAGCGCCAAAACCGACACATCACCCACCCCACCCAACACCCCAACTCAACAAAAATTCCAACACCAAAAACGACACCCCCAACGCCCACAAACACGGCATCCATCACACTTTTCCATGCATCCGGCCCACTTGCGACACAAATCGTTTTGCATCGCAGCACACCGAAGCACACCGCAAAAATGAGCCGCGCTCCGCTACCCTTGGATCTGACGCATGGTGTGTCTCGGAGCGTAAGAACTCTGAAGAAGAATTTGATGTTGGACGACTCGTGTCGGGAGGGCGGCAAAATACAAAACCCTCGCGGAAATACGTCGCGCCGTATCTTCTTCACGGTTCTTACCCTCCCGACTCTCCCGCCATCCCGGCGGGAGAGGTTCAACAGCGGAGACATACCATGAACGACGAACCAGAAGACTGGGACGACCTGACCGAAGAACAGAAAGAGTTCCGCCGACGCTTCTGGCGACCGCCCAAAAGCGTGATCGTGAACGCCCTGCACCACGACGGCCTGAAGACCTACCCCGGCTGCCCCACCGTTCCCTGCTTCAAGACACGGGGCCTGTGGATGCGCGACCTGGGCATCGACACCGGAATGCGGCTTTACCTGTACCCCGAATGGCGCGGCTTCCGCTTCCATGCGGACCCGCCACCCAAGGATCAGGAAGCGGTAAAGATCTACAGAAAAGTACGGCGCTGGTAGGGCGTGACAGTGCGAGCTGACAGCGCACATTGGAGAGGAGACGGGGCGGCGCGCCAAAGCCGCCCCTTCATATGGCCAAGCGCCGGTCGCGCGTGCGGCTACCGATTCTGGTGGAGGGCTGCGAAAAATCCGTATCGCGCTTTCAGGTCGCAAGCGCGGTGGCGCACGGGTCATCTACTACCACTTTATGCAGGACTCCAAGATCGTCCTACTGTTTGTGTATCCAAAGAACGCGCAGGGCAACCTGACCCAAGCGCAGAGGAAGGCCCTGAGGGCAATCATGGAGAACTGGAACTGAAGATCATGGACAACACTCTTTTTGCCGAGCTGATGGGTAGCGTTCTGGAGGCCGATGAGATCCTGAAGGGCAAGCGCAAGCCGTCCCGCGAGACCCTTATCAGCCCCGTAGAAGCACGCGAAATTCGAAAGGCAACCGGACTCTCGCAAGAGAAGTTCGCCCGCATCATTCATGTCGATGTCGGCACGCTTCGAAACTGGGAGCAGGGGCGCCGCGACCCAACCGGTCCGGCACGCGCGTTACTTCACGTGATCAGAACCAACCCGAAGGAAACGCTACGAGCGCTTGCGGACGCACGTTGATGCGCATCACAATCCCGCCACTCGATCCCTTGTAGAGCCACGCCATGCGTGGCTTCGACCAACCCCGACGCGCAAGCGCCCGATCAACCAGCGTTGATTGCTGCTGACCGAACGCAATCGCCCCGGCATCACTTCAACAACTCCCCAATCACACTCTCACCCAGCGCAGCGGCCAAGTCCGACGGACGCATTCCCCAGTCATTTGTCGCAAACCGATTCGCGCCGTTCGCGATCAGCCACTCAACAGCCTCTTTCGCCCCCTGCTCCACCGCATTGTGCAGGGGCGTATATCCGTGCTCCCCGGGACTACTGAGGTCAGCTCCGGCGGAAAGCAGCGTTTCCATTTCCGCGGGCAACCACACGGCCAAACGAACCGCCGCCGAGATCCACGGCGTCACCGAGCAGCACCTCCTGACCATCTGCGTAGTTCACCGACCGCCTCCTACTGGTTCACCGGACGCCATTTGCTTGCGCTGCCTCACGCGTCTCTGCTGCTCAGAAACTCCATTGCGTACTCGTTCCCCGCCTCGGCTGCTGAATTGATCAACTCCATGGCCGTGGCCACATCGCGCTCGACACCCTTACCGTGAAGCAATGCCAGCCCATATTCATAGCGAGCGGGAGCGTACCCGCCGGCCGAGGCCTGGGCAAAGCAAGCCGCTGCCGCCGCCTCGCCCCGCTCAGCACCCCAGTCGCCGAACAGGTAGTTCATTCCCATCTGAAATACGGCGGGAAGGTAGCCCTTGGACGCCGACTCCTGGAGCAGGCCGAGAGAACTTTCCTCAGAATCATCGGCGACGAAGATGTGCGCGCGAAGGTACAGCGCCTCTGGATCACCGATGGCAAGGTGGGGGGATAGCAGGGACACGGCGGCCTCAGACCCGAGCTCTTCGCTGGTCTCCTTGAACTGCGCCGTGAGTGGGCCGGGCAATCCATTCATCGCCAGACCAGCCATGCATCGCTTCCCAGGATCTCGATGAAGCTCTTCTCCAGGTGCAGCCTCAGAAGGCCACGACTAGCGTCAAAGTGACCTCCGATGACGTTTCCGAACCGATGCTCCACATTCAGAGCGACCATGTCCATCTTGCTGATGCAGGACGTCACCCCTTCGATCAGGATCGTGGCCGGCGCACGATCAAGCATGCTCTCTGAAGTACGAACCTGCGTATCAAGACGACACGTATTGGTCACAGGGGAGAACTCAATCGCCTCGAGGTGCGACCTGTCCAGATCCACTTCCTCAAGAAGCTGAGGCTTCCCGGCAGCGCCTGCCACCATAGGATTCGCCGCCAGACCTTCATCCTTGAATGGGGTGCGTATCTCGATATCTTCCGCAACCGCCTCCAGCATTCCACCCATCAGGTGCATGCTCAGCCGTCGCCCGGATACATCTACGGAGCCATCCTGCACATTGCCTGCCCGCGCATTGTCGGCCAACTCAGGGAAATCAAAGCGAGCGAAGAAAGAGTCCATCTCGCCAAGGGCGAAACACGATGTCAGGCGCGGCTTCCTTCTCTCCCAATCCCCGAGGCAAAGATCGATCTCACAGGATCGCCGAAGGACGGATACGGCAATGACATGGACGATACCGTCATGGAAAACGACATCATCGAAGGCGTTCCCTGCAATCACGACTATTCCCCTTCATCCCTTTCCGAAACCTGCAGCCCATGTTTACAAGCCATGGCGATGAACGCAGGCTTCCCAGCCATCATCGTCAGCGCATTCTCATCCAGATGATTCATGCATTCAACGTCCGCACCAGCCGCGATCAACATCTCCGCCGCCTCCACTGAGCCGTTCAGGATGGCGCTATGCAGCGGGGTAAGCTGAAGTTCCCCCTTGATGTTCAGGTCTCGAACAAAAGGCAGGAATGCCCGAAGCGCTTCAACATTGTTGTCATAGGCTGCCACATGTACGGGTGCATCACCCCAGGGGCAGGTAGTTTCCGGCGACGTCAGTATGCAATCCTCAAACATTGCCATCTCGCGGAATGGCTGTAGCAACTCATCCATGGTCTTCCTCGATTCCTCCTTCATACTCATCCTTCGCCTGGGCCGCACATGTATGGATCGATGTCCAGCGAGGCATTCGCCGCTGCCAACCTGTGCATCACCTCGCGAGGAAGATGCATGGCAGCCCGCTGCCTCCTGTCACTCCACAGCCATAAATCGACCTGCGGCTTCCACAGAGGAAGTTCTTCCAGCCCAATCGCGTCGCCGGCCATGTCCAGAGCTTCGAGGATGGCAGCTACGACGCTCTCGTCTGTGAACTCAGCCCCCGCGACCCTGGCCACCTCGATCGCCTGATGAGTGGCTGGATTGAACGCAATGACAAGAACCCGAACCTCGGGCGGCGTCACCGCATCTCCGTTATCAGCACGCCGATCGACAGTAGTCATCGCCGCTGTTCTTATAGGCCATCAATAACCCGAACCAGGTCTCCGGCGTCGTCAAAGCTGTAGAACTTCTCATCCCCTATCGCTCCGAGGCATTGCCCCCCCTGTAGAGGAGAGCCTGGATACCCGGACGGTGGTTCCCGCCCTGGTGTGGTACACGGAAAACTCACAGCCCGTCTTTGGCAACCCGCAGTAGGCAAGCGATTCTTTCCTGGCAACTTCCAGATAAGCGAGTTCTGATTGAGAGTACTCCCTTGGCTCTACCCCACCGCACCTAACATCCTGCTGCGAACATGCGACCAACGGCACCAACATGAGCGCAGCGCGAATCAATCCAGTCCGCGATCCTTCCATGTGGCTATCCATATGATAGTTCGGAAGCTTGAGGGCGATTGCATGGGCCACGAGCATGTCGGTGCGCCCAACAGCGCCAGCCTTTGGCCGCCTCCGAGCTGTTTATGTCAAGCATGCGTCCAGTCGAAGTTCGCAATCTCAACGATCGCCATAAGCAGAAAAACGCCCGCGAGCGCCACCCACAGCGATACGTGAAGAAAGGCGAGAGCACCGGCCGGTCGCCATACCCCGCCGTTCCGCATAGCCAAATAGCAAGCCTGAATCGTATTCACCTGCACATCGACGTCTCTGTAGGGAAGGATGGGGAGCTTCGCGAGTGCTTCCTCGCCCGGCGTCTTCTGTGACTGGCACCGGGCTACGAGAACGACAATTGATCGACTCAATATTGCCGCGAACAGGATGTAAACGACATACGGAACCAGTTCGAACATACGCTTACCGTTCACAGCCGCAGTTGATGATCCGTGGTTGCCCATCGAAGCGGGACCGGCCATAAGGATAGGCATACAGAGATGCGTCCCATCCGCCTTGGCCGCTCCAGGACAAATCTGACCTTCCAGAACCAAGCACAAGCTCAGAGTAGCTTGCACCTCCGCCGGCCGCGAATCCACCACCATACAGTACCGCCGGGCCTGTCAGATTATTGGGGTCAACCTGCGACGCGCCGTCATCGAGCGTCACGTTAGACACTGTATAAGTGACCGGGGCCCCAAGACCGCCACCGCCCCAGAAGACGTCGAGGTCTACGATGGCCATCCTTCCGCCCACACACTCGGATGTCAGGTGGAAGTTGTAAAAGGCTAATGCCAATCCACCGCCACCGCCAGCGATGCCATGGGCATAGCCTCTCCACTTCACCAGACCAAGGGGGTCGACGAAACGGAGTGGCGAAGACCCGACGTAGGAGTATGTGGAAGATCCGCCGCGCAGGCCTATTGGATCACTTTGTGAATAGCGGCCCGTAGTCGCGTCGTACTCGCGTTGATTGTTGTAGTACAACGCACTGGCCACGGTTGCCTGCTGCCCAGGGAAGCGCAACGCCAGCTCCATGGACGCCCCATTCCCGGCAGGGTCAATGTTGGGGGCCTGACTGCCGAACACCTCACCCTTACTACTCCACTCCCACAGGGAGGCACCTGTCGTCGGATCAATGAGCAAACGTGGAGTACCCAGGTGATCTGACTGAATATACGCAAGTTTTGACGTACCTTCGGGCTGCTCGCCAACGAGAGCCACAGGGATGCGATCCAACCAGATTACCTGCTGGGCCGCTTGACCGGAAGTGCTGATGTCTCCGAGCCACTGGCCAACCTCGTCGTAGGCCGAATAACGTTCGGGCGCTCCCGACGGCGACCGCCCAATTCGCTCGCCTCGATGATTGTAGACGTAGCTCTCTGCCACTGCCCCGCCTTGCTTTACCTGAGTCAGCCGGTTCGCATCGCTATACACATACTCCCTTGAACCAATGTTCAGCGTATTTCCCGTGGGATCGTAGGCGCGCGACTCGGCGTCAACAGCCGTGAGTCGATGACTGTCGGCTGGATAGCTGTACACATGGGTACCAGCATTGGTTGTCAGCTCGGTGCGGTTCCCGGTCGCATCGTAGCCATACGTCTCAATCGGGGTCCCAGTAGCCCCATCCTTCGTCTGCGTCAGCCGCCCAAGAGCGTCATAGCTGTACTGCGCCAGCACTTCCGTGCCATCGCCATTGGTGAGCTCAGTGATGTCACCCACCGCGTCATACCCATACCCCACCGACAGCCCACCCGGTGCCGGGTCGTGCACCGCAATGGTCCGGTAGTCCTGATCCACAGGCCGCTGCAGGGTCCGCCCGTTCCCATAGGTCCAGCCCGTGGCCGGGCCAAACGGCGCATAGGTCACATTGGTCACCACCACCTGCCGGGCCTGCCCCGGGCGGGTGACACCCACCTCGCTGATGCGGCCCAAGCTGTCGCGCAGGTAGTCGGCCACGGTGCCGTCGGGGTAGGTCAGCGTGGCCAGCCGGCCACCGGCGGTGTAGCCATAGCGCACCGTAGTGGCCACGCCATTGACCGTCTGCACCTTGCGGGTGAGCTGGCCGAAGCGGTCATGGCAGTACTGGGTGCTGCCGCCGGCATGGATTACCGTGCCGACCCTGCCCCGGCTGAACTGCTCATTCGCCGCGCACACCGCCGGGACGGTGTCGTAGGTGTAGGCCACGTCCAGCGTGGGGTCTGGGTAGCTGATGTGGGTGACGCGGTTCAAAGCGTCGTACTGATAGGTGGCGGTGATGCCACGCGCGTCGGTGCTGGTGGTGCGGTTGCCGACCGCATCAACTGTGAAGGTGGTGATGCCGGTGTCCGGGCTCACCTGCTGCAGGAGGTCACCGAAGCCGTTGTAGGCGTAGGTTGTCCTCAACCCTTTGGGATCAGTCACAACCGCGATCTGGCCATTGCCGGCGTATTCGTAGCCTACCTGCGCATTGATTCCGCCCAGATCCTTCACTTCGGTAATGATGCGATCAACCCCATCGTAGCCTTGCTTGGTGATGCTACCCAGGGCGTCCTCCGTCTCCAACACATTGCCATTTCCGTCGTAGCGCAACAGAACGGCGTGGCCATCGGCCCCGGCGATGCGGGTGTTGCGACTCGCGAAATCGAAAGTTCGATTCAGCACCTTGCGCAGGGTGCCTGCGCTGTCGTTGATCTCTTCCTTCACGCGATTGCCGGCACCATCAAGGCTATAGACGATGCGGTTACCCAGCGCGTCTTCCACAGACTTGAGACGGTCGGCCGTGTCGTAGTGCATTGCGGTCCAAACGCCATCAGGCCTGGTGATTTTGATCATCTTCCCGGTGGAGCTGAACTCAAACAGGCTGATGCGGTCGTTGACGGCCATATCGCCCTTCAGGGTCTCGGTAACCATTCGGCCCATGGAGTCGTATAGTCGCTCTGTCTCGGTACCGTCCTCGCTCAGAATGCGAATCGCATTGCCGGATCCGTCGTACTCCAGAATCTCTGTGCGCTGGCCGATCGCATTGATCTGCGCGCGCATGTCACCTTTTCGATGGGTGCAACTGGTGCCGGACTCGCAGCCAGGATCATTGGCGGAGTAATAGTCGAACTGCGTGAGACTGCCGGCCGGGTCGCGCGTTGAAAGACGGAGTCCGGCCAACGGACAAAGGCCGGAATTGGAGGCTGCATCGGCCTCGGTGCAGTAGGTATGCGTCGTCTGGCGAACATTGCCGGGCGCGAGCGCCATGGATCCGCATATGTAGTCGGTGGGCAGACTTGCGTCGTATTGGCAGGTATAACGCGTCCGACCCTGCGGGTCAGGGACGAAACGACTGAGGGAGACCAGCTGCTCCAGCCCGCTCGCTTTCTGGGTAACGCGCTCTTCGACGACAAAGTTGCTTGCGTCTCGGGTGGTGCGTGTGATTCGGCCTATGGATTCTTCGCTGATTGTCTGCACCTGAGATACAGCCCCGGAAGAAGAGTCAGCGTATGCCATCGATGTCTGGTTCCCGCGCGCGTCCACTCGCGCAATGAGTCTGCCAGACGAGTTGAACGAATAAGAATGCGATCCACGAGCGTCGATGGTCTTGGTAATCGCACTGAACTGCCCTCCACTTACGCCGATGGTGTGCTGGCGCACATCACCCAACGCGTTGACGGAGGTTGCAGTTCCATCGGGGTTGTAGGCAATGGTAGTTGCGTCAGCGAACTGATCACCGGCGTGCAACTTGCTCCCGGTGACCATACCGTTTGCATCGTAGGTGAAGGTGGCGTAGCGAACGTCCCCCTCAATGATGCCCGTCATGAGGTTGGGAATTGATGCCGGCGCAAGCCCCGCTTCGCCGTACACATAGGTCCGGGAGCTGCCGTCCGGTCGCACCACCCGCGTCAAATTTCCATGAGGGTCATACGTGTATGTGGCCTGGGAGCCGTCGGGAAGCGTGATGGATGCCAGTTTGCGGTTTACGTACGCGAATTGCAGACGCCGCCCAAGCCCGTCAACAATCCGGTCGATTCTAGAATTGGTGTCGTAGGTGACGGCGACGCTGGTTGCTGGGTAGCCGGTTTCCACTGCGGTCAATCTTCCAGACACGCTATAAATGCGCCTCGTCCCATCCCCTTGTGTCAACACGGATGTATCACCTGACCCGGCTCGCAACATCTCGCGGGACGCCTGCTTGCCACGACCGCTCGAGTAAGTCTGCAAGTACCCCTGATCGTCCACGCGGGTGCCGCGTGAAGAGTCGCGCATGATGTAGTCCGCGTAGCTGTGCGACCAACCCACCCCGAACTCTGGACCGGCACTGAGTTGATTGAGAGAGTGGTAATGCCGGGCAAACGCCTGACCGGCGAAGATAAAGTCAGTCTCGACTCGCGCCTTGTCCCCTGTAGCTGGGTAGCAGGGATTACCTACGACCTCACAACTTTTGGTCTGCTTGATGTTACGACCCGTAATAACCCGTGGAATGGTGTTGGGACGGCAGATGTTGGGCCAGTCGACGCCTTTAGCTCCGACCACATAGGCAGGATTGCTGCCCTCCTTGCCCAGAAAGCCTTCCGCACACGTGAAGCCGTACTGTTTGGGTATCCAAGAGTTCCTGACCTGGGGAGGTTGCGGCGGTGACCATTCCGCGCACCACGTTTGGATTTGAACGTACTTATTTGGTTGCGGGTCACCACCCGCCAAGGAATGGTTGAAAACTGTGCCAGATCGTCCCGAAGCCTGGACGGTGACGTAGGGTTCCCCGTGTGAACCGATAATGCCGACCCGGTCGATGTCGCACTGCGGGTTAGCGTTTCTGAGCCTAGCCAGAAGCGCACCGATTCCCGCCTCTTCCGTAGGGTAAGCGTCGCCTCCTCCCACACGATACTCGAGCGGTCCGGTTGCCATAGGTGGTTGATCATCAATCCAGTAGCGATAGCTGAGCACCACCCCGTTGGGCCCGTCGCCGGCCTGGGATACACCATCCGGACGCCAGTAGGATCCAAATGCGCCAGTACTTGCCCTGAGATCGGCCTCTGCCTCGGCTAGCGTACGGTAGCATCGACCGTCGTAGCAGAACTGGGAGGGGATAGGAGACTGCTGAGCTGATGCCCAACGGCCGAAAGACATCGACGCCAGAAGCAAGAAGAATCCGGTTAGAACACGGGCAGTCATGCCTGACTCCATGTGGTTGATTGGCTTGAACCACAAGAGATCACTTCCATGTGGTCATGTGCGCACGATTCTCTACGGATGCGACCTTGATGATTGAGACACGCTTCTCAGTTTTACTCTGAGTCGATCCAATCTTCTCTGGCCACGACCCAACTGTTCTCCATTACCGTCCTTGCTAAGCCATCCTGCGGCCATCTCCTGGTGCAGCAGCATCCGATCAAATTAACAGAGAGTTGCCGGTTCAGGTCCAACTGTGGCACCAGCCATTTCCTCGCAACCTGCCATCTGGAGAACTTGAACAGCGCCCAGAGAAAAGCGGCTCATGTGTGTCTACAGAAGTCTCGCCGGTCCAGTTTGGCGGAAGATGCATCGCGGCGCGAAGTACCCATGCGCAATTTCGTTTCGGCGACATCCAAAGCGACGATCGTCCACTTCCTGCCCGCTCACTCCTCTTCACCAGTCCCCTGACAGGTTAACCACGAAGAATGACGATTAAGCCGCCCACGAGGAAGGCAAACATCGCGACCCAAGTAGCGGCACATGCGAGGATCAGAACACCCTCAGCGGCCCCTTCACCCCCGATTTCAAGACCAAGCGTGCAGCCTTGTAAGTTTTTCCAGCCTCTCCGGGCGTGTTAAGAGGGAGAAGATCGAGTTGCGCGAACTCCAACTCCGCCTCGGAACCGCCGGCCCGGCGCCGTGCAACGACTATGGCGACCGCCCTTAGGACCATCACTGCGACCAACAGATAGAACAATGATGGAAGCAGCCAACTCAGTGCATTCATGGAGTGCATTCCTAGCTTCTTGCCTCTGAATCCCACAGAGTCTCCGAGGGGTGCTCTCCCCGTCAATCACAACGCACGAACATTTCCGCTTACGAGCCCGATACCTTCGAATCAGGTACACCGGGCCAGCTTCTCCTTACGGAGAGGCCTGCGGCTCCACCCGCGAAGCCAACAAAGCCAGCAACCGCATCGAACCACTCGCCTGCACCTGCCGATCCATCCGCGCCCAATAACGCTCCACCAGCCCCTGCGCCACCTCCGGCTGGCGTGCCGACAGCGCGGCGTACTGCATCGCACCCATTACATAGAACGCCGCCTCGCCCTCCTGCAACAGCGCGGCACCGTGCTCGCCCTCCAGCAGCTCCTGCCCCAGCCGCACCACGTCGGCATGGCGGTCTTCAGACACCGCTGCCACCAGTGCCAGCGCATTGTCCACGGTGGGTTCACCGCCCGCGCAGTTCAGCCACTCCGGCTTCACCCACATGCGCTGCAGCCGTGCGGGGTCCAGATAGGCGGTGGTCTTGCTGGCCAACGAGAAAATCATCGTGGCGTTGCGCTGCGGTTGCTGGCCCAGCTGACAGGCGACAGCCAGCCCGCGCAGGGCATCCACCTGCAGTGCATCCAGTTCCGACATCGCCACCGGCGGGGCTCTGCGCCCCTCCACCAGGGCCGAGAACAATTCGTCCGCGCCCTGTCCGCGCCGCACGGTTCCCAGCGTCAACCGATGCGTGTCCGTTTCCAGACCCGTGCGCGGTGCAGGCCCGCCCAGGTAACGCACCAACGGCCACGGCGCGGTACCGAGCGCATGAAAATCCGACACCTGCGCACGCTCGAATCGCGCACGCGGTGCCTCAAGCTTCAACACCGGGTACATGTCCGAGTTCATCCGGTGCGGGTACAGCGCCAGGTAGCCTTCCAGACCCTTGCGGTTCATCACCACGGTGTCCTGCAGTCCACGCAGGTCGCCCACCCCGATGCGGGCCAGGTCGGCCGCCAAGAGCGGCTGCTTGAACACATTGCCACCCAGTTCCGGCACCTTGCCGTGCGGCGACGCCACCAGAATCAGGTCACCCTCATCGGCCAGGTAAGCGCGCGCGTCGCTGAAGTTGGCCAGCAGCGCTGACAGCACCGAATTGACCAGTTCCGGGGTGATTTCATACAACTGCAGCCACTGCACAAACAGGCCATCCTGATTGAGCTGCTGCGGGATGTACTGATAGAACTCGGTACTGAACAACGAAGCGGTGCCACCCATCCACGGGTTGGACGGCTCGGAGATGATCAGGTCGTACTTGTTCGGCACCGAGGCGAAGTAGGCCTTGGCATCGTCGATGATCAGGTGCGAGCGCGGGTCGGTAAACGCGCGCGCAACGTGCGGGCCGAAGTGGCGCGCGCCTTCAATCATGGCCGGCTCGATCTCCACCGTGTCCACCCGGCCCACCTTGGCGTGGCCCATCAGGGTGTGGGTGGTCATGCCCGAGCCAAAGCCGATCACGCCCACCCGGTCGAACTGCTCGCGCATGGAAAGCGGCACCGCCGCCAGCAGCACCATGGTGGATTCATCGGGCGTTGCCGGCTGGTCCGCGTGCATGGCAATGGCGGCATCCACCTTGCCGTTGGTGGCAATGCTGCGCACCTCCTGGCCTTTGGCACCGAAGTCGAACACCCCCACGGTGGCAGTCTTGCCATCCTGGTGGTACACCACCTTCGCGCTGCCACCCAGCGTGGTGGCCCCGCTGCGGTACACCGAAGAGTTCAACATGGCCGGATCGAAGCTGACCAGCACGGCCGCCCCCACCACCGCCACCGCTGAGACGGCCACCGCCGGCACCCAGGGTGCAGCGCGGCGTGCCTGCATCGGGCTGTAGCGGACCAGCAGCACCAGGCCCAGGCCAATGTCCACCACGGCCGCGGTCAGCAGGGCGTACTTCAGACCCAGCAGGGGCATCAGCAGGTGCACGGCGGCCAGCACGCCCACAATCGCGCCGACGGTGTTGAACGCGTAGGCCTGGCCAATGGCCTTTTCGCCATGCCCCTGACGCAGCAGCGCCAGGGTCAGCAGCGGCAGGGTCATGCCGGCGAAGAACGCGGCCGGGAACATCACCAGCAGCGCGATGGCAGCACTGGCCACATTGAACAGCCCATAGCCTTCAGCGCTGCGGGTGATCACCCGCATCAGCCAGCCCACCCACTCGAAGGCATTGGCGTAGACAAACATGGAGCCCAGCGCGGCAATGCCCATCCACACCTGGATCCAGCCGGCGGTGGCCAGCGGCGACACCAGGCGGTCGGCGCGGTTCTTCAGCCACAGGCCGCCCAGCGCAATGCCCAGAATGAAAGCGGCCAGCATCAACTCGAACGAGTGGATGGTGGTACCCAGGGCCAGCGACAGCATGCGGATCCAGGTGATCTCGTACACGAACGAGGCGGCCCCGGTCAGCCCCGCCACCAGCAGCACCAGCACCGGGCGCGGCAGCGCCGGTGCAGCGGTGGCAGCGGCAGGTGCGGGCGACGCAACGCCTTCATCGCCTTCTTCGCGCTTGCTCAGCGGGTACACCAGGAAGGCCACCACAATGTTGATCAAGCCGGCCGAGAACACGGTGCCGGGCAGGCCAATGGCGGGAAGCAGCAGGTACGTGGAAGCCAGCGCACCGATGGCCGCGCCCAGGCTGTTGGAAAAGTACAGCCCGGCCAGCACCCGTCCTTCGGCGTGTTCCTGCAGGCGGATGTAGCCGGCGCTCATCAGCGGGAAGGTCGCCCCCAGCAGAATGCACTGCGGCAGCACCAGCACGGCGGCCAGCAGCCAGCGCACCAGTTGCAGCTGCCCGGCCGGCAGCATGGGCAGCAGCTGCGCATAGGCCCAGCCGGTCAGGCCCTGGTAGATGCCGTCAAAACACAGGCCCAGCAGGCCAATCACCACCTCGATCAGTGCGTAGGCCAGCAGCGGCCGGCGCACTTTTGCACTCCAGCGGCTGACCAGCCACGCGCCCACCGCCATGCCACCCATGAACAGAATGAGCACCAGCGACTGCGCATGCGAGGAATGCCCCAGGAACAGCCCCAGGTACTGGGTCCATATGGACTGGTAGATCAGGCCTGAAAAGCCGGAAAGGATGAAAATCCACAGCAACCACGTCCCCGTCCTGCCCTTCCCCTGCATCATGCCGGTCTACTCCGTTCTAAGTTGTTGAGTGGTACGCCGTCATTGGCCGGTCCCCACCGGCCGATGCGGTTGCGCGGGCCGCAACGGCCCGCACGGATCAATCCTTGGTCACGCGGTTGATTTCCGCCAGGCTGGTGGTGCCGGCGGCGGCCTTGACCAGGGCCGACTGGCGCAGGTCATTGATGCCCGCCTTCTGCGCCGCCTCGGCAATCTGGATGGCATTGCCGCCGGCCAGCACGATCACCGAGATTTCATCGCTCATCGGCATCACCTGGTAAATACCGGTACGGCCCTTGTAGCCCTCGGTGCATTCGTCGCAGCCCACCGGCTCATACAGTTGAATACCGGCGTCGATCTGGGCCTGGGTGAAGCCTTCGGCCAGCAGCGCATTGACCGGCAGGTCCACCGGGCGCTTGCAGTTGTTGCACAGGCGGCGCGCCAGGCGCTGGGCGATCACCAGGGTGACCGAGCTGGTGATGTTGTAGGGCGCGATACCCATGTTCATCAGACGCGCAATGGTCTGCGGGGCGTCGTTGGTGTGCAGGGTGGAAAGCACCATGTGACCGGTCTGCGCCGCCTTGATGGCGATTTCCGCGGTTTCCAGGTCGCGGATTTCGCCGACCATGATGATGTCCGGATCCTGTCGCAGGAACGAGCGCAGCGCGGCGGCGAAGGTCATGCCCCGCTTGGTGTTCTGCTGCACCTGGTTGACCCCCGGCAGACGGATTTCCACCGGGTCTTCGGCGGTGGAAATGTTGCGGGTTTCGTCGTTCAGGATGCCCAGCGCGGTATACAGCGACACGGTTTTACCCGAGCCGGTGGGGCCGGTGACCAGCACCATGCCGTAGGGCTTGTGGATGGCATCCAGGAACAGCTGCTGCTGCACCGCTTCGTAGCCCAGCTTGTCGATGCCCAGCTTGGCCGCGCTGCCGTCCAGAATACGCAGTACGATCTTTTCACCGAACAGCGTGGGCAGCGTGCTGACACGGAAGTCGATCTGCTTGGTCTTGGACAGGTTGAGCTTGATGCGTCCGTCCTGCGGCACGCGCTTTTCGGCGATATCCAGCTGCGACATCACCTTCAGGCGTGCGGCAATACGCTGGTTGAGCTTGACCGGGGCCTTGGCCACGTTCTTGAGCAGGCCGTCAATGCGGAAGCGGACGCGGTAGTCGTCTTCGTAGGGCTCGAAGTGGATGTCCGAAGCGCCCTTGCGGATGGCGTCCACCAGCACCTTGTTGACGAACTTCACCACCGGGGTGTCGTCGCCCTTGGCGTCCACGCCGGCTTCAGTGCCGCCGCCATCTTCGTCGCCACTGGCGACATCCAGGTCGCCCATGCCGTCGTCGTCGCCACCGCCCAGGCCGGCACCCAGCGTGTCGTGCTTGGACTGCCACTGTTCCAGCGTGCGGCGGATCTGGTCTTCATCCACCAGGATGGGCTCCACCACCAGGTTGGTGTGGAACTTGATCTCGTCCAGCGAATGAGTGGGGTCGCTGGTGCCCACGAACAGCTTGCCGCCGCGCTTGAACAGCGGCAGCACGTGGTGCTTGCGCAGCAGTTCTTCACTGACCAGGCTGATGGCGCTCTGGGCGGCGTCGAACACGCCCACGTCCAGCAGCGGCATGCCGAATTCCAGCGCATTGGCCGAGGCCAGCTGCGCGGAGCTCACCAGCTTCTTGTCGGCGAAGTACTGCGGCAGCGGCTGCTTGGCCGCGGCGGCCTTGGCCATCGCATCGCGTGCGGCGGCCTCGTCCAGTGCGCCATCCTGGACCAGGCGGCGCGCGATACCGGTGATGCCGACAAGATTGGCGGTGGCGACAGTCGAGTTCATCTGCATTCCTGAGAGCGGGTACGACTTCCCCTGCGACACACCAGCCTGGCGTCAATCAACAGGGGGAAGGTGGAACCCCCATGGTACATGCCCGCTGCCGCCCGACCCAGCCCTCAGGACCGGGCAGCATCGCAACGAATCAACCGTGAGGGCACGACTTGGGGGCCACTTCGGTCGGGGCGCTGGTCTTGCAGTCCCAGATGCCAGTGGTGGGCGCGTAGGTGATGGTGACCGTAGCACCGGAAACCTTGCTGTTGACGCCATCGGTCTTCATGGTGGCAACGATGACGCAGGGCGATGCCGGCGCAGCAACCACGGACTCAACATACTTACCCGAAGTTACTGCCGTATCCGGCACATCGCACGAGGCACCACCATTGTCATTGGCAAACTGCTCGGCGACCGGTGTCTTCAACCCTCCCAGCACCGTCACCGCCTCAGCCAGTTGGCTGCGCGCGGTGTAGTCGTTGTACTGCGGTATGGCGATGGCGGCCAGGATGGCGATGATCGCCACGACGATCATAAGTTCGATCAGGGTAAAACCGGTCTGCTTGTTCATGGGTGCGCTCCCCAGCGCGTAGAAGTTGGGCATGGACCCGAAGGACACTACAAGTTTCGTGCCAACAAAAAAGCCCCGGCGATGCCGGGGCTCTTCATCTGCTACAACCTTGCGGTTATTAGCTGCAAGCCTTCGGCTTGACTTCGGCCGGAGCGGTGCTGGTGCAGGTCCAGGCACCGGTGGCCGGGGCGAAGGTCAGAACGACGTTCTTACCCGCAGCCTTGGCGTTGACGCCATCGGACTTCATCAGGGCGGTGATGGCGCAGGCACCGGTGGCGGTGACGCTCTCCACGTACTTGCCGGTGGTGACGGCGTTGTCCGGCACGTCGCACGAGGTGGCGCTGTTGTCCTGGGCGTAGGCTTCAGCGATCGGGGTCTTCAGGCCGCTGGCCAGGGTGTAGGCTTCCGACATCTGCGCACGAGCGGTGTAGTCGTTGTACTGCGGGATCGCAATGGCGGCCAGGATGGCGATGATGGCCACAACGATCATCAGTTCGATCAGGGTAAAGCCCTGCTGCTTCTTCATGAGTACATCCCCTAGAGGTAGGTAAATAAAGTGAACACTGGATCAGGGCCTGGCCGGCGGACCGGCTGAGCAAGGCGACTGCCCGTGCGGGTGGATCAAAGCAGGTTGCGTGCCAACTTCTCAGCAATGCTCCCCAGCATTCCCCGGGCGCAATGATGGCAGCAATCTGGCGGATTGGAACCCCCCAGCGGGCAAAATGCGACACAACCTGCATTGTGACGCCCTGCGTCACCTTGTGACGGTCAAGGTCCTGGACTCCGGTCACGGATTGTCCCGCCTGCAGGGATGCCATCACGGCCCGGAACCAGCTACCATGCGGCGCAGAAGCCCGCCTGGGGATGGCGCGGCTGGGGAGCCCTGTATGTCTGTTAGCCGTAGTGCGATCAAGAAGGAACCCGTGGCGCGTAGCACCATGGAGATGCAACCGTTTGTCTGGGAGGGGACCGACAAGCGTGGCGTGAAGATGAAAGGCGAGCAGACGGCCAAGAACGCCAACATGCTGCGTGCCGAGCTGCGCCGCCAGGGCATCACCCCGAATGTGGTGAAGCCCAAGAAGAAGCCGATGTTCGGGGCCGCCGGTAGCGCGATCATGCCCAAGGACATCGCGTTCTTCAGCCGCCAGATGGCCACGATGATGAAGTCCGGCGTGCCGATCGTCAGCGCGCTGGAAATCATTGCCAGCGGGCACAAGAACGTCCGCATGAAGAACATGATCAACTCGATCCGGGCCGACATCGAGGGCGGCTCGTCGCTGTACGAGTCGATCAGCAAGCACCCGGTGCAGTTCGACGAGTTGTACCGCAACCTGGTGCGGGCCGGTGAAGGTGCCGGTGTGCTGGAAACCGTGCTGGACACGGTGGCCACGTACAAGGAGAACATCGAGGCCCTGAAGGGCAAGATCAAAAAGGCGCTGTTCTACCCCGCCATGGTGGTGGTGGTGGCCATTCTGGTCAGCTGCATCATGCTGATCTACGTGGTGCCGCAGTTCGAAGACGTGTTCAAGGGCTTCGGTGCGGAACTGCCGGCCTTCACCCAGCTGATCGTGAATGCCTCGCGGTTCATGGTTTCGTACTGGTGGATGATGCTCATCGTCAGTATCGGCACGGTGGTGGGCCTGTTGTTCGCTTACAAGCGTTCGCCGAAGATGCAGCACACCCTGGACCGGCTGATCCTGAAGGTGCCGATCATCGGCGCGATCATGAACAACAGCGCGGTGGCCCGCTTCGCGCGCACCACCGCGGTGACCTTCAAGGCCGGCGTGCCGCTGGTGGAGGCCCTGGGCATCGTGGCCGGGGCCACCGGCAACAAGGTGTACGAAGAAGCCGTGCTGCGCATGCGCGACGACGTCTCGGTGGGTTACCCGGTGAACATGGCGATGAAACAGGTGAACCTGTTCCCGCACATGGTGATCCAGATGACCGCCATCGGCGAAGAAGCCGGCGCACTGGACACCATGCTGTTCAAGGTGGCCGAGTACTTCGAGCAGGAAGTGAACAACGCCGTGGATGCCTTGAGCAGCCTGCTGGAACCGTTGATCATGGTGTTCATTGGTACCATTGTCGGTGGCATGGTCATCGGCATGTACCTGCCCATCTTCAAACTCGGCGCCGTCGTCGGCTAAAAGGTAACAATGGCATTTCTTGACCAGCACCCCGGCCTCGGCTATCCCGCCGCGGCCGGACTGGGACTGCTGATTGGCAGTTTCCTGAACGTTGTGATCCTGCGCCTGCCCAAGCGGCTGGACTGGCAGTGGCGTCGTGACGCCCGCGAGGTGCTGGAAGAGGAAGACATCTACGAACCGCCACCGCCGGGCATCGTAGTCGAGCCCTCGCACTGCCCGCACTGCAAGCACAAGCTGAGCTGGTTCGAGAACATTCCGCTGTTCAGCTGGCTGGCCCTGCGCGGCAAATGCCGCCATTGCCATGCACCCATATCCATCCAGTACCCGCTGGTGGAGCTGGTCACCTGCCTGCTGGTTGTGGCCAGCGTGTGGCAGTTCGGCTTTGGCTGGCAGGGCTTCGGGGCGATTGTGCTCAGCTGCTTCCTGGTGGCCCTGTCCGGCATTGACCTGCGTACCCAGCTGCTGCCCGACCAGCTCACCCTGCCCTTGATGTGGCTGGGGCTGATCGCCAGCGTGGACAACCTTTATATGCCGGCCAAACCGGCCCTGCTGGGGGCCCTGGTGGGCTACCTGTCGCTGTGGTCGGCATGGTGGCTGTTCAAGCAGATCACCGGCAAGGAAGGCATGGGCCACGGCGACTTCAAGCTGCTGGCGGCGCTGGGGGCCTGGTGCGGGCTGAAGGGCATCCTGCCGATCATTCTGCTTTCGTCGGTGGTCGGGGCCATCATTGGCACGGCCTGGTTGTATGCGCGTGGGCGAGACAAGGCCACGCCGATTCCGTTCGGGCCCTATCTGGCGATTGCCGGCTGGATTGTGTTCATGTGGGGCGACCCGCTGATCAACGGCTACATGAGAATGTCCGGCCTGCGTTGAGGACCTGCCGATGAGCCGGTTCGTGATTGGATTGACCGGCGGCGTGGCCGCCGGCAAAAGTGAAGTCAGCCGGCGCTTTGAAGCTCTTGGCGTTACCGTGGCCGACGCCGATGTGGCGGCGCGCGCGGTGGTGGCCCCCGGCAGCGAGGGGCTGCAGCGCATCGTTGCGCATTTCGGGGAAGGTGTGCTGCTGGCGGATGGCCAGCTGGACCGCCCTGCCCTGCGTGAGCGCATCTTTGCCTCGCCGCAGGAGCGGCAGGCGCTCGAGGCGATTACCCACCCGGCGATCCGGCAGATGCTGCGCGGGATCTGCGAGGCGGCACCTGGGCCGTATGCGATTGCGGCGATTCCGTTGTTGACCGAGGCTGGTGGGCGCGCCCAGTACCCTTGGTTGAACCGCATTCTGGTGGTGGACGCGCCAGTGGCGGTGCAGCATGCGCGGTTGATGCTGCGCGATGGGGTTACGGCGGAGCTGGCAGATCGGATGATTGCGGCGCAGGCTAGCCGGGAGGCAAGGCTGGCGCTGGCTGATGATGTGGTGGTGAATGATGGGCACCCTCGGGCGCTGGAGGCGGAGGTGGCGCGGTTGGATGGGGTTTATCGGGGGTTGGCTGGGACCCCGCGTTGACGCGCATGGCGCGTCACTACGCGACTACGTTTGGGACTGCGAAGCCACGCAGGGCGTGGCTCTACGTTCGATGTCGATGAATCGGGGTTAGTTCAGGCCGCCGGTGAGAACTTCAGGGTGGCGACTACGCCACGCGTTTCGCCGGGGCGCACGCTGACCTGCCAGCCATACAGGTCGCACAGCCGGCTGACGATGGACAGGCCGATGCCGCCGCCCTGCGAATGCCCGGCATGGGTGCCGCGGTAGCCGCGCTGGAACAGCTTGGCGGCGTCTTCTGCGCTCAAGCCCGGGCCGCTGTCGGTGACTTCAACCTGGTCGCCGGTGACCTTGACCCGCACCGAGCCTTCCTGCGAATACTTCACCGCGTTGCCGATCAGGTTGCCCAGTGCCACCGAGAGCGCGGATTCGGGGGCGTCCACCACCAGCTCGCGGTCGCCTTCCAGCACCAGCTCCAGCGGCTTGCCGCCCAGCTGGGCCCGGTGGGCTTCCAGAAGCTGCTCGGCGACGCGTGAGACGTTGCTGCTGCCCTGCCCGCGCTCGTTGCGCGACAACAGCAGCAGTGAGCCGATCAGGTCGGTGCACTGCTGTTCGGCACGCTGGATGCGCTGCAGGCGCTGCAGCACCTTGGGGTCGAGGTCCGGCCGGGTGAGCAGCAGTTCTGTAGCACCGCGGATCACTGCCAGCGGAGTGCGCAGCTCGTGGCTGACGTCGGCATTGAACTCGCGGTCGCGCTGCACCACCTCGGTGAGGCGCGCGGAATAGTCGTCAAGCGCCTGCGCCAGCTGCCCGACCTCGTCGTCGGGGAAGCGCGGAGCCAGCGGCTCGGGGTCACTGGTGCCACCGCGGTAGGCGCGCAGGCGTGCGGCCAGGTCCGAGACGGGCTTCATCACCTTCGACGCCGACCACCAGCCCAGCACCAGGGAGAGCACGCTGAAGACCAGTACCGAAATGAACAACGCGCGCTTGAGCTGTTGCTCACCGCGCAGGCTTTCAGTCATGTCATAGGCGAGGAAGAACCACGCCTCCGGGGTCTTGCGCACGGCCAGCTTGTAGGAGAACGCGTTGCCCTGCTCATCCACGCCGCCCAAGCTGTGGATGCCATCCTTGAAGTCGTACCAGTCGGGCTCTTCGGCCCGAAGCGCCTCAAAGCGATCAGGGCCCACGATGCGCGCGCGCATCTGCTGAACAGGAAGGTCCGGGTTACGCGACGGATCCAACTGGAAGCGCCGCGCGTACTCGTTGATATTCCGGTTCATCACATCTTCGACCAGCTGATTCTCCACCCGGGCCCGAGCCCAGTTGGTGGCGAACGCAAACAGCGTGGTCAGGCAGAAGCCCAACAGCACGAACGAGACGATGATGCGACTGCGCAGCCGCCGCCGGTATGGCGCGCGGCGACGGCCCCCTGTGGCCGGCATTGGATCAGGCTTCCGGAGCCGCGATGCGGTATCCGATGCCATGACGGGTCTGGATCAGCGGCACTTCAAACGGCTTGTCCACCACCGCGCGCAGGCCGTGGATGTGCACGCGCAGGGAATCGGAATCAGGCAGCTCCTCCCCCCACACGCGGGTTTCCAGTTCCTGGCGGGTCACCACGGCCGGAGCCGCTTCCATCAGCGCCTGCAGGATCTTCAGCGCGGTGGGATTGAGCTGCAGCAGCTTGCCCTGGCGGCGAACCTCCAGGGTGTCCAGGTTGTATTCCAGGTCACCGGTTTCCAGCACCCGGGTCTGCACGCCCTTGCCGCGACGCGACAGAGCGTTCAGACGCACTTCCACTTCCTGCAGCGCAAACGGCTTGATCAGGTAGTCGTCGGCACCGGAGTCGAAGCCGGCCAGCTTGTTGTCCAGCGAATCCCGTGCGGTGAGCATCAGCACCGGGGTCTGCTTGCGCGCTTCATTGCGAAGCTTGCGGCAGACTTCGATGCCGTCCATTCCCGGCAGATTGAGGTCCAGCACAATCGCGTCGAACTCGTGCACCACCGCCAGATGCAGGCCGGTGACGCCATCGGCGGCGAAATCCACCGTATGTCCGCGATCTTCCAGGTAATCGCCCAGATTGGCGGCGATGTCGCTGTTATCTTCAATTACTAGAATTCGCACTGGAACCTCTGGTTCGTAATTAGGCCAATGCTCCCCGCGCCAGGCCAGCACGCGGGGAGCCTCGTTCAGCTAGCGAACGATACAGCGTCCAGTCTTAACATTTCGTACCGACGCCCGGACGTGAAAACGACGCGATCAGTCCATCGGGCGCAGCTGCGACCGGTGGGCATTGCGCATCGTGTCACGTCCGGCTTCTTCCGCTTGGCGGCGCTGCGCCACGGTCATGCAGACGTTCTGCGGGAAGTTGCTGCCGGTGATGCGCTCGCGGCGGCAGATCAGGCGGCTGTCGGCGTGGGCACGGGTCAGGATGGTGTTGATTTTTTCCTGATCGTTGAACACGTCAATTTTGGCCTGCGGGCTGAGCGCATCAACGCGCTCGACACCGTCGGTCCGCAGCCGGATGCGTTCCAGCGCGCTGCGCACGGCACTTTTGTCCTCCAGCGTGACCTCACTGTAATGCTCGCTGGAAAGCGCCTTTTCCACCTCCGCGATCTGCTCGGAAAGCGGCGTGGTCTTGTCCATCTGGACAACCTGCTTGCTGTCAGCCTTGGCCTGCACGGCCCCTGCCAGGCACATCAGTAGTGCGATTGAAATAAAACGAGACATCTCGACCTCCCATTCCTTCCATGAACGAAGTGCCAACTGTACGAGCGCGAATGGGCGTCGGCAATGTGCCGGTGGGCATAAACAGAAAAAGGCCCGGGTGGCTGCCCACCCGGGCCTGAAGTCATTCCCGATTACCGATTTCTGCTGAGGAGGGCAGAGCTGCGGTCCGTTGAACATTACGCCGGGGGCGATTAAACCCGTGTTAAAACCGGCCAGTTCCCACAGAAAATTTTCAAGGCTTTGATTTTTGGGACTTTTTTACTGCCACCTGAGCCGCCACGTGTTCCACGATGCGCCCGGCCAGGTCGCCCTGGCAGATGCCCTCGATGCCCTCCAGCCCCGGGGTGGAGTTCACCTCCAGCACCAGCGGGCCGCGATCAGAGCGGATCAGGTCCACCCCGGCCACCCCCAGCCCCAGCGCGCGAGCCGAGCGGATGGCCACCTGCTGCTCGGCCCGGGAGGCCTTGACGGCTTCGGCACTGCCGCCGGCATGCAGGTTGGAGCGGAAGTCCCCTTCCTGCGCCTGCCGGCGCATCGCCCCGACCACCTGGTCGCCCACCACCAGGCAGCGCAGGTCAGCCCCCTGGGCCTCGCCGATGAATTCCTGCATCAGGAAGTTGGCGTACAGCCCGCGCAGGGCCTCCACGATGCCGCGCGAGGCACTGGCTTTTTCGGTCAGGATCACCCCCCGCCCCTGGGTGCCCTCATTGAGCTTCACCACGTGCGGCGGCGGGCCCAGCATGGACAGCAGGTCCACGGTATCGTCCGGGTTGTCACCGAATACCGTCACCGGCATGTCGATGCCCTTGGAGGCCAGGATCTGGTGCGCGCGCAGCTTGTCGCGCGCCCGCAGGATGGCGTCGGACGGATTGGGCGTGACCGCCCCCATCATCTCGAACTGGCGCAGCACGGCGGTGCCGTAGCGGGTGATGGATGCGCCGATACGCGGAATGACGGCATCCACCCCGGTAATCGGCCGGCCCTTGTAGTGCATGGTGAAACCGTCGGCGGCAATGCGCATGTAGCAGCGCAAGGGGTCCAGCACCCGCACGGTGTGCCCCCGCGACCGCGCCGCCTCCACCAACCGCCGCGTGGAGTACAGCTTGCTGTTGCGGGAAAGGATGGCGAGTTTCATCAGGGCATGGAGAGGGGGAAAGCGCGCAGCATAGCGCGTGATTCGAGATGCGCGGATGACGGCTCAACTGCCCGGTTCACGGCCAGGCTGCACCACGAACGCATCGAGTTCGCACATTTTCCCATCGCGGAAGCGCCAGACATCGCTATAGGCAAATTCCGCGGGCGTGCCATCCGGCCCCTTACCCACGATCGTACCGATCGCCACCACGTGATCACCCTGCGCGACCATGTGCCGCACATCGAAACGCGGTGGCACTGCATAGGCCTCTTTCATCCACTCGCGAACCGCCTGCTTTCCCTGCAGCGTGCCCTCTCCTACCGTCGTCCAGCGGATGTCGTCCGTGCAGTGCGCAAGGAAGCCTTCGTTGTCGCCAGCGCGCACAGCGGCGTTGGCTTGTTCCAGTATCGCCTTGTTTGATCCAGACATAAGAAACTCCACGCATGACGCAACGCGCCCTTCGCGCCATCTTTGCAGCGCGCGAGTAAAGAAACAGTGCGTAAGGAGTGGTCGAAATAGCAGCCCCCTTGAGTCAAGGGGGCGCGCCGGCAGGCGCGGGGATCTGGTGGCATGCCGCCACGCTCCATGGTTTGCCTTGCAAACCGTGGAGCGGGTGAAGGGAATCGAACCCTCGTCAGTAGCTTGGGAAGCTACAGCTCTACCATTGAGCTACACCCGCTTGGTGCCGGGGAATTCTATGCGCCCGGGCCGCCAAAAGGCAACGGGCGGCACCAGGCCGCCCGTTGCGCATCACATGACCAACGGTCGTGTGCGACCTGCGTGGATCAGAAGCTGCCGCTGAACTGCGCGAAGATCGTGGCGTCACGGGCGCTGTTCTGCGCGGCCGTGGTGCTGATGCCGATGTTGCTGTTCAGGCCGAACATCTCCATGCGCACGCCCATGATGGCGGTCACGTAGTCCTCGTCGAACTCCAGGCCCGGCACCTTGTACATGCCGACGTCCGGCATGGTCTGCAACCAGGCGCTGGCCTGCTGGCCGTCCTCGAACTCGTGGTCCCAGGTGACCTGGGCGTACGGCTTGACGCTGCCGCCGTCGAAACGCATCTGCCAGCCCAGGCGACCCACGGTGGAGTCCACATCCTGGTTGCCGTAGCCCAGCGCGGTAGCGCTCAGGTTGGACTCGGTGTACGCATCCAGCTTGACCTTCTGCCAGATGACCGAGGCGATCGGGCCGTGGCGCAGGCCACCTTCGGTGCCGAACTCGTAACCGGCATTCAGCGCGGCGGTGAGGTTGCTGCCTTCCGGCTTGCCGGTGTGGGTGCGCTCGGCCGGGCCCAGCTGGACGCGACGGGTGACGTCGTAATCGAGCCAGCTGTAGCTGACCTGACCGTTCACCCACACCTTGTCGCCGTACCAGCCGGCGAACAGGCCCAGGGTGGTGTCGGACTGGGTGAAATCACCCTTGCTGTTGCCGAAGTCGGCGTCCATGCGGCCGTAGCCGGCGAAGCCGCCGAGCACCATGCCGTCCTTCGCCCAATCCATGCCGAACAGACCGGCCGGGGCCAGGCCGTCGTACAGGTCGGCGTGGTCGTAGCGCTGCATGTCACCACGCACACCGCCCCACCAGCTCATGCCATCAGCGGGGCGGCCGCCCACGTGCAGGCTGACCTGGTCGGCGCGCGAACGACCGATGGTCTGCGCCGAATGGGTCAGGATCTGCTGGTTGCGCGGCGCTTCCAGGATGGACAGGGTGTACTGGCCCAGCATGGCGTGGGTGGCCGTGGTCGGGTGCACGCCGTCAGCGAACACGTAGTTGTTGGCCGCGTTCGGGTTGACGTAGGCGGTCGGGTTGCAGGTCAGCGACGAGGCCGTGGTGCAGGCCGGGCTGGTCACGTTGACGAAGCCGTAGGTGGCCGGGCTGGCGACGATTTCCTGCAGGATGTGGAAGGTGTCCACCGGAATCACCTGCAGGCCGGCGCTCTTCAGGCCAGCGAACAGGGCGTCGTTGTAGGCCTTGGCCAGCGCGGTGCCCTGTGCCATGCCCACTGCGCCACCGGCGCGGGCGGCCGGGGTCAGGCCGATGTCCGGCAGGGTCGGCACCACGATGTACTGCGCGCCAGCGGCCTTCAAGGTGCCGACGATGCCGACCTGGTCGGTCACCGCCGCGCCCAGGGTGGCCTGCAGCGGTGCGCCGGCCTGGATGGCGAACAGGTCATTGGCGCCGCCCCACACGGTGTACAGGGCATTGGCATCGGCCTTGCCGCCGTTGGCCTGCAGGTACTGCTGGGTCTGGGTCTTCAGCGAGTAGACCGGAATGGCCGGGGTATTGGGTGCCAGCACCTGGTTGGTGTCCACGCCAACGCGGGCACCGCCGATGGCGTAGTTGTCGCCATTCTGGCCGTTGCCGTGGGCGGCGGCGTTGGTGCCGTAGTAGTGGGCCACGTGCTGCGCCCACACCCAACCCGGATTGGTGGTGAACTGGCCGGTGACCGGCTGGACCGATGCCGGCAGCAGCGGGCGGAAGTAGCCCTCGTCCGTCAGGCTGTCGCCGATGAACACGGTCTTGGAATATGGGGACTGCGCCATGGCCGGCACGGCGGCCAGGGCAATGGCCACGGCCATCAGGGAACGCAGGGGACGCTTGCTCAACTGCATGAAAAACTCCTTGGGGGTGGAAACGGCCGACGTACGCCGGCGCACGGTGCCATGGTCCTACTGCATCCCGGCTGATACACGCTGCGCTGCGGCATGGCACCGGCCGCGAATCGGGCAAGGCCGTGCCAGCACAGGGCTGCACGGCCACCGACGGGGGCGGCAAGGGTACGCGGAAGCGCGACGTTTAGGGGACAATGACGTCATGAACATCCAGCTCAACGGCGCACCCCGCCAGCTTCCGCAAAGCACCACCATCCAGCAGTTGCTGGATCTGGAACAGTTGACCCAGCGCCGGGTGGCGGTGGAGGTCAACGGCGAGATCGTGACCCGCAGCCTGCATGGGAGTCATGCGCTGGCTGACGGGGATGTGGTGGAGATCGTCCACGCCCTGGGCGGGGGCTGAGGGTAGAGCCGGGCTTGCCCGGCTGCGGTTGGCACCACGCGTAGAGCAGCCGGGCAAGCCCGGCTCTACGGAATGCATCGACGGCCCGGCGACGCCGGACGCGGGACGCGTTGCGTGGACGGAAAAGCCGGTGGTGCAGACGGGCAGAATGCATCCGCTTGGGCGATAATTGCGCGCATGACTGCTCATGCCTCCCCCGATTCGCTGGTGATCGCCGGCAAGACCTATACGTCCCGGCTGCTGACCGGCACCGGCAAGTTCAAGGACCTGGAAGAAACCCGCATCGCTACCGAGGCGGCCGCGGCCCAGATCGTGACGGTGGCCATCCGCCGCACCAACATCGGCCAGAACCCGGGCGAGCCGAACCTGCTGGATGTGCTGCCGCCGGACCGTTACACGATCCTGCCCAACACCGCCGGCTGCTACACGGCTGAAGACGCGGTGCGTACCTGCCGGCTGGCGCGTGAGCTGCTGGACGGCCACAACCTGACCAAACTGGAAGTGCTGGGCGACCAGAAGACCCTGTATCCGGACGTGGTGCAGACCCTGAAAGCGGCCGAGCAGCTGGTCAAGGACGGCTTCGAGGTCATGGTCTACACCTCCGACGACCCGATCCTGGCCAAACGCCTGGAGGAAATCGGCTGCGTGGCGGTGATGCCGCTGGCCGCGCCGATCGGCTCCGGGCTGGGCATCCAGAACAAGTACAACCTGCTGGAAATCATCGAGAACGCCAAGGTGCCGATCATCGTCGACGCGGGCGTGGGCACGGCGTCCGACGCCGCCATCGCGATGGAACTGGGCTGCGACGGCGTGCTGATGAACACCGCCATTGCCGGTGCACGTAATCCGGTGATGATGGCCAGTGCCATGCGCAAGGCGGTTGAAGCGGGCCGTGAAGCCTTCCTGGCCGGGCGCATTGCGCGCAAGCGTTATGCCAGTGCGTCTTCCCCGGTGGAAGGAGTAATCGGCTGATGACCGACCCGTTCTCGAGCAGCGGTGCCAAGGCTCCGCCGAAGCCGTTCACGGTGAGCGAAGGCCGCCGCGAGATCCGCAGCTTCGTGCTGCGCCAGGGCCGCTTCACCCCGGCCCAGCAGCGCGCGTTCGACGAGCGCTGGCCGCGCTTCGGCCTGGATTTCACCGGTGAACCGCGCGATCTGAACGCCACCTTCGGCCGCGATGCGCACAAGGTGCTGGAAATCGGCTTTGGCAACGGTGCCGCGCTGCGCTTCGCCGCCCAGCAGGACCCCAGCCGCGACTACATCGGCATTGAAGTACACGCCCCGGGCGTGGGCCGGCTGCTGAACGCACTGGCCGACGACAACGCCGACCACGTGCGCCTGTACCACCACGATGCGGTGGAAGTGCTGGAGAAGGAAATCGCCGACGGCGCGCTGGATGAAGTGCGCATCTACTTCCCGGACCCGTGGCACAAGAAGCGCCACAACAAGCGCCGCCTGCTGCAGCCGGCGTTCGCGGCGCTGCTGGTGCGCAAGCTGCGCCCGGGCGGTCGCCTGCACTGCGCCACCGACTGGGAGGACTACGCCGAACAGATGTGGGAGGTGCTGGAGGCCACCGAAGGGCTGGTCAACCGGGCCGGCCCACGCGGTCAGGTGGAGCGCCCTGAGTGGCGTCCCCAGACCCACTTCGAGACCCGCGGCCAGAAACTCGGCCACGGTGTGTGGGACCTGCTGTACGACCGCACCTGACCTGAGGCAAGGACCGCCCCGCCATGGAAACCGCGCTGACGCTGACCAACGACATGAAGCTCGTGCTCGGGCTGGTCGGCTTCACGATGGCGATGTTCCTGTTCGAGCGCATCCGCGCCGACGTGGTGGCGCTGGTGGTGCTGGTGGTGCTGGGCGTGACCGGCCTGATCGCGCCGGAGGAAATCTTCGGCGGCTTCTCCGGTAACGCGGTGATGAGCATCATCGCCACCACCATTCTCGGTGCGGGCCTGGACCGCACCGGGGCGTTGAACCGGCTGGCGGCGTGGTTGCTGCGGCGCGGCCACGGGGTCGAGCAGCGGCTGCTGATGATGACCACGGCGATTGCCGGGTTGAACTCCTCCTTCATGCAGAACCCCTCGGTGATGGCGCTGTACCTGCCAGTGGCCTCGCGGCTGGCGGCGCGCACCGGGCTGACGCTGCAGCGGCTGCTGCTGCCGATTGCCGCCGCCATCGTGATGGGCGGCGCCCTGACCATGGTCGGCAACTCGCCGCTGATTCTGCTCAACGATCTGTTGGCCTCGGCCAACAACAACCTGCCTTCGGGCCTGGCCACCATCGAGCCGCTGCGCATGTTCGCGCCGCTGCCGATTGGTCTGGCGCTGCTGGTGGCATCGCTGCTGTACTTCCGCTTCTTCGGCGACCGCAAGCTGGTGGAAGAGGAAACCCTGGCCAACGACGGCGTCACCCCGGCGCGCACCGAAAGCTACTTCGCCAAGACCTACGGCATCGAAGGCGACGTGTTCGAACTGGTGGTCAGCGCGGAAAGCCCGCTGGTCGGCATGACCCTGGGCGAGGCGGAAACGGTGCACGACGCGCCGCTGATGCTGGCGCTGAAAACCGGCAACGACACCCGGTTGGCACCGCCAGCGGAAATGCGCATCTGGGTAGGCAGCGTGCTCGGCGTGATGGGCAGCCGCCAGCAGGTCAGCGACTTCGCGCAGAACCAGTTCCTGCGCATGTCGTCTCGACTGAAGCACCTGGGCGACCTGTTCAACCCCAGCCGTGCCGGTATTTCCGAAGCGGTGGTGCCACCCACCTCGGACGTGATCGGCAAGAGCGCCTCACAGTTGCGGCTGCGCAAGCAGCGCGGCATCAGTCTGCTGGCGATCAACCGCGACAAGCAGGTCATCCGCGAAGACGTGCGCAACGTGCCCCTGCGCGCCGGTGACATGCTGGTGTTCCACAGCATCTGGACCGACCTGGCGCAGGCTGCGAAAAGCCGCGACTTCGTGGTCGTGACCGACTATCCCAAGGGCGAGCAGCGGCCGCACAAGTTCAAGATTGCGATGACCATCTTCGCGATCACCATCCTGATCGCACTGACGTCCAAGCTGCCGGTGGCGCTGACCCTGATGACCGGGGTGGCCGGCATGTTGCTGACCGGTGTGCTGCGCATGGACGAGGCGTATGCCTCGATCAACTGGAAGACCATCTTCATGATGGCCGGGCTGATTCCGCTGGGCTGGGCGATGGACAGCAGCGGCGCGGCGGCCTGGGTGGCCGGTCACACCATCGACCGCCTGCCCACCGGTATTCCGGTGTGGACGCTGGAGATCGCGCTGGCGCTGCTGACCACGCTGTTCTCGCTGGTGATCAGCCATGTCGGGGCGACCATTGTGATGGTGCCCATTGCGGTCAATCTGGCCCTGGCGGCGGGAGGCAATCCGACCGCGTTCGCGTTGATTGTGGCGCTGTCGGCGTCCAACAACCTGATGACAGCTTCGAACCCGGTGATTTCGATGATCACTGGCCCGGCCAATTACACCCCGCGCGAGCTGTGGCGGGTGGGTGCGCCGTTGTCGTTGGTCTACACGGCGGTGGTCGTGTTGATGATCAATCTGATGTTTTGAAGCGTACCGACCAACGGCGGTACCTACCGGGCGGCGTGACGTGCCGGTAAATGCCGGCCGTATACGGATGCCGGTAGATGCCGACCGTTGGTCGGCATTGTGTCAGGCCAGATAGACCTGCCCATCGCGCACCTGCAACGCCACCGCGCGCAACGCATCCCCCTTGCACGGTCCGGCCACGCATTCGCCATTGTCCAGCGAGAACGAAGCCCCATGCGCGGCGCACACCAGATGCCCTTCGCGGCTTTTCAGGAACTGGCCCGGGGCCCAGTCCAGGCGACGCCCGGCGTGCGGGCAGATGTTGAGCCAACCTCGCACCTGCCCACCTTCGCGGTACAGCACGGCCGATTCATGGTCGCCGTCAAGGCACACCTCGACTTCGGCGAAGGCACCGTCAGCAATGGCTTCCACAGCGATCAGGGGCGACGGCGATTCAGCAGCAGGCATGGCATTTCACAGCGGTGAGCGAAAGCGGAATTGTCGCATGCCTGACCGCCAGCTGGCCGGAAAATGAACGCAAGCCATTGATTTGAAATGACAGATTGTCGCAGTTAACGTATTTTTCACTCATGCACGCAAGTGACCTCGGATACTGGCTGCCTGCTGACTTCAGCCGAATGACCGCCATGATCCGATTCCAGTTCAACCAGTTCCGCACCCTGTTCGCGCCGCGCAAGCCGCGCCATCCGTTGGTGCGCGTTGCGGTGGGCCTGCTGGGCCTGGCTATTCTGGCCGCGCTGGTGTTCGTGGGGGTATTCGTGGGCGCGGCGATGATCATTGCCGGCGTGGCGTGGAAGCTGCTGGCCAGCCGCAAGGCGGCGGCGCGTGCGGGCGACCCGAAGATCGTGGAAGGCGAGTACCGCGTCGTGCGCAAGCCGGCGTTGCCGTTGTCGCGTTGAGCTCATTCGGCTTCGTTCAAGCGGTGCAGCCACGCAGGGCGTGGCTCTACGGTGTGACGCGTGCGAGGGGTACACTTCTGTGACCCTCGCTTTGTGGACACGCGCGCATGACCGATGTAATCCCCCCTCCTGAAACGCCCCGCATTCCGGTTGCCGGGGGCGGCACCTTCCCGGTGCGACGCATCTACTGCGTGGGCCGCAACTTCGCCGACCATGCGCGCGAAATGGGGGCGGCGGTGCCGGCGGCGGATGATCGCGGTCGCCCGATGTTCTTTGCCAAACCGGCCGATGCGATCGTGGTCGGCCATGACGACGTGATTCCCTACCCGCCCGCCACCCACGACCTGCACCACGAAGTGGAGCTGGTGGTGGCAATTGGCCGTGATGCGCCGGCGGGCGAACTGCCGGTCGACCAGGCCGAAGCGCTGGTGTTCGGCTATGGCGTGGGCCTGGACCTGACCCGTCGCGATCTGCAGGCGGCGGCCAAGGCCAAGGGCCATCCGTGGGACACCGCCAAGGGATTCGATTATTCCGCACCGGTGAGCGAACTGGTGCCGGCCGGTGAAGTGGGCGACCTGGCCGCGTTGAACCTGTCGCTGGAAATCAACGGTGAGGTACGCCAGCAGTCGCTGCTGGACCAGATGATCTGGAACGTGCCGGAGATCCTGCACGAGCTGTCCAAGCTGTGGGCCCTGCGCGCCGGCGACCTGGTGTTCATGGGCACGCCCAGTGGCGTGGCCGCGCTCAAACCCGGTGATCGCTTCAGCGCGCGCCTGGAAAACGTGGCCGAACGCCACGGCATCATCGGCGGATGACATCGGCTGGGCTACCCTGCCTTGCCTTTTGATTGCACGACAACAGGAGAACCCGATGGGGATGCTGACTGAGTTCAAGGAATTTGCCATGCGTGGCAACGTCATCGACCTGGCGGTCGGTGTCGTGATTGGTGCCGCCTTCGGCAAGATCGTCACTGCGCTGGTCGACAAGATCATCATGCCGCCCCTTGGCTACCTGATCGGCCGCGTGGACTTCTCGGAACTGGCGTGGACGTTGTCGCCGGCCCGGGTGGCGGCCGACGGCACCGAGATTCCTGCGGTGGTGATCGGCTATGGTGACTTCCTCAATACCCTGGTCCAGTTCATCATCGTGGCGTTTGCGATCTTCATGGTGGTGAAGGTCATCAATCGCCTGGCCAAGAAGAAGGAAGCGGCCCCGGCAGCTCCGAAGGAAGAAATCCTGCTGCTGCGCGAGATCCGTGACAACCTCAGGAAATAAGGTGTGCGCACCAACGGTGCGCACCTACCGTAGGTGCGTGCCGTGGGTCGCCACGCCGGAATTGGAAAACAGCATCTTCCGGAACCATGACCTCCCGCCCATGTGCGGCGGGACGATACTGCTACTCTCGGACGCTTCCGCCCCGTTTTGTGGAGTTCGTCCATGCGTCGCCGCGTTCTTGCCATCGCCTCCACCTTCGCGCTGCTGGCCTCGCCGGCCTTCGCCGCCCCTGCAACCACCACGCTGCCGCCGGCCTCGCTGGGTACCGCTGCGCAGCTGCGCGAGCAGGCGCTGAAGGACAACACCGGTTGGGACGTGGTGGAGTCGCTGACCACCGAGATCGGACCGCGCATTGCCGGCAGTGAAGCTGACGCGCGCGCCGTGGCCTGGGCCGTGGCCAAGTTCAAAGCACTGGGCTTCGACAAGGTCTGGACCGAACCGGTGGAGTTTCCGAAGTGGGAACGCCGCAGTGAAAGCGCCCAGGTGATCGGCAAGCATGCGCAACCGCTGGCGATCACGGCACTGGGCGGCAGCCCGGGCGGTACGGTGGAAGCCGAGGTGGTGCGCTTTGCCGACCTCGCCGCGCTGCAGGCTGCGCCGGAGGGCTCGCTGAAGGGCAAGATCGCCTTCGTCGATTACCAGATGACCGCCTACCGCGACGGCCGCGACTACGGCAAGGGCGGCGCGGTGCGCAGCAAGGGGCCGTCTGAAGCCATCCGCAAGGGCGCGGTGGGCTTTGTGATGCGCTCGGCCGGCACGGATTCGCACCGTGTGCCGCACACCGGCATCACCCGTTTCGATGAGGGCCTGACGCCGGTGCCGGCGGCGGCGCTGTCGGTGCCTGATGCCAACCAGCTGGCGCGCCTGGTCGCGCTGGGCAGCACCCGCATCAAGCTCGACCTGGACTGCGGCTGGGATGGCAAGGCCACCTCCTACAACGTCATCGGCGAGATCACCGGGCGCAGCCTGCCCAAGGAAGTGGTGGTGATCGGCGGCCACCTGGATTCGTGGGATCTGGGCACCGGCGCGGTGGACGACGGTGCCGGCGTGGCCATCACGATGGCCGCCGGCCACCTGATCGGCCAGCTCAAGCAGGCTCCCAAGCGCACCATCCGCGTGGTGGCGTTCGCCAATGAGGAACAGGGCCTGTACGGCGGCAAGGCGTACGCCGAAGCCCACGCCAAGGACATTGCGCTGCATCAGGTCAGCGCCGAGAGCGACTTCGGTGCCGGCCGCATCTATGCCTTCAACACGGGTTCGCCGAATCCGGAAGGCTCGCGCGAGGCGACCCGCCAGATTGCCGAAGTGATGAAGCCGCTCGGTATCGAGTACGTGGCCGACAAGGGCGGCCCGGGGCCGGATATCGGCCCGCTCGCCGCCAAGGGCGGTGCCTGGGCGTGGCTGGCGCAGGACGGCAGCGACTACTTCCACCTGCACCACACCGCTGACGACACCCTGGACAAGATCGACCCGGCGGCGCTGGCACAGAACGTGGCCGCCTACGCGGTGTTCGCATACCTGTCTGCCGAGGCCGAAGGTTCGTTCGGCAGCGAGGCCAAGCCGACCACGCCGCCGAACGAATGAGCGATCACGACCGGGCGGTTTCCCACACATCGGAGGCCGCCCGGGTCACCGGCTGCGGCTGGTACACCGGGTCGCAGCCGGTGCCACGACTGGCCTCGTAATCGCGTAGTGCGGCAAGCGCCGGCTTCTGCAGCAGCAGCAACGCAATGATGTTGAGCCAGCACATCATGCCCACACCGATGTCGCCCAGTGTCCATGCCACGGTGGCGGTGTTGAGCGCCGAATAGCTCATCGCCGCCAGGAAGGCGATCCGGAACGCGGCCAGCAGCATCGGCGGTGGTCGGTTTCGACTCAGATACACCAGGTTGGTCTCAGCGGTGTAGTAAAGCGCCAGGATGGTGGTGAACGCGAACGGCAGGATGGCCAGGGCAATGAACGAGCGCCCAAACCCGGGCAGCGCCGATTCCACCGCCTGCTGCACGTAACGCGGCCCGGCTTCCAGTGCGCCGACGTTGGAGACGATGAACTGCCCCGTCTGCGACAGTGGATCGTAGACGTTGTACGCACCGGTGGAGAGGATCAGGAACGCGGTGGCACTGCACACCACCATGGTGTCGATGTACACCGAGAACGCCTGCACCAGACCCTGCTTGACCGGATGTGACACGTCCGCAGCAGCGGCAGGATGGGCACCACTGCCCATGCCCGCCTCGTTGGACAGCACACCGCGACGCACACCCCACTGGATGGCCGTGCCGATCATTGCGCCGAACGCGGCGTCGGTGCCGAATGCGCTGCGCAGGATCATCACGAACATCTCCGGCAGCGCGTCGACGTTGAGCACCATGACGATGCCGGCCACCAGCAGATAGCCGACCGCCATCACCGGCACCACCACCTGGGTGACCTGGGCGATCCGGCGCACGCCGCCAAACAGCACCAGGGCCACACCGCCGCCCATCACCGAAGCGGTCACCCAGTCCGGAACAGCCCATGCTTCGTCGACCGCGCTGACAATCGCGTTGGACTGGGTACCGGGCAGGAACAGCCCACACGCCACCAGCGTACTGAGCGCAAACAGCACCGCGTACCAGCGTTTACCCAGCCCGCGCTCGATGTAATACGCGGGGCCGCCACGGAACATGCCATTGCTGTCGCGCTCCTTGTAGATCTGCGCCAGGGTTGACTCGATGAATGCGCTGGCGGCCCCGAGGAAGGCCACCAGCCACATCCAGAAGATCGCCCCCGGCCCACCATAGGCAATGGCCATGGCCACGCCGGCGATGTTGCCTACACCCACCCGGCTGGACAGGGACATGCTGAGCGCCTGGAACGAGGAAACGCCCGAACCGGAACTGCTGCCCTGGGTCATCAGGCGCAGCATGTCCGGCAGCGCACGCAACTGGATGAAGCGCGTACGCAGGCTGAAGTACAGGCCGACCAGCAGACACAGGCCGACCAGCACGGGGCTCCAGACCACACCTACGACGTAGGTGACAATGGCTTCAATGTTCATGCGAGCTCCTGCGGTCAGAAGAACATGCCCAGTGCAATCTGCGGGCTGATGTAGCTGCCGGTGTTGCGCCCGGCCACGCTGAACTCAACGCCGGCGATCAGACCGACATTCGGCGAGAAGTGGTATTCCACTGCCGGGGCCAGACTGATCACGCGGGTTGCCGGCAGACGCAGTTCAACGCGCTGTGCGTTGCCGTCGGCACCGGGTGCATAGCCGCTCAGGCGACGGTCGGACTGGCGGCTGGCGGCCACTTCGAACACGCCCACCCAGCGCGAGCTGAAGCTGTACTCGGCTGCGGCGGAAACACCCAGCAGCGAGCCGGGGGCATAGTTGCCGCGGAAGCCGTCCGGAGTGCCGTACACGCTGTTGTCGTTCAGGGCGACGCGAGCCGGAGCCGGACTGGCAGTGAGCTGGGCGCGCCAACGCAGTGGTCGATCGTTGGGCATCCAGACGACCTGCTGCATGCCCAGGCCGAAGCTGGTGCGCTGCACACCGTCACCCTGCGCATTGAGCGGGTTGCCGCCAATGCGGTCATAGCTGCCGGTGGCGTAGCGCTGGGTGACCGACAGCGAGATGGCCGGACGGGTGCCGTCTTCGTTCGACTTCTGCAGCGCGTACTGGACCATGGCGGTGGTATCGCCGGCACGGAAACCGCGGCTGCGCGCGCCCTCGGCTTCGACGCGGGCCGCGCTCAGGTTGACCTGGGCGGTGACGCGTTCGCCCAGGCCGTAGGCGATCGGCAGCACCATCAGCCAGGCGCTGCTGTCGGGGCTGTCATGGCGACGGCCTTCGCCATCGTAGTAGCGGTCGCTGTCGGTGCGGATCAGATAGGGCTCGACGTAGGCGTTGCCCTTGGGCATGCCAGCCGGATTCGGGGTGATCAGCGGGCCGGTGAAGTTGACGCCTTCAAGGGTGCGGCCGCTGGCCGAGGCCATGGCCGGAACGAACATCAGGGTGGCCAGGGCCAGGGGAATCAGTCGCGACATGGGTGCTTCCTGTGGTGTTGGAAGCTGCAATCTGCCGGGGGTTGTGGTGTTGAAAAATCATTAAATGTTCAAAGTTGGGGGTCCTTTGAACTTTATGGGCATGTTGGTGTTGTTTGCGACAACAGGCGTCGCTTTTGTCTGGATTTGCGGGGCCCTACGGCAAAACGAGACACGCATGGCGTGTCACTACCGGTCGGGTTTGACGGCCGCACAAAAAAAAGCCCGGTCGCAACGCGACCGGGCTACCGGGATTCGTCACACCCCACGCGGTGAGCGACACGGACGTTCCGTGTTCCGGACAACGGTGCCGCACTGCGTGGGTGTCTCTCCTCACCTACGCAATACAGTTCCGATGTTCAGCGTGGCGCATTCAACAGCCGCCACACCATCCGAAAACTCCGAATCGCCTGTAGTCACTGCTGAATGGCAGCAGTTGGTCACACCGCGCGGGGCAGCGCAGCTGCGCCGCCCCGGTCAATCTGATCAGCGCGACACCTGTCGAGCGTCGCCCACCTGCGCGTACCAGTGCGACAGCAGCACCGCCGTCGCCGAGGCCACGTTGAGACTTTCCACCGCGCCGCTGCCAGGAATGGACACCTGCAGGTCGCAGTCCTGCGCCAGATCGCGGTCCATGCCTTCACCTTCAGCGCCCATCACATACACCAGCCGCGCCGGCAGCGTGCTGGCGAACAGGTTGTCGCCGCCTTCAACCAGCGTGGCGGCCAGGCCGAAACCGGCCTGGCGCAGCTGCGCCATGGCCTGCGGCAGCACCGGCAGACGCACCAGCGGCACGGCTTCGGCACCGCCCTCGGCAACGCGCGCCGCGGCACCGGACAGCGCCAGCGTCGCGCCCGGCGGCAGCAACAGACCGGCCACACCGAAATGTGCGGCCGAACGCAGAATGGCCCCGAAGTTATGCGGATTGCCCACGCCATCCAGCCACAGCGCCAGTACCGGCTTGCCGGCCGGGAGGCTCCCCAGCCATTCGCCCAGCTCCAGCATGGGGGCACGCAGCACGTCGGCCACCACGCCTTCATGGTGGGTGGTGGCAGCAAGCTTGTTGAGGTCGCCCTCTTCCACCACGCGGTAACCCACGCGGTTGGCCACGCACCATTTCAGCAGCGGCTGCAGGCGCGGAATCATCGCTTCGGCCAGGTACAGCTTGCGCAGTGCCTGCGGCCGGCGCTCGAACAGCGCCAGCACGGCATTCAGACCGTACAGGCGCAGCTCGTCATTGCCACGCCCGGGCGGCGTGCCATGACCACCGCCGTGCCCACCGCCCTCACGTGGGGGCAGCGGGGTGGCGCGCGGCGGACGCGCCGACGGGCGGCGTGCGTTTTTCCAGGGATCATTCACTACGGGACAGCTCCAGCTTGCGTTGACGCCAGAAGTCGGCGTTCCTGATACCCAGCGCGTCCGGGTCGAAGGTCGGGTCCAGGCCCAGCTTCTTCTGCCGTTCGTAGTCGCGCAGGGCCAGCATGGCCGGCTTCTGGATGATGAAGATGGCGATGATGTTCAGCCACGCCATCAGGCCCACCCCGATGTCGCCCAGGCCCCAGGCCAGGGTGGCGTTGTGGAAGGCACCGAAGATGACCATGCCGATGATGCCCAGGCGCAGCACCAGCACGGTCAGCGGGCGATGCTTGTTGTGGTTCACATAGCTGAGATTGGTCTCGGCCATGTAGTAGTACGCCATGATCGTGGTGAAAGCGAAGAAGAAGATCGCCATCGACACGAACGACGCGCCCCAGCCCGGCAGCACGGCTTCCACGCCGGCCTGGGCGTAGCCCGCACCTTCCGGAATGCCGGCCAGCCCCTGGAAGATCGGCGCTGCGCCTTCCACGGGCGAGTACACGTTGTAGGTGCCGCTGGCCAGGATCAGGAAGGCGGTGGCGGTGCACACCATCATGGTGTCGAAGTAGATCGCGAAGGCCTGCACGTAACCCTGCTTGGCCGGGTGCGAGACTTCCGACGCCGCGGCGGCGTGCGGGCCCGAGCCCTGCCCGGCTTCGTTGGCGTAGATGCCGCGCTTGACGCCCCATTCAATGGCCAGACCCATCATCGCGCCGAACGCGGCGTGGGTGCCGAACGCGCTGTTGAAGATGATGCCGAACATCTCCGGCACGCGGTCATAGTTGATGATCATGATGACGATGGCCATCAGGATGAAGCCGGCGGCCATGAACGGCACCACGATCTCGGCGAAGCTGGCGATGCGCTTGACGCCGCCGAAGATGACCACCGCCAGCAGCAGGGCGACCACGATGCCGATGCCCAGCTTGAGCGCGGACACCGAATCCATGCCGAAGGCCTGGCCGTCGAGCGGCCCGCACAGCGCGCCGCCACGGCAGGCGTTGATGATGCTGTCGGCGATGGCGTTGGCCTGCACGCCCGGCATCAGGAAGCCGGCCGCAATGATCGTGGCGATGGCGAACGCCATGGCGTACCACTTCAGGCCCATGGCCTTTTCGATGTAGTACGCCGGACCGCCGCGGTAGCGCCCTTCGGCGTCCTTGGTCTTGTAGATCTGCGCCAGGGTGCACTCCACGTACGAAGTGGACGCACCCAGGAAGCCCATGATCCACATCCAGAAGATGGCACCGGGGCCGCCAAAGGCGATGGCGGTGGCCACGCCGGCGATATTGCCGATGCCCATGCGCCCGGCCATCGACATGGCCAGCGCCTGGAACGAGGACACACCGGCGTCAGACTTTTCGCCCCTGACGGTCAGGCGGCACATCTCCGCGAAACCGCGCAGCTGCATGAAGCGGGTGCGCAGGCTGAAGTACAGCCCCGCGAGCAGGCACACGGCGATGAGTGCCTTGCTCCAGATGATGCCATTGATGAAATGTACGGCTGCTTCCACGCGCTCTCTCCAGTCGGCGGAAAATAAAGGGCGTCCCGTCGGCTGGAAGGGACCGCCCCGATTCTCGCTGATTGCAGCCGCTACCGGTAGGTGCCAACCGTTGGTTGGCACCGTTCAGGTTACGCGTGGCCACCCACCGAAGGCGTCTCGGCTTCCTGTTTCTCAAGTTCCCTCGCCACGGCTTCGGGCGAGCGGGTGTACGGGGCCAGCACGGCGTAGAAGGCCGGGACCACGAACAGCGACAGGAAGGTGGAGACGGTGACGCCGAAGATCACCACGATGCCGATGGTGCCGCGGCTGGCCGAGCCCGGCCCGCCGGCGACCACCAGCGGGATGGCACCGACCACGGTGGCGATGGAGGTCATCAGGATCGGGCGCAGGCGGACCATCGAGGACTCGACGATGGCCCGGTGCACGTCGCGGCCTTCATCGCGCAGCTGGTTGGCGAATTCGACGATCAGAATGCCATTCTTGGCGGCCAGGCCGACCAGCATGACGATGCCGATCTGGCTGAACAGGTTGATCGTGCCCCCACTCACGTACAGGCCGAGCAGCGCGCCCAGCACGCCCAGTGGCACGGTCAGCATGATCACCAGCGGATGGATGAAGCTCTCAAACTGCGCGGCCAGCACCAGGTAGACCACCAGCAGCGCCATGGCGAAGGTCAGCAGCACGGCGCTGCCCGCGTTCTGGTACTCGCGCGACTCGCCCTTCCAGTCGATCTGGGCGTGCTGCGGCAGTTCCTCGCGGGCGGTCTGCTGGGCCCAGGCGATGGCCTCGCCCAATGGGTAACCCGGGGCCAGGCCGGCACTGATGGTGATCGAGCGCAGCCGGTTGAAGCGGTTCAGGTTGCCCGCCTCGGCCACTTCGCTGAGGGTGACCAGATTGGACAGCGGCACCAGTTCACCACTGCTGGCGCGCACCCGGATCGCGGCCAGGTCGTCCGGGGTGGCGCGACCTTCGCGGCCGGCCTGGACCAGCACGTCGTACTCCTCGCCGTTGTCGACGAAGGTGGTGACCCGGCGCGAGCCCATCATGGTTTCCAGCGCCGAGCCAATCGCGGTGACCGACACGCCCAGATCCGCCGCACGCTGGCGGTCGATGTTGACCCGCATCTGCGGGCGGGTTTCCTTGTAGTCCGAATCCGGCCCGACCAGGCCGGGGTTGTCGGCCATGCGCGCCAGCATGCGGTCGCGCCACTGGGCGATTTCGGCATACTCCGGTCCGCCCAGCACGATCTGGAACGGCTGGCCGCCGCTGCGTACCAGGCCGCCGCCGACCTGGGTGCGCACGCGCACGCCGCGCATCACGTCCAGGTGCTTCTGCAGTTCCGCAGCAACGTCCATGGTGTTGGTGTCACGCTCGCGCCAGGGCTGCAGGAACACGCTGATGCGGCCGGTATGCATTTCCTCGCTGGCCCCGAAACCGCCGGGCACGCGCGGGTTGGCGCGGGCGATGGGTTTGTCGTCACCGACGAAGCCGGTCACGATCTGCTCCACCTGCTGCACCTGGCCCACGGTGTAGTCGTAGCCGGCGCCTTCCGGGCCATCAATCATGATCTGGAACGAGCCACGGTCTTCGGCCGGTGCCAGCTCGGACGGCAGCACCTTGAGCAGCAGCGCGCTGGCGGCGAGCGCCAGCACCATCACCACGATGTACATCCAGGTGCGGCCGACGTGCGCGTCGAGGAAGCGCCCGTAACTGGCCGAGACCCGGTCCAGGTTGCGGTTGATGAAGCCGTGCAGCCCCTTGGGAGCCTGGCCGGTATGCGGCTTGAGCAGCTTGGACGCCATCATCGGGGTCAGCGTCAGCGCCACGAACGCCGACAGCGCCACGGCGGCTGCCAGGGCCACCGCCAGCTCGCGGAACAGGCGGCCGGTGTTGCCTTCCAGGAAGCCGACCGGCAGGAACACCGCCACCAGCACCGCGGTGGTGGCGATCACCGCGAACGCCACCTGCGCGGTACCGCGCTTGGACGCCACCAGCGGCGGCTCGCCAAGATCGATGCGGCGCTGCACGTTTTCCACCACCACGATGGCGTCGTCGACCACCAGGCCGATACACAGCACCAGCGCCAGCAGGGTGAGCAGGTTGATCGAGAAGCCGAAGGCGTACAGCGCGATGAAGGCGGCAACCAGACACACCGGCACGGTCACCGCCGGAATCAGCGCCGCGCGGAAACTGCCCAGGAACAGCCAGATCACCACCAGCACCAGCAGCATCGCCTCCACCAGCGTGGCGTAGACGCGATCCACGGCCGCTTCAATGAAGGTGGTGTTGTCGAAGGCGACGAAGATATGGGTGCCATCGGGCAGGGTCTGCCCGACCCGCTCGGCTTCGGCGCGTGCGGTACGCGCCACGTCCAGCGAATTGGCGGTGGAGGTCTTGACGATGCCCAGGCCGATGCCGGGTTCGCCGTTGCTGCGGTAATAGGCGCGACGCTCTGACGAGGCCAGCTCGATCCTGGCCACGTCGCCCATGCGCACCACATAGCCGTCCGCGCCCTTGCCGAGCGGAATGGTGGCGAAGTCTTCCGGCTTCACATAGTTGCGCTCGACGCGCAGGGTGAAGTCGCGGTCGGTGGACTCCAGACGACCGGCGGGCAGTTCGACGTTCTCGTTGCGCAGCGCGGTTTCCACGTCGCCGACGGTGAAGCCGCGTGCAGCCAGCTGGTCGCGGTCCAGCCATACACGCATGGCGTAGCGCTGGCGGCCGCCGATGCGGACCTGGGCCACACCGTCCAGGCTGGAGAAGCGGTCGACCACGTAGCGGTCGGCGTAATCGCTCAGCTCCAGCGTGTTCATGCTGGAGGAGGTCATGTTGAACCAGATGATCGGGTCGGCGTCGCTTTCTACCTTGGCGATTTCCGGCGGGCGCGCCTCTTCCGGCATGCGGTCGGCAACGCGGCTGACCGCGTCGCGCACGTCGTTGGCGGCTGCTTCGATGTCGCGGTTGGAGGTGAACTCGATGCTGACCTGCGAGCGGCCGTTGGAGCTGCGCGCATTGATGGTGTCGATGCCTTCGATGCCGGCCAGGGCATCTTCGAGTACCTGGGTGATGCGGCTTTCGATGACGGCGGCAGAGGCACCGGTGTAATCAACCGAGACCGAGACGATCGGCGGGTCGATGGCAGGCAGTTCGCGCAGGGTGAGGCGGGTGAACGACATGACGCCGAGCACCACCAGCAGCAGGCTCATCACCACGGCGAATACCGGCCGCTGGATGGAGATGTCGGAGAGTTTCATCCGGCGCTGTCCACCGGTGCGGTGGCCTTCTGTGCGGGCGGCTGCGAAGGTGTGGCGGCCGGGGCGGCTGCGGGTTTGGCCGGGCTGTCACTGACCTTCAGGCCGGGACGGAGCTTGCCGGTACCGTCAACGACGATGCGGTCGCCGGCCTTCAGGCCTTCGCGGATTTCGACCACACCGGCGCGGCGTGCGCCGCTGACGACGTCGACACGCTCGACGCTCTGATCGGTTTTCACGCGATAGACGAACGTTTCGCGCCCAACCTGGACCACGGCGATTTCGGGAATGACCAGCGCCTGGCGCTCGGGGCGGAACATGCGCACGTCGAGCAGCATGCCGGGGCGCAGGGCATGGTCCGCATTGATGAAGTCGGCGCGCACGGTAACAGCGCGGGTGCCAGGGTCGACACGGGTGTCGATGGTGGCGACTTCGCCTTCGAAGGTGCGGCCGGGATAGGCGACGCTGGTGGCGGCGACCTTGTCGCCCTTTGCGAGCGAGGCGAGTTCGGCTTCCGGCACCTGGAAGTCGACGTGCATGCGTTCGATGTCGTCGAGGGTGGCGATGACGGTGGTGGGGGTGACCAGCGAGCCTTCGCTGACCTGGCGGATGCCGAGCACGCCGGCAAAGGGGGCGCGGACGCGGCGGTCGCCGATGTCGGACTGCATTTCCAGCACGCGGGCTTCGGCGGCGTCGCGGATGGCGCGCTGGGTGTCCAGGGTGGCACTGGCCACCAGTTGCTGGGCGGCGAGTTCGCGTTGACGCTTGTACAGCTGGTCGGCTTCGGCAAAGGTGGCCTGGGCCTGGACGAGCGCGGCCTGCTGGGCCTGGCCACGCAGGGTGACCAGCGGGGTGCCGGCGGCAACCTGCTGGCCACTCTCGAAGTGAACCTGCTCGATGATCTCGCTGACTTTGGCGGTCACGGTGACGGATTCGCGGGCCTTGGCGGTGCCAAGGGCCTGCAGGGTGTCGTTCCACGCGGAGGTCTGCACCACCTGGGTGGTCACCGGGACCTGTTCAGCCTGCCGGCGAGCGGCCTCGTCCTTGCTGCCACAGGCGGCCAGAAGGGCCAAGCCAAGGCCAGCGGCGATGCGCGCGGTGATGCGTACCAACATGCAGAACAACCCCAAAGATTCTACGACGGCCGAGTGTAGCCGCCGATCCGTGAGGGCATATGTGCCAAGCGTTTACCGGGGCCTTCACGGCCGCGCGGTAACACCGGAAACCCCTTTCGTGCTGGGCTGTGCACGGTGTGTATCGGCATGTGTCAGTGCGTGTCGGTTTGCCTCGGGGTGGGTCGCGAAGAGCAGCGTTTCAATTTTTCACTGCGGGGCGGGGGCCAGGCACCCTCGCTCCGGGGTATCCCGAACCTGCGGTTCAAGATACCCGCGCATTCCACCTTAACCCCCCGCCTTCGGCGCGCCCCCTTCAACAAGAAGGGGGCTCTCCTCCAGCATGGCTACGCTGCACTGATGGCCGTAGAGCCACGCCCTGCGTGGCTTCACGGTGCCCGGTTCGTTCAATCATCAATACCGGTAATTCACCTTCAACCACGCCGTCCGACCCGGCTCATTGATACGCACCGGATCCGCGGGGAACCCGAAGTCCGCGCTCCCAGCCAGATTCAGATGCTCGCTGTAGGCGCGATCAAACACATTGTCGACCCCGGCGCTGACCGACAGGCTGTCGGTGAACCGGTATCCGGCATTCAACGCCAAGGTCGCAAACCCGGCACTCGACCCTAGATCCTGCGCCACCACATTGCCCTGCCCCGTTGCCACGCGATGCTGATGTGCCACCGCACGAACCAACGCCCCGGCACTCCAGCGCGCCCCCTCCCAGTTGGCGGTCACCCTCGCTTCCAGCGGCGGCATCTGCGGCAATGCGGTGCCATCGCTGCGGTTCTCGCCCCAGGCATAGGCCAGCGTGCTGCCGAGCTTCCAGCCCTGCCCGACCCGCAGTTCGGCACCGGCTTCGGCACCGGCGATGCGGGCATCGATGTTGCTGGCCTGGCTGCTGCTGCCCATCATGCCGCCGGCGTGGTAGGTGAACAGGATGTAGTCCTGGATGCGGCCGGCATAGGCGGAGACCCAGGCGTTGAGGCGGTCGGTGCGGTACTGCAGGCCGAGGTCAAGCTGGGTGGTTTTTTCCGGCTGGATGCTGCTGAAGGCGTTGATGCTGCCTTCAGGGCCGCTGTCGGGCGAAAACAGTTCCCAGTAATCGGGCATGCGTTCGCTGCGGCCAACGCCGGCATACGCGGTGAGTGCACTGCTGAGATCGCGCTCCCAGCGGAAGAAGCCGCTGCCGAGATCTTCACGGCGCGCCTGGCCCGAGGTGGGATTGGGCATGCCCATCATGCCGCCGCTGCGGCGCTCATCGGTGACCTCGGCGCGGTCGATGCGCAGGCCGCCGACCCAGCGCTGGGCGGTGCCTTCGCCGAGGGTGATCTCACTGAAGACACCGCGTTGTTCAAAGCGGGCGTCAACGCTCCACGGCTGCTGGCGGTAGGTGTTGCGGCCCATGCCGCTGCGGCTGCGGTGGCGGCTGTCCTGGGCATCAACGCCGGCGACCACCGCGATGTTCTGCCAGCGCCATTCGGCGGCCACGCGGCCGCCGGTGGTGCGGCGATCGACGTTCGCGGCCATCGGCATCGGCATGCTGCTGGCCATGTTCGGCTCACGCAAAGTGTAGTTGTCCATCAGGTGGTCGGCGTCGTTGTAATAGACATTGGCCAGCACCTTGTCCCAGGCACCGGGCAGGTTGTCCTTTTCAAAGCGGGCGGCGTAGCTGGTGCGCTTGAATGCCGCGCCGTCCATGCCACGGCCGGCGTAGCGGGCGATGGCATCGCCGGTGCCGGCGGACAGCTCCAGCACGGTGTCGGCGTCAGGCGTCCAGCCGATGGCGACGTCGCTGTTCCACTTGCGCCATTTCGAGGGGACCACATCGTCGTTGCCGTCCTTGTAGTCATCGGCTTCGGAACGGTTGCCGTTGACCCGCACATAGCCCTGCGAAGCGCCGGCGGTGAGGTCGAGGACCTGGTCGTTGCGGTTGCGCGAGCCGACCAGGGCGCTGGCGTCGAGGTCGATGCCGGGCGCGTCGAAGCGCGGGGTTTCGCGTTCGAAACGCACGGTGCCTGCCGAGGCACCGGCACCCCAGCGGACGCTCTGCGGCCCCTTGATGATGGTGAGGCGATCAAAGGTTTCCGGGGCGATGTAGGACAGCGGGTTGTCCATGCGCGAAGGGCACGCACCGATCAGATTGCCTTCATTGCTGACGATGTTCAGGCGTGAGCCGAACATGCCGCGCAGCACCGGGTCACCGTTGGTGCCGCCATTGCGGATGGCGGAGAAGCCCGGAACGGTCTTGAGGTAGTCGGCCCCGTCGCTGGCCGGCACCGGCTGGCGCGGCAGGCGCGGGTCGGTGACCCACTGCAGGGGCGAGGACGGCGCGGCGGCGGTGACCACCAGGGTGTCGAGGGTGCGCGCATCGTCGCGTTCGGCGGCGTGCAGCGAGGGCGCGATCAGCGCCAGGGACAGGCAGACGGACAGGCGCGTCAGTGCGCCCGGGTTGCGGGAAGCAAACGTCATGTTGGAACTCCAGGAACATGCAGGAGCGCGCGCCACCGGTGGGGCGGCGTGCGGCTGAAGAGATGGGACAGGTCGTCGGGCGTGGTCGCGCAGCCACGCAGGGCGTGGCTCTACGGTTCAATCGCAGAGTTGCGAGGTATCAACCGGCGAGGTGCGGCGGTTCACCCGGCGATGTGCAAGGGAGGGCCGCGGGCGGCGTGGGCGGGCCAGCGCAGGCTGCGCGGCGTGGCGACGCTGCGCAGGATCGGCGGGGCGATGTGCGGCAAGGTCGGCAGCAGCACCAGGATGACGGCCAGCCACGGCATCAACCGCGAGGCCATCATGCAGTATTCGCAGGCTTCGCCGTGGCCGGCGTGCGGGTCCAGCGGCGTGGGTGGCGCGGGTTCGGCCGGCATCACGTGGTGGGAGTGATCCGGCATGGCGTGCGATGCACCGTGGTGCATGGCCGCGTGGTCATGCATCGACGCCGGTGAATCGGCGTTGGGCAAGGCAGGCATGACATGCGCCATGCCACCGGGTATCAACATCACCGGGTCACCGTGCGCCTGCTGCCAGCGGCTGAGCAGCGGAGCCAACGCCATCAGCAGCGTCGCCACGAAGGCGAGCTGCAGCAGGACGGCGTAGGGACGGCGACGGCGGTTCACCGGGGAATTGTAGCGACCGGGATGCGGCCGAACGCCGCGTGCGACGAAGCGTCGCAGGGTGTCACGCACCGCCTGGGCCGGCCAACGGCCGGCGCTACCGGAACCCCAACAATGCGTCTGGGGGAGAGCCCCCTTCTGTTGAAGGGGGCGCGCCGAAGGCGGGGGGTAGAGGAGGAATGCGCGGGCAAACCATCGCCGTCGCTAGACGGTGATGGTTTGCGTTAGTTCTTCCCAGGTAGGCGGCACCGGCCAGTTCGCCTCCTGGTTGCCATCAATCACCCGGCGCAGGTCGCGGGTGTCGATCTGCGGGGCCAGCACGTGCACCAGCTCCAGCGCGTAATCACGCAGCACGCGGTCGCGCGGCAACACCGCCCAGGCAATGCATTCATCAATCGGAGCCGGGGCTGGCCATGCGCGCAGGTCCTCGTCGCTGGCGTTGACTGCCATTTCCGCCAGCAGGCCCACACCCAGACCCGTGCGCACGTAGGTTTTGATCAGGTCGGCGTCCAGCGCGGTCAACGCGATGTCCGGGGTCAGCCCCGACGCCGCGAACGCGCGCTGCAGCGACGAACTGCCCCGCGTGGACGACTCGTAACTGATCAGCGGCTGCCCGGCCAGCGCATTCAGATCCGGCGCGGCACCGGGGCGGTCCAGCGCATGCCCGCGTGGCACCAGCACCAGCCGCCGCCAGCGGTACAGCGGAATGGCCAGCCCGGCGGTGGGCTCGGCCCCCGCAGTGGAGATGATGGCGATATCGGCATCGCCCTGGCTGAGCAGATCCAGCGCGTCGCTTTCCGCCGCCTGCTGCAGGTGCACGCTGACCTGCGGGTAGGCCTGCTTGATCCGCGCCACCGCCGGCGGCAGCACGAAGCGGGCCTGGGTGTGCGTGGTGGTCAGAATCAACTGTCCCTGGCTTTCGCGGCGCTGGTTCGCGGCGTATGTGCGGATGTTGTTGGCCTCGGCCAGTACCGCGCGGGCGCGGCCGATCACCTCGACCCCGGCCGGGGTCACGGCCTCCAGGCTGCGCCCTTTACGTACAAACAACAGGAACCCCAGTTCGTCTTCCAGCTGCTTCAGCTGCTTGGACAGACCCGGCTGGGTGGCATGCACCCGCGAGGCAGCCAGGGTGATGTTGAGCTCGGCGTCGGCGATGGCGACCAGGTAACGGAGTTGGGTCAGCGTCATGGGCGTGCCGCAGGCAGGGAAAGGGACGGCTTGACTGTAAGACAGTTGCCGTCACCAGCTTATAACCAAACGTTGTTTATGAAGGTAATCAGGTCATTTCGCGCGGTCATATGCCGGCGCTACGGTCAGCGCTGAGCCGCCCGGCCCCCTCACGTTTACTGTGGAGCATCCCATGGCCCTGTACAACTCGATCCTGGACACTGTTGGCAACACCCCGGTGGTGCGCCTGAACCGGATCGCCCCCGAGCACGTCACCCTGTATGCCAAGGTCGAGTCGTTCAATCCTGGCGGTTCGGTCAAGGACCGCCTGGCCCTGGCCATCATCCTCGATGCCGAAGCGCGCGGGCTGCTCAAGCCCGGCGATACCATCGTCGAAGCCACTTCCGGCAACACCGGCGTGGCCCTGGCGATGGTGGCGGCAGCACGTGGCTACAAGTTCGTCGCCACCATGGTGGAAACCTTCTCGATCGAACGCCGCAAGCTGATGCGGGCCTATGGGGCCAAGGTGATCCTGACCCCGGCCGCCGAGCGCGGCTCGGGCATGGTCCGCCGCGCCCAGGAGCTTGCCGAGGAGCACGGCTGGTTCCTGGCCAGCCAGTTCACCAACCCGGCCAATCCCGCCTACCACCGCAACACGACCGCCGCGGAGATCCTGCGTGACTTCGCCGGCAAGCGGCTGGACTACTTCGTGACTGGCTGGGGCACCGGCGGCACGCTGACCGGCGTGGGCGAAGTGTTGAAGGTGGCCCGCCCGGAAACCCGGATCATCGCTACCGAACCGGAAGGCGCGGCGCTGCTGGGCGGGGCCGAGTGGAAACCGCACAAGATCCAGGGCTGGACCCCGGACTTCGTGCCGGACGTGCTCAACCGTGAGATCTACGATCAGTTGCTGAACATCGACGATGCCCGCGCGATCGAGACCTCGCGCCGGCTGGCGGCAGAGGAAGGCATCTTTGTCGGCATTTCGGCCGGGGCCACGGTGGCCAGCGCGCTGGATGTGGCAGCCAAGGCTGAACCGGGCAGCGTGCTGCTGGCGATGTTGCCGGATACCGGCGAGCGGTACTTCTCCACGCCGCTGTTTGCCGACATCAATGAGGGGTCGGACGACGAGTGGCTGGCGGGAACCCCGTGACCGGGAAGCGATGACCGTGACCGGCGAATCGTAGAGCGGGGCTTGCCCCGCTGATGTGCCGACATCCCACGCCCACCTTCACGGTGGGCGTTTTCCTTTCCGGGGCCGGGTCGCACGGCCTGAGACGGCAATGACGCAGTCTCTACCTGCCGCCGGTTACCGTGAAGCCAGGCAGCAATCTCCCCCAGTACGGCCCGGCATCAAAAGGAGCGGCACGCATGAAGATCGAAGTGTGGCAGGGCGACATCACGACCCTGGAAGTGGATGCGATCGTCAATGCGGCCAACGAATCCCTGCTTGGCGGGGGCGGTGTGGACGCTGCAATCCATCGGGCCGCAGGCAGGCAGTTGCTGGCTGAATGCGCGGCTCTGCCAGAAGTGCGCCCGGGCGTACGCTGCCCCACCGGCGAAGTGCGTGCCACGGCGGCCTACAACCTGCCGGCGCGGCATGTGCTGCATACGGTGGGCCCGGTGTGGAACGACGGCACCCGCGCCGAGCCGGAACTGCTGGCCAACTGCTACTGGAAGTCGCTGCAGTTGGCCGAAAGCCTGGGCCTGCGTTCCATTGCCTTCCCGGCGATCAGCTGCGGCGTGTTCGGCTATCCGCTGCACCAGGCCGCGCACATCGCCGCCACCGAAACGTTGGCGTGGCAACGCTCGCACCGCGAACCGCAGCGGATCATCCTGGTGGCGTACAACGTGGCCACATTCAAGGCCTATCAGTCGGCCTTGGCTGCGCTGGGGCAGCCCGTTGAAGTGGCCGGGCCGTTACCGCTGACTGGGATGAACATGGCGATGCCAGCCACCGCGCCGTAGAGCTACGCCATGCGTGGCTTCGCGGTGCCGGACGAAAAGCAGCCACGCAGGGCGTGGCTCTACGGATACATCCATTCACTGAAAAACGGCTGCAGCGATCGCCCGGCGGCCTGCTCCATCGCACGCTGGAAATCAGCGGTCGCCACCGAGCGTCCATCATTCCCCTGCGTATAGGCACGAATCCCACGCCAGAACGCGTCCTCACCCATTTCCACGCGAAGCAGATGCAGCACATAGGCCCCCTTCTGGTACACCACCGCACGATCATCCGCGGTCGGCGCGTTCCAGTCCGGGTACACCAGGGGGCGGTCTGCGCCCTTGGCGCGCAGTGACGCCACCCGCTCGCGCCACGCTTTGATCTTCGCCTGGTAGGCCGCCTCGCCCTGCGCATGCTGCAGGTAGGCAGCGGTCATGAAGTTGGCAAACCCTTCGTTGAGCCAGAAGTGCTCCCAATCCGCACAGGTCACCCGGTTGCCCCACCACTGGTGGGCGGCTTCGTGTGCGATCAGCGCGATTTGATCCGGATCCGCCAGCACCTCGGCACCATACGCTTCGGACATCACCGACAGTCCCGCCATTTCCTGGCCGATGGTGCGTGCCACCAGTACCTGGCGGTAGTCACCCTGATAGGGCAGCCCGGCCTTGTCGGCGAAGAAATCGAGCATGTCACCGGTGCGGTCGAAGATCTGTTTCAGCTGCTGCGGTGAGCGCTCGATCGACAGCAGGTGCAGCGCGCTTTTGCCGTGCGGCAGCGTAGCCTGCTGGTAACGGCCTGCTGCGAATCCGTACACATAGGCCGGCATCGGCGACGCCAGCATCCAGCGGTGCTCTACCCGTCCGTCCGGCAGTGTGCGAGATGGCAGCGCGCGGCCAGTGGCTGCAGCCTTCAGTTCCGGCGGCAGGGTCAGCGACAGCGCGAGGGTTGCCCGTTCGTCCGGGGCATCCACCGACGGCATCCATTGACTGGTGGAAAAGACGGTGTAGACCTCGTCGCGTTCCGGGGCGAATTCCAAACCGAATGGAGGTGTGCCCTCGTAGCGGAGGTGCAGCGTGGTCGCTGCGTCTGCGGGCGCGGGTTGGTCCATGGTGATGCGCAGGCGGCCGTCGTGTTGATTGAAGGCCAGGGCGCGGTTGTTGTGGCAAACCGAGGTGACGTTGAGCTCGCCGCTGTCGAGGACGATTGCGGTGACATCTTCGTGCGTGGACTTCAGGGTTATCGACATCTGTCCAGTTACGCGTTTACCCGCGATATCGGGGACGAGTGCGACGTCGTAATGGAGGATGTCTACGGCGCGGTCATTTGAGGCCAGTGCCGAAGTGGGAAGCAGGAACGCAATGAGTAGCCAGGTGCGCATTGCGGGGAGTCCATTCGGAGATTGAGTTTCGGATCGTGACAGATGTGGTCGGGTGTTGTGGGTAATGCGCAAACGGCAGCCGGGCAAGCCCGGCTCTACATGGGCCTTCGATTGCCTGTCGGGGCAGGTCGGGGTGGGCTGGAGGGGGCATGAGCCGCATGGATGCGGCGACTGGGCTGCAAGACGCTTGCCGGCCAACGGCCGGCACTACCCAGCGCGCCCCGGAACGCCCATCCCGACCTGCCCAGCCGGAGATGCCGTGAACGCCGGCTGTTCACCTGAATCCAACAGCAGCCACGCAGGGCGTGGCTCTACGGGAATCGTGCAATTGCAGTACGGTGATTGCAGGCACCGGGCACAAAAAAATCCGGTGCTGGACGGGCCGGCACCGGATTCTTTGTTACTGCAGCGGGTCAGGCTGGGATCAGCCGTTCCACTTGCCCAGCGCGGCCTGGCCGTTTTCCTTGGCGCGCTCGAACACGGTCTTCTGTGCGGCGGCGTAGTTGGCCTTCATGTCCTTGGCCCACAGCTTCAGTGCGGCCTGCTGCATGGCGCGGCCGTAGGAGAAGCTCAGCGGCCACGGCAGGTTGCCCATCTGGTTCATCGCGTTCAGGTGCGCGGTGGACTGCTCGTCGCTCTGGCCACCCGACAGGAACACCACGCCCGGCAGGATCGCCGGCACGGTGCTCTTCAGGCACATCACGGTCGATTCGGCCACTTCCTCGACGTCGGCCTGCTCTTCACACCCCTTGCCCGAAATGACCATCGAGGCCTTCAGGATGGTGCCTTCCAGCAGCACGTTCTGCTGGTACAGCGCGTCGAACAGCGAACGCAGGGTGGCTTCAGTGACTTCGTAGCAGGTTTCGATGTCGTGTTCGCCATCCATGATGACTTCCGGCTCGACCATCGGCACCAGGCCACATTCCTGGCACAGCGCCGCATAACGGGCCAGCGCATGGGCGTTGGACTCGATGCAGGTGCCCGAGGGGATGCTTTCGCCAATGTTGATCACCGCGCGCCACTTGGCGAAGCGGGCACCCAGCTTGTAGTACTCCTGCAGACGCTCACGCAGGCCATCCAGGCCTTCGGTGACCAGCTCGCCCGGGCAGCCGGCCAGCGGGTGTGCGCCCTTGTCGACCTTGATGCCCGGAATCATGCCGTGGTCGGCCATGTACTTGGCGAACGGCACGCCGTCCCTGGTCGACTGGCGGATGGTTTCGTCGTACAGGATCGCGCCGGAAATGTGCTCGTTGAGCTTCGGCGTGGTGAGCAGCAGTTCGCGGTAGGCGCGACGGTTCTCTTCGGTGTTCTCGATGCCCACGCTGGCAAAGCGCTTGGCGATGGTACCGGTGGATTCGTCGATGGCGATGATGCCCTTGCCCGGGGCGACCATGGCCTGGGCGGTTTCAGCCAGCTGTTCGATGCTCATGTATTTCCTGTGGCGGGTGCGGGAAAACCGCAATTATAGACCCGCCCCTCCCTGAACTGGCTGTCCACGGAGTTTGGAAACGCTTTCAGCCGGGCATGGCCCGGCTTTACGGTTGCGTCAGCCGGGCAAGCCCGGCTCTACGTCGGATATGTCAGCCGGGCAAGCCCGGCTCTACAGGTCGCCCAGGCCGCTGGCGCGGCCGTCTTCGCCCACTTCCAGCAGGCGCAGGGTGTTGGTCGCGCCGTGGGTTTCCATGTGTTCGCCACTGGTGAACACCACGCGATCCCCTGCCTGCAGGCGGTCCGCTTCGACCAGCAGGCGGATGCTGCCGCGCGCGGCTTCACGCGGGGTCAGGCCGCGGCTGTCGAAGTTGATCGGGAACACATCGCGCATCAGGGCCATCTGCCGGCGTGCACCGTCGTGACGGGTCACCGCGAACACCGGGGCCGAGGCACGGAAGCGCGACAGGTAGCGCGCGGTACCACCGGATTCGGTCATCGCCACGATCGCGCGCACGCCCACGTGCTGGGACAGGAACATGGTGGCCATGGCAATAGCCTGGTCGGCACGTTCCAGGTTGCGCGGCGACGCGCCGAAGTCGGTTTCGGTCTGGAACTGACGCTCTGCCCCCAGGCAGATGCGCGCCATCGCTTCGACCGCCTTCACCGGGTACGCACCGGCGGCGGTTTCGGCAGACAGCATCACCGCGTCGGTACCGTCGATCACCGAGTTGGCCACGTCCAGCACTTCCGCACGCGTCGGGATCGGGCTTTCCACCATCGACTGCAGCATCTGCGTGGCGGTGATCACCACCTTGTTCTGCGCCAGCGAGGCCTTGATGATCTTCTTCTGCAGGCCGGGCAGCTCGGCATCACCGATTTCCACGCCGAGGTCACCACGCGCGACCATCACCACGTCGCTGGCGTCGACGATCTCTTCCAGATTCTCGATGGCTTCGGTGCGCTCGATCTTCGACACCAGCGCCGCATCGCAGCCGTGCTGCTGGGCGATGGCACGCGCATCGTTCATGTCCTGCGCATTGCGACAGAACGAGACGGCGATGAAGTCCACGCCGATCTTGGCGACGATGCCGATCAGCTCCTTGTCGCGCTCGGTCAGCGCGCCCAGCGACAGGCCGCCGCCCTGCTTGTTCAGGCCCTTGCGGTCGGACAGCACGCCGTCGTTGAGCACGGTGTTGATGATGCGCTCGCCCTGCACTTCGACCACCTGCAGCTGCATCAGGCCATCATCGAGCAGCAGCACGTCACCCGGACCCACGTCCTGCGGCAGGCCGAGGTAGCTCACGCCCACCTGGGTGGTGTCACCGGCCGGCGCATCCGGCGAGGCGACCAGGTCGAAACGGTCACCGGCCTTCAGCGTGATCTTGCCTTCCGCAAAACGCTCGATGCGGATCTTCGGACCCGGCAGGTCGGCCAGGATGCCCACTTCCACGCCCACCCGCGCGGCAGCAGCACGTACGTCGGCGGCACGCTTGGCCTGGCCGGACGGGTCACCGTGACTGAAATTCAGCCGCACCACGTTGACGCCGGCGCGGAACAGATCCTCCAGCACGCCGGGCTTGTCTGTTGCCGGCCCGAGGGTGGCGAGGATCTTGGTGCGACGCTGACGCTCAATCATGGTTAAAGGGCTCCCTGGAAAGGGTCAAAATTAGCACACCCTTCACGCCCCATGAATACGTTTACACCTTTGCGCCTGCTGGGTTTCGCGGATGTCCTACGGACAGTCCCGAAGGCCGGGACAGGACAGCGCGCGTCCTGCATGCGACATGCGGCGGCGTACGGAACGCCGCCACCCGCCATTCACCTGCCACATGGGGTGTCTTACGAAAGGCCTCCGCCCGCCACGCACCGTAGAGCGGGGCTTGCCCCGCTGCCTTTCCAGCCTGTTCAGGCCAGCAATGAAAGCAGCGCGTCCGGCGTCGTTGCAAGGTGCTGCGCCCCTGCCGCCTGCAGTTCCGCCGCACCACCAAACCCCCACAACACGCCGATATTGCGCATCTGGTGAAAGCGCGCACCTTCGATATCCATGCGGCGATCGCCGATCATCCAGCACTGCTGCGCCGGCAGCTGCAGCCGGCGCAGTGCCTCGGCCACCAACTGCGGCTTCTCGCTTCGGCTGCCGTCGATGGTCGCACCAATCACGTCCTTGAAGCAGTTGCCGAACGGCAGATGCTCGACGATGCGCCGCGCATGCGGCTCATTCTTGGCGGTCACGATCGCCAGACGATGGCCGCGTGCATGCAGATCCTGCACGACCTGGCCGATGCCGGCGTAGACCTCGTGTTCGCGCCAGCCAACCACGTCGAAGCGCTCGCGGTAGTACGTGACGGCCTGCTCCACTTTTTCCGCATCGTTGAACAGCGGCGCGAAGCTGGTCCGCAGCGACGGGCCTATCCAGCGCCGCAGCGCTTCCTGCGGCGGCACCGGCTGACCCATCTGGGTCAGCGCGTGCGCCACGCACTGGGTGATGCCGACGGCGGAGTCGATCAGTGTGCCGTCAAGGTCGAAGAACAGCGTGTCAGGCTCCGTCCCGGCGTGGGCTGTCGCCACACCAGGATGTACCCGCGACATCAGTTACCCCGGGCTTCAAGTGCGGCCACCGCCGGCAGCGTTTTGCCTTCCAGGAACTCCAGGAACGCACCGCCACCGGTGGAGATGTAGCTGACCTGGTCGGCGATATTGAACTTGTCCACCGCGGCCAGGGTGTCGCCGCCACCGGCAATGGAGAACGCCGGCGAGGAAGCAATGGCCTTGGCCAGCGCTTCGGTGCCGTGGCTGAAGGCTTCAAACTCGAACACGCCCACGGGGCCGTTCCAGACCACGGTGCCGGCCTTGGCGATCAGCCCGGCGTAGTGCTGCGCGGTCTGCGGGCCGATGTCCAGGATCAGGTCGTCTTCGGCAACGTCGCCGACCGCCTTCACCGAAGCCGGCGCATCCGGCAGGAACTGCTTGGCCACCACCACGTCGGTGGGCAGGGGAATGTCCGCGCCGCGTGCCTTGGCATCGGCCACGATCTTCTTGGCGGTATCCAGCAGATCCGGTTCGTACAGCGACTTGCCGACCGGATAGCCGGCGGCGGCGATGAAGGTGTTGGCAATGCCACCGCCGACAATCAGCTGGTCGACCTTGCCGACCAGGTTGGCCAGCAGTTCCAGCTTGGTGCTGACCTTGCTGCCCGCGACGATGGCCAGCAGTGGCTGCGCCGGCGCGTGCAGGGCCTGGGCCAGCGCATCCAGTTCGGCCATCAGCAGCGGACCACCGGCGGCCACCGGGGCGAAACGGATCACGCCATGGGTGGACGCCTGGGCGCGGTGTGCGGTGCCGAAGGCATCCATCACGAACACGTCGCACAGCGCGGCGTACTTCTTCGAAAGTGCTTCATCGTCCTTGCCCTCGCCCACGTTCATGCGGCAGTTTTCCAGCAGCACGATGGAACCCGGGGCCACGTCCACGCCATCAACCCAATCGCGGACCAGCGGCACCCGCACGCCCAGCAGTTCGGACAGACGCTGGGCCACCGGAGCCAGCGAATCGGCTTCGCTCCACACGCCTTCCTTGGGACGGCCCAGGTGCGAGGTGACCATGACCGCCGCGCCCTGCTCCAGCGCCTGCCTGAGGGTGGGCAGCGAGGCGGTGATGCGCTGTTCGGAGGTGATGCGGCCGTTCTCGATCGGCACGTTCAGGTCCTGGCGGATCAGCACACGCTTGCCGGAAAGGTCGAGGTCGGTCATGCGGACGATGGACATGGGGCAGCAGCTCTTGTCGGAAAAGGAAAGGGCGCCGCGCACGGCGCGCAGCAGCCATTGTAACGGTCATGTGTCCCGGTAGCGCCGGCCGTTGGCCGGCCCTCATGAACGTTGGACGCAGCCCATGGGCCGGCCAACGGCCGGCGCTACCCGTACATCGCGTGCATCGCGCAGGTCGCGGTTATCGCTTCGTGCGCAGCAGGCTGATGGCAAACCCGCCCACAATCAGCACGCCCAGCACCAGCAACCCCCACAGCAGCCAACGCTTCCAGTCGCGTTCGGGCTGCACTGCGGCGTCGCCGCCGAGCGTCTGCGCAGTCCCCTGCACGGTGGCCAGCGCGGGCTGCCACTGCAGTCCCTGCTGTTCGCGCAGTTGCGCCAGGACCGTTCCCACCGGAGCATCGGTGCGGGCGGCGCGCACACTGCCAGCGGCAACCGTGTACGGCGGTTCGCCCTGGCTGAGGAACACCAGCGCTTCTGGCTGGTAGCCCAGCTTCAGCGTGGGGGCCTGCCCCGGCTGCCCTTGCGCAGCGGTGAGCTTCCAGTAGCGGTCACGGGTGGGAACGGGCAGCGCCTGTGCCTGCGATTGTCGCCGCTGTGCGCTGTCCTGCACCTGATAGGCGACCCACGGGCCTGCACGCACCTGCCAGGGCTGGGCGGCATCGTCACGGCTGAGCAGGGTCCACTGCACCACGCTGTTGTCGGCCGTGGCGATATCCACCTGCGCCACCGGGAAGCGCCCGTCCAGCACGTACTCGAACTCGCCCGGCGCACCGGCCTTGCCGGGTAGCGCACGCCAGTGCCAGTCGATCGCCTGCAGCGTCGACATCGGTTCGGCCTGCACGGCGGACAGTACCGGCAGCGTGCCGTTGGAGGCAGGCAGAATGCGAATGTACTTCGCTTCGCGACCGATGAAGATGCGGCGCTGCTGCAGGCGATTGCCGTCCTGGGCAAGGTCCACCAAGGGGACATCGTCATTGACCAACTGCCAGTTCTGCAGGTCGTCGCTGACGTCCACACGCACCCGCAACTGCACTGCCGGCCCGGACTGCCAGTCCAGCCGCAGCGCCTGCAGGTCTACGTCCAGCTTGCTGGCATCCACCAGCCACCCGCCCGGCTGCGCGCTGCTGCCGGTGCGCCCCAGACGCGCTTCCACGCGGCGCACACTGCCATCGGTATTGCGCTCGGTCAGCAGTTGCAGGTCATCGCCGCCCGCACTGCCCTGCACAGGCAGCGCGAACCAGGGCAGCGGCTGCAGCGGCGTGAGCTGCGCCACGGGTTGCTCGGCACTGAACAGTGCAGAAGGCAGCGGCTGCCCCGCTGCGTTGAAGACCTGGATGTCCTTCAAGTGCGGCGACACCGCACTGCGGTATTGGGCGTCCCCGAGCGTGAGCCGGTACGCACCTGCCTGCGGCGCAGACAGCTGCAACGGCCACTGCTGGCGATAGTCCTGGCGCGCGTCATCGGCCAACGCCAGCGAAGGCGCGACCAGCAGAAACAGTCCGGTCAGGACATGGCAGACACGATTCACGGTGCATTCTCCACAGCAGATCCGGCGGCGCGCGGCGGAGCCGGAGCCAGGTAACCCACCACCGTGCACAGCAGGCCGTAGGCGATGAAAGAGGCAATGCCAAGCAGGTTGCCCAGGTGTTGACGGTCAATCAGCACCAGCTTGGCCAGCACCACGCCCATCAGCACCGCACCCACCAGCCAGAGTGCGCGCTGGCCACGCCGCGAACCCCACACCCAGCTGATCACGCCGAGCACGCTCCAGACCACGGTCAGGCTGGTCTGCGCGAGCGTCGAACTCCACAGCCGGTCATTCCAGTCCACCCCACCCCAGTGGTGCACGGCATGCAGGGTGATGCTGGTCAGGGCAGCAAAGCCCGCTACCGCCAGCACCGGAATCCGCTGCGCCTGCAGCTCCTGCGGAGCTTGGCCGGTCCACAGCCAGCGCGCGAGCAGGGCCAGCACCGCCAGCTGGGTCAGCTCCAGCGGATTGAACAGCGGCACCCACGGCAGCGGCGCGGCGGTGCCGGGCACGAACAGATACGCGCAACATGCCAGCACCAGCACCGCAAACACGGTGCCCTGCAGGGCATGGCGGCTGTGATCGAAGCGCTCGCCCAGTGGCAGGGTCAGCCAACCCCAACGCTGCAGCGACACCGCTGCCAGCAGCAGCCAGGGCAACAAAGCCAGCGCCAGCGTCCAGCCTTGGGCCAGTTCAAAGCGCTCGGCCAACCAGCTCGCGGTGAGGGTGAGCACCGTGGGCCACAGCAGCCACCAGATGAACTGCGCGGCCACCGCCGCACGCCCTTGACCGCCGCGCAGGCACCAAAGGCTGCGGATGCCGAGCGCGGCAAACACCGCCCACGCCAATGCGCCATATCCAGCGAAGGGCTGCTGGTGCACGTCCACCTGCCACAGCGCGACCGGGAACGCGCACAGCAGCATTGCCAGGGTGGTCAGCACCAGCGCACGGGCGGGCTGGCGGCGGTGCATTTCAGCCGCAAGCCAGGCGGTGACGGCAACCAGCACCAGCATCGCGTCGGGTACGCTGCTGCGTGCGACGAAGCGGCCGATCTCGTGGCTGAAGGTCCCCAGCCACCACAGCAGGCCCCACAGGTAGTAGACGATGGCCGGTGCCTCCTTGTCAGCACGGCGATAGCTCCAGGCAGACGCAAATCCGGCCACGGCCAGCAACAGCCCGCTCATGAAGGTCGGATTGGCCAGGGCAGTGCCGTCGAAGCGCCAGTAATCGGCACCGACCACGAACGCGAACGCCGCTCCCAGTTGCAGCAGGGCACCGGCGATCTGCGGCAGCAGACGCTGCTGGCGCAGGCCGAGCCAGACCAGCCCGGCCCCTTCCAGCGCGAAGATGCTGGCGGTGGCACGCGCCGACAGGGCCAGCGGTACCGCCAACGTGGCGAAGCCAACGGCCAGCACCGCATGGCACTGGCCCAGTGCGGCGTAACGCTCACGACGGATCAACGCCCAGCCCAGGCCGGCGTACAGCGCGGCCAGCGCCAGCGCGCACAACGCCAGCAGCAGGCGGTCGTCGTGCAGCATGCCAGCCTGCAGCGAGAACGCGATCAGCGGGGTGCCAAACACCAGGCTGCCGTCGATCAGGTCACGCTTCTCCGCTGGCTGGCGGCGGGCGTACAGCAACGGAATGACCAGGTAGAACGCAAAGAACAGCAGCAGGAACGGTTCGGTGCTGGCGAACTTCTCACTCTGGTACTGCAGCGCGCCCCAGAGCGTGCCGATGCCGAAGGTGAAGGCAAAACCGAGCAGGTTGAGCACGCGCCACGGTCGCCACCAGGCGATGGCCAGGATGGCCGCGTTGAGCACGGCGTAATACGAGAACAGCGCGACGTGGTTGCCGCTGCCGGTGGACAGCCAGATCGGGGCCATGAAGCCGGCCAGAATGCCGAGCACGGCCAGGGTGCGCGAGTTCTGCACCACGGCCAGCACGCCAAGGCCGGCGATGAGCAGCACGCTCAGGGCGAAGGCAATCCCGGGGTCAACCATCTCATAGCGCTTGAAGGCGGCGAAGATGGTGAGCAGCAGGATGCCGATCGCCCCACCCTGCAACGCCAGCGCGAACAATCGCCGACGCTCGCGCTGCACCCAGCCGAACACCAGCAGGCCCAGCGCACCGGCGGCAATGCCGGCCAGACGCAGTTCGATGGGCGCATTGAGCCAGCCCTGGTCACTGGCGTACTTGAGCAGCGCGGCGACACCGGCCAGCAGCACCAGCATGCCGATCTTGACCGGCACGTTGCCTTCGGTGAACCAGGCTTTGACCGTATCGATGGCGCGTTCGATGACGTTCGGCCCTTGGGGGACGGCAGGTGCCGGCGGGGTGACCGGCGCGCGGGGCGGCAATGGCGGGGGGGCGACGCGGGCGGCGATGGGAGCGGCAACGGGTTCGGGCGCGGGAGCGTGCACCACGGGCGCAACCGGCACCTCCGGCGCAACGGGCGCGCTTTCACTCCAGGGCTGTGTCGCAGGCGGTTCGGGCACCGTTGCAGCGTCCGCCGCATAGCGCGCCTCCTCCAGCGCAGCCACACGCCGGCGCAACCCACCAATCATCACCAACGCCACCACCAGCAGCACCGGCATGGCCAGCAGGACCAGCACGGCCAGGACAATCAACGCTTCCATTCCACGTCATCCTCGATCAAACGCCGCCCTCCCCGAGGGTGGGTACCTGCGGCACGCGGTCATCCTACCTGATGTGCCGGGATGGGCAGGGTGCCCGGGTGCGGTTGCACAGGTTACGTAGAGCCGGGCTTGCCCGGCTGCTGTTGAATTCAGGCGAACAGCCGGTGGCCATGGGAAATGCCGAATCAAGGGCGATGTTGATCCGGGGTCATGCGTTACCGGATGTTGGGGATTTCACGGCCGTGGGAAATCGTGCAATCACGCAAAAAAACGGCGCGCCCCTTTTCAGGAGCGCGCCGCTTCAGGCTTACCGCCGAAACGAATTACTTTGCAGCCACGACCTTGGCCATTTCCAGGCACTTGTTGGAGTAGCCCCATTCGTTGTCGTACCACGACACCAGCTTGACGAAGGTGCCGTCCAGCGCGATGCCGGCTTCGGCGTCGAACACCGAGGTGTGGGTTTCGCCGCGGAAATCGGTGGCCACCACCTTGTCTTCGGTGTAGCCCAGAATACCCTTCAGCGCGCCTTCGCTCTGTGCCTTCACTTCGGCGCAGATTTCAGCGTAGGTGGCTTCCTTTTCCAGTTCCACGGTCAGGTCGACCACCGACACGTCCGAGGTCGGCACGCGGAAGCTCATGCCGGTCAGCTTCTTGTTCAATTCCGGAATCACCACGCCCACGGCCTTGGCTGCGCCGGTCGAGGACGGAATGATGTTCTCCAGGATGCCGCGGCCACCGCGCCAGTCCTTGTTGGACGGGCCATCAACGGTCTTCTGGGTGGCGGTGGCCGCATGCACGGTGGTCATCAGGCCGCGCTTGATGCCCCACTTGTCGTTGATCACCTTGGCCAGCGGAGCCAGGCAGTTGGTGGTGCACGACGCGTTGGAGATGATGGCCTGGCCAGCGTAGGTCTTGTCGTTCACGCCGTACACGAACATCGGCGTGTCGTCCTTCGAGGGGGCCGACAGGATCACCTTCTTCGCACCTGCATCCAGGTGCTTCTGCGCGGTTTCCTTGGTCAGGAACAGGCCGGTGGATTCGATCACCACGTCCACGCCCACTTCGTCCCACTTCAGGTTGGCCGGGTCGCGTTCCTGGGTCAGGCGGATCTTCTTGCCATTCACCAGCAGGTCGCTGCCGGACACGCTGACGTCGGCCTTGAAGCGGCCGTGCACGGAGTCGTACTTCAGCATGTAGGCCAGGTAATCGGGCTCCAGCAGATCGTTGATGGCCACGATTTCGATGTCATTGCCGAAGTTCAGCACCGCCGAACGCAGCACGTTGCGCCCGATGCGACCGAAACCGTTGATGCCAACCTTGATTGCCATGTTCACAAGCTCCTGCAGCCGCGACGGTGCGGCGCCGATGGAAAGGGACGCCATTCTAGCAAAGCCTGCCCCCCGGCGGCCCCGGCCCCGGGGCGGCTGGCTGACCGCCGGCTGAGCGGCCGGGCCGGATTGATCCGGATCAAGGCGGGGTGAAGCACGGGCGGCAAAACTGGCCCCATTCCACCCCGCAACGAGACACCCTCATGCGCAAGACCTCCACCCTTCTGCTGTCCAGCCTTGCCGTCGCTCTGTCGCTGGCCGCCGCCCCGGCCATGGCCCAGTCCAAGGGCGACTGGACCCTCAGTGCCGGCGTGCACCAGGTTGCCCCCAAGTCCGACAACGGCACCCTGGCCGGCGGCCTGGAAGTCGACGTCGACAGCGACATCAAGCCGACCATCACCGGCGAATACTTCATCGCCGACAACCTCGGCATTGAAGTGCTGGCCGCCCTGCCCTTCAAGCATGACATCAACATAAACGGCCTGGGCCGCGTCGGCAGCACCAAGCACCTGCCGCCGGTGGTCACCCTGCAATACCACTTCAACAGCCAGGGCAAGGTGTCCCCGTTCGTCGGTGCCGGTGTCAACTACACGACCTTCTTCAGCGAGGAAACCACCGGCGCGCTGGCCGGCGCTGACCTGAAGCTGGAAGATTCCTGGGGTCTGGCCGCCCACGCCGGCCTGGACTTCAAGGTCGCCGAGAACGGTGCGCTGCGCGTTGACGTGCGTTGGATCGACATCGACAGCAAGGTCAAGTTGAATGGCGAAAAGATCGGCACCGTCAACATCGACCCGCTGGTGTACGGCGTGGCTTACGTCTTCAAGTTCTGATCGGCGGATCAGAACCCAACCGAGCAACACCCCCCGCAGCAAAGCATTTGCCCCGGCCTTGGCCGGGGCTTTTTTTTCTGACGCGCACACACGCCCGGCTACCGGCCAGTAGCGACAGCAAAAGATGTCGTTATCGGGACGTGGTGACGCATTCTGCAAGAATTCATTGTTCGTCAATGCAACGGCTCCGAGGATGCGTTCTCTTCGTCATGGAACCCCTCGATGCGCCTTGAATCCCTGTTACCCACGACTCGCTTATCGTTGTCAGCAGTCGCTGGGAACCTTTCACTGCCCCGCGCGGCGCAGACCCTATGGAGCACAGTGAACCTGGGCAATCGCTCCGGAAGCGCTGCCGCAGCCGCCCCCCCATTACCGCCATCAGACAGCCACCCCATGGGGGATCCGAGCATGGGCTGCCAGCCCGCCCAGCACAGCGACCCACAGGATCTGAACGCCGGGCAGGTCGAAGACCTGCAAGGCATCATCGGGGAGTTGGAATTGCGGCTTCGCGAACCGGGCCTGGACGACGGCGAGCGGGTCCAGCTGATCAACCAGCTCAGTCGCCTGCGAAGTCTGATTGCCGCACCGGTCAGCCCCGGGGAAACGCCGAAGTTCTCGCTGGTCAGCTTGACCAGCACTGCATCGGCCGGAGTGCAGGGTATGGTGGCGAGGCTGTCGGACATTGGCCGGACGTCTGCCGGTCAATCAAGCGCGATCGCATTGCACTGCAGCACCGCTGCAGTGACAACACCGCAGACCAGCCCGACCCTGCGCTCAACCACGTCAACCCTGCTTAACAGCGTCAGCAGCCTTGTTCAATCTCACCTGCAACGACTGAACAATCGAGTGAATCAAAGTGTTGCCCGCCAGGAGCAGATCAACGGCACGGTGGAGCCGCCTCCGCATACTCGGCTGGAGAAGCTGTGTCGCTTCGAGCGCACCAGTTCAAAGGCCACCCGTCACTTCAAACCGGCGAACAGCACCTTGATCGTCCGGCTGCTCAAGAAACCCGGCTTTGAATTCAATCCCAATGCAGGCAGTTATGGTGCGTTACACCTGGCGGTCGCATCTGGGCATGCGGACCGGGTATCCGCACTGCTGAACACCTGCAGAGGCTACATCGACGTGAATCGCGTCTCACCATTCTTCGGAAACACCGCCTTGGGCAAGGCGGTGGAGAGCGGTGACCACACCTGTGCGGGGCTGCTGCTCGCTGCCGACGCAGCCCCCCGCACTGAGGATCTTGCACTCGCCGCCAAGAAGGGCGACGTCAGAATGTTTCGTATGCTGTACCAGCAGTTGAGTCAGAGTGAACGCCGCGGCGGAACGGACCTCCACGCCGCACTGCACGCGGCGGTGACTACCAATCGACTGGAAATAGCGCGCCACCTGCTTGAAAACGGCGTAGCACTTGACCCGCGTCACAACGAAGGGCTGCTGGATGCTGCATACAAGGGCCACACCGAAATGATCCGGCTTCTGCTGCTGCACGCTCCTCAAGGCTATCTCGAGCCCTCCGACAGCAGCAGAGGCGAGACCTATCCTCTTGTCCGGGCTGCGCTGGGTGCCCACCCCGAGGCTGTTACCCTGTTGCTGGCCACGCAGACCGATCGCCAGTTCGTGGAGAGCATGGTCGATGCAATCCAGCGCTCCCTGCAGTCGCGCTCGATGTTCGATAAGAACCACTACGCGCCGGTGATCAGCTGCATGGAAACCTGGTTGCGGGACACTGCAGCGACAGCCAACAGGATGCCTGCCATTGCCTCGGCAGCGCCTCAAGCCCCGGCAGGGCAAGGTTTCATTGAAAGCCCCACCGCGCCGCACCGAAGCAGCAAAGTGTTTCGCCCGTCCCATGCCTTGTCGGGTGCCGGGATGAGGTTTTACTGACCCCGAGTGCATCGCCCGGTGGCGCATTGGCCCCGCCGGGCTCCCCAGCGGCCAGATCCGGGCATGCCCGGGTCAGGATGGGTCATTACAATGGGGCCGATGAAGATCTTTTTCCTGTTCCGTGCCAGTACCCTCGCCCTGGCCCTCACCCTCGTTTCCACCGACGCCCTGGCCTGGGGCGCGCAAGGCCATCGCCTGGTCGCGCGCGTGGCCGAATCGCGCCTGACCCCGGCCGCCCGCGCAGAGGTTGACCGCCTGTTGGCCAACGAACCGGTCCCCACCCTGGCCGGCGTGGCCCCGTGGGCCGACGAACTGCGCGGCAAGGACCCGGGCCTGGGCCGTCGCTCGGCGCGCTGGCATTACATCAACATGGGCGAGGACGATTGCCAGTACCTGCCGGCCAGTCAGTGCGCCAACGGCAACTGCGTGGTCGAGGCGCTGAAGGCGCAGACCGCCATCCTCGGTGACCGTAGCCGCTCCGATGCCGAACGCGCGCAGGCGCTGAAATTCGTGATCCATTTCGTCGGCGACATTCACCAGCCGATGCACGCCGGTTACGGCCACGACAAGGGCGGCAACGATTTCCAGGTGCAGTACAACGGTCGCGGCACAAACCTGCATTCGCTGTGGGACAGCGGCATGCTCAACACACGCAAGCTGGATGACGATGCCTATGCCGCGCGCCTGAACAAGCTTCCGAAGCCGAAGTTCAGCAAGCGCGTCAACATCGCTGCCGATGCCGTGAGCTGGGCTGAAGCCAGCTGCCGCATTGCCATTGCACCTGGCGTTTACCCACCGAAGCGTACGCTTGAGGCAGGCTATACCGACACCTACCTGCCGGTCGCCGAGCGCGAACTGCGTCTGGCCGGCGAACGCCTCGCCGTGCTGCTGAACGACACGCTGGGGAAACGCTGAGGTTCTGATCATGCCACTGCACGTTGCCGCCTTCTTCCACCCCGACAGCCATACCTTCAGCTACGTGGTGCATGACCCGGCCTCGTTGCAGGCGGCAGTGATCGACCCGGTGCTGGACTACGATCCCGACACCGACGCGCTGGGTGAAGCGCCACTGCAGGCGCTGCGCGCCCACGTGGATGCGCAGGGGCTGCAGGTGCGCTGGCTGCTGGAGACCCACGCGCATGCGGATCATGTCAGCGCCGGCCGCCGGCTCAAGCAGCAGTGGCCGCAGGCGCAGCTGGCAATGGGCGAAGGCATCACCCAGGTGCAGCGCACTTTTGCCCCGCGCTATGGGATGGACGTGCCTGCCAACGGTGCACCGTTCGACCACCTGTTCGTCGACGGCGAGCACTTTGCGCTGGGCGAGTTGGAGGGCGAAGTGATCGCGGTGCCGGGGCACACCCCGGACAGCGTGGCCTACCGGATCGGCGATGCGCTGTTCACCGGCGACTCGCTGTTCATGCCGGATGGCGGCACGGCACGCTGCGATTTTCCTGGTGGCGATGCGGCGCTGCTGTATCGCTCGATCCAGCGTCTGCTCGCGCTACCCGATGCGACCCGTGTGTTCATCTGCCACGACTATGGTCCGGGCGGGCGCGAGGTGGCCAACGAAACCACCATCGGGGCGCAGAGGACGCACAACATCCATCTGCGCGATGGGGTGAGCGAGGCCGGGTTTGTGACCACCCGGCAGGCGCGTGACGCCACCTTGGCCGAGCCGAAGCTGATGCATCCGTCAGTAAAAGCAAACATCCAGGGTGGCGCGTAGAGCCGGGCTTGCCCGGCTGCGCCAGGAGCCGGGCAAGCCCGGCTCTACGTAAGCGTTGGCGCAAGTGACGTCAGTGCTGGCGCACGATCTGCTGGCCTTTCACGATCTCGAAGGTGAAGGCATAAAGCAGACTCACCGCCACCGGCTCAACACGTGCGGCATCGCGACAATCACCCCGGTCCTCCGGCACCCGGCCCGGGGCGAAATGGCACACCGCAGCGGGTGAGAAGCGCCACTGCGCCACCGCTTCCTGCGCCGCCTGCACCAGCACCGTGTTCTCCGCCGCAGCACCGGCCTGGCATTCCGGCCGGTCATTGAGCAGTACGCTGCGCTCAACGCGGCCTTCAGCGTTCACCACCACCTGCAGGCAGACCTGGGTGGGAGCCAGCTCCCGACGCGGATCGCGCTCGCCCAGCACCGGCTGAGGCCCCCCATGCAACTGCGGCATGCGATAGCCCTCGGTGGCCCCCAGTTCGTAGGCCGTCACCGCGCCACTCCCACCACCAGGTGTCGCAGCGGCCAATCGCCGGTGGTCGACGGTCTCGCTGCGGGTGTCCACCGTATTGATGGAGGGCTGGCTGGCGCACCCGGTGAGCAGCAGCAGCGCCAGCAGCGCGCGGCCCCTCATGGTGCGGAAACCTCGTCTTTCATTTCGAACGTGACCGGTATCTTCAGTGCGGACGCCACCGGCTTGCCATCACGCAGCGCGGGCTTGAATGTCCAGGCACGCGCCGAGGTCACCGCCGCATCTTCAAACACACCCGCCGGTGTTGCGCTCAGCACGCTCACATCCATTACCTTTCCGTCCGTCCCCACCTCGACACGCAGCTCGACCTTGCCTGACACGCCTTGCTCGAAGGCAGCGGCCGGGTACTTCGGTGCCGTGGTATTGATCACCTGCGCATCCACCGCGTTCGCGCTGCCGGCCGGGATGGACTCTGCTTCGAAGCCGATCGAGGGCGTTCCGGCACCGCCCTGGCTGGCCCACGCCATGGTGCACAGTCCAACGCACAGCCCCACCACCACTGCCTGTCCAGATACCCACGGCAATGCCTTCCGCTTGCTTTGCTTCAACATGGCAATTCGCTCCTTCAACATCGGCTGGCTGCGCCAATGGCAGGCCATCGGCGCAACCGGGTGGACCAGCTGCGCCTTGAGCAGCGTGCTGGCGTAGAGCCGGCGCAATGCCGGATGGGGATCCACCGTGCGCGCATCGCAGGCCAGTTCCTGGTCACACAGGAAGCGGCGCGTCGCCCACGGCAACAGCGGATGGAACCAGAACACGCAACGCAGCAGGGCCACGGCGAGGTTGGCCCAGTGATCACGATGCGCGCGATGGCTGCGCTCGTGCTGCAGGACGAGATCACGCTCGGCCGCGCTGAAGCGCAGATCGAAGTCCGGCCCCACGACAATGCGCGGTGACAGAACGCCCACCAGCGCCGGCAAGCCGGGGTCCGCACTGGCCTGCCAGCTGCCGTCGGGGCGCGGCGACAGCGGTCCCATCGCCCGCTCGAAGCGGCGTTGCGCGCGAATCTGCAGTACCGCCACGCCAAGGGCCCCTGCCAGCCACACGGCCAGCATCAGCGCGGGCCACAGCGGTGCATCGGCCGGTAGCAGGGGGGCCGTCAGCACCGTTCCGAATGCGCGCACGGGTGCGGCCTCGATCACGGGCACCGCGGGCACCGGCAGCAACGGGGCCAGCAGCGCCAGCGGCAGCATCCACCAGCTCCGATACACCACGGCAGCGCCGCCCAGCCGCTTCAGCAACGGGCGCGCCAGCGCGATCAACAGCACCGCAATCGCACCCCATGCACTGGTAAGCCACAAGACCTGCAGCAGACTAGTCATGTTCCAGCTCCTGGATCAGCTTCTTCAATTCGGCGATGTCCTGCGCACTCAGCTCCCCACGCTGGCTGAAGTGCGCAACCAGCGGCGCGACCCGACCGGCAAACAGCTTGTCCAGCAGGCCGGAGCTCTGCTCGGCCACCCAGCTGTGGCGCTGCAGCACCGGCGAATACAGGTAGCGACGCCCCTCCCGGCAGGCACTGATCGCCCCCTTGGTCAGCAGGCGGTTGAGCAGGGTCTTGATGGTGGGCTCTGCCCAGTCGCGATCGGCCAGCGCGGCCACCACCTCATCGGCCCCGAGCGGATGCCGCGCCCACAGCACTTCCATGACGACCGCTTCGGCTTCGCTGATCTGGCTCATCATTTACACCCGTAATCGACAGCTCGATTACGCACGTAATCGAAACGGATGTCAAGTCCGGCCTTCGACACCCGATTCATGCAGCCATTGCGAGGATCGACGCAGGTTCTTCGGAGGTGGCCATGCGTCGCCCATCCAAACGGGATTTTCCAGTCAGCGAGGTGCGCCGTTACCTCGAGCCGGGCCCGATCGTACTGATCACATCGGCCTGGCGGCAGCAGCGCAATGTGATGACGCTTGGCTGGCACACCGTGCTGGAGTTCACACCATCGCTCGTGGCCACGATGATCGCACCGGGGAACCACAGCCATGAGCTGGTCCGGCGCAGTGGGCAATGCGTCATCAACCTGCCGACAGTAGATCTGCTCGATACCGTGGTGCGCATTGGCAACTGCAGTGGGGCCGATACCGACAAGTTCGACCGGCTCGACCTGCAGACCAGTGCAGCCTCCGAGGTCGACGCGCCGCTGCTTGACGCGTGCCATGCCAGCTTCGAGTGCCGTCTGCATGATGCGCGGCAGATCAAACCCTATGGGCTGTTCATATGGGAAGTGGTGCGTGCGCATGTTGCGCCGGTTCCGAAGCGACCACGCACGCTGCATTACCAGGGCGACGGACAGTTCATGTGTGCCGGGCCGACGGTCTCGCGTCGCGGTCTGTTCAAGCCCGAAATGCTGTAATGGCTGTCATGTTCATGCCGGCCAGCGGCCGGCACTACCGGGAATTGTGCTGAATGACCGATCACCTCACCGAGCTGGACGCCGCCGTCGATTGGCTGTTGCAACGGGTGGATGGCCCGCTGCGGATTGGCGCGCCGCTGGCGCTGGGCAAGCCGCACCGTCTGCTCAACGCGCTATATGCGCGGGTGGAGGGTGATGCGTCGCGGCCGTTGCAGCTGTACACCGCACTGTCGTTGAATCCGCCACGCCCAGCGGCCGGGGGCCTGGAGGCGCGCTTCATGGCTCCGTTCGCCGAGCGTCATTTCGGCGAGGACTTCCCGCGCCTGGCCTATGCCGATGCGATGGCGCGTGACCGTCTGCCCGCGCATGTGCAGGTGGAAGAGTTCTACATGCAGTCCGGCGCGCTGCTGGGCTCGTCGCAGGCGCAGCGCGGCTACACCAGTTTGAACTACACCCATGCGGCCGATGCCGTAGCGCAGCGCGCGCCCCATGCCATCGTGCAGAAGGTGGCGATGCGCCCGGACGACCGCCGGTTATCGCTGTCGTGCAACAACGACATCACCCAGGACACGCTGGACGCGATGGCCGCGCGCGGGCTGCCGCGCCCGTTGCTCATCGCCGAGATCGATCCGCAGTTGCCGTACCTGGGCGGCTCGGCCACGGTGGATGTGACCTTCTTCGATCTGGTGATCACCCCGCCGCCGCCCTACCCGGCCCTGTTCGGCCTGCCGCGTCAGCCGGTCAGCGATGCCGATTACGCGATTGGCCTGTATGCCAGCACCCTGGTGCGCGACGGCGGCACCCTGCAGATCGGCATCGGCACGCTGGCGGATGCGATCAGCCACGCGCTGGTGTTGCGCCATACGGACAACACGCGCTACCGGCAGATACTGAGAGCGCTGGACCCGGAGCTGGAGCACCATCCCACCGTACTGGAATGCGGCGGGCTGGAGCCGTTCGAGGTGGGCCTGTACGGCTGCAGCGAAATGCTCAACGAAGGATTCCGCCGGCTGGTGCAGACCGGGGTGATCCGGCGCAAGGTGCACGACGATCTGGCGCTGATGCAACGTATCGAGAACGGCAGCACGCTGAGCATCGACCACGCCACGCTGGAAGCGGAGGGTGAGTACCTGCACGGCGCGTTTTACCTGGGTTCGCCTGACTTCTACCAGTGGCTGCGCGACCTCCCGCAGGACGAATGCCGGGCGATCGGCATGCGCCGTATCAGCGAAATCAACCAGTTGTACGGCGGCAATGAAACGCTGGAACGCCTGCAGCGACGTCATGCGCGGTTCTTCAACTCCTGCATGATGGCCACCGCGCTGGGTGCGGCAACGTCGGATGCGCTGGAGGACGGGCGGGTGGTATCGGGCGTGGGCGGTCAGTACAACTTCGTGGCGATGGCGCATGCGTTGCCGGAGGCGCGCAGCGCACTGATGTTCCGGGCCACGCGCGAGGATGCGCGCGGCCTGCAGTCGAACGTGCGCTGGAACTACGGGCACACCACCATTCCCCGCCATCTGCGCGACATCTACATCAATGAGTACGGCATTGCGGATCTGCGCAACCTGACCGATGAGGATTGCGTGGTGAACATGACCGCGATTGCCGATGCCGGTTTCCAGGACGATCTGCTGCAGACGGCGAAGGCATCGAAGAAGCTGGCGACGGCGTTTACTGCACCTGCGCGATGGCGTGAGCGCAACAGCGCCGCGGCAGTCAGCGCGGCGTTGGCACCGTTCCGTCAATCGGGCGAACTGCCGGATTATCCGCTGGGCAGTGACTTCACCGAGGTGGAGCAGCACCTGGTAAAGGCGCTGGGCTGGTTGAAGCAGAACACCGCCACGCGGGGCGGCAAACTGCGCACGGTGCTGGCGGCGTTGCGCCAGCCCGCCGGCGATGGCGATGTCGTGTATCTGCAGCGCATGGGGCTGGACGCACCGAAGACGTTCGGCGAAAAGCTCGAAGCACGGCTGGTGCGGCTGGGGTTGGCGCGGACTGCGTAGAGCCGGGCTTGCCCGGCTGCGGTTGGATTCTTGCGGACAACCCTCGGTCATCGGTTCCCGTGTTGGGCGTGCCGGGATGGGTTTGCGGGACACGCCGTGAATCCCCCTCCGGGGCCCGGCCCAACCGCCAGCGGTTGGGCGTTCAGTCGCACGCGAGGCAGTGCCTCGCAAGCAGTGCGCCTTCACCCTTGTAGGCTCGTCAAAAACATCCATGTTTTTGACGGTCCCGCAAACCCATCCCGGCACGCCCCAGACAGTTGGCCGGTGGCCATGGAAAATGCCAGATCAACGGCAATGTCAATTTGGGTTCATGCGTTACCGGATGTGGACCATTTCACGGCGATCGTCTGTCGACCGATCACACCAAAGCAGGACCGGCGCACAGGCAAGTGCTGAGTTGGTTTTGATCTTCCCTGGCCACCGACCCACTGTCGTGGCGGCTCGGGGTGGGCTGGAGGGGGCGTGAGCCGCATGGGTCGGGCGCATGCGCCCGACGGGTTGGGCAGGACGCCCAACCCCGGTCTTGCCGTGTGCGCAGGATTGCGCACACGTGCAAGCGGCGATCGAGCCTACAAGGACGTACTTGCGGCGTCCCCCGGAACGCCCATCCCGAGCCGCCTAACCAGAGCAACGTTGACCACCGGTTGTTCGCCCAAATCCAACCGCAGCCGGGCAGAGCCCGGCCCCACGGAAATCGTGCAATCAGGCAATCACGCGCAAAACAAAAACGGCGCTCACCGTTGCCAGTGAGCGCCGCTGGGTTTCATGCGGGCAACGATCAGTTGGCCAGCTGCGCCTTGGCGGCGGCGACCACGTGCTCGGTGGTGATGCCAAAGTGCTTGTACAGCGCATCCGCCGGGGCCGAGGCACCGAAGGTGTCGATGCCCACGACGGCACCGTCCAGGCCCACGTACTGACGCCAGAAGCCGGTCACGCCAGCTTCAACAGCCACGCGGTTGCGCACGGCGTTCGGCAGCACCGCTTCGCGGTAGCCGGCGTCCTGGCGCTCGAACACGTCGGTGGACGGCATCGACACCACGCGGGTCTTGATGCCGGCCGCGTCCAGTTCGGCCTTGGCCGCAACGGCCAGGCTCACTTCCGAACCGGTGCCGATCAGGATCACGTCCGGCACGCCGCCTTCGGCGTCGGCCAGCACGTAGCCACCGCGGGCAATCTGGGCCACCTGCTCCGCGTTGCGCGGCTGGTGCGGCAGGTTCTGGCGGCTGAACACCAGGCAGCTCGGGCCGTCCTGGCGGGTGATCGCCGACCTCCAGCTCACCGCCGATTCCACCGCGTCGCACGGACGCCACACGTCGTTGTTCGGGATGTAACGCAGCGATGCCAGGTGCTCCACCGGCTGGTGGGTCGGACCGTCTTCGCCCAGACCGATCGAGTCGTGGGTATATACGTGGATCGCGTGCGCCGGAATCAGCGCGCTCATGCGCACGCCGTTGCGGGCGTAATCGCTGAACACCAGGAAGGTGGCGTCGAACGGAATGAAACCGCCATGCAGGGCCAGGCCGTTGGCAATGGCGGTCATGCCGAACTCGCGCACGCCGTAGTACACGTAGTTCGCATTCGGGTCGTCGGTGGCGACCGACTTGCTGGCCTTCCAAAGGGTCAGGTTGGAATGCGCCAGATCGGCCGAACCGCCAACCAGTTCCGGCAGCAGCGGCGCGAACGCTTCAATGGCCAGCTGCGAAGCCTTGCGTGAGGCGATGGTCGGGCCTTCGGCCTGCACCTGGGCGATGTAGGCGTCGGCCTTGGCCAGGAAGTCTTCCGGCAGTTCGCCACGCGAACGGCGGGTCAGTTCTTCGGCTTCGGCCGGGAACTGCGCGGCGTACTTGTCGAACTGCTGTTCCCACTCGGCCTGGCGCAGGGTGCCGGTACCACCGGCACGCCAGCCGGCGTAGATCTCGTCCGGAATCTCGAACGGACCATGGTTCCAGCCCAGCGCCTTGCGCGTGGCTTCCAGTTCATCCTTGCCCAGCGGTGCGCCGTGGCTGGATTCCTTGCCGGCCTTGCCCGGCGAACCAAAACCAATGGTGGTGCGGCAGCAGATCAGGGTCGGCTTGTCGAACTGCGCCAACGCGCTGTCGATTGCCGCCTTGATGCTGTCCGGCTCGTGGCCATCGACGCCGCGCACCACGTTCCAGCCATAGGCTTCGAAACGCTCGGGGGTGTTGTCGGTGAACCAGCCTTCGGTGTTGCCGTCGATGGAGATGTGGTTGTCGTCCCAGAAGCAGACCAGCTTGCCCAGGCCCCAGGTGCCGGCCAGCGAGGCCGCTTCGTGGGACACGCCTTCCATCAGGCAGCCATCGCCCAGGAACACCCAGGTGCGGTGATCGACGATTTCATGTTCGGGGCGGTTGTAGCGCTGTGCCAGCAGCTTTTCCGCCAGGGCAAAGCCAACGGCGTTGGCCAGCCCCTGGCCGAGCGGACCGGTGGTGGTTTCCACGCCCGGGGTTTCATGCCGTTCCGGGTGGCCGGCGGTCTTGCTGCCGAGCTGACGGAACTGCTTGAGCTGCTCGATCGGCAGGTCGTAGCCACTCAGGTGCAGCAGCGCGTACTGCAGCATCGAGCCGTGGCCGTTGGACAGTACGAAGCGGTCGCGGTTGAACCACTTCGGGTTGTTGGGGTTGTGACGGAGGTAATCGTTCCAGAGCACTTCGGCGATATCGGCCATGCCCATCGGCATGCCGGGATGCCCGGACTTGGCGGTTTCGACCGCATCAGCGGCGAGGAAGCGGATGGCGTTGGCCAACTGGCGGCGGGTAGGCTGCGTCATGGTTCTGTCGGGGTCGGGAGGCTCCCGCAACTTGCGGGCGCGTTATTGTCGCAGCTCAAGCGCTATCGCGCTTGTGCCGCGCCCCCTTGACAAAGGGGGCCACGGCTTCGATCAGGTTCATGAATGGGCGGGATCCGGCGCGTGCGGCTCATCCTTCTCGCCCTTGGACACCAGCGTGGTCAGGGCCAGATCGCCGGTGACGTTGAGTGCGGTGCGGCACATATCCAGGAAGTGGTTCACGCCGAGAATCAGGCCGATACCCATCGGGTCGACGCCGACCATGGCGCAGATCATCGCCACGACCGGCAGCGATCCGGATGGAACGCCGGCGGTGCCGATGCCGCCCAGGATGCAGACCACCATCACCATCAGCTGCTGGGTGATGCTGAGCTCCACCCCGAAGAACTGGGCCAGGAAGATCACCGTGACCCCTTCAAACAACGCGGTGCCGTTCTGGTTGGCGGTAGCCCCCACGGTCAGCACGAAGCGCGAGACGCGCTGCGGCAGGCCCATCTGGTCGGCCACGCGCAGCGCGGTCGGCAGGGTGGCGTTGCTGGAGGCGGTGGAGAAGGCCATCACCGTGGCTTCCTGGGTGTCGCGGAAGAAGGCCAGCGGCGCACGCCCTGACAGCCACACGGCAACGCCGTAGCTGACCACCATGTGCAGCCCCAGCGCCAGCACCACCACGCCCACATACGCGCCCAACCGGACCAGCAGGTCGAAGCCGAAAATCGCGGCCAGGTTGAACATGAAACAGGCCACCGCATACGGAGCCAGGCGGATGACCAGGTTGATCAGGGTCATCGAGATCTCGAACACGCCCTCGATGCCCTTGCGCAGGGTGGCGACCTTGTCTTCCGGCGACAGCACCATGCCGATGCCGAACATCAGCGCGAAGAACATCAGCGACAGAATCGCGCCGTTGCTGGAGGCGGCCGCCAGCACGTTGCTCGGCACGATCGACAGCAGCATGTCCATGCCCTTGGGCTGCTCGCCGATGTTGGCGACGATTTCACGGCTGCGCTCGACATTCTCATGCAGCAGCTGGGCGGCCATGGCCGGGTCCACGCCAACGCCGGGCTTGAGCAGGTTGACCAGCACCAGGCCGATACCCACCGCCACGCCGGACAGCACCACGGTGTAGGCCAGGGTCTTCCAGCCGATCCGGCCCAGTGCGCGGATATCGCCCATCTCCGACACGCCCATCACAAGCGCCGAGAAGATCAGCGGCACGATCAGCATGAAGATCAGGTTGAGGAACAGCCCCGACAACGGGGTGGTCACGTAGGTCATCACCGCGCGGGCGGCCTCGGCCAGGCCAACGATGTTGCCCTCGAGGGCATGCACGATCAGGCCAAGGACCAGGCCCAGTCCGAACCCGATGAACATTTTCCAGTGCAGGGGGAGTTTCTGCCGGGGTGGCGTCTGCCCGGGGGTTGCGGCCTCAGTCATCGAGCGGTGTTCCTGTGGTGATCGGACAGCTTAGCAAAGCCGGCAGGGACTGCCGGGCACCCCTCAACGGCCCGGGGGATACAAGGGTGCCAGGCCAGTGTGGTCAGTCGACGCCACCTGCCGCCAGTGCGGTCCGTCATGGAAGGCCCGGCGCAGATTCTGCCTCGCCGCGGCCACGCCCCCGCCGTTCCGGCTCCAGCGCGCGGCCTGCATCGCCTGCAGGGCCTGACGCTGGTCGGGTTCAGCCAGCGCCGCGAGCACGTCGTCCAGCCCCCGCAGTCCCCCCATGCGGGCCAGGGTGGCAATCACATCGTCCAGACTGCCGGTATCCAGCTGCTGGCGCAGCTGCGCCAGCGTGGGCGAGCGCCGGGGGTCCGCAGCATCGTCAGCGCTGGCCACCGGTTGCCGGCGACGACGCCAGCCCCATGCCAGAGTCAGCACCCACAGCAGTGCAAATCCGCCCGCCGCGGCGATCCAGCCCCAGGGTTGGGCCGGTGCGGCCGTCGGCAACGCGGGCGGTACGGTGCCGGTTTCGCCATCTGGCAGAGCCTCGCGGGTGTCCTGCGGCGGCGGGATGGCCGGAGCCGCGCTGCTGCCCTGCCCCACATCGAGGGTCAGGTCCGGCAGCGTGGCGGTCTGCGCCTGGGCGTTGCGCACATCCCACCACGGAATTCGCAGCCCAGGCACCACCAGGGTGCCCGGCTGGCGCGGGACGATGGCATAGCGCCGGGTCAGCTTCAGCTGCGGCGTGCTGCCGTTGAAGCTCTCGTCGAACTGCGCCGGCTCGGCGAACACCTGGGCGTCCGCGCCGGCGTCGAGCTCCGGCAGTTCCGGGAACTGCGCGCGGGTGGCCCCATCAGCGACGGCCTCGACCACGACGGTCACCGCTTCCCCGGCGCGGCCGCGCGCCGGCGCAGCGGTGTAGCGCAGGCGCAGGTCATGCAGCGGCAACCACGGCTGCGGAGCCGTGGCTGGCTGTGGCTGGACCTGCAGCGGCTGGTCCGGCGCGGTGGCACGCAGGCGGCCGTTGCCACCGCCGAACATCTCATCGAAGAAGCCACCGGCCGCACGCCCCTCGAAGCGCGCCCCCGGCAGCAGCAGCGGGCCGCTTCGTTCGGGAATCAGCAGGTAGCGCCGTTCCACCAGGTTGTAACGGCGGCCATTGACCTCACGCACCAGACTGCGATCCTGCCCGACCCGCTGCAGCGACGCGCCCTCGGGCGCGTCCAGCCCCAGCTCGCCGGACAGCAGCTGCGAGGCGTAATACAGCCGCACCACCACGCCCACACTCTGCTGCACATAGGGGTCGCGGTCATCCACTTCCATTTCCAGAAACGCGGTCGCATTGCCGCGTACCGGCGGGGCCATGCTGGCCTCCCCCGGCGACACCTGCGCGTGCGCGGGAATGCCCAGCGCCAGCAGCACAGCCAGCGGCAACGCACAGGCCAGCCGTTTGAAAAGGGCACTCATCGTCCTTCCTGTCTCCTGCGTTCGTTTTCGCGCTGGAACTTGGCCCGCAGCAGACTGCCTGGGTCGTCGGGCACGCGGCGCATCCAGGCCTCCACCGCCTGACGTTGTTCGCGCTCCTGCGCGGTTTCAGCCGCTTTCTGCGGCGGAGTCTGGCTGGGTTCACCCTGCCCGGACTGACGCTGCAGCGCCTGGCGCATGCGCTCGCGTTGCGCGGCGTCCGCGCGGGCCTGCTCAGCCGGATCGGGCTGGCCTTGATCCTGGGATTGGCCATTGTTGCCCTGTGAGGGCGGTGGCGTTCCGTTGGATGAATGTTTCTGTTTCTGTTGTTGCTGTTGCTGTTGCTGTTGCTGTTGCTGCTGTTGTGGCGGGGTCTTCGAAGATTGCGAAGACTGGCCCGGCTGCTGTTGCTGGCCCTGCTGTCCTCCGGAAGGCGGTTTGCGCTTGCGGGCCGCATCGACCGCTGCGCGGTTGGCGACCGCGTCCGGCATGCCGGGTTTCAGCTTCAACGCCTGGTCGTAGGCTTCGATGGCCGCATCCAGCTGCCCTTGCCGGGCCAGTGCGTTACCAAGGTTGTATCGCCCTTCGGCGCTGTGCACCGGTTCAAACTGCTGCTGGGCGGTGGCGAAATCCCCCTGTCGGTAAGCGTCGACGCCGGTGGACAGGCGCTGCTGGTCGCGCTGGTCGGGGCGCTGCCACCAGTCACGCTCGGCCGCCTGTACCGGGGCCGGCATCAGCAGCGGGCCGCAGAACGCGCACAGCATCACCATCGCCAGGCCGCGCCGACGGAACGCCCACAACGACAACACCATCAACGGCAGCAACAACCAGTACCCCTCATCCTGCCAGGAGCGCGACTGTCCGGGGCGCAGGTCACCTGCGTCACCGCGCGGGCGCAACACGTCCAGTGCACGCAGGTCGGCATCGTCGTCGCTCAGCCGTGCATAGGCACCGCCGCCTGCGCTGGCCAGTGCGCGCAGACTGGGCTCGTCCAGCTGCGCGCGTGCGATCTGTCCGTCATCGCCCCGATATGCCGCCCCGTCCGGCGTGCCCAGGCCCAGCACGGACACCCGCATCTGCTGGGCCTGCGCGCGTGCGGCGGCGTTCTGGTCAGCCGCGTCGGCGCGATCAGTGATCAGCAGGATGTCCCCCTGCTTCGCGCCGGACTGCTGCAGCAACAGCACGGCGGCATCCAGCGCACGCGCGGCCTGCTGGCCATCGCGCGGCATCACGTTGGGATCCAGTGCGTCCAGGTACAGCGCCACGTTGGCGCGGTCCGCAGTCAGCGGAGCTACGGTGAAGGCGTCGTCGGCGTAGACCAGCAGCGCCACTTCACCGCCACTGCGCTCGCGCAGCAGGGTCGCCAGTTTGGCCCGCGCCTGCAGCAGACGCGACGGTGGCAGGTCACTGGCGCGGACCCGGCTGGACAGGTCCAGCGCTATCACCAGCGGTGACGGGGTCTGCCACAGCGGCTGCGCGGATTGACGCCAGCTGGGTCCGGCCAGGGCCAGCACGGCCAGGGTCCAACCCGCCAGCAGCAGAACCAGTACCCACCATGACCGGCGTACGCCCGGCACCAGCAGATGCGGCAGCAGGTGCGCATCGACGGCGTGCAGCCACACGCTGGCGCGGCGGCGACGCCAATGCCACAGCAGCGCGATCAGCGGCAGCGCCAGCAAGGCCCACAGCGCGTCGGGGCGCAGGAAATGCAGGTGCGCAAGCACGTCCATCAGCGCCACCGCCGCGGCAGCAGCCAGGCCAATGCGCCCAGCAGCACCGCTACGCCCAGCGGCCAGCGGTAGCGCTCGATGCGCGGGCGCACCGCTTCGCCCGGGGCCGCAATCGGCTCCAGCCGGTCCAGCTCGGCATAGATGCCGGCCAGCTGGTCGGTGTCGCGCGCGCGGAAGGCACGGCCACCGGTCATCGCGGCGATCTTCTGCAGGGTGGCTTCGTCGACCGGGTCCTGGCCAGCGGCGATCTGCACGCCGAACAGGCGCAGGCCGCCTTCGCCGCCAAACCCGATGGTGTACACCCGCACGCCTTCGGCCTTGGCCAGCTCCGCCGCGCGCAACGGCGTCAGCACGCCGGCGTTGTTGACGCCGTCAGTGAGCAGAATCAGTACCCGTTGCCCCTCTGGCTGCTCACGAAGGCGCTTCACGCCCAGTGCGATGGCATCGCCGATGGCGGTATTGTTGCCGGCCAGCCCCAGCTCGCTGTCGGTCAGCTGGGTGCGCACGGTGGCCAGGTCGGCGGTGATGGGGGTAAGCGTATAGGCGCGATCGCCGAAGATCAGCAGGCCGACGCGGTCGCCCGCGCGCCGGTCCAGGAAGTCGGCCAGCACCGCTTTGGCGGCCTGCATGCGCTGCACGATCTGCGCACCCAGCTGCATGTCCGGCTCGCTCATGCTGCCGGAGAAATCCACCGCCAGCATCAGTTGCCGGCCCTGCTGCGGCGGCACGATCGGCTCACCCAGCTGCTGCGGTCGCGCCGCGGCAACGCACAGGCTGAACCACGCAAGCCATAACAGCATCCGCCCAGGCCGCACCACGGACAGCCGAACGCCGGCGCTGCCCAGCGCGGCCAGTGATTCAGGCGCATAGGGCACCCGCAGGGATGGACCTGCGTCATTGCGTGCCGGCAGCAGACGCATCAACAGCGGCAACGGCAAGGCCAGCAGCAGCCAGGGCCACGCCAGGGAATCCAGCCAGGACAACACCGCCGGCAGCGCGAAAGCGATCATGTGCGCAGGCCGGTCATCAGGTGCACGAAGCGGTTCCGCGCCAGTGGGCGCAGCCGCGCCACGGCCGCCGCATCCACCTCACGACGGTAGCCGCCGTCGAGCAGCAACCGTCCTTCACCGGAGGAGAACGCCGGGCTTTCGGGCGTATCGAGGAACTGCAGCCATTCCGTGCCCTGCAGCAGCTCCGCGCCTGGCCTGCGCACCCGTGCCGCACGGCGCAGCAGCTCGGCCATGGCGGCTACTTCGTCTGCCGGGGTCGCCGCGGCTGCCAGCACGGTCGCAAAGTGCTGCTGCCAGCGGCGTCGCAGGCGCCGTCGACGCGCACGCCATACCCACACCAGCAACACCACCAGTACGCAGCCGCCGATGACCAGCCACCAGCCCGGCGGCAAGGGCCACCAGCCCGGTGCAGGCGGCAGGTGTACATCGCGCAGCTGCAGTGCAGTGGCTGCGTTCATGCCACCACCGCGGTGGGAACCGGGCTCAGCCAGGCATCACTGGGATCATCGCTGGCGATCACCTGGACGCGGATGCGGCGGGCACCCAGCGTCTGCTGCAGCGCCTGCAACGGACTGACGAAGCGCTGCTCCCAGTGTGCGCGCACGACGGGGTTGCCCAGGTCCAGTGCCACCGGCTGACCCTGGCTGTGGAACGACAGCAGCCCACTGGGCGGAGCCAGCTCCAGCGGGTCGACCAGCAGCATCAACTGCACGTCGTGGTGCATCGCCAGCCCCGCCCAGCGCGAGGCCTGCACGTCCGCCGCGCGGGTGGGGTCGGCCAGCACCACCACCCGTGCGCCCGGCCGCAGCAGGCGCGCGGCCTGCCCGAGTGCGTGGTCGAGGCCGGCATCGTCTTCGGGAGGCTGTGCGTACCAGCGGGTCAGCGCGTCCAGCACACGCAGCACCCCGCGGGTGCCACCGGCGGGTGCCACGGGGGGCGTGGCCTGGCTGCCGCGAAGCGCGGCCAGCCGGTCGCCCTGGCGTTGTGCCAGCCATGCGGCGACCGCACCGACGCGCGCGGCCTGCACGGATTTGAAGCGCACCCGGGTGCCGAAATACAGCACCGGATCGGTGTCGGCCACGAGCAGCGTCATGCGTTCGCGCTCGGCCTGGAACAGTTTGGTGTGCGCGCGACCGGTGCGTGCGGTCACCCGCCAGTCGATATGACGGGCATCGTCGCCGCTCACGTACTCACGCGATTCGGCGTACTCCATGCCACGCCCACGCAGCGGTGACGGAGCCTGTCCGGCCAGCCCATGCCGGCCACGCTTCGGGGGTGCCAGGCGGTGCGCACTGCGGCGCAGCGCGACCAGCTCGGCCAGGGTTGGCTGCAATCCGTTGCCTTCCTGCGCGGGCAGGCACTCATCGTGGGCACGCATGATCCGCTCAGGGTACCGGCACGCGGGCCAGCAGCTCGGCCACCAGGCGCTCGCCATCCCAGCCCTCGGCCGTGGCCTCATAGCTGGGCAGCACGCGGTGGCGCAACACATCGGGCGCTACGCTGCGGATGTCATCGGGGGTGACGTAGTCACGGCCCTGCAGCCAGGCCCGGGCGCGGGCACACCGCTCCAGCGCGATCGACCCGCGCGGGCTGGCCCCCCAGGCAATCCGGCGCGCCAGCGCGGTGTCGTAGCGGGCGGGTTCGCGTGTGGCCAACACCAGTTCCACCAGATAGCGCTCCAGCGCCGGTGCCATGTGCAGGTCCAGCACCGCCCGGCGCGCGGCGAACACGTCGGCCAGCGGCATGCGCGCAGGTGGCGGGGGCGGCTGTCCCAGCGCGTCGCGGGCACGTTCGCGGGCCAATCGCAGGATCTCGGCTTCCGCGTCCGCGTCGGGATAGCCAATGCGCACATGCATCAGGAAGCGGTCCAGCTGTGCCTCGGGCAGCGGGAACGTGCCCTCCTGCTCGATCGGATTCTGCGTAGCCATCACCAGGAACAGCGGCGGCAACGCATAGGTGTGCCGGCCCACCGTGACCTGCCGCTCGCCCATGGCTTCCAGCAGCGCCGACTGCACTTTCGCAGGGGCGCGGTTGATTTCGTCAGCCAGCAGAATGGGGTGGAAGATCGGGCCCGGCACGAATTCAAAGCGGCCCTCCTGCGGACGCCAGATCTCCGTACCGGTCAGGTCGGCGGGCAGCAGGTCCGGGGTGAACTGCACGCGGGAGAAATCGGCCTCCAGCCGCGCCGCCAGCGCACGGATGGCGGTGGTCTTGGCGAGCCCTGGAGCGCCTTCGACCAGCAGATGCCCGTCGGCGAGCAGAGCAGTCAGCAGGCGGTCAACCAGTTCACGCTGGCCGACGATCTCCCGGGACAGCGCTTCACGCAGGGCGCGGAAGCCGTCATGCAGGCGGTCAGGTGCAGCGGCGGTCTCTGCAGCGGAAGCGGCGGTATCGAGTTCGGGCATCGGAGGTGGCAGGTTCATGGCATCCGTCAGACCGGCGCAACACGCGCCAGGTTCCCCTGACATCATGGCAGGACTGACGAGGCAGCGGGATCAAGGTTGCCTGAACGCAGAAAGGGCCGCACAAGGCGGCCCACTCTGGATTTGCTCTGCCGGGTCGAAGCCACGCAGGGCGTGGCTCTACCGCCTTAGTTGGTCTTGGCCACGCGCAGCACCTTCGGGGTGACGAAGACCAGCAGTTCGGCCTTGTCCTTGTTGCGGCTGCGCTTCTTGAACAGGTTGCCCAGGAACGGCACGTCGCCCAGGAACGGCACCTTGTTCACGCTGTTGCGGTCGGTGAACTCGTACACGCCACCGATCACCACGGTCTGACCGTCATCCACCAGCACCGCGGTGTTCACTTCGCGGCGGTTGATGGTCGGAACCTGGCCGTAGCCGTCCAGCACGATGTAGCTTTCCACTTCATCCTTCTTGACCGACATGTTCAGGAACACGCGGTTGTCGTTGGTGATGGTGGGGGTGACCTTCAGTTCCAGCAGCACTTCCTTGAACTGCACGTTCGGCGTGGCGGCCTGGCCACCGGTACCGCCGGTGATGGTCACATAGCCGATTTCCTTACCCTGCTTGATCACCGCCTCACGCTGGTTGGTGGTGACCACACGCGGGTTGGAGATCACCTCGCCACGCGATTCCTGCTGCATGGCCGACAGCTCGACGTCCAGCAGGTAGCCCGCGTTGAGGATCGACAGGGCCAGCGAGCCGGGGTTGCTGGCGGCGGCTACCGCGTTGTTGAACATCAGGTTCGGGGTATTGAAGATCTGCCCCGGCGGAATCGGCACCGGTCCGCCGTTGGCCTGCTGCTCCGCCAACGCTTCCAGATACTCGTTCTGCGCTTCGGCATTGTCATCGATGTTGGCGTGGTTCTGGGTGAGGCCACCACCGAACCACACATTGTCGCGGCGACCGGAGATGCCGAACTTGGCACCCAGTTCGCGTGCGAACGTATCGGTGGCGATGACGATGCGGCTTTCAATCAGCACCTGGTCGACCGGGCGATCAATCACGTTGATCAGCTCGCGCATGCGCGCGATCTTCTTCGGGATGTCGCTGATCATCAGCGTGTTGGTGCGCTCGTCCGCAACCAGACGGCCACGCGAAGAGAGGAAGCCGCTGTCCTGTTCCGCAGCGCCGCCCTGACCGCCGCCGCTGCTGCCGCCGCTGTTGTTGCCGATGCCCTTGGCTTCGGTCAGCGCTTTGAAGATGGCAGCTGCATTGTGATAGTTGATCTGGACGTATTCGGTCACGAGATCCTGGCGGTTCTCGATTGCGATGCGGGCATCTTCCTTGTCCTGCTCGAACTTGGCCAGCTCCGGCTGCGGAGCGACCCAGATCACCTTGTTGTCCTGGCGCTTGTCCAGTCCCTTGGCACGCAGCACGATATCCAGTGCCTGGTCCCACGGCACGTTGACCAGGCGCAGGGTCACGTTGCCCTGCACCGTGTCAGCCGCGACGATGTTCAGGTTCGACTCTTCGGCGATCAACTGCAGCACGGTGCGCACCGGCACGTCCTGGAAGTTGAAGGTCACCGGCTTGCCACTGTAGCCACGCGCACCCAGCGCCGCAGCGGCCTGGGTCACGGTGGTGGCATTGATGGCACCCGTAGCGGCCACGGCCTTGCGCGGGCTGATTTCCACCACGTATTCGTTGCCGGTCTGATAAGCCAGCGATTCGAATGCGCTGCTGGTGTTGAGCACCAGCTGGGTACCGCCACCGTAGGGCTTGGGATCGATGCGCTGCACCGGGGTGGCGAAGTCGCTCACATTGATCGACTTCTGCAGGCTGGCCGGCAGGGTTGCATTGCCGACGTCGATGACGACCGCGTTGCCCTGGTTGCGCAGATCGGGGTTGGCCCCGTTACCGTCGAACTGCAGGATCAGGCGGCCGGAACCGTCTTCACCGCGCTTGAAATCGATCTTGGACACCGCCAGCGAGGCCGGTGCCGTGACCGGCGCGGCATCAGTAGCAGCGTGCGTGGTCGCTGCCGGCGTTGCCGCCATCAGCGTGCCATTGGCCAGCATGAGCGCGACTCCCAGCGCGCACATGTGGATCAGCTTCGGGCGCCGGGTGGGACGCTGCAGCATGGCGTTGGAAAAGGTCATCGTGCAATCCCCATAATCATTCATTGATCTTCAAGCGCGAGCGAAGCAGGCCGTTCCAGCCAGCCACCCGCGCCATCCGGCACCAGTTCAATCAGCTCGATCCGGTCTTCAAAGACCCCGGTCACCCGGCCGTCGCTCTGCCCCATGTAAACGCCCGGACGCACCCGGTAGGTGACCTTGTCCGGAGCCATTACCAGCGCGACCAGCCCCGGGCCACCACCGATCGAACCGATCATGTCCAGGGCGTCCAGCGGGAAGGCTTCCATGGGTTCCTTGCGGCGATCCGGATCCGGTCGAAGACCGGCCGCATTGTCATTGGAACGCGCCCAGGCGTCGGTGAACGGATCGCGCAGACCCTGCGCGGAGTACTCAAAGGTTTCGAACTGCTTCATGACCGGCAGCGGCTCAAGCGGCGGTGCCGGACGCGCACGCACGTCCGCCACCCACTTTTCCAGATTGGGGGCATCGCCCGGCGTGCTGGTGATGCCACGGGCGCAGCCCGTCAGCAGCACCAGCAGCAGCAGGCCGCCGACCCGTGCAGTAGACGCAAAGGTCATGGCTTGCCTCCGGTCGGGGTGGCACCCGGTGCCGCAGCGGCGGCCGCCTTTTCCTGCGCTTCCATTTCAACGTCGTCCAGATAGCGGTAGGTCTTGACCGTACCCGACAGTTCCAGCGCACCACTGCGGGCAGTGATGCCGGTCTTGGGGTCCTTGGGCTTGAGGTTGATGTCGTGCATGGTCAGGATGACCACGCGCGGCAGCGAAGCCACACCGCTGACGAACGCGCCAAACTGGTGGTAGCTGCCCACCATGCGCAGCGCGATCGGCTTCTCGGCGTAGAACTCCTTGGTCATCTCCTCGCCGGGCTGGAACAGCTCGTTGGTCAGGCCGCTGGACAACGCGGTCTGCGAGATGTCGATGATCAGATCAGGCATTTCGGTCTTGCTGGGCAGCTGGCGCAGCATCTGCTGCAGCACCTGTTCCATCTGGGCCAGCTGCTGCTTGAGCGGCTCCAGGTTGACCGCACGCCCCTGCTCTTTCTCGAACTCTGCACGCAGGGTGACTTCGTTCTGCTCCAGGGCCGCCAGCTCATCGCGCTTGCCGGTGATCAGTGCAAACCAGAGCACACCCACGATCACCACCGCCAGCAACGCGCAGAAGACGATCTTTGCCTGCTGCGGCCAGCTGCCGATGTTGTTGAAGTCCAGTTCCTTCAGATTGACTTTCTTCTGGCTCATGCGGCCCCCTTCTGCGGCGTGCTCGACGGCGCGGGTTCGGCGGCCGGGGCAGGAACGATGCGGCTGCCTGACGGTGCCGGCGGTGCGGGCGGCGGTTGGCTGAGCGGCTGTGCACTGGAGGGCACGGCCGGAGCCAGCGGAGCCACGCCCGGTGACGGAGCCGTTGCCGGTGCGGCCGGATCCGTGGTCGGAACCACGCTGCCGTCCGGACCCAGACCGTCAACCGCTTCCGTGGTTGCAGGCAGGGTCACCTTGACCTCGAACACATACGGCAGCGAAGCAATGTCTGCGATGGTGGTCGGAGCCTTGTCCTTCTCATCTTCCGGCTTCTTGGCCTCGATCACCGACAGCTCCGGCTTGGTCATCCAGCCCGACCCCTCCAGGTTGCGCATGTAGGCGCTGACCCGGGCATTGGACTGAGTACGGCCACCCAGGGTGAGGATGTCGCCTTCCTGTTTCACCGAGGTCAGCACCACGCCTTCGGGAATGGTGCGCACCAGCGAATCGAACAGGTGCACCATCTGCGAACGCTTGGCCTGCAGCTCCTCGATCACGCGCTTGCGCGCCAGCAGGCGGTCCTTCTGACGGTCCAGGCGCTCGATTTCCGTGTTCTGCGCCTTGACCCTCTGGATCTCGGCCTGCAGATACGCGTTCCGGTCGCTCTGCCCACTGATCTGGCGGTCGTAGTAGAACCAGATCAGCGCTGACAGCACCAGCCCGCCAATGGCGGCGAAGCCCAGCATGGTCATGAACTCGCGCTGGCGTTGCTTGCGCCGTTCGGCGCGCCAGGGCAATAGATTGATTCTTGCCATCAGTCGAAGCTCCTCAGCGCCAGACCGGTGGCGATCATCAGCGCCGGCGCGTCCTGGGCCAGGGCATGTGCCTGCACCTTCGGACCCAGCGTCATCTGTGCCAGCGGATTGGCCACGACCGTGGCCACGCCCAGCTGTTCCTCCACCATTTCCGGCAGACCGGCCAGTGCCGCACAACCGCCGGCCAGCACGATGTGGTCGACACGGTTGAACTCACTGCCTGCATAGAAGAACTGCAGCAGGCGGCTGATCTGCTGGACCGTGGCTTCCTTGAACGGCTCCAGCACTTCCACTTCGTAGCTTTCCGGCAGCCCGCCCTGGCGCTTGGCCAGACCGGCTTCCTCGTAGGTGAGCCCGTAGCGGCGCATGACCTCGTCGGTCAGCTGCTTGCCGCCGAACACCTGTTCGCGGCTGTACAGGCTGCGCCCACCACGCAGGACGTTGAGCGTGGTCATGGTGGCACCGATGTCCACCAGGGCCACCACACCATCACTGGCGATGGGCAGCTCGCTGGCCACCAAGGCAAAGGCGTTTTCGACCGCGAAGGCCTCCACGTCCATCACCTTGGCGGACAGGCCGCCCAGCTCCAGCGCCGACTGGCGCAGCTCCACGTTCTCCGAGCGCGAAGCTGCCAACAGCACCTGGACCATTTCCGGGTTGTTGGGGATCGCGCCCAGCACCTCGAAGTCGAGGTTCACTTCCTCGATCGGGTAGGGGATGTAGTTGACCGCTTCGAGCTCGACCTGGGCTTCCATGTCGTTCTCGTCCAGATCCGCAGGCATCGGGATGAGCTTGGTGATGACCGCCGACCCCGCCACCGCCGCCGCAGCGTGCTTGGCTTTGGTTCCTGAACGGTTCACCGCGCGGCGGATGGCCTCACCCACGGCCTCCACTTCCACGATGTTCTTCTCCACCACCGCATTCGGCGGGAGAGGTTCCACGGCGTAATGTTCCACACGGAAACGGTTGCCGCTGCGGGAAAGCTGCAAGAGCTTTACCGCAGTCGAACTGATATCGACGCCGATTAGCGGCGTCTGGCTTTTTGGGATAAGCCCCACGGTTTCTCCCCTGCCGACGGGCACTTGAGCGCAACACCTGCGCCCGCGCATTAATAACGTTTTTTTTTCAAATCGCAACCGCCAAGCTGCAAAACGCGCACTACGACACGTTTTACGGCTCCCCTGACGGTTCTCGACTTGGCTCCCCAGGAACAGCCCCAGCCGTTCCCTTGCGTAATCTATACTCTGCGGCCACGAAATTCGCAATCGGAATCTGTCACTGATGACACGCTTTCGCCGCTGGCTGCGCTGGTTGCTGGTCGCCTTCCTGGTCCTGGCACTGATCGGCGCTGCCGTCGCAGGTGGCCTGTACTACGCCATTTCCTCCAAATTGCCGGACGTTCAGGCCCTGCGCGACATCGAGATGCAGGAACCCATGTACGTCTACGCCAGTGACGGCCAGCTGATGGCCGTGTTCGGCGAGTCCCGGCGCATCCCGATCACCATGAAGGAGGTCCCGGAACGCCTGAAGCAGGCCTTCCTGGCCACCGAGGACGCCCGCTTCTACGAGCATGGCGGGGTGGACTACAAGGGCATCGCCCGCGCGGTCTGGCTGCTGGCCACGACCAACGACAAGCGCGTACCGGGTGGTTCGACCATCACCCAGCAGGTGGCCCGCCAGTTCTTCCTCAGTTCCGAGTACAGCTACACCCGCAAGCTGGCGGAGATCCTGCTAGCGCGCAAGATCGAGCAGGAACTGAGCAAGGACGAGATCTTCGAGCTGTATCTGAACAAGAGCTTCTTCGGCAACCGCGCCTACGGCGTGGCGGCGGCGGCGCAGTTCTACTACGGCAAGGAGCTCAAAGACCTGAGCCTGGATGAAATGGCCTCGCTGGCCGGCATCCCCAAGTTCCCGTCCAGCGGCAACCCGATCAGCAACCCGGAGCGTGCCCGCGAGCGTCGCGACTATTACGTACTGCAGCGTATGGCCAATCTGGGCTTCATCTCCCAGGCCGAGGCCGACGCGGCCAAAGCGGTACCGATGCACGCCAGCGCCCATGAGCCGCCGGTGCAGGTGGACGCCCCCTATGTGGCCGAACTGGTCCGCCAGGAAATGATTGCCCGCTTCGGCGGCGACGTGGTCAACAAGGGTTACCACGTCACCACCACCATCAACGCGGAGATGCAGACCGCAGCCAACCTGGCAGTGCGCGATGGCCTGCTGACCTACGACCACCGCCACGGCTGGCACGGCGTGGAGAAGCAGGTACCGGTCGGTGCCGGCGACGATGCCGCCACGTTGGCGACACATCTGCGCTGGATGGCGTCGCAATCGGGGCTGCTTCCGGCCATCGTGTCGGCCACGGCCGCGGACGGCAGTGCCACGGTGGTCCTGGCCAACCGTACCGAGATCACCCTGCCCGCCTCGGCGGCGAAGTGGACCAACAAGACCCCGGCCAAGCTGGTACAGCGCGGCGACATCGTGCGCGTGCGCGCCGGGGCCAAGGAGGGCGAGTGGCTGCTGGACCAGATCCCGCGCGGGCAATCGGCGCTGGTCTCGCTGGACGCTGAAAGCGGCGCGCTGAAGGCGCTGGTGGGCGGATTCAGCTTCTCCGGCAACAAGTTCAACCGCGCCACCCAGGCGCGCCGTCAGCCGGGTTCGAGCTTCAAGCCGTTCGTTTACGCAGCCGCCTTCGACAAGGGCTTCAACCCGGCCTCGATCGTGCTGGACGCCCCCGTGGTGTTCCGCGAGCGCGGCGGCAAGACCTGGCAGCCGCAGAACGACGGCGGCGGCTTCCGCGGTCCAATGCGCCTGCGCGAGGCGCTGGTGCAGTCGCGCAACCTGGTGTCGGTGCGCCTGCTTGATGGCATGGGCGTGGACTACGCGCGCAAGTACATCAGCGAATTCGGCTTTGCCGAGGCTGAGCTGCCGCCGAACCTGTCGATGTCGCTGGGCACCGCATCCCTGACCCCGCTGTCCATCGCGCGTGGCTATGCGGTGTTCGCCAACGGCGGCTCGCGGGTGGACACCTGGTTGATCGACCAGGTCAGCGACCGCGACGGCAACCTGGTGTTCAAGGAAAACCCGGCCCTGGCCTGCCGCGACTGTGCCGGCACCAGCAGCGGTGCACCGGTGAGCCAGGTGGTGGACGGCTTCAACTTTGGTGCGGCACCGTCGGCGACCGCGCCGGCAACGGCGGCGGCTCCCAAGCCGGCCGAGCCCGCCGCTCCGGTCAACCCGGACGCCCGCGTGGCCCCGCGCGCGATCGACGCGCGCACGGCCTACCAGCTGGTGTCGATGATGCGCGACGTGGTCCAACGCGGTACGGGCACGGCAGCGAAGGTGCTGGGCCGCGAGGACGTGGGTGGCAAGACCGGTTCGACCAACGACCACCGCGACGCGTGGTTCTCAGGCTTCGGCGGCCGCTACGTGACCACCGTGTGGGTGGGCCGTGACGACTTCCGTTCGCTGGGCTACCGCGAGTACGGCGGCCGTGCGGCTCTGCCGATCTGGATCGACTACATGCGCGTGGCCCTGAAAGACACCCCGATCATGCAGAACGAACCGCCGCAGGGCATGGTCCAGGCCACGCTCAACGGTGCCACCGAGTGGGTCAAGGTCGAAGACATGGAGAAGCTCGAGGAGTACGACTTCAACAGCCAGATCCCGCAGGCTGACGACGCCGCCTTCGACATCTTCTGATCACGCATGACGTAGAGCCACGCCCTGCGTGGCTGCGCACCCGTCCGGCACCGCGAAGCCACGCAGGGCGTGGCTCTACGGCTCCTGCACCACGCACATGTCACACCAACGGTGTACGCTCAGTGTCAGGTCGTACCAGGGGAGCACCGCTCATGCATCGTGCACGTCAGCATGCAGCCAGCCAGACCCGCGAGCGCCGTCACCGGCTCGCCCATGAAGCCGCCCGGCTGATGGCCGAAGGCGGCATCCGCGATTACCACCAGGCCAAGCTCAAGGCCGCCAGCCGGCTCGGCATCCATGACGATGCCTCGCTGCCGCGCAACACCGAGATTGAAGACGCCCTGCGCGAGTACCAGCGCCTGTTCGCCGGTGCAGGGCACGGCGAGCAACTGCGCGGGAAACGCGAGGCTGCACTGCGTGCGATGGAGTTCCTGCACGCATTCTCACCGCGTCTGTGCGGGCCGGTGTTCGACGGCACCGCCGACAACCACAGCCCGGTACAGCTGCACCTGCACACCGACCAGGCCGAGTCGGTGCAGTACTTCCTGGAAGAGCACGGCATCCCAGCCGAATCACGCATGCGCCGGTTGCGTCTGGATCGCGAACGTACCCTGGATGCGCCGGTGTGGGTATTCAGCGCCGAAGGGCTGACCTTCGACCTGGCCGTACTGCCTTTCGACGCCCTGCGCCAGCCACCCCTTTCAGCGGTCGACGAACGGCCCATGCGAAGGGCCTCGGTTGCGCAGCTGAGCACTCTGCTGGCCAGCGAGGAGATCGAAGGCTGGCTGGGCGACGGCTGAGTCACCAGCCTACGCCGAAGCCCATGGCCAGGGTGCGCTCGCCGCCCGTGCTGAACGCCCCGTTGAGGCTGAAGGTGGTGGCGGCGCGTCGGTCCAGCACGCGCTGGTAGCCCACGGCCAGCGCCGATTCGCCATCGGCGTGCCCGACCCCGGCTCCGAGTCGGTTCCAGGTCGGCAACCCGGCGGTGTTCATCGCCATCGCCGCCTGCGCGCCGCCCATGGCAGCCATGCGGTTGAGGCGTCGATCCAGCCGTTCCATGCGCTCATTGAGGCGATGCTCGACGCCGACCACGGCCTGATCGGTGTATGCATTGGCGCGGTCCACTGCGGCATCCACCGCGCGCGCATCGACCGGCAGATCGTTCGAAGCAGCGGCCGGTGTCACGCGGGGCGTGTGCGCGGTCTGCGTCGGCGCAGTGGAGGCCACCTCGGCGGCATCGCCTTCCCGCGCGCGCGCATCCGTCCCGTCGGGTGCTGGCTCCTGCATTCCGTCCATCCGCTGGTTGAGGGTGCTGGTCGCAGATTCCAGTGCCTGCTGGGTGCCGCGCAGGCCCTCATCGAGGTGGCTCAGCGCGCCCGCCACACTGTCGTGGCGCACGCCGAGCACGGTGTAGTGACGGCCCGGAAGCTGCCCGGCCGCATCGACCTCGTCAGCGCCCAGCAGACCGGCCAGGCGGTTGAGCTGGCGCACTGTCACGACGTCGTCGGGCGCGGCACCGGGCATGACATGCACGATGCGCCGGCGCAGGCCCTGCCCGCCCACCGACACTTCCATCGGCTGCGTCGCCACCGATCCATAGCCGATGGCCACGCTGTTGTAGCCGTCTTCCCAGACCTGGGTGGAAGCACCGATGGCCAGGCCGTTCTCGGCCGACACTCTGGCCCGCGCGCCCAGCGCGAAGCCATCGGCGGCGGGCTGCTGCACATAGGCCCCCCGGCCGATCGCCACCGAATTGGTGCCGTGCGCCCAGGTGTACGCCCCCAGTGCCGTTGACCCATTGCCCTGCGCGCGCGCGTCGCTGCCGTAAGCGCTGCCCAGATGCGCGGCCTGCGCCGGACGGCTCTCCTCGTCGGCTCCGACCCGCGCGTACAGCGCGGCATGCTCCAGCGATCCGATCCGCTTGTGGGTGGCAAACAGCTGTGCGCCGTTGACACCGTCGCGGCTGTCAGCGCCGATCTGCCCTTCGCCCATCTCCAGCAGGCGCGCGCCACGCAGGCGCACGGTCTGGTCCGGTGCAAAACGCAGAACGTCGTCACCCGCCACCACAGCGCCCGTCAGCGCGTCGCGCAGTTCGGCGATACCGTCGCGATTGCGTGCGATCTGGAACCCATTGGCGTTGACCTGCGGCGATATGTCCTCCATTCCGGAGGGCACGTCTGCGTGCCGCACGCGGTCCCGGCGCAACGCACTGGCGGCACCCACGCCGACTGCCAGTCCGCCGGCGATCACGCCGGCCTGGGAGCTGGCATCTGTAGACCGACCGGTCGCGCGCTCCTCCTGCTCGGGGGTCTGGCCGTCGTCAGCGGGTACATCGGCCAGCGCAGTCGTGCTGGACAGCAGCCCTGTCAGCAGCGCCAGCCCAATACCGGCACGCTCGATCAACTTCATGCAGCCTCCTCACTCATTTCGGGGGAATCGGCCACCGGAGCCACCGCGCTGTCGGGAGCCGCACGCAGCGTCTGCTGGTGTTCCCGATAGCCGTCGCGGCTGAGGCGGTAGTACACATTGACCCGTGCATCGGCCCGTGGCCGGAATGGCAAGGGCAGCACGTCACCGGGATAGACGCTGCGCTCAACCGGATGCGCTTCGCACGTGGACGCCACGCAGTGCTCCACCCGCAACACGCCCAGACGCAGGCTGCCGTGGTTGTGCAGGGTGTTGCCATGCATCTGCAGCGCGGCGCGCCCCTGCGGCGGCAACACGTTGACCAGCACCCCCCAGACCAGGCTCACGCCGATGGTGGCGCTGGCGGTAGCAGGCGGCTCCGCAGCATCGTTCTCCTCCGGAGGTGGCACCGCTTCGAAATAGACCCGCAGTGCGGTTTCCTGCTGCACCGGGTCCAGCGCGATCACGCGTACCAGTCGGCTGCCGCCGCCCGCCAGTGCGAAGCGGGTGGGCGTCACTGCCACCGCCGCGGCCTCCCCTACGGCTTCGTCAACCTCCTGTTCGCGCGCCGTGCCCGGATGCAGCACGCGCTTCACGGTGACCCGGATGTATTGCGGAAGCGCCGACTGCGAATGCACCCGCACGCCGGCTGCTTTCCCGGCTTCGACGTGCACCCGCATGGGATGTACATCCAGATTGGCGCGCGCCTGAAAAGACAGCAGCAGGCACAGGGCGGTCAGACAGCGCAGCAGCATGTTCGTCACTCCAGGTCGGTCAGGGTCGTCGGGTGGGCAGGCGCATGCGCAACACCAGGGCCCCTTGGTAACGGCCATGGCGCTTGCCTGATGCGGGCACGCGTGGCGCGTGCAGCGTCATCACCATCGGCACGCAGTACACCGGATGCGGCAGGCCCGGCAGGGTCACCGCGCGCAGCGGCGCGCGGTCCAGCCCCTCCAGCGCCACCTCCATGCGATTGCCCAGCGCCAGCTCACCCTCGCCGTGGCGCAGGCGCAGCTGATAGTCGATCCGGTCCCGCCCGGCGTTGCCGCCACTGTCGTGCCAAAGCGAGAAATGCTCCGTCACCGCCGGCCCGGCGTCGTACGCGCCCAACAGCAGGCGTGGACTGTGTGCGCCGGTGCCGTCATACAGGCACAGCTCAAGCGTCGCAGTGCCACCGATGCTGCCGGGCAGCGGGAGCGGCTGATACTCCAGCGGCAGCTGCACGCGCCCGCTGGACGCCCCAAACGCCGGCAGATGCAGGGTGGCACGCGTGTGGTCGGTGACCGCGATCTCAAGTACGAACACCTGGCGTCCAATCAACGCCCCGCCGGCATGGCGCAGGTCCAGATGCAGCTCGCCGCGCCAGCGTCCGGCCACCAGCTGGACGATGTCCGCGATGTCCAGCAGCAGGGTCGCCGCGGAACCGGCCGGCGCGATGTGGCAGTCGCGGTTCGCGGAGGTCCACAGCGGAAACACCGCCTTGTCCCAGTAGTCGTCGCTGCACGTCCGTTCCCATTCGATGCGCTCCAGCGAGCCGACCAACCCCAGCGTGATGCGCTGACCGCTGCGCTGTTCGTGGAACTCCATGCGCAACCCGGCCGGGCCGACCGGCCCCTGTCCGGTATCGGCCTGTGGACAACGGCCGTTGGCGGGATCGTCCGTGCATGTCACATGCAACTGTCCATAACCGCGTTCGACCTCGTCGTAGCCCAGTACCGTGCGTGGTGCCCACAGCTGCAGCGGCTCCGGTGCAGAGCGGTCGAAGCCGTGCTGCAGGACGACGGTGGTGATGCCGCCGGGCGGCACGGTGACCGGCGGGCGCTGGGCCATCGCCGCTGCAGCGGGCAGAAGCAGGACCAGCATCAACACCAGCGCCCGCGCCATCACGGGGCCCCCGCCGCGCTGCCGCCCACGGCCGCACCACGCGCCAACAGCAGCCGCTGTACGTGCGGTTGCGCGGCAATGGACGCCGGCAGCTGCGCTGCACTGAGCGCGGTGCAGGTCACCTGGCCCACGCGCACCAGCCCGGCGCGACGTTCGCGCACCGGCAGCGGGCATCGCAGCAGGCGTTCCCCCTGAAGCAGGTACAGCCAGGCATGGCGGTTCTCGAACTCGGCCAGAAACTCGCCGCCATCCCCCAGGCCAGGTACCGCGGCGTTGAGGATCACCGCGCCGGCCAGCGCATCGCCGCGCTCGTCGCGGGCACTGCCCAGGTAGGCGTGATGGGTAGCCACCGACACCGGCACCAGCATCAGCCGGCCCGGCAACAGGAACGGCTGCAGTTCGGTGTTGTCGATCGTCGCGCGCAACGACGACGCTGCATCCGCACCGGCATCCTGCACCCGCACCGGATGCCGCTGGTAGCCGCCGACCGGCAGCAGGCGGCGTTCACCGAACCGCACGGTGACCTGACCACGGCTGCCGGCCTGCACTTCAGCGGCGGGCCCCTGCAGAGGCTGGTCGTCGCCGACCTCATGGTCGACCGCCACCACCACGGCGGCGTCGGCGCCGTCACCTGCACCCCAGTAGAGCCCCTGCGACGACAGCGCCATGGCCGAACTGTGGTGTGCGCTCCATGCGCGGCGCAGACCGTCTGCCGCACGCGCCAGTGCCAGGGTCACGCCGCCCTGCCCCCAGGGCCTGTGCAGCTGGGCGCTTGCCAACGCGTCCATTTCACCGCCCGGGCGCACACCCAGCTCGGCGCTGACTGCCCGGGCGCTGTCGTCCTGTTGCTGCCGCCAGGTCTGGCCCAGACGCAGCTGACGCTCGGCGGCGTGGCCGGCGCGCTGGCGCAGTTCGGTGCCTGCGCGCTGCAGGCGCACGCGCCCGCCGCTGCTGTCCAGACCGGTGAGATTGATGCTCCACTGCACACCGTGGTCGGCGCTGGCCCGCCGCACGCCCGCGCTGCGCTGCTGCCACACGCTTGCGCGTGTGCTGACGTTCAGGCCGCGCCAGGCCCGGGTGCGCGTATAGCTGGCCTGCAGGCTGCGGGTAGTGCCCGGCGTCCGCCATATCGAAGGCGCATCGCGAATGTCACCGCTGGCCTGCCCCACACCCGCCAGCGCGCTGCGACGCCGCGTGTAGCCCAGATGCAGGCTGCCGCCATGCAGCGGCAGGGCCACCGATGCACTGGTCGCATCGGCGCAGCCTGCGCGACCTGACCCGCCGATGGCGCGGTCGCTGCAGGGTCCGCCGCGCATGCGCTGGTGATATGCGTTCCAGGCCACCTGGTGGCGCGCACTGAGCTGCAGCTGGCCGCCGCGCCCGCCGTCATCCGCCGCGATCACTCCCAGCTCGGCATGCAGGTCAACCTCGCCCAGCGCACGGCGCAGCCCCGCACGCAGTTCGTGGGCGGCCACGCCGTCAGCGTGGGAGAACCCCGCGCCAAGACTGGTGCCTGCGGTCAGCGGCAGCCGCACTCCTGCCTGCAGCACCGCGGCACCGTCTGATTCACGCTGCCGCCCCCCCTGCACGAACCACTGCAGCGCTGGAAACGCCGCACTGCTGCTGCGCTGGAACGGCACTGTTTCGCTGCGCACGAAGCGGCCGTCCTCATGGATGCGCAGGGTCAGCAGGTAGCTGCCAGAGGGAAACAGGCGCGTGTCCAGCGCACTGACCCCAGCCGGAAGATAGAAGGTCTGCAGCAGCCGTTCGCCGTCGAAGACGTCCACGCGCGCGTCGCGCCCCAGCAGGACACTCACCGGCAGCGCGTCGTCGAGCGCGTCGGCATCCACATACGCCAGGGTGGTGCCGGCGCGTACCCCCTGCATCCGGTCCAACGGCAACAGGCCGAGGCCGAACTGACCGCCGAGCGGACTGGACAGGTTGCGACGGTCGATGCGCCCCAGCTGCACGTAATGACGCGCGCCGAGGTCGTGCCGGTAGTACGCCTCGTCGATGTCGGTGCGTGCCTGCGCGGTTCTGTCTGCCGAGCGCCAGCGCGCATGGTTCCAGCTTCCCCCCAGATGACCCGCCCGACCCACGCCGAGCGCGGCACGTCCGTGCAGGTTGAAGGCCAGCTCCTGCTCACTGCCACTCAACTGCATCACCTGCTGGTGCAGCAGCGCATTGCGCGCCTGTTCGGCAGCCTGATGAAAGCGCGCGCGCGTGGTTTCCCGAGGCAGCCAATGCGAAGAGGGAAACAGCAGCAGCACGCTTTCCGCCTCGTCGAAGATGGCGGTTACAACAGCGGGATCATCCGGTGCCGCGCGCCAGCCGCAACCCGGCTGTGGCTGCGCGTGCAGGCATGCCAGCTGACTGTCACGCGGCAAGGGCGCGGCCACTGCCGGCAACAGTGCCGCCCGCGCTTCATCGGCCAGGCCAAGCGCGGCGAGCACCTGCGCCGGCTGCTCGATCTGGACGTGATCAAGCGTCACCCACACCGGCCAGAGCCCGGCAGAACGCCCGAAAGCGCGCACTTCGACGCGCTCGGCGTGACCACCGGCAAGGTCCTCGAAACCCGGGGGCAGGCGCTGCGCGGCAGCCGACCGCGCGGTCAGCAGCAGGGTCAGCCCCAGCAACGGCAGTACAGGCAGGCAGATGCGCATGACGACGTACGGACGCACCGGCCAACAGCGGCCGGTGCGTGGCCGACGGTTACAGACTGCCGGCCTTCTGTGCCAGCACCAGGCTGACCGGGCCGTCGTACAAGCCTGCCGCGCTGATCGGTGCGGGCACGGCCTGGGCAACGGTCAGCGGCATTTCGATGGACGCACCCGGAATGGCTCCCTGGAACAGCTGGTCGGCGGTGAAATCGATAGGAGCCACACCCAGTTCGCGACCATTGAGGGTGACCCGCAGCGGCACATCGACCGCCCCGGCGGCGGCAACGCGCGGCACCAGCACCGCAGGTTCGGCCAGGCGCACATCGACGTCCAGCGTGGTGTCGTTGGAGAAGATGCGCACGCGCTCGGTCCAGCTGCTCAGCCCCTGCCCGGCGCGATAGGGCAGCTGCACGGCATCGGGAAGCGCGCTGCCATCGGCCTTGAGCAGCGACAAGGTGGGGTCAACGTTGGCCCACACGGTGACGTGCGCTTCGGCCGCGTGCGCGGAGATGACGGCGGTGCACAGGGCGAGTGCGGCGACGGTCTGCTTGATGATGCGTTTCATTGCATGGCGTTCCAGAAGAAGTGGACGCGCATGTTCGGCAAGTTGCGTCGCGTGCCGTATTCAAACGTTCCTAAAGCACGGGTCCGTGTGGGCGAAACGCAAGCAATCCGATGGTGTGTTGGGTGTTGTGCGGAGAGCAGCGTTTTGATTGTTCCGTGCTGGGAGGCCGACAGTCTTTGGAGAAAAAAAACGCCCCCGGATGTCGGGGGCGTTTTCTGAAGCGGCGCTAACGGGTCATCAGGCCTGATAGTCGCGCACGTCGTGGCCGGTGTAGACCTGGCGCGGACGGCCGATCTTCATTTCCGGGTCGACCTGCTGTTCCAGCCAGTGTGCCACCCAGCCGGAGGTGCGGCCCAGGGCGAACATCACGGTGAACATTTCGGTCGGGATCTGCAGCGCCTTGTAGATGATGCCGCTGTAGAAGTCGACGTTCGGGTACAGCTTGCGCTGCACGAAGTAGTCGTCCTGCAGCGCGGCCTGTTCCAGCTTCACCGCCACGTCCAGCAGCGGATCCTGCACGCCCAGCTGGGTCAGCACCTTGCTGGTCATTTCGCCGATCACCTTGGCGCGCGGATCGAAGTTCTTGTACACGCGGTGGCCGAAGCCCATCAGGCGGAAGCCCGAGGTCTTGTCCTTGGCCTTCAGCACGGCCGATTCGACGTTGTCGGCCGAACCGATTTCTTCCAGCATCTTCAGCACGGCTTCGTTGGCACCGCCGTGGGCCGGACCCCACAGCGCGGTGACGCCCGCGGCGACCGACGCATACGGGTTGGCACCGGTCGAACCGACCAGGCGCACGGTCGAGGTCGAGGCGTTCTGTTCGTGGTCGGCGTGCAGGATGAACAGCAGGTCCAGCGCCTTGACCACGTCCTGGTTCAGTTCGTACTGGCCATCGGCCGATTCGAAGGTCTGCTTCAGGAAGCGGCTGACGTAGTCCAGCGAGGTGTCCGGCGTGTTGGCCGGCAGGCCCTTGCCATGACGGTAGATCAGCGCCGACAGGGTCGGCACCTTGGCGATCAGGCGCACGGCGGCCTTGCGGCGCTGCTCGGCGTCCGCCAGGTCCAGCGAAGCGTGGTACTTGGCCGACAGCTGTGCGATGGCCGCGGCCAGGATGGCCATCGGGTGGGCATCCTTGTCGAAGCTGGCGATCAGGGCGTTGATCGAGGCATCGACGTTGGCTTCAGCGGCCAGCTCGTCGGTGAAGGCCTTCAGCTGCTCGGCGCTCGGACGCTCGCCGTTGATCAGCAGGTAGACCACTTCGACGTAGCTCGACTTTTCCGAGAGCTGTTCGATCGGGTAGCCGCGGTACAGCAGCACGCCCTTGTCACCGTCGATATAGGTGATGGCCGACTTGCAGCTGGCGGTGGCGGTGAAGCCGGAGTCGTAAGTGAAGAGACCGGTTTCCTTGGTCAGCTTCGAGATATCGACGCAATCGTTACCGAGCGTGGGTTTGATGACGGGCAGAACAACCGACTTGTCGCCGGCGTTGAGCGTGACCTGATCAAGATCGGACACTGTGTGCGCTCCTCAGGGGAAGGCGCCCGCCCAAGCGCATGGGTCAGGCACGTGAAGGAAGTCCACAACCTGTGCTGTGGATCACGACATTATCGCACAGCAACATTTCCCACGCCCTAGGACTGAAGTCGTAGATGGAGGGGGCGCAAACGCCCGCGCAGCGAGGTGCGACAGGGCTTGAGGGGGTTGATACGGACACTGCGTTCCGGGCCCCGGCGCAATTTATGAATCTGCGTTCATATTCCAGCAGGGTTGCATAAAAAAACAACGGCCGCCGAAGCGACCGTTGTTCTCGAGGACATGCAGGGCATGTCCTGCGGCGCAGATCAGTTCTTGCCGAAACGGCGGTTGAACTTGTCGATGCGGCCGCTGGTGTCCAGGACCTTGTGCTTGCCCGTGTAGAACGGGTGCGAGGCGGACGAGATTTCCACCTTGACCAGCGGGTATTCGTTACCGTCTTCCCACTTGATGGTTTCCTTCGTGCCCATGGTCGAGCGGGTCAGGATCTTGAAATCGGAGGTGACGTCATGGAAGACCACGTCACGGTAGTTCGGATGGATATCGTCCTTCATGAGGCACACCGTAAAAAAGAAATGGGAAAACGCAAGAGCGGCATTATAACCGCCGGCCCGCCCTGGGGGCAAGCCGGAGGTCCGCTCAATGTGAAGACGGCCGCCTGGGCCCTCAGGAAACCCCGAGCGCGGCCCGGACCTGGGCTTCAAAGCGCCCCTGGTCGTAGGCCATCAGCAGCTGGGTGTTGTCCGGCTGCCCGGTCTGGCGGTTCCAGTCAACAATGGTAGCACCCCGGGTATGCACCCCGGCCAGTTCCACGTTCAGCGGGCGCGATTCCACCCGCAGTGCCCCGTCCGGCTGCAGCGCCCAGGCCATGGCCAGCGCATCGGCGGCGAACCAGCGCTCGCCGCGGCTGTCTTCCGACCACAGGCGGGTCTGGCGCGAAATCAGCTCATAGAAGCGCGCCTTGTCGGTGTCGGCCGCCAGCCACTGTTCCACATCCTTGTGCAGCAGGCCGTGGGCGACGGTGGCTTCCCAGTCGGCCACTTCGATCTGCGGGAACTGGGTGAACACCACGTGCGCCGCTTCCGGGTCGAAGGCGATGTTGAACTCAGCTGCCGGGGTGATGTTGCCGTGGCAGGTGACCGCCCCGCCCATCACCAGGAAGCGCTTCACGCGCTGCGGCAGCGTCGGGTCCAGCTTCAGCGCCAGCGCCAGGTTGGTCAGCGGGCCCAAGGCCACCAGGAACAGCTCGCCGGCATACTGGTGCGACAGGCGCAGGATCGCCAGCGCGGCGTGCTCGGCTTCGGCCTGGCGTGCAGCCGGCGGCAGGTTCACGTCGCCGAAGCCATCGGCCCCGTGCACATGGGCGGCATCCACCGAGGGGTGGATCAGCGGGTCGGGGGTACCGGCAAACACCGGCACGTCTTCACGACCGGCCACTTCGCACAGTTTCAGGGCGTTGCGGACCGTGTGGTCCAGGCCGACATTGCCGGCGGCGATGGTCAGACCCACGATGTCGTGGCGGTCATCGGCAAAGGCCATCAACAGGGCCAGGGCATCATCGACACCCGGATCGGTGTCGATCAACAGCGGAATCTTCTTGGTCATCATTGCCGTCTTTTCTAGCGGCAAGGGAGTGTCGCACCGCCTTCATGACAAATACAAGGTGGTTCCGGGGTCATGAAGCGGCATGGACCGCCTGGGCCGGCCAACGGCCGGCGCTACCGATGTTGGTGCGATGCCTCCGGTAGCGCCGGCCGTTGGCCGGCCCAAGGGGTCCTCGATCACGCGGACGCAAATCGGACTGCGCTTCCTATCCACCGACCAACAACACGGTCGGCAACATCTGGGGCTTCCGCCAACAACCGCTCGGCCAGCGCATGCACGCCCGGCAACATGTCCGCATCACGCGCCAGGTCGGCCATGCGGAACGCGGCCAGGCCGGTCTGGCGGGTGCCGAGCAGTTCGCCGGGGCCGCGCAGTTCCAGGTCCTTCTCGGCAATCAGGAATCCGTCGTTGGTCTGGCGCATCGTCTCCAGCCGCTCGCGCGCCATCTGCGACAGCGGGGCCTGGTACAGCAGCACGCAGCGTGAAACGGCCGAACCGCGCCCGACCCGCCCACGCAGCTGATGCAGCTGGGCCAGGCCGAGCCGCTCGGCGTTCTCGATGATCATCAGCGACGCATTGGGCACGTCCACGCCTACCTCGATCACCGTGGTGGCGACCAGCAGATCAATCTGCCCGGCCTTGAACGCCACCATCGTGGCCTGCTTCTCGGCCGCCTTCATGCGCCCGTGCACCAGCCCCACGCGCACGCCGGGCAGCAGTGCCTGCAGCGACTCGAAGGTGGCTTGTGCCGGGGTGGCATCCAGCTCTTCGCTTTCCTCGATCAGCGTGCACACCCAGTAGACCTGACGGCCTTCCTGGCAGGCCAGCGCGATGCGTTCGATCAATTCGGGGCGGCGATCGTTGTTCAGCGCGACGGTCTGCACGGGCGTGCGTCCGGGCGGCAATTCGTCAATCGCCGACACGTCGAGGTCGGCGTACTCGGACATCGCCAGCGTGCGCGGAATCGGCGTGGCGGTCATCACCAGCTGGTGCGGCACGCTGCGTCCATCCGCACCCTTGTCGCGCAGCGCCAGCCGCTGGTGCACGCCGAAGCGGTGCTGCTCGTCGACGATGGCCAGGGCAAGGTCGGCGAACACCACCGCTTCCTGCATCAGCGCATGCGTTCCCACCACCACCTGCGCCTCACCGGATGCGACGTCGGCCAGTACCCTGGCGCGCGCCTTGCCGGTGACCTTGCCGGCCAGCCAAGCGGTGCGCACGCCCAGCGGCTCCAGCCAGCCGCGCAGATTGTTCAGATGCTGCTCGGCCAGCAGTTCGGTGGGCGCGGCCAGCGCTACCTGTTTGCCCCGCTCCACCGCCAGCATCGCCGCCAGGGCGGCCACCACGGTTTTGCCGGAGCCCACGTCGCCCTGGACCAGGCGCAGCATCGGATGGGCCTTGGCCAGATCCTTGCGGATCTGCTCGAACACGCGCTGCTGCGCACCGGTCAGCGCGAACGGCAGGCTGCTGCGCAGCTGTTCCACCAGCGCACCACTGCCCCGCAGCGACGGTGCGTGATGCGCCTGCAGCGCCATGCGCTGGCGGCGCAGGCTGAGGTGATGGGCCAGCAGTTCCTCGATGGCCAGCCGGCGCTGTGCCGGATGACGGCCGGCCGCCAGTGCGGACAGATCCGCATCCGGCGGCGGGCGATGCACCGTGAGCAATGCGCTGCGCAGCGAAGGCAGCGCCAGGCCGTCAAGCCAGCCCACAGGCAGAAGCTCCAGCGTGGCTTCATCGGGCAACCGGTCCAGCGTCTGCCCGATCAGCTTGCGCAGGGTGGCCGGGCCGATGCCTTCCACCGCCGGGTAGACCGGGTCCAGACTGTCGCCCAGCGCGGCCTCTTCATGCTGGCCGAGGATCTGGTAACTGGGATGGACGATCTCCAGCCCGAACTGGCCCGCCTTGGGCGTGCCGAAACAACGCAGCCGGGTGCCTTTGGCGAACTGCGCCACCTGCTGCTGGCGGAAGTGGAAGAAGCGCAGCACCAGCGTGCCCTGCCCTTCGTCCTCCACCGCCACCTTCAGCATGGGCCGGAAGCGCATGCCACGTTCCACCGCCACCACCCGGCCCTCCACCTGCGCCGGCACGCCGTTGCGCAGGTCCTGGATGCGGGTGAGCGCGGTGCGGTCTTCATAACGCAGCGGCAGGTGCAGCCACAGGTCCTGCAGGGTCAGCAGACCGCGGGCGGCCAGTTTGGCCGCCACGGCCGGACCGACGCCGGCGAGCATCGACAACGATGCCTCGCCGGACGGTGCCAGGGCCGGAGTTGCCGCTGCCTTGCGTGCCACGTCAGGGTCAGTCGATGACCATCACCGCGTCGACCTCGAAGTTGGCACCCTTGGGCAGGCCAGACACTTCGATCGTGGAACGGGCCGGGAACGGAGCCTGGAAGTAGTCCTGCATCACCGCGTTGACCTTGGCGAACTCGGCCAGGTCGGTCAGGTAAAGGCCCAGACGCACCACCTTGTCCAGCGAACCGCCGGCGGCTTCGGCCACGGCCTTGAGGTTGTCGAAGGCGCGGCGGGCCTGGGCTTCCACGTCACCCACGCCGACGATGTCGCCGCTGGCCGGGTCCAGCGGGATCTGGCCGGAGAAGTACACGGTGTTGCCGGCGCGCACGGCCTGCGAGTACGGACCGATGGCGGCCGGGGCCTTTTCGGTGTTGATGATCTGGCGGGACATGGATGCCTCGATGTGTCGAACAATGGTGGGCCATTGTATCGGTTTCGATCATTGCCGCGCTTTGCGCGGCCAGCCACGCAAGGCGTGGCTCTACGTCATTCGTACGTGCACATCATTGGCGGCGGACGGATTGGACGACCGACAGGCGGCGCAGGCGGCGCATGACCTCGGCCAGATGATTGCGGTCGCGGACCTGGATGTTGAATGCCAGCACCGCCGCATTGAAATCGCGGTCCAGATAGTCGACACGTTCGATGTTGGAATGGCTCTGCGCAATGGCAGCAGCCAGCTGCGCCAGCACGCCGGTACCGTTCTCCACTTCCACCACCAGCGCGGTGTCGTAATCGCCGGACACGGTGGTATCCCAGCCGATCGGCACCCAGCGTTCGGGCGACTTGCGCAGCTCGGCGAGGTTCGGACAGTCCATGCGGTGCACCACGATGCCCTTGCCGGCGGTGTGGTAGCCCATGATGTCGTCGCCGGGAATCGGCTGGCAGCAGTTGGCGAAGCTGACCACGCCGCGCTCGCTGCCGTTGATCAGGATCTTTTCCTGCGAATGCCTGGAATGCGCGCCACCGCGCAGTTCGGCATAGGCCATCAACGCCTGCGCGGCCTGGTTGGGCATCCAGTTGCCCAGCGCCACCTCGGCCAGCAGGGCTTCCAGGCGCGGGTAGCGGTGTTCGGCCAGGAACGCGTCCAGGCGACCCTTCGGCAGCCGCTCCAGCGAGCTGTCCATTGCTTCCAGGGCGCGGTCCAGCATGCGGTGCCCCAGTTGCACTGCATCTTCGTGTTCCAGCTGCTTGAGCTGGTGGCGGATCGCGGTGCGCGCCTTGCTGCTGACCACGAACTCCAGCCACTGCGGCTTCGGCGTGGCCGAGCGTGCGGTGATCACTTCCACGGTCTGCCCACTGACCAGCTTGGTCCGCAGCGGCACCAGCTTCTTGTCCACGCGGGAAGCCACCGCGGTGTTGCCCACATCGGTGTGCACTGCATAGGCGAAGTCGAGCGCGGTGGAGTTGCGCGGCAGGGCCAGGATCTTGCCCTTCGGCGTGAACAGGTAGACCTCGTCCGGGAACAGGTCGACCTTCACGTTGTCCAGGAACTCCAGCGACGAACCGGCGGCGCGCTGCGAATCGATCAGTTCCACGATCCAGGCGTGGGCCCGGCTCTGCGCGCTGTTGGGACTGTCGCCACCGAACTTGTAGGTCCAGTGCGCGGCCACGCCGCGTTCGGCGATCAGGTCCATTTCCTCGGTGCGGATCTGCACTTCAATCGGCGACCCATAGGGCCCGAACAACACGGTGTGCAGCGACTGGTAGCCGTTGGCCTTGGGAATGGCGATGAAGTCGCGGAAGCGTCCGTCCAGCGGCTTGAAGGTGGCATGCACCGCACCGAGCGCGTGATAGCTGTTGGGCACGCTGCGCACCACCAGGCGGAATCCGAACACATCCATGACCTGGTCGAAGGATTTGTTCTCGTCGCGCATCTTGTTGTAGATGCTCCACGGGGTCTTGATCCGGCTGACCAGCCGGTGTTCCAGCCCTTCCTTGGCCAGCCGCTGCGAAAGCTGCACTTCCACCTGCGCCATCGCCTCGCGGCGCACCACCGGCTGGCTGCGGATGTGCTTTTCCAGAATCGCATGACGCCACGGATAAAGCGCCTTGAAGCCGAGGTTCTGCAGTTCGCTCTTGACCAGGCTCATGCCCAGCCGCTGCGCGATGGGCGCGTAGATCTCCAGCGTTTCGCGGGCGATGCGGCCGCGCGCTTCGCTGCTCTGCGCGCCCAGCGTGCGCATGTTGTGCAGGCGGTCGGCCAGCTTGATCATGATCACGCGCAGATCGCGCGACATCGCCAGCAGCATCTTGCGGAAGCTTTCGGCCGCCGCTTCCTGGCGGTCGCGGAACTTCAGCTTGTCCAGCTTGGTGACGCCGTCGACCAGCTCGGCCACCGCCTCGCCGAACTCGGCCGCCAGTTCCTCGCGGGTCAGCGGGGTGTCTTCAATGGTGTCGTGCAGGATCGCCGCGATCAGCGCTTCCACGTCCAGGCCCAGCTCGGCCAGCACCTGCGCCACCGCCACCGGGTGGGTGATGTAGGGCTCACCGGACTTGCGGGTCTGGCCGGCGTGCGCCGACGCGCCCACTTCCCAGGCACGACGCAGCAGCGGCAGCTGTTCCGGCGGCAGGTAATGGGCCGCGCGCTCAAGCTGGAGGACGTAGTCGGGTACGGCCGCGCCGGGGGACGCGGCAACCTTTGCAGTGGGGCCTGGGTTCATGGCTGGAAGACTATTCCAGCAACGGAATATCGGCAAACTGTTGACAGTCCTGAAAACGCAAACAGCCCGCACAAGGCGGGCTGTTCGTGGAACGCAACGGACCGGGATCGATCAGTCGTCGTTCTTGGACATGTCCTCGTCGGCAACCACTTCGGCGGCGGCCCACTCCAGCGCTTCGCGTTCGGCACGCTCGCGCTCGGCCTTCTCGACTTCGTCGATCAGGGCGTTGTCGATCTTGCGGGCGGCAATTTCACGCAGCGCCAGCACGGTCGGCTTGTCTTCGGTTTCGCTGTTGTCCAGGGTGGCCTGGACGCCGTTGGCCAGCTGACGGGCGCGCTTGGACGCCATCATGACCAGCTCGAAACGGTTGTTCACGACTTCCAGACAATCTTCTACGGTGATGCGGGCCATGCGGGCTCCCGGCAGCCGGCGCGGGCTGCTCAATCGAATGAGGGAAAGGGGACGGATTGTAAGGGGAGGGCCTGGACAAAATCAAGCCAACGGGTGAACGCCCCTTTATGAATCAACCTGTTGCGCCCGGCTCCTGGGTCAGCAGGGCCTGGATCAGGCCGGCGTGGCGGACCTTCTGGGCCTCCCGGCGCAGCCGGCTGGCGGTGAAAATGGCGCACAGCTCGTCCACGGCGGTGTCGAACACCTCGTTGACGATGACGTAATCGAAGTCGTTGAAGTGCAGCATCTCTTCACGCGCCGCGCCCAGGCGCTGGGCGATCACCGCCTCGCTGTCCTGCCCACGCTTGCGCATGCGGTCCTGCAGGGCCTGCCTGGACGGCGGCAGGATGAACACCGTCACGGTGCCCGGCACCAGCTGGCGGACCTGCTGCGCGCCCTGCCAGTCGATCTCCAGCAGCACATCCTGGCCGGCGGCCAGCTGCGGCTCGACCGACTGCCGGGCGGTGCCCTTCCAGTCGCCATGCACCCAGGCGTGCTCGAAGAAGTCGCCGGCGGCGATCATCTTCTCGAACTGCTCGGCACTGACGAAGTGGTAATGCTCGCCATTGACCTCGCCCGGGCGCATCGCCCGCGAGGTGAACGAGATCGACAGCGCGATCTGCGGGTCGCGCGCCAGGGTGGCGTTGACGATGCTGCTTTTGCCGGCCCCGGACGGGGCGGCCACGATATACAGGGTGCCGCGTGCGGGGGCACCGGCCGGGGTGGGCTGGCTGCTCATTCGATGTTCTGCACCTGTTCGCGGATCTGGTCGATCAGCACCTTCAGTTCAACGGCGGCGTTGGAGGTACGGCTGTCCACCGACTTGGACCCCAGGGTGTTGGCTTCGCGGTTGAACTCCTGCAGCAGGAAGTCCAGCCGGCGGCCCACCGGTTCGCGCTGCTTGAGCACGCGGCGGATCTCGACGATATGGCTGCGCAGGCGGTCCAGTTCCTCGTCCACGTCCAGCTTCTGCAGCCACAGCACCAGTTCCTGCTCGGCACGGCCCGGCTCCACCGGGTGCGGCAGGTCGGCCAGGCGCGCGGCCAGCTTGGCCCGCTGGCCATCGCGGATCAGCGGAATCAACGTGGTGACTTCGGCGGAGATGCGTTCGATTGCGTCAACGCGCTCGCTGATCGCGGTGGCCAGTTTGTCGCCTTCACGCTCACGCGCGGCGACGAACCCGTCCAGCACCTGCTCCAGCAGGGCCAGGGCCTCGGCCTGCAGAGCCGGGGCATCGGTGGCTTCGCCCTGGGTCACGCCCGGCAGCTGCAGCAGCTCGGTGAAGCTGACCTGCAGGTTGGGGAAGTCCGAGGTCAGCCGGTGCGCCAACGCGCCCAGCTGGCCCAGCAGCACTTCGTTGACCTGCAGGCTGGCAGCGGCCTCGGGCGCGCGCAGGCGCATCACCAGGTCCAGCTTGCCCCGGCTCAAGCGCGCGGCAATGCGCTCGCGCAGCTGCGGTTCCAGCGCGCGCAGTTCTTCGGGCAGGCGCGTGCCGACCTCGAGGAAGCGGTGGTTGACCGAGCGCAGCTCGCACCCAAGCGTGCCCCAGGGGGTCACCCGCTCGCCGCCGGCATAGGCGGTCATGCTTCGAATCATTCGGGGTTTCCGATGCTCTCAAAGGGGGAATGGTACCCTAGAGGCCTTCTTTCGACCTCCTCGCCCGCCGGTCTCCGGTCCGGGCGCGGACCCGCATCCCACGTACTACCGGAAACCTTTCATGTCCCATTCCCGTCCCAGCGGCCGCCAGGCCGACCAGCTGCGCGAAGTGCGCATCGAGCGCGCCTTCACCCGCCACGCCGAAGGTTCGGTCCTGGTCAGCTTCGGCGACACCCGCGTGCTGTGCACGGCCAGCGTGGAAAACCGCGTTCCGGGCTTCCTGCGCGGCAAGGGCGAAGGCTGGGTCACGGCCGAGTACGGCATGCTGCCGCGCTCGACGCACACCCGCAACGACCGTGAAGCCGCACGCGGCAAACAGGGCGGCCGCACCTTGGAAATCCAGCGCCTGATCGGCCGCTCGCTGCGCGCCTGCGTCGACCGCCGTGCCCTCGGCGAACGCACCATCACCCTCGACTGTGACGTGCTGCAGGCCGATGGCGGCACCCGCACCGCCGCCATCACCGGTGCCTACGTGGCGCTGGTGGATGCGGTGAATCACCTGATCAGCAGGGGCGAAGTGAAGCGCAACCCGATCTTCGGTGCGGTGGCGGCCATTTCCGTCGGCATCTATCGCGGCACCCCGGTGCTGGACCTGGATTACGCCGAAGACAGCGACTGCGACACCGACATGAACGTGGTGATGAACGACGGCGGCGGTTTCATCGAGCTGCAAGGCACGGCCGAAGGCCACGCCTTCCGTCGCGAGGAACTGGATGCCCTGCTCGCCCTGGCCGAAAAGGGCTGCACTGACCTGCTCGCGGCCCAGCAGGTCGCGCTGGCCCAGCCGTGAACCGCCGGATCGCCCTGACCACCCTGGTGGTGGCCGATTACGACGAGGCGATTGCCTGGTATACGGGCAAGCTGGGCTTTGCCCTGCTGGAGGACATCGACCAGGGCAGCAAGCGCTGGGTGGTGGTCGGCCCGACCGACGGCAGTGCCGCCGCACTGCTGCTGGCCCGCGCCAGCAACGACGAACAGCGCTCGCGGATCGGCAACCAGACCGGCGGCCGGGTTGGGTTCTTCCTGAACACCGACGACTTCTGGCGTGACCACGCCGCCATGCAGGCGGCCGGCGTCGAGTTCCTGGAAGCCCCGCGCGAGGAAAGCTACGCCACCGTCGCGGTATTCCGCGACCTGTACGGCAACACCTGGGACCTGCTGGAGCCGAAACAATGAAACTGGTACTGGCCAGCGGCAACGCCGGCAAGCTGAAGGAACTGCAGGCCATGCTGGCCGGCCTGCCGCTGCAGATCGTGGCGCAGGGCGAACTGGGCGTCAGCGACGTCCCCGAAACCGGCCTCACCTTTGTCGAGAACGCGCTGATCAAGGCGCGTCATGCCTGCGCCAGCACCGGCCTGCCGGCGCTGGCCGACGACTCCGGGCTGATCGTGGATGCGCTGGACGGTGCCCCCGGCCTGTACAGCGCCCGCTACGCCGGCAGCCCGACCAATGACGCAGCCAACAACGCGAAGCTGCTGGAGGCGCTGCGTGATGTGCCTGCTGAGCGCCGCACCGCGCGCTTCTACGCGGTGATCGTGCTGCTGCGCCATGCCAACGACCCGCAGCCGCTGATCTGCGAAGGCAGCTGGGAAGGCGAGATCCTCGATGAGCTGCGCGGCAGCCATGGCTTTGGTTACAACCCGCTGTTCCTCGACCCGGTGCTGCAGCAGACCGCTGCGGAAATGGCACCTGACCTGAAGAACGCGATGAGCCATCGGGCCAAGGCGCTGCAGCTGTTGAAGCAGAAGCTGGCCACCGCAATTTCATGAATTGCCGGCCAGCGGCCGGCACCACCGATCATGTCTGACCATCACTGCCACGAAAACTGCGACCACCACCACGGTGTGTCGCTGGTGCCGCCGCCGCTGTCCTTGTACGTGCACCTGCCCTGGTGCGTGCGCAAATGCCCGTACTGCGACTTCAATTCACACGCTGGCAAGGGCGAGCTGCCCTTCGACGCCTACATCGACGCGCTGATCCGCGACCTCGACCAGGACCTGCCGCTGGTCTGGGGCCGGGTGGTGAACAGCGTGTTCTTCGGCGGCGGCACCCCCAGCCTGTTCCCGCCGGAGGCGATCGACCGCTTCCTGCAGGCGGCGTCGGCGCGGCTGCGCTTCGCCCCGAATCTGGAGGTGACCCTGGAAACCAACCCGGGCACCGCCGAGCATGGCCGCTTCGACCGCTACCGCGCGGCCGGGGTGAACCGGATCAGCTTCGGCATCCAGACCTTCAACGACGACGCGCTGAAGCGACTGGGTCGCATCCACGACAGCGGCGAAGCCGAGCGCGCGGTGAAGCTGGCCCAGGACGCCGGCTACGACAACTTCAACATCGACCTGATGTATGCGTTGCCGGAGCAGACCCTGGCCCAGGCAGAGCACGACCTGGAACGCGCCTTCGCCCTGCAGCCCACCCACGTGTCGCACTACCAGCTCACGCTGGAGCCAAACACGGTGTTCTTCGCCCGCCCGCCGCAGGGTATTCCTGATGACGATGCGGCATGGGACATCCAGGAGCACTGCCAGCGCATGCTGGCCGACGCCGGCTATGCGCAGTACGAGGTCAGCGCCTACGCCCGCCCTGGCCGGCAGAGCGCGCACAACCTGAACTACTGGCGCTTCGGCGACTACCTCGGCATCGGGGCCGGCGCGCACGGCAAGATCAGCTCCGGGGCTGAGCAGCACGTGCTGCGCCGCTGGAAGCACAAGCATCCGCAGACCTACATGGACACCGCCGGCAGCGCTGCCTCGATTGGCGGTGACGATGTGATCGACGCCGCGCGGCTGCCGTTCGAGTACATGCTGAACCTGCTGCGCCTGCACGAGGGGTTCGCGCTGAAGGACTTCGAGTCGCGTACCGGGCTGGACCGGCAGGTGATCGCCGAGCCGCTGCGCACTGCCGTCGAACGCGGCTGGATGACGCTGGACGCTGAACGCGCGGTGCCCACCGAGTTGGGGCGGCGCTTTACCAATGACGTGGTGGAGTTGTTTCTGCCCTAGCATCGTGATGGCCGGCCAACGGCCGGCGCTACCGATCTGCGCAATCCCGGTAGCGCCGGCCGTTGGCCGGCCCGCGCATCGTCGGGACACCCCTTATGGCAGGAAACCCGCGAAAACGTTAGATTCCGCACTACTACAGGGGAGCCGGAACCAACAACGGATGTCTGCGTCCGCACCGCCATTGCCACCCGACACCAGCCGCTTCGCCAGCGTCGATGCGCCGCCACGCGTGCGCCGCCTGCTGGCCGCGCTGCATGCGCTTGCCGCGCAGACCCTGGCCAACCCGCTGAAGCTGACCATCGTCGAACTGGAGCGCGAGCTGTTCCGCGACGCCGAGCGCGCGCGCAACAGCCAGATCCAGGCGGACATCCTGGCCCAGTCGCGCCGCCTGCATGAGGTGAACGCGCAGTTCGCGCCACGCTTCCTGGATGCCCTGGGCTCGGCATTGGCCAAGGTGCGCGAACCGCGCGTGCAGCATGAGCCTGCGGTGCCGGCACCGGTCACCGCCACCACCCTGACGCTGGTCACCGACACCGACATCGACCGCGACATCGTGCTGGCCGACATCACCCGCCGCGAGGCGCAGCGCTCGGCCAGTGCCCTGCAGCTGCTGGGCCAGCGCTTCGGCGTGCTCGCCGCCGGCCCGGAGTTCGACGTCGAAGACCTGCCGTTCGGGCCCTACGTGCTGTGCCGGATCGCGCGCGAACTGGGCGAACAGTTCCAGCTCGGCCTGGAAACCCAGCTGGCGCTGTACCGCGTGTTCGATCACCAGCTGCTGGAGCGGCTGGGTGAACTGCTCGAACGCGCCAACATCCTGCTGGCGCACGAAGGCATCCTGCCCGGCCTGGTCTACACGCCCTATCTGGCGCGTTCGGCCACCACCCGCCGCATCGTCACCGGCCCCGAACGTGGTCCCGCCGGGGCCTGGCGCAAGGCCGGCGGTGCGGCGGCGCGCCCGCTGACCGGCTGGAGCGGTTCAGCCAGCAGCGGCAGCTGGGCGGCGATGACGGAAGAAGTCATCGGCGCACCTGCGCCGCCGTCGCCCACGGGCGCAGCGAGCGCCACAGCCGGCCCCACGCCTGCCGCCGGCGCGGGCGACCTCAATGCGCCGGCGCTGTCGGCACTGCATCAGCTGCTGGAGGCGGCGCGACACGCACAGGGCGGTACCGCCGCCGGCACCGGCATCACGCCGCCGCCCCTGCCCGGCCAACCCGCGGACGCACCGGGCGTGGCACCCGCGGTCGCCGTCGGCGCGAGCCAGGGTGCCGCTGCTGGCCCCGTGTCCGGTGGCGAAACGCCCGTCGAGCCGGCCCACGCGCTGTCCAGCGCCAGCCTGCATGCCACCCTGGCCAAGCTGCAGCCGCAGGTCGCCAGCGCCCGCCGCAGCATGGCCGACCTGCACAACGCGCTGCTGGCACAGATGCGCGCCGACCACGGCCCGCAGGCCAGCCTGACGGTCAAGGACAACGACACCTTCGACCTGCTGAACATGCTGTACGGGCAGATCCAGCGCGAGGTGCGGCCGGACGCCGCCGCGGTGGACCTGCTGACCCGGCTGCAGGTGCCGGTCGCACGCGCCGCGCTGAGCGACCCGGCGTTCTTCGTCCGCGACCAGCACCCGGCACGTGAACTGCTGAATGCCGTGGCCGAGGCCGGCGCGAACTGGCTGGGCGAGGAAGATGTCGACCCGCAGCTGGTGCAGAAACTCGACCGTGCGGTCGACAAAGTGGTCGCCGACTACCAGGGCGACGCGGCAGTGTTCGAGGCCGCGAACGACGAGATCCAGCAGCACTTCCGCGCGCTGGCGCACAAGGCCGAGCTGGCCGAGCGCCGGCATGTGGAAGCGGCACGCGGCAAGGAACGCCTCGAATCCGCCAAACAGCAGGCCGGGGCCAGCATCGAGCAGCTGTGCGCCGATGCCGCCCCCCCGCGCTTCGTGCAGTCGCTGTTGAAGCAGGCCTGGTCGGACGTATTGACCTTGACCCTGCTGCGCAACGGCGAAGGCTCTGAGCAGTGGCAGCAGCGCACGCAGGAAACCGCGCGCATTGCCGAGATCACCTGCCAGGCTCCCGGCAGCGCCGAATCCGATGCCGAACTCGGCCAGCAGGTGGAAGCTGCCTTGCTGCAGGTGGGTTACCACCATGACGAGGCCGCGGCCATCTCGCGCCGGCTTTCCACGCCCGGTGGCGAGGACGAAAGCAGCTCGCGCACCGAACTGACCGCGCGCCTGCGCGCGCGCAGCCGGCTGGGCGAACAGTCCGACGGGCATGATCCGCGCAAGGCCGCCCCGCTGGCGCGCAGCGCCGCCGAAGAAGAGCTGTACAAGCAACTGCGCACGCTGCCGTTCGGCACCTGGTTTGAATTCACCACCAACCAGCAGGGCGACGTGCGCCGCCAGCGTCTGTCCTGGTACAGCCTGATCACCGACAACGCGCTGTTCGTGAATCCGCGCGGACAGAAGGTGGCCGAGCATTCGCTGGACGGACTGGCGCGGCTGATGGCCCACGGCCAGGCGCGCATCGTCAATGAAGACAAGAGCCGGTTGATCGACCGCGCCTGGCAGGCCACGCTGCGCACCCTGCGCTCGCTGGCCGGCGGCAGCGCGGCACCGGAGGGGGTGGCATGACTGACGACAAGAACACCCGCCGCGCGCGTCGCCGCGAGGTCACCGAGCAGATTCCGGTCACCGACATGATGGCCGAGGCCGTGATCGGCCGGCTGGGCAATGTCTCGGAAACCGGCATGCTGATGATCGCCTCGGTGCCGATGAACGATGACGCGCTGTTCCAGTTCCGCTTCGCCATTCCCGGCCCCGGTGGTCAGCCGCAGCCGCTGGATGTGGGTGCGCACCTGTTGTGGCATGAGGAAAGCAACGCACCAGGCCAGTTCTGGACCGGCTTCCGCTTCCTCACTTTGAGCAGGGAGCACCGGGAGCTGCTGAAGGCGTGGGTGGAACAGGAGACTTCGGCGACCTGAGCGCCGGTTCCTGCACAGCACACCCGGCGCGATTGCGGCAAAATCAGGGACTGCAATCCGCACTGCCCTGTGAGCTCCTGCAATGACCCTGCCCGATCTGGCTGCCCTGTATTCCCATCACGTGCGCGTGCTTGCCCAGCGCGCCGACGAGGCGCTGGCGCGCGGTGGCTTCGACCACCTGGTGATTCCCAGCGGCACGCTGCATTACCAGATGTTCGACGACCGCGACTATCCGTATGCGGTGAACCCGAACTTCAAGGCCTGGCTGCCGCTGACCAAGGTGCCGAACAGCTGGCTGGTGTACACCCCGGGCCAGCGCCCGAAGGTGATCTTCCACCAGCCATTCGACTACTGGCACGTGGTGCCGGACGCTCCCAGCGGCTGGTGGGTGGAGCACTTCGACATCGAGATCATCCGCACCCCGGAGCAGGCGCTGGCGCTGCTGCCGGCCGATGCGGCGCGCTGCGCGATCCTGGGTGAACCGCAGAGCGCACTGGGCGCGTTCGTGCCGAACAACCCGGAGCCGGTGCTGCACTACCTGGACTGGCACCGGGCAGTTAAGACGCCGTACGAAATCGCGCTGATGCGCCAGGCCCAGCACCTGGGCGTACGCGGCCACCGTGCAGCGGAAGCGGCATTCCGCGCCGGTGCCAGCGAGTTCGAGATCCACATGGCCTACTGCAGCGCGGTGGGCCAGGACGCAAACGAACTGCCCTACGGCAACATCGTCGGCCTGAACGAACATGCGGCGGTGCTGCACTACACCGACCTGGGCAAGACCGCGCCGCAGCCGCTGCGCAGCTTCCTGATCGACGCCGGTGCCAGTGCATTCGGCTACGCCAGTGACATCACGCGCACCTACGCCGCGTCGGGCCACGACGAATTCGAAGCGATGATCGCGGCCGTGGACGCGGCGCAGCAGCAGATGTGCGCGGGCGTTCGCGCAGGCGTGGACTACAAGCAACTGCACGTGGACGCACACCTGTCGCTGATGGGCATCCTGAAGGACTTCGGCGTACTGAAGGTGTCGCCGGAAGCGGCGCTGGCAACGGGCGTGAGCGCGGCATTCTTCCCGCATGGCCTGGGTCATCTGATCGGCCTGCAGGTGCACGACGTGGCCGGCTTCGCCGCCAGCGACCGTGGCGGCCGCATCGAGCGCCCGCAGGGCCACCCCTATCTGCGCCTGACCCGCACGCTGGAACCGGGCATGGTGGTGACGATCGAACCGGGTGTGTACTTCATCGACATGCTGCTGGACGAAGTGAAGCAGCGCGGCCACGGCGACAGCATCGACTGGAGCCGCGTGGACTTCTTCCGCCCCTACGGCGGCATCCGCATCGAAGACGAAGTGATGTGCACCGAAGCCGACGCCGACAACCTCACCCGCCCGGCGTTCGCCGAGGCTGCCTGATCGCACAATCTACAGATCGCCGGGCATTGCCCGGCTGCTGTTGGATTTGAGCGAACAGCCGGTGGTTCATCGGTTCCCGTGTTTGGGCGCACCGGGGTGGGTTTGCGGGACCGTAGAAAACATCCATGTTTTCTACGGTCCCGCAAACCCACCCCGGCACGCCCCAGACAGTTGGCCGGTGTCCAAAAGCTTTGGTAGCGTCGGTCGACAGACGACGGCCGTGAAATTCCCGACATCCGGTAATGCATGACCCCAGATCGACACCGCCGTTGATTTGGCATTTCCCATGGCCACCGACAATCTGTCGATGGCGGCTCGGGGTGGGCTGGAGGGGGCGTGAGCCGCATGGGTCGGGCGCATGCGCCCGACGGGTTGGGCAGGACGCCCAACCCCGGTCTTGCCGAGTGCGCAGGATTGCGCACACGTGCAAGCGGCGATCGAGCTTACATGGGTGAAGGCGCACTGCTTGCGAGGCAATGCCTCGCGTGCGACTGAACGCCCAGCCGCCAGCGGCTGGGCCGGGCCCCGGAGGGGGACTTGCAGCGTCCCCCGGAACGCCCATCCCGAGCCGCCAAACCAGGGACGCCGTGAACATCGGCTGTTCGCCTGAATCCAACAGCAGCCGGGCAAGCCCGGCTCTACGTACATCGTGCAATCAGGCAGTCAGGCGGTCGTGCAACCAGGCGATCAACGCGATGCCGCCATCTCCGCTTCGATCTCATCGGCGCTGCGTGCCAGGCCTTCGGTCAGCACGCGGTGGCCGTCGTCGGTGATCAGCACGTCGTCCTCGGTGCGGATGCCAATGCCGCGCCAGCGCGCGTCAACACTTTGGTCATCCGCGCTCACGTACAGACCCGGTTCGATGGTGAACACCATGCCCGGTTCCAGCAGGCGTGAGTCGCCCGCCAAGCGGTAATCGCCCACGTCGTGCACGTCCAGGCCCAGCCAGTGGCCGGTCTTGTGCCGGTAGAAGCGCTGGTAATGGCCTTGGGCGACGTTTTCTTCCAGCGTGCCCTTCAGCAGACCCAGTCGCAGCAGGCCTTCGGTCAGGGTCTGCACGGCGGCCAGATGGCCTGCTTCGTACGCGACGCCCGGGCGCGCCTGCGCCAACGCCGCCGCCTGCGCCGCCCCGACCAGATCATGCAGCGCGCGCTGCTCGGCGCTGAAACGACCGTTGACCGGGAATGTGCGGGTGATGTCGCTGGCGTAACCACGGAATTCAGCGCCCGCATCGATCAACACCAGGTCGCCATCGTGGCTGCGCGCATTATTGCCCCGGTAATGCAGGATGCACGCGTTCGCCCCCGCCCCCACGATGCTGCCGTAGGCCGGCCACGCGTCGTTGGCGCGGAAGTCGCGTTCCAGGTCGGCCTGCAGTTCGTACTCGAACATGCCCGGGCGCGCCACCCGCATCGCGGTGCGGTGTGCCTGCACGGTGATCTGCGCGGCCCGCTGCATCAGCGCCACTTCCGCCGGCGACTTGAACAGCCGCTGCTCGTGCAGCAGGTGGCCCAGTTCCAGGAATTCATGCGGCGGCTGCGCGCCATGCCGCACCTGCGAGCGCACCCGGTTGACCCAGCCGATCAGCTTCAGGTCGAAATCCGCGTCGCGGCCAAAGTGGTAGTACACCCGCGAGCGGCCTTCCAGCAGCCCCGGCAGGATGTCGTCCAGATCATCGATCGGGTAGGCATCGTCCATGCCGTAATCCGCCACCGCACCTTCCTGCCCCGCACGCGCGCCGTCCCAGGCTTCGCGCTCGGCATCGCGCTCGCGGCAGAACAGGATCACCTCGCCGTGCCGGCGGCCGGGAATCAGCACCAGTACCGCATCTGGCTCCGGGAAGCCGCTCAGGTACCAGAAATCCGAGTCCTGCCGGAACGGGTAATGCGTATCCAGGCTGCGCACGCGCTCGGACGCGGCCGGCAGCACCAGAATGGCGTCGTCGCCGGCCATCTCCATCAACTGCTGGCGGCGGTGCTTGTATTCGCTCGCGCTGATTCCGGTCAGCTGCTGGATATCCATCTCAGTTCAGGCGCTGGCGGTGGCGCGCGCCCATCACGCAGTCGCCGTGCAGCAGCAGCACCGCCACGCGCACGAACTCCTCGATCTCGGCCAGCGCGTCTTCGTCGTCGTCATTGCCGCTTTCGAAGTCTTCCACCGACACCTGGGCCAGCTTGGCCAGGTCGGTCAGCGCTTCTTCGCCTTCTTCGGACAGCACCGGACGGTTGCCGCCCGAACCCAGACCAAAACCGCCCAGGAAGGCGCGCGCCCACGCAAACAGCGCATCGGCCTGCGAGGTGGTGTCGGTGGCGTCGGTCAGCAGCAGTTCGAAGGCGAAATCGCGGTCCTCCAGCTGGGCCACGGTCGCGGTCAGCAGGTCATCCAGGGTGTCCCCTTCCTGCGCCGCCGGCAGGCTGTCATCGGCCAGCACCTTGGCCGGCCATTCGCGCACGGCCACACCACCGGCCGACAGCCAGCCGCACAGGCCGCCGTGCAGCTCGGCCGCGCTGGCCCCCAGGCCCAGGGCCCGGCTTGCCTGGGTTACGTCTTGGACAGTCGGAAGTTCGGTCATTTCGGCTCGGTCACACTTACGGGTTGGCAGCTTCGCAGTGTAGCAATGGACAGGTAGCGGCCGGGGCGTCGCCTGCGCTATCGTGCGGGCATGGAACCTTCAGATGCCATCGCCCAGCTACAGGCCTTTGCCGCCCGGGTGGAGGCATTGCTGGAACGCAACCAGCGCCTGGCCGAGGAAAACCGCAGCCTGCGCCACCAGCAGGAGCAGCTGGTCAACGAGCGCTCGCAGCTGCTGGCCAAGAACGAGCAGGCCCGCTCCCGGGTGGAAGCGATGATCACCCGGCTCAAATCCCTGGAGCAGCACACATGAGCCAGTCCGAACCGGTCAGCGTCCGTATTCTGGATCGTGAGTACACCGTGGGTGTGGGCGCGGACGAACGCGAAAGCCTCACCGCCGCCGCGCGCCTGCTCGATGCAAAAATGCGCGAGATCCGCGGCAGCAACCGCATGGCCGCGGTGGATCGCATTGCCGTGCTGGCCGCGCTGAATCTGGCCCATGAACTGCAGCAGCTGCGTGATGAACACGCGCAGCAGGCCACGGCGCTGCAGCAGACGCTCTCCGACCTGAACCGGCGCCTGGATCGCGCGTTCGACGGTGCCTGAATTGGCCTGCAATCCGACCGACGAACGGGGGTACCCGAATCGGTGGGGTTGGCTATAATGGCCCTGCGTTCTCTGCTGTGAACGACGGCGTGTGCAAACATTCGCCTTGTCCCTTAATTACGACCACGGGTGCGCGACGACGCCGGGAGTGCAGGTCCGCCTTGTAGCGGGAAGCCCGATGGAGTCCCAGCGTACCCACTTGAACCCCGGGTTCAAGGTCGTTTCGCACGCATCGTCACCGCGGAGAATGCAGTATTCCTGCAAGAGCGACGTTCCACCGGAGCGTCGCTCTTGTTTTATCCGCCGCCCCGCACCGCTGCCCGGACCCTGGCATGACCGACCCGCGCTCCGCACTGCGCCAGCAGCTGCGCCAACGCCGCCGCGACATTCCCGCCGCACAGCGCATTGAAGCGGCCGAGCAGCTGGCCGACGCCCTGTTCGCCCTTCCGTTTGCCCCCCAGCACGGCCCGGTCGCCGGCTATTGGGCGCTGGATGGCGAGATCGCCCTGCACCGCTGGCAGATGCGCCTGCCCGACACCCTCACCTACTGCCTGCCGGTACTCAGCGGCGACGTGCTGCGCTTCGCGCCATGGCGTCCGGGCCAGCCGCTCACCGCCAACCGCTACGGCATTCCGGAACCGGACGTTGCCGACGGCGACACGCTGGCCGCCGAGCAGATGGCATTGGTGGTGGCCCCGCTGGTGGGCTTCGACGCGCAGGCCCGGCGGCTGGGCATGGGAGGCGGCTGGTATGATCGCAGCTTCGCATTCCGCCAGGCCCGCCCGGCTCCGCCGTGGCTGGTCGGCGTCGGCTTCGCGGCCCAGCAGGTCGAGAGCCTGCCCGTGCAGGCCTGGGACGTCGGCGTGGATGCGATCTGTACCGAAACCACCACGTTCATTCCCCGATAGACACCGCATGACCGCACGCAAGCGCTACTGGCTGATGAAGTCCGAACCGGACGCCTTTTCCATCGACGACCTGCAGCGCGTGGGCCAGGAACCCTGGAACGGCGTGCGCAACTACCAGGCGCGCAACTTCATGCGCGACGGCATGAAGGTTGGCGATGGCGTGCTGTTCTATCACTCCAATACCAAGGTGCCCGGCATCGTTGGCATTGCCACGGTGGCCACCGAGGCCTACCCGGACGAGACCCAGTTCGACCCGAAGTCGGATTACTACGACCCCAAGGCCACCCGCGAAGAACCGCGCTGGCTGCTGGTCGATGTGGCCTTCGAGCGCAAGCTGCGCGACACCATTTCGCTGGACGAGATCAAGCTGCATGCCGACGCGCTGGGTGAGGGCTTCCCCTTGATCGCGCGTGGCAACCGGCTGTCGATCCTGCCGGTGACCGCCGCGCAGTGGAAGCTGCTGCTGTCACTGGAAAAGCTCTGACCCCTTTCCTTCTGCCTTTCACGAGTACTGCCCCATGTCCGAAGCCAAGCGCCTGGCCGCCGAAAAAGCCCTGGAATATGTTCAAGACGGCATGATCGTCGGGGTCGGCACCGGTTCCACCGTGGCCTACTTCATCGACGGCCTGGCCCGCATCAAGCACCGCATCAAGGGCGCTGTGTCCAGCTCCGAGCAGAGCACCGCGCGGCTGAAGGAACACGGCATCGAGGTGATGGAGCTCAACCACACCGGCACCTTGTCGCTGTATGTGGACGGGGCCGACGAATGCGACGGCAACAAGTGCCTGATCAAGGGCGGCGGTGCCGCGCTGACCCGCGAGAAGATCATTGCCGAGGCCAGCAAGCAGTTCGTCTGCATCGTCGACCCGAGCAAGCAGGTGCAGGTGCTGGGCAGGTTCCCGCTGCCGGTGGAAGTGATTCCGATGGCACGCAGCCTGGTCGCCCGCCAGATCATGGACATGACCGGCGGCCAGCCGGCCTGGCGCGAGGGCGTGGTGACCGACAACGGCAACCAGATCCTGGATATCCACCACCTGCAGATCACCGACCCGGTGAAGCTGGAGCGCGACCTGAACCAGCTGCCCGGCGTGGTCTGCGTGGGCCTGTTCGCGCGCCGCCCGGCAGACGTGGTGATTGTCGGCGGCGAGCCGCCGCAGGTTCTGTAACTTTCCCCTGAGGACACCCGGTATGCGCTCTTCGTCGTTGCTGCGTCTGTTGTTGCCGTTGTTGCTGCTGGTCTCGCTGAGCGCCTGCGCCAGCAGCGGTACCCGCCACTGGGTCGAACTGGCCGGTACCCGTTACCAGGTGGAGCTGGCCACCGATGACGCCAGCCGCGCGCGCGGCCTGATGTTCCGGGACGAGCTGCCGGAAGGCCACGGCATGCTGTTCATCCACGACCACCAGGAACTGCAGGCGTACTGGATGAAGAACACCCGCATCGCGCTGGACATTCTGTACTTCGACGCGCAGCGCAAGCTGGTCAGCCAGCAGCGCGACGTGCCGCCGTGCTCGGCCGGCGACCGCTGCCCGCCCTACCCCAGCAGTGGCGCGGCCAAGTACGTGCTGGAGCTCAACGCCGGCCAGGCGCAGAAGCTGGGCCTGCAGGATGGCGCGCTGCTGACCTTCGGGCCGGGCATCGAAGCCAACTGAACGCGGCCACGCCGGGCCAGCCCCCGGCGCGGCCTTTTCACAGCGCGCCGCTTGAATCGCGGCGCGTTTGTCGCCAGTCTGTGGCCATGCAGGGGAAGATCACATTGCCGGCGTGGGACAGCCTGGCCGAACTGGACGACGAGGCGCTGCCGCTGTTGCCCACCGCCCTGTTGATCGCACGCGACGAATACCCTGATCTGGACCCGGCCGCGTATGACGCGCTGGTGCAGAGCCACGCCGACCACCTGCGCACCGAGGTGGACACCCTCGACCGTTTCCCGTTGAAGATTGCCGCGGTGAACCGGCACCTGTTCGATGAACTGGGTTATGGCGGGGACCACGGCGAGTATTACGACCCGCGCAACAGCTACCTCAACCAGGTGCTGGACCGCCGCCTGGGCAACCCGATCTCGCTGGCCCTGGTTCAGATGGAAGTCGCGCGCCGGCTGGGTATTCCGCTGGACGGCGTGTCCTTCCCCGGGCACTTTTTGGTGCGGCTGCCGGTGGACGACGGCATGCTGGTGATGGACCCGTTCAATGGCGGCCGCCCACTGGATGTAGACGAACTGCGGGAACGCGCACGTTCGCACCTGGGCGGCGAAGTACCCGACGACCACGTGCTGGCGCAGATTCTGGACGCCGCGCCCGCCCGGGCCATTTTGATGCGGATGCTGCGCAACCTGCACGGCGTGTATGCCGAGCGCGGCGAATGGGATCGTGCTGCGCGCAGTGCTGATCGGTTGTTGAAGCTGGCCCCGGAGCAGGAAGACGCGCTGCGCGACCGGGGGCTGGCGTATTTACAGCTGGATCATCTGGCCGGGGCGCGGCATGACCTGGGGCTGTATCTCAAGCGCAATGCGCAGGCCAGTGACGCGCAATGGGTGCGGGAGAAGTTGATCGAGTTAGGCGCAGGCGCGCCGCGCCTGCACTAGGTAGAGCCGGGCTTGCCCGGCTGCCGTTGGCGACCCACCGTGGTCAATCGATCTCCACCATCTCGAAATCATCCTTGGTCACCCCGCAATCCGGGCACGTCCAGGTATCGGGCACGTCTTCCCACGCGGTCCCGGGCGCAATGCCCTCTTCCGGCAAACCATCCACTTCCCTGTAGATGAAACCGCAGACAACGCACATCCAGGTGCGGAAGGTGGTGGCAGCAGTGTCGCTCATCGGATAATCAGGCTTCGGGCAATACGGTTGACCGGCATTGTCCCACTCCCGCCGCACTGCTGGTAGCCATTGATGAACACCCCCGTTGCCTCGGCCACGCCCCCGCGTGGCGTCTATCTGATCACCCCCGACGACGCCGACACCGCGCGCCTGCTGGCCCGGGTGGAGCCGCTGCTGGCCAATGGGGCCACCTGGCTGCAGTACCGCAACAAGACCGCCAGCCCGGCCCTGCGCCAGGCCCAGGCAGCCGCGCTGCAGCCGCTGTGTGCCGCCCACGGCGTGCCACTGATCATCAACGACGACGTCGCCCTGGCCCGGGCAGTCGGCGCGGCCGGCGTGCACCTGGGTGCGGAGGACGGCGACATCGCCGCCGCCCGCGCCCTGCTCGGCCCGCAGGCCATCATCGGCACCTCCTGCTACGACAGCCTCGAGCGCGCCCACACCGGAGCCGCCGCCGGGGCCAGCTACGTGGCCTTCGGGGCGTTCTTCCCCACCACCACCAAGGTCACCAGCAGCCGCGCCAGCGTCGACCTGCTGCGGCAAACCGCCGCACTGGGCGTGCCGCGGGTGGCGATTGGCGGCCTGACCCCGGACAATGTGGGCCCGATCATCGCCGCCGGGGCCGACCTGGTCGCCGTGGTCAGCGGCATTTTCGCCGCCCCCGACCCCGTCGCCGCCCTGCGCGCCTGCCTTGCCCGTTTCCAGGACCCCACCGCATGAACCAAGACAATTCCCACGCCCTGTTCACCCGCGCCCAGGCGCTGCTGCCCGGCGGGGTCAATTCGCCGGTGCGCGCGTTCAAGTCGGTCGGTGGCGAGCCGTTCTTCGTCGAGCGTGCCGACGGCGCGTACCTGTATGACGTGGACGGCAACCAGTACATCGACTACGTCGGTTCCTGGGGTCCGATGATCGTCGGCCACAACCACCCGGCGGTACGCCAGGCGGTGAAGCACGCGATCAACAACGGGCTGTCGTTCGGCGCGCCGTGCGCGGCGGAAGTGACCATGGCCGAGACCATCACCCGGCTGGTGCCGTCGTGCGAAATGGTGCGCATGGTCAATTCGGGCACCGAGGCCACGTTGTCGGCGATCCGCCTCGCCCGCGGCGCGACCGGCCGCAGCCGCATCGTCAAGTTCGAAGGCTGCTACCACGGCCATGGCGACTCGTTCCTGGTCAAGGCCGGCAGCGGCATGCTGACCCTGGGCGTGCCGACCTCGCCGGGCGTGCCGGTCGGGCTGAGCGAACTCACCCTCACCCTGCCCTACAACGACTTCGACGCCGCCACCGCGCTGTTCGCCGAACAGGGCGAGCGCATTGCCGGCCTGATTATTGAACCAGTGGTGGGCAATGCCAACTGCATTCCGCCGCGCGAGGGCTATCTGCAGCATCTGCGCGCACTGTGCACCCAGTACGGCGCGCTGCTGATCTTCGACGAAGTGATGACCGGCTTCCGCGTCGCCCTCGGCGGTGCGCAGGCGCACTACGGCATCACCCCGGACCTGACCACCTTCGGCAAGATCATCGGCGGCGGCATGCCGGTGGGTGCCTATGGCGGCCGTCGCGACCTTTTGTCGCAGATTGCTCCGGCCGGCCCGATCTATCAGGCCGGCACGCTCAGTGGCAACCCGGTGGCGATGGCCGCCGGGCTGGCGATGCTGGAGCTGGTGCAGGAGCCGGGCTTCCATGAGCGTCTGAGCGCGGCCACCGCGCGGTTGTGCGCGGGGCTGGAAGCGGCTGCCGCTGAAGCCGGTGTGGCGGTGACCACCAACCAGGTGGGGGCGATGTTCGGATTGTTCTTCACCGACCAGAAGGTGGAGACGTATGCGCAGGCGACTGCGTGTGACACCACCGCGTTCAACCGGTTCTTCCACGCGATGCTGGAGCGTGGCGTGTTCCTGGCACCGTCGGCGTATGAGGCCGGGTTCCTGTCGAGTGCGCACGATGATGCAGTGATTGATGCCACGATTGCGGCCGCGCGTGAGGCGTTTGTGGTGGCCAAAGGCTGACGGATACACCGCGAAGCCACGCAGGGCGTGGCTCTACGGATCCGGGATTGCCGTAGAGCCACGCCCTGCGTGGCTTCGCGGACTCAACCGAAGACGAACTTCCCTTTCATCATGGCGAAATGCCCAGGGAACGAACAAAAGAACGTGTAATCCCCACCCTTCACCAACTTCGCGGTGCTGAACGTCACCGACGTGCTCTGCCCACCGCCAATCACCGCCGTATGCGCCAACACCCGCGCATCGCCCTTCGGCACATACGCGTCGGCCAGCTTCATCCGCATCCCCGCCATCGCTACCGGCTGGTAATCCGCCGTTTTCGTCAGCACCCAGTTGTGCCCCATCGCGGTGGCCGCCAGCTTGCCGGTGTGGCGCAGGGTCAGCTTCACCTGGGTGCAGTCACCGGCCACTTTGATGTCCTTCTGGGTGAAGGTCATCTGGTCGGTGCTGTCCACGTTGACCGCGCAGACACGGGCGTAGGCGGACGGGGCGAAGGCCAGTGCGGCCAGGGTCAGGGAAGCGAGCAGTTTCACGGTGATCTCCTTGCGGGTACACCTTGAATTCTAGAGAGCATGGTGCGATGGCACCTGCGACGGGGTGTCGCAGGTGTACGCCAAAGGCAGCCGGGCAAGCCCGGCTCTACAGGGCATCCCGCACGCGCCAATCGCCGATGGCCGCATCAACGGCCCGCACGCCCCGTATGACCGGCACGTGCGATGCGTCGACATCGCCGACGGCCGCATCAACGGCCCGCACGCCCCGTATGACCGGCACGTGCGATGCGTCGACATCGCCGACGGCCGCATCAACGGCCCGCACGCCCCGTATGACCGGCACGTGCGATGC
>JBCNQC010000079.1:0-3908 GCA_039592995.1 Stenotrophomonas sp. | reverse complement strand
CTGGCCGGGAGACCTGTCTGATGGATGTGCTGCTTGCCAACCCGCGTGGATTCTGTGCCGGTGTCGATCGTGCGATCGAGATCGTCAAGCGCGCGATCGAAACGCTGGGCGCGCCCATCTACGTGCGTCATGAAGTGGTGCACAACCGCTTCGTGGTCGACGATCTCAAGCAGCGCGGCGCGATCTTCGTCGAAGAACTCGATGAAGTGCCGGACAACAACACCGTCATTTTCAGCGCCCATGGCGTGTCCCAGGCCGTGCGCCAGGAAGCCGAGCGCCGTGGCCTGAAGGTGTTCGACGCCACCTGTCCGCTGGTGACCAAGGTGCACTTCGAAGTCGCCCGCCACTGCCGTGCCGGCCGTGACGTGGTGCTGATCGGCCACGCCGGTCACCCGGAAGTGGAAGGCACCATGGGCCAGTGGAACCGCGAAGCCGGCACCGGGCAGATCTATCTGGTCGAAGACGTGGAGCAGGTTGCCACGCTGCAGATCAACCAGCCGGAAAACTTCGCCTACACCACCCAGACCACGCTCAGCGTGGATGACACGCGCGGCATCATCGACGCCCTGCGCGAACGCTTCCCGGCCATGCAGGGTCCGAAGAACGACGACATCTGCTACGCCACCCAGAACCGCCAGGACGCCGTGCGCGACCTGGCCAAGCGCTGCGACCTGGTGCTGGTGGTCGGGTCGCCGAACAGCTCCAACTCCAACCGCCTGAGTGAGCTGGCCATCCGTGAAGGCGTGGAAAGCTATCTGATTGATGGTGCTCACGAGATTGATCCGGCGTGGGTGGTGGGTAAGCAGCACATCGGCCTGACGGCAGGTGCTTCTGCACCGCAGGTGCTGGTGGATGGTGTGATTGCCCGCCTGCGCGAGCTAGGTGCCGGCAGTGTTGGCGAGCTGGACGGTGAGCCCGAATCGATGGTGTTCGCGTTGCCGAAGGAATTGCGGCTGCGTTTGATCAGCTGAAGGTCCGCGAGGGCCGGCCAACGGCCGGCGCTACCGGCGGAACGACGACCGCTGCCATTGCCGTCGCGCCGCAATCCTGCTTTGGTAGCGTCGCACGACAGTCGACGGCCGATAACAACACCCTAGGCGACGAAGGCATGACCTTCGGCCATGTAACGCTCCTCCCCACAGGAATAGCATCAACGGTTTCGCCCCACCGGAACTGCCTGTGATGCTCCTCCGCGCCGCCATCCTCTCCGCCCTGCTGTTCACCACCGTCGGCGCACACGCCCAAACCCCGCCACCCAAGGACATCCCGTTCCCCGGCACCCTGCGCATCGACGTCGACGCCCGCGACATCGGTCGCCGCATTTTCAAGGTCAAGGCCACCATTCCGGCACAACCCGGCCCGCTTACCCTGCTGTACCCGCAATGGCTGCCCGGCGCACATTCCCCCAGCGGCCCCATCGACAAGCTCGCCGGCCTGCAGGTCACCGCCAACGGCAAACCGCTCACCTGGACCCGTGACCCGTACAACGTCTACGCCTTCACCGTAAACGTGCCGCAGGGCGCAACCGACGTGGTTGCCAACTTCAACTTCATGTCCTCGCAGGGCGGCACGCAGGGCAGGGTGGTGATGACCCCGGACATCCTCAACCTGCAGTGGAATGCCAACTCGCTGTATCCAGCTGGCGTGAACACCCGCAACATCCAGGCCCAGGCCACCGTCACCCTGCCGCCGGGCTGGAGCTACGCCACCGCGCTGGAAACCGAGCGCCGCGACGGCGACACCGTGGTGTTCAAGCCGATCAGCTACGACCACCTGGTCGACTCGCCGCTGTTCGCCGGCCAGCACTACCGCCAGTTCGACCTCGACCCCGGCGCGAAAGTCCCCGTGCGTCTGAACGTGTTCGCCGACAACGCCAAGTCACTGGACGCCAAGCCCGAACAGATCGAGAAGCACCGCGCGCTGGTGCAGCAGATCTACAAGCTCTACGGCGCACGCCACTTCGACCGCTACGACTTCCTGCTGGCCCTGACCAGCCAGCTCGGCGGCATCGGCCTGGAGCACCAGCGCTCCAGCGAGAACAGCGGCGACACCGGCTACTTCACCGAGTGGGACAGCACCTGGCTCGGTCGCGACCTGCTGCCGCACGAATTCAATCACTCCTGGAACGGCAAGTACCGGCGCGGCGCTGACCTCACCACCGCCAATTTCAACGTGCCCATGGGCGACAGCCTGCTGTGGCTGTATGAAGGCCAGACCCAGTTCTGGGGGCAGGTGCTGGCCGCGCGCTCCGGCCTGTGGAGCGTGGACCAGACCCGCGACATGCTGGCCAACGTGGCCGCCACCTACGACCGCGGCCGCCCCGGTCTGGCCTGGCGCAACCTGCAGGACACCACCAACGACCCCACCATCGCCCAGCGCCGCGCGCTCGCGTTCCGCAACTACCAGATGAGCGAGGACTACTACTCCGGCGGGCAGATGGTGTGGCTGGACGTGGAAGGCAAGCTGCGCGCCTTGACCGGCAACAAGCGCAGCCTGGATGATTTCGCCAAGGCCTTCTTCGGCATGCGCGACGGCGACTGGAACGTGAACACCTACACCTTCGAGGACGTGGTGAGCACCTTGAACGGCATCGCCCCGTACGACTGGGCGACCTTCCTGCGCGAGCGCCTGGACGGCCACGGCCCGCTGATCGGCGGCCTGGAAGCGGCCGGTTGGAAGCTGACCTACACCGACGCCCCGAACGACGCGTTCAAGGCGCAGCAGACCCGTGCCAAGAACACCAACCTGCTGTACTCCATCGGGCTGGCAGTCAGCGACAGCGGTGCCATTACTGACGTGCTCTGGGACAGCCCCGCCTTCAACGCCGGGCTCGCACCGGGCATGACCGTGCAGGCCGTCAATGGTCGCGTCTACAAGGGTGAAGTGCTCAAGGATGCCGTAGCGGACGCCAAGACCAGCAAGGCTCCTATCACCCTGCTGGTACGCAACTTCGACCGCATCGACACGGTACGCATCGACTACCACGGTGGCCTGCAGTATCCGCAGCTGGAGCGCATTGCCGGCAAGCCGGACCGCCTTGCCGAGTTGTGGAAGGCGCGATGAACCTCCGTCGCGACGTGCCGATCGTAGTGGCGGCAATTGCCGCCATCGTCGGCGCGTCGCTGGACGGCGACGGCCGCTGGCTGCACTACATCGCCAAGCCGCTGACCACGCTGCTGATCGCCGCCATCGCATGGCGTGCCAGCGGAAACCCCGGCTACCGCCGTGCCATCCTCGCCGGAATGGCGCTCTCCTGCATCGGCGACATCGCGTTGATGCTGCCGTTCGACGCGTTCGTGCCAGGCCTGGTCGCATTCCTGCTGGCGCACCTCTGCTACATCGTCGCCTTTCGCGCTGGCTTCAAGGCGGGCAGGGTGTTCATCCTGTCCGCCGCGCTGCTCGCCATCTTCGCGGGCGGCAACCTGATCGGCCTCTGGCCGCTGCTGCCTGGTGAGCTGCGCATTCCCGTAGTCGCTTACGTATTCGTACTGGCCCTGATGGCCACCCTGGCCCTCGCACGTGGCCCTCGATTCGCCGCTGTTGGTGCAGCGCTCTTCGTGATCAGCGACTGTGCATTAGCCTGGGACCGCTTCGGCGGAGGCCTGCCAGCAGCCAGCTTGGTCGTTCTAGGAACTTACTACGCCGCCCAGTACTGCATCGCCCGGTCTGTATCCCGGTAGCGCCGGCCGTTGGCCGGCCCACGGGATGTTGAGGGCCGGCCAACGGCCGGCGCTACCGATCAACATCTCCGGCATCTGCACACTTCCGCCCCGGATCACACAACCGATCCAACAACGCCAACGCCACCCCATTGCTCCACCCAAACCCATCCTGCAACGGATACTCCCCACCGCCACCCCCGCCAACTTCCCCCTCCACCACATACTTGTGCACCAACTTCGCCTCAG
>JBCNQC010000078.1:0-3991 GCA_039592995.1 Stenotrophomonas sp. | reverse complement strand
ACCGGCACCTTCGGTACCGGTTGCCCACGCATTCCACCTTAACCCCGCGCCGTTGGCGCACCCCTTCAACAAGAAGGGGGCTCACCACCAGACGCATTCCGGTAGCGCCGGCCGTTGGCCGGCAACCAGGCGGTGCCGCTCGAACACAGAAAAGGCGCAGCATGAGCTGCGCCTTTTTTTGTGCGGCCGCGTGCGCGGATCAGCGGCGGGTCTTGCTGCCGACCGGCGCTTCCGGCTTGCCGGTACCGGTACCGGTGCTGGTGCCCGGCGGAGTGGGGCGGGCACCGAAGCCTGCGCCCATGTTGCGCTGGAAGTCCTTCCACAGTTCCAGGTTGCGCTCGGTGAGCTGGTTCATCATTGCCCACGGAGTCTGGCCCAGCAGGTTGCCCATCTGCTGGCGGAACTGCTGCTGCTGGTCCAGGAAGACCTGCATGCTGCGTTCCAGATAATTGCCCATGAAGCCCTGCAGCGAATCGCCGTAGAAGCGGATCAGCTGGCTGAGCAGCTGGGTGGACAGCATCGGCTCGCCGTCCTGTTCCTGGTCGGCAATGATCTGCAGCAGCACGGAACGGGTGAGGTCGTCGCCGCTCTTGGCGTCGCGGACTTCGAAGTCCTCGCCGTCCAGGATCAGCTGGCGCACGTCCTCGATGGTGATGTAGCTGGAAATCTCAGTGTCGTAGAGACGACGGTTCGGATACTTCTTGATGATGCGGTTCGCAGCCATGAAGCAAGCACTCGTCAACGTAGACGCGAAGCATGGCGCACCGCAGCAGGCGTTGCAACCTACTTTGGTCATCCAGCTGGATTCTTCATGCTGCGCAGCAAAGGGTGCAGCATTCCCTACGGGACTGCTGCACTGCCCACGTTCTGCGCGGCAGAACGCGGGCCCCCTCGCATTCCACCTTATCCCCGCGCCGTTGGCGCGCCCCCTTTAACAAAAAGGGGGCTTTCCTCCAGAAGGTTGGCGTAGAGCCGGGCTTGCCCGGCTGCCGTTTGCGCGATGTTGACAGTGTCGGATGGCGGGCGCATGAAACCGTTACCACCCCATGTGGTGGCCGCCGTTGATGTCCAGATTGGACCCGGTGATCCACGCCGCTTCCTCGGCCACCAGGAAATTCACCGCGTACGCGATCTCCTCCGGCTTGCCCAACCGGCCGGTCGGGATGTCGGCGATGATCTTGGCGCGCACTTCCTCGGGCACCGCCATCACCATGTCGGTGGCGACGTAACCGGGCGAAATGGTGTTCACCGTGATGCCAAACCCAGCGTTCTCGCGTGCCAGCGAGATGGTGAAACCGTGCATGCCGGCCTTGGCGGCGGCGTAGTTGGCCTGTCCGTACTGTCCCTTCAGACCGTTGATCGAGCTGATCTGGATCACCCGGCCCCAACCGCGACGGCGCATGCCCTCGATCACCGGGCGGGTGACGTTGAACACCGAATTGAGGTTGGTGTTGATCACGTCATGCCACTGGTCCGCGCGCATGCGGTGGAAGGTGGTGTCGCGGGTGATGCCGGCGTTGTTGACCAGGATTTCCACCGGGCCCAGTGCAGTTTCCACCGCCTGCACCATCTGCTCGGCCGAGGCCGGGTCGGAGACATCGCCGGGGAAGATCGCCACCTCGCAGCCGCGGGCGCGCATGGCGTCCTGCCAGGCGCGGGCCTTGGCCTCGTCGCGGTAGTTGGTGGCCACCCGATGCCCCTGCTCGCACAGGCGTTGGCAGATGGCAGACCCGATCCCGCCGGTACCACCGGTAACCAAGGCAACGCGCGATGTCATGAGCAGCTACTCCGAATGGCCACAGCCAACAAGGGGGGGGAAACGATTCTGCAACATCGGCGCACAAAAGGGGTGGTCGTTCAGCCTGACGGCGCAATCACGATGTCCTGCGGTGGCAATCGGCCCGGATCGAAGTGCGCCACCGCACCTGCCAGCCACCCGGGCACGGTCGCGCTGCCCGCCAGCGCGATGGGTTCCTGGCCCAGCCAGGCCCAGGCCTGCTGCAGGGCCGGCAACGGGGCGGCAGGGTCGACCGCAGCGGCAGCCCCGGATTTGGACAGTTTGTGCCCTTGTGCATCCAGCACCAGCGGCAGGTGCAGGTAGCGCGGCGTGGGCAGGCCCAGGGCGCGTTGCAGCAGGATCTGGCGCGGGGTGGAATCGAGCAGGTCGGCCCCGCGCACCACGTCGGTGATGCCCTGCGCGTGGTCGTCCACCACCACCGCCAGCTGGTAGGCCCAGCAGCCATCGGCCCGGCGCAGCACGAAGTCGCCGACTTCGGCATGCACGTCCTGCTGGATGGACCCGCGCAGCCCGTCCTCGAACCTGACCACGCTGCCGGGCGGCACCCGCAGGCGGATGGCCGGGGTAGGGCGTTCGGCCTGGGCCACGCAGTTGTGGTGGATGCCGTGCTGGCCGGCCAGCTCGCTGCGGCTGCAATGGCAGGCAAAGGCCAGGCCGCGCTCCAGCAGGCGGTCGATGGCCGCCTGGTACAGCGCATCGCGTTGGCTCTGGTGAACGACGGGGAAGTCGCTGTTCAGGCCGAAGGCCTGCAGTGTGGCCAGCTGGCCGGCGATGGCTCCGGGCACGGTGCGTGGGGGATCGACGTCCTCGATCCGGATGCCCCATGCGCCGCCGGCCTGCCGGGCGAGCAGCCAGCTGCCCAGGGCGGCCAGCAGCGAGCCGGGGTGCAGGGGGCCGGTGGGCGAGGGGGCGAAGCGCCCGCGGTAGGAATGGTTGAACATGAACTATGAATCGTCGGTCAGGATTCCACTTGAATTCAAGCGGCAGTCACCGCAGATTTGGATTCAGATCCCCTCAATCGAGCGCTTTTCCCCATGTTCAGTCGTATTGCTCTCTTCATGATGACCAACCTCGCGGTTCTGGCCCTGGCCAGCGTGGTGATGTCGCTGCTGGGCGTGAACTCCAGCCAGATGAGCGGTCTGCTGGTGATGGCAGCCATCTTCGGCTTTGGCGGTTCGATCATTTCGTTGCTGATGTCCAAGTGGATGGCCAAGCGCTCCACGGGCGCAGTGGTGATCACCGAGCCGCGCAATGCGACCGAGCGCTGGCTGCTGACCACGGTGGAACGCCAGGCGCGCGAAGCCGGCATCGGCATGCCGGAAGTTGCGGTTTATGACGGCCCGGAAATCAACGCGTTCGCCACCGGTGCGAACCGCAACAACGCGCTGGTGGCAGTGTCCACCGGTCTGCTGCAGAACATGAGCGAAGACGAGGCCGAGGCGGTGCTGGGCCACGAAATTGCCCACGTCGCCAACGGTGACATGATCACCATGGCGTTGCTGCAGGGTGTGCTGAACACCTTCGTCATCGTGTTGGCGCGTGTTGTGGGCGGCATCATCGACAGTGCGCTGTCGGGCAACCGCGAAGGCGGCGGCCGTGGCTTTGCCTACTTCATCATCGTGTTCGCGCTGGAAATGGTGTTCGGCCTGTTCGCCACCATGATCGCCATGTGGTTCTCGCGTCGCCGCGAGTTCCGCGCAGACGCCGGCGGTGCGCACCTGGCCGGTCGCCAGAAGATGATCGCGGCGCTGGAGCGCCTGAAGCTCAACCACGGCCAGAGCACCCTGCCGACCCAGGTCGCCGCCTTCGGCATTGCCGGCGGCATCGGCCAGGGCCTGCGCAAGTTCTTCCTCAGCCACCCGCCGCTGGACGACCGCATCGCCGCCCTGCGTGCTGCGAACAACAACACCGCCATGTAATTCGGTGGGTTGATGTGATCTCCGAACGCCCGGCCATTGCGCCGGGCGTTCTGGTTTCTGGGATTGCATGATCTACGTGTCGCCGGGCGCTGCCCGGCTGCTGTTGGTTCCTGGCGAACAACCGGTGGTCACTGGAATCCGTGTTTGGGCGTGCCGGGGTGGGTTTGCGGGACACGCCGTGAATCCCCCTCCGGGGCCCGGCCCAACCGCCAGCGGTTGGGCGTTCAGTCGCACGCGAGGCAGTGCCTCGCAAGCAGTGCGCCTTCACCCATGT
>JBCNQC010000077.1:0-4117 GCA_039592995.1 Stenotrophomonas sp. | reverse complement strand
CCAGCTTGCGCGGGCGCTTGAGCACGTAGCGGGTGCGCCCGTCGTTCAGTTCAATGCTCTTTTCCTTGCCGAACAGCTGCGGCACCAGCGCCACCGGCAGCTTGGGCGCGACCTTGCCGTCGGCTTCCACGCCAAACACGCCTTCCAGCACCATCGACAGGTAACCGGCCACCGACCACAGCTGGCGCGGCGAATTCACCACCGGGCCGCTGAGCGCGCCCTCGTCGACATGCACGGCCAGGCGGCGCATCTCGAAGTTTTCCATGTTGGAACCGGCCAGCGCGCTGCCGCGCATCAGCGATTCGATCTCGCGCTGGATGCGCGCCACGTCGTCCACATGTCGCGCCGCGCGCAGCGAATAGGCGCTGACGAACGGCCACACCGCACGGTTGTGATAGATCGGTTGCTGCGCTTCCTGCGGCCACACCACCGGGCTGCCGCCCTCCACTGCCGGGTAGTTGGCCAGGGCGCGGCGCGAGCGCTCCTGCGGGAACACGTCGGCGAGCACGCCCAGCGAGATCGCCAGCAGGTCGTACTTTGCGTAGTCCACCGGGTGCGCGGCTTCGCCGATGTAGCTCATGTACTGGCCGGCATCCTCGCGCCAGAAGCGGGCGTCGATCTGCGCGGCCAGCGCCGTGGCCCACTTCGCGTACTCGTCCGCGCGCGCATCGCCGACCTTGCGGGCCAGCTTTTCGGCCAGGCGCAGCGCCTGGTAATGCAGCACGTTGGTGGACAGCGAATAGCTTTCGCCAATGAAACGCACGTCCTTGCGGGTCCAGTCCGGATAGGTCTGCTCACGCCAGTCCAGGAACGAGGTCTCGCCCTTGTACAGGCCCATGCGCTCGTCGAAGACCATCGCACGGTCCTGCGCCAGCGTGCCCTGCAGCGCCTGCCAGGTCTGCTCCGCAAAGGCGGTGTCATCAAGCAGGTGGCGCGCGGCCAGGAACCACACCACGCGGTCGCTGCTGATCGGCCAGCTGCCACCGGAGCCGGTGTCCTGGGCCACGAACAGGCCGGGGGTACGGCCGTCGCGGGCCTTGGACAGCTTGAACTGCAGCGACTGACGGGTGCGCTGCGGGTCCAGCCGGGCCAGCGCCAGGTCGGCGGCGAAGCTGACGTCGCGGGTCCACACATAGGGCCAGCGTTCGCCGGTCTGGAAGCAGTCGCACGGCACCGGCTTGCCGAAATTGAAGGACGGGTCGCGGATCGCATCCACGCGGTCGGCGTCCATCTCCTGCTGGGCCAGCGCGAACAGGGCGTCGAACATCACGCTGCCGGTCTGGCTGCGCATCGGCTGGGCGGCAATCGCCACCGGCTTGCCGTCGGCAGTCAGGGTGAAGCTGCCATCGGCAGCGGTGGCGGCACGCGCGGTGCGGCCATCGAAGGTGAGGTCTTCCGCCGCAGCGGTGGACATCAGCGCTGCCCCGAGGGCAGCGGTCAGGCAGATCTTCTTCAGCATTGAAAGCGGCGGACCGGCTTGCGCCCGTCGGCCTCCCTCCCTTGTTGCGCGCGTTGTGGGTCAGCCGCAGGTAGCGCGGCCGTCGCGGCCCCCTCCCAGGGTGCCTGCCTGCATGGTAGGCGACGACCGTTGGTCGTCGCACCTGCGCGCGGTCATGCCGCCGCATTTGCATACGTATTCATGGCGTGACGCCCGGAGTGCCGGGCCAGCGTGGCTATAGTCCGGGGTCAGTTTTCGGGTGACCCTGGGAGGGGAATGCCAATGGGTGTGCGGTTGATGCGACGGGGTTTCGATGGGTTGGCCGCCAAGAGCAGACACGCATGGCGTGTCACTACGCGGGAACTCCAACGTCGCGTAGGGACACGCCATGCGTGTCCATCCTGGCTGGCGGCGTCGCTGCTGGCGCTGAGCGCCACCGCCCACGCCGAACCGGTCACCGTGGCCAGCGCCACCTCGCCGGACAAGGTACTGAAGGTCTCGCTGCAGCTGGATGGCGGCATGCCCAGCTACCGGGTGGAACGCTTCGGCCAGGAGGTGGTGGGCAATTCGAAGCTGGGCTTCCAGCTGCGCGACGGCCGCCTCGACCGTGACCTGGCGGTGCTCGGCCAGACCAGCCGCAGCTTGGACGAGACCTGGGAACAGCCCTGGGGCGAGCGTCGCGTCACCCGCAACCACTACAACGAATTCACCGTGCAGCTGGGCGAGACCACCGGTGCGAAACGGCGGCTGGACGTGGTGTTCCGGGTCTACAACGACGGCCTGGGCTTCCGCTATCACTTCCCGGAACAGCCGAACCTGCGTGAGGCGATCATCGATGACGAGCTGACCGAGTTCGCCATCACCCCGGCGTCCACCGCGTGGTGGATTCCTGCAGGCGAGCCGATCCACTACGAATACCTGTACCAGCGTACCCCGCTGGACCAGCTGCCGCTGGCGCATACGCCGATGACCCTGCGCAGCGACCAGGGCCTGCATGTCTCGATCCATGAAGCCGCGTTGGTCGACTACGCCGGCATGTGGCTGCGCCGCACCGACGGCCAGCGCCTGCGCGCGCAGCTTTCGCCGTCTGCTGAAGGCTGGAAGGTGCGCCGCGCCCTGCCCTTCAACACGCCGTGGCGCACTCTGCAGATCAGCGACACCGCCGGCGGGCTGGTGGAATCGAGCCTGATCCTCAACCTCAACGACCCCAATGTGCTGGGCGATGTGAGCTGGGTGAAGCCGTCCAAGTATCTGGGCGTGTGGTGGTCGATGCACCTGGACGAGGAAAGCTGGGCGACCGGACCGAAGCATGCGGCCACCACCGCGAAAACGAAGAAAGTGATTGATTTCGCTGCGAAACACGGCTTCCGTGGCGTGCTGGTGGAAGGCTGGAATCCCGGCTGGGATGGCATGTGGGTCGGCAATGGCTACGACTTCGACTTCACCCGCCCCACCAAGGACTTCGACATTGAAGCGCTGTCGGCGTATGGCGCGAAGAAGGGCGTGCGCCTGATCGGCCACCACGAAACCGGCTGTGCGATCGAGCATTACGAAGATCAGCTCGGCGCGGCGCTGGACCTGTACGCGCGCCTCGGCGTGGACTCGTTCAAGAGCGGCTACGTGTGCGACGACGGCCAGGTGGACCGGCGCAATCCGGCCGGCGGCCCGCTGTGGCGCGAGTGGCACGACGGCCAGTTCATGGCCCGACACCACCTGAAGGTGGTGCAGGAAGCGGCCAAGCGGCATATCGCGGTGAACCCGCATGAGCCGATCAAGGACACCGGGCTGCGCCGCACCTATCCGAACTGGATTACCCGTGAAGGCGCGCGCGGCATGGAATACAACGCCTGGGGCCAGCCGCCGAACCCGCCGGAACACGAGGTCAACCTGGTGTTCACCCGCATGCTGTCCGGCCCGATGGACTACACCCCCGGCATTCTCAGTCTGAAGGGTCGCCACGGCCAGGCCATTCCGAGCACGCTGGCCCGCCAGCTGGCGCTGTATGTGGTGCTGTACAGCCCGATCCAGATGGCTGCTGATCTTCCTGAACACTATGAACAGCACCGCGAGGCGTTCCGCTTCATCGAGGACGTGGCGGTGGACTGGGACGACACCCGGGTGCTGGATGGTGAGGTGGGCGACTACGTGACCATCGTGCGCAAGGAGCGCAACAGCCGTGACTGGTTCCTGGGCAGCATCACCGACGAATCCGGTCGGGTATTGCCGGTGTCGCTGGGCTTCCTCGAGCCCGGCGTGCGTTACCGCGCCGAGATCTACCGTGACGGCGACGGGGCCGATTTCCGCACCAACCCGTTCGCGTTCAAGCGCGAGGTGCGTGAAGTGACCAGTGCCGATGTGATGACGTTGGTGTTGGGCCCCGGTGGTGGTCAGGCGATCAGGTTCACACCGGTTCCGTGATGGCATGCACCGCCTGGGCCGGCCAACGGCCGGCGCTACCAGTTGTGCGGCGCGCGAGATTCGGTAGCGCCGGCCGTTGGCCGGCCCAAGCGGTCCCGAATCACGCGATGTAATCGATTCCACCGATGCATACGGCATTGAATACGTATGCAGGGTGATTCGCTTCAAAGGCGCGCTGCCTACCATAGCGGCGCAGTCAACGGCCACCGTGCCGTGACACCTGTCTCAATTCATCGGGCAGCTCACAATCCGTTTGGCAAC
>JBCNQC010000076.1:0-4234 GCA_039592995.1 Stenotrophomonas sp. | reverse complement strand
GCGCAAGCCTGACTTTCACTGCGTCGAATGTATCCCTTGGGCCGGCCAACGGCCGGCGCTACCGTGCCCGCGATTTGGCGAACGTCTGGCCGCGGGAACAGCATCCGCGAACACGGTTGCTACCGGGGCATCACGTGGTCGCTGTGAGTACCCGAGGCGATCAGGCCGCACAGGGTATCCCTCGCCAGTGTGATCGATTCCCGAAAGCGCCGCCCGCGGAATTGCTGGCTACTGCTCACTTCACTCGCATGGAGTAGTTCTGCATGAAGATCTCTGGCATGTTCACCACGGTCATCGGGGCCGTCGCTGCGTTTCAAGGCGCGAGAGGGGCACCCACTCCAACACCGGCCCGCAGCACCAGTACCGACGTCAGTCTGACCAGCATTTCGAACGGCCCCATCCCATGCGATATAGAAGCCGCTTTACAGCGCAACTACGGTGCCTGCCAGCAGCGGCTTGACCAGAATCCGCGCATCACGGGTTCAATGACAGAGCGTGCAAGGCGCGCTGTCTGTACGGCGGAGGCCGGAGTGGGTACGGCGTTTGAGGAATCGCTGAAGAGCACAACGCCGGGCGATACCCCACAGATACGTACCATGCTGCACCGTCAACTGGAGGCGCGATCAGAGAATCCGTTCGGAGACATTGAATCTGCGGGATATGCCCCGGGGACGATGCTCGGGCTCAATTTCAACGACTACAGGGAAAGCCAGACGTCGTACTACGCCAACAACCTGGCCGAGCAGGTGGAATTCCTGGCCCGGCACATTCCCGAGCAGAAACGCGGCACATTGGCCGATGCACAGAGCGCATTCAATGAGCCTGCCTGCCGGAAAGCCTGGGTGGAAACGCGTGACAAGTGGGTCAGGGCGGAAATCAGCAAGCGCCTGGTGTTTGCCGACATGCGCGGCGTACTAAAGCCCGAATCGATGGACCGCGTACAGATCCAGGAGCTCAAGGGCGACCTGGAGGACATGCAGTTCGGCGACACCGCGCTGAAACGCCGCATGTTGAATGATGCGCTGAACGAGCTGGTGCGACAGCATCATGAGGCTGCGCTGGTTCCGGCGTAACGCCGGGCGCTGCCCGGGCACCCGACCAACGGTCGGGTGCTGCCGGATGCAACGAAGAGCCACGCCCTGCGTGGCTTCGACCTTGTCGGGACCGCGAAGCCACGCAGGGCGTGGCTCTACGGCCGTTATTCCTTGAACATCAAAAACGCCGCAATCACGATCAACCCGAACGCGGCGTAATGGTTCCATTTCAACGGCTGGTCCAGGTAGAACGCGCTGAACACCGCAAACACCACAAGGGTGATCACCTCCTGCATGCCCTTCAGCTGCGGCGCGGAGTACACCGCGCTGCCGAGCCGGTTGCCGGGCACCTGCAGGCAGTATTCGAAGAAGGCGATGCCCCAGCTGACCAGAATCACCGTCATCAACGGCGCGCTCTTGTACTTCAGGTGCCCGTACCAGGCGAAAGTCATGAAGATGTTGCTGCCAACCAGCAGCAGCACCGGGTAGAGGTAGGAGGCGAAGGAATTGCCGGGCATTGCGGGTACGTCGGTAGGATGGGTGTGAGGAGCATAGCCGGTAGCGCCGGCCGTTGGCCGGCCCACGGATCGCCTGGGCCGGCCAACGGCCGGCGCTACCAATACCTCACGCCTCGCGCAGCGCCAAGGCCGGCGGCGTGCGCAGAATGCGCCGGGTGCCCCACCAGCCGGCCAGCATGCTCAGCGCCATGCCCAGTGCGCCGCCCAGCAGCAGCGGCCCCCACGGCGGGGTCAGCTGCAGCTCGAACACCTGCCGGGCGACCACGCTGCCCAGCAGCGCGGCGGCCCCGACCGCCAGCCCGGAGGCCAGCAGCCCCAGCGCGCCAAACTCCACCAGCACCGCGCCGCGAAGCTGCGTGCGGGTGGCTCCCAGCGTGCGCAGCACGGCGCTGTCGTAGCGCCGCTCGCCCGCCGTGGCCTGCAGGGCCGCCAGCAGCACCAGCACGCCGGCCAGCAGGCTGAAGCCCATTACCAGCTGCACCGCCTGGGTCACCCGGTCCACCACCTCGCGCACCCGCTGCAGAATGCCGTCGATGTCCAGCAGCGAGATGTTCGGGTACTCGCGGGTCAGCCCGGCCAGTGCCGGGGCCTGCGCGCGTGGCAGATGGAAGGCGGTGATCAGGTTGTACGGGGCGTCGCCCACCGCGCCTTCATTGAGCAGCAGGAAGAAGTTGACCCGGAAGGAATCCCAGTCGGCCTTGCGGATGCTGGTGATGGTGAACGTGCGTTGCTGCTCGCCCATCTGCAGGGTGACGGTGTCGCCCAGCTTCATGCCGTAGCGCTCGGCCCAGCCTTCCTCGATGGACGCTTCGGGCGCGGTGCTGCCGGTTTCCCAGAATTTCCCGCTGACCAGCGTATTGGCAGCCGGGAAGTCACGCCGCCAGCTGAAGTTGACCGGGCGGTTGGCGTCGTCGTCCTCGTTGCTGTTGTCCTCGCGCTCGGTCCGCTGCGGCGGGCGGTTGTTCAAGGCCAGCAGCCGCCCGGTACTGAACGGCTCGACGCTGGCATCGCCCACGCCCAGCCCGTTCAAGGTATCCAGCACCGCCTGACGCTGTTCCGGCTGGATGTTCATCAGGAAGTAGTTCGGCGTATCCGCCGGCAGACGGTCACGCCACTGCGCCAGCAGGCCAGGGCCGATCACCGACAACAGCAGCAGCGCACACAGCGACAGCGACAGGCCCACCAGCTGCATCACCGCCAGCCCACGCCGACGGGTCAGCGCGGCCAGGCCCAGCTTCCAGCGCCCGCGCAGGCGCGCCTGCACGCCACGCACCGCCCACAGCAGCAGCGCACCAATGCCAGCCGCCAGCAGCGCCAGCGCGGCCAGTCCGCCCAGCACCCAGGCGGCCAGCTTCACATCGCCGGTGGCCTGCACCGTCAGTGCCACCGTGGCCAGCAGGGCGGCCGCATACACCAGCAGCGAGCTCGGCGGCATCGTGGCGAAGCTGCGGTTGAGCACGCGCATCGGCGGCACCCGGCGCAGGCGCAGCAGCGGCGGCAGGCCGAAGCCGAGCAGCAGCACCAGGCCAATGCCGGCCCCGGTCAACGCCGGGGTGGCCTGCGGTAGCGGCAGGCGGTCGGGAATCAGCCCGCCCAGCGCCTGCACCAGCCCGGCCTGTGCGGCCATGCCCAGCCCGATGCCGACCAGACAGGCCGGCACCGCCAGCAGCACCAGCTGCAGCGCCATCGCGGTGAGGATGTCACGCTGGCGCGCGCCCAGGCAGCGCAGCACGGCGACCTGGTCGATGCGGCGCAGCGCGAAGCGGTTGGCCGCCAGCGCGGTGGCCACGCCGGCCAGCAGCACCGCCAGCAGCGCGGCCAGCGACAGGAAGCGACCGGCCAGATCGAACGCGCCACGCACGCCGCGCTGCGCGTCTTCGATGCCGACCACGCGGAAGCCCTTGGCCTGCGGCTTCAGCCATTCGCGGAAATCAGCGATGGCACCGGTATCGCCGGCAAACATCATCCGGTACGAGGCGCGGCTGCCCGGGCCGAGCAGGCCGGCACTGTCCACGTCGGCGCGGTTCACCAGCAGGGGCGGGGAGAGCTGCATCAGCTCGCCTGAGGTGTCCGGCTCGGCCTGCAGCACGCGGCTGATGGTCAGGCTGCCTGCGCCGAATTCCAGCGCATCGCCGACCTTCAGGCCCAGCGCCTGCATCAGCCGTGGGTCGGCATAGGCCTCACCCGGCGGCGGCGTACCGGCGCTTTCCACCGGCCCACCGGCGGTGCGGCTGACCTGCAGCTGCCCGCGCAGGGGATAGCCCGCGCTGACCGCCTTGATGTTGGCCATCTGACTGGCGTCGCCGTGGAACAGCACGCTGGGGAAGCTGACCATGCGCGTGGTCTTCAGCCCGCGCTGCCGTGCTTCTTCGGCAAAGGTCTCGGGAACGTCCTGGCGCGCGCCCAGGCCCAGGTCGCCGCCCAGCATTTCCGCCGCGCTGCTGGTCAGCGCCAGGGTGACCCGGTTGACCAGCGTGCCGACCGCGGTCATCACCGCCACGCCCAGCACCAGCGCGGCGAATACGGTCAGCAGATCACCGGCCAGGAACTCGCGGCGCAGGGCGCGCCCGGCATGCCGCAGCACGTTCATGCGTGCAGCCCGTCGGCGTCCACCAGCCGGCCCTGGTCCAGCCGGTAGATGTGCTCGCAGCGCTGCGCCAGGCGCAGGTCGTGGGTGACCAG
>JBCNQC010000075.1:0-4327 GCA_039592995.1 Stenotrophomonas sp. | reverse complement strand
ACGGCACACGGTAAACTTCCGGCGTGAATACTCCTACCTATACCGCCCAGCAACTCGCCGAGCAGTTTGGCCTGCAGGTCCATGGCGACGGTGCCACCGCCATTCAGGGCGTGGCCACGCTTGCCCATGCCGGACCCGGCCAGCTGACTTTCCTGGCCAACCCGCGCTACCGCAACCAGCTGGCCGACAGCCAGGCCGGCATCGTGGTGCTGCGCGCCGAGGACGCCGACGCCGCTCCCGGTACCGCGCTGGTCGCCAAAGATCCCTACACCACCTTCGCCAAGATCGCCGCGCTGTTCGACATCGCGCCGCTGCGCGAACCCGGCATCCATCCCAGCGCCATCATCGACCCGGCCGCCCAGGTCGCCGCCAGCGCTCATATCGGCCCCTTCGTCACCATCGGTGCGCGCAGCGTCGTGGGTGAGAACTGCATTGTCGGCCCGGGCAGCGTGATCGGTGAGGACTGCACCCTCGATACCGGCTGCGAACTGATCGCCCGGGTCACCCTGGTCACCCGGGTCAAGCTCGGCAAGCGTGTGCGCGTGCACCCCGGTGCCGTGCTCGGCGCCGACGGCTTCGGGCTCGCCATGGATGCCGGCAGCTGGATCAAGGTGCCCCAGCTCGGCGGCGTCCGCATCGGCGATGACTGCGAGATCGGGGCCAACACCTGCGTCGACCGCGGTGCGCTGGAAGACACCGTGCTCGACAACGACGTCCGCCTGGACAACCTGGTCCAGATCGCCCACAACGTCCAGATCGGCGCGCATTCGGCCATCGCCGGCTGCACGGGCATTGCCGGCAGCGCCAAGATCGGCCGCTACTGCCTGCTGGGCGGTGCTGTCGGCGTCGTCGGCCACCTCGAAATCTGCGACAAGGTCGTCATCACCGGCAAATCGGTGGTGCGCAACTCCATTACCGAGCCGGGCGAGTACTCCTCCGGCACCCCACTGACCGACAACCGCACGTGGCGCAAGAACGCCGCGCGCTTCAAGCAGCTTGATGCCCTGGCCCGTCGCATCCTGTCTGTGAGCAAGGAGAAGGAATGAGCCACGAACAGAAGCTGCCGGACATCACCCAGATCCAGGCACTGATCCCGCATCGCTACCCGTTCCTGCTGGTCGACAAGGTGCTCTCGATTGATTACGAGAAGCGCACCATCGTCGCCACCAAGAACGTCAGCATCAACGAGCCGTTCTTCCAGGGCCATTTCCCCGGCCAGCCGATCATGCCCGGCGTGCTGATCATCGAAGCCATGGCCCAGGCCGGTGGCGTGCTGACCCAGCTCACCCTGGGCCGCGATGCGCAGTCCAAGCTGTTCTACATGGTCAAGGTCGACAAGGCCCGTTTCAGCCGCCAGGTCGTCCCCGGCGATGTGCTGGAGATGCATGTGGAAATCAAGCGCGTGATCCGCAACATGGCGGTGTACGACTGCGTGGCCAAGGTCGACGGCGAAGTTGTCGCCTGCGCCGAAGTGCTGTGCGCCGGCACCCGCGAATGATCCAGGCAGGAGACCTGCAATGACCGACAACGCTCCTCTCATCCACCCCACCGCGGTCATCGACCCGTCGGCGACGTTGGCTGCGGGTGTGCGCGTAGGTGCGTTCTGCCTGATCGGCGCCGACGTCGTGATTGGCGAAGGCACCGAGATCGGACCGCACTGCTCGATCCACGGCCCGACCCGGATCGGCCGCAACAACCGCTTCATCGGCCATGTGGCCGTCGGCGGCGAGCCGCAGGACAAGAAGTACGCCGGCGAACGCACCGAACTGGTGATCGGCGACGACAACGTGTTCCGCGAGTTCGTCACCCTCAACCGCGGTACCGGTGGCGGTGGCGGCATCACCACCATCGGCAACGGCAACTGGATGCTGGCCTACACGCATGTGGCGCACGACTGCCATGTCGGCAACAACTGCGTGTTCTCCAACAACACTACCCTGGCCGGCCATGTCACCGTGGGCGACTACGTGATCATCAGCGGCTTCGCCGGTGCGCACCAGTTCTGCCGGATCGGTGCGCACGCCTTCCTCGGCATGGGTGCGCTGACCAACGGCGATGTACCGCCGTTCACCATGGTCGGCAGCGATTCGCTGGGCCGTCCGCGCGGCATCAACAGCGAAGGTCTCAAGCGCCGCGGCTTCGATGCCGAGCGCATTGCCAGCATCAAGCGCGCTTACCGCACCCTGTATGTCGCCGGCCTGCCGCTGGCTGAAGCCAAGGTGCAGCTGGCCGAACAAGCCAAGGCCAGCACGGACGTCAAAGACCTGCTGGACTTCATCGAGCAGGCCGAACGGCCGCTGCTGCGATGACCGTCAACGGCGGGCACCTGGCCACGGTGGCAACCCTGGGGTCGGCTCCGCTGACTGCGGTGGCCGACGCCCTGCCCGACCGCGTGGCCGGTTCAGGTCGCCCATTGCGGATCGCGCTGGTTGCGGGTGAAGCCTCCGGTGACCTGCTCGGTGCCGGGCTGATCCGCGAACTGGCACAGCGCTTCCCCGATGCCGAGTTTGCCGGCATCGGCGGCGACGCCATGCGCAATGCCGGCTGCCTGACCTGGTTCGATGCCAGCGAGCTGGCGGTGATGGGCCTGACCGAAGTACTGCGCCACCTGCCGCGGCTGCTGAAGCTGCGCAAGGAATTCCGTACCCGTGCGCTGGACTGGCAACCGGACGTGTTCATCGGCATCGACGCACCGGACTTCAACCTGGGCGTGGAGCGCTGGTTGAAGGAACGCGGCATCCGCACCGTGCACTACGTGAGCCCGTCGGTCTGGGCCTGGCGCGAGAAGCGTGCGGAAAAAATCGGTGAGAGTGCCGACCTGGTGCTGTGCCTGTTCCCGATGGAACCGCCGATCTATGCCAGGCATGGCATCGATGCACGCTTTGTCGGCCACCCGATGGCCGACGACATTCCGCTGCACAGCGACCGCGAGGCCGCACGTGTGGCGTTGGGCCTGCCGTCCAACGCCAAGGTGCTGGCCGTGTTGCCCGGCAGCCGCCTGGGCGAGATCAGCAAGCTGGGGCAGGCGTTCTTCGAGGCGGCATGGCAGGTCTCCGAACACATCCCCGGCCTGCACGTCGTGGTGCCGGCGGCAAATCCGGCGTGCCGCCGCCTGATCACGGAACAGCTGTCGCGCTCGGCCTTGCCGGTGGCGTACTCGCATGTGCTGGATGGTGAAGCGCGCACGGCGATGATCGCCGCCGACGTGGTGGTGCTCGCGTCCGGTACCGCCACGCTGGAGGCAATGCTGGTGAAGCGCCCGATGGTGGTGGGCTACCGCGTGGCTGAGCTGACCTACCGGATCGTGAAGGCGCTGGGCCTGATCAAGGTGGACCGCTTCGCGCTGCCGAACATTCTGGCCGGCAAGGATCTTGCGCCGGAACTGATCCAGCACGACTGTGTGCCGGACCAGCTGGCGGCGGCGATCCTGCAGTGGTTCGACCACCCGCAGCGCGGCCTGGACATCCAGCCGACCTACCAGCAACTGCATCAGCAGTTGCGCCAGGATGCATCGGCCCGCGCGGCCGACGCGGTGGCTGAGCTGCTGAACCGCCCTGCGCAGGGTGGCGCGGCGGCATGAGCCGTCGTCATGCAGCGGAGGCGTCGCTTGCACTGTTCGACGGTGCGGCGCTGGCGACGGTCGCGCCACGCTACGTGGCGGGCGTGGATGAAGCCGGCCGAGGCCCGCTGGCGGGCCCGGTGGCGGTGGCCGCCGTGGTGTTCTGCCCGGACCGTCCACGCCTGAACGGACTGGATGATTCGAAGCAGCTGACCGCGCTGCGCCGCGACGCGCTGTTCGACAGGATCCAGCAGCGCGCGCTGGCTTTCCACATCGTGCTGGTGGACGTGGATGAGATCGATACGCTGAACATCTTCCAGGCCACGATGGCGGGCATGCGCCGCGCGGTGGAAGGCGTGGCGCACGTGGCCCAGTTCGCCCGCATCGACGGCAACAAGATCCCCAAGGGCCTGCCCTGCCCGGCCGAAGCGCTGGTCGGCGGCGACGCACGGGACCGCGCGATCATGGCCGCCTCGATCCTGGCCAAGGTCAGCCGCGACCGCTACATGCAGCAGCTGCACGAGCAGCACCCGCACTACGGTTTCGACCAGCACAAAGGCTACGGCACCCCCGCCCACCTGGCCGCCCTGCGCCAGCACGGCCCCTGCCCCGCCCACCGCCGCAGCTTCGCCCCGGTCCGCGACTGCCTTGGTTCTGCGCTGACTGCCTGATACTGCAACCATTGCGCACCGCCGGGCGTTGCCCGGCTGCTGTTGGATTCGTGCGAACAACCGGTGCTCACGGAATCCCTGGTTTGGCGGGTCGGGA
>JBCNQC010000074.1:0-4753 GCA_039592995.1 Stenotrophomonas sp. | reverse complement strand
GCATCCAGGCTGAAGCACTCACTTACGACGACGTCTCGCTCGTCCCCGCTCATTCCACGATCCTGCCCAAGGACGTCAGCCTGGAAACGCGCCTGACGCGCGACCTGAAGCTGAAACTGCCGATCCTGTCGGCCGCCATGGACACCGTCACCGAAGCGCGCCTGGCCATCGCCATGGCCCAGCTCGGCGGCATGGGCATCATCCATAAGAACCTCACGCTTGAACAGCAGGCCGCCGAAGTGGCCAAGGTCAAGAAGTTCGAGGCCGGTGTCATCCGCGATCCGATCACGGTCGGCCCGGAAACCACCATCCGTGACGTGCTGGCACTGACCCGCGCGCACAATATCTCCGGCGTGCCGGTGGTGGGCAGCGACGGCCTGCTGGCCGGCATCGTCACCCACCGCGACATGCGCTTTGAAACCGAGCTGGACGATCCGGTCCGCCACATCATGACCAAGAAGGACCGCCTGGTCACGGTCAAGGAAGGCGCGGCCTCGGATGAAGTGCTGCAGCTGCTGCACCGCAACCGCATCGAAAAGGTGCTGGTGGTCAACGATGCCTTCGAACTGCGTGGCCTGATCACGGTCAAGGACATCCAGAAGAACACCGACTACCCGAACGCCGCCAAGGACATCGCCACCCGCCTGCTGGTCGGTGCGGCCGTGGGCGTCGGCGGTGACACCGACCGCCGCGTCGAAGCGCTGGTCGCTGCCGGCGTGGACGTGATCGTGGTCGACACCGCACACGGCCACTCGCAGGGCGTGCTCGACCGCGTCAGCTGGGTCAAGAAGAACTTCCCGCAGGTGCAGGTCATCGGCGGCAACATCTGCACCGGTGAAGCTGCACTGGCACTGCTGGACAGCGGCGCAGACGCCGTCAAGGTCGGCATCGGCCCCGGTTCGATCTGCACCACCCGCGTCGTCGCCGGCGTCGGCGTGCCGCAGGTCACCGCCATCGACCTCGTCGCTGAAGCCCTGCAGGACCGCATTCCGCTCATCGCCGACGGTGGCATCCGCTACTCCGGCGATATCGGCAAGGCGCTGGCAGCCGGTGCTTCGACCATCATGGTCGGTGGCCTGCTGGCCGGCACCGAGGAATCGCCGGGCGAAACCGAACTGTTCCAGGGTCGCTCCTACAAGAGCTACCGTGGCATGGGTTCGCTGGCCGCGATGGAAAAGGGTTCGAAGGACCGTTACTTCCAGGATTCGTCCAGCGCCGACAAGCTGGTGCCGGAAGGCATCGAAGGTCGCGTGCCGTACCGCGGTCCGGTCGGCGGCATCATCCACCAGCTGATGGGCGGCCTGCGCGCCACCATGGGCTATGTGGGTTGCGCCACGGTCGACGAAATGCGCACCCAGCCCAAGTTCGTCAAGATCAGCGGGGCAGGGCAGCGTGAGAGCCACGTCCACGACGTGCAGATCACCAAAGAACCGCCGAACTACCGCGCCTGATGTGCCGGTGAGCAAAGAGGAACGAGGAAGCCACTTCCCGTTCCTCTTTCTCTATCCGCCATCGGTTGCACACATCGCTTTTCGTATTCACCACTGCATTGCCGGGCGTCATGACCAACATCCATAACGACAAGATTCTTATCCTCGATTTCGGCGCGCAGTACACCCAGCTGATCGCCCGCCGCATCCGCGAGATCGGCGTGTACTGCGAAATCTGGGCGTGGGACCACGACCCGGCCGAGATCGCCGCGTTCGGTGCCAAGGGCATCATTCTTTCCGGCGGCCCGGAGTCGACAACCCTGCCGGGCGCGCCCGCCGCGCCGCAGGAAGTGTTCGACAGCGGCCTGCCGATCTTCGGCATCTGCTACGGCATGCAGACTCTGGCGGCACAGCTCGGCGGTGCCACTGAAGCCGCTGATCAGCGCGAATTCGGTCACGCCGAAGTCAACGTCATCAACCCGGACGCACTGTTCTCCGGCCTGAGCGACCACGGCGGCGAGCCGCGTCTGAACGTGTGGATGAGCCACGGCGACCACGTTTCCCAGGCACCCCCGGGCTTCACCATCACCGCCACCACCGACCGCATTCCCGTGGCCGCCATGGCCAACGAAGAGAAGCGCTGGTACGGCGTGCAGTTCCACCCGGAAGTGACCCACACCCTGCAGGGCCAGACCCTGCTGCGTCGTTTCGTGGTCGACGTGTGCGGCTGCCAGACCCTGTGGACCGCCGCCAACATCATCGACGACCAGATCGCCCGCGTGCGCGAGCAGGTCGGCGATGACGAAGTGATCCTCGGCCTGTCCGGTGGTGTCGATTCGTCGGTCGTCGCTGCGCTGCTGCACAAAGCGATTGGCGACAAGCTGACCTGCGTGTTCGTCGACACCGGCCTGCTGCGCTGGCAGGAAGGCGACCAGGTGATGGCGATGTTCGCCGAGCACATGGGCGTCAAGGTAATCCGCGTCAACGCGGCTGATCGTTACTTCGCCAAACTGGAAGGCGTCAGCGACCCGGAAGCCAAGCGCAAGATCATCGGCAACCTGTTCGTCGACATCTTCGACGAGGAGTCCAACAAGCTCAGCAACGCCAAGTGGCTGGCGCAGGGCACCATCTACCCGGACGTGATCGAGTCGGCCGGCAGCAAGACCGGCAAGGCCCATGTCATCAAGAGCCACCACAACGTGGGTGGCCTGCCGGAACACATGAAGCTGGGCCTGGTGGAGCCGCTGCGCGAGCTGTTCAAGGACGAAGTGCGTCGCCTCGGCGTCGAGCTCGGCCTGCCGCGCAGCATGGTTTACCGCCACCCGTTCCCGGGCCCGGGCCTGGGCGTGCGCATCCTCGGCGAAGTGAAGCGTGAGTACGCGGAGCTGCTGGCCAAGGCCGATGCCATCTTCATCGACGAACTGCGCAAGGCCGATCTGTATGACAAGACCAGCCAGGCGTTCGCCGTGTTCCTGCCGGTGAAGTCGGTCGGTGTGGTCGGCGATGCACGAGCCTACGAGTGGGTGATCGCACTGCGCGCAGTGGAAACCATCGACTTCATGACCGCGCACTGGGCCCACCTGCCGTACGAATTCCTCGGCACCGTGAGCAACCGCATCATCAACGAACTGCGCGGTGTTTCCCGCGTGGTCTACGACATCTCCGGCAAGCCGCCGGCGACGATCGAGTGGGAATAATCCTGCTGTTGAATGACAAGGGCACCGAAAGGTGCCCTTGTTGTTTCGGAGGGGTAGGGTCGGTCGACAGACGACCGCCGTGAACCGCTCAACGTTCTGTAACGCATGACCTGAAACGAAACGGCACCAACGGTCAGCGGCGAACAAAATGACTGGCACGCTGCCGCTTGATGGCTTCCAGGGCGGGGAGGGCATCCTCCGCGTTGCCTGCCGCCACGTCGTCCAATCCTCTGATTGCGCCCTCGATCAGCAGGAGATAGATGCGTTCCCGCTCCAGTTGGTGGTAATTGTCCAGGCTCTGCGCATCGAGGTTGGCCACGTAGCTTTCTCCATTCTTGGTCAGAATTTTCTCTGCGCCGGCCTTCACTTGTTTGGCCAGCGCCGAGAGATTCGCCCGAGCCTGGGCGTTGCGTCGAGCCCAACTGTCGGCATTGACCTTTGGCCTACCTACTAGTAGAGTGAGCTTCATGCACCCCGAACTGTCCCCCAAAGCCACCGAGATCGTCAGCCATGCCCGGGCCCTGCTCGAAGTTGGGGGCTACAACGGTTTCAGCTACGCCGACATCGCCGAGCGGGTCACCATCAGCAAGGCCAGCATCCATCACCACTTCCCGAGCAAGGCCGAACTGGTACGCACGGTCGTGGTGCTGTATCGCGCGGAGGCGCGTGATGGCCTGGCCCTGCTTGACCGGCAGCTGGCCGATCCTCTGCGCGAACTGCAGGCGTATGTGGACTACTGGTCGGCCTGTATCGCGGGCGGCACATCCTCGTTCTGCATCTGCGCGATGCTGGCTGCGGAACTTCCGCTGATTCCACCAGAGATCGCCGCCGAGGTGCGTGGGCATTTCGAGGACCTGACCGGGTGGCTGGCACTGACCCTGGAGAAGGGTGCTGCGCAGGGTCAACTGCTGCTACAGGGGAGCCCGGAAGACGAGGCCAAGGCGTTCATGGCCGCCGTCCACGGTGCCATGCTGGCGGCGCGAGGTTTTGGCGATGCGAATACCTTCGCGGCGCTGGCAAAGCTCCAGATCGCGCGTTTGACCGCAGCAAACTGAAATTACGACGGGCCTGCCATTGGCGGGCCTTTTCTACGAACGATGATCCTACCTACTAGTAGGTTTATATCCGCCAGCTGGAGATTCCGATGACTCACCCACTTTCTGCCCTCGGCGTACTGCACACCGCGCTCAGCCTGATCCCCCTGATCGCCGGCGCGTACGGATTCGTCCGCCACCGCGCCATCGACCCGGCCACCAGGTCGGGCAGGATCTACCTTACCGGCCTGGTACTTTCCGTGCTGTCGTCCTTCACCGTTTCAAGTACCGGAGGACTCAATCCCGGTCACGCGTTCGGTGTGGTGGTGCTGCTGGTCGCTGTTGGCGGCGTACTCGCTGCCCGCATGCGCTGGCTGGGCAGACTCGCGCCGTACCTGTCCACGTTCGCGCTGTCTTTCAGCTACCTGTTGTCACTGGTGCCGGGCACCAATGAAACTCTGACCCGCTTGCCCGTCTCACACCCTATCGCTGCAGCGCCCATGGCCCCCGTGGTGCTGCAGACGCTGTTGGGATGTTTCGCGGTGTTTGTCGTGGGTTATGCCGCACAGTGCTGGCGCATTCGCAGCGGTAG
>JBCNQC010000073.1:0-5283 GCA_039592995.1 Stenotrophomonas sp. | reverse complement strand
GGTTGCGGGCAGGATGTCGAGCATGCGTACGACTCGTTAGCGGAGATGCGTGGGAAGGACGCATCTTCACTCGTCGCCGCGATCCACGTTCCGGCAGATGCTCAGTCGCTCCAGATGAAGCTCGACCCGGACTCTGATCGATTCCACGTTTCCTACGCTACTGCAGACGCCACGTACTCCATCGCGCGGTCACGCCTGAGTCCCGTGAATCCGGCGATTCATGACGAAGTGCTGAAATCCATAGGTTTCGACGTCGTGCTATCCAAGGCGGCAGATGTCTACGTTGGGTGCCGGAACAACTTCACGGCACCTGCGGAAGGTGGCGGGATTCCGGAGGAAGCCCTTCTGTTGGCAAACTTGGGAGACCTGCAGTACCAATGGAATCTGTTGTACAAGGACGAAATGTTGACCAGATTGTGCGGTACGGTGAGATAGAAGCAGCCGGGCAAGCCCGGCTCTACGGTGCGAAGTTACGTGTGGACGCGCATGGCGCGTCCCTGAAGGGCCTGTCACCACATCAGCCCATCCACGCAGTCATCAACCACCCGGCCCACGGTGCCGCACCAGCAGCTGCGTCATCAGCGCACGCAGCGCAGGTGGCCGCACCGGCTTGGGCAGGAACCCCCATCCGTTCTCCGCTGCATGTGCCTTCAACGCATCATCGCGCTCAGCGGTCACCAGAATTACCGGCGGCCGTGCCTGCCACAACAGGCAAAGCTCCTCATACAGCTCCGGCCCGCGCCATTCGCCCATGCGCACATCCAGCAGCAGCAACTGCGGCACGTTGAAGGCCGAGGCTATTTCCAGTGCCGCCTGCGGCCCATCGGCCAGTTCCACATTGCAGCCCCAGCGCTCCAGCAGCGCACGGGTGGCGGCACACACGCGCGGGTCATCGTCGATGCTCCACACCCGGCACTGGCGCAGGGGGCTTTCATCGCCCGGGTCGGCAGGTGCAACCACCGGTACCGGCGTAACCACCGCTTCGGCCCTGCCCAGCGCCACCGTCACGCAGAACACGCTGCCCTTGCCCAGCGTGGAGCGCAGGCCGATGCGGTGGCCCAGCAGCCGCCCGATACGCTCCACGATGGCCAGCCCCAATCCCGCGCCACGTTCCTGCTCCACGCCATCATTGAGCCGGCGGAACTCCTCAAAGATCTCGCCTTGCAGGCTCTCCGGAATGCCCGGGCCCTGATCGTGCACTTCAATCCGCAGCTGATCGCCGTCACGGCGGCAGCCAATCAGCACGCGGCCGCGCGGGGTGTAACGGAGGGCATTGGAGAGGAAGTTCTGCAGAATGCGGCGCAGCAGGGCTTCGTCACTGACCACCACCGCCTTGGTGTCCACCCAGTCCAGCAGCAGACCACGGCTTTGCGCGGCGATACCGAACTCACGGGCCAGCGTCTCCAGCAGTGGCGACAAGGCAAACGCACGCACGTTCGTCTGCAGCGTTCCAGATTCCAGTCGCGAGATATCCAGCAGGCTGTTGAGAATGGCGTCCTGCGCGGCCAACGCCGCATCCACATGCTCGCTCAGTTCACGCGCATCGCCCTGCAGCTTGCCACGCAGTACCGATACGAACATGCGTGCCGCATTCAACGGCTGCAGCAGGTCATGTACCGCCGACGCCACAAAGCGTGTCTTGTAGCGGTTCGCCCGTTCGGCTTCACGCCGCGCTTCGTCCAGGTCGCGCGTGCGCTCGGCCACGCGGTGTTCCAGTGCATCGGCCAGCGAGCGCAGTTCGCGCGCGGTGTTCTTGTACGCGGTGATGTCGGCGTAGCTGGTGACGAAGCCGCCATCCGGCAAGGGGTTGCCACGAATCTCCAGCACCGTACCGTCGTCCTTCTCGCTCTCGCGCATATGCGGGCGGCCGCTGCGCAGGTGGTTGAGCCGGCGTTCGATGGCTTCATCAATCGGGCCGGGGCCAAGCAGGCCTCGACGCGCGTTGAAACGGAAGATCTCTTCAATCGGCCGACCAACCTTCACCAGGTCGGAAGGGAACCGGAACAATTCCAGATAGCGCGCATTCCACGCCACCAGCTTCTGCTCGTTGTCGATCACCACCACGCCCTGCGGCAGGTGCGCCAGACTGCGACTTAAGCCGCTGTCGGCCTGTTGTGCGGCCTGCAGAATGCCGTCCTGCGCGGTGCGCAGCTCTTCGGCGTGCTGCTGCAGCACGCTTTCCAGTTCGCGGCGGCTGCGCTGGCGGTGCGCGGCCAAGCGACGGCGCTGCTGGATGAACAACGACAGGAAGCACAGCGCCAGCCAGATGCCGCCAGCGGCCAGCGCGGTGCTGCGCCCGACCGCTCCGCTGGCGCTGGCGTCGTGCAGCAGATGCAGCTTCCAGTTCGGACTTTCCAGCGTGTAGGTCTGCCACAGCATCGGACGGGGCAGGGCGGGTTGTTCCACGCGTACCATGCGGCCGCCATCGGCCAGCACGTCCAGGGTGCGGCTGCGCAGGGGCTGCAGCGAGCGGTCGGCGTACTGGCGGGTCGCCAGCATCTCGGCACGCTCATTCGGGGCCAGCGGCCGCAGCAGGCGGTAGCGCCATTCGTCACCGTTGGCCAGGAACACCACGTCGTGCGCGTCGCTGGCCATTACGATGTCGGTGCTCTGCAGCCATTCCTGCTCCAGCGCCCGCAGCTCGATCTTGATCGCGATCACGCCGATAGGCTTGCCGTCGGCATCGTAGATCGCCTGCGACAGGAAGTAGCCTGGCACGGCCGTGGTCATGCCGATGCCGTAAAAGCGGCCGGTGCCCTTGGCCATCGCCTGCTGGTAGTAGGGGCGGTAGCTGTAGTCCTCGCCCACGTTGCTGGCCGGCTGATCCCAGTTGCTGGCCGCGACGGCCACGCCGCGATGGTCTATCAGGGTCAGGGTGGAGGTGCGGGTGACGCTGTTGGCGCGCTGCAGTTTCAGATTGAGGCGCTGGCGTTCGCCATCGGTCAGCGGGCGGCTGAGTGAATCCTGCAGGTCCGGGTCCAGCGCCATCACCTGTGGCAGGGTGCCGAAGCGGTCAATGCGCTGCTGCAGCGTCTGTGCGTACAGGTCCAGCTGCCGACGCACCTGGGCGCTTTCGGCGGAAAGGGCGCGCTGCTGGGCATAGCGGCCGGCCACCAGCGCGGAAATCAGGGTACCGCCGATCATCACCAGCAGGGTCAGCAGCAGGGCACGTTTGCGGGAGGTGCTGTACATGCCGGGAGTTTACGCGGCGAACTGGCGGGTGCGCGTTGCGCGCACCCGCCCGGGTGCATCAGAAGTGCATCTGCGCGCGCACTTCAAACATCTCCGGCGTGGTATGCACGCCACGACGGCTGGCATCAGCCTTCACGTAGTTCGCCTGGAACTTGAAGTGGCTGGTGAGGTACCAGTTCGCACCGATGGTCAGGTCGTTCTGGCGGCCGCCGAGCACGTCGCCGTCGTCCAGGTCGATACGGCTGTAACGGGCCAGCAGTTCCACCGCGCCATAGGCGTGGGCCGGCTTGACGTTGGCCACGGCACCGGCGTTGTACGGGCGCGATTCGCCGGTCAGGAAGTAGCTGACGGCAGCGTACTGGCCGTCACCGGTGTAATCCGGCTTGCCGTCGCGGGTCACCGTGGTCTGCAGGGCTTCAGCCTGCAGCGAGAACGGACCCTTGATCCAGATGCCTTCCAGACCGGTGCGCTTGATCTTGTCGGCGGTGACCAGGGCACCGGAGTCGACCAGACGGATGTCGGTCAGGCCGGCTTCCGGGCGCGCACGCAGGCGGGCGCTGGCTTCGTGGTGCACGTCACGGCCGTCGCGGTAGCCGCGCGGGTTTTCTTCCGAATAGGCCACGCCCAGGTGCAGCACGTCGCCGGCGGCCTTGAACGGGGTCCAGGCAGCGCGCACCGCCTGGGTGGTGCCGGGATTGTCACCCTGCAGGTCCTTGCCACCGTATGCGCCCACCTGCAGCAGATACTGCGGGCGTTCCAGCACCCACTCGGCACCGGTGCGGCGGCCTTCGTAGAAGGCCTGCACGGGCAGCGCGGTTTCGACGAAGCTGCCGGCGCGCGAGGAGGTGTTGGCGTCCAGGCCGACCGGGGTCTTCATGTAGCCGAAGCGGAAGCGGCCCACGTCCTTGCCGAAGAAGGCCTTGGTTTCAAAGCGCACGAACACGTCCAGCCAGGTGTCGCTCTGGAAGTCGTAGTACACCATGGCGTCGTACACGCCCTTCTTCTTCAGGGTGGCACCGAATTCCTTGCGGCGCACGGCGTCGGCATCTTCGATGCCGCTGCTGTCGGAGAAGCGGTTCCAGTCGTAGGCGATGTTGCCGGTGGCGGCCAGTTCGGTGCCGTCGCTGAAGGCGACCTTGGTCGGCCAGTTGTCCCAGTCGTAGCCGGCAGCGGAGGCGGCCATGGGGGCGGAGAGGGCGGTCAGGGCGAGAAACAGGGGGGTCAGGCGCATGGGAATTAGGCTTGCTTCGAAAAATGTGGGCAGTACAACAACGGCCGCAAGCGGCAAAACTGTTGGGGCACTAGGCCCCGGCCGGCGCGGCAACCCGCCGCCGTGGGGGCGCGGTGCCGGGCCAGTGTAGGCACTGGCGGTAGCTGAACCGGGGGGTTAGTACCAATAGGTTATCTGCGTTCGGCGGCGCGGGGCGTAAAAAGTGCTCGCCCGATGCCGCCGTCCGCGGCCGGCATCCCCCGTGACACTGCCGGAGTTTCCCATGCACGTCCCCACCACAGCCCCCGTTGCGGCCAAGCCGCTGCCGTTCTACCGCCAGCTCTATTTCCAGGTGGTGGTGGCCATCGTCCTGGGTGCGATCCTCGGCCATTACGAGCCGGCGTTTGCTGAGTCGCTGAAGCCGCTGGGCGATGCCTTCATCAAGCTGGTGAAGATGATCATCGCGCCGGTCATCTTCCTGACCATCGTCACCGGCATCGCCGGCATGACCCACCTGCGCACCGTGGGCCGGGTCTTCGCCAAGTCGATGACCTACTTCCTGTTCTTCTCCACGCTGGCCCTGATCGTGGGCATGATCGTGGCACACGTGGTGCAGCCGGGCGCGGGCATGAACATCAACCCGGCCGACCTGGACCAGACCGCGGTCCACAGCTACGTGGAAAAGTCGCATGAGCTGACCCTCACCGGGTTCGTCATGGACATCATTCCGGCCACCCTGGTCAGCGCCTTCGTCGATGGCAACATCCTGCAGGTGCTGTTCGTGGCGGTGCTGTTCGGTATCGCGCTGGCCCTGACCGGCGAGAAGGGCCGCCCGGTGCTGACCTTCCTGGAAGCGCTGACCGCCCCGGTGTTCCGCCTGG
>JBCNQC010000072.1:0-5976 GCA_039592995.1 Stenotrophomonas sp. | reverse complement strand
TCGGATGCGCAATTGGACGCTGACCCTGCGGCGTTCCTGCATGCCCTGCGCTTCATTGATGTTCCGCCAGATTGCCTGTTCACCGTACGCTTCGGCAGCGGCACCTGGCATCAGTTCGTCTCAAAGCGCGCGCCGCATCCGGCCCTGTTCGCCTTGTCGTGCCATGCCAACGATCACACCGGCCCGCTCAGCGAAGCGCAGCGCGCGCGGGTGGAGGCCGACAATGCCGACATTCCCAGCCTGACCGACACGCTGCCGCCGCACCTGCAGGCGCTGCTGGCCCAGACCGATCCGCACAGCGTCCCCAGCGTGAGCCTTTCCCTGCATGCGCCGGCGCGCTCATGGGCCGGTCGGCTGTGCGCCGCCACCCGCGACCCGATCGGCCGGCTGCGCACCGCGCTGCATGGGCTGCGACCGATCCGCGGCTACGTCAGCCGGCAGCCGCACCGCTACCCGCTCACGCACCACCGCCGCGCGCCGCAGGACTCGCTGCTGCAGCCACAGTTGCCCGAAGGCTGGCACCACCAGGATTACGTATCGCTGACCCTGCCCGCGAACGCGCTGCCAGGCCGCTCGGCGCGCCGTACGCTGGAGACGGTGCTGGACGGATTCATGCTCAATCCGCCGGCGGGCGTGGGCCAGCTGATGGCCGTGCGCAACATGCTGGTGGCCCCGCTGCGGCTGCGCACGTCGCCACTGGGATGTCCGGTGTCGTCGCTGCTTTCCGAAGACCGCAGCCAGGTGTTCGCCGGCCGTTTCCCGGTGCTGGACCAGCAGGTGGACAGCGAAGACCGCAGCGCCGAAGTGCTGCTGGGTGCGGATGACCGCCACCTGCGGTTCCGTTCCTGCGTGCGGGTTGAGCGGCTGGATGACGGTCAGGTGCGGGTTTCGCTGGGCACGCGGGTGCGCACGCACAATGCCTTCGGGCGCTTCTACATGGCGATGATCGACCGCACCCACCGCCGCTACATCAGCCCCGCCCTGCTGCGCATGGCCGTGGCGCATGCGCTGGCACCGGAGTTGACCGGGGCGTCCGGTGCAGCCACGCAGGGCGTGGCTCTACGTGGAATTGTCGGCGTTCGATAACGTCACTCGTCTGCTGGGGCCACCCGCCGCCGCAGGGTGAACACGGTGATCTCCGACGGCACACCGATGCGCGCTGCAAACCCGGGCCACAACCCGGCCCCGTTGCTCACATACAGGGACATGCCGTTTACCGCATAGCCGCCAGACACGAAGCCGCCGTTGGCGCGCTTCACCAGCTGGTCCATGCCGACGATGTGGCCGCCGTGGGTGTGCCCGGACAGCTGCAGCGCGACGCCCTTGGCGGCGTTGGCACGCGCCAGGGTCGGACGGTGGTCGAGCAGGATCACCGGTGCGGTCGGATCGGCACCGGCCAGCGCCTTGTCCAGATCGGGCATGGGCAAGCCATAGCGTGAGGCGACCGGGTCGGTGACACCGGCGATGGTCAGCTGCGCACCCTCGCGGCGGATCACGGTATGGCTGTTCTCCAGCACCACCATGCCCAGCTTGCGGAAGGCCGGCATCCACTGCGCGTACTGAGCGTAGTACTCGTGGTTGCCGGTGATGGCGATGACGCCGTCAGGAGCATGGAGCTCACCCAGCGGTCGCACGTCGTTGGCGCGTGCCGAAACGCTGCCGTCCACCAGGTCCCCGGTGATCACCACCAGGTCCGGCTGCTGCGCATTGCTTTCCGCGACAACGTTGGCCACCCACTCGCCGGTGAGCAGGCGGCTGGCATGGATGTCGGTGAGCTGCAGCACGCGGTAGCCATCAAACGCAGTGGGCAGATTCTCGATGGCGACATCGACGTGGCGCACCTTCGGCACCGCCATGCCCTGGCTGATGCCGTAGGCCGACAGCAGCAGGGCAAGCACGCCCACGGATGGACGCAGCCAGGGCCGTCGCAAGGCGTTGACGACACGAGGGGTGCGCAACAGGCGCGCCACCAGCAGGGCGACGTCCAGCACGATCAGGCACAGCGCCAGCAGCAACAGCGCGGTGAAGCCGGTGGCCAGCACGGCAATGGCCATCTTGGGAATTTCGGGCGAGGCCATGGTGCCGGCGAAGCGGGCCACGATCCGGTGATGCAGGGCCAGGGCGATGATCAGCAGCCCCAACGGGCCGCGCAGCGACAGGGACAGTTTCAGGGGCCAGATCACACGCCACACCACGTACAACGCAAGCAGCAAACCAACAACACTCAGCACAGGCAATTCCAGATCCGGGGGGAGGATGGCCGATGAATGGGCCAGCGTGCATGTTTAGCGGAATCTGGTCGCGGGCGCTACCTTGGGCGTGGGTACGTGCGCAGGATCATGGCTTTGACACGCACGGCGTGTCACTACGACCCTTGGTCGCCCGGGTTTGGGGTCGCCCGGGTTTGGGGTCGCCCGGGTTGGGTTGGTCGGGCGACCGGTAGTGACACGCCATGCGTGTCAATGCGGTGCCCGAACGGCCGATCACTTCTGGTTGTGCTTTACCGCCGCCCGAATCAAGGCCTTGAAGGCGGTGGCATCCAGCGTGTCGCCTTCATGCAGGTCGATGGCGCGGCGGGTGTTGCCGTCCAGGCTGGCGTTGAACAGGCCCTTGGGGTCCGGCAGCGACGTCCCTTTGGCGAAAGTCAGCTTCACGGCCTTCTTGTACGACTCGCCGGTGCACAGGATGCCGTCGTGCGACCACACCGGCACGCCACGCCATTTGACCTCTTCCACCACGTCCGGGACGGCAGCGTGGATGAGGTCGCGCACGTGGGCCAGGGTGGTGCCGCGCCAGTCGTCCAGACTTTCGATCTTGTCGTCAATCTCACGAATGCGTGTGCCCATCAGCTGCTCCTCGTTTCATTCATGACCAGGCAACGCGCTGGCCTGCTTCACCCAGGCCACGAACTGCGCCTCGTCCAGCGGCTCATCCTCGAACACATGCAGGTAGCGCACTTCCTGCTGCTTCGATTCCACCGGCGGCAAAGGATCCAGCGACGTACCTCTGAAGAACGCCACCTTCAAGTATTTGCTGATGCAATGAAACGACAGGAACCAGCCCTGCCCCTCCACGCCATACCACGGTGAGTTCCACTTCACCGCCTTGCGCACCTTCGGCACGTTGGCGGTTATCAGCGCGTCCAGTTGCCGGGCACGCGCCTGTTTCCAACCGGGGGTCGCATCCAGATACGCCTGGACAGGGCCTTCGCCCTCCCCTTTTGCAATCTGCGGGTTGTCGCCCGCCAGCAGGCGTACCTTGCCGGCAGCGGGCGCAGAACTTGATGAACGCGAGGCCTTGCGGGTGCCGCTCGTTGCCATGTCTTTTCCGCCATGGAAGTCCGTTGGCGTTATAGACCGGCCGGCCGCCGAACACAACTCGGCGGACCAGGCCCGGCACCGAAAAAATACTGGGAAAAATACCGGTGTTTACCGATGCGCCGCCATTGCGGGGCCGCCAGCATGGCAGCACTCACCCCGCGACGAAGGCAGATACCTCATGGCAACCAAAGCGGCCAAGTCGGCCAAACCCGCCAAGGCCACCCGGCCGAACATTCTGGTCATCTTCGGTGACGACATCGGCATCCCGCAGATCAGCGCCTACACCCGCGGCCTGATGGGCTACCAGACCCCGAACATTGACCGCATCGCCAATGAGGGGGCCCTGTTCACCGATTCCTACGGGCAGCAAAGCTGCACCGCCGGTCGCGCCTCGTTCATTCTGGGCCAGGAGCCGTTCCGCACCGGCCTGCTGACCATCGGCATGCCCGGCGACCCGCACGGCATTGCCGACTGGATGCCGACCATTGCCGACGTGCTCGGCGCAGAAGGCTATGCCACCGGTCAGTTCGGCAAGAACCATCTGGGCGACCAGGACCAGCACCTGCCAACCAACCATGGTTTCGACGAGTTCTTCGGCAACCTGTATCACCTGAACGCCGAAGAAGAACCCGAAGGCTACTTCTATCCGAAAGACCCGGCATTCAAGAAGAAGTACGGCCCGCGGGGTGTCATCCATTCCAAGGCGGGCGGCAAGATCGAAGATACCGGGCCGCTCAACAAGGCGCGCATGCCCACGGTGGACGAGGAGTTTCTGGACGCCGCGCAGAACTTCATCAGCGACGCGGTGGAGGACGACACGCCGTTCTTCGTATGGTTCAACACCACCCGCATGCATGTATTCACCCACCTCAAGCCGGAATCGGACGGGGTGACCGGCAAAGGCCTGCATGCCGATGGCATGGTCGAGCACGACGGCCACGTAGGCCAACTGCTGGACCAGCTGGACGAGCTGGGCGTTGCCGACAACACCATCGTGCTCTACACCACCGACAACGGTGCGGAGATCGCACTGTGGCCCGATGGTGCGATGACCCCGTTCCGCGGCGAGAAGGGCACCACCTGGGAAGGCGGCATGCGCATTCCGATGCTGGTGCGCTGGCCAGGAGTCATTGAACCGGGCACGGCCTACACCGACATCATCTCGCTGATCGACTGGTTCCCCACCTTGTGCGCGGCGGCAGGTGTGGACGACCTGGTGGGCAAGATGAAGAAGGGCTACAAGGTCGGCAAGAAAACCTTCAAGGTGCACCTGGATGGTCATGATTTCACCCCCTACTTCAAGGGCAAGGCCGACGCCGGTCCGCGCCAGGCGCTGTACTACTTCGACCAGGGCGGCAACCTCAATGCGGTGCGCTATGCCGACTGGAAGGTGAGCTTCGCGGTGGCCAGCCATGGCAACATCGCCACCGCCAAGCGCGAAGTCACCTCCTGGGCGATGATCACCAACCTGCGCATGGACCCCTATGAGCGTGGGGCCGAGGAAGGCGGCGGGGCCATGGAGTTCATCGGCCAGCAGATGTGGTTGCTGGTGCCGATCCAGGGCCTGATCAAGCAGTTCTTCTCCGACTTCGGCGACTACCCCTACCAGGCCGGCAGTTCGCTCAACCCCAGCGGCATCAACTACAGCCTGCTGCAGCAGCAGGACGCCCTCAAGCGGCTGAAGGAACTGGAAACCCTGCGTACCAACTGAGGCGCAGCGCCCCGGGCTGGCTGAACCGCAGCCCGGGCTTTCCGGCCCGGCCCCTTGCGCCGGACCGGCACCGGGCCTATAAATGAGCAACCACTCATTCAATGATCCGGCATGGCCCGCCCCCTCAGCGACGAAAAACGCGATGCGATCCTGACCGCCGCCGGCCGCCTGGTGGCGGCGCAGGGCGTGGCAGCGTCGACCGCGCAGATCGCCAAGGCAGCCAAGGTGGCCGAAGGCACCGTGTTCACCTATTTCGAGAACAAGGACGTGCTGCTCAACGCCCTGTTCGTACGCCTGGAGATGCGGCTGGCGGCCAACATCGGGGATGCGTTCCCGGTCGAGGCCAGTGCGCAGGATCAGCTTCAGCACGTGTGGAATGCGCTCATCCGCTGGGGGCTACAGTACCCGGACGACGCGAAGGCACTGCGCCAGTTGAAGGTCTCAGACCGCATCAGCGACAGCACCCGCCTGCACTGCGAAGGCTTGTTCGGCGGCATGCTGCAGGCACTGCAGCACAAGTTGTCCGCGCATATCGACCCGGACCGGCTGCCGTTCTACCTCGGCCGGGTCCTGGTCAACCTGCTGGACACCACGCTGGATGCCATCACCGCCCAGCCTGAGCAGCGCCAGTCGCTGCAGCAGGCCGGTTTCGACCTGTTCTGGAAAGGCATCCAGCGATGACTTTATTTGCTTCAATAAATGAGCGCCTACGCACTCATCTCAAGAGCCGCACCGTTCGTGTGCTTGTTGTTGTCTCCGCCCTCACCGTTCTGATCGGGATGACCGTTACCGTGCCTATTACCTCCTATCCCCAGTCGCCGCAGCAGTTCGACGACCAGTTCCGCAATGCCGCGCCCAAGCCCAAAGAGTCGCTGGGCACCACGCTGAAGCTGTTCTGGGACTTCTTCTTCAACCGCCCGGACGGCACCGTGCCGGTCAGTTCGC
>JBCNQC010000071.1:0-6053 GCA_039592995.1 Stenotrophomonas sp. | reverse complement strand
CGGGCGGCGTGTCGACGCTGCTGGACATGCCGCGCATCACCGCAGCGGTGGACAGCGTGCCGAACCGGCACGGTGAGGTCACCAGCCGCGCCGGCATTCCGATCTTCTGGCGCGCCTTTGACCCGGGGCAGTACGGCGTGCACTACCAGTACCTCGCGCAGGCGCACGAGAACGGTCAGCCATTGCAGACCGGCTTGCAGCTGAGCCTGCCTACGCCGTTCCAGCCGCAGGCACCGCGCGGCACGGTGGTGCTGCTGCACGGCTGGATGATGAACGGCGATTCGATGCTTCCGTGGTCGCTGCAGCTGGCGCAGAGTGGCTACCGGGTGGTCACCATCGACCTGCGCAACCACGGGCATTCGGGGGCGGGTCCGTCGGGTTACGGCACGTTCGAATCGGATGACGTGGTCGACGTGATCGATGCACTGCAGGCCAAGGGCGAAGTGCAGGGGCCGCTGTATCTGTTCGGTGTGTCGTACGGTGCGGCCACGGCGCTGTTCACCGCGGACAAGCTGGGCGACCGCGTCACCGGCGTGGTGGCGATGGAGTCCTTCGCCAATGCGGGCGATGCGATCCGCAGCATGATTCCGCATCTGATGTCGTTGCAGCCGACCGCATGGAAGGCGCAGGCGATGGCCGCGTATGGTCGCTGGCGCTACGGCAGCCAGGACATCAACGCGGTGATCGCCGCCGCCAGCCAGCGGCTGGACCTGGATCTGGATCAGGTCGACGTGGCCCGCGCGGTGGCCGACACCCGCGCCTGCGTATTGCTGCTGCACGGCCAGAACGACGCCCACGTGCGCGTGGACCAGGGCCGCAGACTGGCCGCCGCCAGCGACCGCGTGCACTACATCGAGCTGCGCGGCGAGGACCACATCACGTTGCCGCTGCGGCTGGACCTGTTGGGTGGAGTAGTGGGCGACTGGCTCGCGCACGATGCGCACGCCGGCGACCGCTGCCCGAGCCCGCAGCTTCCTGCCGAAGCAGATCGTCTGGCGATGGCAGCAGCGGTGGCCGCGCGTGCGGGTTGAAGCTTGATTGCGCCCGTCTGCGATATCAACGGCGGTGTCGATCTGGGGTCATGCGTTACCGGATGTTGGGGGTTTCACGGCCGTCGTCTGTCGACCGACGCTACCGGGCCGCAACCGAGCGCGGGTTTTGATCTTCGATGGCCACCGACCAACTGGCGGGGCGGCTCGGGATGGGCTGGAGGGGGCGTGAGCCGCATGGATGCGGCGATCGAGCTTACAGGGACGTACTTGCAGCGTCCCCCGGAACGCCCATCCCGAGACGCCGACACAGGGATGCCGTGACCACCGGCTGTTCGCCTGAATCCAACAGCAGCCACGCACGGCGTGGCTCTACGTAGGTCATGCAATTGCAGGGACGCAAAAAAAAACAGCAGCCGATGGCTGCCGTTCTTTTGCGATGCGATGGTGCGCCCGGAGAGATTCGAACTCCCGACCGCCTGGTTCGTAGCCAGGTACTCTATCCAACTGAGCTACGGGCGCATGTGCATCGTCAAGTTGTACGTGAATGTAATGGTGCGCCCGGAGAGATTCGAACTCCCGACCGCCTGGTTCGTAGCCAGGTACTCTATCCAACTGAGCTACGGGCGCATTTACATCACGTTGTACTACTGAAGACAGCGGCGGAGCTGTCAGCCTGTTGATGGTGCGCCCGGAGAGATTCGAACTCCCGACCGCCTGGTTCGTAGCCAGGTACTCTATCCAACTGAGCTACGGGCGCGTCAACAGGAGCGGAATTATGCGGATCGAGGCCCGATCCGTCAACGCCTTTGTGAAGACTTTCATTCAAATGAATGAAAAAGTGCCTGCGCCACGGCCTCTGATGACTTCATCCAGGCGAAGTGATCGGCACGCGTGCCAAGGGCTGACGCCGACACCACCTGCAACTGCGAGCGCACCTGTGGCAGCTTCGCCAACAGGCCCTGCATCGAGCCCGGCGGCGCGAACCAGTCCTGTTCCAGTACCACCGCCTGCGCCTGGCCCCGAAGCCGCTGCATCGCGCCCTCCAGATCCTCCGCCATGCCCGCCGCGGCGTAGTGATTGCCCAGCCCCACCCGCGCCCAGTCCTTGATCAACCCCCGTGCCTCGGTGCCGCCAAAGCCCAGCCGACGGCCGGGCAGGGTGCCCTGGCGCTGCGCCAGCCACGGCAGGAACCGGTATACCAGCGGCAGCAGCCAGCCGCGCGGGGCCGGGAAAGTCCGCCAGTAGGGCGTGCCCGTCGCCACCAGCCAGAAGCGCTCGAACACGGACGGGTGCTGTCCCGCGAACACACAGGCCAGCTGCCCGCCCAGGCTGTGGCCGCCGATGATCAGCGGGGCCGTCCCATGCAGGCGTACCGCCGCCAGACTGGCCGGCAGGTCCTGCTGCAGAATCTCCCGGTAGCCCCAGTCCTGCGTGCGTGACGGCCGCAGGCTGCTGCTGCCGTTGCCGCGCCACTCGTGCAGGAACACCGCCACCCCGCGCGCTGCCAGTGCATCCGCGAACGCCTGATAGTTGCGCGCCGAAACCCCCAGCGCCGGCAACCACAGCAACCGCGCGCGCGGCTGCGCCGGGATCCGCGCGATCAGTTCAAAACGATGCCCGTCATCGGCCTGCGCCGGAATCAGGATCGAACGCGTCATGCCGGCCGCGCCGCGCCGAAATGGTCCAGCACCAGCACCTCGCTGCGCCCGGGCGTGTAGCCGCTCTGCAGGCCGCGCGCGACATAGTCGATGGCCGCCTCGCAGGCGTTGGCCAGCGACAGCCCGCAGCACAGCTGCGCCGCGATCGCCGAGGCCAGCGTGCAGCCGGTGCCGTGTGCGTCCACCGGCAGGCGGGCGTGGATGAAGGCTTCGAAGGTCACGCCGTCGAAGAAGCGATCCACCACCCGGCTGCCTTCCATCAGATGTCCGCCCTTGAGCAGCACCGCACCTGCGCCGAGATCGGTCAGTGCGCTGGCCGCGTCCTCGGCCTCTTCGCCGTTGCGGATCTGCCGTCCCAGCAGCAGCTCGGCCTCCGGGGTATTCGGGGTCACCAGCGTGGCCAGCGGCAGCAGCCGCGCACGCAGGGCGTGCAGCGCGCTGTCTTCCAGCAGCTTGGCCCCGCTGGTGGCGACCATCACCGGGTCGAGGATGATGTGCGGCGGACGATGCTTCTCCAGTGCGTCGGCGACCAGTGAAATCACCTCGGCATTGGCCAGCATGCCCAGCTTCACCGCGTGGATGTCGAAGTCGGCGAAGCACGCGTCCAGCTGCGCCTGCAGGAAATCCAGCGGCGGCACGTGCACCGCGGTGACGCCGCGGGTGTTCTGCGCGGTCAGCGCGGCAATCGCGGAAAGGCCATGCACGCGGTGGGCGGCGAAGGCTTTCAGGTCGGCCTGGATGCCGGCACCACCGCCGGAATCGGAACCGGCAATGGTCAGGGCGGAGACGGGAGTGGATGGGCTCATGCCGCGATTGTGCAGTGTTTGCTCAGCGCGTGCGCAGCAGCGTCCATTGCCGGTACAGCACGTAGCCCAGCCCGGTGCAGCCGGTCAGCGCGGCCGGGGCCAGCAGGGCCAGGTACTGCCAGCGCAGGAACAGCCACGCACCGATCACGCCGCCGGCCAGAAAGCCGCTGACGATCAGTCCGCTCAGGGTCAGTCGCCGCATCGGCAGCGGCAGCCCGCGCAGCAGGTGGCCCAGGCCGATGCCCAGGTCGGTGAACATGCCGCTGAGGTGGGTGGTGCGCACCACCGCGCCGCTGAAGGTGGTGGCCATTGCATTCTGCAGGCCGCAGGCCATCGCCGCCGCCACCGCGCCCCAGATCTGCTGGCGCTGGAACAGCGGTATCGCGACCAGCAACAGCGCCGACTCCAGCGTGAGCACCACGCCGTAGCGACGGCCCAGCTGCAGGGTGCTGTCCTGCACGATCATGCCGCTGAGCATCGCGCCCAGGCAGAACGCGATCAGCAGGCCCCACAGGTGCCCGACCACGCGCCAGTCGCCCTGCGCCAGCGCCATGCCGAGCTGGCTGGTGGTGCCGGTCATGTGGCTGACCGCCTGATGCTCGAAACCCAGGAAGCCGACCACGTTGACCATGCCGGCCACGCACGACAACGCGATCGCGCCGATCCACACCCAGGCCGGCAGGCGGATGCTCATGCTGCGGCAGCAGCGTGATTCATGGCGGGATCAGCGTCCGCCCGGCGGGCCGTTGAACTGCACGTCGGTGAACTGGTTCGTGGCCGGGTCGAACACCGCGCCCCAGAACTGCGCGCCGCCGTCGCAGACCCGGATCGCTTCACGCGACGGATCAATCTCGCTGTGGTCGGGCAGGTGGAACGCATTGAGGTAGATCAGCTGGCGGCCATCCACTTCGATGCCCACGTACTGGCGGTCGAAATCGACCACCTTGGGAATCTGCGCCTCCAGCGAGGGCAGCTGTGCTTCCAGCCGCTCGATCTGCGCGCGGCTGGGTGCCCAGTATCCGCTGAGCCGTCCCGGCGGCTGGCCGGGGCTGGGGCGGGAGCAGGTATCCAGCACCTGCGCGGCGATCACCGGGCGGGTGACCACCCAGGACTGGCCGGTTTTGACCGCGGTGGGGACCGTGGCCCCCGGGCGCGTGTTGGATGGCGTGCAGGCGGCCGCCAGCGCAGCGAGCGCCAGCGGCAGCAGGGCACGGAGTGACATGCGGATCACAACACCTCCGAAGCGTAATCGGCCAGGCGCGAACGCTCGCCCCGGCGCAGGGTGATATGCGCACTGTGCGGCCAGTTCTTGAAGCGGTCCACCGCGTAGGTCAGGCCCGAGGTGGTTTCGGTCAGGTACGGGGTGTCGATCTGCTCGACGTTGCCAAGGCAGACGATCTTGGTGCCGGGGCCGGCACGGGTGATCAGGGTCTTCATCTGCTTGGGGGTGAGGTTCTGCGCCTCGTCCAGGATCAGATAGCGGGACAGGAACGTGCGTCCGCGCATGAAATTCAGCGAGCGGATCTTGATCCGGCTGGCCAGCAGGTCATTGGTGGCCGCACGACCCCACGCGCCGCCTTCCTGCGGCTGGGTCAGCACTTCCAGGTTGTCAGTCAGCGCGCCCATCCACGGCGTCATCTTTTCCTCTTCGGTGCCGGGCAGGAAGCCGATGTCCTCGCCCACGCTGACCGTGGCGCGGGTCATGATGATCTCGCGGTAGCGCTGCTGGTCCATGGTCTGGGCGAGACCGGCGGCCAGTGCCAGCAGGGTCTTGCCGGTACCGGCGGTGCCGAGCAGGGTGACGAAGTCGATCTCCGGGTCCATCAGCGCATTGAGCGCGAAGTTCTGCTCGCGGTTGCGCGCGCTGATCCCCCACACCGCATGACTGCCGTGGCGGTAGTCGTTGACCAGCGACAGGGTGATCTTGTCGCCCTCGACCTTGGCCACCCGCATTTCCACTTCGTCTTCGCCGGGCAGGTAGACGTACTGGTTGGGGTACCAGTCCTCGCTGTCGGTGGCGCGCACCTCGTAGGTGGTACGACCCTTGTCGCTCCAGCTGCGCAGGTCGTCGGTGTGCTGCTTCCAGAAGTCTTCCGGCAGCTGGGTGGCACCGGTGTAGAGCAGGCTGAAGTCGTCCAGTGCGCGGTCGTTCTCGTAATCTTCCGAGACGATGCCGGCAATGGCGGCCTTGATCCGCAGGTTGATGTCCTTGGACACGAACACCACCGGAATTTCCGGGGTGAATTCCTTCAATGCCAGGATCGCGCCGAGGATCGCGTTGTCCGGAATCACCGCACCGAAGCTTTTGCCGGCTTCGAAGTGACTGGTCTGGAAGCGCAGCTTGCCGGCGCTCTGCTTGCCGCGCAGCTGCAGCCCGTTCGGGCGCTGCAGCGGAATGCCTTCGGCCAGGTTGTCCAGGCCCGACGCTTCCACCAGTTCGTTGAGGAAGCGACTGACCTGCCGCGCGTTGCGGCTGGCTTCGGAGGTGCCCTTCTTGCCGTTGTCCAGCTCTTCGATCACCTGCATCGGCAGGTAGACATCATGCTCCTCGAATTTGAACAGCGCGGTTGGATCGTGCATCAGCACGTTGGTATCCA
>JBCNQC010000070.1:0-6202 GCA_039592995.1 Stenotrophomonas sp. | reverse complement strand
TCGCCCTGGTTGGACGGCCGAATGTCGGCAAGTCCACCATTTTCAATGCGCTGACCCGTACCCGTGACGCCCTGGTCCATGACCAGCCCGGCGTCACCCGGGACCGCAACTATGGTGTGTGTCGCCTGGACGAGGACAACCATTTCCTCGTGGTCGACACCGGCGGTATCGCCGAGGACGAAGAAGGCCTGGCCGGTGCGACTGCACGCCAGGCCCGCGCGGCCGCGGGTGAAGCCGACCTCATTCTGTTCGTGGTCGACGCCCGTGAGGGCACCTCGGCCCTGGATGACGAGATCCTGAGCTGGCTGCGCAAGCTGTCGCGGCCCACGTTGCTGCTGATCAACAAAATCGACGGCACCGACGAAGACGCGGTGCGCTCGGAGTTTTCGCGTTACGGATTCAGCGAGATGCTCACCGTTTCGGCGGCGCATCGCCAGGGTCTGGACGACCTGCTTGACGAAGTCGTGCAGCGACTGCCGGAAGAGGGCAGCGGCGAAGAGCTGGACAACGATCCCGCGCGTATCCGCATTGCCTTCGTCGGCCGCCCGAACGTGGGCAAGTCGACCCTGGTCAACCGCATTCTCGGCGAAGAGCGCATGATCGCCTCGGAGGTGCCGGGTACCACCCGCGACTCCATCGCCGTGGACCTGGAGCGCGACGGTCGCCAGTACCGCCTGATCGACACCGCTGGTCTGCGCCGCAAATCGCGCGTGGACGAAGTGGTCGAGAAGTTCAGCGTGGTCAAAACCCTGCAGGCCATCGAGCAGTGCCAGGTAGCCGTGCTGATGCTGGACGCCAGCGAAGGCGTCACCGACCAGGACGCCAGCGTGCTGGGAGCGGTGCTGGATGCCGGCCGTGCGCTGGTGGTGGCGATCAACAAGTGGGACGGCCTGACCGACTATCAGCGTGAGCAGGCGGAAACGTTGGTCTCGCGCAAACTGGGTTTTGTGCCGTGGGCGGAGAACGTGCGCATTTCGGCCAAGCATGGCTCCGGCCTGCGCGAGCTGTTCCGCGCCATCCACCAGGCCCACGCCTCGGCCACGCATGAGTTCAGCACCAGCGAGGTCAACAAGGCGCTGGAAATGGCGTACGAGTCGAACCCGCCGCCGGCCATTCGCGGGCACGTCTCCAAGCTGCGTTACGTGCACCCGGGCGGCTCCAACCCGCCGACCTTCATCGTGCACGGCACCCGCCTGAAGGACCTCCCCGAGTCGTACAAGCGCTATCTGGAAAACTTCTTCCGCAAGCGCTTCAAGCTGATCGGCACCCCGGTGCAGTTCATCTTCCGCGAGGGTACCAACCCGTACGAAGGCAAGAAGAACGTCCTGACCGAACGCCAGATCGCGCGCAAGCGCCGCCTGATGAAGCACGTCAAGGGCAAATAATCCCGGTCCTGCAACCGGCGTTGGGGCCCATGCGTAGGGACACGCCATGCGTGTCCACGCAATGCCTGATCCAGGCGTAGAGCCACGCCCTGCGTGGCTGAACGTGGCAGGGGTTCCCAAGGACACGCATGGCGTGTCGCACCGCATTTCCCGCATACGGTCCCCGCGGCAGATAATGCCGCCATGACCATCCCCGAGATATCCCCCGAACAGGCCCGCACCCGCCACACCCATGGCGCACTCCTGATCGACATCCGCGAAACCCACGAACGCGCCACCGGCATGGCCGAGGGGGCGCTGGGCATCGCCAAAGGCGACCTCGAAACGAACCCGGCCGTTCATCTGTCAGCCCCGGACCGCGAGATCCTGCTGATCTGCCAGAGCGGCCGCCGTTCCCTGGCCAGCGCCGAAAACCTGACCGCTCAGGGCTACACAAACGTCGCCTCAGTCGCCGGCGGCACCACCGCCTGGCGCGCGGCTGGCCTGCCCTTGGTGCAGCCACTGCAGACCGACGCCGAGCGCGATTTCAACGAACGCTATTCCCGCCACCTGTTGTTGCCCCAGGTCGGTGCCGACGGCCAGCGCCGCCTGCAGCAGGCGAGGGTGCTGATACTCGGTGCCGGCGGCCTCGGCTCGCCCGCCGCCTTCTATCTGGCCGCCGCCGGGGTTGGGCACCTGCGCCTCGCCGACGACGATGTCGTGGACCGCAGCAACCTGCAGCGGCAGATCCTGCATGCCGACGCCAGTGTCGGCCAGCCCAAGGTCGTCTCCGCACGCGAGCGTCTGCTGGCCCTGAATCCGCATCTGGACGTGGAGGCGGTGCAGGCGCGGGCGACCTCGCAGAACATCGACGCGCTGCTGGACGGCGTGGACGTGGTGCTGGATGGGTCGGACAACTTCCCGCTGCGCTATCTGCTCAACGACGCCTGCATCAAGCACGCACTGCCGCTGGTGTACGGCGCGGTCGAGCGCTTCACCGGCCAGGTCAGCGTGTTCGACGCCGGCCGCCAGCGCGGGCACGCGCCTTGTTACCGCTGCCTGTTCCCGGAACCGCCGCCGGCCGAGTTCGCGCCGAACTGCGCCGAAGCCGGGGTGCTGGGCGTGCTGCCGGGCATGGTCGGCCTGTTGCAGGCGACCGAAGTGCTGAAACTGCTGCTGGGGATCGGCGAGCCGCTGGTGGGCCGGTTGTTGAGCTTCGATGCGCTGGGCATGCGTTTCCGCGAAGTGCGGCTGCGCCCGGACCCGGGGTGTCCGCTGTGCGCGCCGGGTGCCGTGTTTCCGGGATACATCGACTACGCGGCGTTCTGCGCTGCCTGATGATCCCGCGCGTCGCTGCGACCAACCTGACCCAACCGTAGAGCCACGCCCTGCGTGGCTGCGACCAACCCGGCACCGCCCAGCCACGCAGGGCGTGGCTCTACGGGGGAACAATCTGCCTTGCAGAATGTTGGTCGTTCCATTTCTGGCACAAACAACCCCCCGATAGTTGCTATGTCCCTGCGTCAATCTGTCCTATCGTGACGGCTTGTCGAGTTGCAAGGAACACACCGCATGGCGGTTGAAGCAGGTGCCAGCAGTGAACTGGTGAAAGTAGTCGCGCTGCTGGGTGCGGCGGTGGTCATGGTGCCGCTGTTCCGGCGTCTCGGGCTGGGTTCGGTACTGGGCTACTTCGCCGCCGGCCTGGCCATCGGGCCATTCGGCTTCGGCTGGTTTTCCGACCCGCAGGCTATTCTGCACACGGCCGAACTCGGCGTGGTGATGTTCCTGTTCGTGATCGGCCTGGAAATGCGTCCCTCGCACCTGTGGAGCCTGCGCAAGGAGATCTTCGGCCTGGGCACACTGCAGATCGTGGTCTGCGGCGCGGTGCTCACCGGTGTATGCATGCTGTTTGGTTTCCCGCTGCCGGTCGCTTTCATCGGTGCCGCTGGCTTCGTGCTGACATCCACTGCGGTGGTGATGCAGCTGCTGGCTGAGCGTGGCGACATCGCACTGCCGTCGGGACAGAAGATCGTCTCGATTCTGCTGTTTGAAGACCTGCTGATCGTGCCGCTGCTGGCGGTGGTGGCGTTCATGGCACCGTTGCACGCGGAGCCCGGCGAAAGTTCGCGTTGGCTTAGCGTCGCTATTGCTGCCGGCTCGATTGTCGGACTGGTGCTGGTCGGCAAATTTCTGCTCAATCCATTGTTCCGCATCCTGGCCGCCGCCAAGGCCCGTGAAGTGATGACTGCCGCGGCGTTGCTGGTGGTGCTGGGCGCGGCACTGCTGATGCAGCTCGGCGGTCTCTCCATGGCAATGGGCGCATTCCTGGCCGGCGTGCTGCTCAGTGAATCCACCTTCCGCCACCAGATTGAAGCGGACATCGAGCCGTTCCGCGGCATCCTGCTGGGGCTGTTCTTCCTCAGCGTGGGCATGGCGCTGGATCTGACCGTGGTGGCCAACAACTGGCCGCTGATTGTCTCCGGCGTGCTCGCGCTCATGCTGGCCAAGGCCGTGTGCATCTACGTGGTCGCGCGCGCGCTCGGCAGCGACCACCGGCAGGCGCTGGATCGTGGCGTGGTGATGGCACAGGGCGGTGAATTCGCTTTCGTGCTGTTCTCCGCCGCAGCTGCCGCCGGTGTGATCGGCGTAGAGGTCAACGCCAATCTCACCGCCATCGTGGTGCTGTCGATGGCGCTGACCCCGCTGTTCGTGCTGCTGCACGACAAGCTGATGCCGGCGCGGGAAGTTTCTCTGGATGGCGTGGACACCGCCGAAGGCATGTCCGGCAGCGTGCTGATGATCGGCTTCGGCCGCTTCGGTCAGGTCGCCAGCCAGTCGCTGCTGGCCCGCGACGTCGACGTGACCATCATCGATAACGACGTCGACATGATCCACAACGCCGAACGGTTCGGGTTCAAGATCTACTACGGCGACGGGACCCGCCTGGATGTGCTGCATGCCTCGGGTGCCGCCAGTGCACGTGCGATTGCCGTGTGTGTGAACAACGCCGAAGATGCCGATCGCATCGTCGAGCTGGTGTCGCACGAATTCCCGCAGGCCAAGCTGCTGGTGCGCTCGTTCGACCGCGAGCATTCCCTGCGCCTGATCCATGCGGGTGTGGATTACCAGATCCGCGAAACCTTCGAGAGCGCATTGCTGTTCGGTCAGGCCGCACTGATGGAGCTGGGTGCGGATGAAGACGACGCGCGCGACATCGCCGAGCAGATCCGCGAACGTGACGCCGAACGTTTCGAGCTGGAGATGGCCGGCGGCGACCTGCGCGCCGGTGCGCACATGGTCTTCGGCAGCGCGCTGCCCGGTGTGCCCACGCCGACGCCGTTCACCGCGCCGAAGCGCAAGGCACGCACGTTGAATGCGGACGACGTGCCCGAAGAAGAGGAGTAGACCCGGTAGCGCCGGCCGTTGGCCGGCCCGCAGTAATGCATGGGCCGGCCAACGGCCGGCGCTACCGGTGTTCCGGACAACGGTAATCAGGGACAATACGCTCCCCACCGCCGCCACGCCCCCGCATTCGATGAACGAGTCCGTCGCCCCCCATTCCGCCCGCATCCTGGACGGCCGCCGCATCGCCGAAGACCTGCTGGACAGCCTGAAGGTCCGCGTCGACGCCCGCCTGGCCGCCGGCGGCAGCCGCCCCGGGCTGGCCGTGGTGCTGGTGGGTGGCGACCCGGCCTCCACCGTGTACGTGCGCAACAAGCGCCGCGCGGCCGAGAAGGTGGGCATCGAGGCCTTCGATTACGACCTGCCGGCCGGGACCACCGAAGCGCAGCTGCTGACCCTGATCGACCAGCTCAACGCCGACCCCAAGATCCACGGCATTCTGGTCCAGCTGCCGCTGCCGGGCATTCCCGACGCCAGCCGCCTGATCCACCGCATCGACCCGCGCAAGGACGTGGACGGCTTCCACCCGGAGAACGTGGGCCATCTGGCCCTGCGTGAATTCGGCCTGCGCCCGTGCACCCCGCGCGGCATCACCACGCTGCTGGGGCACACCGACCAGCCGGTGCGTGGCCGCAACGCCACCATCGTCGGCGTCAGCAACCACGTCGGCCGCCCGATGGGCCTGGAACTGCTGATCGCCGGCTGCACCGTGACCAGTTGTCACAAGTTCACCCCCAAGGACGTGCTGGAACAGGCTGTGCGCAACGCCGACATCCTGGTGGTGGCGGTCGGCCGCCCCGGCATCGTGCCGGGTGAATGGGTCAAGCCGGGCGCGGTGGTGATCGACGTCGGCATCAACCGCCTGGACGACGGCCGCCTGGTCGGCGACGTCGGTTTCGAGGCCGCCGCCGAGCGTGCCAGCTGGATCACCCCGGTGCCGGGCGGGGTAGGGCCGATGACCGTGGCCACCCTGATGCAGAACACGATCGAGGCGGCCGAGGGGTACGCGACATCGCATTCGCGCTGACGCTCCCACGGTGCGCTGCGCGAACCGCGGGCCCCACCTCACCACCACCCACGCCCCCGCCGCTTCGCGGCCGCCCCCGAACTTCGGGGGCTCCACCCCAGACGCATCCGGTAGCGCCGGCCGTTGGCCGGCCCACGCCGTGCATCCGACGCCATGAAGACGTGGCACCCGTGCACGAACGTATGCACGCCGCGACACAGCGTCGCATCCGCCCCCTGCCCATCGGGCGAAAATCAGGGTAAAATGTCGCGCTTCCCCACATCTCGGGTATGCCGATGCTGCGCATCCAGGCTGAAGCACTCACTTACGACGACGTCTCGCTCGTCCCCGCTCATTCCACGATCCTGCCCAAGGACGTCAGCCTGGAAACGCGCCTGACGCGCGACCTGAAGCTGAAACTGCCGATCCT
>JBCNQC010000007.1:0-171808 GCA_039592995.1 Stenotrophomonas sp. | reverse complement strand
TGATCAACCTGCGTGATGACCCCTGGCTGGGGGCCTGCGACCGCGTGCTGGAAGTGGTGCCGGCCGACCCCGAAGCGCGCGAACCGCTGCGCGAGCGCTGGCGCCAGTACAAGGCGCTGGGCTTTGAACTGAACAAGCACGACATGTAACTGACGGCAGCGCCCCTTGATGGGGCGCTTCGCTGCCCTGATTCTTATCCGATTGCCTTTCCCGGTTGCCCCGCATGACCCGACTCGACTCCAGCTACGATCCCACTCAATTCGAAGCAACGCTCTATCAGCAGTGGGAGGAAGCCGGCCATTTCAAGCCGTCCGGCCAGGGCGAGCCGTACACCATCCTTCTGCCGCCGCCGAATGTCACCGGCACGCTGCACATGGGCCACGCGTTTCAGCAGACCCTGATGGACGCGCTGGTGCGCTACCACCGCATGCGCGGCTATGACACGCTGTGGCAGGTGGGTACCGACCATGCCGGCATTGCCACCGAGATGGTGGTCAGCCGCAACCTGGCACTGGAAGGCAAGGGTGAAACCCGCGACTCGCTGGGCCGCGAAGGCTTCATCAGCAAAGTGTGGGAGTGGAAGGCGCAGTCGGGCGACATCATCGAGCGCCAGATGCGCCGCCTGGGCACCTCGGCTGACTGGTCGCGCAGCACCTTCACCATGGACCCGCAGCCGTCCGAAGCGGTGGTCGAAGCCTTCGTGCGCTGGCACGAGCAGGGCCTGATCTACCGTGGCCAGCGTCTGGTCAACTGGGACCCGGTGCTGAAGACCGCCATTTCCGACCTGGAAGTAGAGGCCTCCGAAGAAGATGGCTTCCTGTGGTCGATCGCCTACACCCTGGACGAAGGCCTGAGCTACGAGCACGTCGAGCGTGACGCCGACGGCGTGGAAACCCTGCGCGAAACCCGCGATTACCTGGTCGTGGCCACCACCCGCCCGGAAACCCTGCTGGGCGACACCGCGGTGATGGTGCACCCGGAAGACGAGCGCTACCAGCACCTGATCGGCAAGCAGGTGGTGTTGCCGCTGACCGGTCGTCGCGTGCCGGTGATCGCCGATGATTACGTCGACCGCGCGTTCGGTACCGGCGTGGTCAAGGTCACCCCCGCGCACGATTTCAACGACTACCAGGTCGGCGTGCGCCACAGCCTGCCGATGATCAACCTGTTCACCCCGACCGCGTCGGTGAACGAGAACGCGCCGGAGCGCTTCCAGGGCCTGGACCGCTACGATGCGCGCAAGGCCGTGCTGGCCGAGCTGGAAGACCTGGGCATCCTGGTCGAGACCAAGGCGCACAAGCTGCAGGTGCCGCGTGGCGACCGTACCGGCCAGGTGATCGAGCCTTACCTCACCGACCAGTGGTTCGTGAAGATGGACGAACTGGGCCGTCGTGGCCTGGAGCTGGTCGAGAGCGGGGCCATCGGCTTCGTGCCGCCGAACTGGATCAACACCTACCGCCACTGGATGACCAACATCCAGGATTGGTGCATCAGCCGCCAGCTGTGGTGGGGCCACCGCATTCCGGCGTGGTTCGATGCCGCTACCGGCAACTGCTACGTCGGCCGCAGCGAAGCCGAAGTGCGCGAAAAGAACGCATTGGGCAGTGACGTGGTGCTGACCCAGGAAAGCGACGTGCTGGAAACCTGGTTCTCGTCGCAGCTGTGGCCATTCTCGACCCTGGGCTGGCCGAACGCGCAGGCGATGGCCGAGCGCGGTTTCGACCGCTATCTGCCGTCGTCGGTGCTGATCACCGGCTTCGACATCATCTTCTTCTGGGTGGCGCGCATGATCATGGCCACCGACAACCTGACCGGGAAAATCCCGTTCAAGGACGTGTACTTCACCGGCCTGATCCGCGACGGCGAAGGCCAGAAGATGTCCAAGTCCAAGGGCAACGTACTGGACCCGCTGGACATCATCGACGGCATCAGCATCGACGACCTGGTCGCCAAGCGCACCGGCGGGCTGATGCAGCCGAAGACCGCCGAGAAGATCGAGCGCAAGACCCGCAAGGAATTCCCGGACGGCATCGCCGCGCACGGGGCCGACGCGCTGCGCTTCACCATTGCCGCGCTTGCCACCCACGGCCGCGACATCAAGTTCGACATGAACCGTGCGGAAGGCTACAAGAATTTCTGCAACAAGCTGTGGAACGCCAGCCGCTTCGTCCTGATGCAGACCAGCGACTTCGCCCCCGGCGAGGTGGTTGACATTGCACGGTACTCGGAGACCGACCACTGGATCCTGTCGCGGCTGGCCGCCACTGCCGCCGAAGCAAAGCAGCACTTCGCCGACTATCGCTTCGACCTGCTCGCCCAGTGCCTGTACGAATTTGTCTGGAATGATTTCTGCGACTGGTACCTGGAGCTGAGCAAGGTCTCGCTGATGGCCAGCAGCACCGGCACCCTGGTTGACCCACCGGCCGCAGTGGCCGCGCAGCACACGCTGCTGCGGGTGCTTGAGGCCATTCTGCGTCTGCTGCACCCGCTTGCGCCGTTCATCACCGAGGCGCTGTGGAAACAGGTGGCCCCCAAACTGCATCCGGAACTGGACGTTGAAGCCAGCGTCTCGCTGCGTGCCTACCCGACCGCGGAGGAGTTCAGCACGAGCGCTGCCCGCACCGACGACGATGTGGAGTGGTTGAAGCGCGTCATCTCGGCCGTGCGTCGCGTGCGCAGCGAACTGAACGTGGCCCCCTCCAAGCTGGTGCCGTTGCGCCTGCAGGCTGGTGCCGCGCAGGACCGTGCGCGGATCGAGCGTTTCAGCGCGTCGATGACGTTCCTGTTGAAGCTGGACAGCATCGAATGGCTGGACGACGGTGCCACCACGCCGCCAGCCGCGGCTGCCATTGTCGGCGAACTGAAGCTGCTGGTGCCGCTGGAAGGCCTGGTGGATCTGGACGCCGAACGTGCGCGCCTGGACAAGGAAATCGCGCGCGTGCAGGGCGAGTACGAGAAGAGCGAGACCAAGCTGGCAAAGTTCACCGACAAGGTACCGGCGGCGGTGGTCGAGCAGGAGCGCGTACGCCTGGCCGACTGGACCACCCAGCTGGCCGGTCTGCGCGAGCAGCGCGCGAAGTTGTAATCCGGAAAGGTCGTAGAGCCACGCCCTGCGTGGCTTCGACCCACTGCGGTACCGCGCAGCCACGCAGGGCGTGGCTCTACGGATTGATCGGCTGCCGCGCAGCCACGCAGGGCGTGGCTCTACGCGCCATCACAGCGGCGGCATCGTCTCGATGTCGTCGCTTACCAGCTCCATCGCCATCACCAGCGCGTCTTCGCGCCCGCCATGCGCGGGGTAATAGCGTGGCCGGCGACCGATCTCGTTGAAGCCTTCGCTTTCATACAGCTTCAACGCCGGCCCGTTCGACGGGCGCACTTCCAGAAACACCCGGTGCGCGGCATGGTCGCGCGCCAGCTGCACCAGCGCGCGGAACAGGAACCGCCCCAGCCCGTGTGACTGCACCCGCGGGTCCACGCACACGTTGAGGATATGGCCTTCATCCGCAGCCACGCTGAGTACGCCGTAGCCGACCAGCTCGCCGTCATCTTCCAGCGCCAGTGACGGATACCCCGCCCGCAGGCAGTCGACGAAGATGCCGCGCGTCCACGGGAACGGGTAACCCCGTTCCTCGATGTCCATCACCGCGTCCAGATCGTCCTCACGCAAGGCGCGCAGCGACGGTGGGCGCGGTGAACTGACCGCGCTCACGCCCGGCTCCGCTTGCGCAGGGCACGCAGCTGCGGCCACAGCGCACGCTTGGCGGCCGCATTGCCGCGCAGCTGGTCCAGGTTCCAGCTGGCCATCAAGGCCTGGGTATCCGGGTCGTTGGGATTGCAGCCGGAGGCGCGCAGCAGCGCGATCTGCAGGCGGTCGGGCAGGCGCACTGCTGGGCGGCGGGTGCCGGGGCGCGGCGGGGTGGCGGGCGAGGACCCCGTAGAGCCGGGCTCTGCCCGGCTGGCCGTTCGGTCGGACGGTGACGCAAGCCGGGCATGGCCCGGCTCTACATGACGGTCGGGTCGGTCGGACGGTGTGGCAAGCCGGGCAAGACCCGGCTCTTCATGACGGTCGGGTTGATTGGGCGGTTCGGCAAGCCGGGCAAGGGCCGGCTCTACGGGGTCACGACGTGTCCGGGCATCCGTTGGTACGGCGGTCAGATCAATTGCCGGTTCCGGCACGGGCGGTTCCACGCTGCCGTCCACGAACACCGTGTAACCCATCGCCTGCAGCCAGGACTGCTGGGCCGGGGTCCACAGCGGCGGCGTGGCCGGCAGGCTCATGCGCCGGGCTCAGCCGTCTTGCGGGTACGCTGCCACAGCCACATCACCGGGCCGGACAATGCATACACGATGCCCACCGCGAACAGCACCCGCGGCAGGTCGATCACCATGATCGCGATCACGATCGGCAGCAGCGCCAGCGCCATGAACGGCACCCGGTCGGCGCGCGGCCCCTTTTCGCCGCTGCCCTTGAAGCTCCAGAAGCGGATCCGGCTGACCATCAGCAGCGCCGCCACCAGGGTGACGCCCAGCGCCACGTAGCGCAGCTCGTTACCGTCCCAGCCCAGGTTGCCGTCGGCAAAGGCCCACACGAAGGACATCATCAGGCCCGCGGCCGCCGGGCTGGCCAGGCCGATGAACCAGCGCTTGTCGACCACGGTGACCTGGGTATTGAAGCGGGCCAGGCGGAGGGCCGCGCAGGCGGCGTACAGGAACGCCACCGCCCAGCCCACCCGGCCCAGCACCGGGTCGTCGAACTTCAGCCACGACAGCGACCAGTGGTACATCACCAGCGCCGGGGCCATGCCGAAGCTGACCAGGTCGGCCAGGGAGTCGTACTGCACGCCGAATTCGCTGCTGGTGCCGGTCAGGCGCGCCACCCGGCCGTCCAGGCCGTCCATGATCGCGGCCACGAACACGGCGATGGCGGCATTGACGAAATCGCCATTGGCCGCGGCGATGATCGCGTAGAACCCGGCAAACAGGCCGGCGGTGGTGAACAGGTTGGGCAGCAGGTAGATGCTGCGCGAGCGCGGCGGGGGTTTCATCTGATCCATGCCGGCCAGTTTAGTGGCTGCCGCCGGGTTTGGGGCGGTTGCCGGACAACCGCTGCCGCCTCCGCCCGTCCCGTCTGTCGCCACCGCGCTTGCCAGCGCCGGGCCGGGGTGCTGCAATTCCGGCCCTGACCCTGAGTAACCGGAGTTGCCATGCGTGTCCTGCCCCTGCTGTGCTGCCTGCTGCTTGCCAGCGCGTCGGCCAGCGCCCAGAACGTGTACAAGTGGAAGGACGCCAACGGCGTGACCCAGTACTCGGAAAAGCCGCCCGCCAACCAGAAGGCCGAGCACCGCCGGATCACCTCGCAGGACCCGGTCAGCACCGGCGCTGCCAAGGCCGCCCCGGCCGAATCGGCCGACTGCACCCAGAGCCGCAAGAACCTGGCCCTGCTCAACGGCCAGGGCGAGGTCATGTACGACACCAACGGGGATGGCAAGCCGGACACCCCGCTCAGCGCCGATCAGCGCAAGGCGCAGAAAACCATGGCCGAATCCGGCGTCCAGGCGTATTGCCCGCCGGCGGCGTAAGTTCCACGACGTAGAGCCACGCCCTGCGTGGCTTCGACCCAGCCGGATACCCGCAGGGACACGCCCTGCGTGTCCGCGTTCCGGCCTGATCGCCCAGCCACGCAGGGCGTGGCTCTACGGGTTCGAGGCATTCCGGGCAGGTATCGACCGTTGGTCGATACCCCGCCGGACTGGCAGAATATCGGTTTCCGCCGTTCAGCGAAGCCGACGATGCGCCTCTCCCAGTTCCACCTGCACACCACCAAGGAAACCCCCAGCGACGCGGAGCTGACCAGCCACCGCTTGATGCTGCGCGCGGGCATGATCCGCAAGCTGGCCTCGGGGCTGTACACCTGGTCGCCGCTGGGCCTGCGCGTGCTGCGCAAGGTCGAGCGCATCGTGCGCGAGGAAATGGAACGCGCCGGCGCGGTGGAATTCCAGGTGCCGACCATCCAGCCCAAGGAACTGTGGGAGTCCACCGGGCGCTGGGAAAAGTTCGGCCCGCAGCTGCTGAAGATCAAGGACCGCAAGGAGCAGGTGTTCTGCTACAGCCCCACCGCTGAAGAGGCCGCCGCCGACTTCGCGCGCCAGGAGCTGTCCAGCTACAAGCAGCTGCCGGTCAACTTCTTCCAGATCCAGACCAAGTTCCGCGACGAAATCCGCCCGCGCTTCGGCGTGATGCGTGCACGCGAATTCCTGATGAAGGACGCGTACTCGTTCCACCTGGACGATGAAAGCCTGGTGGCCGAATACGAAAACATGAAGCGCGCCTACGCACGCGTGTTCACCCGTCTGGGCCTGGACTTCCGCATGGTGCAGGCCGATTCGGGTGCCATCGGCGGCGACGCCTCGCAGGAATTCCACGTCATTGCCGATTCCGGCGAGGACGCACTGGTGTTCTCCACCGGTTCGGATTACGCCGCCAACATGGAAGCGGCCGTTGCCGCCGAACCGGCCGCGCGCGCCGCTGCCAGCGAGGCGCTGCGTAGGATCGAAACCCCCACGCAGAAAACCTGCGAAGCCGTGGCCGAACTGCTGGGCCTGGACCTGGCGCGCACCGTGAAGTCGGTGGCCATCATGAGCGAGGCCGGCTTCGTGCTCGCGCTGGTCCGTGGCGACCACGAGGTCAATGAAATCAAGCTGGCGAAAGTGGATGGCCTGCAGGGCTACCGCATGGCCGGCGAAGCCGAAATCCAGGACCACCTGGGCAGCGAGCCCGGCTTCCTGGGTCCGCTCAATCCGGCCAAGCCGGTGCGCATCATTGCCGACCGCGAAGTGGCCGCGCTTGCCGATTTCGTCGTGGGTGCCAACGAGGCGGGCTTCCATATTGCCGGCGTCAACTGGGGCCGTGACCTGCCGGAACCGGAAGTGGTGGACATCCGCAACGTCAAGGAAGGCGATCGCGCCGCGGATGGCGGCGAACTGAAGATCGCACGCGGCATTGAAGTGGGCCACGTGTTCCAGCTCGGCCGCCAGTATGCGCAGGCGTTGAATGCCACCGTGCTGGACGAAAACGGCAAGGCTGCAGTGATGGCGATGGGCTGCTACGGCATCGGCATTTCCCGCATCGTGGCCGCCGCCATCGAACAGAACCACGACGACGCCGGCATCATCTGGCCCGACGCGATGGCTCCGTGGCAGGTGGTGGTGTGTGTCATCAATCCGAAACAGGACGAAAGCGTCAATGCTGCCGCGACTGAACTGCTGGCCGAACTGCAGGCCGCCGGGTTGGATGCTGCACTGGACGACCGCGGCCTGCGCCCGGGCGGCATGTTTGCCGACATGGAACTGATTGGCATTCCGCACCGGGTGGTGGTGTCCGAACGCGGCCTGGCCGCCGGCACGTTCGAATACCGGGCGCGATCGGCCAGCGAGGCCGAAAGCCTCGACCGGGGCGCGCTGCTGGCAAAACTGTCGAAGTGATCACAAAGCCGGGGCACCACCCCGGCTTTTTCATTATCCCGCCAGAATGGGTAATGCCCCTTGCTGTGCACAATTCAAATGAAAATGTATCCTCAGGATTCGCCACGGACCGGCGGCCCCCGTCCTTCGTTTGAATTCCGGAGTAGTAGTTGATGAGTATCGACCTGAGTGGGTTGTCCGCAAAAGAGCTGGGCACCCTGATCAAGAATGCAAAGAAGCGCCAGACTGTTGTTGCCAAGCGCCCCGCCATCACCAAGGTACGCGCGCAGTTGAACAAACTGCTCAAGAGCAGCGGATACACGATCGAAGAAGTGTTCGGCAGTGAGGCACCGGCCCGTGGCCGCGTCGCCAAGGCCGCCAAAGCCCCCGCAAGAAAGGCCGTTCGCAAGCTCGGCAAGGTGGCTCCGAAGTACCGTAATCCGGCCAATCCGAAAGAAACCTGGACCGGTCGTGGCAAGCAGCCGCGTTGGCTGGCTGCGCACACCACCAAGGGCAAGAAGCTGGAAGATTTCCTGATCAAGAAGTAAGCATGATCAAGGAAACACCTGTGTAAGAACGCCGGCCGCAACGCCGGCGTTTTTGTTTGTAGTGACGCGCCATGCGCGTCTACGTGGCGGCGCCATGCGCGTCAAACGCAAAATCACAAAACCTCACAGATTCTTGCGCGCAGGTATCAGCAGATTCCCGAACAACAAACCCGCCACCAGCGCCATCACCACATTCAACACGGTCATCAGCACCAGCTGCCCGGCACTGACATCCTGCTGCTGGACCAAGGTCAGCACTCCACGCAGGCTGGTGCTGCCGGGCACCAGCATGATGATGCCGGGCAGGCGGATGATCGCGCCGGGCCGCTGCACCAGCCGGCCGAACAGATTGCCCGCCCCGGTCATCGCCATGGCTGACAGGAAAATGCCGGCCGGCAGACCCCACGCCTGCCCGGCGAACTTGGAAATGGCATAGCCGGCAATCGAGGCGGCAATCACCCACGGATAATCGCGGCGGTTGGCCTTGAACAACATGGCGAACGCAAACGCCGCCAGCAGCAGCGCCGCCCATTCCACCCAGTCTGCCTGCGGCCGCGACGCGCGCACCAGCGGATCCAGCCCGAGGATGCCCGACAGCGTCACCGCGATCACCGCGCCCACCGTCAGTTTCAGAATGGTGGTTACCGCACCGGCAAACCGCGCCGTGCCCGATACCCAATGCTGGCTGGCCAGCTCGTTGACTGCATTGGTCAGCGACATGCCCGGCAACATCACCACCAGCGAGGCAATGATGACGGTATTGAGATTGAGCGGACCGATGAAGGACGCCACCAGCGCCGCCACCGTGCCCGCCAGCAATGCGGCCAGTGCTTCGCTGGCCTCGCGCGTGGCCGGGCGGCGGTCGGTGAACAGCGACATCAGCCCGATCAACAAGCCGATCACGCCCGCCGTGGCGATGTCCAGCCACGGCAGTTTCCACAGCCCCGCCACGCCGGCCGCACCCAGGCTGTAGGACAGCATCATGCGGATCTTGCCCGCGCGCCCGGGATCTTTATCCAGCTGCCGCAGTGCGGTATGCCCCTGCGCAATGCTCATCGTGCCGTTGGCGACCGCATCGGCAATGCGGTCGGCAATGCTCAGCTTGTGCAGGTCGTTTTCGCCCGGGGCAAGTCGGATCACCCGGGTGATGTCCGACGAACCGATGGCCTTGGTCGGGTCGCTGAAGCTGAGAATCAACCCGGTCGGGTTCGACCACGGCTCGCAATCCAGGTCCAGCTGCTGCGACAGCGCCACCACCGCCGCTTCCAGGCGCTGTGCGGTGGTGCCATAGCTGTGCAGGCGCCCGGCGATTTCGGAAACGAAGGCCACCCGCTGTGCGTAGGTGGCTGGTGGGGTGGCAATGGCGGGTGCGTCGGCAGACATGCGCCGTAGTATTACCCGCATCACGAGAGCCGGCCAGCGGCCGGCACTACAGGGCCTACACGCAGACAGGTTATGCTGGATGCAGGACGCCCCAATGACGCCAAACCAAACTCCCCGACTCGAACAGGATCCACAGGACCCCGGGCTTATCCGGCTGTCCGGCCAGTGGACATTGCGCACCGCGCTAGACGCGGCCGAAGCGCTGCGTGGCGTGCCCGAACAGGTCACCGGCATTGACGCCAACGGCATCACCCAGCTCGACTCGGCTGGCGTGCTGCAGGTGCTGCGCGTGGCCCACCGCGCCAATCTGGGCGAGGACGCGCTGCAGTTCCGCGCCGAGCACCAGGCGCTGGTCTGCACCATCGAGGAAGTGGCCGATGACCGGCCCAAGCCCAAGCGCGACTTCGGCGTGCTGGCCGCGTTGGAGCGCCTGGGCCGCAGCATGCACGGGGTGGGCCAGAACATCGTGGCGCTGGCCAGTTTCCTCGGCGAAAACCTGGTCAAGGCCGGGCGCCTGCTGCGCCAGCCGCGCCGCCTGCGCCTGACCGCCACCGTGCACCACATGGAACAGGTCGGGCTGGACGCGGTGCCGCTGGTGGCGCTGCTGTCCTATCTGGTCGGCGCGGTGATCGCCTTCCTCGGCTCGACCATCCTGCGCGACTTTGGCGCGGAAATTTATGTGGTCGAGCTGGTCAGCATCGCCTTCCTGCGCGAATTCGCCGTGCTGCTGACCGCAATCGTGCTGGCCGGCCGCACCGCCAGTGCGTTCACCGCGCAGATCGGCTCGATGAAAGCACGCGAGGAAATCGACGCGATCAAAACACTCGGCCTGGACCCGGTCGACCTGCTGGTGCTGCCGCGGTTGATCGCGTTGATGATCACGCTGCCGCTGCTGACCTTCGTGGCCATGGTCGCCGGCCTGGCCGGTGGCGTCACCGTGGGTGCCTTCGATCTGGATATTCCGCCGCAGATGTACCTGGCCCGCCTGCACGACACCATCGAGGTGCGGCACATGCTGGTCGGCCTGGCCAAGGCCCCGGTGTTCGCCGCGGTGATCGGCCTGATCGGCTGCCTGGAAGGCCTGAAAGTGGAAGGCACCGCGCAGTCGGTGGGCGAGCGCACCACCTCCAGCGTGGTGCAGACCATCTCGCTGGTGATCATCATCGACGCGTTCGCCGCGTTGTGGTTCATGCACATGGATTGGTGATGAGTACTGAAGACGCCCTGATCGAAACCGACCGCGTCGAACGCCTGGAAGACGGTGACGGCCTGGCCATCCGCGTGCGCGGGCTGACCAACCGCTTCGGCAGCCAGACCGTGCATGACAACCTGGACCTGGATGTGCGCCGCGGCGAGATTCTCGGCGTGGTCGGGGGGTCCGGTACCGGCAAGTCGGTGCTGATGCGCAGCATCCTCGGCCTGCGCCATCCCGATGCCGGGCAGATTGAAGTGCTGGGCGTGGATGCACGCTCGGAAAAGCCGGCCGATCGCCTGCACATCGAACGCAATACCGGCGTGCTGTTCCAGGACGGTGCACTGTTCTCGTCGCTGAGCGTGGGCGAGAACGTGCAGGTGCCACTGAAGGAACACCACCGCGAACTGCCCGAGCGCTGGCATTACGAGCTGGCCCTGCTGAAAGTGAAGCTGGCCGGCCTGCCCGCCGATGCAATCAACAAGCTGCCCTCGCAGCTGTCCGGCGGCATGCGCAAGCGCGCCGGCCTGGCCCGCGCGCTGGCGCTGGACCCGCCGCTGCTGTTCCTGGACGAACCCACCGCCGGGCTGGATCCGATTGGCGCGGCCGCGTTCGACCGGCTGATCAAGACCCTGCAGGAAGCGCTGGGGCTGACCGTGATGCTGATCACCCACGACCTGGACACCCTGTATGCGATCTGCGACCGGGTGGCGGTGCTGGCCGACAAGCAGGTGATTGCCAATGCCCCGCTGCATGAAATCGAACAACTGGAGCACCCGTGGATCCAGGAGTATTTCCACGGCCCCCGTGCACGCGCTGCCCGCGCGGCCAAAGAGTGAGTGACCCATGGAAACCAAAGCCAATTACGTCCTGATCGGCGCGTTCACCCTGATTGTCGGGCTGGCCCTGCTGGCCTTCGGCTTGTGGGCCGCCAAGTATTCCTCCGACCGCACCTGGACCGAATACCGCGTGGTGTTCCGCGAGGCCGTCACCGGCCTTTCGGTGGGCAGCCCGGTGCAGTACAACGGCATCGCGGTCGGTTCGATCACCGAGCTCAACCTGGTGCCCGATGACCCGCGCCAGGTGGTGGCCCGCATCCGCCTCAATTCCAACACGCCGATCAAGACCGACACCCGCGCCAAGCTGGCCATCACCAGCCTGACCGGTCCGTCCATCATCCAGCTCACCGGCGGCACCCCGCAGGCGCAGGCACTGACCGCGGTGAACAAGGACCCGGCCCCGATCATCCCCACCACCCCATCGGCGCTGCAGAACATCACCGACGTCGCCAACCGCATCGTCGAGCGCATGGACCAGATTCTGAGCGACCGCAACGTGGCCGCGATCAATTCCACCCTGGCCAACCTGGAAACCATCAGCGGCGGCCTGGCCGACCGCGACCAGGGCACCCAGGCGCTGCTGATGAGCGCGCGTGATGCCGCGCGCAGCCTGGACCAGACCCTGAAGACCACCAACGGCACCATCCAGCGCCTGGACACCAACCTGGTGCAGCAGCTGCCGCCGATCCTCAACAAGCTGGAAACCACGCTGACCAAGCTGGATTCGGCCGCCGGCAATGCCGACTCGATCCTCGGCGAGAACCGCGCCGCCATCAACAGCTTCGCCAACGACGGCCTGGGCCAGCTGGGCCCGACCCTGACCGAACTGCGCGGACTGATCCGCGACCTGCGCCGGGTCAGCGACCGCCTGGACAACAACCCCGCCCGCTACCTGCTGGGCCGCGACGCGCCGAAGGAGTTTGAACCCAAATGAGCCATATTCCTCTTCTTCCTGCCCGTCCGTTCCGGTTGCTGGCCCCGGTCGCGCTGATCGTCGCGCTGGGGGCCTGCTCGCTGCTGGGCGGCGGCGAGCGCAGCCAGGTCACCATCTATTCGCCGGTGGTGCGGATTGAACCCGATGCCGCGTGGCCGAAGGTGGACTGGCAGCTGATCCTGGTCAAGCCCACCGCCGCACGCGTGGTCGACAGCCCGCGCATCAACGTACGCCCGGAGCCTTCCGAGCTGCAGGTGTACAAGGGCGTGAGCTGGGCGCAGCCGGCCACCGACATGGTGGACGACGCGCTGGTGCGCGGCTTCGAGGATTCCGGACGCATTTCCGGCGTTGCCCGGGCGACCACCGGCATCCGCGCCGACTACAAGCTGGCCCTGGATGTGCGCCGGTTTGAGTCCGACTACAACGGCCAGTCCACGCCGAATGCGCTGATCGAGCTCAACGCCAAGCTGATCCATGTGGTAGACCAGCGTGTGGTGGCGGATCGTACCTTCCGTCAGGAGCAGCCGGTGGGCAGCACCGATACCGCGCAGGTGGCACAGGCGATGGAGCAGGCGTTGAAGGCGGTCACCCGCGACGTGGTGGGTTGGACGCTGGTGACCGGGCAGACGGATTTCCAGAAGGCCCCGGTGGCCCCGCCGCTGCGGCGTTGACCGATTCGTTGTTCCCGCCGGTGCCGCCGCCGTTGCGGCGTTGACCGATCCGTTGTTCCCGATCGAAGCCACGTAGAGCCGGGCTTGCCCGGCTGCTCTTCGCGCCGCCCCCACATGGCCGTAGAGCCACGCCCTGCGTGGCTGCGAACGACCGATACACCACGAAGCCACGCAGGGCGTGGCTCTACGGATTCGGCGTGATCCACCGGAACGTCAGATTGATCCGCTCCCCCATCACCCGCGTACTCTTCGGCAACGCATGCTGATACAACCGCTGCGTCTGCCCCGCCATCACCAATAGATCCCCATGCCCCAAGGTCACCTCCGCCTTGCGGTTGTGATCTTCCCGCCGCCGCAGCGCAAACCGCCGCGCCGCCCCCAGACTCAATGACGCAATCACCGGCTCGGGCCCCAGCTCCGGTTCGTTGTCGCTGTGCCAGCCCATGCCGTCATCGCCATCGCGGTACCGGTTGAGCAGCACGCTGTTGAAGCGCGCACCGCAGAACGCGGCCAATTGCGCGCATAACGGCAGCAGCGCCGGATGCCACGGATGCGGCACGAAGTCCGTGCCCGAATAGCGGTAACGCGCCGCCGGATCGCCCATCCAGAAACTCAGCCGCGGCGAATCCACCTGACGGCCGAACATGCGGATCTTATGCACCTCCCATGGCACGTCTTCGCGCAGGGTGCGCTGCAGGGTGTCGGCAGCCGGGGCAGCCAGCCAGTGGCGGTGCCAGTGCACGCGGGCGTCGGGGAGGTGGAGGTCCATGGGGCCACGTTATCACCTCGCCACACGCCCCAATCCAACGCAATGCCCCCAATCACCCGTAGAGCCACGCCCTGCGTGGCTTCGACCCACCCGGCACCGCGCAGCCACGCAGGGCGTGGCTCTACGTCTTGGGCCACCTGATCATCTGACGCAATGCATGCCAAACGCGACGCGGCAGCGGCATTTTCTTTGACCGAAAAATGGTGCGCCCGCACATGCAATGCGATGCCGGTCACACCCGGCGAAACGACTGTCATTGCAGGCGCTCCGACATTCCTGAATTCATTCGCGACATCGCACCGATCGCATTCGGTCCAACTACGTCACGCCCCGGACGAAACCCGATTCCGCTATCGTTCGCCCGTCCTGCATGGTGGACACGAGGAGTCTGAAAACTCCGCAACGAACAATGATGAACGTCCCGCGTCGGGAGGGTGACGAAATACAACACCCTCGCGGGAATACGTCGCACCGGTTTGTTCGTTGCACGGTTTTCAGCCTCCCGACATCCCTCGCCAGCCCGGCGAGGGAATTTTCCGGAGACCTTGACCATGTACTTCAATCATCTAGAACCCTACAACCGCGCTCTCGCCACCAGCACGCTGCACTGGAACATCCCGCGCAGCCTGGTGGTTGGCGGTCTGCATTACGTCCAACAGGGCCTCACCGGCCTGATGGTGCCCTGGCTGGATCTGCGCGGCATGTGGATGCAGCGGGCCGAGTTCGACGAAGGCCGTCGCATCTATCTCGGCGTCAACCCCGGGAACATCCTGCTCAGCACCGACAAGGACGCCGTACGCACGATGGCGCGGCTGCGCCGCTGGCGGTGAGCCGATGAACTTACGACAGCGGTAGCGCCCGCACTCAGCGGGCGTTACTGCGCAACCGGTGCCACCTCCGGCGACGGCCGCCAGCGGTCCACCACCACCAGCAGCGCATACGTCAGCAGCAGGAACACCGGCAGCACCACGCGCTTCACGCTGGTGGCCAGATGCCATTCCAGATCATGCGGCGTGCCCAGGTACACCGCATACAGCACGCCGGCATACGCCAGGCCTGCCACTGCGCCGGCCAGCACCACCGGGTTGCTCCAGGTGCGCCGCCACAGCACCGCCAGCACCAGCAGCGGTACCAGTGCCCACTCGCGGAACAGCTTCTTCAGAATCAGCGCGCTGTTGGACAGCTCGGGGAGCCGTGCCAGCAGCTGCCCCTTCATGTCGCTCGAGGCCAGGTCATTGGTCAGGTTCGCACCGGCCACCGCCAGCTTCCACGCCAGCAGCGGCAGCATCGCCACCACGAAGGCGATCAACAGCGTCCACGGCACCCGTCGCTCGCGCAGCAGCACCGCAGCAGCCGTGGCGGCTGCGATCACCGTCGCCAGCACCATGCCTTCGTTCTTGATCAGCGACAGCACCGCCGTGCTCAGCACGAACGGCAGCAGCTCGCCCCAGGCGATGCGCTCGCTGCGCTCGGTGCAGCGCGCGGCACTGGCCAACGCGGCGACCGCATATACCGCCAGCAGCGCATCCATGTAGCCATCGGCCAGATAGCGGCCGCCGACCTGCAGGGTGACCACCGCAAACAGCCCCGCCACCCACCAGGAACGCAGGCTGCGCGCGATCAGCAGCAACGCCGGCAGTAACAGCAAGGTACCGGCCGCCTTCGGAAACAGCTCGTTCCAGTGCCCGACCAGCTGCGCGGAACTGGCCGACAGCAACGGCACCAGCGCGGGATAGTCGTTGTGACTGAAGCCTGCGTAGCCATCCAGCATGGCGTACAGCGAGCCATCCTCGAAAATGCGGCGGGCGTGGAACAGCCAGATCGAACGCGGGTCCCACTCGTCGGTCGGGCTGCCCAGTGCGATCACCAGCAGCGCCACCACCGTGGCCACCATCCACGCCGCGCGCGGGTCGCGCACGGTGGCCAGCTCCCACAGCGCCGCGACGAGCAGCGCCGCGAACGCCAGCATCGTCGGCAGGCCAACGCCCCCCAGCGCCGCCAGCACGTACCCGGCCATCACACAGCACAGCATCGCCACGGCAGGACGCCGCATGCGGTCAGGGGCAGTCAACGAGGACAACACGGTCGCTCCTTCCAAGTTCAGTGCAGTCGGTGCGATCCGGACCCGATGCCTTCCACAGCATGCGGCCACTCTGGGCCTCGTGCAGGCGGGCGGGATACAGCGCTTCCCAGTGACGCTGCTGCAGCAGCGGGTCATCGATCAATCCAGCGCCCAGCGCCAGCGGTGCTTCAGACGGATGCGCCTGAAGCAGCGCCCGCGATTCCACCACTTCAGGAGGCACCGATGCCGCGAAGCCGGCATCGGCCTTGAGCGCCTGCGCGAGCAGGGACCGCTCGAAATGAACGTCCTTGGCGATGCCGCGCAGCGACACCACCGTACCAAGCGCGATCAGCACCGCCACGCCTGTCATCCCGACTCTGTTCACAGCAGCTTCCCGCCAACCCGAAGCGCGGCAGCTTAGCAGCCGCACCGGGACAGGTCACCCGCTGAACGCCACGCCGGTCTTTTCCTTCAGCTCGGCCGCATCCACGCCGGGTGCCGCTTCCACCAGCACCAGGCCCTTGTCGGTGACATCAAACACGGCCAGGTCGGTGATGATGCGGTCCACCACGCCCACACCGGTCAGCGGCAGCGTGCACTCAGGCAGGATCTTATGCTCGCCGTTCTTGGCAGTGTGCTCCATCAGCACCACCACGCGCTGCACGCCCGCCACCAGGTCCATCGCGCCGCCCATGCCTTTGACCATCTTGCCCGGCACCATCCAGTTGGCCAGGTCGCCCTTGTCGGTGACCTGCATGGCACCGAGGATGGCCAGGTTGACGTGGCCGCCGCGGATCATCGCGAAGCTGTCGTGGCTGCCGAAGTAGCTGGCCCCGGCGCGCGCGGTGACGGTCTGCTTGCCGGCATTGATCAGGTCGGCGTCCACTTCGGCCTCGGTCGGGAACGGACCAATGCCGAGCAGGCCGTTTTCCGACTGCAGCCACACGTCCACGCCCTCGGGGATGTGATTGGCCACCAGCGTCGGCAGCCCAATGCCCAGATTCACGTACGCGCCGTCGGTCAGCTCACGGGCGGCGCGCTGCGCCATTTCATCGCGGGTCCATGCCATTTCAGTTGCCCTCCGCACGCACGGTGCGCTGTTCGATCCGCTTTTCAGGGGTGGGGTTGTGCACGATGCGGTGCACGTAGATGCCGGGCAGGTGCACCTGGTCCGGGTCGATGCTGCCCACCGGCACCACTTCTTCCACTTCCACGATGCACAGCTTGCCGGCCATGGCGCAGGCCGGGTTGAAGTTGCGCGCGGTCTTGCGGAACACCAGGTTGCCGGCCTCATCGGCCTTCCACGCCTTCACCAGCGCCACGTCGGCGCGCAGCGCGGTTTCCATCACGTAGTGCTTGCCATCGAACTCGCGGGTTTCCTTGCCCTCGGCGACCACCGTGCCGTAGCCGGTGGCGGTGAAGAACGCCGGAATGCCGGCCCCGCCGGCGCGCAGACGCTCGGCCAGGGTGCCCTGCGGGTTGAACTCCAGCTCCAGCTCGCCGGCCAGGAATTGGCGCTCGAATTCCTTGTTCTCGCCCACGTAGGACGAAATCATCTTTTTGATCTGGCGGGTTTCCAGCAGCTGACCGAGGCCGAAACCGTCCACGCCGGCATTGTTGGAAATGACCGTCAGACCCTTGACCCCGGTGTCGCGCAAGGCCGCAATCAGCGCTTCGGGAATGCCGCACAGGCCGAAACCGCCAACCGCCAGGGTCTGGCCATCGGCCACGGCACCTTGCAGCGCCTGTGCCGCGCTGGCGTAGCGCTTGCTTTTGGACGTAGGTCGTTCCATTCCAGATTACCTTGCTCGGTGATAATGACCCATTCTAGCGATACCGGACGACGCGGCTGCGTGCGGCGCAACAAAGCAGGAGACCCCTCATGACAGCCACCTACACCCTGGACGACATCCACCGCTGGTTCGACCCGTGGACGTTGGAGAAAAGCGCCAACTATCTGTTCGCGGTGCGCCAGCTGCGCCATGAAAACGACCAGATCACCGCGCTGGTACAGGGCAGCGCACGTCGCCCGTACCACGTGTGGGTCGACCTGAAAGCCAGCACCCGTACCGCGCGCAGCCGGCTGGTGGCCGAATGCAGCTGCCCGGTGGGCCAGGGCTGCAAGCACCTGGCGGCGACCATGGCGCAGGGCCTGGACCTGGTGCAGGTGAGCCCGCCGCTGGAGCTGGCGGCCGCGCCGCTGACCTTGCTGCAGCCGCCACGCATGGAACTGCTGCAGGCACTGTCGCGCTGGCACGCGCGCCACAGCGCTGCAAACGGTTCCTCGCCACCTGCGGGGCCGACGCGTGGGGTCTGCTACGACCTCTCGGTGTTCCAGCATCGCCTCGTCGTTTACGTGCAGCGCATCAAGCGGGCGGCAGATGGCACCGTCAAACGCGAGAAGCTGCTCAGCCTGGGCCCCGACCTGTTCCTGGCTCCGGCCGGGTACCTTACCCAGGACGACATCGCGGTGCTGTCCCAGCTGTGGTTGCTGCAGCATCACCACGACAACCGCGACCGGATCGACGTCGTGGCCCTGCTGCAGCAGATCATCACCACCGGCCGCGCCTTCATTGCCGACGCAACGGCACCGGTGCCGGCGCACTGGGCGCAGCCACGTGCGGGCACGCTGCACTGGAGGGCCAGCGAGTACAACGGCCGCCTGCGCGCGATGCCTTCGCTGCAGGTGGAGGGCGGTGGCGATGGCAGCGTGCACGGCCGCTCGGCCTGCTACCTGGACTCCAGCAACGGCGAGGTGGGGGCGCTGCAGCTGGCGATGGCGGCCGAAGACGCCGGTGCCTTTCTGGAGCTGCCCGGGGTGTTTCCCGAAGAGAGCGCGCTGGTCAGCCAGACCCTGCAGCAGATCGACCCGGCCCTGCCCCATCCGGCCACCGACGGTGCACTGCCCGTGCTGGAGGCGCAGCCGCTGGTGCCGGTGCTGCGCCTGCACAGCGTCGAGCATCGGCCGCAGTGGCTGCGCAAGTCCGACGCCTCCGAGTGGCGTGACTTCGCTACCGCCACATTCGAATACGGGGACGTGACCCGGCATCTGGATGACCCGTCGGTGTTCGTCCAGGACGCACTCGGCCAGCTGAGCCTGCTGGCCCGTGACGCCGCAGAGGAACACCTGCGCGAACGTGAACTGCAGGCGGCAGGTCTGTACCGCGATCCGCGGCCGGTGGTGTCCTTGCCCGGCACGGGACCCCAGTTCCTTGCGCGCGGCGGCGACTGGGCGCTGTTCCTGCGCAACGAGGTGCCGCAGCTGCGGGCGCAGGGCTGGCGGGTGGAGCCGGATGCCACGTTCCGCCATCAGGTGACCGAGGTCGAAGCGATCACCCTGGACGTGCAGGCCGACCGTGACGTGCCCGGCTGGTTCGAGATCGGCCTGGACATCGAGGTGGAGGGCCAGACCCTGGCGCTGGCTCCACTGCTGCAGCAGGTGTTGAACACCGACCCACGCTGGTCGCGCGGCGCGGTTTCGACCATCGCTGACGATGAGCTGGTGCTGCTGCCCGCCACGGGCACGCGCCGGCTGGCACTGCGCGCCTCCCGGCTCAAGCCGCTGGTCGCGCTGCTGGGCGACCTGTTCGGCCCGCGCCGCTCGCGCCTGCGCATTCCGCTGCACGACCATGCCCGTCTGCGCACGCTGCACGAGACCGCCGCGGTGCAGCTGAAGGAAAATGCCACCGCGCGCACCGTCGCCCAGCGCCTGCTGGAGGGTCCGGCGATGACCCCGGCGCAGCCCCCCACGGGCCTGCAGGCCACGCTGCGCCCTTACCAGCTGGATGGCCTGAGCTGGCTGCAGCACCTGCGCCAGCACCGGCTGGGCGGCGTGCTGGCCGACGACATGGGCCTGGGCAAGACCCTGCAGACCCTGGCCCACATCCAGCTGGAGAAGGAAGCCAGGCGCCTGCGCCAGCCGGTGCTGGTGGTGGTGCCGACCTCGCTGCTGCACAACTGGCAGGCCGAGGCAGAGCGGTTCACCCCCGATCTGCGCGTGCTGGTGCTGCACGGGCCCGCACGCGCTGAAAGCTTCGCGCAGATTGCGCGACACGACCTGGTGCTGACCACCTACGCGCTGCTGTGGCGCGATGAGGAGGTACTGCGGGAGCAGACCTGGCATCTGCTGGTGCTGGACGAGGCGCAGCAGGCCAAGAACCCGCGCTCGCGCGCGGCCATGGCGCTGCGTGCGTTGAAGGCCAATCACCGCCTGTGCCTGACCGGCACGCCCATGGAAAACCACCTGGGCGAGCTGTGGACCCAGTTCGATTTCCTGCTGCCGGGCCTGCTGGGCAGCGAAAAAACGTTCAACCAGCAGTGGCGCCACCCGATCGAGCGCAATGCGGACACCCAGCGCGCGCAGTGGCTGGCCCGGCGGATGCGCCCGTTCATGCTGCGCCGGCGCAAGGATGAAGTGGCGGCCGACCTGCCGGAAAAAACGTTGATCACCCGCAGCGTGGTGCTGGAGGGCGCGCAGCGCGACATGTACGAGACCGTACGCGCCACCATGGAGGAAAAGGTGCGCCACGCCGTTGCGCAGCAGGGCCTGGCGCGCAGCCACATCGTGGTGCTGGACGCACTGCTGAAGCTGCGCCAGGTGTGCTGCGACCCACGCCTGCTGCCTGGAACGCATGCCGGAGCCACCGCCTCGGCCAAGCTGGAACTGCTGCGGGAAATGCTGCCGGAAATGGTGGAGGAAGGCCGGCGCATCCTGCTGTTCTCACAGTTCACCAGCATGCTGGACCTGCTCGGGCAGCTGCTGGACGAACTGGGCCTGGCGTACGTGATGCTGACCGGGCAGACCCGCGACCGGCAGACCCCCGTGCAGCGCTTCATGCAGGGCGAGGTGCCGATCTTCCTGATCAGCCTGAAAGCCGGCGGGGTAGGCCTGAACCTGACCCGGGCCGACACCGTCATTCATTTCGACCCATGGTGGAATCCGGCGGCTGAAAACCAGGCCACCGACCGTGCGCACCGCATCGGCCAGGAACAGCCGGTGTTCGTCTACAAACTGATTGCGGCAGGCAGCATCGAGGAACGCATTGCCGAGATGCAGGAGCGCAAGGCCGCCCTGGCCGAAACCATTCTGGATGACGGCGGCAGCGCCGGACCGCGCTTCAGCGACGAGGATCTGCAGGCGTTGCTGGCACCGCTGCCGCGGGCGGCGGCGGGGCGACGGAAGCAGGAGTAGCACAGGCCCCCTGCCCCGGTACCCACACCGGGGACACCGGCGAACCGTTCAGGGCCACGTGCGGACGCCGGCGCTGGAAGTCCTCGGCCCCCTGCAGACGTTCCGCCACCTGTTCGCAGGCGGTCAGTTCGGGCTCTGGCTTGTAGCCGGGCGGGTAATTGCCCGAATAGCCGTTGAGCGTGGCAAGGTCGGTTTCCTGTGCCATCACCACGGCATCGAGTTCAGAAACGAAGAACGCCTCGTCGGTGCGCAGCGGATTGAATACCACCATGTCGGCAGGCACCTGCCCGGGCAGCTTCTGCTCAAGCGCGAATACGCGTTGCCGCGCCTCGGCGAAGCGGAAGCCGTGGGTACGATAGGTCGCGGCCTCCACGACCATGCACAGTACCAGTGCCATCGCCAACAACCGCCAGGCCCAGCGACCACGAGGAGCCGCATCCACGGCAGTGGCCGCCAGCAGCGCCAACGGCAACGCCATCACCACGGCGATGCGCGCCATGGCGCGAACCGCACCGACGCCCGGCAACAGCGCCAACCCCAGATACAGCGAATAGCGCCCCACGGTAAAGGTCAACACGAACAGCAGCAGCAACGACACCATCGCGGCACGCGCCCGGCGGGTGGTGGCGCGCAATGCCCCGAGCAACGCCAGGCCCAGCAGGCCCACACCAAAGAACAGCTGATGCTCATGACGTGCAGGGATGCCCGCCCCCAGCTTCGCACTGAGCCCGCCCCAGATCGCGGACGCGTCGGCCAACAGATAGCTCTGCAGGCGCGGGGTCAACGTGGACACTTCGCCCAGCGAACGCCCGAACCGGTACAGCCGTGCGTAGTGCAGATAGGGGTACAGAAGTGCCACCAGGCAGATGCCCGCTACGGCGATCAGCGCCATACTGACGTAGCGCTCGCGTGCGCTGGATGTCTGCCGCTGCTGGTACCACCGCGTGAGCCAGGGCCGCGGCCACTGGCGATCCAGCAGCGCATCGGCCAGTGTCCATGCCACCAGCAGCAACGCCAGGAAGTAACCGAGGTAGATGGACACCGCAAACTGAGCCACGACCACCGCCGAGACCGCCGCAAACCAGCGCCAGCGTCCATCGGCAAGGCAGCGCTGCCAGAGCAGCAGGCCCAGCGGCACCAGGAACCGGTACGTCAACTGCGCATGTCCGTGCCGGGCCAGCGCCGGCAGCGCAAAAGTGAACGCAAACGCCGCCACCGCACTGGCCCATGGCGAGAACTGCATCTTGCGGAACACGACGTGGCTGACCACGAAGTTGAGCAGGAAGCCGGTCAGATACCAGAGGTCGAACGCGATGTACCGATCTGCGCCCAGCGCCCGGAACGCGGCATAGATCCACGCCGTGCCCCAGTGGTTGTCAGAGAACGTCGATGCGCCGGGCATCGGGTGGAAGAAACGCGGACTGAGCAGGCTCTGTTCTGTGCCGTTCAACCACCGGTAGAAGTGCTCCAGCACCACGCTGTTGAAGCGGGCGTCGCCGAGATCGCCGGGAATACAGGCCAGCTGGCAGGTGTGCTGCCAGGGCACCAGCCACATTCCCAGCAACAGCAGCATCAGCGGCGGGCACCAGCGTGCCAATCGACCCTGCGTCATCTCTGCACCGGCGGCGGTCATGGGTCAGTCCTGCCTGCAGCGGTAGTCCACCGGCATCTGGCTGTTGCGGAACGGATCCGTCAGCGCGTCGGTGTATTCGCCCATCAGCAGGCGATGGGTGGGCAGCAGGTTCTGCCGGTAGAAGCGGCTGAACGAGGCCAGACGCTCGCCGCGCGCAGTGAGCGTGACGCAGCCGTTGTGGATCTCCACCGTGCCCGACTGCAGCTGCTCAGTCAGGCGCACTTCCACAAGGTGATGCTCACGCACGTACTCTTCGGTGAAGACCTGCCGGAAGGCGTCCTCGCGGATGCCGCCGCCACGCTGCTGCAGCTTTTCCAGAATGTAGAACGAGAGCGAGCGGTCAATGACGGTGGGCAGGGAAATGGCGAACACATAGCCGCCCAGCATCCAGATCACGACCAGCTGGATCAGCTCCAGGCGGGTGAAGTCGCGGAACCACTTCAGCAGGTACAACACGCCGAACACGCCAACCGTGGCGATCACCGCATCGAGGATGCTGGCATACAGCACCACGTTCACCCGGAAGTGGCGCATGTGCACGTAGTACACCAGCAGCAGAGTAACGATGAAGAGCACCGTCGCCAGCCCGGCGCGCAGGAACTTGTTCATTTGAACACCACGAATTTGTTGATGAGAAAGCTGCAGACCATCTGCAGCCCCGTGATGAGCAGGAAGCCGATCCGGTAATCCAGTCCGAGCCAATCGGCCCAGGCGAACATCAGCAGCGCGTGCAACAGGGCAATGCTGGCGTAAACCAGGACGAACAAAGACCCCTGCTTGAACGCACTGCCGGGACGGCCAGGAAAAACGAAGTAGCGATTGCCCAGGAACGAGGCGGTAATGCCGAACACCGCCGCAATGCCGTTGGCGACAGCGGCCAGCGGCACGTGCAGCACTTCGATGCACACGTGCAGCACACTGAAATGCACAGCGGTGGCCACCAGCCCGTTGATCAGGAAGCGGATCAACTGACCGCTCAACCCCTTACGCGCCGCGGCGGCCGGCATGCTGCACTTCTTCGACGAACTCGCGGTAGCTGCCCACGCCGAGCACACCGCCACTGCGGATCATGCCTGACAGCATCAGGGTGATGAGGGTCAGCGCTGCCGTCTGCAGGAATACCAGCAGCAGGATGCCTGCAGCCAGCGAGAACCAGCCCGGGGTGGCAAAGCCCAGCATCTTCAGCACGGTGGCAATGATGCCCCCACTGATGGAGAACGCCGCCACGATCGTGCAGGCAATGCCCACCCGCACCAGCACGTCTTCGGCAAACACCATCAAGGCGCGGAACCCGTGCAGCGCCAGGCCGACGAAATTCATCTTGCTGCGCCCGGCGTAGCGGGGGCCACGATCGAGCAGACAGCTGCTGACCCGCAACTTCGAACCCAGAACGCACGCGGCGACGTGGATCCACAGCTCCTGCATGGAGGCCAGACGACGCACCGCCGGCATCTTGGCCGCCATGAAATTGCCGAAGCTGATGCGGCGGCCGCTGAGCAGCGAGAACAGCAGCTTGTAGACGATGTAGAACGCCTTGAACTTCACCGATTCCACCCGGCTGCGGCGGCTGGCCACCACCACATCGACGTCGTCGCTGGCCAGGCCTTTGACCAGCTCGGTGATGCTTTCCGGCGTGTCTTCGCCATCCGAGTCCATGGTCACGACCACCACGTCATCGCCGAACTGTTCGGCCACGTAGCTCAGGCCAATGGCAATGGCGCGCTGGTGGCCGACATTGCGACGCAGCTTGATCACCACGCCTTCCAGCCCGGACGCTTCGATGGCTGACACCGGCAGCGGCTGGCGCACCGAGCCGTCATCGACGGCCACGATGAAGGTCTCGCTGCCCTGGGTCCTGGCCAGTTCCAGGAACAGCTTCGACGAAGCCTCCAGATCCTCGTAGACCGGCATCACCACGACTTTCCGCATGCGCCCTCTCCTTACGCCTGCAGTCGGTGACGGAAATAGGCGATGGTTTCTTTCAAACCATCTTCCAGTGCCACCTGGGGCTCCCAGTCGAACGTGGCCTTGGCCAGGCTGATGTCCGGCTGGCGCTGGCGCGGGTCGTCCGAGGGCAACGGCCGGAACTCGATCTTCGACTTTCCGCCAACCAGCCGAACGACGGTTTCAGCCAGTTGCAGCATGGTGAACTCGGTGGGATTGCCGATGTTGACCGGACCGGTGAACTCGGCCGGCGTGTCCATCAGGCGCAACATGCCTTCAATGAGGTCATCCACGTAGCAGAAGCTGCGGGTCTGCTGACCATCGCCGTAGATGGTGATCGGCTCACCGCGCAGCGCCTGCACGATGAAGTTGCTGACCACGCGGCCGTCATTGGGGTGCATGCGCGGGCCATAGGTGTTGAAGATGCGCATGACCTTGACCTCCAGCTGATGCTGGCGCCAGTAGTCGAAGAACAGGGTTTCCGCACAGCGCTTGCCTTCGTCGTAGCAGCTGCGGATGCCGATCGGATTGACCCGGCCCCAGTAGCCTTCCACCTGCGGGTGGATTTCCGGGTCACCATAGACCTCGCTGGTGCTGGCCTGCAGGATCCGCGCGCCGGTGCGCTTGGCCAGCCCGAGCATGTTGATCGCGCCGTGCACGCTGGTTTTGGTGGTCTGCACCGGGTCGTGCTGGTAGTGGATTGGCGAGGCCGGACAGGCCAGGTTGAAGATGCGGTCCACTTCCACGTACAGCGGGAAGGTCACGTCGTGACGCATCAGCTCGAAGCGGGGATGGGCCAGCAGCTCTTCGACGTTGGCCTTGCTGCCGGTGTAGAAGTTATCGACGCACAGGACGTCGTGACCGGCCTCAATCAGGCGGTCACACAGGTGGGAGCCCAGGAAACCGGCACCGCCGGTGACAAGCACCCGTTGTTGATCCTGATCGATGTTCAAAGCGGTCCTCGGCATTCGGTGGGGCGGGAGTCGGCCCGGTGATCGGCTGATTGTAAGTGTGCAAGAACCAGCGCAACCACCATCAGGATGACCCATGCGAGCCATTGGCCGTAGACGTCCATGCTCATCCAGGGACCGACACGCCCCATGTAGTTGTCCCAAAGTGGATGCTGCAATCCGACGTTCGTGCTCACCGCGAGGTTCACGTCAGCATTCAGGCCCCAGATCCCCCAGAAGGTCAACCAGGACATCACCAGCAAGACCAGGCGGGAAAGCAGGGACAGCGGCAGGAACGCCACCGCAAGCGCCACCACCGGAAGTATCGCGATCCACTGCCGGCTCTCCGAGCCCAATGCCAACAGGGGCATGAAGCCGATCAGACAGAGCGACAGTGCCGGTGGCAGGGAGGTCCGGCGGAGAGCGACATGGTAGTAAACCACCAGAACCACCGGCCCGAAGTAGGCCGTATGCGCTACCCAGCTTTTGAATGGGGCAGACAGCGCTTGCTTGCTCATGTTGTTGATGAGCTGCGATGCGCTGAAGCCTTTGTCGAAATCGATCAGCCCGCGCATGGATGCGTACGAGGCAACCACGAATGCGAGCCCCGCGGCAATGCGCCAGATATTGAAATCATGCACATGCCGGGTCAGGAAAAGGACACCCGTGCGAATGCACACAAACAGCGTACCGATCAGTATGAGAATGCTGACCGGCAGCAATGCAACGCTTCCCGTGAGCTGCCCCCCGGTGTTGCGGTCGACATCAAGAACATGGGTATCGACGCCAGTCAGCACACCAGGACCTTTCCAGACATAGACGGCAGCACAGACCATCAACGCCGCCAACAGAAAAGCCGAATCGAGGCACACGGAGGCGCGTGCGGGCGAGTCCCCCTCTACATTTCTCCCGAGCGCCAGCAATGCCAACGGCACCAATGCGGAAGGCGGCATGATCCAGATGCACGCCGCAATGATCGGGTACAACCCGCGCTTTCGATCCGCCGCCCACAGGAACAGGGACACGCTGGAAGTGAACATCGCCAGATGGTCGGTCAGGATCGGGGTGAAGACCGGAACCACCAGAACACACCAGGCACCGAAGAAGGTTGCCACGCTGGTCACGGCAACCTTCCGGGAAACGTCCATCAGCCGCGCAGCCCCATACAGCATGCAGGCCGACAGCACCATCAGTGCGATATTGACGTCACGCTGCACCAGCACGATGTCAACCGGCAGCCGGTAAGACTCAACCAGAAAGATGGCCGGGAACGCGACACTGCGCGCTGCTCGATAAGGGTCGGAGTTGCTGTAGGTATCCTGCGCAATTTCACGAATCACGCGCACGAATACAGAACCATCCCATCCCTGCCCGCCGGCTACGGCGATGAGGCCCACCAGGTTCGCGACCCAGGCCAGCATCAGGCACGAAACCAGCGCAATGACCGCGACTATCAGGTAATCGCGACTCAAACCCTTATCCATTGATGGTGCCCCCTGGTCTAGAATCGGCCTGCCCGGCTATGACGCGCAGCGCCCCATTTTATCAAGGAAGGCCGACAGGCGCGCCATTGATCAGTACTCTCCGGTCGGCCTTTCACCCAATCTCGACGTATCAGGCCGCGGGATGCGCCTTCAGTTCTGCAATGATGTCGCGAATGCCGCCTCTCCAGTCTGGAAGCTGCACACCGAGGTCGCGCTGTAGCTTGCTCGTATCCAGGACCGACCAGTCTGGTCGTCGAGCCGCAGCGGGGAACGTTGCACCGGACACGGGCCTGATCACCGGTGCTTCTGACAACACCCCGGCTGCAAGGGCTTCGGCAAAGATGGCTTGCGCAAACCCGTACCAGGACACCTGCCCGGCTGCGGTGAGGTGGTATGTGCCGGACAAGCGTGCAGAACTTGCCAGTGCCCGTGCGGTGACATCCGCCACCAGCGCAGCGGTAGTCGGCGAACCGACTTGGTCGGATACCACGTTGAGCGTCGCACCCTGCCCTGCAAGGCGAAGCATGGTCCGAAGGAAGTTCCGACCGTGTGCGGTGTATATCCAGGCAATCCTGAAAATAAGGTGGTGCCCACCGGCAGCGCGCACCGCATCTTCGCCATCGCGCTTGGTGAGGCCATAGATATTGAGTGGCGCAGTCGGGTCCTGTTCCCTGTAGGGAACGGTTCCCTTGCCATCAAACACGTAATCCGTGGAGTAGTGTACGAATGGGACACCGTGCCCCGCGCACCATCGTGCAATTACGCCCGGCGCTTCCGCATTAACCCGGCGCGCGCCCGCCGCGTCCTGCTCGGCGGCATCAACGGCGGTGTATGCGGCGGCATTGATCACGGTCGTGGGCCGCAGCCGGTCCAACACCTGGGGCAGGGCGGCCGGTCGGTCGAGGTCGGCGATCGCGCAGGGCCGTCCATCGGACAGAAGTCCACTGCGGGTGGCCGGAACTACGACACCGTGGGGAGCGAGCGCGGGTAGCAATGCCCTGCCCACTTGGCCGCCAGCACCAAGCACCAGGATGCTCATGGCAGGTAATCCGGCATCCGCTCTTCGGCGACGTCCTGCAGGAATGGAGCCTGCTCGTCCTTCGACGACAAAAGTGGCTGGCTGATGGGCCAGTCGACGGCGATGTCAGCGTCGTTCCAGCGGATGCCGGCGTCGGCTTCTTTTACATACACGTCAGTGCAGAGGTAGTTGAAGAGCGCAGTGTCCGACAGCACCGCAAAACCGTGGGCGAAACCCGGCGGGATCCACAGTTGGCGCCGATTGGCACCGCTGAGGATCACCGCCTCCCAGCGACCAAAGGTCGGCGAACCACGACGAATATCCACCGCGACGTCGTACACCTCGCCTTCCAATACGGTAACCAGCTTGCCCTGCGGGCGCGGCCACTGGTAATGCAGGCCCCGAAGCACGCCACGTCTGGACGAGGAGATATTGCTCTGGACAAAATCGGTCGGCAGGCCCGCCTCGCCAAAGCGCGTCGCATTCCAGGTTTCGAAGAAGAACCCTCTGCTGTCGTCAAACACCGCTGGCTCGATGATTCTGCAGCCCGGCAGCGACGTATCAATCACTTTCACGGAACAATGCCCCGTTCCAGCAGCTTCTGCAGGTACTGCCCGTAACCATTCTTGATCAGCGGCGCAGCCAGCGCTTCCAGCTGTTCGGCGCTGATCCAGCCCTTACCAAACGCGATTTCTTCCGGGCAGCAGACCTGCAGGCCCTGACGGGTCTGGATGGTCTCGATGAAATTGGAGGCTTCCAGCAGCGACTGATGCGTGCCGGTATCCAGCCAGGCATAACCGCGCCCCAGTGCTTCCAGGTGCAGGTTGCCTTCGCGCAGGTAACGCTGGTTGAGATCGGTGATCTCCAGCTCACCGCGCGGCGACGGCTTCAGCTCGGCAGCGTAATCGCTGGCATTGCCGTCGTAGAAGTACAGGCCGGTGACCGCGTAGTTGGAGCGCGGCTTGGCGGGCTTTTCGACCAGGTCGATCACTTTGCCAGCCGCGTCGAACTCGGCCACGCCATAGCGTTCCGGATCGTTAACCCAATAGCCGAAGACGGTGGCACCGGTCTGGCGCTCATCGGCGCTGCGCAGCAGCGACGTCAAGCCGTGGCCGTGGAAAATGTTGTCACCCAGCACCAGGCAGCTCGGCTTGCCGCCAACAAACTCGCGACCGATCAGGTAGGCCTGCGCCAGCCCGTCCGGGCTGGGCTGCACGGCGTACTCGATGTTCATGCCCCACTGCGAACCGTCGCCCAGCAACTGCTGGAACAGGGCCTGCTCGTGCGGGGTGTTGATGATCAGCACATCACGGATGCCCGCCAGCATCAGCACGCTGAGCGGGTAATAGATCATCGGCTTGTCGTACACCGGCAGCAGCTGCTTGCTGACGCCCTTGGTGATCGGATACAGCCGGGTGCCGGAGCCGCCGGCCAGGATGATGCCCTTGCGTTGCGTCATGTTGTGTCCTCAGGCGCTGGTGCCGATGCGCTGCAAACGGTAGCTGCCGTCAAGCACGCCGTTGACCCATTCCTGGTTGTCCAGGTACCAGTCAACAGTGAAAGCAATGCCCTGCTCGAAGGTGTACTTCGGTTCCCAACCCAGCTGGTCTTTCAACTTGCTGGCGTCGATCGCGTAACGGCGGTCATGGCCCGGGCGGTCAGCCACGTAGGTGATCTGGCTGCTGCGCGGCTGGCCGTCTTCGCGCGGGCGGCGCGCGTCGAGCAGTGCGCAGATGGCCTTCACCACTTCGATGTTCTGCTTCTCCGAATTGCCGCCAACGTTGTAGCTCTCACCAACCTGGCCCTCGGCCAGCACGGTGCGGATCGCCTCGCAGTGGTCGGAAACGAACAGCCAGTCGCGCACCTGCTTGCCGTCGCCGTACACCGGCAGGGGTTCGCCGGCCAGCGCCTTGGCGATCACCAGCGGAATCAGCTTTTCCGGGAAGTGGTATGGGCCGTAGTTGTTCGAGCAGTTGGTGGTCAGCACCGGCAGCCCGTAGGTGTGGTGGAACGCGCGCACCAGGTGGTCCGAGGCCGCCTTGGACGCCGAATAGGGCGAATTGGGCGCGTACGGCGTGGTTTCGCTGAACTTGCCGGTTTCGCCCAAGGTGCCGTACACCTCGTCGGTGGACACATGCAGGAAACGGAAGGCCTCGCCCTTGTCCGCCGGCAATGCCTTCCAGTAGTCACGCACCGCCTCAAGCAGGCCCAAGGTGCCCACCACGTTGGTCTGAATGAACGCACCCGGGCCGTCGATGGAGCGGTCCACGTGGCTTTCGGCGGCGAAATTCAGCACGGCGTCAGGCTGGTGTTCTGCCAACAGGCGGGACACCAACGACTGGTCACCAATGTCACCCTGCACGAACACATGGTGGGGGTTGCCTTCCAGGGTGGACAACGTTTTCAGATTACCTGCGTAGGTCAGGGCATCCAGATTGATGACGCGCACACCCTTGGCGACTGCTTCCAGTACGAAGTTACCGCCAATAAATCCGGCACCGCCGGTGACAAGCCATGTGGGCACTACCTGTTCTCCTGATCTGAGGGTGTCCGGGACAGTCTCCCGGCCGCGTGACACAGCGCAACAGCATACATGCGGGCGGCCTTCACGACTGCCAGCCCAGCGTGAACAATGGCCTCGAGCGCGCGATTGCATGCGGCGATGCAACATAACCATACGCATTCGCATGGTAACGCGAGGACAGTTAGAATCCAGATCCCACCCCCGCCCCGGCAGCCGAATCCGGCTCCGGACGTTCCCCAGTTAGTGAAGGATCGAGCACCAGATGAAAATCCTCGTCGCGTACAAGCGCGTGGTGGACTACAACGTCCGCATTCAGGTCAAGCCGGACGGCTCCGGCGTGGTGACCGACGGCGTCAAGCTGTCCCCCAACCCCTTTGACGAAATCGCCCTGGAAGAAGCGCTGCGCCTGCGCGACAAGGGCATCGCCACCGAAGTCGTGGTCGCCACCATCGCCCCGGCCGATGCCCAGGCGCACCTGCGCAACGGCCTGGCCATGGGCGCGAACCGCGCCATCCACGTGGTCACCGACCAGGCCATCCAGCCGCTGACCGCGGCCCGCACCCTGCTCAAGCTGATCGAAAAGGAGCAGCCGGACCTGGTGATCCTCGGCAAGCAGGCCATTGACGACGACGCCAACCAGACCGGCCAGATGCTTGCCACGCTGTGGGGCCGCCCGCAGGCGACCTTCGCCAGCAAGCTGGAAATCGCCGATGGCAGGGCCACGGTGACCCGTGAGGTCGACGCCGGCCTGGAAACGCTGGAAGTGGACCTGCCGGCCGTGGTCACCACCGACCTGCGCCTGAATGAGCCGCGCTTCATCAAGCTGCCGGACATCATGAAGGCCAAGGCCAAGCCGCTGGAAAGCCTGCCGCTGGCCGACCTTGGCGTGGAAGCCGCCGATACCTTCAACACCACCCACTACGCCGCCCCGGGCAAGCGCAGCAGGGGCGTGATGGTCAAGGACGCCGCCGAACTGGTGGCCGCACTCAAGCAGAAGGGGTTGCTGTAATGACCAGGATTCTTGTTGTTGCCGAACACCACGACGGCAAGCTCAACCCGGCCACCGCCAAGACCGTCAGCGCCGCCGCCGCGATCAGCGGTGCCAGCATCGACGTGGTGGTGCTGGCCGCCGACCCGGCCGCCGTGGCCGCCCAGGCCGCACAGCTGGCCGGCGTGGCCAAGGTGCTGACCGTGGCCAACGCGGCCAACGCGCAGGCGCTGGCCCAGGTGCTGGCCCCGCAGATCGCCCAGCTGGCCAAGGGCTACACCCATGTGTTCGGCCCGTCGACCACCTTCGGCAAGGACCTGATGCCCTGCGTGGCCGCCCTGCTGGGCGTGAACCAGGTCTCCGACCTGATGACCGTGGAAGGCGCACACAGCTTCAAGCGCCCGATCTACGCCGGCAACGCCATCATCACCGTCGACGTGCCGGCCGACCAGATCGTCGTCGCCACCGTGCGTGCAGCCTCCTGGCCGGAAGCTGCCCAGGGTGGCAGCGCTGCGGTGGAAGCGGCCAGCGTGGACGCCGCCCTGCCGACCCACACCCGCTTCATCGGCCTGGCCGCCGGTGCCAGCGACCGCCCGGACCTGCAGAGCGCCAAGCGCGTGGTATCCGGTGGCCGTGGCGTGGGTTCGGAAGAGAACTTCAAGATCATCTTCCAGCTGGCCGACAAGCTCGGTGCCGCCGTGGGTGCCTCGCGCGCCGCCGTGGACGCCGGCTATGTGCCCAGCGACCTCCAGGTCGGCCAGACCGGCAAGATCATCGCGCCGGAGCTGTACGTGGCGGTGGGCATCAGCGGTGCCATCCAGCACCTGACCGGGATCAAGGACGCCGGCACCATCGTGGCGATCAACAAGGACCCGGACTCGCCGATCTTCGAGATTGCCGATATTGGGCTGGTAGGGGATCTGTTTACCCTGCTTCCGGAGCTGGAAGCGGCGCTTTAAGGCCCTCCCTGCGCCAGAGAAGCCGTGTCACCGCAGGTGGCGCGGCTTTTTTTTGCCCCTGCCGAGTTAATAGCGTCCGGGGCGACACCGCGTTCAGAACTGGCCGCTATAATCGCTGGTCACCCCCGAATGGACTGGATTTGATGACGCTCCCCTGCTTCAAGGCCTATGACATCCGTGGTCGGGTTCCCGACGAGCTCAACCCGCCGCTGGCCACGCGCATTGGCGTCGGTACTGCCGGCCTGCTGGGCCCCGGCCCGGTCGTGCTGGGGTATGACATCCGCCTGAGCAGCCCGGAACTCCACCAGGCGCTGGCCGCCGGTTTCCGGGCCGCCGGCCGTGACGTGATCGACATCGGCCTGTGCGGCACCGAAGAGGTCTATTTCCAGACCTTCCACCGTCAGGCCGCCGGCGGCGTGATGGTGACCGCCAGCCACAACCCGATGGACTACAACGGCATGAAGCTGGTCCGCGAGCAGTCGCGCCCGATCAGCGGCGACACCGGCCTGTTCGACGTGCGTGACTTCGCCGCCGGCGATTCAGCGCTGCCCTCGGGGGAAGGCACGCTGCGCCAGGACACCGACAAGTCCGCCTATATCGAGCACCTGCTGGGCTATGTGGACCGCAGCGCGCTGAAGCCGCTGAAGATCGTGGTCAATGCGGGCAATGGCGGTGCCGGCCTGGTGATCGACCAGCTTGCCCCGCACCTGCCATTTGAGTTCATCCGCATCCAGCACGAGCCGGACGGCAACTTCCCGAACGGCATTCCCAACCCGCTGCTTCCGGAAAACCGCGACGCCACCGCCAATGCGGTGCGCGAGCACAAGGCCGATTTCGGCATTGCCTGGGACGGCGACTTCGACCGTTGCTTCTTCTTCGATGCCGAAGGCAGCTTCATTGAAGGCTATTACCTGGTCGGCCTGCTGGCCACCGCGCTGCTGAAGCGCCAGCCGGGCGGCAAGATCATCCACGACCCGCGCCTGACCTGGAACACCATCGAGATGGTGGAGCAGGCCGGCGGCGTGCCGATCATGAGCAAGACCGGCCATGCCTTCATCAAGGAACGCATGCGCGCGGAAGACGCCATCTATGGCGGCGAAATGAGCGCACACCATTATTTCCGCGACTTTGCCTACTGCGATTCGGGGATGATTCCGTGGCTGCTGATTGCCGAGCTGGTCTCGCGCAGCGGCACCTCGCTGGGCGATCTGGTTGCGGACCGCATGGCCGCTTTCCCCTGCAGCGGCGAGATCAATTTCCGCGTGGACGACGCCAAGGCAACGGTTGCACGGGTGATGGCGCACTATGCGGACCAGAATCCCACGCTGGACCACACCGACGGTGTCAGCGCCGAGTTCCCGCAATGGCGTTTCAATCTGCGCAGCTCCAATACCGAGCCGCTGCTGCGACTTAATGTGGAAACCCGAGGCGACGCTGCCCTGCTGAGCGCCAGAACCGATGAGCTGACCGCCCTGATCGGCGGCAGCGCGGCCCAACACTGATTCAGGACGTAACCATGTTGCCGATCATTCCCGTCATTCTTTCCGGTGGCTCCGGCACCCGCCTGTGGCCGGTGTCGCGTGAGGCGTACCCTAAGCAGTTCCTGCCACTGGTCGGCAAGGACACCATGCTGCAGGCCACCTGGAAGCGCGTGGCCGCCATCGCCGGTGCCGCCCCGATCGTGGTGGCCAACCAGGAACATCGTTTCATGGCCGCCGAACAGCTGCGCGAGTGCGATGTCACCCCGCAGGCGCTGATTCTGGAGCCGATTGGCCGCAATACCGCCCCGGCCATCGCCATCGCCGCCCTGCAGGCGCTGGCCGCAGACGATGACGGCCTGCTGCTGGTGCTGCCCTCGGACCACGTGGTGCGCAACGAGAAGGCCTTCCACCAGGCCGTGGCCCAGGCGGCAGTCGCAGCGGAAGCCGGCAAGCTGGTCACCTTCGGCATCGTCCCCACCGCCCCGGAAACCGGCTACGGCTACATTAAGGCCGCCAAGGGCGACGGCGTGCGCGCCGTGGACCGCTTCGTCGAAAAGCCCGACCTGGCCACCGCCGAGCAATATGTGGCGTCCGGTGAGTACTTCTGGAACAGCGGCATGTTCCTGTTCAAGGCCTCTCGCTACCTGCAGGAACTGGAAAGGCTGCAGCCGGCGATCCTGGCCGCCAGCCGCAAGGCCCTGGACAATGCGGCGCGCGACAACGACTTCATCCGCCTTGATGCGGAAGCGTTCGCTGCCAGCCCGAACGACTCCATCGACTACGCGGTGATGGAAAAGACCGCCGATGCGGCCGTGGTGCCGCTGGACGCGGAGTGGAACGACGTCGGTTCCTGGTCCGCACTGTGGGAAGTGTCGGACAAGGACGAGAACGGCAATGCCTGCCACGGTGACGTGATCGCCGTGGACTGCCACAACAGCTATGCCTACGGCAGCCGCCTGATTGCCATGGTTGGCCTGGACGATGTGGTGGTGGTGGAAACCGATGACGCCGTGTTCGTGGGCCACAAGGACCGCGTGCAGGATGTGAAGACGGTGGTGGCGCAGATCAAGCGTGACGGCCGCAGCGAAGCCGCCGCCCACCGCAAGGTCTACCGCCCGTGGGGTGCCTACGACTCCATCGACAACGGCAGCCGCTTCCAGGTCAAGCGCATCACGGTCAAGCCCGGTGCCACCCTGAGCCTGCAGATGCACCACCACCGCGCCGAGCACTGGATTGTGGTCAGCGGCACGGCGGAAGTGACCCGTGGCGAAGAAGTGATTCTGCTGACCGAGAACCAGAGCACTTACATCCCGCTGGGCGTGACCCACCGCCTCAAGAATCCGGGCAAACTGCCGCTGGAACTGATCGAAGTTCAGTCCGGCAGTTACCTGGGCGAAGATGACATCGTGCGTTTCGAAGACCAGTATGGGCGCGCGCAGTAAGCGCGCCCTCCCTTTCATTGATTGATTTCCTGCCTGCGGACTCCATGGACGCTCTGATTCCCGTCAACTCTCTTTCCCGTCACATCGCGCCGTTGCAGGATGCGTTGTCCTCAATTGCCGCGACCGTCATCGCCAGCGGCTACTACGTCCTGGGTCCAAACGTGAAAGCGTTCGAGCAGGAATTTTCGAATTACTGCGGTGCCACGCACTGCATCAGCGTGGCAAACGGCACCGACGCGCTTGAACTCTCGCTCAAGGCCATGGAGGTCGGCACGGGCGACCATGTCGCAGTCGTCGCCAACGCGGCGATGTATGGCACCAGCGCGGTGCTCGCCTGCGACGCAACCCCGGTGTTCGTCGACACCAACGCTGATGATGGCCTGATGTCGCTCGCCTCGCTGAAGGCGGCACTGGATGCCGGCCCCTTGCCCAAGGTCGTCGTTGTGACCCACCTGTACGGCAAGCTGGCGCAGATCGAGGACATCGTTGCACTCTGCCATGACCGCGGCATCAAGGTGCTTGAGGATTGCGCTCAGGCGCACGGTGCCGAACGTGGCGGACGCCGCGCGGGCAGCTTTGGCGACATCGCCTCGTTCAGCTTCTATCCGACCAAGAACCTGGGCGCGCTCGGCGATGGCGGTGCCATCATCACGTCGGATGACGCACTTGCGCTGCGGGCCACCCAGTTGCGCCAGTATGGCTGGACCGCCAAGTACACCAACAGCCTGTCAGGCGGGCGTAACAGTCGCTTGGACGAATTGCAGGCGGCCTTGCTGCGCCACATGCTGCCCCTGCTCGACGGATGGAACCAGCGTCGTCGCGAGATCGCCAACCGTTATGCGGCCGGCCTGAAGACTGACCGCCTGCGCCACATCGGCAGCGTCGGCGACGAGCATGTGGCGCACTTATACGTGGTCCGCTGCGACGACCGCGATGGATTGCGTGCGCACCTTCAGTCCGCCGGCGTTCAGACTGAAGTGCACTACCCGCTGTGCGATCACCGCCAGCCCTGCCATCAGGGTCGTTTCAACAGCGTCTCGCTGCCCTACACCGAAGCCGATGCGATGCAGGTGCTGACCCTGCCTTGCTTCCCCGAACTGACCGACGCGGAAGTCGACACGGTCATCGCCGCGTGCAACCGGTACTGACTGCCATGACTCCTTCGCTCGCGCTGGTGGTGCCCATCTATGGAAACGAGGGGTCGATCGACGACCTGTTGCAGGCCGTGGATCACATCGCGCACTCGGTCGAAGGAAGTTTCGAGGCGATCTTCGTGGTCGATGGCAGTCCCGACCGGAGCTACGCCCTGCTGCGCGAGAAGCTGCCAACATGCAGGTTCCGTTCGCAGCTGGCCAGCCTGACCCGCAATTTTGGCGCGTTTCCCGCAATTCGCGCTGGCCTCGAGCTCAGCCGCAGCGATTTGACTGCGGTCATGGCAGCGGACCTGCAGGAGCCACCAGAGCTGGTGATCAATTTCTGGAATGCGTTCGTCGATGACAGCTACGACGTTGCGTTTGGCGTACGCGAGGCACGCAATGACCCCATGGGCTCAAAGCTGGCCTCCACGCTGTTCTGGGAGGTCTACCGTCGCCTGGTCATCAAGGACATCCCCAAAGGCGGCGTGGACATCTTCGCTGTCAGCAGAGACTTCCGCGAGCGCCTGCTGCGGCTCAACGAGTCGCACTCCAGCCTGCTTGCGCAGTTGTTCTGGCTGGGCGGCAAGCGCGCGTTCGTCAGTTACCAGCGCCGCGAGCGGCAGCACGGCAAAAGCGGCTGGACGCTGACCAAGAAGCTGCGCTACCTGTCCGACAGCGTCTTTGCCTTCACTGACCTGCCGGTGCGCATGCTTACGGCATTGGGATTGGTGGCGCTTGCCGTTACCGCTCTGTTGGGTGTTCTCATCGTGGCGGCCAAGTTTTCCGGACTGGTCCCGGTCCCCGGCTACGCGGGCACCATGTTGACCATTCTCTTCTTCGGCGCGCTTAACTCGCTGGGCCTCGGCATCGTCGGCACTTATGCCTGGCATGCCTTCGAGAACACCAAGGCGCGCCCCCTTTCCATCATTCAGTCTGTCGACGTCTTCAAGAGCGAACGCCCATGAGTCATTACGTTCATCCCAATGCGCTGTGTGAAAGCACCGATATCGGCGAAGGCACCCGCATCTGGGCCTTCGCGCACGTACTGCCGGGCGCTCGGCTCGGTCGGGAATGCAACATCTGTGATGGCGTCTTCGTTGAAGGCGACGTTGTCGTCGGCGACCGCGTCACGGTGAAGTGCGGCGTGCAGTTGTGGGACGGGGTGCGACTTGGCGATGACGTGTTCATTGGTCCCAATGCCACCTTCACCAATGACCTGTTCCCGCGCAGCAAGGTCTATCCAGAGAAGTTCCTGGGTACCGTGGTCGAGTCGGGTGCCTCGATCGGTGCCAATGCGACCATCCTTGCCGGCACGACGATCGGCAGCGGCGCGATGATCGGCGCGGGCGCGGTGGTAACCCGTTCGGTGCCGCCGCACGCCATCGTCGTGGGCAACCCGGCTCGCATCATCGGCTATGTTTCCGACAAGGACGGCATCGCGGCGCCGGCAACGGATACGGGCAAGCAGAGCATTTCCGATACGGCCGTTCCCGGCGTCCAGCTCTATCGCATGCCGAGCTTCGTGGACATGCGCGGTTCGCTGTCCGTGGGTGACTTCGAAGGTTTCCTCCCCTTCAATGCCAAGCGCTATTTCCTGGTGTATGGCGTGCCTACGCAGGAAACCCGTGGTGAACATGCGCACAAGCGCTGCCATCAGTTCCTGGTGTGTGTCTCCGGTTCCGTGCGTGTGCTGGCCGACGACGGCAGCCGCCGCATCGACGTGGAACTGAATTCACCCGACCAGGGCATCCATCTGCCCCCCATGATCTGGGGAACACAATACAAATACTCCAAGGATGCGGTGCTGCTGGTGTTCGCTTCCGAGCCCTACGACTCGGACGAGTACATCCGCGATTACGCCAGTTTCAAGGCATTGGCTAATGCAGCCCGCTGAGCCACAGCGCAGCGGTCGATTTGTCGAGCGCCACCGCCCCCTGATGGCGGTGGCGCTTCGGTTTTTGGTGGGAGGCGCACTCAATACAGGCGCAACTCTGGTCTTGTACTGGATCCTGATGCGCTTCCTGCATTATCAGTGGGCATACCTGGTCAGCTACTGCGCGGGCATCGTATTGAGCTATGTACTCAATACACGGTATGTCTTCCGCGCGAAACACAGCTGGTTGAAGTTCGTTCTGTTCCCGCTGGTCTATGTGGTCACCTACGGCGTGGGCGCCGTGGTGCTCAAGGTTGCAGTGGAGTACATGCACATTCCGGCCAGCCTTGGTCCGCTGGTGTCCATCGCGGCAACACTGCCCGTTTCTTTCCTGTTGACCAGAACGGTCCTGCGCCTGCGCGACCGACCTGAAAGCTGAGCTCCTCAATGCAGATTCCGAACTTCACCACATCAAGGCCTTCCGCGCATGCCTCGGGCGTCGTGCCCGAGTTTGAGTTTCATTCCGTCCGTCGGATATTCAGCGACGAGTGGTTGACGCTTGCGGCAGGGGCCGTGCTGACGTTCATGCTCGCCAGCATCTTCCTGTCAGGATGGCCTGCCGGGCTGATTCCGGAGATCCACGTTCCCTTCGCCTACGCAGGGGACGCACTGAGCAGCACATGGCTCACGCAGCGCGCGATGGAGGGCTGGGTTTTCGAGAACGACCGCAGCGGATTTCCATTTGGATCCTCATTCCTGGACTACCCCGGATCAGACGCCGCCAGCTTCCTGATTCTGAAGCTGCTCGGGTATCTGACCGGCTCAAGCGCAGGGGCAATGAATGCCTACTTCCTGCTGAGCTTCCCAGTCAATTTTCTTGTCGCACATGTGGTGCTGCGTTCGCTGCGAATCAGTCGTTCACTCAGCTTTGCCGCAGCGGTGCTGTTTGCGTTCGCGCCGTTCCATTTCCTGCGAATGAACCACACGTTCTACACGTGGTACTTCGTAGTTCCAATCTATTTCTACATCGGCCTGCAGGTCGCACTGAAGGGCTCTCAGCTGGATTTCAGGGCCGCATCATGGCGGCGCCGGGCGCTGCTCATCGCAGCCTACCTGCTGATGGCCAGCTTCGGCGTCTATTACACCGCCTTTGGCATGCTTGTTGTGGCTGCCGGTTCTGTAATCGCGCTGCTCAACCGGAATGTCCAGAGCATCCGCTTCATCGCTGCACCGGTGATTTTCTTTCTCGCCATCGGGACGGCCGCAAACCTCGCCCCCAACGTATTGAACGAGCACAGGCTTGGGCATAATCCCGAGGTGGCTGCGCGCCAGCCTGCGGAGTCTGAGGTATATGGCACCAAGCCGATACAGATGATCCTGCCGCGACCGGGCCACCGTTCCGGCTACCTGGCCGGCCTCACCCAGCATTACAACTCAACCACACCGCTGGTCAACGAGAACTCAACGTCGTCGCTGGGGCTGTTTGGCACGCTTGGCTTGGCCGTACTGCTTCTCGCCGCGACCATGGGTGTCGCCGGCACCAGAGTGGATCGTCGTCTGTCCGCGCTTACACTGATGAGCCTGGTGCTGATTGCCTTCATGATTGTAGGAGGGCTGGGCTCGCTCTTCGCGCACCTCGTATCTCCCTCCATCCGTGGTTGGAACCGCGCCAGCATATTCCTCTCCTTCAGCACACTGGCTGCGCTGGCGCTTGTCCTCCAGTACGCGAGCGCCCTGATCTCCCAGCGTCTAAGTGTGCGACTCGCCGCGGCCATGGCCGCGGCGATGCTTGTCGTCGGCCTCTGGGACCAGACTACCCCGGCATGCACTAGTTGCAACGCCGATGTTCGACAGTTGTTTGAGCAGGACAAGGCCTTCATCGCACAGGTGGAGAAGGCACTGCCGCCTGGAGCGGCTGTCTACCAGCTACCGTACATGGGTTTTCCCGAATCTCCGCCCATTCACAACCTTCACAGCTACGACCTGGCCACGGGCTTCATCCACTCACGCGAGCTGAAGTGGAGTTTCGCCGGCATGAGAGGCCGTGAGGGTGACCTCTTCTTCCGGAGTATTTCGCAGCTTCCCGTCTCTGAACAGCTCGACGCCATTCAACAGAAGGGATTCGACGCGGTTTACATCGATACCCGAGGCTACGAAGACGATGGCGTCGCGGCAGTAGAGGCTTGGACGACGGTGTTGGGGCACGGACCCAGCGTGGTTCGACCCGACGGCAGAATCGTCGTGTTTTTCCTCAAGGACGCTCCCCGCACGGGCGAATCGAGTGTTCCGTTTGTTCAGCTGCCGCTGCGACCGGGTCAGTTCTCTGCTTTCCTGGATACCGGATGGTCTGGAATGGAGCCTTGGGGCGTCTGGTCCGAGGGCCCAGCCTCCACGCTGCGGCTGCCCTCTCCGGCACGGGGTGCAACGCACCTGCGGCTCAAGTTCAATGCCTTCATCCCCAATGGTCATTCGTTCCAGATCAAGGCCAGCTTCGAGGGGGGCACGCCTGTTTCGATGGTGGCAGGGCGAGGCCAGGCTGCGGATCTGACCCTGGACCTGCCACTGCCCGAACAACGCGAGGCAGGGATGTTGACCGTGACTTTGCACTACGACAAGCCGATCTCGCCGCAACAGGCCAATGGCTCCGGTGATAACCGCATGATCGCGATCGGGTTGACCTCGCTGCAGTGGGTCGCTCCGTAAACAGTGCTGCACAGCGGCGACGTGGACCAGACCGGCGAACAGACTACGCAAGCATCCAGCGTAGCGTCTGTTCCATGGCCATGGGCTCCCAGTCGCCAATCAGTTTGCGGAGCTTTCCGTTGTCGCCCACCAGAATTTTGACTTCGTTGGCGCGGACAAAAGCCGGATTGACACGGATTTCCAGCGTGTGTCCGGTGATCTGCTCGCACATGTGCACGATCTCCACCAGCGTATACCCTGTTCCGGTACACACGTTCACGGTCTCACCGATGGAAGCAGGTTCCTGAAGCAACTTGCGGTAGGCTGCCACCACCGAGCGAACATCGCCGAAATCCCGGGCTACCTCGAGGTTGCCCAGCTCCATTACATCAGCGCGACGCGCGAAGTGTGAAACGATCTTCGGGATCAGGAACTGCTCGGCCTGGCCCACCCCGGTGTAGTTGAAGGGGCGTACGACCGTGATCGGAAGCCGGTCGCGCCACAGCCCTGCCACATGCTCCATCGCCAGCTTGCTGACCGCGTAATCATTCGCCGTGTTTTCATCCAGAACACCGGCGGAGGCGTTGCCATAGACATTGGCGCTGCTGGCCAGCAGCACATGCTACACCACTGCGGCTGTAGCGCTCTGGCTTGCGCTCAAGCTCGCCGACCCGCTGTTTGATCGAACGTCCTCGCGCATGCGACGCTGGTGGGGGGCAGTTGCGCTTGCGGCGGCCTGCATCTGGTGCGGGACAACCGGCGTCTACTACGCATTCTTTACCTGCATTGTCCTGGCCATTGCCACGATCGTGCAGTCCGCGAGACTGCGATCCATCCGCCCGCTCTATCGCGCTTCTGCATTTGTTGCAGCGATTGTCTTGTGCGTCGCGCTGCAGCTTCTTCCAACCCAGCTGCATAACCGCTCTGAGGGCCCTAATCCATCTGTCGGCAAGCGATCGCTGATCGAGAGCGAGATCTATGGACTGAAGCTCTCACAGTTGCTCCTGCCGGTGCACGCCCATCGATTTGCGCCCGCCGCAGAGAAGAGGGCTGAGTACGATGCACAAGCACTTGCGGTCAACGAGAATGGAACAGCGACGCTTGGAGCACTTGGCAGCGCTGGTTTCATGATGGGGCTGCTCATGGTCTTCGTACCGGCAGTCCGCAATCGATTCCCTGCTGCGCAGCAGCTTTGCGCGGTGCTGCTGATTTCCCGGTTCATTTTCGCAACAAGCGGCGGGCTCGGAAGTCTTTTCGCCCTGTTTGTCTCACCGCAGATCCGCGCGCTCAACCGCATATCCCCCTTCATTGCACTCTTCAGCCTCATTGTCGCGGCCGGCACCCTGCAACTGGCCTGGAGCTGGCTTGCGGCACGGGGCGCGCATTGGAAACGCGCAGGCGCTGCGGCCATCGCGGTGCTGTCTGTCTGCGTCCTCTACGACCAGGTCAGTCCTGCCTACCGACAAGCGAAGTCCACAAGGGCGGAGGCTGCCGCGCGGTACAACAGCGACAAGGATTTCGCCGAAAGTCTGGCCGCCAAGCTTCCATCCGGCGCACTGGTGATGCAACTGCCGTTCATTACCTATCCCGAGAATCCCGAGCTGCTGGGAAGCTACACACAGTTTCGGAACAGTCTGCATGCTCCTGGCTTGCGATGGACGCATGGCGCGATGAGAGCGCGTCCGGAATCAGATTGGTTGAGTGAAGTGACTTCGCTTCCGACCGAGCAGTTCTTCGATGTTGTCAGGGCGCTGGGCTTCTCCGCTATTGTTGTCGACAAGCGCGCTGAATCTGACGAGATCCGGGAGAAAGCGGAAGCATTCGCCATCCGTCCCGGAACCCAGGTATTCAATGACCGCGACAACACACAAACGGCGATATTGATCAATGCTCCCGCCGCAACGGCCCGGGCGATGGTCCGCGGCAGCGGTTGGCATGCCCAGGAAGATGATGGCGAACGCAGTTGGGTCTGGTCTTCGGATCGACCGACGCTCGCCCTTTCTCCATCTTCACCAGGTGCCGGGACCTGCACGACGTCCCTGACGCTGTCTTCGATCAGGCCCATGCAGGTGAAGGTCGTCGACGAATCCGGCAACCTCTTCACCGAGACATCACTGCGCCCTGGTCAGGCGACCGTCGTGAAGCTTGTAGTTCCTGCGAGCACGACAAGAGTAGTACTGGAGAATGGAGTTGCCGCGGCACCACCGGGGAACGGGGATCCGCGGCCGATGGCCATTCTCTGGGAACGCACTGGAGATCAGCTGCCGCTCTGCAGCTTCAACCCGAGCTGATGCCACCTCTGAACGGCTGCCGTCGCACTGAACGACGGCAGCCGTGATGCTGCGAGCCCTCACTCGAAGCGTTTGTCGGGGTAGCTTCGATACAACCAGGGTGGAAGCAATTGACTGGGGGTTGCAGAGGACTTCCGCCATCGGCTGAACAGATATTGCCCGAGGTCGTGCTCCCGGTGCTGGAGCTGCCCCAGTACCTGGTCGATGCTCGCCGGATCAATGGCCGTTGGCAGGTTGGGGTGGACGTCCGATGTAAAGTCCATATCGCACTCGAATCCGGCATGCCGCATCAACTGGTGCAGTTCATGCCGTGTGTATTCACGGTTGTGCCGCCCGTGAGGGCCATAGCCCGAGTAGGGATCGTAAAGATTGCGCCCTTCCAGCAAGGCCGCAACGTTCTCGTACCTCGCCACGTTCGGGGTGGTCAGCACCAGTCGACCATGCGGCTTCAGAACACGATGTAGTTCAAGCACACAGTGCAGCGGATCCATTGTGAAGTGTTCAAGCACCTCGCAGAACAGGATCACGTCGTAGGTTTCGTTGTCGGCCGGTAGAACGTCGCGCTCGAGATTCACGTTCCTCGACTCGAAGCAGTGTTCCTGGGACGTGCCATCGGCACGTTGCCAGCGAACCACCTGGCGGATGTCGTCGGGTGAACCTTCGAAATAGTTGGTGCAGTCGAAGCTCAGCCCAGGTCGGAACTCCCTGAGCAGAATCGACATGAAGTAGGGATTGGCTCCGATCTCCAATCCCCGCCCTTGCACATCGTCTGGAACGAGGCCTAATGTGTACTGGAACCGGTCTAGGTCTTCCTCGACATAGCCGCGAAGCTCACCGCTGCTTCCACCATCTATGCTCAGTATGGCCAGCCTGTCCAGCAGCGCCTGGCGATCATCCCCTGCAAGAACGCTGACTGCCTGATTGCGGTGAACACGCGTACTCGACATCGTCTACCTCCATGGCGGATGGGAAGTGTTCCTGACGTGCGAATCTACTACTGCATCCACGACCACACTACGTGTGGCCAGACAAAATGTACCCGACCTGCTATGCCAGCATCCAGCGCAGTGTCTGCTCCATGGCCACCGGCTGCCAGTCCCCGATCAGCTGGCGCAGCTTGCGGTTGTCACCCACCAGAATCTTTACTTCATTGGCGCGGACAAAGGCCGGATTGACACGGATCTCCAGCGTGTGACCGGTGATCGTCTCGCACATCTGCACGATTTCCATCAGTGTATGCCCTTTGCCCGTGCACACGTTGACGGTCTCACCGGCTGCAGCAGGTGCCTGCAACAGCTGACGGTACGCTGCCACGACAGAGCGGACATCCCCGAAGTCGCGGGCCACTTCCAGATTTCCCAGCTCCATCACTTCCGCCCGCCGCGCGAAATGAGCGACGATCTTCGGTATCAGGAACTGCTCAGCCTGGCCCACCCCGGTGTAGTTGAAGGGGCGTACCACTGTAATCGGCAGGCGGTCACGCCACAGCCCTGCCACGTGCTCCATCGCCAGCTTGCTGACCGCGTAATCATTTGCGGGCGCAGGCACCGTGCCCTCGTCCAGAACGCCGGCGGAAGCATTGCCATAGACGTTTGCGCTGCTGGCCAGCAGCACATGCGCGGGCGGGTATTCTGCCTGTTCCAGCGCTGCCAGTAGATTGCGCGTGCCCAGCAGATTGACGCTGTAGAACTCGTCCACGTTGCCGTGGCCGACGAAGGCCAGCGCCGCCAGGTGCACGACCTGATCGGCGCGCGCGGTCGCGACCGCCGCTGCCAACGCTGCCGGATCACGGAGGTCCGCCACCACCGCCTCGTGCGCGCCATCCACCGATTCCTGGCTGCCCAGCGCGATGACATGGCACCCTTGCGCGCGCAGTTCCCCCACCATGTAGCGCCCGGTGAAACCGGACGCTCCAGTGACAAGAACGCGCTTTCCGCTCAGGTCAGAACGAGAAGCCACGCTCGTTCCTCTTCAGGTCGGCCTCGACCATCATCTGACAGAGCTGCTCAAGGGTGGTCTGCGGCTTCCAGCCGAGGATGCGTTCAGCCTTCTCGGGGTTGCCGATCAGCAGATCGACCTCAGCCGGACGGTGGAACTTCGGATTGATGCGCATCACAGTCTTGCCGGTGGCGGTGTCGATCGCCACTTCGTCCAGGTCTTTGCCCTTGAACTCGACCTGGATGCCAGCGCCCTTGAAGGCCATCTGCACGAAGTCACGCACGGTTTCAGTGCGGTTGGTGGCCAGTACGAAGGTATCGGGCTGGTCGGCCTGCAGCATGCGCCACATGCCCTCCACGTACTCCTTGGCAAAGCCCCAGTCGCGCTTGGCGTCCAGGTTGCCCAGCTCCAGCACATCGAGCTTGCCCAGCTTGATCTTGGCAACCGAGTCGGTGATCTTGCGGGTCACGAATTCGCGGCCACGCAGCGGGCTTTCGTGGTTGAACAGGATGCCGCTTGAGCCAAAGATGTCATAGCTCTCACGGTAGTTCACGGTGATCCAGTGCGCGTAGAGCTTGGCCACACCGTACGGGCTGCGCGGATAGAACGGGGTGTCCTCAACCTGCGGAATGGCCTGCACCTTTCCGAACATTTCCGAAGTCGACGCCTGATAGAAGCGGATCTTCGGGTTGATCAGGCGGATCGCTTCCAGCAGGTGCAGCGCGCCGACGCCGGTGATCTGCGCGGTCGTGGTGGGCTGGTCGAAGCTGACGCCGACAAAGCTCTGCGCAGCCAGGTTGTAGATCTCGTCCGGCTGGATCTTCTGCACCATCGAAATCGTGGTACCCAGATCCGTCAGGTCGTACTCGACCAGGTGCAGATTGGGGTGGCTGGCCACGCCCAACTCTTCCAGACGCCAGAAATTGACGGAACTGCTGCGACGGTAGGTGCCGTGCACCTCGTAGCCCTTGGCAAGCAGCAGCTCGGTGAGATACGCGCCGTCCTGACCGGTGATGCCGGTGATAATCGCCTTCTTCTTGCTCATTCCGATCTCTCTTCAATAGTCCGTGTGGCGAAAGCCGCCAGATCCTGCGCGTGACCCCGGTTGGGCAGGTGCGCGCCTGTCAATAGTGGTTGGGATGATAGCTCAGGTGCCGCATGCGGTAGGAGCGATCCCCTTGCCCTCCGCCCGCAGCAGCACCTGCTTCAATTGTGTAGCGCTCTGCGCCCAGGTAAGCCAAGGCAGGCCGTCCGATCTCGGGTGGCTGTCTTCTGCGTGCAGCGCGAGCCACTCGGTGACCGCCGCAGATATTGGACCGTCGGCTTCGCCGCCAAAGTAGTGGGCATGGGTACCAGCGACTTCCCTGAATACGGGAATGTCGCGCGCGATGATCGGGAGCCCGCGCTGCGCCGCCTCGATGAGCGGAAGCCCGAAACCTTCGCCTTCGGACGCGGCCATCAGGCAGCTTGAGCTCGCGTACACGACGTCCAGGAACTCGTCGCTGGCGTTCTCAAGCCAGAACAGCTGGTGTCCGCGTCGCGGGTGTTCGGCGAGCTTCCTGCACACCGCATCGACCAGCCAACCCTTCCGGCCGATGATCACCAGATTGACGTCATGACCCTCGGACCACAACTTGTCGAAAGCGGCCAGGACGGCCTCGTGCCCTTTGCGGGGTTCAATGGTCCCCACCATCAGGAAGCTGGGGGCCGCACCAAGTCGCGTGAGAATCTGTTCAGCCTCGGCCGGCAGCCCCTTGGACGGAACGCTTCCATCCAGGTCGGCACCCAGGTGGAACCATTCGATCAACGCCTGGCTTTGCACATCGTTTTCGTCCATCCAGGCGCGTACATCGTCGGCCACTGCCTGGGAGATGCAGATCAGCTGGTCCGCACACGCCAGGATCTCGCGCAACCAGGCTTCATGGTGCTGACCGCCGCCGCCCGGCCACCACTGGGGATGCCTAACCGGCAGGATGTCGTAGACAACGAAGGAGACTTTGGCCCCGTTGCGACGAAGATAGGCGAACCACTCACTGCCGGCTTTTACCCCCGAGCCGACCAGGTCCAACCCAAGGAAAACGTCGCCCGCGTGGCAGATCGCAGGCACATCAGGCTGCGACTCCATGCCCAACAGTGCAGCGGCATAGCGGTTGGCGCAGACGTAAAGACCCGTGCTTCTGTCCAGCCGCACCAACTGCAGCCGGTAGCCCGCAGGCGGTGCGCGCCCCCACTCGGCCAGTACCGCGCGGGTAACGCGTTGGATGCCCGTACGCAGATCCTTCTCCGCAAGTTCGGTGACGTCCACCAGCAGGCGGAGATCATCGACGCAACTGCGGTCCATTCCGTCGGCCGCCGCCATCCGATCGCCGACATTGAGCCCGGGGAGAGATGCCAGCCGCGCAACTGCGCGTTCCAACGCATCTGCAGGCGACACGCGCTCAAGCGCGAGCGCGGCGACGCGCTCGCAGGCATCAACAAAGCGTTCGGCAACCCTATCCCATGAGAAGGATCTGGCGCGTTCCAGCGAGTACCGACGCAAGCGCTCGGCCTCTTCAGCATTGTTCAGAAAATGCGCCATGCGCTCGCTGATCGATGCCACATCCTGGGGATCGAACAGCGCTGTTTTATCGGTGGCGATCTCTCGGATGCTCGATGCATCCGACGCGACAACGGGTGCACCGCAAGCCATCGCCTCCAGCACCGGCAAGCCAAAACCTTCATGCCACGACGGAAACACGAACAGGCTGCATTCGTTGTACAGCGCAATCAGCTGCTCGTCCGAAATGTAATCCGTGAAGACCAGTTCGCTTTCACCCAGGCCGAGTTCGGCCGCCAACTGCCTCAGCTCGGCGACCTGCGGTCCGGGCATATGTCCGGCAAAGACGAGCTGGTGCGCAGCACGGCAACGCGCATCCAGACCAGCATAGGCCTGCAGCAGGCGATCCAGATTCTTGCGACGGTCAGCACCGCCGGTGTACAGCACGATGCCCTTGCTCAGCCCGAACGCAGCACGGGCCGACGCCCGCAGTGGATCGGAGGGCATCAGCTGCCGGAATGCACTGTCGCAGGCGGCGGAGATGTTGAAGATCCGATCGCCAGGGAATCCTGCAACATCCCGGGCCTCCGCGGCAGACGTCTCAGAGATGGCGACCAGTGCGTCCGCACGGCTCAGATGGTCGAGCTTCCCGTGATAGAAGTCGCGATACCGTGCGTTCCCATCCAGGTACACCTTGGCGTTCATCAGCGGGATCATGTCGTACATCGTCACGATCGTAGGCACGCGGCAATGCTGGTTGACGCTGCCGATCGCGTTGTCGCCGTAGCCCTCGAACAGGCTTGAGACGTGCACCACATCGGGATGCAGCGTCGCAATGGCCGACTCGCGGATGATCTCGGCCTGCTGGCGTCGCGAGTCGTTGCCAGGTTCACGTTCGAGGACCGGAAGCGGCACATGGAAGACGTGGATGCTGGCCCTGGCCACCAGTCCGGTGAAGGCCCTCCTGATCTGGTCGATGCTTTCAGGGAATGCACCGTTCAGCAGAACGTGCACATCGTGGCCTCGACTGTTCCGCGCAACGGCCAGTGCCAGCGAGAGCGAGTACCGGCCTATGCCCCGGCGTCGGCTTTCGCCTTGCGCTCCCTGTAGATCCAGAAGGATTCGCATCACTTGTGCTCCTTGGTAGACCCCGCTGTGATACCCCGATAGAAGCCACGTGCCCGGATGGACAGCTGCTCCAATCCCTGACTCTCATCCATGCCGGCAAAGTCGCCAACACCGCCCACGATGCCCGCGTGCGCCATGCTTGCCGGCACTTCGGCGATGATCTGATTGTTCACTGCAACCGAAACCAGCTTTGCGTGCAGCGGCGGCACCATGCGCGTGACCGTACTGAGCTGACGCGCCAGATCGGGGTGGCGCTTGAGGCGCCGCATCAGGGCCAGCAGGATGCGGCGCAGAACCGCCTTGGGCTGCTGCAGCAGCTGCCTGAAGCCACGAAGTGGCCTTGTCAGCCGCCACGAGTGACTCTGCCGAACGCGCTGCAACAGCGCCTCGAGTTCAGTGGCGCGTGCTTGCCAGTCGTGCAACGACTGCAGAACCTGGGCATTGTCACCGTGGAACCGGCGGGTTTCGGCCTCCTGTACCGCCAACTGGGCAAGAAGACTCTCGACTCTCCGCTGCAGAACGGCGAGGCTGGCCAGCTCCTGCTCACTCGCATGAGCCAGCCCTTCTCTAAGAGAATCTTCCTCGCGTGAACGCGCCAACTCCTGCCGGGCCAGCCTTCCCTCGTGCTGTTCAGCAGCAAGCGTACCCTCAAGGCTCAGCATGCCCCGTTCCACGGCATTGAGGGCTGCGATGTAACCCGTCGCTTCCGTCGTTTCGCCTGCCCAGCCGAATATCCGCGAGGCGAGCTCCTTGAACGACCATTCGCCCTGCGGCTGTGAGAGCGCATGTGCGAACGCCGCCTGATAGCGCATCGGCAGCATGCTCAGGTCCAGCAGACCGCGCCGGACCGGCAGGACTGGCCCCACATGGCCCATGAAGATCTCGCGCACCGTGATCATCAGCGACAACAAGAGGTCGCCTGGCCAGACGCAGTCGCTACGCACCGGCGATATCGCGCCGAAATCGATGAGATGCGCCCGCGAATCCGCGTCCACCAGCAGGTTCCAGCAACGTACGTCATTGTGGAACAGGCCGCGCTCCTCAAGAGTCACCAGCTGGCGGATGAGCCCGTCCGCTACACGCTCCGGCGAATACGGGACATGCTCCTTCATCATTTCCAGAAGGATGCGTCCCTCGGTGACCTCCCGCACGATCCAGCAATCATCGCGATCGACCAAGGCTTCCAGCAATGCTGGCGCTCCCATCGCTTCGGGCGCTTCAGCCAGGAAACTGGCTTCGTTCTGGAACTCTTCGCGATTGAAGTCGCGCCGACCTGGATTTGCCAGCGAATACTGCTTGAGCATGACACCGTTGCTGAAGAAGTATCGTCGCGACTTTTGATGACTGCTCATGTCCATCGGATGCGACTGGAAGCGCCAGGAATCGAACGCGCGGAAGTCATTACCCACAAACCAGAACTTCTCGCTGGCGAAATAGAGCGGACGTTCCACTCCTGAAAGATGGGTCGGCTGCCAGGACATGACGCGCACAAACGCATACGGGCTCAACAGCGCTGCCGGATGTTCCGGTTGTGACGGCCCCCAGTACAACGGTTCTTCCCGTACGGCGACCTCGTAGATGCCGCAAGCGATCTTGCTGGCAATGCCGGAGATGATCTCCACGACAGCCGGCAGACCGTGTTCGTGCACCAGATGATGGAATACGCTCAAGCCGAGCACCAGATCGTAGGCACCGTCCTTCAGCGTCGCAACGATGTCCTCAATGCGACCGCACTCGAATGTCGCCCGCGTCAGGCCGGCGTCCGCCGCCAACGCCTGGCAGACGAACACGTTTCGATCGAGGAAATCCGCACCGCGCACGGAATGCCCCGCTGCTGCAAGGTTCAGCGAGAAGAAGCCCTGGGCGCAGCCAAGGTCCAACACACGCAGCGGACGACCCAGCGCGTCCTGCAGGCGTTGCGCGGTGGCAAGGATCAGCGCCAGGCGGTCTTCACAGCCACGCGAGCTACCCTCCGACAGCTCGGGGTGCCCGAAGATGGGCTGGTACTTCTCGGGCAACGCGGCCACCAGTGCTTCAATCTCGCCGGCGGCGCTGTTGTTGACGTCTGTCATTTCCAGTTTTCCATTCTTCGATACCACGAGCGATTCCATATTCCGTCAAGCCGCCTGCACGCTGAATCCAGCATGCAGATCCACGATGCCCCAGAACTGCATCGGTCGGCTCACATCCAGCAATATGGAATCGTAACGACGGTCCAGCGGGGTCAGTTCGGAAAGCGGGTCGCCACTCGAAACGCCCAGCGAAACCATGTAATGACCTTCATTTACATTCATCGGGACCTGGAACGTGCATACCAGCACGTCCCCCGCCTTGGCGGAGATCTGCGTGGCTCCGTTGCTGGCGAGGAAGGAGTTCGTGCCATACAGGAACAAGCCTTCCAGGGTCTTGATCAGAATGCCAGGCACCACGCTGTCAACGTCCTGATCGAATATGACCTTCATCACGAACTCAGTGCGTGTGCCACTGTCGATGCGGGCCGGATTCTCTTCGCCATTGCTGACGATTGCGTAGTCGATGATGCGCGCGCCGCCCTGGCCCCACCGGTGCTCACCCTTGTTATAGCCGCGCCGGGTGTGGAACTGATCCTCGGTGCCCGCGCCCATCGCACCCAGGTGATTGTCCGCGCCTTCGGCCTGCGCGGTGATCGCCTTGCCGGGCTTGCGGCCAAACAGCTCGTCCAGATAGAGGTTGGAGACCTCGCGCGAGGGACCATCGGCGTACACCCCGCCGTCCTTGATGAAAATCACCCGGTCGCAGTGCTTCACGATATCGCCAACCGAGTGGCTCACCAGAATAAGGGTAGTGCCCTGCTCCTTGAACTCCTGGACGCGCTTGAAACACTTTGCCTGGAAGTATGCATCGCCAACTGACAGTGCCTCGTCGACGATCAGGATGTCCGGGCGGAACGCCGTGGCGACTGCGAACGCGACGCGGACCTGCATGCCACTGGAGTAGGTCCGCACGGGCTCGTCGAAGTATTCGCCGACTTCGGCGAAGGCTTCGATGAAGGCCATCATGTCCTCGATCTGCTGCTGGGTGTACCCCATCAGTCCTGCAGAATGGAAGCAGTTCTGGCGCCCGGTCAGGTCTGGATTGAACCCCATGCCCAGTTCGAGGATCGCCGCGATGCGCCCACCGCGCACCACGCTGCCCTCGGTAGGCTGCGTGGTTCCGGTGATCAGCTTCAGCAGCGTGCTCTTGCCGGCACCGTTGCGGCCGACAACACCTACCGCCTCACCCGGCGAGATCGTCAGCGAGACGTTGCGGATGATCCAGTGCTCCTCTTTGGGACGCACCGGCAGGCCGAACCAACTGGCAGCACGCAGCCACTCGCTGCCCCAATGGCGGTAGGACTTGCCTACGCCCTCCAGGGTGAGAACGCCGCTCATAGCGCGTCCACCATTTCAGGGCTTGCCTTGCGGAACACGATCAGCGATGCGACCAGCAGGACCAGGGTCGCAACGGCCATCGGCAGCAGGTCTGCCCAGACCGGGGGCTTGTTGTAGAGCAACACCTGCTGGTAACTGGTTACCAGAGGATAGAGCGGGTTGAGCTTGAAAGCCTCGCGTGCCGCTTCAGGCAGGATGCTGACGTTGTAGACAATCGGCGTGAGCCAGAACAGCGCCTGCAGGACCACCGGCACCACTTGGCCGATATCGCGCATGAACACGTTGAACACACCCAGCAGCAAGCCGATGGACATGGCGAAACCCAGGGTCAACAGCATGAGTACAGGCAACCATACTACCTGCCCCTCCGGGTAGTGCCCCATGACCGCGAATACAGCGAAGATCGCTGCCAGCAGCAACAGATTGTTCACCAGCATCGTGCCTGCAGCGATGACCGGCAGACAGATCCGCGGGAACGCCATCTTCTTCATCAGGTTGCCGCTATCCACGAACAGATTCACGCACTTGGATACCGTCTCGGAGAACATGCTCCAGCACAGCGTGCCGGCCATCAGATACAGCGCGTACCCGTACTTGTTCTCCACGCCCGGCATCTTGGCCGACAGCACCTCGGACAAAATGGTGGCGAAAATGAGCACCTGCATCAGCGGATGAATGATCATCCACAACGCACCCAGTTTGCTTCGAATGAAGCGCATCCTCAGATCATTCCTGATCGAGGACAGAATGAAGTAGCGGTAGGCCCAAAGGGACCGCAGCATGTCAATCACGGTTGCTTCCGTCCTGCAGTTGTCTCGTTGATTCAATTTCGGCTGAGCGGGCGGCAATCCGCTCGGCGGCGGCGCGACCCGACAGTACGCGCTCCACGTGCTCCCGCCCTCGGCTGCCCATTTCCGCTGCCAGGCCTGGCTCATCCACCAGCCGTCGCATCCACACGGCCGCCTGCTGAATGTCCGGATCGGCCCATCTTTGGCCTTGTCCACCCGGATACTGCCCTTCCTTCACTGGCACCAGCGTGTATCCGACCAATGCAGCGCAATCATCGTCCATGAACTCCATGTTGCCGGACCATCCCGTTGCGATGACCGGCTTTCCGATGGCCATGCTTTCCGCCATTCCCATGCCGAATCCTTCGGCCCGATGCAGGGACACGTAGGCGTCGCAGCAGTGGTGAAGCGCGTTGAGGTGCTCGCGCTCGATCACCTCGTCGCGAATCAGAATCCGGTCATCGCCTTGTGAAAGCGTGGAAAGATGCTGGAGCAGATGCGGGAACCGATAACCATTGCTGCTCTTGATCAGCAGGCGCACATCCTTACGGTCACCCGGAAACGCCATCCTGAACGCGCGCAGGGCTGCCTCGGGATTCTTGCGCTCCATCAGCGAACTGAAGTCAAACGACACCAGGAAAACGAAGGCGTTGTCAGGCAGACCGAAATCGGACCGCCGCAGCCCACTGCTGGGCAAAGCCCCCAGGGGCATGGGGACACGCAACACGGGCTTGTGGGTGACACGCCTCACCGCCTGCTCCACGAAGGCAGTGGCGACCAGCACTTCGTCCACCAGGGCCAATGCGGGCAGCCAGCTATCGGGGATTTGCTCGAGTTCCCAGAACCAGCAGGCGATCAGGTACTTCCCCTGCAGCCTCGCATTGCCGATGGCGGCCAGCGCCTGCTCCAGGTAATCAGGATTGATGAAAATGATGCTGACGGGATGGGGCGTGGTGTTGTCCAGATAGGCATCGAATGCATGCTCGCCACTGGCGTGTGGCAACCCCAGATCGACGTCCAGCATTGCCACTGGCACACCATGTTGGATCAGCGCGCGCGCGTAGCAACGGGCTGCCTCGGCCAACCCGAACTGCCCATGGATGTAGCCCACGATGTTCACGCCAGAAGGTGCCGGCACGCTGAGTGCCTCAAGCGGCACCAGCGCATCAGGGACCACGCGCTCCACGTCCCATGCCGTCGTGCGGGGAAATCGGGTCTGCCCCTGCAGCCGACGCGTCAACAACCGCAGCGTCCCTTCCCGCACAGCGGCCGGCAGCGCACGATAGGCCCCGCGCAGCCACGACTGCCCGCGCAGCCACGCCATCAGGCGCACCCGTGCAGTGGACTGACTGGAACCAGGTGACGTCATGGCAGCGGCCGTGGTGTTCAGCCGGCCAACGCCTGTTCCAGATCCACCTGCAGATCCCCCAGCTCCTCCACACCCACGCTCAACCGCACCAGCGCATCGCTGATGCCCAGCTGTTCACGGCGTTCAACCGGAATGGACGCATGGGTCATCACAGCCGGATGGTTGACCAGGCTTTCCACCCCGCCGAGCGACTCGGCCAGGGTGAACAGCTCGGTCTTCTCGCAGAACGACTTGGCCGCCGCGAACCCGCCCTTGAGCACGATCGAGACGATGCCGCCGTAGCCGTTCATCTGGCGCGTGGCCAGCTCGTGCTGCGGGTGCGAAGTCAGGCCGGGGTAGATCACTTTTTCCACGGCCGGGTGCTTTTCCAGCCACTGGGCCAGGGCCAGCGCATTGGCGCAGTGCGCCTTCATGCGCAGCGGCAGGGTCTTCAGGCCGCGCAGAGCCAGGAAGCTGTCGAACGGCCCCTGCACGCCACCCACCGAGTTCTGCAGGAAGGCCATCTGCTCGGCCAGTTCGGCGTTGTCGCCGACCACCACCATGCCGCCGACCATGTCCGAATGGCCGTTGAGGTACTTGGTGGCCGAATGCAGCACCAGGTCCGCGCCCAGCACCAGCGGGCGCTGCAGCATCGGCGAGGCGAAGGTGTTGTCCACCACCACGATCAGGCCGTGGCGCTTGGCGATGGCGGTCACCGCGGCGATGTCCACGATCTTCAGCATCGGGTTGGTCGGGGTTTCAATCCAGACCATCTTCGTCTGCGGGGTGATCGCCGCTTCCAGCGCAGCCAGGTCGGTGAGGTCGACGAAGCTGAACTGCAGGCCGGCGGTGCGCTTGCGCACGCGCTCGAACAGACGGAAGGTGCCGCCGTAGATGTCGTCCATCGCCACCACGTGGCTGCCGGCGTCCAGCAGCTCCATCACCGTGGAGGTGGCGGCCATGCCCGAGGCGAACGCGTAGCCGCGGCTGCCGCCTTCCAGGCTGGCCACGCAGCGCTCATAGGCGAAGCGGGTCGGGTTGTGGGTGCGCGAGTACTCAAACCCCTGGTGCTCGCCCGGGCTGGACTGGGCGTAGGTCGAGGTGGCGTAGATCGGCGGCATTACCGCGCCGGTGCTCGGGTCCGGCGACTGGCCGCCGTGAATGGCCAGGGTGGCCAGTGCCAGCGCGCGGTCGGAGTGCCCGGAAGAAGCGGAGTTGGACATGTGGTTTCCCAACGGTCGGGAACCTTCATGCAAGGTTCCCATAATCAAATGGAGCGAAAGTCTATCAGCGGGAGCTTAACCAGCCTTTGACGCCGATAAACACGTATTCATGGCCCAAATGTGGCCAACGTGCGCTTATTGGACGCGGCGGCGCAGATAGTTCAGCAGGTCGATCCGGGTGATCAGCCCCAGGAAGATGCCGCCGTCCATGATGATCGCCACCTGGCCACGGTCGAACACCGGAAGCAGGGCCTCAATGGGCGACTTCACATCCAGCCGATCCAGCTTGCTGACCATCGCGGTGGCGACCTTGTCGCGGAACCGGGCCTCGTCGCCGTACACGTGCAGCAGCACATCGCTTTCGTCGACGATGCCGACCAGCTGGTCGCCATCCATCACCGGCAGCTGCGACACGTCATACAGCTTCATGCGCTGGTAGGCGGTGGTGAGCAGGTCGTTCGGGCCGATCACGACAGTGTCGCGCTGTCCGTACGGGCGCAGGATCAGGTCGCGCAGGTCGCCGTACTGCGGGCGCTCCAGGAAGCCGTTGTCCAGCATCCAGTAGTCGTTGTACATCTTGGACAGGTACTTGTTGCCGGTGTCGGGCACCAGCACCAGCACCTTCTTCGGGGTGGTCTGCTCGCGGCAGTACTTCAGCGCGGCGGCCAGCAGGGTGCCGGTGGACGAACCGCCCAGCACGCCTTCCTTGCCCAGCAGCTCGCGCGCGGTGTGGAAGCTTTCCGCGTCGGTGATCGGGTAGGCCTTGCTGACCCGGCTGAAGTCGGAAATGGACGGCAGGAAGTCCTCACCGATGCCTTCGACCAGCCAGCTGCCGGACTTGTCGTTCAGGTTGCCGTCGTTGATGTACTCGGCCAGGATCGAGCCGACCGGGTCGGCCAGCACCAGCTCGGTCTTCGGCGACAGCTTGGCGAAGGCGCGCGACAGGCCGGTCATGGTGCCCGAGCTGCCGCAGCCGAACACGATGGCGTCCAGCTCACCGCCCATCTGTTCGAGGATTTCCGGGCCGGTGCCGAATTCGTGCGCGGCCGGGTTGTCCGGGTTGCCGAACTGGTTGATGAAGTAGGCACCCGGGGTTTCTTCGGCCACGCGCTGGGCCATGTCCTGGTAGTACTCGGGATGGCCCTTGGCCACGTCCGAGCGGGTCAGCCGGACTTCGGCCCCCATGGCCTTGAGGTTGAAGATCTTCTCGCGGCTCATTTTGTCCGGCACCACCAGAATGAGCTTGTAGCCCTTCTGCTGGGCGACCAGGGCCAGGCCGAGGCCGGTATTGCCGGCGGTGCCTTCCACCAGGGTTGCGCCCGGCTTGAGGTCGCCGCGCTTCTCCGCCGCCTCGATCATCGACAGCCCGATCCTGTCCTTGATCGAGCCCCCGGGATTGGCACTTTCGAGCTTCAGATACAGCTCGCACACCCCGGTATCGAGGCGCTGGGCCTTGACGATGGGGGTGTTGCCAATGAGTTCGAGGACGGAGGAATGGATGGTCATCGGGTCAGATCAATTCGCGCCGCAATGCGGCCGGACCCCCGATTATCCGACATTCTGCCCCTGAAAAGACGACGCGGACGGTGCCCGTCGACGAGGTGACGGACACCGCCCGCGGCGGTAGGCGTGGACGTGGGTGTTAGTGGAGCGGGGAGGCGTACATGCGTTCGAGCTTCTGCTTGGCCAGCAGTTTCTCGCGTTTCATCTGGCCCAGGGTTTGATCACCTACGGGAAGCACGCCCAGCTCGGCGTCCATGCACTGTTTGTTCAACTTCTTGTGCGTGTCGTAGAGCCTTCTGAATTCCGGGTCACGCTCGCGGCGTGCGTCGATCTCGCTCTGGGGCTGACCTTCAAACATAATGAACCTCCTATCGCTTGTATCGCATAAACAAAGACGCCCCGGCCTGGCGGCACGGGGCGTGGCTTTGGGAGGAGCAACCGGCATCAACCGAAACCGCAGGTGCACCCTGACGCAGCGCCCGGGGGATCCGGACTTCGAACTGCTGTGGTGCGTGCCCCTGGTACATCGGCCCGGCCCTCCAATCGCCCGGGTGCAGAATCGCTCCCCGGACAACCGACCCTACGCCTGCTGTCGGGCAGGTTCAAGGGTTTCATCTGAAATGGGCCGAACGCGCCAGACGGGGTTCAGCCTGAACACGCAGTTGAACGAAAAGCTAACAGAAACATGGAGTTGCGGTAGCGCCGGCCGTTGGCCGGCCCACGCATCAATGAGGGCCGGCCAACGGCCGGCGCTACCGAAATGCGGCGTCATCAACCCCGTCACGGGGCGACGATCACCTCGGCCGAACGGGCCTTGGTGGCGGCCGCCTTCTTGCCGCTGACCTGGAACCGGCTGGCGCTGACGCCTGCCGCAACCAGGGCATCGCGCAGGGCCTCGGCGCGCTTCTGGCCGACGCCGGCGGCGGCGTCATACGCCTCGATCCGCACCCGGCCCTTCTTGCCGATGTTGAGGTACTCGGCCAGCGCCTTGGTCTGGCTCTTGGCCCCACCGGACAGGCTGGCCTGGCCACCTGCAAAGGCGTCACCGGCGAAGGTGAAGACCTCGCCGCGGCTGTCGAACTTCGACCCCGGCAGCTTCGCCCCGGACACCAGCTCGGCTTCCTCACGGGCCAGCTTGGCGGCATTGGCCTGGGCGGCGTTGAGCCGGGCCGACTGCTTGCCGGCCACGCTGGTCAGCGCGGTTTCGGCGTCCTGGCGGGCCAAGGTCTCGCTTTCCGCAGCCAGCCGCAGCCGCTCGGCCTCTTCGGCCTGGATCTGGGCCTGCACGCGCAGGCGCTCGTTTTCCTGGCGGATGCGCTGCGATTCGCGGCGGGTGGCCTCGATCAGCAGGTCGCTGCGGGTGCGCTCCAGTTCGCGCGACTGGCGCTGGGCCAGCGCGGTGCGCACGCTGGTTTCGGCAATTTCCACCCGGCGCTCGGCCAGGTAGCGGGCCTGGTCCAGGTCGCGGCGCTTGGCCTTGGCCAGCTCGGCCACGGCCTGCTGGGCCTGCAGACGCTCATACGGAGCGAGCTCGGCGGTGTTGGCATTGGCCTGGATGGCCAGCAGGCGCTGGTTGAGCTGGGCCACGGCCGGGTCTTCGGCGGCAGTGGCCAGCAGTGGCAGGGCGAGGCCGGCGGCCAGCAGCAGGGCGGCGGGGGTGCGCAGGGCAGTCTTCATCAACGGCCCTCCGGGGTGGCCAGCTGGCGTTCCAGCTGGGCCACTTCATTGCGGTGCAGCTGCAGCTGGGCCATGGCGGTGGCCTCCTCGCTGCGGGCGCGGGCCAGGTCGGCATCGACCGTGGCGCGGGCGGCCAGCACCGGAACATTCTTGCGCTCGCGGCGGTCGCCAGCGGCCGCCTGGGCCTGCTCCAGGCCTTGCCGCGCAATGGCGATCAGGTCCGGAGCGTACTGGTCGGCGTCGGCCTGGGTGGCCTTGTCGACGGCCTGGCGGGCCTGGGCCAGCTCCAGCGCGCCGTCCTGGGCCAGGGCCGGTCCGGACAGCGCGAATGCGCACGCCATCACGCATCCAGAGATGAAAACTGCCGGGGTACGTCGTATTTGTGCGAAGCTACGATTCATTGGGGGGGCCGTTGCCAGGTTGTCTGTGCACGGCCATTGTCGGAAGCCTGCGCCGTGCTTGCAATGGCACGAAGCCGTTTGTTGGGGAAAGATTTCGCATGGATATCGGCTATTTCCTGAAGCTGATGACCGAAAAGAACGCCTCGGACATGTTCTTGACCACCGGCGCGCCGGTGTACATCAAGATCGAGGGCAAGCTCTACCCGCTGGGCAACACCGGGTTGCCGCCGGGCATGGTCAAGAAGATCGCCTATTCGTTGATGGACGAGGGCCAGGTACCGCAGTTCGAGCGTGACCTGGAGCTCAACATGGCCATCGCCCTGCCCGACGCCGGGCGCTTCCGCGTCAACGTGTTCAAGCAGCGTGGCGAAGTGGGCATGGTCATCCGCGCCATCCGCAGCAAGATTCCCAGCATTGAAGAGCTGAATCTGCCGCAGGTGCTGAAGGACGTCATCATGACCCCGCGCGGGCTGGTGCTGGTGGTGGGCTCGACCGGTTCGGGCAAGTCGACCTCGCTGGCGTCGATGATCGACCATCGCAACAGCACCACCACGGGGCACATCCTCACCATCGAGGACCCGATCGAATACCTGCACAAGCACAAGATGTCGATCGTGAACCAGCGCGAGGTCGGTCTGGACACCCATGCCTTCCACAACGCGCTGAAGAACGCGATGCGTGAAGCGCCGGACGTGATCCTGATCGGCGAAATCCTGGACGCGGAAACCATGGAGGCGGCCATTGCGTTCGCCGAAACCGGTCACCTGTGCCTGGCCACGCTGCACTCGAACAATGCCGACCAGACCATCGAGCGCATTCTGAATTTCTTCCCGGAAAGCGCCCACCGCAACGTGCTGATGAACCTATCGCTGAACCTGCGCGCGGTCATCTCGCAGCGTCTGGTGAAGGGTCAGGACGGTCGCCGCCTGCCGGCGACCGAAGTGCTGATCAACACCCCGATGATCCGCGACCTGCTGCGCCGCGGCCAGGTGCACGAGATCAAGGCAGCAATGGAAGGGTCGCTGGAAGAAGGCATGGAAAGCTTCGACCAGTGCCTGTTCCGGATGGCCAAGAGCGGCATCATCGAGCAGGAAGAGGCGCTGCGTGCGGCCGATTCGCGCGACGGCCTGGCCCTGAAGTTCCGCCTGTCCGAAGGCGGCAGCGGCGAGCATGATCCGTATGCGGATTATTCGGCGGCCAGCCCGGCAAGCATCACGCACGGGTTCTAACCGACGACGGAACAATTCCGGTAGCGCCGGCCGTTGGCCGGCCCACGCACCGCCTGGGCCGGCCAACGGCCGGCGCTACCGGTTTCACAACCCGTCAAACTGCATCTATACCGCGTCGGGCTGGTTCTCCGGCCGCGCCGCATCGAAGGCCGGTAACGCGAGACACGCCGCGTCAATCCGCACCAGGGTCGGGTACGGCCCCAGGTCCACATTGAAGCGCCGTGCGTTGTACAGCTGCGGCACCAGGCAGCAATCGGCCAGCGTGGGCGTGTCGCCGTGGCAGAAGCGGCCGGTCTCCACCGATTCCACCAGCATCCGCTCCATCGCCTCAAAGCCGAGCTGGATCCAGTGCCGGGTCCAGTCTTCGCGCTCGGGCTGGGGCACGTTCCAGGTATCGCTGAAGAACTGCATCACCCGCAGGTTGTTGAGCGGGTGGATGTCGCACGCCACCAGTTGGGCCAGCGCGCGCACCCTTGCCCGCCCCGCCGCATCGTCCGGCAGCAGCGAGGGGCCACCGAATACCTCATCCAGGTACTCCAGGATCGCCATCGACTGGTGCAGCACCTGCTCACCGTGGCGAAGAGTGGGCACCAGCTCCTGGGGGTTCAGCGCGGCATAGCCCTCACTGTGCTGCTGGCCGCCATCGCGGACCAGATGCACCGGGGTGACCTCATGCGGCAGGGCCTTCAGGTTCAGGCCGATGCGCACGCGGTAGGCCGCGCTGGAACGCCAGTAGCTGAACAGTTCGATGCGGATGGCGCTCATGCTCAGGGCCGTGCAGCCTGCTCAATGCGCTGCTCGATGGCCCCGAAGATGCTGGCACCGGCGGCGTCGAACATTTCAATGCGGACCACGTCGCCGAACGACATGAACGGCGTGCTCGGCTTGCCGTCGCGCAGGGTTTCCACGGTGCGCTGCTCGGCAAAGCATGAAGCGCCCTTGCTGGTGTCCTCGTTGGCGATGGTGCCGGAGCCGACGATGGTGGCCGCGCCCAGCGGGCGGGTCTTGGCCGCGTGGGCGACCAGCTGGGCGAAGTTGAACTGCATGTCCACACCCGCTTCCGGCGCGCCGAACCATTCGCCATTGATGTGGGTGACCAGCGGCAGGTGCACCTTGCTGTTCTGCCAGGCATCGCCCAGCTCGTCCGGGGTGACGAACACAGGCGACAGCGCCGAGCGCGGCTTGGACTGCAGGAAGCCAAAGCCCTTGGCCAGTTCACCCGGGATCAGGTTGCGCAGCGAGACGTCGTTGACCAGGCCCACCAGCTGGATGTGACCGGCGGCCTGTTCCGGGGTGACGGCCATCGGCACATCGTCGGTGATGACCACCAGCTCGGCTTCCAGGTCGATGCCGTATTCCTCGCTGACCACCTTCACCGCGTCGCGCGGGCCATGGAAGCCGGCGCTGGTGGCCTGGTACATCAGCGGGTCGGTGTAGAAGCTTTCCGGCACCTCGGCCCCGCGGGCGCGGCGAACGCGCTCCACATGCGGCAGGTAGGCGCTGCCGTCGACGAACTCGTAGGCGCGCGGCAGGGGCGCAGCCAGCGCCTGCAGGTCGATGTCGAACACGCCGTCGGCGCTGCCGTCGTTCAGCGATTCGTACAGGGCGTTCAGGCGCGGAGCCAGGTGGGTCCAGTCTTCCAGTGCGGCCTGCAGGGTGGCGGCAATGCCGGTGGCGCGGACGCCTTGGCGCAGGTCGCGCGAGACCACGATCAGGGTGCCGTCGCGGCCGCCTTCCTTCAAAGAACCAAGCTTCATGAGTGGGTATCCGTGAATCGCAGAAAAATAGGTTTCGAGTGTAACCAAATGCGCGCAGGAGCCAAGGCGCAATGCGTCATAAGGACCATAAACGATCCGCGCCGGTGAACCTGAATGGGGAAATTGATGTGCTGCACAATTTCTCCTATAATCCGCCGGTCTGCAGCGGCCGTCCGTTTCCCTTCGGGATCGCCGGCGAACCGGGTTTCGACCCTTCGCCCGCCCCCACTCCGACGCCATTCGTCTTGCAGTCCAGCCTGCGCACCGCGTTGGCTGCACCCTACTCCTCGCAGCGCGGTTCACGGGAACGCTCCGAGTCAGCCGATCACACGATCTGCCGCGCGTCTGGCCAACCGGCCCGGCGTTACTTTGCTTTTGGAGCTTTCCACCGATGTCTTTCGAAGACCTGGGCCTTGCCCCGTTCCTGCTGCGCGCGTTGTCCGAGCAGGGCTATGAAAACCCGACCCCGATCCAGGAACAGGCCATTCCGCTGGCCCTGGCCGGGCGCGACCTGCTGGCCGGTGCACAGACCGGTACCGGCAAGACCGCTGCCTTCGGCTTACCGCTGCTGCAACACCTGGGCACCCACCCGCAGGCCGTGGACGGTCCGCGCAAACCGCGTGCGCTGGTGCTTGCCCCGACCCGCGAACTGGCCACCCAGGTGCATGACAGCCTGCGCGGCTACAGCAAGTACCTGCGCATTCCCAGCGCCTGCATCTACGGCGGCGTGGGCATGGGCAACCAGTTCGACGTGCTGCGCCGTGGCGTCGACCTGCTGGTGGCCTGCCCGGGCCGTCTGATCGACCACCTGGAGCGCCGCAGCGTCGACCTGTCCGGCATTGAGGTGCTGGTGCTGGACGAAGCCGACCGCATGCTGGACATGGGCTTCCTGCCCTCGATCAAGCGCATCCTGGCCAAGCTGCCGCGCCAGAACCGCCAGACCCTGCTGTTCTCGGCCACGTTTGAAGACAACATCCGCCAGCTGGCGCTGGAGTTCATGCGCAACCCGGAACAGATCCAGGTGACGCCGAAGAACACCGTGGCCGAGACCATCACCCACAAAGTGCATCCGGTCGACGGCGCGCGCAAGCGCGAGCTGCTGCTGCACCTGCTGGCGCAGGACAGCCGTGAGCAGACCCTGGTGTTTGCGCGCACCAAGCACGGCAGCGACAAGCTGGCCACGTTCCTGGAGAAGTCGGGCATCAAGACCGCGGCGATCCACGGCAACAAGAGCCAGGGCCAGCGCCTGCGTGCGCTCGGCGACTTCAAGGCCGGCCGGGTGACGGTGCTGGTGGCGACCGACATCGCCGCGCGTGGCATCGACATCAACGAGCTGCCGAAGGTGATCAACTACGATCTGCCGATGGTGGCTGAGGATTACGTGCACCGCATCGGCCGTACCGGCCGTAATGGCTCGACCGGCCAGGCGATCTCGCTGGTGGCGCAGGACGAGGCCAAGCTGCTGCGCCAGATCGTGCGCCTGCTGAACCGCGACATGGACATCCGCGACGTGCCGGGCTTCGAGCCGCAGGTGCCGATCCGCTGGGGCAACAGCGCCCCGGGCAAGGCGGAGGTTCCGGGTGGCGAGCGCGCACCGCGCAAGAACCACGCCCGCCGTCCGCACAGCGAGGCTCCGCGCCACGCACATGCGGGTCCGAAAAAGAGCAGCGGCGGCCAGCGTGACGGTGCCGGTCGTGGCGCGCCGCGCGGCGGCCAACCGCAGGGCCAGCGCCGTGGCGGTGCCGGTGGCGGCGGTGGTCGCGGCCAGGGCGGCCGTGGCCAGGGCGGTGGCGGTCACCGCGCGGGTTGATGCCGGCGGGATGAATGAAAAGGGCGACGCATTGCGTCGCCTTTTTTTTGCCCCCCGCAAATTACCCGCGCGGTTTGGTCGGATTCAACAGGTTGCCGAAGAACACCGCGTTCAACAGCAGGCGCTCGGTGCCATGCCAGTACTTGCGGTGCGCCGGATCATCGGCAAACAACACCACGTTGCCCTGCCCCTGCGGCGATACCAGCAGCCAGGCGGTACCAGCGACCCGGCTGCGGTTGGTTTCCGACAGGTATCCATTCACCCGCGGGCTGTCGTCAATGCGCACCACGGTGGAGAACGGATTGCGGCTGGGCTTGAAGCTGATTCCGTTTTCCTTGTTCACCGCCAGCTGTGTGCGCGGCAGGCCGAAACCAAGCGGATGGCTGGTATCCACTTCTGCGCTGAGGATGTTGCCGCTGACCCGCTCGATGGCGGCGATGTCGCGCTGGTCGCCGAACGCACGGCGGGCGCTGTCCGGGGCCTGCTCTTCCTGGCCCAGCACTTCGTCCGCCAGCTTCTGCTCGATCGCCCAGCGCGACGCGGTGCCATAGGTGACCAACGAGCCACCGGCGTTGATCCAACGCTTCAGCGCCGCCACTGCAGCGGCATCCACGCCGGTGTAGGTACCACCGGCGAGCACGATGCTGGTGTAGCGGTCCAGGTTGATCCTGCCCAGCTGCGCCGGATCGATCTTGCTCGCCGGCAGCTGCAGGTGCTGGTCGAGCAGGAACCAGGCCGAGCCGATCTCGGTGGCACTGACGCCCTCGCCCATCACCAGCGCGACCGCCGGCTTGCGCAGCGACTTGACGCTGTCGCTGCCAATGTCGATGCCGCTGCGGCTCTGCCCGCTGGACAGCGCCTGGATCTGCACGCCGCTGCTGCGGCCGGCGTCGTCCACCGCTGCACGCAGCGCGGCTCCGCTGAGCGGCTGGCCGGCCACCGGAATCACCACGCTGCCCCGCGCAAAGCTTTGTTCGCCGCTGCTGGTGCTGCCGGTGAACGGCTGGAATGCGGCGCGGGCCAGCACCCCCTTCGCCTGCAGCGCATACAGCGCGCGGCTGGCGTTGTAGTCGCGCCAGTCGAACACATAGGCGTAACCTGCTTCGCCACCGCTCACGCCGCCCTGCACGGCGGGCAACGCGGTGATGCGCTCGCCGCCGGCAACCCGGCTGCGGCTGCCGGCAAACGCCACGCCATAGGCCGGTGCAATCGCGTACGAGGTGCTGCCGTAGAACACATCCCCCTTGATCGGCGGAGTCTCGGCAAAGATCGAATGCACCAGCCGGAACTGCGGCTGCGCGGTGGGCACCACGTAGGCACTGCCCGGTTCAAAGCGCTGCCCGTCCACCGTGACCGCGCTGGTCAGCGGCTGCACGGTGATCTGATGCTGCAGCAGCAGGTCGAGCAGACGACGGGTCAGGCCCGGGTCGTGGGCATCGCCGAACACGAACGACTTCACCGGCTGCTGGCCGGCCTGCTTCAGCGCGGACTGGAAGAATTCCTTCTGCAGCTTCAGCAGTCCATCACGCTCGGTCACCGCACCGCGCACGGTGCCCAGACCGGTGGCAACCTGGTTGCGGATGGTAAACGGAAAGGTCAGCAGGCCGTTCACCGATTCCTGCACGCGTCCGCGCGAGCTGGCCTGCTCCACGGTCACCCCGACCGCACCGTGGAAGTCCGGATAGGTGGAGCCGTACACCGGCGAGAAGTTGTCGAAGTTCTCACCGGTGTAGTACAGCGAGCCCAAGGCATCCAGCGATTGCGCGTGATACTTCGCCAGGGTCTTGTTGAACTCATACGACGCGGCCGGAATCAGCGGGCTGTGCATGCTCGCCGGCGAAGGCTCGAAGTAATAGGTGCTGTCCTTGCCCATCTCGTGGAAGTCGATCTGGACGTTGGGGTACCACTGGTGGAAGAACGCGATTTTCGGCCGCGTGTCCTGCTGGGTCAGCGCCAGCCAGTCGCGGTTGAGGTCGGTGAAGTAATGGTTGGTGCGTCCCTGCGGGAACGGCTCCACGTGTTCCTTGTCGGCCGGATCGGCCGACGCGGGGAACGAGGCATAGGCGTTGTGCCAGCTGGCCGCGCGGTCGCGGCCATCCGGATTCTGTGCCGGGTCCACCAGCACCACCGCCTGCTGCAGCCATTGCGCGGTTTCCGGGCTGCGGTTGGCCACCAGGTAGTACGCGGTAAGCAGCGCCGCTTCGCCGCTGGAGGTTTCATTGCCGTGCACGCTGTAGCCCAGCCACACCACCACCGGGCTGCTGCCGGCGGCCGACAGCGGCTGCGCCGGGTCGGCCAGGGTCACGTGCTGGCGACGCAGTGACTCGAGCTGTTGCTGGTTCTGCGCCGAGGTGATGGTGGCGATCAGCAGCGGTCGGCCTTCATAGCTGGTGCCGATGCGCTGCACCTTGATCTTGTCCGAGTGCCTGGCCAGCTCGTCGAAATACGCCACCAGCTGGTCGTGGCGGGTGTAGCGGCTGCCGATCTCGTAGCCGAGGAACTGCTGTGGGGTGGGAATGGACGGATCGAACTCACCCGCCTTCGGGAAGAAATAGTCGCTCTGGGCAAACGCCGGTGTGGCCAACAGCCACACCGATGCCAGCAACCAACGCACGCGACGCGAAACACCTCGGTACACGGACACAACAAACCCCCAATCAGAAGCGGTAATCGAAACCCACGGTGAAGTAGCGGCCACGCAGGTCGTACTGGCTGAAGTCATACGGCGCGCGGATGCCCGGGAAGGAAGCGTCGTACGGCGGCTCCTCGTCGGCCAGGTTCTGTACCTTGGCGTACAGGGTCAGCCTGTCCACGCCGGTGTAGGCCAGGTACAGGTCGAACTGGCTGTATGCATCCACGCGGTCCTGGACCGCCGTCGCCGCCGCACTGGCCTTCTGGTCATAGCCGCTGGTGTAGTACCAGGTCAGCGCGGTGCGGAAATCGCCCAGTGCCCAGTCCAGCGTGGTGGTGGCCTTGTTCTTGGGCAGGGTGGCACCCAGGTTGCTGCCAGCGTAGTCGACCAGCGGGCCGCCGACCACGGTCGGGCGGCTGTAGTTGCGCACATGGGTGAACGCACTGCTCAGGGTGAAGTCACCGGCGCTGGCAGTGGGGAAACGCTGGCGCAGTTCGACATCGAAGCCTGAGGTCTTCAATTCGCTCAGGTTCTGGTAGCGGTTGTACACCGCCTGCAGCTTGCCGCGCTCATCGCGCAGCACCGCGCCCGGCACGTCATTGGTGACCAGGGTCTGGGTATTGTTGGTGCCGACCAGGTTTTCCAGCTCGATGCGGTAGTAGTCCACGCTCAGGCTGGTGTTGCTCCACGGCGACAGCACCACGCCCAGGTTGTAGCTGCGGGTGCGCTCGGGTTTGAGATCACTGTTGCCGACGGTGAAGAACGTCGGGTTCTGGCGCGAGCCCGGCACGTCCGGGTCGCGCGGGTCGATCACGCTGCCGTAGGCGATGCTGGTGCTGTTGGAGTTTTCCGACAGCGACGGTGCACGGAAGCCTTTCGACGCCGCCGCACGCACCAGCAGGAAGTCCAGCGGCTGCCAACGCAGGCTCAGCTTGGGCGAGAACGCGTCGCCAAAGTCGCTGTAGTGGTCGGCGCGCGCCGCGGCCTGCACTTCCAGCGTCTCGGCCAGCGGGACATTCACTTCGGCGTAGGCGGCGGTGACCTTGCGCTCGCCGTGCACTTCGGCAATGGCCGGGCGCACCTGCAGACCGGCATCAATCTGCCACGGGTTTTCGGAATCCAGCTTCTCGCGCCGCCATTCCACGCCGGCGGCGAAGCCGACTTCGCCGGCCCAGGTGCTGCCCAGTGCGCCGGAGATCTTCGCGTCCACGCCCTGCAGTACCGATTCGGCCGGGCGCAGCGTGCTCAGGTTGATCGCATCCAGCACGGCCTGCGGCGTAGCCGAGGGATTGAGCAGGTTGTAGCTGCCGGTGGCCAGCGCATCGGCCAGCGCCCAGCGGTTGGCGAAGCCGCCCGAGACGGTCTCGCGCTCGCTGCTGCGTGCACCGAACGCGCCCACTTCCCAGTCCCAGTTCTGCAGGCTGCCACGCAGACCGACCACGCCGCGGTATGCCTGCGAGCGGTTGGTCTTGATCGACGGCCCCAGGTTGAAGAACGTGTACTCAATGGGGATGGCGCGTCCGTATGGGTTGTACGGGCTGCTGGCCGGCAGGTTCGAGGAGACCGGCTCGGCCAGCCCGGTGTCGGCGTTCAGTGCGAAGCGGCCGCTTTCCAGGGTGAAGAACGGGCTGCTGCCGAACCAGGCCTCGCCCTTGATGTTGCTGTAGATCACTTCGCCAAAGGCTTCGACGTTGTCGTTCACCCGGAACGTGCCGTTGACGTAGGCCTGGTAGCGCTTGGTCGACGGAATCAGCGTGGTGTACGGGGCCAGGTTGAAGCCGCAGGTATCGCCGGCCAGTCCGTCAATCGGCGCACTGGCCACCAGCGTGGTGTTCTCCGGGCAGTTGCCGTTGGCATCCAGCATCGGCACCGACACGCCGTTGACCAGATAGCGCGCGCCCTTGGCCGACCAGCCGTTCCAGCGGCCGCCGGGTTTGTCGGTATAGATGCCGCTCCTGGTGAGGTCGCGGTCGTCCTGGTCCAGGCGCTCGCGGTTGTAGCCTTCGAGGCTGACCAGGATGTTGTAGCCGTCGGTATCGAGATCGCCGATGCCACCGATGAACTTCAGCTTCTGCTCGTCCAGCCCGCCCTGGTCGGCGGTGCCGGCACTGCCGCCGATCTCGGCACCCTCAAAGCCCTGGCGGGTGATGATGTTGACCACACCGGCCACGGCATCAGAGCCGTACACGGCCGAAGCGCCGTCCTTCAGCACCTCGATGCGCTCCACCGCGACCATCGGCAGCGCATTGAGGTTGACGAAGGTGTCCGACAGCCCGCCGGCCGGGAAGCCGTAGTTGGCCAGGCGACGGCCGTTGAGCAGCACCAGCGTGTTCTTCTGCGACAGACCGCGCAGGCCGATGCCGGCCGAGCCGGAGGCCCAGCCATTGTTGGTGGTTTCGTTGTTGGCGTTGCCGGTGTTGGCCGAGATCGAACGCAGCAGGTCCGCGACGGTGGCCTTGCCGGTCGCTTCGATCTCCTGCCGGCCGATCACCTGCACTGGGTTGGCCGATTCGGTGTCGGTGCGCTTGATGTTGGAACCGGTCACACGGACTGCGTCGAGGGTCCTGCTGGCACCGCTGGCGGCGGCATCCGGGCTGGCGTCGGCAAATGCGGACAAAGGCGTAGCCAGGGCGGCCGACAGGGCGGCCACGAGAAGTGTGTGCTTGGGCATGTACGTCAGTGGGGTGGTGAACGTCAGTTCCGCAGTAATCCATGCCAGGCCGTTAACCGGCCAATAACATCGCTTCATGCGGATATAACGAAATGGACCATCTCTTCATCCGGATGGATATGTTCTGGCGAGACCATCGCGGGTCTGGTGGAGCGCCGGCGGTCACGTCGCCCCGCTACAATGGGCGCATGGAAATCTTCAAAGTCTTTACCCTCGAGGCCGCCCACCGCCTCCCCAACGTGCCGCCGGGCCACAAGTGCGCGCGCCTGCACGGCCATTCGTTCCGGGTGGAGCTCAAGGTGGAAGGCGAACCCGGCGAGCACACCGGCTGGATCATGGACTTCGGCGATGTGAAGGCGGCTTTCAAGCCGATCTACGACCGCCTGGACCACCACTACCTCAACGACATCCCTGGCCTGGAGAACCCGACCAGCGAAGTGCTGGCGCGGTGGATCTGGAACGAGCTCAAGCCTGATCTGCCGGCGCTGAGCGAGGTGACGGTGCATGAGACGTGCACGTCCGGGTGCCGTTACCGCGGGTAAGGCAAGAGCAGCCGGGCAAGCCCGGCTCTACGGGTCACCTTCCCTGCGCAAATTGCCGGTAGCGCCGGCCGTTGGCCGGCCCAGGCAGTCCGGGATTGCGCATCACAAGCGATGCAACCTGTTGATTGTTTTATGTTTTTGCTAAATTCGCAACGAATTGGCGAAATCATGTTGCATCGCGTCAAAATCGGCGTATGCTGCATTGCATCAAGTTCACGAGCCGTCCTCCCATGGCGTCCGCGTTCACCGATTCCTTCAGCGACTACACCCGCCAACTGGCCGCCACGGCCACGCGTGCCAACCGGCTCGCGCTGGAGAACGCCGAGAGCATGTTCGGCGTGCAGTTGAAGACGCTGGAAAAGAACATCACCGCCACCAGCGGGTTCTTCGGTGAAATCGTGCAGTCATCCGACCCCGGCAAGCTGCTGCCGAAGGGCGCGCAGTTGGCCAGGGACAATCTGGAGCGCTGGACCACCGCGCACCAGGAAGTGGTTGGCCTGGGACTGAAAGCGACTGAAGCGCTGAGCGAACTGGCGCGGCAACCCTTCGCCGCCAAACGCTGAGCTGACAACCGAATGGATGTTGCGTGGGTCCCTCCCCCCACGCAATCCTAGACCCGACAGATCCCTCCCTCTGTCGGGTCTTTTTTTGTTTACGGCTTCGCCAGCGGCCTGACCACCTGCACCAACGTCAACAACGTCTTTCCGGGTTCTTCCCACGGCACCATGTGCGCGGAATGCTCGAACCACACAGCCTGTTTGAACGGCGCATCCACCGCCTTCAACCAACGATCGGTCGGCGCGGTCGGCGTGGTGTAGTCGTGCCGCCCCATGAACATCACCACCGGAATCGGGAAGTGCTTCACCGGGTTGAAGTCCACCCGCAGCATCTGTGGCAACAGTGGGTCCAGCGACAGCACGCTGCCCTTGTCCACATTGCAGCGGTCCGCATCGCTGTACTCCGGCGACAAACGCGCCGCACCGAAGTAGTACTTCGAATCGTCCCGATACGCCGTCAATCCACCGTAGAACTGCGGCCAGGTGCGCGCAACGATGATGCGCTCGCGGGTGATCGGCATATTGCCCGGGTATGGCGCAATCGCTTCCAGCGCGGCCACGGCTTTGGCGTTGCCATGGGCCTTCGCCTGCGCCAGCCCGTAGTCGAAGCTGATCTTCTCGTTCTCCACCTGGTTGATGATCTGGCCGATGCCCACATAGGCATGGAACAGATCCGGGCGCTTCAGCGCCGCCTTGAAGGCGACGATGGTGCCCCAGCTGTGCCCCATCAGAATCACCTTCGGCTGGCCCAGATGGGTGCGCAGGTGTTCGGCCACTTCGATGGCGTCGTCCACGTAGCGGTCGATGGTCAGGGTCGGCTTGATCTGCTCCGGCGCGGCTTCCGCATAGGTTTTCCCCGCCCCGCGCTGGTCCCAGTCCACCACCGTGAAGTACTCCTCCCACGGGCGCTGGAATTGCCACAGGCTGGGCGTGCTCGGGCTGGCCGGCCCGCCGTGCACGAACAGGATCACCGGGTTGGCGCGGTCGTGGCCGCGGATGGTCAGCCACTGGTTGAGGCCGCCAATCGGCGTGGCGTAATGCTTCTGGATGCCGTTGGGGGTGGTGATGCGCTGCAGGTCACGGACCACGGCGCGGGCGGGTTCGAGGGCAGAGGTGTCCGGGCAGGTGTCAGCGGCCATGGCGGGGAGTGAGGTGCACAACAGCAGGGCGAGGCAGAACCAGGGGCGCATGCGGAGACCGGGCGTGTGACGGATTGGCGGCCATCATGCCATTGCGCTGGTGTCAGTGATGCCGTCCCCTCAGGCCAAGCACCTCCCATAGCCAGGCGAAGTCATACGTCGATATGGGACCACCCGATTCTTTCGCACCCTCTTCCAATGAGCGCAGCCAGGCCTCGACCTTGACCCGTCCCGTCTCGGATGTTGCAGCCGTTCGAGGAGATACCCCACCCAATGCCGGCAATCTCATGTCCAAGGTGGCGCGGTAGTGCTCGGTCAACGCGGCGTGGACCACCCGCTCGGCGTCATCGACGCTCATCGCGGAAAGGTCATCTGTCCCATCCTTCGATGCGTCGTCATCCAGCCAGGGTTCGAGCGCATCCACCGAAACATCGGGCTCACCGATTCGCTCACCCAGCAGATCATGCAGCCGGTCAATGATCTCGGCCGCACGGTCGGTGCTGTTCACCTGCGCGATCAGTCGGCGCCGCGAAAGCGTCACATCGCCCAATATGCGCACCCCGCCGGTACCGCCTTGGGACTTGGCCGCGTCCTCTGGAACCCAAAGCCACGCTCCGTCGTCTGCCAGCATCAACCATCCGGCAGCGGAGAGCAGACGGGCCACCTCGACGCCCCGAACCCCCTTGACCAGCGGAAAATCGATGTGATGGAACAGCATTTCCTCCCCGTCAGCATTCAGCAGTTGCGGGGGTTCGGCTCGGCCGGAGGACACCAGCCCGTTTACCAGCCAACGGGTACAGATGAAGGGGGCCAATTCGCGGAGTTGTGCATCCTCCGGCAGCGCATCACCCGGATCCCGACGCTGATGCCATTCGCGGAGGATTTCAAGCACGCAGTCGTCCCGACCGATCGCGCGGAAGGGAAGCATCCCGCCGGAAAGCAGATGCTCACCCTCGAGTTCCAGCACGCGTGCGGCGATGACGTCTCCATCCACCAGCGATTGCGTGGCCGAGTGCTCGATCACTTCCACAGGATCACCGCCGCGAAGGATATCCTCCATCTGCATGGAGCGGCCTGGAACGACCGCGCTTACAAGGTAGAGAGAGAGTACTGAGTTACGAAGCGCGTTCAGATACGCCACATTGCTTCGGGATTCGGTCCATCCGCGACGTTTAAGATAGTCGTCAACCAGATTCCGGCCATCCGGCCCGATCTCAAGCGTCAATGCGTGTTCGAAGGCACAGCCGAACACCGGGCCTTGCCACTCCTCTCCGAGTTCCTCGTTGATCTCCTCAATGGATAATCCGGTCTCCGCGCTGGCCGGTTCCAGATGTGCCTCCATGGAAGCGCCCAGCACGGCATCCCAGGGTTCACGGCGCGCGTATTTCATCAGCGCGGCGATGCTGTAGTTCGGGGAGGATCTGGACACGACGGTAAACACTGGCCGGAAGTGTGCGTCATGATGCCACGTTGGTTTTTTCCATGCGTTACCGGGCGTGGAAACGTTCACGGCAGTCGTCTATCGACCGACTCTACCCCACCCGTCAGCCCCCGCGTAGTGACGCGCCATGCGCGTCAACGTACCGCCCGGCACAGGTGCACACCGCCATGCGCGTCAACGTACCGCCCGGCGCAGGCGCACGTCGCCATGCGCGTCAATGACATCCCAACGCGCCCGACATCACACCGGCAACGCGAACTCAAACACCGCGCCTGCCTCGCCATCCAGCAATCGGATCTGTCCGCCATGCAGCTGCACGATGCGGTGCACGATCAACAGCCCCAGTCCACCACTGTCCGGCCGCTGGCTGCCCAGCGCCGGTGGCGTGTGGAACAGCTGCGCACGCCGCTCCGGCGCGATGCCCGGGCCGGTGTCGGCCACCCGCACCCAGACCTTCGCCTCGTCGGCACGCAGGCTGACGGTAATACGCCCGCCTTCCGGCGTATGGCGGATGGCGTTGTCGAGCAGGTTGGTCAGCACCCGCTCGATCAACCCAAGGTCGGCGCGAACCGCCGGCAACCGGGGCGGAATCTCCGCGGATAACGTCTGTCGGCGTGCTTCGGCGGCGAGTTCGAACTTCTGGAACACGTCCTGCAGCAGGTCCGGCAGCGAGAACGCCTGCACATCCAGCACCACGCCACCATGTTCCAGCCGCGCCAGTTCGAACAACGCCTGCGCCAAGCGGCCGACCTTCTGGCTCTGTGCCAGTGCAATACCGAGATAACGCTGGCGCTCCTCGGCGCTGAGCGTGGCGTCCTTCAGCGACAGCGTTTCCAGATACCCGTGCAGCGACGACAACGGCGTGCGCAGATCATGCGAGATGTTCGCCACCAGCTCACGCCGCTGCAGGTCCTGCTCGCGCAGCTGCTGCCACTGCTCGCCCAGGCGCTGGCTCATGTGGCCGAAGCTGTGCTCAAGGATCGCCAGCTCATCGCGTTCCCCCGGGCGCAGCTCGGCGGGCGGTGGCAACGCAGCCGGTGCCGCCGTATCCACGTCGAAGCCCTGGATGCGCGCGGTCAGCCGGCGCAGCGGGCGGGTCACCCAGCCGAACGCGAAGGCACCGGCCAGCAGCCCCAGCCCGACCACGATCGCCAGTGACCACAGCGTGGTCCGCAGGGCGGCATTACCGGCCACATTGGCCGCCAGTGCCTCGCGCTGCTCGCCCACCAGCACCACGTAGATATAGCCCACCTGCCGCCCCTGCACCCACAGCGGTGCGGCGTTGAACACCTTGCGGCCGGTGGCGCTGCGCGGGTCATCGCCGAGGATGGGCAGCGGCTCATCGCGCAGCAATGCCTGCACCGGGCCCAGGTCCACGCGGTCACGCTTGAGGTGCCCTTCCGGCGCGTCGTGGCCGAGGATGCGCCCCTGCTCGTCCAGCAGGTACACCTCCACGCTGGGGTTGACCGCCATCAGCTTGCCGAACAGCGCGCGCACATCGCCGCCGCGCATGCCGCGCGCGTCCATCAGTTCACCGCTGCGTGCGATGTGCTCGGCCAGGCCGCGCGACAGGCGCTGCACGGTTTCCTGCTCGTGCATGGCGGTGCTGCGCATCTGGATCCACATCAGCGCCGCACCACATGCCAGCAACAGGGCAAAGAACACGGCGGTAAGCCGCTGCGAGAGCGTGAGCCGGATCATGCCGTGCCCTCGCCCGCTTCACTGACCAGCTTGTAGCCGCGTCCCCACACGGTCTGGATGCGCTGTGGGGCGGCCGGATCGTGCTCGATCTTGTTGCGCAGCCGGTTGATGTGGGTGTTCACGGTGTGCTCGTAGCCGTCGTGCTGGTAACCCCACACCTGGTTGAGCAGGTCCATCCGCGAGTAGACCTGGTCCGGATGTCGGGCGAAAAAGGCCAGCAGGTCGAACTCGCGCGGGGTCAGGTCCAGCACCCGGCCATCGACCTGGGCACTGCGCGCAATCGGGTCGATGCGCAGCCCGGCCACTTCGATCAGGCCCGCGTCCAACCGCGCGTTCTCGGCCAGCGCCTCCACCCTGCGCAGCAGCGCCTTCACCCGCGCCACCAGTTCCAGCATCGAGAACGGCTTGGCCAGGTAGTCGTCCGCGCCCAGCTCCAGCCCGAGGATGCGGTGCACCTCGCTGGCGCGGGCACTGGTGATGATGATCGGGGTGTAGCGCGCCATCGCGCGTGCGCGCTTGCAGATCTCCAGGCCGTCCACGCCCGGCAGCATCAGGTCCAGCACCAGCGCGCTCCACGGCTGTTCTTCAACCAGGCGCAGCCCTTCGTCACCGGTGGCGGCGTGGGTGACCTCGTAGCCCTCGTCGCGCAGGTGCATGCGCAGCAGGTTGGCGATGTGGACGTCGTCTTCGACGATCAGGACACGTTTGGCGCTGTTCATGGGTCCATTGTCAGCGCTCACGCACCTGAATGTGTCACGGAAAATTTAACCCTGCGTGAGGATTCGTTGACTGACCCGGGCGCAGCATGGCCGCATCGTTCCTGGCTGGAGACCTGCCATGCGCCTGACCCGTCGCAAACTGCTCGGCGTGAGTGCCCTGGGGGTGGCCGGCGGCCTGCTCGGCCTGACCGCCTGCAGCCGCGCCGCCCCGCTGGCCGCCGCTGAACCGGCACGTAAGTTCGAGGTGATGCGGACCGATGCGCAGTGGCAGCAGCAGCTGACCCCGGCGCAGTACGCGGTGCTGCGCCGCAAGGGCACCGAGCGCCCGTACAGCAGCCCGCTCAACAAGGAGCACCGCAAGGGCACGTTCACCTGCGCCGGCTGCGCGCTGCCGCTGTTTTCTTCGTCCACCAAGTTCGACAGCGGGACCGGCTGGCCGAGTTTCTGGGCTCCGCTGCATGACGCCGTGGGCGAGGACCGCGACACCAGCTACGGCATGGTGCGGGTGGAAGCGCACTGCCGCCGCTGTGGTGGGCATCTGGGCCATGTGTTCGATGACGGGCCGCGGCCGACCGGGCTGCGGTACTGCATGAACGGTGTGGCGATGCAGTTCGTGCCTTCCTGATTTTCCGTGTTGCCGGCCAGCGGCCGGCACTACCGATGCTGACGACTTCAACCAAGGACGCTCCATGATTCTGCTTGTTCTGGCCTACCTGGGCGGCGTACTCACCCTGCTCAGCCCGTGCATCCTGCCGGTGCTGCCGTTTGTGTTCGCGCGCGCCGACCGGCCGTTCCTGCGCAGCGGACTGCCATTGCTGATCGGCATGGCGCTGATGTTCGCCGTGGTCGCCAGCCTCGCCGCCGTGGGCAGCCAGTGGGTGGCGCAGGCCAACCAGGTCGGGCGCTGGGTGGCGCTGGTGGTGATTGCCTTGTTCGCGCTGGCGCTGCTGTTGCCGCGCCTGGCGGATCACCTGCTGTCTCCGTTCCAGCGCGCCGGCGCACGCCTGAGCGCACGCGCTGACGCCGCCGACGCACAGGGGCGTGGCGGCGTGGGTACGTCACTGCTGATCGGCGTGGCCACTGGCCTGCTGTGGGCACCGTGCGCCGGGCCGATTCTGGGCCTGATCCTGACCGGAGCCGCCTTGCAGGGAGCCAGCGTCGGCACCAGCGGCCTGCTGCTCGCGTATGCACTGGGCGCGGCCACCTCGCTTGCTCTCGCCCTGTGGGTCGGCGGGCGCGTGTTCAGCGCACTCAAGCAGCGGCTGGGCACCACCGAATGGATCCGGCGCGGGCTGGGCGTGGCCGCGCTGCTGGCGGTGGTCGCCATTGCCATGGGCTGGGACACCGGCGTGCTGACCCGGCTCTCCACGGTGAGCACGGCCAAGCTGGAGCAGAGCCTGCTCGACGTGCTGCCGGCGCAGCAGGAACCCGCCGGCCCGGCGATGATGATGTCGGCCGCCCACAGTGGCGACGGCACGCTGCCGGTGGAAGGTGAGCTGCCCTCGCTGGCCGGAGCCACCGACTGGCTCAACAGCCCGCCGCTGGACGCGCCGGCCCTGCGCGGCAAGGTGGTGCTGGTCGACTTCTGGACCTACTCCTGCATCAACTGCCTGCGTGCCCTGCCGCACGTGCGCGAATGGGCCGAGCGCTACCGCGACCACGGCCTGGTGGTGATCGGTGTGCATGCGCCGGAATTTGCCTTCGAGCGCAACCTGGGCAATGTGCAGCGCGCGGTGAAGGACCTGAAGGTGACCTACCCGGTCGCCATCGACAACGACTTCGCCATCTGGCGTGGCTTCAACAACCGCTACTGGCCGGCGCACTACTTCATCGATGCGCAGGGGCGGATCCGCGCGCATCATTTCGGCGAGGGCAACTACGGCCAGTCCGAGCAGATCATCCGCCAGTTGCTGCGTGAGGCCGGGCATGCGCTGCCGGACGACGCATCGTCGATGGCGCGCAGCATGGCCGCCAGCCGCGAAGGCGTGGAGCGCCAGGCCGACATGGGCAACCTGAAGTCACCGGAAACCTATGTGGGCAATGCACGCGCGGAGAACTTCGCCTCGCCCGGTGGGCAACGACCGGATCGAGCCGCGGATTACACCGTGCCCGGCACCCTGGCGTTGAACCAGTGGGCATTGGGTGGACGCTGGACCGTAGGCGATGAGGATGCCCGTTCGCAAGCCCCCGGCGACCGCATCGCGTTCCGCTTCCATGCCCGCGACCTGCACCTGGTGCTGTCGCCGGGGTCTGATGGCAAGCCAGTCCGCTATCGCGTGCGCATCGATGGACAGCCGCCGGGTGCCAGCGCCGGGGGCGACAGCGCCGCCGACGGCAGCGGCCAGGTGGATGGAAACCGGCTGTATCAGCTGATCCGCCAGAACGGCGAGGTGCGCGAGCGCACCTTCGAGATCGAGTTCCTCGACCCCGGCGTGCACGCCTACGCCTTCAGCTTCGGTTGAACGCAGGAGACGACCATGAAGATCGCAATGGAAAAATGGGTGGCGGGCGGCGTTGCTGCCGCGATTGCCGCGCTGACCATCACCGCAGTGCTCAGCCTGGATCGCCCGGTGATGGCGGCACCCGCTGGACACGTGGCACTACCGGCTCCGCAGGGTCCTGCGGTGCTGGCCCAACCCAACGTGCAGCGCGCGCAGGTGGTGTTTGCCGGCGGCTGCTTCTGGGGTGTGCAGGGCGTGTTCCAGCACATGAAGGGTGTCGAGAATGCGGTGTCGGGTTACATCGGCGGCGCTGCCGGCGACGCCCGCTACGAGCGCGTGGGCACCGGACAGACCGGTCATGCCGAAGCCGTGCAGGTCACCTACGATCCGGCCCAGGTGAGCTACGCACAGTTGATGCAGGTGTTCTTCTCGGTCGCACACGATCCCACCCAGCTCAACCGGCAGGGCCCCGACCACGGCACGCAGTACCGCTCGGCGGTGTATGCCGACAGCCCGGCGCAGCGCGCCGCCACCGTGGCCTACATCGCCCAGTTGCAGCAGGCACGTGTGTTCCCGGCCAAAGTGGTGACCCAGGTGGACGGCGGCAAGCCGTTCTTCCGTGCCGAGGGCTACCACCAGAACTACCTCACCCTGCACCCGGACAACCTGTACATCCGCATCAACGACCTGCCCAAGGTGGAGGCACTGAAGCAACAGTACCCCACCCTGTACCGGGAGAAACCGCGGCTGGTGGCCACGGTTTCGGTGCGGTGAGAGGCTGTTACGCTTGTGGGGCCATCTTGACTTCGTTGGCGAGCGCGAACTGGTGCTGCGGACTGAAGATTGCCTCGTAGAGCTCGATCGCATTCGATGCCGTTCTGATGCTCAACAGCGCGCGACCAGCATCCTTGCCATCACGTCGGTTGATTTCGTACGAGGCGTTAGGCCGGACATCGGCAACCTTCTGCAGGCTGTGAACGCGACGGAGAGTGAGTTTGTTGACGTCAACGATCAGCGGGCCCAGAGCCTTCAGTACTTCGGAGTCCGAATCTTCTGCCTCATTGGTCAGTTCGACCTTATAGCTCAGGCTGCCCATCGTTCGATCTGCAAGCTTCATGTTCTGCATCGGTGTTCCCTGCTGAATCACCGCATTGCGCTGAGCACGCATCTGTGCCTGAATCTGCGGCGGCTTCACGGGAACCGGCGGCGGAGCCAGCGGCTTCTGCACGGGAGAGACTACCGGTGCCCTCGCGGGCTGTTGCGGCGTGACCTGCGGGTTCGGCTTCCCGATGTTGGGAATCAAATTCAGCGGGTTGATTTTCTTGAGTTGCTTGATCAGACCCGCCTGCTTTGGCTGCGCGGCCGCGGCGGCTTGCGCTTGTTGAGGAACCTGTTTCTGCTGCGGAGCAGGGTTCTGCGGTTGGCCCTGCGCAGGCTGCTTCAACTGCGCAGCCCTCGTGTAGAAGTAGCGCCCGCTCTGATTTGCGGGAAATGTGGAGGTGTACCTCAGGTACTCTTGAACGGCACGGTCCAGCGTCGGCCCGTGGGTTGGCATCAGCACCGAAAGCCCTGCACCGAAGTAGTGGATCGCATCGGCGGCAGCGCAACCGAGGCTCTCAATGTAACGCGAGTCTGACTGGGCACCAGGTGTGCGTGACACCTTGGAGAATTCTCCACTACCGGGGAGGGAAAGAATGACTGTCTTGACCCCGTTCACTCTCGCTTCCGAAAACGCATGGGCGAGCTGTCGGAGCATGCCGGTGTACAAGGCATCGAAGTCAAAATTGACAGCATTTCGACGATCCACTCCGGCGATGGAGAACATGTGCATGCCGGGTCCTGTGTTGGCCGGCGTGCCACCGATGGAATCGATCAGTGTGTCGCGCTGTGCATCGATACGCTCGCGCGGAGCCCCCTTCGCGTCCCGCACCGCCCTGAGTGCGCCAAGGTCGTAGCGGAATTTCAGATCAGAAGCATGGAGCAGATTTTGCTGCGTGGTGTTCTGGCCCAACGGATAGCTGGCTGCCGCCCCGTCCAGGCTGCTCTTGGCACCTGAAAGCAGCGTGCATTAGGTTTCTTCCAGAAGCAGGCCCGCATGCCTGAAGCCCGAAAGGACCCGGGTGTCCAAGGCCCCTGCAACGTACTTACTGTCTGCCGGGGAAACCAATGCAAGCTCGCCGTTCTGGGCCTGCATTGCCTCATCAATCAGCAGATCAATCGCATTGGATTGAGTTGGTCGGAAGGTTGCACTCCCCGTCTCTTGAGGCAGATTGATGCATGAGATGGCACGCGCCGGCTTCACGTTCTGTATCGATGCTTCCTGCGCACAAACAGTCTTCATCAGCTTGATGATGTGGGCGTTGGGACCGCGCCCCTGTTTCGGAGCGGGAGCAACGGGAGCAGCGCCGTTGGCGATGTTGGCCGGCTGCAGTTTCGGAGCAGGGCCCTGGGCAGCGGGAGGCGTGGTCCCCACTTTCTGTGCGGCGGCATTGTGTGGAGCTGGGGAGCCTAACGGGGGAGCCTTGATCATCGCGTTTTCGACCGGATTTGTGGGGGTCGAGATCGTAGATGTTCGCCAAGGTGCTCACCTTCAGAATTGTTGCATTGGCACCTTCAGATACCTGGCCATCTCGGCCGGGTCCGCCCCCGGCGCATACGGCAGCCGGCCCCAGTACGGCAACGGCAGCCGGGCGCGCAACATCGCCACGTTGTCGTCGATACGCGCCATCTGCGGGTCCACTTCGTTGGCAAGCCAGCCGATGCAGCGGGCACCGCTGGCAGCCATGGCCTGGGCGCTGAGCCGGGCGTGGTTGAGGCAGCCCAGGCGCAGGCCCACCACCAGCACCACCGGCAGTTGCAGGGCCTGGACCAGATGCGACTGGTCCAGGGTGGCGTCCAGCGGGGCCAGCCAGCCGCCCACGCCTTCCACGACCACGGTGTCGGCCTGGGCGCGCAGGCGCGCAAAGGCGGCCTGGATGGGGTCCAGCGCGAGGGTCACGCCCGCGTCAGCGGCGGCCAGTTCCGGGGCCAGCGGTGCGGGCAGCGCAAAGGGGTTCACGTCATCGTAGGTCGGGACAGGGTCGCTGGCCGCGCGCAGGGCGACCGCATCCTCGTTGTGCAGCCCGGCAACCGTGCGCTCGCAGCCGCTGGCCACCGGCTTCATGCCCACCGCGCGCAGGCCACGCTGGCGCAGCGCGTGCAGCAGCGCGCAGCTGCTGAAGGTCTTGCCGATGCCGGTATCGGTGCCGGTGACATACAGGGCGGCGGGGAACGGGAAGCCTTGGGACATGGCGATCAGGGGTGATGAACGGTGGCACATTATCGCGGACACGCGTGGCGTGTCCCTACGCTAGACTGCGCCCATGTTTACCTCTTCCTCGCTTACCGGCAGCAAGCCGGAACAGTACGGCCAGCTGCTGGCCCAGGCCCGCGCCCTGGTGCACGGCGAATCGGACCGCATTGCCAATGCCGCCAACCTGTCGGCGCTGGTCTACCACGCCCTGCCCGAGCTGAACTGGGCGGGTTTCTACTTCTTCGACGGCACCGAACTGGTGGTCGGCCCGTTCCAGGGCCTGCCGGCCTGCGTGCGCATTCCGCTCAGCAAGGGCGTGTGCGGTGCCGCTGCTTCCACCCGCACGACCCAGCGCATCGAGGACGTGGACGCTTTCCCCGGGCATATCGCCTGCGACTCGGCCTCGCGCTCGGAGCTGGTGGTGCCGCTGTTCAAGGGCGATACCCTGATCGGTGTGTTTGACCTGGACAGCCCGGTGCTGGCGCGCTTCGACGCCGACGACCAGGCCGGCCTGGAGGCCATTGCCGCCGTGTTCGTCGAGGCGCTGGAATGAGCGCCAAGCTGCGCAACATCGGCCCCAAAAGCGCGGCCTGGCTGCGCCAGGTCGGGTTGCGCACGCCGGAGGAGCTGGCCGCCATTGGCGCGGTCGGTGCCTTCGTGAAGGTGAAGCGGGCCGGGTTCAAGCCCAGTCTCAACCTGCTGTACTCGCTGGAAGGCGCGCTGCAGGACTGCCATTGGCAGGAGCTGCCGGAAGCGCGTCGCACCACCCTGGTGGCGGAGTACGAGGCGATCATTGCCGCACAGCCGCTGAAGAAGGCTCCGCCGGCGTCCGGGCCGGTGTATGAGCGGGTGATGGAAGAGGATCAGGAAGACGCGTCGTTCGACCGCGACGACGAACCGTAATCACCCGTAGAGCCACGCCCTGCGTGGCTGCGCGGTGCCAGTCGTGGGCGCAGCCACGCAGGGCGTGGCTCTACGCGATAGAATCCGCGTGCTTCTGGGTGACGGGAAGCCGGTGAACAAGCCGGCGCTGCCCCCGCAACGGTAAGCGTGGAAGCCAGGCGAGATACCACTGTGCTGCGGCATGGGAAGGTGCCTGGTGCGAGCGGACAGTGTCCGCCCGACGCGCCAGCCCGGAGACCGGCCCTGAAGCTGACTGGTTGCGATGCGGCGGGCATGGCGACGGCAGCAGAGCCGTGCGCGTCTGCCCACCGTCGTCGTCCGTTGCAGCGTGATCCTCCTTTTCCTTGCCGCGCGGGCGTGCGCGGTGCACGGAGTGATTGATGAAGCTGCAAACCCTTACCCTGGCCGTGCTGAGCGCACTGCCGCTGCTGGCCGCCGCACAGGACGATGCCACCGCACTGGACCCGATGCTGGTCACCGCCACGCGTACCCCGATTGCCCTGCAGGACAGCATCGCGCCGGCGCAGGTGATCGACCGTGCCGAGATCGAGCGCAGCCAGTCGGCCTCGCTGCAGGACCTGCTGCGCGGCCGTGCCGGCATCAACCTCAACAACAGCGGTGGACTGGGCAAACAGAGCTCGCTGTTCCTGCGCGGCACCAATTCCGCCCACACCCTGGTGCTGGTGGACGGCGTGCGCATCAACTCGGCCGACCTGGGCCTGGCGATGATCCAGGACCTGCCGCTGGAACAGATCGAGCGCGTTGAAATCGTGCGCGGCCCGCAGTCCAGCCTGTACGGCGCGGACGCGATTGGCGGCGTGATCCAGATCTTCACCCGGCGCAACACCGGCACCTTTGCCCCGCACTTCCAGCTCGGCGGCGGCAGCAACGGCCTGCGTGAGGCCAGCGGCGGGATTGGCGGCAGCGGCGAACGCGGCTGGTTCGGTGCCGATATTGCCTACCAGCACACCGACGGCATCAACAGCTGCCGTGGCGATGCGGCCACCTTTGCCGGCTGCGGGGCCGACGAACCGGACCGCGACGGCTACCGCAACCTGTCGATGAGCCTGCGCGGCGGCTACACGCTGACCGACGCGCTCAGCGTGGAAGGTACCGCGCTGCGCGCCGAAGGCGAGAACCACTACGACGGCTATTACAACTACTCGGAGACCCTGCAGCAGGTGCTGGCGGGCAAGGTGCGCTATGCGCCGAACGAGCGCTTCACCCTGACGGCCAACGTCGGCCGCGCCGACAACGAGTCCGACAACTACAACGGCAGCACCTGGCTGGCTGCGGCGCAGACCCACCGCGACAGCGCCTCGGTGCAGGCGGATATCGCCGTTGTTGAGGGCCAGCTGCTCAGTGCCGGCATGGACTGGAGCCAGGACAACCTGGATGGCAGCAGTGCCGGCTATCTGGTCGACAGCCGCGACAACACCGGCGTGTTCGTGCAGTACCTGGCCCGCTTCGGCGCGCACCACCTGCAGGCCAGCGCCCGCAACGACGACAACGAGCAGTTCGGCAATCACACCACCGGAAGCCTCGGCTGGGGCATGGACCTGGGCGGCGGCTTCCGCATCAATGCCAGCTACGGCACTGCGTTCAAGGCACCCACTTTCAGTGATCTGTACGACCCGTGGAGCGGCGTGCCGACGCTGGACCCCGAGAAGTCGAAGAGCACCAACCTCGGCATTGCCCAGCAGGGCGGCGGCTGGCGCTGGGGGCTGGATGTATATGAAACCCGCATTGATGACCTGATCACCTACGACGCCACCACTTTCATGATGTCGCAGGTGGAGAAAGCACGTATCCGCGGTGCCGAACTGACCGGTTCGCTCAGCGTGGCCGGTTTTGATTTCAATGCGCAGCTCAGCCATACCGACCCGCGCAACCGCACCGACGGCAGCGCGCAGTTCGACAACTGGCTGGCGCGTCGTGCGCGGAACACCGCGCGCCTGGATGTGGATCGCAGCTTCGGTGGCTTACGTGCCGGTGTGACTGCGTTCGGGGCTGGCAAGCGTTACGACAATGCCGCCAACACGGTGCGCCTGGCCGGGTATGGCACCGTGGATCTGCGCCTGGAGTATGCGATCAGCCGTGACTGGTCGGTGCTGGGCCGGGTGAGCAATGTGTTTGATCGCGAGTACGAAACCGTGGCCTGGTACAACCAGCCGGGGCGGGAGTACCGGTTGAGCATTCGTTACCAGCCGCGTTGACGGGTCGGGAGCCGGGCAAGCCCGGCTCTACGTTCTGGTGCAGCCGGGCAAGCCCGGCTCTACGTTCCGAGCGTTGACAGTTCGCGCAGGTCGTCCATCACCGCGACGGCCTGCACGGCCTCCAGGTCCAGCCCGCGCGGGTAGCCGTAACGCACCAGTGCGATGGGCATGCCGGCATCCAGCGCCGCGCGGTAGTCGGTGATCGAATCGCCGACCATCAGTGTGTCCGACGGCGCGACATCGAATGCAGCCGCGATGTGCCGAAGTGGCGCACCGCTGGGCTTGCGCTCAGGCAGCGAGTCGCCGCCCAGTACCAACGCGAAGTACTTCTGCACGCCCAGGTGCGCGAGCAGCGGGCCGACCATCGCGTGCGGTTTGTTGGTGCAGATGGCGAGGGTGACCCCCTGCGCGCGCAGTGCTTCCAGTGCCGGCACGACGCCGTCATACAGGCGGGGGCTGCGCAGCAGGCATGCTTCGTAGTGGCGCATGAAACCGGGCATGACCGCGTCCAGATCGGTCACGTAGCCGGCAGCGGTGAACGCCTGTTCGACCAGTCGACGCACGCCGTCGCCGATCCAGGTGTGCACGGTGGCTTCGGGAACGCGTGGCAACTGCTGGTCTTCCAGCGTGCGGTTGAGGGCTTCGGCGATGTCGGCGGCGCTGTCGACCAGGGTGCCGTCGAGGTCGAAGATCACCAGCGGGTAGGGATACGGCAAAGCGGTGTCACCTTGTGACGTGGGAAACACGATTGTATTCCGGCACCCATGGAGACGCATGGCGTGTCTCTACAGGTTCGCGCATTCCCGACAACGTTCGACCCCAACATCGCTCGACCAAGGATCGTAGTGACACGCCATGCGTGTCAAAGCCATGATCCTGTGCACGTATATCCGCCATGTGTCCGCGCGGGTCACATCCGTGCGCGGAATTCCTCGCTGGCAAAACGCTCGACCAGGAAATCCAGGAAGCTGCGCATCAGCGCCGGCAACTGCCGGCGCGAGGCGTACACCGCGTACAGCCCCATGGCCTCCAGCTCGTACTCCGGCAGTACCTGCACCAGCTCGCCAGAGTCCAGCAGCGGCCCGATCTGATACATCGGCAACATCGCGATGCCGGCTCCAGCGCGCACCGCCTCCACCAGCAGCGACGCCTCGTTCGCACTGATGTTGCCGCTGACCGCCACGCTTGCCGTGCGCCCATCGCGCTGCAGCTGCCACACGCTTTTTCCCACATAGTGATGGGTGAGACAGTTGTGCGCCGCCAGCGCGTCCGCCGTGGCCGGGGTACCGCGCGCGGCCAGATAGGTCGGCGAGGCACACAGCACCGAATGACACTGCGCCAGCGGTCGGGCGATCAGGTTCGGGTCGATCGCCCGTGAAATGCGCACCGCCACGTCCACCCGCTCTTCCACCAGATTCACCATCCGGTCCACCAGCAGCAGCTCCACCCGGGTCAGCGGGTAGCGCTGCACGAAGCCGGCCACCGCCGCGGCCAGGTGCGACTGTCCGAACGATACGCTGGCGGTTACCCGCAGCACGCCGTGTGGCTCGGGGTTGTCCGAGGCCAGCTCACCGTGCAGTTCCTCGCCGATCGCCAACATCTGCCGGAACCGCAGCAGGGCGGCCTCCCCCGGGCCGGTCAGGCTGATCCGGCGTGTGGTCCGGTGCAGCAGGCGCGCGCCCAGCCAGCGTTCCACCTCGGCCAGATACCGGGTGACCATGGCCCGTGACATGTCCAGCGCCTCGGCCGCCGCGGTCAGGCTGCCGCGCTCAACCACCTCCACAAACACCGTCATGGCCGTCATCCGGTCCATCTGATCGATCCGCGCAACAAATTAGCCCGTTATACGCGGTTTTTCGTTCTATTTCCGGCGCATAACCTGAGCATCCTCTCTCAGCGGAACCGCAGCTCATGAAGATTGCCCTTGTTGGTGCCACCGGCAACATCGGTCGCGAAATCACACGCCACGCCCTGGAACGGGGCCACCAGGTCACCGCCATCGTCCGCCGCGACACCGGCCTGCCGGCCGAGCTGGATGGTGCCCAGCTGGCGATTGCCGCGCTGGACGACACCGACGCGCTGGCCGCGGTGATCGCCGGCCATGACGTGCTGGCCAGTGCCTTCGGTCCCCGCCCGGGCGACGACCCGGCCACCGTCACCACGGTGACCGGCCAGCTGGTACAGGCCGCGCGCCAGGCCGGCGTGCTGCGCTTCCTGATGGTCGGCGGGGCCGGCACCCTGGAAGTGGCACCGGGGGTGCAGCTGGTGGACACCGAGGGCTTCCCGGACGCGTACAAGCCGGTGGCGCTGGCCGCGCGCAAGGCGTTCAACCTGTTGCAGCAGGTGGATGACCTGGACTGGACGTTCTATTCGCCGGCGGCCGAGATTGGTCCGGGGCCGCAGAAGGGTGGATTCCGGACCCAGGCGAAGCAGTTTCTGGTCGGGGCGGATGGGCATAGCCGGATCGGTTATGCCGATTACGCCGATGCGTTTGTGAATGAGATCGAGAAGCCGCAGTACAGGAAGCAGATTGCGACCGTAGCGTACGCGTAGAGCCACGCCCTGCGTGGCTTCGACCCACGATGGCACCGCGCGTTGACGCGCATGGCGCGTCACTACGTGGTACTCCCGGCACCGCGAAGCCACGCAGGGCGTGGCTCTACGTGTCGGACGTATCGGTCGTGTCGGGCGAATCAAACAATCCGGGTTGCACCACCTCGTCGGGCTCGCGGAATCCGCCGAGCCCGACCCCGACCAGCCGATAGCGCGTCTCCACCGGCAGATCCACCCGCGCCCGCAGCGCCAGCGCGATATCGCGCAGTTCCTCCAGCGACGCCGGCGGCGATTCCGGGGTAAAGCTGCGGGTGATGATGCGGAACTGCGAGGTCTTCAGTTTCAACACCACCGTATGCCCCACCCGCTCGGTCTTGCGGGTGGCCTGCCAGGTGCGCGCGGCCAGCTCGACAATCGCCGGTTCCAGCGCTTCCAGCGGCAGGTCCTCGGCGAAGGTGTCCTCGGCGGAAATCGACTGCACCGGCTGGTCCGGCTCCACCGGCCGGTTGTCGATCCCGCGCGCACGCCGGTACAGGCTTTCGCCAAAACTGCCGAAACGCGCCTGCAGCGCCTCCAGCGGCAGCGCGCGCAGGTCGCCGACGGTGACAATGCCCAGTTCGCTCAACTTGCCTTCCATCACCTTGCCCACGCCGGGCACGCGCTTGACCGGCAACGGGGTCAGGAACTGCTCCACCCGGTGCGGCGGCACTACGAACTGGCCGTCCGGCTTGCGCCAGTCCGAGGCGATCTTGGCCAGGAACTTGTTTGGTGCAATACCGGCCGACGCGGTCAGCTGGGTTTCCTCGCGGATCTGCGCACGGATCACCTGTGCGATCTCGGTGGCCACGGTCATGCCGCCTTTGTGCGCGGTGACGTCCAGGTACGCCTCGTCCAGCGACAGCGGCTCGACCAGGTCGGTGTGGCGCAGGAAGATCTCGCGCACCTGCCGTGACACCGCCTTGTAGCGGCTGAAATCCGGCGGTACGAACACCGCATCGGGGCATAGCCGTTCCGCACGCAACGCCGGCATCGCCGAGCGCACCCCGAACACGCGCGCTTCATACGAAGCCGCGCACACCACCGAGCGCGCGCCCTTCCACGCCACCACCACCGGCTTGCCGCGCAGCGACGGATTGTCGCGCTGCTCCACCGACGCGTAGAACGCGTCCATGTCGACATGAATGATCTTGCGAAGGGGGGACACGTTGGCAGGCTTGGGATTCAGATGAACAAGATTACAGCCACACGCTTGAGTATGGTCTTTTCATAACAACAACATGCGTTTTTCAAGCTGAAAACACTACGCCGGCGTACGGTTAAAACGTTTGATTGAATCACTTTTTGTCTGCACTCTCAGCGCCTGTTTCCGTTGCAACTTCTTCAGGATTGCGCTTTCCATGACTCGTCTCAACGCGTTCTCGCGCGAACAGCTGCTGGCCAGTGCCCGCGGCGAACTGTTCGGCCCGGGCAGTGGTCGCCTGCCCAACGACCCGATGCTGATGTTCGACCGCATCACCGACATCCGCGAAGACGGCGGCCCGCACGGCAAGGGCATGGTACGCGCCGAACTGGATATCCGCCCGGACCTGTGGTTCTTCGGCTGCCACTTCATCGGCGACCCGGTGATGCCCGGCTGCCTGGGCCTGGATGCGATGTGGCAGCTGACCGGTTTCTACCTGACCTGGCTGGGCGCACCCGGCCGCGGCCGTGCGCTGGGTTGTGGCGAGGTGAAGTTCACCGGCCAGGTGCTGCCGGAAGCGAAGCTGGTCAGCTATGAAATCGACATCACCCGTGTGATCAACCGCAAGCTGGTGATGGCCCAGGCCGACGCCCGCATGCTCGTGGACGGCCGCGAGATCTACACCGCCAAGGACCTGCGCGTAGGTCTGTTCACCTCGACCGAGAATTTCTGATGCGTCGCGTAGTCATCACCGGAATGGGCATCACCTCGTGCCTGGGCAATGATCTGGACACGGTTTCCACCGCACTGCGCGAAGGCAAGGCGGGCATCCGCCCCCTGCCCGACCACGCGGAAGCGGGCCTGCGCAGCCATGTCGGCGGCAATGTGCTGCTGGACCTGGACGCGCAGATCGACCGCAAGCTGAAGCGCTTCATGAGCGACGCCTCGGCCTACGCCTACATCGCCATGCGCGATGCCATCGCCGACGCCGGCCTGGATGAGAGCCAGGTGGCCAATCCGCGCACCGGCCTGATTGCCGGTTCCGGCGGCGGTTCCAGCCAGTGGCAGGTGGAATCGGCGGACATCCTGCGCGCCCGCGGCGTGCGCAAGGTCGGTCCGTACATGGTGCCGCGCACGATGTGCTCCACGGTGTCGGCCTGCCTGGCCACGGCGTTCCAGATCAAGGGTCTGAGCTATTCGCTGTCGGCCGCATGCGCGACGTCGGCACACTGCATCGGCGCGGCGGCGGACCTGATCCGTCACGGCGCGCAGGACGTGATGTTCGCCGGTGGTGGTGAAGACCTGCACTGGTCGATGAGCGTGATGTTCGATGCGATGGGTGCATTGTCGACGCGCTTCAACGAAACCCCGGAAACCGCTTCGCGGCCGTACGACAAGGACCGCGACGGCTTCGTCATCGCCGGCGGTGGCGGCATGCTGGTACTGGAAGACTACGACCACGCGGTGGCCCGTGGCGCACGCATCTACGCGGAGCTGGTCGGCTATGGCGTGACCTCCGACGGTGCGGACATGGTGGCTCCGTCGGGTGAAGGCGCGGTGCGCTGCATGCACATGGCGATGGCCAACGTCAGCGGCCCGATCGACTACCTCAACACCCATGGCACCTCGACGCCACTGGGCGACGTGACCGAGCTGAAGGCGGTGCGCGAAGTGTTCGGCGAAGCGGTGCCGCCGCTGTCGTCGACCAAGGCGCTTTCGGGTCATTCGCTGGGTGCGGCCAGCGTGCACGAGGCGATCTACTGCCTGCTGATGATGCGCGACGGCTTCATTGCCGGTTCGGCCAATATCGGTGAGCTCGATCCGGCGGTGGGAGGCTTCCCGATCGTGCGCGAAACGCAGAATGCGCAGTTGAACACCGTCATGTCGAACAGCTTCGGCTTCGGCGGCACCAACGCCGCACTGGTGTTCGGGCGGGTTTGATCCGCCGTATCGCACGGGGTTGATCCACCATTTCGCGCGGGTTTGATTCCCGTAGAGCCGGGCTTGCCCGGCTGCTGTTGGCTCTTGGCGAACAGCCGTTGGTTCATCGGTTCCCGTGTTTGGGCGTACCGTGTGTTGGGGGCTTTACGGCGATCATCTGTCGACCGATCCCATCGGGACCGCGAACTGGGTTTGATCTTCGATGGCCACCGACGCACTGTCGTGGCGGTTCGGGATGGGCTGGAGGGGGCGTGAGCGGCATGGATGCCGCGACCGAGGCTACAAGGACGTACTTGCGCCGTCCCCCGGAACGCCCATCCCGGGCCGCCAAGCCAGGGATGCCTTGAATCGCCGGCTGTTCGCCAAGAACCAACAGCAGCCGGGCAAGCCCGGCTCTACGTAAAGCATGCAATTGCAGGCATTGAAGTGCGAGCAAGAGCAGGCAGGTATGAGGTGAGCAATCAGCGCGCGAGGTGCGGCAGCAGCAGCGCGTGCACGTCGGTGAGGGAGTTGGCGATGCGGTGGCCGAGGGCGCGTTGAGCGGCGTCAGGCAGCACCAGGTCGGGGACCTGGATGACCGTCATGCCGGCGGCCAGGGCGGCGCGGGTGCCGGCGGGGGAGTCTTCCAGCGCGAGGCAACGTGAAGGTGCCTTGCCCAGCTTCGCCGCCGCCAGCAGGTAGATGTCCGGGGCCGGCTTGGGATGGCTGACGTCGCTGCTGGTCACCACTGCCGCAAAGTGCGGCAGCAGGCCGCACGCGGCCAGCTTGCGCGAGGCGCGTGGTTGCCGTGTGGACGTCGCCACCGCGCGCGGAATGTCGTGCTGCTTCAGCAGCTCCAGCAGTTCCATGATGCCCGGCCGCAACGGCAACCCCTGCTGCGTGCGGGCTTCGTACAGATCGTGGCAGCGCGCGTACAACGCCTGCATCTGCGCCGCGTCGATATGTTCGCGCAACAGCAGTTCGCAGTCACGATCACCCAGGCCCACCAGCTGCAGCCAGAACCGCTCTTCAATCGGCAGCCTCAACTCGCCCGCGGCCTGCGACCAGCAGGCGATCGACACGCGCTCGCTGTCGATCATCAGGCCATCCATGTCGAAGATGACCGCATCGGGCAGGAACGGCAATGCGGCCAGCGCGGTCATGCGGCGTTGAACAGCGTGTCCAGGTCGGACGCGTCCAGCATGCGCCACTCGCCTTCCGGCAGCGCGCCCAGGGTCAGCCCACCGATCCGGCTGCGATGCAGTGCGTCTACGTGGTTGCCCACCGCCGCGAACATGCGCCGCACCTGGTGGTAGCGCCCTTCATGCAGCACCAGCTGCGCCTGCCGCGGCCCCAGCACGTCCAGTTCCGCGGGCAGCAGTGGCTTGTCGTCGGATTCCAGCATCAGCGTGCCGCTGGCGAAGCGTGCGCCTTCGTCGCCGCGCAGGTCCTGCGCCAACGTGGCCTCGTATGCCTTGTCCAGCTTCGACTTCGGCGACACGATCCGGTGCAGCAGCGCGCCATCGTCGGTCATCAGCAGCAGGCCGCTGGTGTCGCGATCCAGCCGCCCCACCGACGACAGCTGCGGCGAGCGCTCGCGGAAACGCGGCGGCAGCAGGTCGTAGATCAGCCGGCCGGTGTCCTTGGTCGAGCAGGTGTAGCCGCGCGGCTTGTGCAGCATCAGGGTCAGCCCCGGCGGCGGGTCCAGCGGCTCGCCGTCCACGCGGATGGCCTCATGCGCCACGGCGTCATCGGCGTACAGCACCTCGCCGTCGGTGTCGGTGATGCGGCCTTCGCGGAACATCAGCTGCACCTGCTTGCGGCTGCCATAGCCCAGGTTGGCGATGTGCTTGACCAGCTTCATGCGCGGCCACCACTGCGGCCGCGCGTGGCTTCGATCAGCTTGAAACCATCGCGCTCGGCCGCCACGCGCACCTCGCCGAAGCTTTCATTGAGAATCTGTTCGTACGGCAGGTGGCGGTTGGCCACCAGCCACAGCCGCCCCCCCGGGCGCAGCGCCTGCGCGGCCACCGCGATGAAGCGCTGGCCGATGTCCGGGCGGTCGGCGCGGGCCGGGGTGTGGAACGGCGGGTTGGTCACGATGAAGTCGTAACGCCCCTCGATGCCGGCCGTGACGTCCTGCCACAGGTAACGCAGGGTCGCCTTGCTGCCCAGCGCCTGCAGGTTCACCTGCGCCAACGCCAGCGCGCGGCCTTCCGCTTCGTACAGGTCCAGCCCGGTCACGTTGGTGCAGCGGCTCAGCACTTCGCTGGACAGGTAACCGAAGCCCGCGCCGAGGTCGGCCCCGTGCCCGGCCAGGTCGGCCGGCAGCTGCTCCACCAGCAGCGCCGAGGCCGGGTCGATGCGGTCCCAGGCGAAGATGCCCGGGCGGCTCTGGAAGCGCCCGCCGAGGATGCCGCGCGGGGCATCCAGCGCGGCCCAGCGCGTGGCCAGCGCCGCGTCGTGCTGGCCGTTCAGCGGCGCGGTCCAGTACACCCGGCAGTGATTCTTGGTCAGCTTTCCGCCCAGCCCGGCCAGCTGCTGCAGGTCGCTTTCGCCAGAGCGCGCGCCTTCGTTGTTGTGCTGGCAGGCCACCACGATGCCGCCCGGGGCGGCCAGGGCCAGCGCGCGGGCGAACAGCGCACGCGCCTCTTCACGCTGGCGCGGCGGCAGCACCAGCACCACCGGGTAGCGGGTGCTGTCGGCGGCCAGCTGGGCCTCGTCGCGCACCGTCCAGCCGCTGGCCTCCAGGGCCGCGGCGAAGGGCCGGAAGCTCTGTTCGCAGACCAGCTGGCCCGGCTGCGCGCGCTCGCGCAGCGGCCAGCCGTCGCGGGCGCGCAGGAACAGCACCGGGCCGGACGGCCAGTCCAGGGCACCGCCGAAGGGCAGGAACAGGGTTTCCAGGGGGGCGTCGTGCTGGGGGGCCATGCGGGGTACGTCTTGAAATGAGACGGCCATTCTACCTTTTCGGGATTCCGCACTCTGTTCCTGGGCGTAGAGCCACGCCCTGCGTGGCTTCGCGGTGCCAGACGTGGTCGAAGCCACGCAGGGCGTGGCTCTACGCGGGATCAGCCAATAGCGTTGAATCCACCGCTTAGCATTTGTTCAACGGGGTCTTGATGCGCACGCAACATCGTGTCGGTCAGGGTAAAGGCTCTTTCGAAGCGGAGCTGGCTCATGCGTGCATTGTTCGTCGGTGGCAAGGTCGACAACAGCGAAATGGACCTGGAAGGCGCGCAGCCACCGGTTCACTACCCTGAAGATACCGGCGGCGGCCATGCGCGCTATCGCCTGCACCAGGTCGGTCGCCAGTCCGATGGCCAGGTGGCGTATGCGGTGTACGGCGCGCCTGACATGGCCGATGACGAAGTGGCACGGGTCGCCGACGAGCGCGCCTATGCGCGACGCTTCGACGCCGAACCGGAAGTCTTCCAGCACTAAGCGTGCACGCCGCCGGTCACTCGATCGGCGGCAGCTCACGGATCGATGCGATCTGGTCCAGCCAGACATGGTGCTGCTGTATCGGCGCATCCAGATCATCCAGCCGCAACTCACCGTTGCTGCCTTCGTTCTCATCCGCATCGCGATATTGCTGCACGGTCGGGCGCACCGCCACCGTGCCCAGCACGCGGCTGCCGTCCTTCAATGTCACTTCCACCCGGGCCTCGTCAGGTAACTGCGGCAGCAGCGTTTTCAGCCGCGCGATGTCATCGGCATGGGTGTAAACAACAGGTGCGGTGCGTGACATGATGAACCTCGTGTAGTGACACGCCATGCGTGTCAGAAACTTTCAACCGGCCTCGGCCCTCGCCTGCGCCAGCACGTTGCGCACCGCCGTCACCAGCTGCGCTACCGAATAGGGCTTGGCCACATGCTCCTGGAAGCCTGACGCCAGCGCGCGCTTGCGGTCATCGGCCCGCGCCAGCGCGGTCACCGCCACGGCGGGCAGCGTTCTGGCATCCACCCCCATGTCCTCGCGCAGGGTGCGTACCAGCCCGTAACCATCCATGCCCGGCATGCCGATGTCGGTGAGCAGTGCATCCACCTGTTCGTGCCGACCGGCATCGAGCAGCGCCAGGGCTTCGCCGGCAGAAGCCGCCACGGTCACCTGCGCGCCCTGCTCTTCCAGCATGCGGCGCAGATACTCCAGCACTTCGGGTTGATCCTCCACGGCCAGCAGGCGCAGCCCTCGCAGCGGGTAGGGCTCGATCACCTGCTCGCTGATCGGGCCATTGAAAACTTCCCGCAGCGGCCGGCCATCGGCTTGCGGCTGGTAGCACGGCAGGCACACCGTGAACTGGGCACCATGGCCCTGCCCCTCGCTGGCGGCACTCACGGTGCCCCCATGCAGTTCCACCAGCTGCTGCACGATTGCCAGCCCCAGCCCGAGGCCGCCGTGACGGCGGGTGGTGGTGCCATCGGCCTGGCGGAAACGGCTGAACAGATGGCGCAGGAACTCCGGCGCGATGCCATCACCGGTGTCGCGCACGGTGATCATCCAGTGCCCACCCTCGCGGGCCAGGGTGACCGTGACCGAACCTTCGGCCGGGGTGAACTTGATCGCGTTGGACAACAGGTTCCACCACACCTGCTGCAGGCGGGTGGCGTCGCCGAGCACCAGCGCGTTCTCTTCCGGCAGGTGCAGCTGCATGTCCAGCGCCTTGCCTTCGGCGACCAGCTCCTGCGCACCCAGCGCTTCGGTCAGCTGCGCGCGCAGGTCCACCACTTCCACTTCCAGCTGCACCTTTCCCAGCAGCATGCTGCTCAGGTCCAGCATGTCCGAGATCAGCCGCTTCTGCGCCATCGCGCTGTTGGCGATCACACCCAGGCCCTTGAACAGCGGACTGGTGTTGTCCACCCGCTGCAGCAGCAGTTCGCTCCAGCCCAGAATGGTGGTCAGCGGCGTACGCAGTTCATGCGACAGGGTGGCCAGGAATTCATCCTTCAAACGCGCCATGTTTTCCGCGGCGCTGCGCGCGGCACGCTCGGACTGCAGCAGCTCCTCGCGCGCCATTTCAATTTCGCGGCGCTCGGTCACGTCCGGGCTGCTGCCGGCCAGGCCGATGAAACGGCCCATGCGCGAAAAGCGCGGCCGTGCGTTCATTTCCAGCCAGCGCCACTGGCCATCCGAGCGCAGCCCACGCACCAGCGCCTGCATCGAACGCTGCGCCTTCAGCGCTTCCTGCAGCTCATAGTCGAACACCGAAGCATCGTCGGGATGCACCAGCCCGCGCCACACGTCTTCCGGCACGCGTTGTTCGTCACCGCCGAAGAACTCGGTGAATGCACTGTTGACGAAGCGGGCATGGCCGCGGTCATCCAGCACCCACACCGGCATCGGCAGGCCGTCGGCCAGCGCGGAGAAGCGCGCCTCGCTTTCGGCGAGGTCCACTTCCACCTGCTTGCGGCTGGTGATGTCGAAGAACAGGATCGCCACCTGGCGCTGTTCGGGTTCGCCAACGCGCATGGCTTCCACCGAGTACCAGCGGCCCAGTGCACGCGCTTCCATGTCGAAATGGTGGGGCCGCCCGGTGAGGGCCACCTGGCCGTAGATGCGGTACCACTCCGGCTCATGCGTGGGCTGCAGTTCGCTCATCAGCCGGCCGGTGGCATTGACCAAACCGGTGCTGCGTTCGAAAGCCTCGTTCACCTGCACGAAGCGGTAATCCACCCCTACATCGCCTTCGAACAGGCATTCCACCACGCAGAAGCCCGCATTGAGCCCTTCCAGCACGTGACGGTGCAGGGCGGGATCAAGCGCGGGAGCCACCGGGGTGGCGCGTTCAAGGGTCGGTACGGTCGGGCTGGACAAGGAGGTCAAAGGGCGTGGCAGGCAGAGCGCAGGGAGATAGCATCATCCAGAGCGCGTATTCGTAGCGTCAAGCATGGGATTCATGTGTACCCCGGGTGAATTCATGCCGAATACGACGAATTCGTCGCAGTTTTGCCAATTGTCCCGGGCTGTGATCGGGATCACACTGCATTGGGCCATTCTGACCACTTACGGGAGTTCGCAGTGAACCTCAAAACCCTGATGACGGCCGCGCTGGGCGGCCTGCTGGCTTTAGCCACGCTGTCTGTCGCGGCGGCACCGCGCACCGTGACCGACCCGGAAGCGCCTCGTGCCCTGGATGTGGAGGGCCCAGTACAGGTGAAGTGGACCGATCCGGCCAGGTTCACCGAACTGCGCAACAGTTCCAACCGCTGGGAAGCCGAGCGCGGCAACTGGGTCTACGACCTTGCCAAATACATCCGCACCACCGCGACCAAACGGCTGGCTCCGGGCCAGACCCTGGAAGTGACCATCACCGACATCAAGCGCGCCGGCGACTACGAGCCGCAGCACGGCCCGCGGGCCCAGGACATCCGCATCATGAAAGACATCTACCCGCCGCGCATGACGTTGGACTATGTACTGAAAGATGCACAGGGCAAGGTGCTCAAACAGGGCACCGGCGAAAAGCTGATCGACATGGGCTATCTCAGCACCGGTGCAGGCCTGCTGTCGGACAGTGACCCGCTGCGCTACGAAAAGCGGATGCTGAATGACTGGCTGCGGAAAGTGTTACCAACCGCCTGACGCATTTCTGTTGCGTCAGGCTTCGCGCCAGCCGGGCAAGCCCGGCTCTACATGGCCGGGCACAAGCCCGGCTCTACGTGGGTTTTTCGTCAGCGGCGGATTTCGCGCGCCACGCGCTTCACCGCGCACGGCAACTGGTAAGCACTCACATTGCACAGCGGAGCCAGCACGTCCAGGCGCGGGCTCTCGCCCCACAGCTCAACCGTGCTGCCCACGCCCGCCTGCGGCAGGTCGGTGAGATCCACGGTAAGCATGTCCATCGACACCCGGCCGATCAGATGGCCGGGCTGGCCGTCGATCTGCACGGGGGTGCCGTTCGGCGCGAACTGCGGGTAGCCGTCGGCATAGCCCATCGCCACCACGCCGACGCGGGTAGGCCGTTCGGCGACGAAGCGCGCGCCATAGCCCACCGGCTCGCCGGCGGCGATCTCGCGCACTGCGAAGATCTTCGACTGCATGGTCATCACCGGGCGCAGGCGCGCGGTTTCCGCACTGCTGCCGGGCAGCGGGTTGGCCCCGTACAGCATCAGGCCCGGGCGCACCCAGTCGCTGCGCACTTCCGGCCAGCCCAGCAACGCCGGCGAATTGCACAGGCTGGTTTCGCCGGCCAGGCCTTCAATGGCGGCCGCGAACGTAGCGGCCTGCTCGCGGGTGCGTGGGTTGTCCAGTTCGTCGGCACGCGCCAGATGGCTCATCAACACCATCGGGCCGACCTGCGGCAGGGCAGACAGGCGCGCGTGCGCGGCGCGGAAATCGGCCGGCGACAGCCCCAGCCGGTGCATGCCGCTGTCCAGCTTCAGCCAGATGTTCAAGGTGGCGTCGGTCTGGAACGCTTCCACCGCATCCACCTGCCACGGCGCGGCGACCGCGAACCACAGCTGGTGCTGCACGATCAGCGGCAGCTCCGCCGCCTCGAAGAAGCCTTCCAGCAGCAGGATCGGCGTGGTGACGCCGGCCGCGCGCAGTTCCAGCGCCTCTTCAATGCAGGCCACACCGAACGCATCGGCTTCGCCTTCCAGCGCGCGTGCGCACACCACGGCACCGTGGCCATAGGCATCGGCCTTCACCGCGGCCAGGGTCTTGCGGCCGCCACCCAGTTCACGGGCCAGGCGGAAGTTGGAGCGCAACGCGTCCAGGTCGATCAACGCGCGGGCAGGACGCATGTTTCAGTTTCACTCTGTTGAAAAGCGGCGGCATGCGGATTGGCACGCCCGCCATAGCGGAAGATATCCAGGCCTTCGGTGCTGATCTGCGGCTGGCGCGCGCTCATCAGGTCGGCCAGGTAGCGACCGGACCCGCAGGCCATGGTCCAGCCCAGCGTGCCGTGGCCGGTGTTGAGGAAAAGGTTGCGGTACGGCGTGGCCCCGATCACCGGGGTACCGTCCGGGGTGGCTGGGCGCAGGCCGGTCCAGAACTCGGCGCGCGACAGATCGCCGCCCTGCGGGTACAGGTCACGCACCACCTTTTCCAGGGTGGCGCGGCGGCGCGGCGACAGCGACAGGTCGAACCCGCCCACCTCGGCCATGCCGCCCACGCGGATGCGGTTGTCGAAGCGGGTCACCGCCACCTTGTAGCTCTCGTCCAGGATGGTCGAGGTGGGAGCCATGGCCGGGTCGGTGATCGGCAGGGTCAGCGAATAGCCCTTCAGCGGGTACACCGGCAGGTGCATGCCCAGCGCCGCGACCAGCGAGGGCGAATAGCTGCCCAGCGCGACCACGTAGTGGTCGGCGGTTTCCAGCTGGCCGTCGATGCGCACGCCGGTGATGCGGTTGCCGCTGGTTTCCAGCCCGGCGATGTCCTGGTCGAAGCGGAATTCCACGCCGGCGGCGCTGGCCATCTGCGCCAGGCGACGGGTGAACAGCTGGCAGTCGCCGGTCTGGTCACGCGGCAGGCGCAGCGCACCCACCAGGGTGTCGGCCACGGCGGCCAGCGCCGGCTCGGCGGCAATGATGCCGGCACGGTCCAGCACTTCATACGGCACGCCGTACTGCGCCAGCACTTCGATGTCCTGCGCCGAGGCATCCAGCTGCTGCTGAGTGCGGAACAGCTGGGTGGTGCCGAGGTCGCGGCCTTCGAATTCGATGCCGGTTTCAGCACGCAGTTCGTTCAGGCAGTCGCGGCTGTACTCGGACATGCGCACCATGCGCGCCTTGTTGATCGCGTAGCGCTCCTGGGTGCAGTTGCGCAGCATCTGCGCCAGCCAACGGTACTGGTTGAGATCCAGGCCCGGGCGGATCGCCAGCGGCGCGTGTTCCTCGAACAACCACTTCACCGCTTTCAGCGGCACGCCCGGCGCAGCCCACGGCGAGGTGTAGCCGAACGAGAGCTGGCCCGCGTTGGCGAAGCTGGTTTCCAGCGCCGGTCCGGGCTGGCGGTCGACCACGGTGACATCAAAGCCGGCCTGCCGCAGGTACCAGGCACTGGTGGTGCCGATTACCCCGCTGCCAAGAACAAGTACGCGCATGAGACTTCTCCAACCGGATCATTCCCTGCACTCAGCGATGCCGGGACCATAATTGCGGAAGTATAGGCCGCTGTTGCCGGGCATTTTTCCTGTATTTAACGCCTGCGGCAGTGTATTGTCGCGCCATTCACCCTGCCGAGTTGACGCCATGGCCACCCGGGTCCGCGAACTGGACAAGATCGACCGCAAGATCCTGCGCATCCTTCAGGCCGAGGGGCGTATCTCCTTCACCGAACTCGGCGAGCGGGTCGGTCTGTCGACCACCCCCTGCACCGAGCGGGTGCGCCGGCTGGAGCGCGACGGAGCCATTACCGGCTACTACGCCAAGCTGGACCCGCACTACCTCAAAGCCAGCCTGCTGGTGTTCGTCGAAATCAGCCTGGCCTACAAGTCCGGCGACATCTTCGAGGAATTCCGGCGCGCCGCGTTGAAGCTGCCGAATGTGCTGGAGTGTCATCTGGTGTCGGGCGATTTCGACTATCTGTTGAAGGCGCGGATCAGCGAGATGGCGTCGTATCGCAAGCTGCTCGGCAGCACCTTGCTGACCTTGCCGCACGTACGCGAGAGCAAGAGCTATATCGTGATGGAAGAGGTCAAGGAAACGCTGACACTGCCGATTCCGGATTGAGGTACGAACGCAAAAAGGCGGCGCGCGAGTGCGCACCGCCTTTTACTGGTTTCACCCCCGAACCTGGGGTGTCACGCCGAACCGCGCATCAGCGCTGCTGTTTCTGGTCCGGGTTGCGCTGCTGCTGATCCTGCTGCTTACCCTTCTGGTTCTGCTGATCCCACTGCTGCTGGCTCTGCTGACCCTTCTGGTTCTGCTGATCCTGCGGCTTGTTGGGATTGTTCTGCTGCTGGTTAGCCATGGTTGCACTCTTCTCGTCATCTTTGGGGATGCGCGATGTTGCGGCGCACGTGCAGAGTCGAGGAAATGCGGTTAATCAAGGGCGAAAATGCAGTGAGGTTCTGTGTTGACGCAGATGACTGGGGGCCTGGGTTGTGAAGCGTTCACGGTTTGATCTGTTGCCCCTGCGTCGCGGGTGCGCTGTCGTAATAGCGACCGGTGCGCGAATCGAAGACGCGATTCGGCCCCACCGGTTTGACGCCGGGAATGATGCGGCCGTTGCGGTCATACACCTTCGGCGGCGCAGTGGTTGCCGGTGCCGGCACCACCTGGGCGGGTCCCTGGCTCTGGATGGGTTGCGTGCCCAGCTGCTGGCGGATCTGCGAATCGGAGGTCACCGGGGCAACCTTGCCGGCCTGGCTTTCCATCGGGGCCGGGCGCACCGGGGTGGGCAGCGGTGTTGGCGCGGGCGCAGGCGCGACCACCGGGCGGGTGTCGGTGGGTTTGCGCGGCGCGGCGATCTGCGCGCCCGCATCGAAGGTCATCGCAACCGCCAGCAGGGCGGGCAACAGCAGCAATCGGGTGTTCATGGCTCTACCTCCCACACGGATCAACAGCTTCATCCTGCGCCCCGCCCCCGTGCGGCAGCATGAACGTCTGCCTTGCGCCCCTCACGCGCTGCCCCCATTTCACTGACATCCCCCCCCACGAGGAACGCCGATGACCGCCTTCGACCTCTCTCCCCCCAGCGACGCCCAGCGCCAGGCGCTGGAGGCCGGGCTGAGCGCCGACGAACGCCGGGTGCTGCTGCAGCACGGTACCGAGGCCCCGTTCTGCGGGGTGTTCCTGGACAACAAGCAGGATGGCGTCTACGGCTGCCGCCTGTGCGGGCTGCCGCTGTTCCGTTCCAGCACCAAGTTCGACTCCGGCACCGGCTGGCCGAGTTTCTTCGCGCCCTTTGACCCGGCCCATGTCCGCGAAATCCGTGACACCAGTCACGGCATGATCCGGACCGAGATCGTCTGCGCCCGCTGTGGCAGCCACCTCGGCCATGTGTTCCCGGATGGCCCGCCGCCCACCTACGAGCGCCACTGCCTGAACTCGGTCTCGCTGGGTTTCACGCCCAATGGCAGTCCCTACCCGGATCCGCTGCAGCGCGGCGGGGCGGAGGCCGGTCCAGCGGGCTGATCTGCAAAAGTGTGACGTTCATCCGACGTCACCCTTCAGAACCCCGGCCTGGGGCCGACATGGAGGTATCCCCTACTCCGCGTCTGCCCCATGCTCATCATTGTTGGTTTTCTGATCGTCATTCTCAGCGTGCTCGGGGGCTACGTCGGCGCGCACGGCAAGCTGGCTGCCCTGTGGCAGCCCTATGAACTGGTCATCATTGGCGGCGCGGCGCTGGGCGCGTTCCTGGTCGGTACCCCGGTCAAAACGGTTAAGCAGACCCTGGCGGCCAGCGTCGGCGTGTTCAAAGGCCCGCGCTACAAGCAGCAGGACTATCTGGACGTGCTGAGCCTGCTGTACGAACTGCTCAACAAGGCGCGCCGCGAAGGCTTCATGTCGCTGGAAGACCACGTCGAACGCCCGGCTGACAGCGCGATTTTCGCCAACTATCCCAAGGTGCAGGCCGACCACCACCTGGTCGACTTCATGACCGACTGCCTGCGCCTGATGATCGGCAGCAACATCGAACCGCACGAACTGGAACCGCTGCTGGAAATGGAGCTGGAAAAGCACCACGGCGAAGCCATGCAGCCGGCCGCCGTGCTGAACAAGGTGTCCGACGGTCTGCCCGGCTTTGGCATCGTCGCCGCGGTGCTGGGCATCGTGATCACCATGGGTTCGATCGGCGGTGAAATCACCGAAGTGGGCGCGCACGTGGCCGGCGCGCTGGTCGGTACCTTCCTCGGCATTCTGCTGGCCTATGGCTTTGTCAGCCCCCTGGCCGCCGCGGTGGAAGCGCGCGCCGAGCAGGACAGCCGCATCTATGAATCGGTGAAGACCGCCCTGCTGGCCTGCCTGCGCGGCTACAACCCGAAGATCGCGCTGGAATTCGCCCGCAAGACCCTGCCGTCGAACGTGCGCCCGGGCTTCAGCGAGTTCGAAGCCCACCTGAAGACGATCAAGTAAGGCAGCGTCATGGCCAACGACAAACCCACCGTCATTGTCCGCAAGGTCAAGAAAGCCGGTCACGGCGCGCATCATGGCGGGGCCTGGAAGGTGGCGTATGCCGACTTCGTGACCGCGATGATGGCGTTCTTCCTGGTGCTGTGGCTGATGGCGGCCACCACCAAGCCTGAGCGCGCGGCCATTTCCGAGTATTTCCGCAATCCCAGCCCGCTGACCGGGCAGAGCCCGACCCCGGCCCCCGGCATGGCCGGCCCGGGTGGAGCCAGCACCTCGATGATCAAGCTGGGCGGGGCCACCGACGTCTCACGCGGTACCAGCAACGACCCGTTCCAGAACGCCCAGGCCGAACGCCCGGTGCCGCAGGAAGACGAACGCGAGCGTGAGAAGAAGCAGCTGGAAGTGCTGAAGCAGGAGCTGGAAGAAGCGATCAGCAAGAGCCAGGCGCTGGAGCCGTTCAAGGACCAGCTGCTGCTGGACCTCACCCCGGAAGGCCTGCGCATCCAGATCGTGGACAAGCAGAACCGGCCGATGTTCGACGTCGGCAGCGCCGCGCTGAAGCCGTACACGCGCGAGATCCTCAAGGAGCTGTCCGAGTTCATCAACCACGTGCCGAACCGGATCAGCATCACCGGCCACACCGACATCACCGCATACACCGCCGCCCACGGCTACAGCAACTGGGAGCTCAGTGCCGACCGCGCCAATGCCGCGCGCCGCGCCCTGCTGGAAGGCGGCATGGCGGAGGAAAAGGTGACCCGCGTGGTCGGGCTGTCGTCGTCGGTGCTGTTCGACAAGGTCAAGCCGGACAACCCGATCAACCGCCGCATCAGCATCGTGGTGATGACCAAGGCGGCCGAAGCGGCCGCATTGTCCGGGTCCGGGCAGCAGGTGGGGTTGTCGACGACCACGGTGGACCCGGATGTGCAGGCCGATATCGCGCCGCCGGCCGGGCCGTCGGTGCCGGTGTTGGGCCCGGCGGACGGGGCACCGTAGGGGATCCGGTAGCGCCGGCCGTTGGCCGGCCCAAGGGATGTTTCCGGCGCCATGAGGGCCGGCCAACGGCCGGCGCTACCGCAATGACGCTTACAATGGCCCTTTCCGCATCCAGAAAGACGCCTCAAACCATGTCCAAGCAGTCCAAGGCCAAGCGCGACAAGCGCAGGAAGTCGCAGCCCAAGCGCCCGATCCAGCGCCTGAACAGCCAGCAGCCGGTGCAGAACCACGCCGTGCTGCAGAACGCAGAAGGCCAGGTCGTGGCCGCCATCGGCCTGCAGGGCACCGAGTGGCTGCTGGCCATCGGCGGCCAGACCATGGGCAATGCCGACAACCCGGTGCCGATGCTGGCCATGCTCAAGCACCTGGCCAACGTGCAGGAGAAGGAAGGCCGCCCGGTCACCCTGGAAACCTCGCCGCAGCTGCAGCAGATGATCGACGACCTGGCCGCCGATGAAGGCAGGACCGCCGAGGAATACCTGGCCCAGCTGGTGTCCGAGTTCGAAGGCGTGGAAGACGCAGCCGACAACGCCGAGGGCGAAGGCGAAGCCGCCGAAGCCGGCACCGACGCCGAAGCCGCCCCGGTCGACGCCGACGCCCCGGCCGAAAGCAGCGAGCAGCCCAAGGGCTGATCGCCACCGGTGACGGTCTATATCGACGATGCGGTTCACCCCTGGCGCGGCGAGCGCTGGGCGCATCTGATGGCCGACACCCTGCCCGAGCTGCACGCCATGGCGGCGCAGCTCGGGATTCCCCGGCGGGCCTTCCAGAACCGCCGCAGCGGCGCGCATTACGACGTGCCGGCCCCGATGCGTGAGCGCGCCATCGCGCTGGGCGCACGCGCGATTTCGCGGCATTCCGACCGCGAATTGTTGAAGGCGGTCATCGCCAACGCGCGGGCGCAGTACGACGCAACCGCGTGACGCATTGCGCGGGCCGGCCAACGGCCGGCGCTACCGATCGTCCCGGTGTCCCCGGTAGCGCCGGCCGTTGGCCGGCCCAGGTGGTCCCACCGCAGATCAGAAAGGATCCGCCCCCGGGCGCACTTCCACCCCCAGCAACGAACACAGCGCCAGCATCGCGTCGTCGTCGCGACTCAGCGCCATCCAGCCCGCCAGGCCACCGTTGCCGGTATCCACGCTCCACAGGCTGTAATTGTGCTCGCGCAGGCGGTCATACGCGGTGGCCATCAGCATCGGCGCGTCCACGTCCTCGGCGAAGTCCTCATCGTCCAGATCGCCGCCCCAGTCCACCTGCACGTTGAAGCGCGCGGCCAGTTCGTTCACCGCCGACACCAGCGAATCGGCGTCATCGCGTTCGACTTCGTAGCTTGACTGCCAGGCGGTGGCCACCATCAGCGGCGGCAGCCAGTCGGCCTCCTCGTCAACAGCCTCACCGGCTTCCAGCAGCTGCTCGCGCCAGCGGTTGAACTGCTGCAGCGCCAGTTCCTCGTCGCCCGGGTTGATCAGCACGAACAGGTTCCAGATCCGGGCCTCGAAATCGTCTTCGTCGAAATCGCGCTCGTCTTCTTCGAAGTCGAAATAATCACTGTTGTCGGGCATGGCCGGAATTCCTGGAAACAGGCCTGCATTCTGACCTGCACGGTCGTACGCAGGAAGCGAAATCGGCTGAAATCGGGGCGCTCGGGTATTCTGTGCGCCTGAAGGCGGCCGCGGTGGCCGTCAGTGTGAACCCGAATCATGAGCGATACCCCTCCGGATCATCTGGCAATCAACCCGGCCAGCCCTTTCCACGATGCCGCGGCGCTGGAGCGCGGCGTGGGCATTCGTTTCAACGATGTCGAGCGTGACAACGTCGAGGAATACTCGGTCAGCGAAGGCTGGATCCGCGTCCAGGCCGGCAAGTCGCGCGACCGTCGCGGCAACCCGATGACGGTGAAGGTGAAGGGCACCGTGGTGGCGTATTACCTGGATCAGAAGCCGGAGTAACCCGGCGATGTCACGGTCCGACGCATGCGGTTTTGTGCGTCGGTAGCGCCGGCCGTTGGCCGGCCCAGGGATCGCGTGGGCCGGCCAACGGCCGGCGCTACCGCGATCACCCCGCCGTCACTCCCGCTGCCGGGTCTCCAGCAGATCCAGATTGCGGATGAGCTTGCGCGAAATCTCATCGGAAATACTGCCGCGCCGGGTCAGCCGGAACAGCTCCTCGCGTTCGGCGGTGAGCCCGGCGTTGCGCAGCTGGCGGTAGCCCTGCTCCATCCGCTTCACCTTCTCCGGGTCCGCATCCGGGCCGTGTTCCTTTTCCAGGTTGCGCTGGTACAGCAGGCTCACCCGTGCGGCGGCATCGTTGTACAGCTGCACGTTCTCGGTGTTCTGGTTCTGCACCAGCTGCTGGCGCATGCGCTCCACCCCGGCCAAGGCGGCCTTGGACGCCAGCCGCCGGGCCAGGTCCTCTTCCTTGCGTTCACCGGAATCGGCCGGCAGCTGCAGGCCCTTCAGCAGCCGCGGCAGGGCCACGCTGGCTCCGATCAACGAGAACAGAATCACCGCTGCGGCGAGGAAGATCACCAGGTCGCGTGCCGGGAACGCCGAGCCATCCGGCAGGAACAGCGGCAAGGTGAGCACGCCGGCCAGGGTGATCGCGCCGCGCACGCCGGCCACCGAGGTCGCCACCACCACCCGCCACTGGGTCACCGGGCGTTCTTCACCGCGGTGCCGGGCACGCAGCAGGCTCCAGCGCAGCGACAGCCACACCCACAGCAGACGCAGCGCCACCAGCGCGACGTTGATCACCACCACATACACCAGCAGCCACCACGCGCTGTGGTGGCCGCTTTCGTTCACCGTGTCGATGGCGCGTTCGACAATGCCCGGCAACTGCTCGCCGAGCAGCACGAACATGATGCCGTTGAAGCTGAACTGCAGCATGTTCCACACCGCCGTGCGCTGCACCCGCATGCTGCCGGAGACGCGACCGGTCAGCTCGACGTAGCTCATGGTGATGCCGGCCGCCACGGCGGCCAGGATGCCCGAGGCCTTGGCCTCTTCGGCCAGCAGGTAGGCGGCGAAGGGAATCAGCAGGTTGACCAGCAGCGCCGCGCCCGGCTCCTCGCCGAAGCGCCGCCACAGCCAGCGCTGGAAGGTGGACACGCCCAGGGTCACCGCCACGCCGATCGCCAGACCGGCTACCGCCACCCACAGGAAGGTCAACGAGGCCGTGGCAAGCGAGAACGAGCCGGTCATCACCGCCGCCACCGCGAAGCGGAAGCAGACCAGGCCGGAGGCATCGTTCAACAGCGACTCGCCTTCCAGAATGTGCATCAGCCGTTTTGGAATCGGCATGCGCGAGGCGATCGAGCTGACCGCCACCGGGTCGGTCGGCGAGATGATCGCGGCCAGCGCGAAGGCCACGCCCAGCGGCATCACCGGAATCATCCAGTGAATCAGCAGGCCCGCGCCGATCACGGTGAAGATCACCAGCCCGAACGCCAGCTCCAGAATCACGCCTTTGTCGCGGAACAGCCCCTGCTTGGGAATGCGCCAGCCGTCCAGAAACAGCAGCGGCGGCAGGAACAGCAGGAAGAACATTTCCGGCTGCAGCGCGTGGCCGCGGTTGAACACCCCGGCAATGACCGCACCCAGGCCGATCTGCACCAGCGGTAATGGCAATGACAGCGGCAACACGCGCACCAGGTAGCCACTGGCCACCACGGCGACCAGCATCGCCAGGACCACTTCAATCGTATGCATGCCCAAAAAATTACCACAGCAGCACCGTTACCTGAACACGGTGCCGACCTGCGGCTCAGTGGGCGGACAGGCGTCAGGCCACCGCGCCGTCGAAGCGGTAGATATCCATCGCCAGCATGCCGGCGTCGATGCCCGCGTCAATGCGTTGTGCGCCGAGCCGGTCACCGCCGGCGGCCCCCATCGCGAAGTGCAGCGGCTGGAAGTGCTCGTCGGTGGGATGCGCGCGCTCGGCATGCGGTGCCTGGCGGCGGTAGTCGAGCAGCGCCGCGGTGTCATTGGCCTGCAGGCGCTGTTCCACCCATTCGATGAAGGGGCGCACGTACGGCGCTTCGCCACCACTGTGATACGCGCGGAAGTCATGCAGGTTGTGGGTGATGCTGCCCGAGCCGATCAGCAGAACGCCTTCGTCGCGCAGCGGGGCCAGCGCGCGGCCGAGGGCCAGCTGATGGGCAGGGCCGAGCATCGGCTGCAGCGCCAGCGGCACCACGGGAATGTCGGCATCCGGGTAGAGCAGGCGCAGCGGCACCCAGGCTCCGTGATCGAGCCCGCGTTGCGGGTCCTGCGCGGTCGGCAGGCCGGCGGCCGAGAGGCGCTGGGCCACGTCGGCGGCCAGCGCCGGGTCGCCCGGGGCCGGGTACTGCAGATCGAACAGCGCCTGCGGGAAGCCACCGAAGTCGTGGATGGTCGGCGGCTGCGGATGCGCGCCTACCGCTGGCTGGTAAGTCAGCCAGTGCGCCGAGGCCATCACGATCGCGCGCGGGCGGGGCAACTGCGCGGCCAGCTCGGCCAGGCGCACGCCGACCTGGCCCGGGTTGAGGGCGGTCATCGGTGAACCGTGGGAGATGTACAGCGACGGCAGGCGGGACATGGGGGCTCCGGGGGATCCAGGGCCTCAGGTTATTGCCAACACATTTGGCGATAAATAGCCAATTTCACGCAGATTCGTTCCGAATGTGGAACGTAGAGCCGGGCTTGCCCGGCTGGGGCGGTACCGATACCGCGTAGAGCCGGGCTTGCCCGGCTGGGCCACCGGTAAAGCCCCAGCGGGGCAAGCCCCGCTCTACGTTTCCCCAGCCACCGTCTGGCCCCGGCCACGATCCCGTTCCCCAGCCACCGTCCGGCCCCCGGCCACGATCCCGTTCCCCAGCCACCGTCCGGCCCCGGCCACGATCCCGTTCCCCAGCCACCGTCCGGCCCCCGGCCACGATCCCGGCCCCCGGCCACGATCCCGGCCCCCGGCCACGATCCCGTTCCCCGGCCACCGTCCGGGTTTCCGGTCCCCGATCAGGTCGCTTCCGCCTCGGTCTCCAGCCGCCCGATCACATCGGCCAGCGGGGCCGGACGGCCCAGCAGGAAGCCCTGCACCTGGTCACACCCATGTGCGGCCAGCCACTCCTGCTGGCCGGGGGTTTCCACGCCTTCGGCAATGATGGTCAGGCCCATGCTGTGGCCCAGCGACAGCAGCGCGCGGCAGATCGAGGCATTGCGCGGATTGATCTCCACGTCCGCCACAAAGCTGCGGTCGATCTTCAGGATGTCCAGCGGCAGATGCTGCAGGTAGGACATGTTCGAATAGCCCGTGCCGAAGTCGTCCAGCGAAATGCAGATGCCCTGCTCGTGCAGGCGCTGCATGGTCTGCTTGGCCTGCGCCGGTTTGCGCATCAGGCTGCTTTCGGTCAGCTCCACGTGCAGCGCGCCACGCGCGAGGTTGAACTCCTGGCAGGCGCGGGTGAACTCGGCCACCAGATCGCTGTTGAAGAACTGCACCGCCGACACGTTCACCGCGATCGGCAGATCCCATCCGGCATCCACCAGCTGGCGCTGCGCACGCGCGGCTTCGCGGATCACCCAGCGGCCCAGCGCCAGAATCAGGCCGGTGTCCTCGCACAGCTGGATGAACTCACCCGGCGGAATGAAGCTGCCGTCGGCCTGCGGCCAGCGCAGCAACGCCTCCAGCGCGGCGGGCGTGCCGTCGGCGGCATGGCAGATCGGCTGGAAATACAGCTGGAATTCGCTGTCGATGGCGGTGTGGATGCGCCCGGCCAGGCGCAGGCGTTCGGCCAGTCGCGAGCTCACCGTGCTGTCGTACCACGCAATCACGCTGCCTTCGTCACGCGCCGCGTGCGCAGCCTGCGCCGCCATGCCGATCACCTGTTCGGCGCTGATCACATCGCCTTCGAACTTCACCGCCACACCGATGCGCGGCTCGAACTGGTGCAGCCAGTCCTGCCCGCGCACCGGCTCGGACACGGTCTGCACCAGCGTGTCCAGCGCACTCTGGCGTTCATGGTCATCGCGGATGGCGAAGATGAAGTCTTCCGCCGGCTGGAACGCCAGCAAACCGTAACGCGTGCCCAGCCCGCCCAGCCGCTTGGCCATTGCCTGCAGCACCACGTCGCCCACTTCGCGGCCCAGGGTGTCTGCCACCAGCTGCAGGCCACGGAACTGCACATAGGCAATCGTGTAGCTGCCGCCCTCCTCGTCCAGCTGCGCGGCCAGCGCGCGCGTGTTGAGCAGGCCGGTGGCCACGTTGTGGGTGGCGTGGTAAGCCAGGTCGCGCTCGTAGGCCAGGCGTTCGCTGACATCCTCGGCCAGCACCAGGCAGGCCTGGCGGCCGTCGAAATCGAGCCGCGCCAGATGCGCGCGCACCTCGAACACGGTGCCATCCTTGCGCCGGTGCAGGCGAACCTGTGCGTCGTGGGTCTCGCCCGGAGTCGCATTGGCGATGGCCTGGCGGATTTCGTCCCAGCCTTCGCGCGGGCGGATGTCGAGGATGCTCATCGACAGGAATTCTTCGCGGCTGTAGCCGTACTGGCGCACCGCCGCTTCGTTGACCTCCAGGAAGCGCAGCGTGTCCGGGTCGAACACCCAGAACGGGGCCGGGTTGCGGTCGAACAGCAGGCGGAACTGGCGCTCGGCCTGCTGTGCGCGGGCCAGGATCTCAATGCGGTCGCTGACATCGGTGAGCGCACCGATCATGCGCCGTTCGCCGTCGGCCACACCGACCTGCTGGCCGCGCGCGGACAACCAGCGCACTTTGCCGCCGGGCAGCACCAGCCGGAACATTTCATCCAGCACGCCGTTGTTGGCGAACGCCACGTGGAACGCGTCCTGCAGCCGCTGCACATCCTCGCGGTGCACGCGGTTGAAGAAGTCCGCCACCGGCACGCTGTCGATCGGAATGTTGAAGATCTGCCGCGCCAGGGGCGACCAGTGCAGCAGCGAGGCGTCCTCGTCCACGGTCCACGTGCAGATCTGGCCGATCTGGTGCGCCATGTGCAGCTCTGCGTGGCCGGTCCGCAGCTCCTCGCTCATCGCATGCTGGCGGCGGGTGGCGCGGCCCAGGCTGACATACACCAGCGCAAATGCGCCCCCGTACAACAGCAGCAGTCCCAGCGAGGCGTACACATACGGCCACCACGCGGCCAGGACGTCACGGCGGCCCAGCCCGGCATACACACCCAACGGGTAGTCGCCCAGCGTGGTCAGCGTGGCAATGCGCTCCACGTGATCCACCGGGCTGTATTCGACTCCCATCGGCACCACCGCGTCGCGGCCCAGCCGGTCACGGTGTTTCAGACCAAAGCGCTTGCCGACCGCCCCGTCGAAGTCCGGGCTGCGCGCCAGCATGTAGCCGCCGCCGTCGGTGATCGAAATCACCCCGTCGCTTCCCACATCCAGACCGTTGATGATGGACTGCAGTTCAGCGGTGTGCAGGCGGCTCAGCAGCCAGCGGTTCCCGCCCATGCGCAGCGCCAGCGGAAGCACCCAGCGCTGGTCCGGCATCTGCTGGGGCGGACCCAGGTACAGCTGGCTGTGCTGGCCACGGTTGCTGTCCACCGCCCACAGCGGCAGATACAGGTCACCGCTGCCACTGGTCAACGCACGGCCGAATTCATCCACCACCACGATGCTGTCCAGTTCCTGGTGGCGCTGCAGCACGCCGCGCACGGACTCGTCCAGCAGGTCCGGAGCCTGGTCCGGCACCCGCTCGAACAACTGCGCGCCGTCGGCGGCAATACCGCGCATGGCGCGCTCGAGGTTGCGCAGTTCCAGCCGCAGCAGGCGCTGGGTGCCGGCCGAGATGGCCGTGCTCTGGCGCTGCGCGGCTTCGTGGCGGCGCTGGTAGTCGTTGGCCAGCATGATCGCCAGGCCCACGGCCAGCAGCACGCCCAGGCCGACGCCCAGCCATACCAAGGTCCGCAAGGGACGCGCCAAGGCGCGGTTCATCGCGGGCATTGCCTGACACTCCCCCACGCAGCTGACGACATGAAAACAGTTCCCGAGTCCTGCAGACGAGAGCGGCCAATGTCTCAATTTCTTGATGCGGCTCCGGCCGATTCCCCGTCGGCCAGGCCTTGGCGCGCCTGTACCGGCCCAGCATGCACCAGCCCGGGGCGCGCGGGAAGGTCTGTGACCGTATTCACATAACTGGCGTCAACACAAACGGCTGCAGCTCCCGCCAGACAAGGGCAGTTGCGGGTGCAACCACAGGTTTAGACTTGGTGGTTTCCCGTTGCCTGAGAAGTTGCATGTCCAAGCTGCGCCGCCCCACCCTGATGCTTGCCATTGCCGCCAGCCTGTCGCTGGGCCTGGCCGCCTGCGACCGCGAGGCCGCTCCCTCCGCTGCGGCACCGGCCGACACCGCGCCGGCCACCCCGGCCGCGCCCAAGGCCCAGCTGGGCAGCTTCGGCTTCGATGCCGCCGGCATGGACCGCAGCATCGCCGCCGGTGATGACTTCTTCGGTTTCGCCAATGGCACCTGGGTGAAGAACACCGAGATTCCGGCCGACCGCTCCAGCTTCGGCAGCTTCAATGTCATTTCCGAGAAAACCCTGGCCGACACCCGCGCCATTCTTGAAGGCGCTGCCGGTGACGCCAAGGCCAGCGGCGAAAGCAAGCTGATCGGCGATTACTACGCCGCCTTCATGGACGAGGCCGGAATCGAATCGCGCGGCATGGCCCCTGTGAAGCCGGAGCTGGACGCGATTGCCGGCATCGCCGACAAGGCCGCGCTGGCGTCCACCCTGGGCGGCACGCTGCGCGCCGACGTCGACCTGCTCAACGCCACCAACTTCTACACCGACCGCCTGTTCGGGACCTGGGTGTCAGTGGACCTGCTGCAGCCGGATCGCAACGCACCGTACCTGGTGCAGGGCGGGCTGGGCCTGCCCGACCGCGACTTCTACCTGCAGGGCGGGCGCATGGCCGAACTGCGCAAGCAGTACCAGGCCTACATCGCGCAGGTACTGCAGCTGGCCGGCGTGGCCGACCCGGCCGGCAAGGCGCAGCGCATCCTCGCGCTGGAAACCCGCATTGCGCAGGTGCATGCCACCCAGGAAGAAACCAACGACGTCTCCAAGGGGGCCAATGCGTGGACCCAGGCTGACCTGATCGGCAAGGCACCGGGCATGGACTGGGCCGCCTTCCTCAAGGCCGCCGGCCTGGACCAGCAGCAGGACTTCATCGTGTGGCAGCCCAAGGCCGTGGCCGGCATTTCACGCCTGGTCGCCACCGAACCGCTGGACGTGTGGAAGGACTACCTCACCTTCCATGCACTGGACCGCGCCGCACCGTACCTGCCCAAGGCCCTGGCCGACGCCCGCTTTGCCTTCCACGGCACCACCCTCAACGGCACCCCGCAGCAGAGCGAGCGCTGGAAGCGCGCGGTGGATGACAGCAACGCCGCGGTCGGCGAAGCGATCGGCAAGATCTACGTCGAGAAGCACTTCGACCCGGCCACCAAGGCGCGTGCCGATGAGATGGCGAAGAACATCATCGCCGCCTTCGCCAAGCGCATCGACGCATTGGAATGGATGTCGCCGCAGACCAAGGCGCACGCCAAGGCCAAGGTTGCCGGCCTCACCGTGGGCATGGGCTACCCCGACAAGTGGCGCGACTACACCGGCCTGGAAGTGAAGCGCGACGACGCGCTGGGCAATGCCGAGCGCGCCAGCCTGTTCGAGTACCAGCGCAACATCGCCAAGCTTGGCCAGCCGGTCGACCACAGCGAATGGGCGATGCTGCCGCAGACCATCAACGCAATGAACGTACCGCTGGAAAACCGCCTGGTGTTCCCGGCCGCCATTCTGCAGCCGCCGTTCTTCGACGGTGCCGCGGATGACGCGGTGAACTACGGTGCGATTGGCGCGGTGATCGGCCATGAAATCAGCCACGGCTTCGACAACGCCGGCGCGCTGTTCGATGAAACCGGCAAGTTGAACAACTGGTGGACGGCCGATGACCTGAAGAAGTTCACCGCCGCCGGTGATGCGCTGGCGGCGCAGTTCAGCAGCTATGAGCCGTTCCCGGGCGTGCACGTCAATGGCCGCCTGACCCTGGGCGAGAACATTGCCGACGTGGCCGGGCTGGCCACGGCGTACGACGCGTATCAGCTGTCGCTGCAGGGCAAGCCGGGGCAGACGATTGAAGGCTTCACGCCCGACCAGCGCTTCTTCCTCGGCTTTGCGCAGGCGTGGCGCAGCAAGGCGCGCGAGCAGGCGCTGCGTAACTCGCTGCTGACCAATGTGCATGCACCAGGTCAGTTCCGTGCGCTGACCGTGCGCAACCTGGACGCGTGGTATCCGGCGTTCGACGTGAAGGAAGGGCAGAAGCTGTACCTGGCCCCGGAGAAGCGGGTCAAGGTGTGGTGAGGTGAGATTGCGGACGGGCGCTTCGGCGCCCGTTTTTTCTTGGGGCGTTTGTGCGTGCACAGGGGCATGGCTTTGACACGCATGGCGGTCTACGGGCGCAGGGGGCATGGCTTTGACACGCATGGCGTGTCACTACGACCCTTGGTCGCCCGGGTTGGGGGTCGCCCGGATCTGGTTGGTCGGGCGACTTGTAGGGACACGCCATGCGTGTCCGCGCGGTCCGTGATCGATCGGGGGTTATCGGTGACGTGATGCATCCTTCGTGACACCCATGCGCGCATATGCGCGTGGGGCGGTGCCGTCGGTCAACGCGCGGCGGAACAACGGGGCCATGCCGGCCAGAATCCTGGCCGACGCGGCGGCCTGCATGCGCTGCAGCGGGGTCCGCTCCAGCATGACCTCGGCCCAGTCCGGCAGCAGCGCCGCGCCTGCGCCCAGGAACAGGTCGCGCGATACGCCCGCCATCGGCACCGGCAGCCGGATGCCGGACAACACATCCAGCACCTCGCGCGAACGCGCATCAAAGCGCAGCTGTGGCTGCTGCGCGGCGAAGTACGCGGTCACCGCCGCTTCGCTGGCGGGCACACCGGTCGCGCCCAGCGCTTCCGCGACGCGCCGGTATTCGTTGTAGTACTGGTCTGCAAATGCCGGCGACGCATCGCGGCAGTAGCGCCGGTAGCCTTGCAGGAAGCCATAGGCCTCGGTCACATGCACCCAGGTGAGCAGGGCCGGATCATCCGCCGCGTAGGCCTGCCCATCCGGGGTGTGGCCGCGCACCTGCACGTGGATGCGCTTCACCTTGGCCACCAGCGCCTCCACCTCGCCGCTGGGCGCGTAGCTGGTGCCGGCCACGAACGCGGTGGTGCGGCGCAGCCGCCCGACCAGGTCGCCGCGGAAGTTGGAATGGTCGTACACCCCTGCCAGGGCCAGCGGGTGCAGGGTCTGCAGCATCAGGGCGCACAGCCCGCCGGCGAGCATTCCAGGGAGTTCGGCATGCACCTGCCAGGTGGCGCTGTCCGGACCGAACCAGCCCGGGTCGCCGACCGGGTGGTCGTAGTCGATGCCGCTTTCGCCGCGCGGGAACGCCCCGATCACCCAGCGGCGGATCGACGCGGTGGCGGGGGTGGCAAGTCGGTGCAGCAGTGACGGCATCTGGGAGTCCGGACGGGGTGAAAACGCCGCGGATCTGCGCGGTTGTGTCAATTCTGCGTGATCTGCGACAGGGGAGCCATGGCGAGCGGCGCGCTTGGCTGAAAAATTTGCGTATGCAGCAGGAAATGCGGGAATTTCGAGGTGGTGCAGGCGGATTTTCATGTCGCAGTGCGGCATATTTTGCGGCGGTTGCGCATTCATAAATTGCCCCTGCGGCGATTTGTCGCACTGCCCATTGCCAAGCGAAATGAAAGTGCTACTACTGAATGCATCCGGATGCATTTACCGGTGTCCCGTACGTCCAATGCGCTACCGCTCGTTCCCCAAGGAGCTCGTGATGATCGCTTTGTTCAAAGGTTTGGGATTGCTGCTCCAGGACAACGAGCTGTATCGCAGCCCGTTCGAGAAGCAGGTCGCGCATTGGCGCAACAAGAGTGAACAGCAGATCCGTGAAGAAGTGGACACCCTGGCCAAAGCCAAGGGCCAGTGGCTGATGGCGTCCATCGTCGGCTGGCAGGCGGCCTCGCTGCTGATCCTCGGCCTGATCGCCAACTACCTGTGGAAGGACGACTTCCATATCACCTTCACCCGCGTGGTGATCGTGTTCGGTTCGTGGGTGTCGATCCTGTTCGTGATCTGGTTCATGGCCAACATGTTCGACCATCAGGCGGGTTTCGAGCGCTGGATGAAGGCGTTCAACAGCCGTGCGCGTATCTGCAGCGACGCCGACACGGTGGAATGCGTGGCCGAAGCGCTGGACATGGCGCAGCACTATCCGGAAGTGCTGGATTACAAGCAGGCGGTGACCGCCAAGCGCGAACTGCGGCATGAAGACATCCGCATCATGCGCGAGATCGGGCGCATGAAGCAGCACTCGGAACTGGTCGGCCAGCTTAATCATGTGGGTGAGCAGGACGGGCGGCACAACCTGCATCTGCAGCCGGCCTTCTGATGGTGGACGCAACCGACCCGTAGTGCCGGGCTTGCCCGGCAAGGGCCGCCGACCATGCATCCAGCGGGGGTAGTGCCGGCCGCTGGCCGGCAAGCGGGGCAAGCCCCGCTCTTCGTGGATCCCGGTTCGTTCATCCGGTAGCGCCGGCCGTTGGCCGGCGCAACCGTTACATGCCCCGGAACAGGCTCATGAACGGCTGGCTGACGTTCAACACTTCCGGCCGCTGCTTCAGCCGCAGCTGACCGCGTCCGGTATCGTCGCGGCTCACCGCCGCCACTGCTTTCATGTTGACGATGGTGGAGCGGTGGATCTGGCGGAACTTCTGCGGGTCCAGCACTTCCAGCAACTCGCGCAGCGGTGTGCGCAGCAGGCTTTCACCGGCCTCGGTCACCACCGTGGTGTACTTGCTGTCAGCGCGGAAGTACATCACGTCCTCAAGCATGATCAGCTGGGTATCACGCCCGTTGCTGGCGGTAATCCAGGCCAGCGGCGGCGCATGGCTGTGTGCGCCGGGGGCCTGGCCGAGCCGCTGCAGCAGCTGTTCCAGCATCGCGTTGTCCGGCCGGCCCAACTGCATGCGGCTCAGGATACGCTCGCGGGTGGCCAGCAGGCGCTCGTCGCTGACCGGCTTGAGCAGGTAATCCATCGCGCCCTGCTCGAACGCATCGATCGCGTACTGGTCATACGCAGTCACGAACACCACCTGGGTGCGCGGGCTGATCTCGGGCAACGCGCGCGCCACCTCGATGCCACTGATACCCGGCATGCGGATGTCGAGGAAGGCGAGATCCGGCTTCAGTTCGGCCAGCCGCTCCAGCGCGCTGGCCCCGTCCTCGCATTCGGCCACCAGTCGCAGTTCCGGCCACAGCCGGCCCAGTTGGGCAACAAGTGACTGCCGCAGCAGGTCTTCGTCTTCGGCAATGAGTGCATCAAGCTGCATGGATGGCCTCGCGCGCATCACGCGGCAGGGTGATGGTGGCGGCGACGCCACTGGGGAAGTTGCTCACAATGGCCACGCCGGCGCGTTCGCCGCAGGTCAGGCGCAGCCGTTCGCGCAGGTTCTTCAGGCCGATGCCGGTGCCGCTGGTGCTCTGCCCGAAGCCGAGTCCGTCGTCGGCCACGGTCAGGGTCACATGGTCATCAAAGCTGCGCGCGATGATCCATATGGTGCCACCGCCGGGCTTGGGTTCCAGTCCATGCTTGATCGCGTTTTCGACCAGCGTCTGCAGCGCCATCGACGGCAGCGGCAGCCCGTGCAGGGCCGGTGGCACGTCAACCTGCAGCGCCAGGCGTGCGCCCATGCGGATCTTCAGAATCTCGAGATAGGCCTGGGTGCGTTCCAGCTCCACACCCAGGGTGGACATCGACTCGTCCACGCTTGGCAGCGAGCTGCGCAGGTATTGAATGAGGTGTCCCAGCATCTGGTCGGCGCGCGGCGGGTCGGTGCGGGTCAGCACCTGCGCGTTGGCCAGGGTGTTGTAGAGGAAGTGCGGTTCCACCTGCGCGTGCAGCAGGTTCAGCCGTGCTACCGACAGTTCCTTTTCGGTGGCGGTCTGCTCGGCGGCGGCCTGCTCGTCGCGGCGCTGCTCGGCCACGCGGCGGGTGATGGCGCGGCTGACCGCTTCGGCGTTCTCGTAGTTGCTGCCCTCGTCCACCGCCAGCAGGTCGGCCCAGACGCCGGCATCAGGCTCGAGCAGCAGGGTCACGCTGCAGGTGCCCTGCCCCGGGGTCACCGTGGCCAGCACGCTGTTGCGCTTGATCGCCAGCCGCGCGGGCAGGTTCCAGCGTGACGGCGGGCGGCCGTTGTAGGGGTCCACGCGGCGCACATAGGCGCGCACCTGCAGGCTTCCGGCAGCACTTTCGATGTCTTCCACGCGCGGCAGTTCGGCGATGGCTTTTTCCACGACGTCGAAGGCCGCGCCGGCATCCATCGGTACTTCGATCTGGCGGCGCTGGCGGCTGGACAGCGTGGTGGCGTCCAGCTTGCCGGCCACCAGCCAGACCCGGCGCAGGTGGGTGATGGAACTGCCCAGCGCGGAAATCATCAGGAACAGGGCCAGCAGGGCGAACACCCAGCCCGGGCCTTCATCCATGCCGTGGAAGACGCCGCTCCAGACAAAGCCCGCCACCACGATGGCGAGGGCCCAGGCAGCCAGAATGCGGAAGATCAGGGCGAGGCTGGCGAACACGGCGGCGGGCTCTGGGATGGGTGTGAGGCGAGCATAGCCCTGTGGTCCGGGGGGACAAGGGGCGTGCGACGAAAGCCCGGATCAGGGGGATGAACCCCGGTGCCGACGGCCGTCAGGGCCGTCCGCGCCGCGTAGGGACGCGCCATGCGCGTCCGGGTTTCGTTCGGGCACCGCGAGGACCCGCATGGCGTGTCCCCACGGGTTGTCTTACCGCCGCTCGGCAGCGCTGGCTTCACGCGGGGCGCGGAACTGGGAATCCTCGCTCCAGTTTGGCCAGGCGCGGGAATTGGCCAGCTGGTTGCCCAGCGTGTACACCACTTCCAGGTCGCGGGCGGCACCGGCGAAGGTCCAGTCCGGCTGCCACTCGTCGCCCTGCTGGTGGTAGCGCTTGGCGGTGTAGTCGTCGGAAGCTTTCTTGCCGGCTTCGACGCCGCCGTCCACCCAGTCCTGGCCCGCCGAGTACGACACCGCCGGCACGCCGCGCTTGGCGAACGGGAAGTGATCGGAGCGGAAGAACAGGCCAGCCTCCGGCTTCGGGTCCGGGGTGTAGCGGATGTCCCAGCCCTTGGCCACGTCCTTCAGCTGGTCCAGCAGTTCCAGCTTGGCCGAACCGTAGATGCCGAAATCACGCGACGGCCCGAACGGGGCCATGCCGTCCATGTTGATCACCGCCACGGTCTTGCTCAGCGGGTACAGAGGGTGACTCGCGTAGTACTCCGAACCCAGCAGGCCCTTTTCCTCGGCGGTCACTGCCAGGAACAGCACCGAACGCTCCGGGCGCTTGCCCTTGGCAAAGCCGCGTGCAAGTTCCACCAGCGAGGCGGTGCCGCTGGCGTTGTCCAGCGCACCGTTGAAGATGGTGTCACCGTTTGCGTCCGGCTTGCCCACACCGATGTGGTCCCAGTGCGCGCTGTAGATCACCGTTTCATCCGGGTGCTTGCTGCCTTCCAGGCGTGCGGCCACGTTGTGCGAGGTGATCACTTCGGTCTTCACCGCGTACTTGGCGCTGAGGGTTTCGCCCTTCAGTTCGACCGGCTTGAAGTCCGCCTTCTGCGCCTGCTGCTTCAGCGCCTCGAAGTCCAGCCCGGCGCGCTTGAACAGCTCCACCGCCAGGTCGCGCTGGATCCAGCCTTCCAGCAGCGGGTGGGCCTCGGCCGGATTGTCACGGACCACATCGAACATGGTGTTGGTGTTGCTGCCGGCCACCGTGGCCCAGCCGTACGAGGCCGGTGCGGTTTCGTGCACGATCAGCACGCCCAGTGCACCCTGGCGGGCACCCTCTTCGTACTTGTAGGTCCAGCGACCGTAGTAGGTCATGCCCTTGCCGTCGAAGGCCCCTTCGCCGGTTTCAAAATCCGGGTCGTTGATCAGCACCACCGCGATCTTGCCCTTCAGGTCCACGCCCTTGAAGTCATCCCAGTGCTTCTCCGGCGCGTTCACGCCGTAGCCCAGGAACACCAGCGGCGCATTCTTGATGTCGACTTCGCTGGCCCCGTTCATCGCCGCGCGCACCGCGATTTCCTGGCCCTGGGTCAGCGCCTGCGCCTTGCCCTTGCTGGCCAGCGACAGGCTGGGGGTACCGACGATGTCGCCCTTGCGCAGCGGCACGGCCTGGGTCCACAGGCGCTTGCCGTCCTTGAGGTCGCCGCCCGGCTGCAGGCCGGCGGCGGCGAACTGCCTGCTGAGGAAGGCGATGGTTTTTTCTTCACCGGCGGTGGCCGGGGAGCGGCCCTCGTAGGCGTCCGAGGCCAGTTCCTTGACGTCGGCGGAGATCCGCGCGCCGTCGAATTTCGGCGTCGCCGCCATCAGCGCGCTGGACACCGACAGCGCCAGCACGCTCAGTACCACTCGTTTCATTGCTCTCTCCGCTGCAAGGGGGACACACCCCATCATCCAACGGATCATAACCTGCATGCATTGCCTGGGCCGGCCAACGGCCGGCGCTACCGAAGCGGGGTCGCGCGGCCCGAAACAGAGGGTGCATCACCGGTAGCGCCGGCCGTTGGCCGGCCCAGGCGGTGCATCACCACCCGGCGGCGCACCATCACCAGTTCGGATCTTCCGCCGGTGCGGCCGGCTTCGGGGCTGCGGCACGCGCGGGCTTCGGCTTGGCCGCACCCTCACCCGCCCGTGCCGCCGCGGCCGTCTGCTTCACCGCCGCCTGCTGGCGCAGCTCGATCGAGCCCGGCTTGAACGCCGCACCGCCCAGATCCGCGCCGCCTTCAATGGTGCCGTAGGAGGTCTGCGAGGCCACGCGGTCAATCCGGATCGTGCAGCAGGGCATTTCCGAACGGCCCAGCGAACGGCCGGTCTGCGGGTCCTTCAGCTCTTCACCCAGGCTCACCGCCTGCCAGCGCTGGCCGACCTTCAGCGAATCACCGCCCTGGCTCAGCACCACCTGGTCGCCGCTGACCGACACCACCGACACCGGGAAGATCTCGGTGATGATCGCGGTGCCAATCTGGCCGGACAGCGAATCCATCATCGCCGCCGCCATGCCCTTGCCGTCCACCACACGCGGCAGCGTGCTCGGGCCGGTACCGGCCAGCTGGTGATCGAAGCTGTCCGACATCACCACCTCGCCAGTGGTGGCGTTGATCAGGCGCAGGGTGATGCGGCCACCACCGGAGTACGACGTCACCTGGCGATCGGACATGCGCAGGTTGCGCACGCTGCGCGGGTACTCGAAGCGCTCGATGGTCGGAATCAGAATCAGGTCGGTGGCCAGTTGCTGGCCCAGCCGCGCGGTGTCCTGCAGGCGCACGTTGCCGCTGTTGATGTGGTCGATCTCGGCCTGCAGTTCATCGCCGAACTCGCGGTCCAGCACGATGAAGCGCTTGGTCTGGGTCAGCGTGTCATTCAGCCGCGCGCGGATCGCACGGGCCACTTCCTCGCTGTCCACGCGGCCGTCGCCGACTGCATAGGTGCCGGCGCGCACGCGCGGCTCCGCCACCACGATCTTCGGCCGGCCCTGTTCGTCCGGGGCACGGTACTTGGCGATGTCGGCGCGCACCCGTACCTTCCAGTAGCTGCGCATCGTGCGGCGGTTGTAGTCGCCTTCGAACGAACGCGCGCCCTGCTTGGCCGACACTTCGGCCTGTTCCTTGTAGCTTTCCTTGACACTGGCCGAGGCCGAGCCGCCGCCACCGGACGCCTCCGCCTGTGCCTGCGCCGAGCCACTGGCCGACGCCGATGCGGAGTAACTGTAGCCTTCGTCACTGGCGCGCACGCGCGCAATGACTTCCTCATCCAGCTGGGTCACTTCTTCCTGCGACAGGATTTCATAACCCAGCACCGCCCCCTGCGAGGCGGCAATCATCTGCTGGGCAAACGCGTCGGCGCGGATGTCACCGACGTGCTGCCCATCCATGTCCACATGCAGGCCGGCGCGGATGCTCTGCATCTGGCTGGCCACGCGCACGCCGTTGACCTGCGACACCGCCGACTGCAGCGCATTGAGCACGGCCAGCTCCGGCGTGCTGCCGATGCCCTCCGCTTCGCGCGCCACTTTGGTGGTGCCACCGAAATCCGGACCGCCGCGCAGCGGAGTTTCTTCCGCGGCAGGCTGTTCCAGTTTCGATTCGGGTTTCGGGGCTGCCGTGGTCTCTGCCGGTGCCTCCTGCTTGCCGCAAGCGGCAAGCAGGGCAGCGGTGAGGGCCAGGCTCAACAGTCGTACGGAGCTGTGCATGCGTAGCGGTTCCTCAGGGTCGGATCAAAGCGAATCGAGCATCGACTCGGCGTTGCCCGGCACCTTGATCTTCGAGGCCTTGGCGAAGGTCAGCGCGGCCTTCGACGAGCTGTACAGGCCCTTCAGGTAGCCCGGCGATTCCTTGGCCACCCAGGCACCGGCGGCCAGCTTGCGACCGACAGTGGCCAGCTGGGTGGCACCCAGGTTCTTCATGCCGCCGGCAAAGTTGCTGGCTTCGCCGCTCAGCTTCTGGCCTTCGGCCGCGGAAGCCACCAGCGACACCAGGCCTTCGGCGTAGTGCTGCTTGGACTCGGCGCTCAGTTCCGGCTTGGCGGCAACGCGCTCGTCAATGGCGGCCTGGGCGTTTTCGCTGACCGACACCGACTTCTTCATCTGCTCGACGTTGACCGAACCGGACGACAGCGCCAGGCGCTCGGCTTCCAGCAGCTGCACCTGCTCGGCCAGGCCGAAGGCCTTGGCGAACGAGGTCTGGGCCTGCAGCGAATGCGACTGCGAGGACACGAAACGACGCACCAGCGCTTCCTGCGCGGCTTCGTCCGGCACGTTCGCCGAGGACGAGGAAGCGGTGTTGCCGCCGCCGGCCAGGTCCTTGAGCTTGCCGAACTGGGCCTGGGCCGGAGCGGTGAACGCGGTGGCGATGGCCAGTGCGATGAGAGTCTTGCGGATCATGGAAATTCCCCTGTTGTTCAATGATGGAATGCAATGCAATGGTCGATGTCGACCCCGCATGGGTAGGTGCCGACCGTTGGTCGGCACGCCGTTAACGGACAGCCTTGACGTTCAGCTCGTTGATCATCTGTTGCGCGCCCTTTTCCGAGGCGATCTGCAGCGCATTGGTGCGGGCCACGCTTTCGTCCGGACCGGTGCCGGAGAACTGCACCGGGCCCACCGACGACACGGTGCGCGGGAAGCGACCGCTGACGTCCAGCACCTTGCCGGTGACGGTGACGAACACGCGCACGTTGCCGCTGACCGGGTCGCGGTCACGCATGCCGACGTCGAGGGTGCCCACCGCCAGGTACGGAATGTTGGCGGCCTTGATGCCGTTGGCGGTGTCGCGCAGGGTGGCGGCGGAGAGGTCGTTGCCGGTGCTGAAATCCTTGCGGATGCGCTCGATGCTGAGCAGGCCACGGCTTTCGCCTTCGACGTACTCGGCTTCCACCACTTCATAGCCGGCGGCGCTGAACGCACCGGTCATGGCGGTGTTGATCTCGTTGGCGTTGGACACCTTCCAGGTGATGTTGTCGCTGCGGCGGGTGGTGCTGCCGCCCGAGGTTACCGAGGCCGAGGCATTCTGGTTGATGCTGCCGCTGGTGCTGACCGAGTTGCCACGGAAGCTGTCGCCTTCGCGGGTCTTCTCGTCATAGCTGACGCTGGCGTCGACGCGGCGGTATTCCTTGTCCTGGAACGACTGCGCGGTGTCCTGCGCACGCGCCATGAACAGGAAGGTCAGCAGCGAACGTTCGTTGCTGCGCGCACCGGCAGTGGCCGAACCGGCATCCAGCTTGGTCTGCAGCAGGGTGGTGTTGATCTCGGCGCGGACGGTGACGGTGTAGGTCTTGGCCTTTTTGTCTTCGGTGTCCGACAGCGGCACGGCGCTCAGCACGTAACGGTCGACATCGCCGATGAATTCGTCGCGACGGGCTTCGAACAGGCGCAGCTTGGCCGCACCGGACTCGGCGATGTAGGCCTCCAGTGCATTGACCTTGGCCTTGTTCAGGGCCTGGGCGCGGGTGTCGGCACTCAGGCGCAGGCCATAGCTGGCCGAACCGGTACCACGGGAACTGGCGGTCTGCGCCGCGACGGGCGCGGCCACCATCAGTGCGATGAGAATCAGCAGTACGGCACGAATCAACGGCATGACTTGATCAACTCCTGGAGGGCTTGGGTCTGTTGCTGCAGCGGCTTGCCGCCGGGCTTCTGTTCGTCGAGCCAGGCGCGCGAATCGGCGCGCTTGGCCGCGGCACCGGCAAAGGCGTCGAGCCCGGCCAGCACGGTTTCGTAGCTGGCCGACCACTGGTCCACCTGCCACTGCGTGATCGGCACCACCTTGGTGGCCCCCTTGCGCAGCGGCTGGTCGAAGAACACCTTGCCGGAGAACGGCTCCACCACCGACACGTTGAAGAACGCGCCGAACAGCATCGTTTTCACCGCCGGGGTTTCATTGATCACGCCGTGCTTCATGGCATCGAGCTTGAACTTGATGACGTAGTCGGCTTCGGGAATCTTCAGCTGGTAGACCTTTCCGTCGGCAAAGCGCGCGGCCATCGCCCCGCCGATCGCCTGGCCGGTGGCCGGCGGCAGCAGACCGATACCGGTATTGGACGAAACCGCCTTGGACAGCTCATGCGCCAGGGTGGCGCGCAGCACCGGCTCCAGCGCCGGGTCCGGCAGCTTGGCGCGGGCGGCGTCACTCAGGGTCACTTCGCCCACCTGCAGGCGACGCACCGAGGCGTCGGGCAGCTTGGCCGGATTCAAGGTGGCGGCCAGCACCTGCGGCAGGCTGGTGGCAGCATTGCCGTACAGCAGGTCGGCGATGATCGCATCGACGTCGTCGCTGTCCGGGCGGTAGTCCTGCACGTCGATGCGCTGCAGGGTGATCGGGTAGGACGCGACCACCTGGCGTTCGCGGAAGTCGAAGAACAGCGCCTGCAGCGCCACTTCCACCAGCACCTTGTACTGGTTGCCGATCGGTTCGACCGAGACCAGCTCGCGGTCCAGCGCGGCCGCCAGCACGGTGGCGCTGGTGGTGCCGTCAAGCATGGCCAGCGGCTGGTCGATCAGTTCCAGCTGGGTCGGCTTCTGTGCGCTCAGGCGCGCCCACAGGGCTTTGTTGAGCGTGGGCAGGCCACGTGCTTCAAGCACGGCGGCGGTACGTGGGGTACTGGCCTTCACCGCGCTCTGGTCGGCGGTATAGGCGAAACCGGCCCAGTAGGCCTGTTGAGATTTATCGGCGGCCTGGGCGGCCCCGCTGGCGAACACCACCACCAGCCCGCACACCCACAACCACGCGCTGCGCGCGCGCGTACGCTTCGTCCCTGAAACCATTGTCCCGCTGTCCTTGTCGTGCGACCCGGAGGATGGCCGGGTCAGATTTGTGAATGCGCGACACGATACGCCCGTCCGGTGACAGGGGCAAGACGGGGTGACGGATATGGGACGTTTCGGGGCCGCGCAGCCACGCGCCATGCGCGTCGGCTTGCCGGATCAGGCGGGGTGCCGCGCCTTCGCCTGCAACAACGCCTTCTCGCGCACGTTGGTGGTCAACTCAGCAGCGCGCGCAAATGCCTCAGCGGCCTCCTGCAACCGCCCCAGCTGCGACAACAGGTCGCCCTGCACCGCCGCCAGCGGCGCGTACCCGCGCAACCGGCCATCGGCGGCCAACGCCTCCACCAGCGGCCACGCCGCCGCAGCACCGGCCGCCCGCGACACCGCCACCGCGCGGTTGAGCTCCACCACCGGCGACGGATTCACCTGCGCCAGCCGTGCATACAACGCGGCCATCTGCGCCCAGTCGGTGTCCTCCAGCCGCCGCGCACGGGCATGGCAATCGGCAATGGCCGCCTGCAGTACATAGGGGTCGTCCGCACCGCCCAGTTCCAGCGCGCGCCGCAGCGCCGCCTGCCCGCGTGCCACCTGCAGGTGGTCCCAGCGGCTGCGGTCCTGGTCGGGCAGCAGGATCGGGTTGCCCGCCGCATCCACCCGCGCGCGTGCCCGCGACGCCTGCAGTTCCATCAACGCCAGCAGGCCGTGCACCTGCGGCCACGCCGGCAGGCGCTGCTGCAGGATCCGGCCCAGCCGCAATGCCTCCTCGCACAGCGCCGGGCGCATCCAGTCGTCGCCGCTGCTGGCCGCATAGCCTTCGTTGAACACCAGGTAGACCACTTCCAGCACCGAGGCCAACCGCTCCGGCAGCGCCGCCTGGCGCGGCACCTCGAACGGCACCTGCCTGCTGGCCAGGGTGCGTTTGGCCCGCACGATACGCTGGGCGATGGTCGGCTCCGGCTGCAGGAAGGCGCGTGCGATCTCATCGGTGGTCAGCCCGCCCAGCAGGCGCAGGGTCAGCGCGACGCGCGCGTCCGCGCCCAGCACCGGGTGACAGGCCACGAAGATGAGCCGCAGAAGGTCGTCGCCGATATCGTCGGCCAGTGCCTCGCTGTCGTCGGGCAGCGGCAACGGCTGCGGCTCCAGTTCGCTGGCCCACTGCGCATGCTGCCCCGCCACCCGCTGGTGCTGGCGGAGCACGTCAATGGCGCGGTTGCGCGCGGTGGTCATCAGCCACGCTCCGGGGTTGTCCGGCACGCCCTGCGCCGGCCAGCGCTCCAGCGCGGCCAGCCAGGTGTCCTGGACCAGTTCTTCGGCCCGCCCCACGTCGCCGCCCAGCATGCGTGCCAGGCGTGCGATCAGAGCCGGCGCTTCCATGCGCCAGAGGGTATCCAGTCGTTGCGTCAGCGCAGCATCCATGCGGGGAATGAAACCACTCAGCCCGGCGCGGCGTCCATATCCATGTGTGCCACCTCCCACAGGTGCCCATCCGGGTCCTGGAAGCTGCGCTGGTACATGAACCCGTAGTCGCGCGGTGGCTGCGGTTCGGTGCCGCCCGCTTTCAGTGCCTTTTCCAGCTGTGCGTCCACCGCGTCGCGGCTGGTTGCCGACAGTGCGTTGATCACCGCTGCGGTGGCCTGGGTGTCGGCAATCGGCTTGCTGATGAAGGTCTCGAAGAACGGCTTGCGCAGCACCATGACGAAGATGTGCTCGCTGATCACGATGCAGGCACCGTCATCGTTGGAGAAGGTGGGGTTGAGGGGGTAACCGAGCGCGGTGTAGAAGGACTTGCTGCGCTCGAGGTCTTCGACGGGCAGGTTGACGAAGATCATCTGTTCGTTGGTCAGTTTCATTCGGACATTCCAGGTGTCTAAAGGGCGCGGGCGTTACGGGAACGGCTTCATGAAATTGACCATCCACGGCTTGCCGTACCTGTCTTCCAGCATGCCCCAGCGGTGTGCCCAGAAGGTTTCGCCGATCGGGAACGTGACCTTGCCGCCTTCGGACAGTGCCTTGAATACACGCTCGGCCTCTTCGATGCTGTCCACTTCAACGTTGATGGTGGTGGTGCCCTGGACGTCAGAAGGCGGACCGTCGGCCGCCATCAGGGTCGCACCGCCGGCGTCCACCTGGCTGTGCGCGATCCAGTCCGGATTGCTCGGGCCGGGGGCATCGCCACAGCCCTCCATGCTGGCGTCCTGTGGCATGTCGCTGTACTTCGTTTCCGAAGTGACAGTGCCGTTCAGCACCTTGGCGTAGAACGCCATGGCTTCGTGGGTCTGGCCATTGAAGCCCAGGAAAGGAATCAGTTTCATCGGGTTTCTCCGTCGTTGTGTTCCATCTGGTCGCGCAGACGCTGTTCCTGCGCACGTAATTCCGGGGTGAAGGCTTCGCCGAAGTCGTCCATGTCAAACAGCGGGCGCAGTTCAACCACGTCATTGGGCGCGAACGGAGCCCGCTTGGCCCATTCCAGCGCCTCGTCCATCGAGCGCACCTGCCACAGCCAGAAGCCGGCGATGAGCTCACGAGTCTCCGCGAACGGGCCGTCGATCACCCGCGGGGCCGCGCCGCCGTACACCACCCGGTGGCCGCGCTGACTGGGCTGCAGCCCCTCGCCGGCCAGCATGATCCCGGCGTTTACCAGCTGTTCGTTGAAGTTGCCCATGGCGGCCAGCTCGGCCTCGGTGGGCATCACCCCGGCTTCGGTGTCCGGGCTGGCTTTGACGATCACCATCACTTTCATTGCCGTGTCCTGTTCACGGGCCCGGTTCGGGGGCCCTTCATGACATACGACGCACCAGTGGAGCCCAGATCGACATCGCCGGCAAAAAATATTTCGATTCCGTCATGACTTGACGGTTATGGCCTGAACAGGCGGCCATTTCCGCACTGCAACACAGGTGCCGCGCCAGCTGCGGCATCATGGGCGCTTCCCCCGCTGCCGGTGGTGCCCCATGCAATTCCTGCTGCTGATCAACATCGACCCGGAACTGATCCAGGCCCTGCCGGCGGAGCAATACGATGCCGAGATGCGGGGTTGCCTGGCCCATGCCGACGAACTGCAGGCCCAGGGCATCCTGGTGATGTCGCAGCAGCTGCAGCCGGTGGAGCAGGCGCGCACCTTGCGTGTGCGTCAGGCGCAGACGCGGATCACCGATGGTCCGTTTGCCGAGACGCGTGAGTTCCTGGCCGGGTTCAATCTGATCAACGCGCGCGATGCCGATGAGGCGATGCGGATCGCGCAGGAGTTCCCGTGGTCGCGGTACGGCAGTATTGAAGTGCGGCCGGTGGCGGATATGTATGCCGAACGGGTGCGGGTCGGTGCGGGAATGGGCGCTGCGGCCTGACCGCGGACATGGGACGGTGGTGCTCTACGGCCTGACCGCGCGCGCGGGATGTGGCGCTCTACGGCCCGACCGCGCGCGCGGATGTGGCGCTCTACGGCCCGACCGCGCGCGCGGGATGTGGCGCTCTTCGGCCTGACCGCGCGCGCGGGATGTGGCGCTCCATGTAGAGCCGGGTCTTGCCCGGCTGCTTTTCGCGCGGCACCCACAGTCATCGCCAAATGCAGCCGGGCAAGCCCGGCTCTACGTAATCGTTCGCATCCATCATTTCGGCACCACAGTCGCGTCCTGGTCGCATCCATCATTTCGGCACCACGGTCGCGTCCCGGTCGCACCCAGCATTGCGGCACCACGCTCGCACCCCGATCGCATTCGGCGTTACGGCAACACGGTCACTTTCAGATCGCGCGGGCCCACCGCTTCATTACCGCTGTAATCGCGCGCACTGGCGCGGATGATGTAATCCCCAGCCGGTAGTGCCTCAGGCAACCAGCGCCCGGTTTCCACCAGCCCATCGCGCACGGTGTTGGTCACCAGGTACCGGAACCGCGTCACCGCGCTGCCGTGCACGGTGATGCCGCTGTGGGGCGCATACGCCACCAAGGTGGCACTGCGCTCGCGCGGCATGCGATTGAACACAATGTTGAAGCGCGGCTGCTCGTAACCCTGCAGCGGCTGCCCTGCGGCATCCAGAATCTGGTAACCCACCTGGTACAAGCCGAGGCGACGGCGCGGCAGGTTGCGGTCCACCTGGTCCCAGGCTTCCACCACGATCTGCACACCCGGCCCCAGTTTCGAGATCGGCACGCGCCCATCCGCGCCCGGCTTGATCGGCTGGTCGGCATCATCCAGCACTTCTACGCCGGTGATGCGCGGCGCGAACGCATCGGCATAGCCGGTGAAGCCCAGCGCCACTGCGTTGCGTTCGAAGCCGCTGGCTCCCACGCTCAGGTGCACGTGCGCCATGCGGTTGATGCTGCCCAGCGGGTCGCCGGCCTGGAAGCGGGTGCCACGACGCACGCGCACGCGTTCCAGTTTGCCGTCCAGGTCCAGCAGCTGCGGCCAGCGGGCGTCGAAGGCGCGGCCCTGCGGATCGCGGCCAACCTTCATATGGATGTAGCGGATGCGGTCCAGTGCCAGCCCCTCGGCCTGGTCGCCCACCGACCACGCGCCGAACGGGCTGCTCACCTTGCCGTCGGCGATTGCGCGCACGGTCTGGCCGACATCGCCGCGGATGTCGAAGCCGTCGTGCAGGTGGTGGCGGCTTTCGCCCTTGAAGCTGCCGCGCACTTCGCCGAGAGTGCCGACGACTTCGTGCCAGCCTTGTTGGGGGTCCAATGGCCAGCGGCCTTCGGTGGGGGGTAATGAGGCGTCCGGGGCGGGGCCGATCAGGGCGGGCGGTGGGGTGGTCGGCGCGTCCTGCCGGGCAAGACCCGGCACTACGGCATCGCCCGATTCGGGGGCACGCGTTCCGGCATCGCGCGATTCGGGGGCACGCGTGCGGTGGTCGCCCGACGCAGCGTAGTGCCGGGTCTTGCCTGGCAGTCCCACCGGGTGCACATGGTGGACGCGATAGGACGCCGCATCGGCAAGGTACAGCCCACCGTCAGCATCCAACGCCAACGCGGATGGCCGCGAGAAACGCGGCTGCGGCGGCACACCCACCAGCGCCACCGCATGACCGTATGCGGAAACCTGCACCAGCTTGCCGTTGATGTCGCTCACATACAGCACGTCATCATGGGTGACCGCCAATGCCATCGGCCCACTCACCAGCCCACCTGCCGGAACCCGCGTATCCACCGTGCCGTTGGCGGCCAGACGGCGCACCGCATTGTTGTACAGGTCGGCAATCAGCAGGTTGCCGTGGCGGTCCAGCGCCAGCGACACCGGCGTGTCGAAGCGCGCGCCGACGCCGGCACCGTCCACGTTGCCCGGCGCATCACCACCGGCCAGCGTGCGCACCTGGCCGTCCGTTTCAATCACGCGGATGCGGTCGTTCCAGGTGTCGGCCACATATACCCGCCCCTGCGCGTCCACCGCCACGCCCATCGGCCCGTTGAAGCGCGCCTGCGCGGCCGGGCCATCGGCAAAGCCCGGCTGGCCGACGCCGGCCAGCGTGCTGACGGTTCCGTCCACTCCAATACGGCGGATCACATGGTTGCCGGTATCGGCCACGAACAGGTTGCCGGCCGCGTCCAGTGCGATCTGCGAAGGCGTGTTGAACTGTGCCTGCAGCGCCGGCCCATCGCGCCAGCCTTCGCCCTGCCCGGCCAGGGTATCGACCCGGCCGTCCGGATGGATGCGGCGGATCCGGTTGTTGTCGCCGGCGTCGGCCACGTAGACCACGCCCTGGGCGTCCACCACCAGGCCGTAGGGGTCCGCAAAGCGCGCCTGCACGCCTGCGCCCTCCTGCAGCCCACCCACGCCGTCACCGGCCAGCAGGTCGATCTGCGCGGTCCAGGCCAGCGGCGTCGGCAGCGGTCCGGGCGGCGGTTCCGGTACCGGCTCGCTGCGCAGGAATGTCCATGCCAGTGCGGCCAGCGTCAGCACCAGCACGCCTCCCACCAGACTCCATCGTGTCCGCGCCATTCGCATCCCTGTCCTGATCAGCCCTCGACGATAGCGGCTTCAACGCGGCGTGCCCAGCCATCCGGGTACACAGCGCTTGTGCCCCTGCCATGTTCCGGTTTCAATCAGGGTCTTCGCCACGCAAGGATGCCTGCATGACCCGCCCCTCCCATCACGCGCTGCTGCTCGCTTTAGGTCTGGCCTGCACCACGTTCGACCTGGCGGCTTCCGCGGCAGGATCACGCGACGACGCGCAGGAACGGGCGATACGCCAGGACGAGGGCTTCCAGCAGGATCTGAATGCCGCTGCCGAGCAGGCCATTTCGGGCGATACACTGGGTGCCTCCATTGCCTACGAGCGTCTGCTGGCGGACCCCCGCATGGCGTATGTGGAACTACGTGTGCGCAGCGCTGCGTGGCTGATGGGGGCAAACGTTGCGTCGCGTCAGGGCGATGAGGCGCTGGCCCTGCGGCGATTGGACACCGCCCTGCAGATTGATCCGCACAATGCAGCGGCACGACTGACGCTGGGCCAACATCAGATCTTCAGGGACCAGCTGGACACCGGCGTCGACAATCTCATCCAGGGCATCGCCGACAGCGACGGTGCGCCTGAGCTCGAAGCTCCATTCGTCTGGCACCTGGACACGCGCCTGGACGCAACGCCGCTCAAGCGGGTGGCCGTGCTGCAGGGATTGTTCGACAAGGGCTGGACGGTCGACGGCGTGGAGCCGATGGAGCTCTGGGTGATCCTCGCCACGCTGCAGGTCGAAACCGGAAAGGGCGACGTTGCCGCCACCCTGGAACGGATCGACGCGCCGCATGCGCTGATCAGCCTGCGCAGTGACAAACGCTTTGACCCCTACCTGAAGCGCGATGACCTTCGCTTTGATCCGGTTGCTGCGTCACGCCGGCATATCGACGCGTTGCGCGTGGAAAGCATGCTGTCGCCCGGCATAAATCAACCCGCGGTGTCGCTCAGCGGCGCGCTGCTGGTCGCGGGCGAACTGGACGACGTTGTCGGCATGACCCAGCCGCTGGCCGAGATCGCCAGCCAGCTGGAGCACGGTCCGGGCGGAGAAGGCCAGTACGTGGCCTGGATGCTCGATCATCGCGCCATTGCGCTGCGTCGGCTGGGACGGCTGGACGAGGCGGTGGAGGCGCGTCTGCTCTCGGTGCGGATGGCCGACGCCAACAAGGACCCGGTCAGCCAGCGACTCAACCTGGGCGCGTTGTATGTCGGGCTGCATCGTCCGGCGCTGGCGCGGCAGGCCATCGACGCACTCGACCGTCTGAGCAGCTACGGCGATGGGGTCCGGCAGCTGATTGCGCTGCAGGCCGCGCTGCAGCTCAACGACCCGAAGGCCGCGACCCAGGCGCGCGAGGCACTTCTGGTACAGCGCGAAGCCAACCCGGCGCTGTTCCGCGAAGGCCTGCTGATTGACCAGCACATGGACGAGGCCGCCGCCTCGCTGATTGCCCAGCTACGCGACCCGATGCAGCGGGGCGACGCACTGCTGCACCTTCAGCGTTTCCGTCACCCTGATCCGTTGCCGGCCGAGGTGGAGCTGGAGGCCCGTTACGACCAGTTGAACGCGCGTGCCGACGTGCAGGCCGCCGTGCGCGAAGTGGGCCGCATCGAACACTATCCGCTGTTCGGGCAGTAAGGCCTGCTAGCGCGCCGGCGTCTGCGGCGCGCCGCCCATCGCATCGCGGTAGCGCACGTACAGCGCGCTGACCTTTTCCACATAGGCCAGCGTTTCCGCATACGGCGGCACGCCCTTGTAGCGGGTCACCGCACCGATGCCGGCGTTGTAGGCGGCGGCCGCCAGCGTGCGGTCGCCCTTGTAGCGCTTCAGCAGCGCCTGCAGGTAGCGGGCCCCGCCGCTGATCGACTGCTCGGCCGAGAACGGGTCGGTCACCCCCATCTCGGTGGCCGTATCGGGCATGAGCTGCATCACCCCTTGGGCCCCCTTGGGTGACACCGCGCCGGCGTCGAAGTTGCTCTCGGCATGGGCGATGGCCCGCAGCCAGGCGTCTTCCACCCCGGTGGCGCGGGCTGCGGCCTTGAACTGGCGTGCATGCCGGTTCAACTGCGCCGGCCCCACCTTGCCCAGTCCCGGGTGTGCCGGCTCGCCCGGCGGGGTGGTCACGGTGAACTTCAGGAACACCCGCGAACCCGGCAGGTTGCGGGTGGAGTACACCAGCACGCCGCCCTGCTCGCGTTCGTACAGGGTGCCGCTGAACACCCCCATGTTGCCCCACAGGTTGGGGGCCTGCACCGCGTTGTCGTCCACCTGCTGGGCGGTGCATTTCGAGCCCGGCTCCGGCGCGGTGGCCAGGCTGACCGTGTTGTTCTGCACGCAGCGATAGACCGTGCGCGCCGCGGCCGGCCCACCTGGCAGCAGCAACAACATGGCCAAAGCGACAGGCAGCGGACGCGTCATTGTGGAAGGCCCGCAGGGCGGGCGCGGCGAGCGGTGGCGGGATGATCCGGCCGTGCCGATGATGGCCCGGTGACGGCTTCACCCCGTTCATGCGTCCCGATACCGACACTGGGCAAATCCCGACAGCGTTCTGAGTGAAGTTCTGTTTCCATAGCCGCCTGCGGGTGGTGTCATAGCGGCACCCCCTACACCCGACTGCACCGAGGTCAGCTTGAAGCGCGCCAGAACCATCGCCGCCATCGTGCTTGCCGCCCTCATCGGCGCGGTCGTTCCCGTTCTCACGGTGGCGTACTTCACCTGGGCACGGCAGCAGGAGCAGGAACAGCGCACCCTGGCCAGCACCGCCGAACGCACCCTGCTGCGGGCGCACCGCGCCTACGAAGGCGGCCTGATGGCCCTGCGCAAGCTCAACCAGACCCCGCTGCCGCCGTGCTCGCCCGAACACCTGCAGCTGCTGCGCAACCTGGCGGTGAGCACCCATTCGGCCGAGCAGGTCGGCTACTTCGACGCGGGCCGCCTGCGCTGCACGTCATGGGGAATGACCGAAGACGACATTCCCGAGCCCCTGCCCGACCACGTCACCGCTGACGGGGCCGGCATCTCCCTGGGCGTGCGCCCGCAGGCGGGCGACGGCAGCCCGATGGTGGCGGTGCAGCTGGGCCGCCACGACATCATCATGGACCCCGGCCGGTTCGTTGACGTCATTGCCGACCCCAACGTGCGGCTGGCCGTGGCCACACCGGATGGCCGCCTGCTGGTGCAGCAGGCACTGCCCGACCAGAACCTGCTGCTGCACCTGTTGCGCGAACCGTCCAGCGGGCGCACACCGCGCAGCTGGTACGCCACCGCGCAGGACCAGGAGTGGCTGGCCATCGCGGTATCGCCACGCACCGACTTCACCACCAGCCTGTATCGGCAGCTTCTGCAGCTGCTGCCCCTTGGCGCTGCCGGCGCGGCGTTCGGCGCGTTCGGGGCGTGGTGGCTGTCGCGGCGGCGCACGACCCTGCGCAATGAACTGGCCAGCGCGGTGCGCCGGGGTGAGTTCAGCATGCAGTACCAGCCCATCATCGAACTGGACACGGGCATCTGCGTGGGGGCCGAGTCGCTGGTGCGCTGGTGCCGCCCCGACGGCACCTCGGTGCGGCCGGATCTGTTCATTCCGGTGGCGGAGGAAACCGGGCTGATCAACGCCTTGACCGACCACGTCATCGACCAGGTCATCCAGGACATGCGCGATCTGCTGGTGCGCGACCGCAGCGCACATATCGCCATCAACCTGTCGGCGGGCGACGTCGGCAGTGGCCGCGCGTTGAAGGTGCTGTCGGCCAAGCTGCAGGGCACCGGCATCCATCCGCAGCAGATCTGGCTGGAAGCGACAGAACGCGGTTTCATCGACATCCAAGGCGCGCGCGCGTCACTGGCTGCCGCCCGCCGCGCCGGCCATTGCGTGGCCATTGATGACTTCGGCGTCGGTTACTCCAGCCTGCAGTACCTGCAGACCCTGCCGCTGGATGCCTTGAAGATCGACAAGTCTTTCATTGAAGCCATCGGCACCCACAGCGCCACCAGCCCGGTCACCTCGCACATCATCGACATGGCCAAGACGCTGGGGCTTTTCACCGTGGCAGAAGGTGTGGAAACCTCCGCGCAGCTGGCGTATCTGCAGGCCCGGCAGGTGGAGTTCGGCCAGGGCTGGCTGTTCTCCCGGCCCTTGGTGGCCGAGGAGTTCATCCGCTACCACGAGCAGCGGCTGAGGCAGTACGGCAAGGCCAAGGAAGACATGCAGAACCCCAACAGCGCGCACGATTGACGGCCCGCCACCGTAGAGCCGGGCTTGCCCGGCTGGACGCACCGCCACCGCGAGCGTTCATCTGCCCCCGCTATAATGACCGCGCGGCAGCCAGCCGCCCTGTGTTGAGGTGTGCCCCCATGCGCCATTGATGCCGCCGTCGCAATGACGGCCTGACTCCCTTCCCGCCTGCCCTTCCGGGCGGTACGTCGCGGGGATTCCAAGGCATCCATGGAGGTCGCATGACCGCATTCGCACTCACGCTCGACCGCGTGACCTACACCCTGCCCGACGGGCGGGTCCTGTTTTCCGATCTTTCCACCACCTTCGACACCACCCCCACCGGGCTGGTCGGTCGCAACGGCGTGGGCAAAAGCGTGCTCGGCCGTCTGCTGGCCGGGCAGCTGGCACCCAGCGCCGGGCACATCCAGCGCCACGGCCGGGTGCACCTGCTGGCCCAGCACAGCGGCGAACTGCCCGGACGCATTGCCGACCTCGCCGGGGTGGCACCGGTGCTGGATGCGCTGGCCCGGATTGAAGCCGGCAGCGTGGCCCCGGATGACTTCACCGCCGTGGGCGAGCGCTGGACCCTGCGCGACCAACTGCAGGCCCAGTGGCGGCAACTCGGTCTGCCGCCCCTCGACCCGGACGCCCCCGCGCGCCAGCTGAGCGGCGGCCAGGCCATGCAGGTGGCGCTGGCCGGGGCCCTGCTCTCCGACGCCGACGCCCTGGTGCTGGACGAACCCAGCAATCACCTCGACAGCGCACATCGCCAGCGCCTGATCGAGGCCCTGCAGCAGTGGCGCGGCGGGTTGGTGGTGATCAGCCACGACCGCGCCCTGCTGCAACAGATGCAGCGCATCGTCGAGCTCACCCCGGGCGGCCTGCGCAGCTACGGTGGCAATTTCGAGGTGTATACGCAGCAGAAGGAACAGGCGCAGCGCGCGGCCGAAGCCGAACTGGCCCTGCGCAAACACGAGCGCCGGCAACAGCAGCATGCCGAGCGCGAGCAGCGCGAGCGCCAGGCGCATCGTCAGGCGCGCGCCACGCGGGACGCACGTACCGCGAACCAGGCTCCCATTCTGCTGGGGGGCATGAAGAACCGCAGCGAGCACAGTGCCGGCCGATTGCAGGCACAGCTGGCGCAGCGGCGCGCCGAAGGCGACGCGCGGGTGCGTGAGGCCGCCACGCAGGTGGAGGCCGAGGTGCAGGTGGCGCTGCTCGGCCCCGCGTTGAGTGCACCGGGGCCCCAGGTATGCGCGGAGTTGCGGCGGGTGCAGTTGCCGCATCTTCCGGCAACGCAGGAGCACATTGACCTGCGCATTACGCGCGGCATGCGGCTGGCGGTGTGTGGGGCCAACGGTAGTGGCAAGTCCACATTGCTGCGGGTGCTGGCCGGTGTGCTGTCACCAACCTCGGGTGAGGTTCGGCGTACGGCAACCACTGCGTATCTGGATCAGACCCTGTCGTCACTGCCCGCACAGCAGAGCGCGCTGGAACTGCTGCTGCAGGCGAACCCGACGGTGGGCGAAGGTGTGCTACGCACGCGGCTTGCGCTGCTGGGGCTGGACGCCGAACGCAGCCTGCGCCCGCTGGGCACGCTGAGCGGGGGCGAGCGGATGAAGGCGGCATTGGCGGCGGTGCTGTATGCAGAGCAGCCGCCGCAGCTGTTGTTGCTGGATGAGCCGGGTAACCACCTGGATCTTCCGTCACTGGCGGCGCTGGAGGAGATGCTGCGTGGTTATGCCGGTGCGTTGGTGATCGTTTCGCACGATGAGGCATTGCTGCGGGCGGTGGGTATTGAGCAGCGACTGGAGGCGACGGCTGCCGGATGGATGACAGCCGGACCATGGACGATGCTGGGGTAACGTAGAGCCGGGCTTGCCCGGCTGCTGTTGGCGCGGAAAACGGCCCCCAGCCACGCATGGCGTGGCTCTACAGGGATCGCCATTTCCATGACGTCGTTCAGCGGGGCAAGCCCCGCTCTACGGTCGGACACGCGTCACCCCCGCGCCCACACCGGGAACGCATCCGGCAACACCTGCCACACCATCGGACCGGCGCGCATTTCCTCGTCGTTCAACAGGCACGCATCCAGTTCCGCGCGCACCGCGCGCTCGTCCATGGCCACGCCGATCACCGCCAGTTCCTGGCGGCGGTCGCCCCACAACGGATGCCACATCCGGCGCATCGCCGCGTACTCACCCGGGTCGGCCACCTCATGCGCGGCCGGCAGTGCAGCCGTCCAGCATGACGCCTGCTGGCGCACCCAGCCGGCATCGGTGTAAGGAATCTGCGGCGGCGGGAGCAGCGGCATGGTTCCTTCCAACCCGGCATCCACGCGCTCGCGCGCCGCATACCAGAACCCCGCCGCCTGGGTGCGGGTGGACGCGCCCACGCTGGACAGCTCGCCCACCCAGTCCATGCGGTTGGCCAGCCAGAAGAAGCCCTTGCTGCGAATCACGCTGTTCAACCCACCTTCCAGCGCGCGCGCAAAGCGCTGCGGATGGAACGGGCGGCGGGCGCGGTAGACGAAGCTGCTGATGTTGTATTCCTCGGTCTCCGGCGTGTGCTCACCGCGCAGCGCCTGCATCCAGCCCGGGGCCAGCTGTGCACGCACGAAGTCGAAGCGCTTCGTGTCCAGCAGTTCACGTGCAGGCACATTCCCGTGGCTCGACAGCACCAGGCGCGCATCGCGGTTCATCGCGCGCAGCACGGCCAGGGTCTGCTGCAGGGTTTCATCGCCAATCACGTCGCACTTGCTCACCACAATCACATTGGCGAACTCGATCTGGTCGGCGAGCAGGTCGACCACCCCACGCACGTCGTCTTCGCCCGCCTGTTGGCCGCGATCTGCAAGGCGATCCGTGCCGCTGAAATCGCGCAGGAAGTTCTGCCCGTCCACCACCGTCACCAGCGTATCCAGCCGCGCGATGTCGCCGAGGCTGAAGCCGTCTGCATCCCGCACCGAGAAAGTCGCGGCCACCGGCATCGGCTCGGCGATGCCGGTGGATTCAATCAGCAGGTAGTCATAGCGGCCCGATGACGCCAACTGCTTCACCTCCTGCAACAGGTCGTCGCGCAGCGTGCAGCAGATGCAGCCATTGCTGAACTCCACCAGGGTTTCCTCGGTGCGGCTGAGCGCTGCGCCGCCGTCGCGCACCAGTTGCGCGTCCACGTTGATCTCGCTCATGTCATTGACGATCACCGCCACCCGCAACCCCTGGCGGTTGCGCAGCAACTGGTTGAGCAGGGTGGTCTTGCCCGCGCCCAGGAAACCGGACAGAACAGTGACAGGCAGGCGCGAATCGGCAGGGGTGGATGCAGTGTTCATGGCGGGGTCGGCTGGGAGAAGGGATAAATGTTACTGTATAACACTCAAAAGCCAAGAGCCCCCGCCCCATGAAGCACCCCTACGCCTCCCTGCTGGACGCTGGAGCCATTGCCCTGTCTGCGTTATGCCTGCTGCATTGCCTGGCCCTGCCGCTGCTGGCCGCCGCCCTGCCCCTGCTGGGGGTGTGGGCCCAAGCCGAGTGGGTGCACGTGCTGTTCGTCGCGATTGCCGCCCCCACCACGGGGTTGGCGCTGTGGCGCGCGCACCTGCGTTACCCGGTGCCGTTGTGGGCGGGTGCGGTGGCCGTGGCCGGGTTGCTGTGCCTGCTGGCGGGTGCGGCGGAATGGCCGAGCCATGCGATGGAGACGCCGATGACCGTGGCCGGCAGTCTGCTGCTGGCGGGCACGCATGTATGGAACGCGTGGCGGCAGCACCGGCATTGATGAACCCACCTCCGGCACGTAACTCCGATCAAGGAAACGGCGATGTAGAGCCGGGCTTGCCCGGCTGGGCCTTCCACGTAATCCGCCAGAAGCAGCCGGGCAAGCCCGGCTCTACGTCATCGGCGCGCCGTGTAACGGGCGCGTTGTGCCGCGATCGTCACCGCGGCGCGTCGGGTTCAATTCGGCGTGACCGGCATCTGCTTTGGTAGCGTCGGTCGACAGACGACGGCCGATAACAATGATCTGCGCGTTAACGCATGATCCAACCCGAAGCCGCAGCTCAGCGCCCGTAAGCCCGCAACCACTTCACCAGCACCTGCGCCTCTTCCGCCCGCTCAGCCGGGTCATCCGACGACACCACATGCGCCTGCAGGTGCTCATCCAACAGCGCCATCAATCCCCACGTGTAATCCCCCGCCAAGATTGAAACCTCGGCGGGGGTGCCCCCGGGATCAGGTGCCGTCAACGCAATCCATCCAGAACTTGACCTGATCCAAATTGAGCTCAAGAGGCGCGATGCATCAGCGAACAGAGATGGTCCCAGTCGCGTGTCCGCATTGCCGAGGAACGCAAGCCTCCATTCGCGTGGAGATGAAACGTGGGGTTTCGGAAATACAGTTAACCCAAACATGTCTATCGTCGGTGAATGCACCGCCGTAGTGCCACGTTTGGTGATATTGGCATCGACCGTTGTCGGCGGAAACCGTCGCAGACAGCGGGCCTGCTACGCTGCTTCTGGCTTGAGCTCTTCCGTATGCAAGAAAGTTTCCGACGGGTACCGATCCGGAAGGCGCAGTGGTGAACACGTAGTCCGACGACTTGCCGACCACTCCATCGATTACTGTGGAACCCTCATCGATTTGCTCATTCTCGTTGCGCGGCAGATGGCACCCCCAACCACTCACGGCACCCGAGATGATGGACTCCCCGTCGAGCGATGGCTTCATTCCATGTTGAGCGCAAAACTCCTCGTGATATTTCTGTGTCGCCTCAGTTTGGATACTGGGATCGTAGACGTAGGTCGTTGCATCCACTTGATCAAGTCGCTGCTCCACGTACCTCGTACCTCCGCGCGCATCAGGCATTGCACTGCTTCGGACCACAATGCGGTTTCCTGCGGAATCCACGTCAATCCGGTCTGAGTACGACTTCTCCTCAGTTGCACCAGCTGCAAAAGACGTTACCAGCAGGAGACAGGTCAAACTCTTCATTGGCTCGAAACTCCTTGATTGGGAGCGCCGAGTCTTGTTCCTCAAATGTGCCAAAAGTGTGCGCCAGTTCAAAAATTCAAGACGTTCAGAATTGTTGATGACGCCCGCGTAGTTCAATCCCTTGTGCATCAAGGGCATCGGCACTCTTCTTGAGCAAAGAGAGACTCACTTCATGGTGGTCGATTACGACATTCGATTCATGAGTTGTGTCGCGATCAACACGTTGTGCGTGAGGTGCCGCGCCTCAGCGCCCGTAAGCCCGTAACAACTTCACCAGCACTTGGGCCTCTTCCGCGCGCTCAGCCGGGTCATCTGACGACACCACATGCGCCTGCAGGTGCTCATCCAACAACGCCATCAACAACCCGTGCGCGGCACCGCGCACTGCGGATGCCTGCACCAGCACCTCGCTGCAGTCGGCGTCCTCGTTCTGCAAAGCCGTTTCCAGGGCAGTTACCTGCCCGGCCATGCGGCGGACCCGGGCCAGGAGGGCTTTTCGGTGTTGGTTGACGTGTGCCATAGGGGCGGAGCATACACTGGACTCATACCCCCATGGGGTATACATTGCACACCCTCGCCCGCTTCCGCTTTCCCCGCCATGTCCCTCACCGCCGCCACTGACGCCCGCCGCCACAGCCATCACTTCGATGACGGCAACCCGCTGGCCGAACGCCGCACCCGCCGGGCTTTGTACCTGACCGCGGTGATGATGGTGGTGGAGATCGTGGGCGGCTGGTGGTTCAACTCGATGGCGGTGCTGGCCGATGGCTGGCACATGAGTTCGCATGCGCTGGCTCTGGGCATGGCCGCGTTCGCTTACGCCTGCGCCCGCCGCTACGCGCATGACGGGCGCTTCGCCTTCGGTACTTGGAAGATCGAGATTCTGGGCGGTTACACCAGCGCCATCGCCCTGCTGGGCGTCGCCCTGCTGATGGCGGTGCAGTCGGTGGAACGGCTGTTCGTGCCCAGCAGCATCCATTACGACCAGGCCATTGCCATTGCCGTGGTGGGCCTGGTGGTGAACCTGGTCTGTGCCTGGTGGCTGCATGACAGCCCGGGGCATTCGCATGGGCATGGGCATGGGCACGCTCACGGTCATGCCCATCACGGGCATGAGCATGGGCATCACGATCACCACCATGGTGACCACGGCCATCACCAGGATCTCAACCTGCGTTCAGCCTACCTGCACGTACTCGCGGACGCCGCCACCTCGGTGCTGGCGATTGTTGCCTTGTTCGGCGGCAAGCTGTGGGGGGCAGCGTGGCTGGACCCGGTGATGGGCATTGTCGGTGCGCTGCTGGTAACCGTGTGGGCGATTGGCCTGCTGCGTGACACCGGCCGCATTCTGCTCGACGCACAGATGGATGCGCCGGTGGTGGCCGAGGTGCGCGAGGTGATCGAGCAGGGTCCGTGGGCGGCGCAGCTGGCAGACCTGCACGTGTGGCAGGTCGGCCGTGGGAAGTTCGCGGTGGTGGCCAGTGTGGTCAGCACGGACGACGTTTCAGCCGATACCCTGCGTGAGGCGCTTTCGGTACACGAGGAATTGGTGCACGTAACGGTGGAAGTGCACCGCCTTGCGTAGAGCCGGGCTTGCCCGGCTGCGCCTTCCACGTAATCCGCCAAGAGCAGCCGGGCAAGCCCGGCTCTACGTAGTCGACGATCCACCGAGCGTGGCGACGGTCAACGGACCGTAATCGCGATCAGTCGAATGGCGTGCCGGCCAACCGGCCGTAACGCCATCAACGAACCGTCATCTCACCATTGCGCGCGTCGCAACGCTTTGGAATGCAGGCTTCGGTCCTTGTTGAGATGACGCGGGGACGGTCAACACGGCAATTCACCCATACCTGCTGGGAGGCGGTGAACGGACCGGAGTAGGTCCAGCTCTTCGACATCCGGCAGCGCCCGCCGTCCGCGGCCACACTGGCGGCAAGCCTGCCCGCCTGGCTGCTCTTACCGGATACATACCCATAAGCGATGAAGTTTCCGACGGCGACAACACCGTTGGGCGCCTGGGACCTGACCCAATCAGGCGCGTCGTTGCGGACGCTACGGTCCGCGCCGGTCTCGCTTACTCCATCAACGTTCGGTTCCAGTGGACCGATGCATGCCCAGCCACTGATTGCACCCGACAGCACGGTTTCGCCGTCAAGCGATGGAACGCCTCCATGCTGCGCGCAGAACGCTTCGTGGTACTGGTTCGTTGCTTCACTCTGAATGCTGGGATCGTAGATGAAGGTCGTTTCATCCACCGGATCCAGGCGCTGCTCCACATAGCTTGTTGCCCCTGTTGAATCGAAGACCGGCGTGGTCCGCACGATCACGCGGTTTCCGGTGGCATCCACTTCGGTTCGGTCTGTGTAGTAGTTCGAATCGCTGGCACTTGCTGCAAACGAACTTGCCAGCAGCAGGTACATCAAAGACTTCATACGCATTGACCTTCTGGGTTGGGAGCGCGAAGTTTTCCTGCGCCGCTTTGGCGGAAGTGTGCGCCACGTCAAAATTCAACGAATCAAGAATGTGGGGAAATGTTCGCCGCGCTGAAGCCCTTGTGCATCAAGAGAATCTTCGGCACCGCTGGCCGAAGTTGGCGCACTGCATAGCGGGTGATTACGACATTCGATTCATGGATTGTGTCGCGTTCAAACCGTTGTGCGTGCGTCGCATCTCGTAGAGCCGGGCTTGCCCGGCTGCGCCTTCCACGTAATCCGCCAACAGCAGCCGGGCAAGCCCGGCTCTACGTATCCCGTACGTCACATGTTCCGTGCATGCCATATCCGGTGCGCCCCATATTCCGCGCGCCGACCGGAATCCCGCGGCCCGCCGTTAGTAGATGCTCATGCTGCTGCTGTCATCCACACAGTGATTGGCGATGCAGGCATCCAGCGCGGTGGTGATCTCCCCGCGATCCTGCACGGTGCAGGTCACCCATGCCTTGTACTCGCCCTTGAACGCGGCCGGGTGGTACTGCAGGAAGTGGCTGCTGCAGGTGTCCACCCGTACCGTGCCGCTGATCACGTCGGGCTCGGTGGTCTCGTAGCGCAACGTGCCTGCGGCGCTGAACTCCTGCCCCAGGGGTGCGGTGCCACGTGGTGCGTGGGCTTCCAGGAAGCCGGGCGGCTGGTCGGAACGGCCAACCTGGCGTACGCAGCTCCAGGCCGAAATGGCGGTGAACGTCGCCTCGCCGCCGCGCGTCGGTGCCATGCGGCTTTCAGCGCACAGCGCGCGGTGGTAGTCCTTCGTGGCCTGGCTCTGTTCCTCGTAGTCGAAGGAGTAGGTGTTGCCGTGCAGGTGGCGGATGCGCTGTTCGATCTGGCGCATGACGCCGTTTGCGTCGGATTCTTCGGTGGTACGCACCACGCGTTCGTTGCCTTCGGCATCCAGCTCGATGCGATCGTGGTAGTAGCCGTCTGCGTGTTCGATCAGAGGCACAGGCGCGGACAGCAGCAGTGCAAGGGTGAAGCTCATGGGCGTACCTGCCTCGTTGATGAAGGAGGCGGAAGGTTGGCGCTGATGCGGGCCTGGAACTGCGCGGCGTGTTCCAGGATAGGAAGCATCAATGGTGATTTCGTATTTGTTGCACCGTGCCGATTACAACTTGAGAATCATCCCCAACAGGAACAACCCCAGCGGCAACGAACTGAACACCGCCCCCGCCGTCCCCAGCCACGGCCAGCGCTCGCCGCGCACGCGCGAGCCCAGCCCCACGATCACGCCCAGGATGGACGCGCCCAGCACGCCCAGCGATATACCAGCGTTGCTCAACAACCATTGCCCCACTTCCGGCGACGCCAGGCCCACCGCATACGCCAGCGCGAACATCGCCGGGGCGACCAGGAAGCTGCCCACGCCCAACAGCGGCGCTCGGGTACCAGGCGCTCTGGACGTGGGATCGGAAGGCGGCATCGAAGGGGCAGGACGGGACATGGGGGCACAGGTGAACGAGTCAGCTGCCACCGTACACCATTGCCGGTTCTGCACATCGTCCACGCGCAGGGTGCGGCACTATGACGCAACATCTGCCGTCAGGAGAACCGCCATGCGCGCCTTGCCCTGTCTGCTTCTACTCCCCCTGGCCCTGCTCGCCGGCTGCGACAAGCGCAATGGCGGCGATACCGTGTTCTCCGCCGACCCGATGCTGGGCTGCTACGCCACCCACCCGCGCAAGGCCGCCGACTTCCGCATCGACCAGGAACAAGGCCGTTACTACGTGTCCTTCAACCGCGACGAACAGTGGAAACGCGAAGCTACCCCGCTGCAGGAAGCCAAGCGCGATGAAGTGGCCAGCTACTTCCCCAGCGATGCCGACCAGATCGACCGTGCCCTGGTGCGCAACAGTGGCGGCTTCGGACTCTTCCACCTGAAGCCCAACGCCACGCTGCGGGGCAAGGCAAAAGACAGCGACTACATGACCCTGGTTCTGATCGGTGCGGGGCCGGTGTTCCGCACCGGTTGCGATTAGCACGCAAGTAATGCCCAGATGGATGAAGCAATCAGCCAGGGGCGACCCGAGTTCGTATGGCTCTGCACAGACCCTGAAGGCGCAACGGCGTGTACGTAGTCGAGCGGGAACCGCTGAAGGTCGGCGAGTTCATCCGGGTAAAGCTCACGGACGTTGCTGCAGTGCCAACCACTTGCATCAGCGCCAAACAGGATCTCTCCCTCGATCACCGGTTTCATCCCGAGCTGCTCGCAGTAAGAGCGGTGGTATTCCTTCGTTTCTTCACTCTGCTCATTGAAGTCGTAGCGGAGTCGGCCGTCTGCCATTACCCGAAGACGCTGGTCGACTTGGTTGGCGCGTCCGACATTTTCCACTGCCCTGATGACCGTCCTCTGACCGGCTTTGTCAAAGACGATCCGATCTGCGCCAGCCTCAGGAACGCCAGCGTGGATGGACGCGGAACTAATTGCAAATAGCAGTCCTACCAGATATTTCATCGAATATTCCCGAATTGATGGGCAGCTGCCAGCCTGCTGGCCAACGGCCGGCGCTACCATGAAACTTTTCTCATATGAGTTCAGAGCTTCCATAAGAGAGTTCGCACCTCCACCCGAGGTGCTCCGCTGCGGCGAGCCACGGATATGCAGTTGACGCCAACGCATCGAGCGCACCCGGCGGTGTTGCCATCCCCTGTGAATGACTGTCATAGGCCATTCCGCCCCCTCTGGCGGCGGTGGATGGAGCTGTAGCGCCACTGCGCCGGTTCGCGCACGTGCCCATGCAGCACCGGGCTGTGATGCACGCGGGCGATCTGATGCTGCAGGTCCTGCGCATCGACGATGCGCTGCTGCGGGAAATCTGCCTGCCACAACGGCCGCGCGCAGCGGTCGCGACGCAGCAGCGCACGCGGTGGCTGGCCGGGTAGTTGCCGATCAAACACCGCCTGGACCTGCCGCCAGCGGCCTTCGCCATCATCGTCGCCCGGCGGCAGGGTCCACACCCCGTGCAGTTCGCTGGGCAGCACCACGATGGCCTGCAGGATGAAAGGGCGGGTCTGCCGGGCAATGCGGAAGGCCCGCCGCAGCACCTCGGCGTGTTCCACCAGCAGGCAGCTGCGCGGGTCGCGCAGGTAGGCACTGAAGTGCCACGTGTTCTCGAACGGGGCGTACGGGCGGGGCGTGTCCATGACCCCAGTGTGCGAACCCCGCCGGCCGCCCACGATCAGCCCAGGCCACAGCCGCGGGTCGGGCGGCAACGCGTGGGCCGGTAGGAATTCACCGGCTCGGGTACCCTACCCACCCCCGTGCCTGCCCGAACGCCCGTGCCCCACTACACCGGTCCCCTGCTCACCCGCCCCCTGGCCGAAGCGCTGCTGCGCGCCCGCGACAGCGGAGCCACCGAATGGACCGGCTCGCTCGACCTGGGCCGCAGCAGCGGCACCGCCACCCTGGCCGCTGACCACTGGCAGTGGCAGGGCCAGACTTATGACTACCCCGGCAAGACCAAGGACCGCACGCTCTATTACTGGGACGGCGAGGAGTTCCTGCCGGTCTCCCACTTCGGCTCGGCCCTGATCAAGCTGGTGCCCACCGAGTGGGACGCGCCGACCTTCGAGATCGACGGCATCAAGATGCTGCCCAGCGCCCAGGTCTCCCCGTTCGAGGACGCGCGCCGCAAGGTGGCGCTGGTGGCCCCGGCCGGCAAGACCGTGCTGGATACCTGCGGCGGGCTGGGCTACTTCGCCGCCTGCTGCCTGGAAGCCGGGGTGACCCGGATCCAGTCGTTCGAGAAGAACCCGGACGTACTGTGGCTGCGCACCCTCAACCCGTGGTCGCCCGACCCGGACGCGGCCAGCAGCGGCGGCCGGCTGTCACTGACCCACGGCGACGTCTCGCAGGCCATCGAAGGGCTGGAGAGCCGGTCGGTGGATGCCATCCTGCATGACCCACCCAGGTTCGGCATTGCCGGCGAACTGTACTCGCAGGTGTTCTACGACCAGCTGGCGCGGGTGATCCGCCCGGGCGGCCGGATGTTTCATTACACCGGAGCCCCGAACAAGCTGACCAGCGGCCGCGATGTGCCGCGCGAGGTAGCCAAACGACTGGAGAAGGCCGGCTTCAAGGCCGAGCTCGCGCTGGACGGGGTGTTCGCGGTCAAGCGCTGAGCAGATTTTATTTTTCCTTATAAATCAATCACCTGACCCCTTCGGAAGGTTTCCGGAAAGCTTCGTCAGCCACGTATGAGCAGTCTCGGGCCTCAACATCCCGTCCGCTTCAACGAGGTCTGCCGCCATGCACGCTCCCGCCGCCGATCACCGTCACCCGGGCCCCCGCCATGTGCGGCGCTGATCCCCGCGAGCCGCTGTTCCGGCGCGGCCTGCCCGGTGACGACAGCCGCCCGGGCTGGGGAACGGCCCCGGAACTGCCGCACCTGCCGGTGGTGAACAACCAGGTGTTCATGCGCTGCGCCAACGGCATCGGCAGCGACACCCCCGGGCAGCTGTTCGTGGCCATCGGCCACCCGCCGCTGCCCTGCTGGCCCGACCTGCTGCAGCCGCTGGCCCCGCACCCGCGCCTGCTGGTGCCGCCGGTGACCCTGCGCAGCGTGCAGGACCTGAAGACCTTCTTCGAGCGCCACCCCGGCCATGCCCAGCGCAGCGTGGCCTACGGCATGGCCGACCGCTACACCTTCCAGGCCCGTTACGAGCAGCGTGACAGCAGCGCCGCCATGCAGCTGGAGCTGCGCGCGCACGCCTGCCCGCCGGCCTGGACGTTCTCGGTGCTGGGCAACGACGCCAATGGGCCGCTGCAGATCGCGCCGTTCGTGCTGGGCCGTGCCAATGGCTGGGTGAGCAGCCTGGCCACCGTGCCCGCCGGCTATGAAGACACCCTGACCCTGCATATCGATACTCATGGCCATATGCCCGGCGAGGACGCCCGGGTGGACCTGGTGCTCTCGGTGCAATTGCCTGTGCAGGGCCTTTCCGGGCGTGAGCAACCGACGCTTTTCCGGCTCGGTTGCCACTCCTGGCGCGCGCAGCCGCCGGCCATGGATACGGCCTGGCCTGCGCGCGGGGTGGCCAGCGACCTGCTTTGAAGCACGTTCGTCTTCACATTGCCTTACTATCGGCGCATCGGCCACCGGTCGTGTGCGCTGAAAGCCAGGAAGGGCAGTGCGTTGAACGAACAAACCCCGCAGGGTCCTGCCGTCGCGCATTTCCGCGTCGGCGACTGGATCGTCTACCCGAAGGAAAACGCACTGGCCAGCGACGCCGGACGCGTGAGCGTTGAGCCGCGCGCGATGGAAACGCTGGAATTCCTGGCCTACAACGCCGGCACCGTGGTCAGCCCCGAGCGCCTGCTGGTGGAATGCGGGGCCGACGTCAGCCTGGGCGACAACCCGGTGCAGAAGGCGATCGCGCAACTGCGCAAGGCATTGGGCGACAGCGCGGTGGCCCCCCGCTACATCGAAACCATCCGCAAGCGCGGCTACCGGCTGATTGCGCCGGTGACCCTGCCGGCCGGGTATCGCGGCCCGGTCGCACACGCCGCCGCGCCGGCCACGCCGGGCAGTCCGTTCCGGGGCCTGCAGGCCTTCGACAGCGACGACGCCGGGGTGTTCTTCGGCCGCAGCGCCGCGGTGGAAACGCTGGTGCAGGCACTGGAAGCGCAATGGCAGCAGCAGTGCGCCTTCGTGCTGCTGGTCGGAGCCAGTGGCAGCGGCAAGAGCTCGCTGCTCAACGCCGGCCTGATTCCGCGGCTGGCACCGCCAGGCGTCGGCGCGCTGGACGTGGTGGCCATTGCCCGCATTCCTGGCCGCGGCCCCGCCACCCGCACGCTGGCCGCGGCCGTCGCCGATGCGCTGGTGACCACCTTGCAGCCGGCCCTGCTGGAAGGGCATGAGGTCAGCACGTGGCAGCAGTCGCTGCAGAACACCCCCGAACGCGCCGTGCAACAGCTGGCCGACCGCATCCACAGCGCCCAGGGCGCGCGCCAGGGCGACCGCGCGCCGGCGCTGGTGCTGGTGATCGACCAGCTGGATGACTTCTTCCCGGAAGACGGCGACCCGGCGCAGCTGGCCCGGGACGCCACCCTGCTCGGCCAGCTGGCGCGCTGTGGCCACATTGCCGTGGTGGCGGCGTGCCGCAGCAGCGCCTACGCCACCCTGGCCAACGTGCCCGCGCTGCTGGCGCTGAAACAACCCAGCGGGCATGTCGACCTGGCCCCGCCGGGACCGGCGGAAATCGCCGAAATCATCCGTCGCCCGGCGCAGATCGCCGCGCTGTCGTTCGAGCAAGGCCCCGACGGCCGGCTGGACGACGTGCTGCGCGATTCCGCCGTGGCCCAGCGCCACGCGCTGCCGCTGCTGCAGTACACCCTGCAGTTGTTATATGAGCACCGCGAGGAAGGCGGACGGCTCGGCTTCGCCGCCTATGCCGCGATTGGCGGGCTGGACGGTGCGCTGCGCCAGCATGCCGAGCAGGTGATGGAAGGGCTGTCCCCCGCCGCGCGCGCCAGTCTGCCCAACGTGCTGGTGCATCTGGTGCGTTACTCGGCCAACGGCGAACAGATCAGCTGCGTGGCCGCACCGCTGCAGGTGTTCCAGCCGGGGCCCGAGCGCGAACTGGTGGATGCGCTGCTGCGCAACCGTCTGCTGGCCGGTACCGCCGAGGACGACACCCCGGCCGTGCAGATCGCGCATGAAACCCTGCTCAGTGCGTGGCCGCGGGCCGCGCAGTGGGTGGCCGACAACCGCGATGACCTGCACCTGCGCGAGCGCCTGCATCTGGCCGCGCAGCGCTGGCAGCAGGAAGACCAGCGCCGCGACCTTCTGCTGCCCGCCGGCCGCCTGCTGGACGAAGCGCGCGACCTGCTGCAGCGTCGCCCGCAGGTGCTGGATCCTACGTCCCGTTCGCTGGTCGCCGCGTCGGCCCAGCGCGAGCAACGCCAGCGCTGGGTGAAGCGCGGCGCGATCGGCACGGTGTGCACGCTGGCGGTGGTGGCCATGGCCGGTTTCGGCGTCGCCCACCATGCACGGCTGCAGGCCGAGCAGGACCGCGAGCGCGCCGCCGGGCTGGTGGAATACATGCTGGGCGACCTGACTGATCGTTTGGAACAGGTGGGTCGTCTGGACCTGCTGGACGAAGTCGGCACCCGCATCCAGCACGACCTGGCCGGTGCCGATGCGCGCAGCCAGGACACCCGCCTGGAGCGCTCGCGCGTGCTGCGCCAGCTGGCCCGCATCCGCGTTGCACGCGGTGCGCTGGATGAGGCCGCACCGCTGGCCAGCGAGTCGCTGGCACTGGCGCAGCAGGTGGTGGCAGAACACCCTGATTCGGCGGAAGCACAGCTGGCCCTGGGCGAATCGCACTACTGGAACGGTTACGTCGGCTTCGTGCGCAATGAAACGCCGGTCGCGCTGCAGCACTGGAACGGTTACCGCGAGGCCACCGTGCGCGCCACCGAGCTGCAACCTGAAAATTCCAAGGCCTGGCTGGAAGCCTCCTACGCGCTCAACAATCTTGGAACGCTGGCGCGCGGTGCCGACCAGAATGCGCAGTCGTTGCAGCTGTTCCAGCAGTCGCTGCAGTACAAGCGCCGCGCGCAGGCGCTCAACCCCGACGAGGTGCGCCTGCGTGCCGACCTGGCCGACAGCCTGTCCTGGGTGGCAAGTGCGCACGACCGGCTGGGTCAGTGGCCGCAGGCGCGCAGCGCCTATGACGAAGCGTTGTCGGTAATCGCGCAGGTACGCGAACGCGCACCGAAGGACGCCGAATGGAAGCACCGCGAAGCAGTGCTGCACACCTTGCGCGGGCAGATTCTGTCCAGCCTCGGCGAGCGCGAACCCGCACACGCCGACTTGGTCGCCGCCACCCGGCTGCTGGATCAGATTGGCGAAGCACAGCCCGAACGCAGCGACTGGGCGCGCGACCGCAGCGTGACCCATCGCACCGCTGGCGAACTCGCCTTGGACGTGGGCAACCTGCCCGACGCCACCGCCCACTTTGTGACCGCCGATCGTCTGCTTGGCGCATTGCTGGAAAGCGGTGCCGAAGTACGTGAACTACCGAGGTTGAAGATCCGCGCGGCATTGGGTGCGGCGCGTCTGGCGCATGCCACGGGCGCGGCCGCAACGGCTGCGCAGCGCCTCGCCCAGGCGCAGGGCTATCTGGATGAAATGCCGGCGACCGAGAAACCGTCGCGGCGCGAGCGGCTGCTGCGCGCGGAAACCAGCCTGCTGCGTGCCGAACTGGACGCCGCCCATCGGGGCGCGCACGCCGGGCAGCTGCGCCAGGCCGCGCTCTGGCTGGGCAGCGAAGAACAACGTGCCACCGACCGCGAAGCCCGCGACCTGTGGCGGCGGTTGTCTCCGTTGCTGGCCGATCTGCAGCCCGCGCCGCCATTGATTCGTTGATTTCGTGCCGGTTGGCACATTCACAGCAGGGGGAAATGGAAATGGAAGCCGTACTAGACGATACGTTCGATCTCACCGTTGTCCGGGTTGAAGAGGGTGGCAATACAGGCGGGGGCAAGTACTTCTACAGTTTCTCGCCTGCCATCATCATGGCCACCCAGCCGGGTTATCTGCATTTCAGACTAACCAAGGACTGCTCCAAGGGCATTCGCATCTTCGCCGTGGTCGACAACGGCAGCAGCGGTCAGCTGCAGCCCGCGAAGGTTGCGAAAAGCGGCAAGACCGCCAAGATGTTCGACACCATGACGGCCAGTGCGCTGATCGACGTCGCCGTGGTCGTCACCGACGATACCCTCAAGGAAAAGAAGTTCATCGTCTGCGATCCGCAGGTGGTCAACGTTCCGGACTGATCGCTGCACAGGGTCCGCGTGAAGCTCTCTGCAGGGCTTCATGCGGACCTCTCCTGTCCAGGACTCAACGTGCAAGAAACGCCACCAACGCCGCGTTGAACTGCTCCGGGTGGCTGGCATTGAAGCCATGCGGTGCGTCTTCCACCAGCACCACCTCGCTACCCGGAATGGCGGCGGCGGTTCGTTGGCCGGAGCCTGCAAACGGCACCGTGCCATCGCTGTCGCCGTGCAGTACGAGCGTTGGCACCGTGACCTTCTTCAGGTCTTCGCGGAAGTCAGTCGTGGCGAAGGCATCCATGCAGGCCAGCGCGGCGGTCTGGTCCGATTGTTCGCACAGCGCGATCGCTTCCTGACGCTGCTTTTCGGTGACCTTCAGCTCACCGTTGGCGCTGAAGAAGTCCCTGGTGAAGCCATCGAAGAAGTTGCTTCGGTGCTGTTCCAGCCCCAGCCGCATCTGCTCGGCCGCCACCTGCTCCAGTGGGCCTTCCGGGTTGTCCGCTGTCTTCAGCATGTACGGCGGCACCGCCGCGGCGAACACCACGCTGCGCAGGCGTTGCTCACCGTGCCGCGCGATGTAGCGCGCTACTTCGCCCCCACCCATCGAGAAGCCCACCAGGGTGACATCGCGCAGGTCCAGATCCTGGAGCACGCCCGCCAGATCATCGGCCAGGGTGTCGTAGGTGTAGCCATCGGCCGGCTTGTCGGAGCGACCAAAACCACGGCGGTCGTAGGCGATGACGCGATAGCCGGCAGCCTCAAGCACGGGCACTTGTGCTTTCCAGGATTCGGCGGAAAGTGGCCAGCCGTGGATGAGGACCACCGGGCGACCGTTGCCAACGGTATCTTCTACATGCAGGCGTACGCGCGATGCAGTCATTGAAACGTCCTTGGAACGTGGAGTGGAGTTGCCATGCTAGGAAGCACCGCACTCAGGTCACGTGATCGTTCCGGGCGCAGCGCTGACACCCTCTGCACATCCCTACGGCTGCGAACGCTGAACCGCCTGTTGTGATCTCCACCGGGGCTTAACCCCGATATTTCGCGGCTGGCCTACGCTAGCGTCACACCAAACTTACGTCAGGAAGCAGTATGTCCTTGAGCACCACCCCCGCCCTGAACGAAGCCGATCGCCAGCGCGCGCTGGACGCCCTCCACGTGGTGGGCACCCTTCCCGAGCCGGCCTACGATGACATCGTGCAGGTCGCTGCCGCCGTCTGCGGCACGCCGATGGCGCTGGTCACGCTGCTGGACCGCGAGACTCAATGGTTCAAGGCCAGCACCGGCGTGGACGGGCATCACAGCGCGCGCAACGTGGCCGTGTGTGACCACGCGATCCGCCAGCCCGATCAATTGTTCGAGGTCGAGGACCTGAGCAAGGACAGCCGCTTCGCTGAAAACCCGTTACTGCAGGGCATTGATGCGCGCTTCTACGCCGGCATGCCGCTGGTTACCGACACCGGTGCCGCACTCGGAAGTGTATGCGTGCTCGACACCACACCCCGCGAACTCAACGAAACACAGCGTGATGCACTCAAGGCGTTGGCGCGCCTGACCATCACCCTGGTGGAAAGCCGCAGCCGCGAACGCGAGCAGCAGGTCGCCACCATTCTCGAGCAGGCCGTCACCGTCGAGGACGCCCCAGCTCCGACCAGCGGCGGCGACTACAGCGTGGTCATTCTGGAGCTGCAACAGTTGGATGACGTGTCCCGCCGCGTCGGCGAGCGCACCCTGGACCGCCAGCTCACCCAGCTCGACCAGGCACTGGAGCAGTGCCTGCAGCTGGAGCGCGGTGACAGCATCAACCGTGTCACCGGCAGTGGCGAGTTCATCGCCGTGCTGGGAACCGACAAGCCCGAGGAAACGCTGGAGCGGTTCGAGCGGGCGGCCGAGGCCGTCACCACCGCGCTGGGCACCCGTCTGTTGATCGGTGCCGGCACCACCAGCACCGGCGAATCCAACAATGTGCTGTTCCTGCGCGCCGACCGCGCACTGAGCGAGGCCAAGGACGCGGCGCGCTAGTCCCGTAGAGCCGGGCTTGCCCGGCTGGGCGACTGACGCGCCGCTAGTCCCCGCGCGGCAGCTTGGCCGCCCACATGTTGTCGACCAGATTCGGATACGCGCGCCCGTTTTCCTCGGCGCGCTGTTTTGCCGCGTCCTTCTGTGCCGCAGAGAGCGGCTGCCCCTTGCGGGTTTTGGGGTTGGGCTTCTTCCAAGGCGGCGTGGTGGTTTTAGGCATGGAACCGTCCCGTAGAGCCGGGCTTGCCCGGCTGAGCGATCAACTCACCCCACGCGCGGCTGCTGATGCGCCTGCTGCACCAACTGCTCGTCCAGCTCCTGCTGGACGCTACGCGACTGCCCCGGCGCATCAACACCCTGCAACCGCTGCAACGATGCCTCCAGCGGCGCATTCAACGCCTGCTCGGTCGGCATGTGTGCACGACGGTGCGCCGGGTTGGCCGGATCGCCCTGCACCACGAAGAAGGTTTCGCCCTGGCGCTTGGTCTCGGTGGCGTTGCTCAGGAACACGTGGTCCACGCGCGACAGGCCACTCTCCTGCGCCAGGCAGGCGGCGCTGGCTGCCATGCGCTCGCTGTTCTGGTCGAACTGGCGGCCCAGGGTGGTTTCCAGGCGCTGCATGGCGTCGCGCGACTGGGCCAGGAGGGGGTTCTGGGATGCAGCGGACTTCAGGTCGGCCTGTCCCTGAAGCGGGGCATAGGGGGGCTGTTGGTCAGACATGCGCGGATTCACCTCGGGCGGAAACATCGGTGGAGCAATGGTCCGCATCGTAGCAGGATCGAGGTCACCGGTCCGTGGAAGCCCATTTGCCTCCTGGAAATTGAGGACAGCGCGCTGCATGGAGAGGCGGTAGATGCCGTCTTCGGCAAGGCGGTTACCATCGGCACCACCATAACCTTGTGCATTCATAACCTGTTGCGCGGTCAATACCTCTGAGCATGCACCGCCGATACGAATCACACCATCATTGATGAATGGCCTCGGCTCAATACCTGAACTCCGGCGAGAGTGATCAATGGAGAGACGCCCACTGGCTAGATCTTCCATGTAGTTCGCAAACTGTTGATAGTTCCGCGTGTCCACTTCAATGTGTACGTGCTTACCCGCTCGTTCCAACCCTTGATTGCTCTGAACGCCGAGCGCCTGACCATAAGCAACCTCATCTCCGACGGAAACATGGATTGGATCCATGTGCAGGATGCGCGCTTTCAGCTCTCCCCCAGGACGGTCATATATATCGACTGTGCCCATCGTGGACGACACCCGGCCCACGTGACCATCGAACGGGGAAGGCACGTCGACTTCACGAACCCCACGTCCACCGGACGCAATACGACTGTCTTCCAGTATGAAGTCCTTGGTAAGCAGAATCTGGTCGTCGCCAAGCGCACTCGCAGCACCACCATCCGTGCGACGCGTTTCGAGCTCCTGAATCTCGCCACCTATCACGCCATACGATCGACGACGCGCATCCTCAACACCCACCGGCACTCCGTCTTCGATCCTGGCCCGGGCATTTGCGCCGGGATGGTGAGTCACCAAGCCTTCGAGGTCATCCACAGGCTGATTTCCCAGGCGCGGACTATGAAGCTGGATGAGGCGGTAATGGGGTAGCATCACCGGCACCTACGGTAGCTTCGTACAGCTTCGCCGTCCGTGATCGTCAGATGGTCACCCTTCAGGACATATATCTCGTTTACGACAATGCCAAGAGCAATGTTGGATTCGGTGGAAACCAACCAAGCGACGGGATCGCTTGAGACCCGGGATATTCGCATCAACTTGTCCGTGTTCTCAAACCCGAGCAGGCGCTGGGCCTGAATCTCAATCGGCGCATCGGAATCAGGGTTGACCGGGAGTTTGCAAGCAGCCGGACCGAGGTCCCACGTACCCATGACCTCCTTCGGGAACTTCGCCGCCTCCGCTGCGATTGTCTGCCACCCGCACATCAAGGCCACGATGCCGATAGCCAGTGCCAGGCGAATCGTTTTTTCGACGCTCATGACTGCATCTCCGTTGCTGTCCCGGCTGGGACATGACAGTCATTCTGCGCTCTGCGAGTTGGTCCTGTGTATAGGGAAACTCCTAAATGGATCGGGCGATTGCGGACCCGGCTGTAGAAGCGCTGGCCCGGTGGGGTCCATGCGCTAATGCGCCGATGGGTGTTATCGGCGGACGTCTTTCGACCGTCCCCACCGAAGCCCACCGCAACCGTGGAGCCACGCCATGCGTGGCTTCGGGGTGTCGATCGAAGAGCAGCCACGCAGGGCGTGGCTCTACGCCTGTTCATGGATTGCGCTGGACACGCATGGCGCGTCCCTACGCGGTTACAGCGCGATGCGCGCCACCGATTCCTCGCTGCCTTTCTCGTCCTTGTCGCCGTTCTTGATGGTGACGTACAGGACGTTGTTCTTCGCATCCAGCGCCAGGCTGTTCGGATGCGTGGGCACTGCGTAGGTGTTGACCTGCTTGTAGCTGTCGCTGTCATACGCGGTAACCGTGCCGGCTTCGCGGTTGGTCACGTACAGGCGCTTGCGCGGGGCGTCCAGCAGCAGGCCGAGCGGGCCGGCGTCGGTGGGAATGCTGGCCAGTTCCTTGCCGGTCTTCGGGTCCAGCACCAGCACGCGCTTGCCCGGGTGCTTGGATACGAAGCCCGGAATGCTGGTGCCCTGATACTTGCGGATCATCTCCAGGCCCTGGTCGGTGACGAACAGGCGCTTGCCGGTCGGATCCAGCGCGAGGTTCATCGGCTGCTCGGCGGTGACCTTGAAGCGCTGCTCCACCTTCGCGGTGTCCGTGCCGACGGTGACCACTTCACCCAGCAGGTTCGAGGTCAGCACGCGCTTGTTGGCAGCGTCGAACACCAGGCCCGGAGCCTTCGCATTGCCCAGGCCCGGAATGGTGTTGATCAGCTTCAGGCTCTGCGTGTCCACCACGAACAGCACGCTGCCTTCGCCGGAATGACCGGTGACGTACAGGCGGTTGTTGGCCGGATCGACCACCAGCTCGCGCAGGTCGTGGGTATAGGCGGCCTTGCCGTCCTTGCCGACTTTCTTCTCCATCAGCTGCACGATGCCGATGGCCTTGTTCTGTGCGGTGTCCACCACGGTGACCGAGGTGTCGACGGTGTTGCCCACGTACAGGCGGTTGTGCGCGTCATCGAGCACCACGCCGAACGCCTTGCGTTCCAGCGGGATCGCCGTTTCCACGGCCAGCGTTTCCGGGTTCAGACGCAGTACCTGCGAAGGGCCGGCGTTATCGCCGAAGCCGCCGGAGGAAGCGACGAACACCGCGTTCTGGGTGGGGCTGAAGGCCAGCTCGTACAGGCCCTGGGCAACCGGCTTGCGGACCACATTGGCGGCGGCGGAAGCGGTGGCGGTTTCAGCGGCAAAGGCCGACGGTGCGCCTACGGTGAGCGAGATGGCCAGTGCCAGCGCGGCAGAACGGAACAGGGTACGGGGGTGCATGCGAGCGTCCTTCGAAAGAGGCGGAGGAGGTTGGCTCGCGCGGCCGCGGGAGGGCGGCCGACCCACACACAGGAACGGAGCGGGCAGGCTGGCTGAGGGCGATATGGTAGCAGAGGTGGGCGGCGGAGGCAGTTTGCGACACGGTTCCAGCGACGCTCCGGCAGCCCTGCCTATACTGGCCGTACTCAATGCAATGGAATGGCCCTATGCGTGTGATGTCATCCGGCCGCTGCGTGATGCTGGCACTGGCGGCTGCGGTCTGCGCCGGTGCCTGCGCCAAGGCCCCACCTACGGAATCAGAAAGGAGTTCGACCATGTCCGAAGCCACCCAGGCCGGCCGCACCGTCAACGGGCACACCTATACCGACGCCCCTGTGGACGTGAAGCTGGGGCCGCATACGTTCCGGATTCCGGCCAATTACCTGGACAGCCAGATCGCGCCGTGGCCCGGCGAAGGGGTGAGCCTGGTGATCGAGTGGCCGGATATGGGACCGAGTGCGCCGGGGGCGCGGGCGAATCCGCGTACTAATGATTTCCGGAAGGAGATCCGGATTCTTGTCAACTATGTCGACCGATTGCCGATTGAAACGTCGCTGGAACGGCACGCATCCAACGAGGCCATCACACCGCCGGACTCGCTCGAACGGGATGATCCGCGGGATAGACTGGACTTGCGACTAGCGCAACCTGAGGACATGGGATTGACGCCCTACACGGTTGACGAAGCAAAGATGGCAATGTTCGCCAAGGCCTACGAGGCGAAATACGGCACACCGCCACCGCGTGGTCGATTGTCGGAAGAAGATTGGTACGTGGCGCGCGCTCCCGACGGTCGACTCAGCTCGTTCATCAAGTGCGGAAGCAAGGCCTACGTCAGGGATGGAGTCAGGCTTGATGGTGCCGAGATCATCGACGTCCCGGGCGAGCTCCCTGCCGCAGGCTGCGTTCACTACATCACCGATATCAACGATCGCCTTTCGATCAGCATCAACTACAAGCGAGTGTTTCTCAAAGACTGGAAGCGAATGGAGGACGCCATCCGTGGCGTACTAGCCCGCTCCAAGGTCAGTTGATCCGCCACTTGTAAGGAGCATTAGATGAATGGACTGACGAGTTCCGACCTGCGCATCTTGGCCAGCTATGCCAATTCTGGGAACCGCGAGCTGTACTGGAACTACCTGTCTCAACTTCCTGGCGCCGACGGATACGGCACTTTGGCGCTGGGCGTTGTTCGTAACGACAACCTGCCGGGTCAAGTTGCGAACAGTTATGCTCAGGACTACGCGAAGAACCAGCATGATCGCGGCTCTCGGTTTGAGAACAAGGAGCCGACTGAGCGCGACTGGGAAAAGTTTGGTCAGACCCTCCTACTTGAGGATCTGGAACGGCGCAGATACTGGACTCGCGAAGGCCGCCCCGATTTGGCACTTAATCTACCGGGCGAGGATGTGATGCTAGCCCATGACAAAGCCTTCGATCTACACGATCTTGATCCTAACTGCTGGACACCTCGCGTGCTGCTCCAGGCCGCACAAGAAGACTCTGGTCCGCAGAAGATGGAAGAGATCTGGAGGAACATGCTGGACAATGACAACCGGGGCGTAAACCGTATGTGGGACACGCTGGTCGACTCTTTCGCAGAGAAGGGAGCACGACACGGCGGGGCCTACTTGGTAAAGCTTGGGGTCATGGAGCTGGGTCAGCTTACGGATAGTCGGAACACCGTCGATCCAAACGTGATTGGCAGCCACACCAAGTACTCGCGTTACTTCGAGGAAACCGGAACGTGGGTGAACTACAGAACCGGAGGACGCGATGTATTCCACGAGCAAGAGAAGGATCCCGCACGCATAGCAGAGCTGAACGACGCCCGCGCGGTGCGCCTGGAGCGTCAGGAAAAGTCGACTCAGTTCCATGCAGAAGACAACTTCCGAACCATTACGCCAAGTCCGAAGACCGCGTCTGTTGATAATGCTCCAGGCATGGACCAGCCAATCACCCGCCTTGCCGACATCGGCCCGGACCATCTCGAATACCCGCTGATGCAGCAGGTTCGAGAGCAGGTAGCTGCACTGGACGCGAAGCAGGGGCGCACGTTTGACGAGTTCAGCGAACGCATGACGGCCAGTGTGATGGCGCTGGCGCGGGCGAACAATCTAGATCGCGCTGACCACGTGGTGCTGAGTGCTGCCACAGCCGAACACGGCCCCGGGCGCAACGTCTTTGTTGTGCAGGGGGATCTGCATGATCCTGCCCACCGACGTGCGGCGATGTCCACACAGGAGGCCGTGCAGACGCCCGTGGAGCAGTCGCTGCAACGCTTGGAAGTGGCGAGTGCGGACCGCGCGCAGGCGTTGGCACAGAGCCAACAGCAGGAGGTTGAGCGGCAGGCTCAGGAGAATCCGGCCATTCGGATGGGGTGATGTGAGATGTGGATTCCGCGGAGAAGAGACTTGGTAAACATGGAAAGTGCGCTACGCGTAATGTCATCCGGCCGGTGCGTACTGCTGGCACTGGCGGCTGCGGTCTGCACCAGTGCGTGCACCCAGGTCCCCGTAAAGGAATCGGGAACGGGCTCCAGCACGTCCGTCTCCATCCAGACGGGCCGTACGATAGACGGATATACCTATACCGACGCGCCTCTCGAGGTGAAGCTGGGCCCGAATACATTCTGGATTCCGGCGAACTACTTGAACAGCCGGATCGCGCCATCGGGAGATCTCGGCGTGAACATGGTGATCGAGTGGCCGGGGATGAAACCGACGGCACCGGGTGCGCGGGTTCATCCGCGCACCAATGATCTCCGGAAGGAGGTCACGATTTCAGTCCATTACGTCGACAGGGTGCCGGTAGAGACGTTGCTTGAGCGGCGCGCCTTCAACGAATCCTTCACGGAGCCAGACTCTTTGGAGCGCAACGATCCACGCGATCGTCTGGACCTGCGTTTGGCACAACCTGAGGCCAATGGCCTTATACCGTACGCCGTCGACGAAGAGAAAATGGTCCCGTTCGCTGAACTATACGCGACAAAGTTCGGTCACCCCCCGCCTCGTAGCCGGCTGTCAGAAAAGGATTGGTATGTCGCACGCTCCCCGGATGGCCGAATTACTACCTTCATCACGTGCGACAGCGCGGCCTACGTCAAAGATGGCTTGAGGCTTTCGGGCACCGAAGTCATCAACGTTCCGGACGAGGTTCCAATCGCAGGGTGCAACCATTACATCCTGGACATCGATAACAAGCTTGCCATTTATCTGCGTTACTTCCGGGTGTATCTCAAGGACTGGAAACGCATGGAGGTTGCCATACGGGAGCTTCTGGAGCGTTCGAAGGCTGGTTGATCCTGGCGCTTCGTTGGTGGGGTCCATGCGTTAAGGAGCCGATTGGCGCTATCGGCAGTCGTCTGTCGACCGACTCTACCAGTGCAGCATCGCGGCGTGCCTGACGGTTTCCCGGCGATTCGTGATGCATGGCATGCCCGGCAATCCGCGATGCCTGACAGCGGTAGGGCCGGTCGACAGACGACCGCCGATAGCATCGCAGCGCCCGGTAACGCATGACCAGAGAACGGAGGAACCCCCGTTATTTCCCGCCGCTCATCTCAATTCGCAGGCTCGGATCCGTCTCGTGGTTCTCCACCACGTCGTTGTACGCATCCACAATCAACTGAAACACCTCACGCCGCCCATCCACGCTGAACCGACCAAACTGCAGCACATTGGTCGCCATGAACTGCTCGAACTCGATCACATCCACGCGATCGTGAATCCCGACGTTCTCCAGCAGCCCCTCGGCAGTAAGCAGCCCGCGACGCGTGGTCACAATCACCGGCCGCTTGGCCTTCCCCAGATTCTCCCCACACTTGCGGATCAGGCTCTCTGACGGCGCGGTGCTCACATGCACCGCCACATCGCCCAGGTCGAAGTCGCCATGGCGATCCGGTTTCTGATCGCTCTGGTTGGAACCGTGGTGCACCACCAGCGCCTTCTCGGCTTCCGGCAGTACCACCTGAAGCGTAGCCCCGACCAGGTGCTGCATCATGGTGCCCAGGTACATGGTGCCGCCGGCTTCCTTCTGGCGCGCTTCAGCCTGCGCGGTGAGATGGCGCACGGCGGTGCGCAAGCTCCAGGCGGCGTCCAGCTTCATGCTGAAGGGCTTGCCGGCGAAGAAGGCTTCCACGCGGGTGATCCAGAAGCGCTCGGCGGCGGCCAGATCCAGCTCGCCACGCAACGCACTCTGCTCGTTCAAGAACGCCACGTAGCCGCGCATGAAGCCGATGCTGCCGCGACTGGTGCGGCCGCCCTCCTCCGCCAGCACGCGGGTGATGCCGTGTTGAGCGAGGATGGCCTGCACTGCGGCGCGGCCCAGGCCCAGCACCTGCCCGCCCTGCTCGGTGAGCAGGTCATCGGCCTTCAACATGCTGCCATTGGCGGCAGCGCGGCGGGCGTGGTCGTTCACCACCAGCATCACCGCCAGCGCGCCTTTGCCCTTCACCTTGGCCTGCTGGCTGTAGGTGGCCAGGGCCTGCAGAAAGCCCGCGTCTGCGGTCAGCGGCGCAGTGTCCGCCGCCAGAGACTCTGCATCCGGAAACAGACTCACGCCGCCACCTCGGCACGCCGCGCATGCTGCAGCAGCGGTTCGAAGATGTGTTCGGCCAGATGACGCACCACCGGCACCGCCACGCCGTCGCCGGCGATGTGGTACGCGTCGTTGTAGTTGGGTGGCAGGCGGTAGGTATCCGGAAGGCCCATCAGTCGCGCCGCCTCGCGCGGAGACAGCAGGCGCGAGCGGATCCTGCGGCCTTCCACCACCAGAATGCTCTGCCGGCTGGAACCGCCGGACGGCGTGCGCAGGCAGCCGGCGATATCGTCGAAGCGCACTTCGGCGCGCTGCACCTTGTTGCCCTCCTCGTCCAGACGGGTGCGCTTGTACACGCCACCCACCACGCGCCTGCCGGCCTTCTGCGCCTCGCGTACCTTCTTGCGGTTGGCCTCGCTCATCATGCCCAGCAGCTTCTGGGTGCGCTCGGCGGTGTCCCACTTCACTCCGGTGGGCGCGTCTTCAATCACGTCCACGAAGTGCAGCGCGCGCGCCGGCGGCGTGGGCAGGTTCCACCACAGCCACTGCCTGCGGGCGGCTTTGCTCAGCCCGGCCACGGCTTCCACCATGCGAGGCGGGTGCCAGGTGGGGTGCGCCTCGCTGCCCAGCAGCGACGCAGGAAGCTCCACATCGCCGCGCACCCCCACGATGAACACCCGCGGGCGCGACTGCGGCACGAAGTGGCGTGCATCCACCATCAACGCACCGAAGCGATAGCCGGCGCTGGAGAAGGCGGTGCCAATGGCGGTGAAGTCGCGGCCCTCGTTCGACGTGAGCACGCCATACACGTTTTCCAGCACGATGATGCGCGGGGCGCGGCCTTCCTTCTGCAGCGACTGCATCAGCCGCCAGAACACCCAGAACGTGCCCGAGCGGGTCTGCTGCTTGTCCTGCCAGTGGCCGATGCCCTTGTATGCACCCGCCAGCGAAAGGTCCTGGCAGGGGAACGACGCCCAGGCAAGGTCGGCCTCGTCGGCCAGCTGCGCCGGGCTGACATTGTTGATGTCGTCCACCAGCAGGTCGTGGCCACCGTTCCAGTTTTCCCGGTACGCCCGGCCCTTCATCGGCTCGAAGTCGTTGGCGAACAGGCACTGCCAGTCCGGGCCCAAGCCCGCGCGCGCCATGCCGCCACCGGCGAAGAACTCATAGAAGCGATGCCCGCCCGTGCCGGAAGCGACGCCGGGCGTTTCGGCCACGCCGGTGTCGCGGGCGATCTTGTCCTCGATGGCCCGGGCGATCCAGCTGCTCATCGGCACCTTGCCGCCGTCCTGGTGGCACAGGCGCTCGATGGCTTCGTGCTGCTCGGCAGACAGGCGCAGGCTGGTGCGACGCTCAGGGGCGGGGGCTTTCATGTGGTGCGGAGCGTCCAGGACAGGTTGGCGCCAAATTTTGGCTCCCTGCGATGATACGGGATCGCGGTCTCAGGGCAAGAGATTGGGCGGGTGGGGTGGGGTTTAGTGTGGTATCACCATTTCCCAACCGCGCATCCAGCCCATCGCGGGCGACGACGGTAGGGACACGACGGAGTACCAGTACACATTCCGCAAGGACATGGGGCGCATCGACTCCCTCGGACTGCTTGGTTCAGATGCCTCCACGCGCGTCGATGGTCACCACACCTGGGTCCATGCGCTGGACCTGAGCCCTGCCCCTGTTGTGCAGCGAATGCTCGACTTCCAGCGAACGATCGGCAACCAGGATTCCGCATTCGAGTTCATTCGCGCACTGGCACAAGGATTGGTAAACGTCTTCGTCGGAAGGACGGACCTGCGAGACGGGAGGACATTTGTAGCCTTCACAAACGAATCCACACTCACCGAGCTGGGGATAGCGGTCCCGAAGGACGTTGACCGAGGTCCCGATGGACGCCTCGTGCTCGGGCAGGTCATTGTTGGGGCAGCGCATCGATGAGCCTGATATCGGCAAGCAAAGGGCGGAAGCCCCTTGCACCGCGTAGCGACGCGCCATGCGCGTCGTCGGGACAATGATTTCCCGTAGAGCCACGCCCTGCGTGGCTTCGCGGTAGCTGGGTTGGTCGAAGCCACGCATGGCGTGGCGCTACAAGGGCACTAGCCGAGGACGAGGTCACCGTTGATGAGGGCGGCCTTGATGGTCAGCTGCAGATTCTCCACCGATTCCGCCGCAGAACGCAGGCCACTTTCATCGCCCTGCATGGCTGCCTGTCCCTGGGCGGAGTTCTCGATCTTCTCAAGCTGACCCAGCATGCCTTCGCGATAGCTTTCGATGGGCTCGGCGCAGTGCTGGGCGCAGCCGAGCTTCTCTGCAAATGCTCGTTCAACCGGAAGATTAAGCGCGTTCACCGGTGAGTCGACTTCAAACAGCCCCGCCACGCTCAGGCGCTGCAGCAATGGGCTTCTATCGTGCAGATAGCCGTCAATGATGAGCTGGCGGTCGAAGAGTGCTTCCTGGGTGGCTTCGTTCATGCATGGTCCTTATGGATGAGTTCTACGTCGGACTTGGCCGGTCTGCGGCCGCAGATGGACCGTATCACAGTGGGTTGAAGCCACGCAGGGCGTGGCTCTACGTTGCCTTGGCCAGGGCCAGGGCGGCGGCGATTACGTTTTTGGGCTCCAACTCCAACAGCTCCTGCGGGCACATGCCATCCAGCAACGGATTACCATCCGCGAACCACACGGCCATGCCCCAGCAGTCTCTGTGCGGGGCGAGGATCTTGGTGACCATCGTCATCGCCAGCAGTGGCCGGAAGCCGTCGTCCTGGTCCAGGCCGTAGCCGGGGTAATACTCCACGCCGTTACGCAGGATGGAGAAGATGATGCCCTTCTTCCTCCACATGTCCGGCTGCACCCGTTGTGGGTAGTCGCTCATTTCCGCCAGCGCGATGATCTGTTCGGCGGTGAGCCAATCGCCGGTCTCCCAGACCGACCTGCGCAGCTTTTCTTCTTCTCGGCTGCTGATGAGGTGATTCGTGGTGTTCACTGCACGCTGCTCCTTGCGCTGTCGGGTGATGCCCGAGGAGGATAGGCGTGCGTGAAGATGTGAAGTAGAGGCGTTTGCGACGTTGTGATGTCGCGTGTAGCCGTTTTTCGCGCGGCCTCAGCGCGGCTCGTCGTCTTCCGCGGGCAGCGTGACCGCTACGATGGTTTCCATGCTGGCGCGGCGATGGCCCGGGTTGTCCAGATCGCCTTCCACCACGAACACATTGTGCGCCGTGGGGTACTCGTCGGTGGGGTTGCTGAGCACCACGTGGTCCACGCGGGTGAGGCGGTTGGCCTTGGCCAGGGCGAGCAGACTGCTGATAAGGCGTTCGCTTACGTCATCGAAGGTGCGGCCGTGGTCCTTGTCCAGCCGGGTGACGTGCTGGCGGATCTGCTTGTACATGGCGTGGTCGGGGTGCTGCGGCAGCGCCGGGCTCATGGGCTCGAGCGGCAGATCGTCTGGCGATGGCGGTGCGGACTTGGGGTGCTTGGACACTACGCGGGTTCCTTCCTTGATGACCGGTTCGGTGGTGCCCGGACATTGTGGTGTGAAACGCCGCGGAATGCGACTGGTGCGGGGCGGGGGGTGCCGGGTTGCTGGAACCGCCGGGATACCCGGGCGGTAGAGTCGGTCGACAGACGACTGCCGATAACGGTGATCGGCACGGTGGCGCATGACCATTGAACGGAGGAACGGTGCCTGCGTTCGATGGTCATGCGTTACCGGGCGATGTGCGTTTCACGGCAGTCGCCTGTCGGCCGACTCTACCGGGGGCAGTCGAGCGGGGTTGGACTTTTTACTGCTTGGCCATGGCCGCGCGGAAAATGGTGGCAGGGTCGATGAGGTGCGTCTGGCTGTCCTGGCCGCCCTCCATTTCTATCCAATGGATGGTGCCGGTGAACTTGCTGTCAGGGCCGGAATAGTCATCCGTGACCGGAGACTGGGCGTCACGACCAACTTCCGTGTATTCGTAACCAAATCCGATAGACTCCGTGCGTTCCAAACGGCCAGCTCCAATCGACTTCCCGTCCAGATACAGGGTGATATTCCCGCCCTTGCCGATCCCGCCGCCGTCGTAAGCGAACTCGACGCGGATTTGATGCTCGCCCTCCGGAACGGTCTGGCTTCCGCGCACGTGTGTCCACTCCAGCCCAAACAGGTTGTAGCAAAAGGTGGGAACGTTCTCTTTGAGATAGAGCGACCATCCGCCCCCGTGGCCGCCCAGATTGAGGATGACCCCATTGCTGCCCTGTGCCGGCACCTCGATCAGGCCTGTCAGCGACCAGGAGCGGTTTCGCCAGTTCACCACGTGCTGCTCCACCATGCCGCCCATCCCGGGCAGCAGGACCTGGCGGTCGCCCACGAGAGTGGGCCGGCCTGCAACGTCCGGCAAAACCCGCTCGAAGCCACGGTCGTCCAAGGGAAGAACGTTGTACTTGCAGGCCTCTATCAGGAAGAGGCGCTGCAGCTCAGCGAGCTTGTCCGGCAGTTCCTTGGCCAGGTTGCGTGTCTGCGTCCAGTCGCGGGTGCCGTCGTAGAGTTCCCAGAAGTCCTCGTCCAGTGGCACACCGGCGTCGCCCGTGGTTTCCCAGGGGGTACGGTGCTTGGTCACCGCCGACCAACCCTGGTGGTAGATGCCGCGGTTGCACATCATCTCGAAATACTGCGTGACGTGTCGCTCCGGTGCCTGTGCGTCGCCGAAGCTGTAGCACATGGACATGCCCTCGAATGGCTTTTGCATGACCCCGTTGACCATCGTCGGAACGGGCAGGCCCGCAGCTTCAAGCACGGTCTGGGCCACGTCGATGACATGGCAGAACTGGTGGCGGAGTTCTCCCTTGGCATGAATGCCTGCAGGCCAGTGGACGATGGTGCCGTTGCGCGTGCCACCCCAGTGCGACGCGACCTGCTTGGTCCACTGATAGGGCGTGCACATGGCATGCGCCCACCCCACGGCGTAGTGCGGGGTCGACTCAGGGCCCCCGAGCTTGTCCAAGCGGGCATTGAAGTAGTCGGGGGTTTCCAGCTCGCCCATGCCACTGATGCTGATGAGCTCATTGAAGGTGCCTTGCAGTGAGCCTTCGGCCGACGCCCCGTTATCCCCGATGATCAGGTAGATCAGCGTGTTGTCCAACAGTTCCAATCGTTCCAGTTCGTCCAGCACAAGCCCGACATGGTGATCGGTGTGCTCCAGGAAGCCTGCATAGTTCTCCATCTGACGACGCAGGAAAGGTTTGAGGGCCTCATCCATGTCATCCCAGGCCGGAATGCCTTCGCTACGCGGAGTCAGCTCGGCGTCGGCAGGAATCACCCCCAGTTCCTTCTGCCGCGCAAACGTGCGCTCGCGCTGCACGTCCCAGCCATCGTCAAACTGGCCCCTATACTTGTCCGCCCATTCCTTGGGGCAGTGATGGGGCGCATGCGTTGCTCCGGTGGCGAAGTACATGAAGAACGGCTTGTCCGGTGCCAAGGCCTTTTGCTGACCGATCCAGGAGATGGCACGCTGAGTCAGATCGGGGGTCAGGTGATACCCCTGCTCGGGGGTGCCCCACGGCTCCATTGGGGTGATGCCTTCCCGCAGCGTGGGATACCACTGGTCGGTCTCGCCGCCGAAGAAGCCATAGAAATATTCAAACCCGTTACCAGGCATCGGCCAGCGGTCAAAAGGACCCACCGGGCTGGTTTCCCACACTGGCACTTCGTGGCACTTGCCGATGTGCGCTGTCGCATAGCCATTCAGCTTCAGCACCTCTGGCAGCGGCGCGCAGGTATTGGGACGCATCGAACTGTAACCGGGGGCCGAGGTAGCGAATTCGGTGATGGCTCCCATGCCGACCGTGTGGTGATTTCGCCCTGAAATCAACGCAGCCCGGGTGGGTGAACAAAGCGCAGTCGTGTGGAACCGGGTGTATTTAAGCCCTTCGGCGGCCAACCGCTCGGCGTTGGGGGTCTGGCAAGGGCCGCCAAAGGCGCTTGACGCACCAAAACCCACGTCATCCAGCAGAATCACGAGTACATTCGGTGCCCCTTCCGGGGGGCGTAGCGGCGTGATGGGCGGAAAACAGGTCTGGGGATCGCGCGCGTCATAGGTGGTCAATCCCACCGGCGTGATGTCGGGTATGGGCAGAACGGTGCGAGCCAACTCGGGCCGCGCGGGGCTCTTGGCGCTGCTGCTCATTTCTTGCCTCTACAAGTAGCGGGGGGTGCCTTTGAGCGTAGGAGCCCGCGTCGCTGATCGCATCGGGAATAACACCATTCTGCCCTGGGTATTTTTACTGACGAAGTCCTTCATTCAGTTCTCGCCCGGGTAGCGTCAGTCGATAGACGGCGACCGGTAGCGGTGATCGGCACGTTGACGAGGGACCGCCAACGTAGAAGTGCGTCCCCGTTCGAAGGTAGCGTGGGTGTTGGGCCCGGTGGTGTTGCCAGCCTGTCAGGGCCGCCGGCCAGCCCTGTAGCGACGCGCCATGCGCGTCGAGGCGTCGGGGCGTCGATCCGAGTCGCAAAAGGCAGCCGGGCAGAGCCCGGCTCTACGGGGTATGCTGCGCGCATCAACCACGGAGGTTTTGATCATGGAAGAAGACAGCCCCTATCTGGCCAGCAAGGCTGACCTCAGCACCGCTGCCGACGGCTCGGCCACCGGGGTACCCGGCGAAATCACGCGACCGATCAAGTACCTCTGGATCCTGCTCGCTGTGCAGACCGGCATTGCTGTGGTGTGGGGTGGGTACCAAGTCATCACCGCGCCATCGATGGCGCTTTTCCTGGCCGCGATCTTCGGCATGACGGCGGTCATCAACGCAGCCTGCGCATTTGGCGTGTACAACCGCGTTTACTGGGTGGCCGTTGTCGTGACGGTGCTGTACGGGCTTTCGCTGGTCATGGAGCTTTTCAGCCTGCTCAAAGGCACGCCCTCGATATTTGCTTTGATCGTGGGTGTTGTTACCACCATCATCGGTGTTCGCGGTACGCAGGCCATTCGTGACTACCATAGCTTCGTGGCAGCTTCGCGGAAGCGCCGAGCGAGCCCCAGTCTGGCGGATGATCCCGCGTTCGCACAGAAGCAGGACGCGTAGAGCCGGGTCTTGCCCGGCTGGGCTTTACACGTAACGCCGAGCCACGTGCGTCGGGCGTTGATGTTGATCGCGCAGAGCAGCCGGGCAAGCCCGGCTCTACGGGGACACTGCGTCCAGGATCTGCTGGATTCTCTGCTCAAGGGCTGCGCGCTCTGCGTCTGTCTTGATCGTGGCGAACATCATCTCCTCGCTGGTCTCCCCCAGGCAGCGGCCTCCGAGTAGACAGAGGTTGCCCATATCCATGCTGTCCGGGCCGCAGTCGTAGCCCATGCGGCAGGCGGCCAGCACCCATGCTTCCCCTGCTAACGGACCGCTGACCAGCCCCTTGTAGGGCTCGCCGAGGTTGGCGGTGATGCTGCTTGTCAGGGTTGCGCCCAAGCTGCGCATCGCTGCGGGGTCTCTGGAGGCCACTACGTCATCCAGCAGCTGGGTGGCCGTTGCGGCATCCAGCGGGGTGCGCTGCATGCCGTAGCCCCTGGCGCGGGCGGCAAGGTCGCCGTTTGCGGCGGCTTGTTCGTACCAGCCGCGAATGAGTTCCTGGGGGATGATGGCCCCGCCATCCACGGCGTCGCATAGTTCAATCCGCTTCTGCGCAATGCGGTCCAGTTCAGCGGCCTGCTCGGGCCTGTCCTGCCTGGCTCGCTCGTTCCACTGTAGAAAGCGGTCGCGGAACAGGTTCGGCACGAGGCAGGCATCGTAGGTCTCCGCCAGCAGACGCTGCGCGACTGCGTCGCCGGCTTGGGCGCGTCGTTTGAGGGATTGGAAGGCTTGGGCTCTGTCGGCCGCAGGTTTGGTGATAAATGCTGGAGCTGGGCCGGCGCTGGAGAGGGTGCTGCGGTGTTGCGCGGACGTTGCGCTTGTGGACAGCCCGATCGTGGCTGCAGATGTCTGTGCGGCCGGGCTTGGCTTGGTGAAGTGCTTCCACGTGAACGCGACCGCCAAGGCGAGCAGCGCTGTCATGATGATGAAGAGCTTGCCTAGTGTGCGCATGGGGCCAAGTCCGTCTGGGGCGTTTGCGATTGGTGCTTTGGTAGGGTCGAACGACAGTCGACCGCCGGTAACGGTGATCTGCACGGTAACGCATGACCATGGAACGAAGAAGCGCTCCTGCGTTTGGTGGTCATGTGTTACCGGGCGGTGGCAATTCCACGGCAGTCGTCTATCGACCGACCCTACCGCTCCATCGGCATGGTCGCAACCAGGGCGCGTTGGGGTTGGTCGCTAACGGCAGCCGGGCAAGCCCGGCTCTACGGGGTTTCAAGGATGGCGAGGACGGCTTCTATTTGTTGGTCGAGGGCTTCGCGGTCGGCCTCTGATTCGATCTGGCTCTTCATGGCCTGCTCGTAATCCCCCTTTCCGCATAGACCCTGCTGCAGGCACAGGTTGTTCACCAGCGGACTCTCCGGCCCACAGTCCATACCCATGCGGCAGCTGGCCAGCATCCAGGCAAGGCTGGCGTTGTTGCTGACCAGCGACTCGTAACCCTCGCCCAGATTCTCGGTCACCGGGCCGCCCATCACATTGCCGTAGGCGAACACGGCCACGGGATCTTTGGATGCCATCACATCCTCAAGGAAGCGCTTGGCCTCATCGGCACTCAACGGCGGGTGGCGGAGCATATTCACGATGGCCCATGCAGCCAGGTCGCCGTTTTCAGCCGCCTTCTCATACCAATGCTGTGCGTCCTCCAGGGTGACGCGTGCCCCGCCCTCCACCTGGGCGCAGTCCTGCTCGAGGGCGCGATGGGCGTCAATCGACATGGACTCGGGGCTGTCGGCGGGGATGTCGCTCAGCTCCAGTGGGGTGAACTTGAGCGGGTGGTCGTAGATGTAGGCGCAGTCCACGAACAGCTGTGCCACCAGTCGTTGGGCGACGGCGTCGCCGGCTTCGGCGCGTTGCTTTAGGGTGCGATATTGGTGGTACAGGTTTGGGGATTTGGTGGCGGAGGCTGTGTGGACCGTGCCGGGCGAAGCTGGTTGTGCGGGCGTGGGAGTAGCCGCAGATGCCGGCGGCGACGGCGGGGATATTTGTCTCCAGGCGAGCCAGCCTGCGAGTGCCAGTGGGACGACGACGATGGCGAGCTTGCGCGCGGTAGACATGTATCCAAATCCTTTTGGCTCTGTTTGGAGGCACTACGACTTCGTTCGCGGCCCCGCTTCGGTAGAGTCGGTCGACAGACGACTGCCGATACCGGTGATCTGCACGGTAACGCATGACCACGAATCGAAAACGCGCTTCCCCGTTCAATGGTCATGCGTTACCGGACGATGCAGACTCCAGGGCGGTCGTCTATCACCCTACCCCACCTTGAGCGACCTGAGCAACAGCAACAGACTCAACCCCAGCATGAAGACAGCCATGATGCTGTCCAGCACCCGCCACGCGTTCGCATTCCTGAAAACGGGCTGCAGCAACCTCGCACCGTAACCAAGCAGGCTGAACCAGGCAGCGCTTGCACAGCACGCACCCAACGCAAACGCCCAGCGGATGTCGGCCGGATAGCGGGTGGACAGGCTGCCCAGCAACACCATGGTGTCCAGATAGACGTGAGGATTCAAGAAAGTAAAAGCGAGAACGGTCAGCAGCACCGGTCGCCAGTGTTGCTTCGCCGTGCCTGCAGCACTGAGCTCGCCACCTCCGCGGATGGCACGCTGCGCAGCCATCGCGCCATAGACGGCCAGGAAGGCCGCACCACCAAACCTGAGCAGCTGCAGCAGCCATGGCCACTGGTGCACCAACGCGCCAATACCGGCAACCCCGGCGAGGATGAGGACGATGTCGCCCAGCATGCAGACCAGCACGACCAGACCCACATGGCTCTGTTGAAGACCTTGGCGCAGCACGAAGGCGTTCTGGGCCCCGATCGCGATGATCAGACCTGCAGCGGCAATGAAGCCTGAGGCGGCAGCGGACAGGAGCATGGGCAGTGCCGGGATGTGGAAAGGTTCGAATGGTGAACCCACATCCCCCACCAGAAAAGCTAATATTTTTCTGGTTCATAAAGAAACTCTAATGGAGCCGCCGTGGACCTCATACTGAATCGTCCCGGGAATCTCGGAGACTCATTGGTTTGAGTCACGCCGCCATGGCGGACTCGATGGGTTGCTGATAGTACGCCGCCTCAGCCTCAGCAGGCGGAATGTCGCCGATCGAGCCCAACAGGCGTTTGTGGTTGTACCAGTCCACCCAATCCAGGGTGGCCAGTTCCACCTTCTGTCGGTTCTTCCCGACTGACGTGGTCGATGTAGATCCCATCAAACGCTATCAGCTTGATGACAGTCAAACCGCCCGCTTTTCGATACCAACTCTGACTCCCCAAAGCACAAGCTCCAACAAGATATAGGCTGCACCCAAAAACGCCACAGTGAACCACCCTGTGGCGACGCCAGGCCCACATACAACAGACGTCAAGCACCTGGCCAGGCGCACAATCACCAGCACATCAAGCACAAGCGCTGCGACACAGGCCAACAACCCTGCAGACCAGACCACAAGTCTCAGCGGGGTCTTGCCACCTGCTTGTGAGCGGCCTTGTCGAAGTAGCAAAATGAAACGCAAGGGAATAATCCCGATTGCGAGCAAGCCGATAACCCCTAGCGTGTAGATCAAGATGCTCTGCAGCTCCAAGCTCATTTCTTCTTCCTTACCTGCTTTCGGAGATTTCCGGGCCAGAAGGTTCCGGCCTCAACATGTGGGAACGACTGATGACCCTGAAGTGCAGAGGAGGCCATAATTGCGCACTGGAA
>JBCNQC010000069.1:0-7043 GCA_039592995.1 Stenotrophomonas sp. | reverse complement strand
CGCGCAAGCCTGACTTTCACTGCGTCGAATGTATCCCTTGGGCCGGCCAACGGCCGGCGCTACCGTGCCCGCGATTTGGCGAACGTCTGGCCGCGGGAACAGCATCCGCGAACACGGTTGCTACCAAAGCGGGATGTCGGCAGTTCGGCAGTTCGGCAGTTCGGAATTTCGGAATTCCGGCATTCCGGCATTCAGGCATTCCGGCATTCAGGCATTCAGGCATTCAGGCATTCAGGCATTCAGGCATTCAGGCATTCAGGCATTTCGGCATTTCAGAATCGCAGCGTGCGTGGTGCCGTAGTGACACGCCATGCGTGTCAGCGGCAGCCCGTCCGGAGGAAATGCATTTGATTTCCCATGGCCACCGATACCCTGTCGAAGGTGGGTCGGGGTGGGTTTGCGGGACCGTAGAAAACATGGATGTTTTCTACGAGCCCCCATGGATGGGTTTACGGCGTGTCCCGCAAACCTACCCCGACCCGCCAAACCAGGAAATCAGTGAACCGAGGGCTGTTCGCCAGAATGCATGAAGGCACCGGGCGCAGCCCGGTGCCCTGGTACCGATGATTTCCAGTCGTTGCCGGTCGAGGACGTGTTCCGTGCGATCGTCTTTCGACCGATCCCACCAAAGCAGAAGCAACCGGGCAAGAGCAGCCGAGCAAGCCCGGCCGTGCGGGATTACGCGCGGACGTAGTCTACGAAGTCGAATGCGTACTCGTGGCGGGCATCGGCTGGGTGGTGCGTGCGCGACACCTCGGTCCACTGGGTTGGATCAATCTCAGGGAAATGCACATCGGCATGCACCTCCGCGTCCACCCAGGTCAGGTGCAGTGCATCGGCCTGATCCAGCAGCTGCGCGAAGATCTCGCCACCGCCGATCACGCACAACTCCTCCGCGCCCTCGCCTTCTGCGATCGCTTGCGCTTCCTGCAAAGACGCCACCGCACGCATGCCGGAAAACGGCACCTGCCCGCTGCGGGTCAGCACCAGGTTGGTTCGTCCCGGCAATGCCCGGCCCAGCGACAGCGCCGTCTTGCGGCCCATCAACACCGGCTTGCCCAGCGTCAACGCCTTGAAGTGCTGCAGGTCGTCCGGCAAGCGCCACGGCAGGTCGTTGTCACGGCCAATGCCACACTTGCGGTCCAGCGCCACGATCATCGACAGCTTCACACCGCCACCGGTGCCTTGATTGCCGGGTGCGGGTCGTAGCCGTCAATGCGGATGTCGTCGAACTGGAACCCGAACAGGTCCTTCACCTCCGGGTTCAACCACAGCGTCGGCAGCGCGCGCGGTTCGCGCGAGAGCTGTTCGCGCGCCTGTTCGTAGTGGTTCGAATACAGGTGCGCATCACCCAGCGTGTGCACGAAGTCGCCCACGCCCAGGCCGGTCGCCTGCGCCACCATGTGGGTCAGCAGCGCGTAGCTGGCAATGTTGAACGGCACGCCCAGGAAAATGTCGCCACTGCGCTGGTACAGCTGGCAGCTCAGCTTGCCGTCCACCACGTAGAACTGGAACAGGTTGTGGCAGGGCATCAGCGCCATCTGCGACAACTCGCCCACGTTCCACGCGCTTACCACCAGCCGGCGCGAATCCGGGTTGCGCTTGATCTCCTCCACCAGCCACTGCATCTGGTCGATGCTGCCGCCATCGGCGGTGGCCCAGCTGCGCCACTGCTTGCCGTACACCGGGCCAAGGTCGCCGTTCCCGTCGGCCCACTCGTCCCAGATGCGCACCTGGTTTTCTTTCAGATAGCCGATGTTGGTGTCCCCTTTCAGGAACCACAGCAGCTCGTGGATGATCGAGCGCAGGTGCAGTTTCTTGGTGGTCACCAGCGGGAAGCCATCATTCAGGTTGAAGCGCATCTGCCAGCCGAACACGCTGCGCGTGCCGGTGCCGGTGCGGTCGGACTTCTCGCTGCCGTGCTCCAGCACGTGTTCCAGCAGATCCAGATACGCCTTCATGCCTTGCTTCCCTCAGCAGACGCCGGCGGGGCCACCGGCTGCAGCACCGGTGCGCGGCGCGACAGCACCAGCAGCACCAGGCCGAACGCCACCAGCGGCAGGCTCAGCAGCTGGCCGCGGGTGAACCAGTCGAACGCCAGATACACGCCGTTGTCGGGCATGCGCACAAATTCGACCGCGAAACGGAAAACGCCATACAGCAACGCAAACAGACCCGACACCAGATAACGCTGACGCGGCTTGGCCGACACTGCCCACAGCACCGCGAACATCACCAGCCCTTCCAGCAGCGCTTCATACAGCTGCGACGGGTGCCGCGCGTACTGGTTCAGCGCGCCGGTGGCGTACTCCGCCTTCAGCGTGGCCAGGTCCATCTGGTTGAACGGGGCCGGCAGGCCGCTGGGGAACACCACACCCCAGGTGCCGTCGGTGTACTTGCCCCACAGCTCGGCCCCGATGAAGTTCCCCAGCCGGCCAAAGCCCAGCCCCAGCGGAACCAGCGGAGACATGAAGTCCAGCGTGTCGAACAGGTGCAGGCGATGCTTGCGTGACCAGTACCAGCACGCAAACAGCACGCCCAACAGGCCACCGTGGAAGCTCATGCCGCCGTCCCAGACCTTGAACAGCAGCAGCGGGTTATGCAGGAAATCGCCCAGCGCGTAGAACAACATGTAGCCGATGCGCCCGCCCAGCACCACGCCCAGCATGGCGTAGAACAGCAGGTCGGAGAACCCGTTCGCATCCACCCCGGGCAGGCGGCCAGCGGCAATGCGCTTGCGGCCCAGCCACCAGGCGGCAATGAAGCCCAGCAGGTACATGATGCCGTACCAGTGCACCTGGACCGGCCCAAGCGAGATGGCAATGGGGTCGATGTCGTGGAAATAGATCATGGGCAGCGCCTTGCAGGTCAGCGGGTATTCTACGGCCGCCCACCGCCCCGCTGCCCGCCCGCGGCTAAAGCAGCTGAGGCGTATTCGGCAGCCCGTCATCCTTGGACCCGCTGCCTGGCCGATAGTGCAGGGCCAGCAGCCCGGACACCTCCGCCACCGCCCGCAACACAGCATCCTGCAGCGCCCCTTCGCGCAGCTGCTGCTGCATGTGTTCGCACACCACCTGCCACTGGTCCTCGCCGACCTTGCCACGCAGGCCTCGGTCGGCGACCAGCTCGATGGCGTGGTCAGCCAGCAGCAGGTAGATCAGCACCCCGTTGTTCTGTTCTGTGTCCCAGGTGCGCAGCTGGGCGAAGGCCTGTTCGGCGCGCTCACGCGGGGTCACCCCGTGCCACAGCGCCGACCACGGCAGGTCAGCCTCCACCGCGAACATCACCTGTCCGCCGTGGCGCTGCTCACCGGCGGTGATCGCCTCGGTGATCGCCTGCAGGCGCTCGCCGGGGAAGGCCCGGTGCACCGAGGGAGCCCAGAAGTGCCGCCATGCGCGCATCACCAGCCCCCCGAGGCACCACCGCCTCCTGATCGCCCACCGCCGCCGCCCCAGCCGCCTCCACCGCCGAAGCCCCCACCACCGCCAAAGCCACCGCCCCCACCCCAGCCACCACCGCCCCAGCCGGTGTTGCGGGCGAAGCGGCCGGCCCGGCCCGAGGACAGGCTGATCAGCAGGCCGATCACCCCGGCCACGCCGCTGGCCAGCCACAGCGAGGTGAACAGGAACGCGGCCACGGCCGCACCGCCGCCACCGAGCAAGGCGCGCAGCGGGCGCGGCAGGCCACCCAGCAGCGTGCGCAGGAAGGTGCCGACAAAGAAACCGATCATCAGCGCGAGCGGCCAGACATCCGCGCTGCTGTCCGTGCGCGCGCGGTGGTCACTCACCGGCGCGGGCAGTTCCTCGCCGTCAATCAGCTTGACCAGCGCCCCGGTGGCGTCGCTGAGGCCGCCGGCATAATCATTGTTGCGGAACTTCGGGGCCAGGTATTCCTGGATGACCCGGTTGGCAATCGCATCGGGGATCGCCCCTTCCAGCCCGTAGCCCGGTTCAATGCGTACCCTGCGGTCATCCTTGGCCACCACCAGCAGCACACCGTCGTCCACGCCCTTGCGGCCGATCTGCCATTGCTCGAACACCCGCTGGGTGTACTGGGCGATGTCTTCCGGCGCGGTGCTGGGCACCATCAGGATCTGCAGCTGGCTGCCCTTGCGCTGCTGCAGGGCCAGTGCCTGGTCCACCAGCGCCTGTTTGCTGGCCGCATCCAGGGTGCCGGTGGTGTCCACCACCGGTGAGTCCATCGCCGGAATGGCGGCCGGCGTCTGCGCCCACACGGCTGTGCCCGGGCACACCAGGGCCAGGCTCAGCACCAGCCACCACGCCGATGCACGCAGCCGAAGGGCGCTCATTGGCTCAGTTCGCCGGTTGCGGCGGAGCCTGCTGCTGCGGAGCCGGAGCCGGAGCCGGAGCCGGTGCAGGCGGCTGGTTGCCGAACTTCACCGCCGGCGGCTGCGAGATCTGCGCCTCATTTTCCACGGTGAAGTTCGGCTTGGTGTCGTAACCGAAGATCTTGGCGGTGATCAGCTGCGGGAACGAGCGGATGTAGGTGTTGTAGTCCTGCACCAGCTGGATGTAGCGCCCGCGCGCCACGGTGATGCGGTTCTCGGTGCCTTCCAGCTGCGCCTGCAGGTCGCGGAAGCCCTGGTCGGATTTGAGGTTCGGGTAGTTCTCGGTCACCACCAGCAACCGCGACAGCGCCCCGCTCAGCTCTCCCTGGGCGGCCTGGAACTGCTTCAGCGACTCGGCATCGTTGGCGTTGACGTTCATTTGCCCGACCCGGGCGCGGGCGTTGGTGACGTCGGTCAGCACCTGGCGTTCCTGGTTGGCATAGCCTTCCACGGTCTGCACCAGGTTGGGAATCAGGTCGGCGCGGCGCTTGTACTGGTTGAGCACCTCGGCCCAGCCCGCCTTTACCTGTTCATCTTTCTGCTGGATGGAGTTGTAGCCACAGCCGGACAGCAACACGGCAAGGGTGGCCAGGAACATCATTCGGGTGAACGATTGCATGACCGGCTCCGGATTCAGGGGTTTGCGCGCCGGAGGATTCCATGAATGGGGTTAATTCCCCGTAATGGCAAAGGGCCGCCGAATGGGCGGCCCTTTGTTGTGTCGCGGGTACCGACCAACGGTCGGTCCAACCCTGCGGTAGGTGCCGACCGTTGGTCGGCACATGTGTCAGGTCACCAGTTACCCGCTCCCGGCACGTTGTGCGCCACCGCGCGGCGGCGCATCAGCAGGTTCAGCCACTCCACCAGCACCGAGAAGCCCATGGCGGCGTAGATGTAGGGCTTGGGCACGTGCACATCCAGGCCGTCCAGGATCAGCACCGCACCAATGAGCAGGATGAAGGCCAGGGCCAGCATCTTCACCGTCGGGTTGGCGTCAATGAAGCGGCCCAGCGGGTTGGCCGCCAGCAGCATCACCGCCACCGACAGCAGGATGGCCGCCACCATCACCGGAATGTGGTCGGCAATGCCGACCGCGGTGATCACCGAGTCCAGCGAGAACACGATGTCGATGATGGCGATCTGCAGGATCACCATGCCGAACACGGCCGAGGCCTTGGTGGTGGTGGGGTCTTCGTCTTCACCGCCGGTGATCAGCTCGCGGATTTCCATGCCGCCCTTGATGATCAGGAACAGGCCACCCAGGATCAGCACCAGGTCGCGGATGGAAATGCCCATGCCGGCCACGGTGAACAGGTTGGCTTCCATGTGCGCCAGGTAGGCCAGCGACACCAGCAGCGCAATACGGGTAATGCAGGCCACCGCAATGCCCAGCTTGCGCGCGAACGGGCGGCGCGCTTCCGGCAGCTTGCTCACCGCGATGGAAATGAACACCAGGTTGTCGATACCCAGCACGATTTCCAGCGCGCTCAGGGTCAGCAGGGTCAACCAGACGTTGGGATCGGACAGCAGTTCAACAAACATGGACACACATCCTTACAAAGGGAATGACGCTTGGGGGCGCGTCAGAAGAGCCGCGGGGCCAGTACCAGGCCCCAGCACAGCAATACGTTCATCATCAGCACGAACACCGCCGCCGAGCCCATGTCCTTGGCACGGCCGGCCAGCTCGTGGATTTCCGGGCCGTAGCGCTCGATCACCGCCTCGATGGCCGAATTGGCCAGTTCCATCGCCAGCACCAGCAGCATCGAGCCGATCATCAGCGCCCGCTCGATCGGGGTCTGGCCCAGCCACAGGGCAACCGGGGCCAGTAGCACCAGCAGATAGACCTCCAGCCGGAACGAGGATTCGTGCAGCCAGGCCGCGCGCAGGCCCTGCCAGGACCACACTGCGGCCTTGAAAATGCGCTTGGGGCCGCGCGGCATATGACCGAAGGCGTCAGGCATGCGGAACAGCTCCATCCGTGGGGTTGCGGCGGGTGAGGGTCATCAGTGAGGCAGAAAGCGACAGTCAGTCCTCCATTTTGCCACAAGGGACACCCGGCCACGGGCCGGATGCCCCTTGTGGCCCGCGCATTTCACCTTGACCCCGCGCCGTTGGCGCGCCCCTTTCAACAAGAAGGGGGCTCTCCCCCAGACGGACCACGGTCGTACCATGAACGGGTACCGAAACCGGAGCTGTTCATGAACCACCGCCGCACCCGCCCCCTGCTGCTCGCCTTGGCCCTCACTGCCGCCCTGCCCGCCGCCGCGCTCAGCCCGCGCGAACAGCCGCAGATCCCCGAGCAGGTCTCAAACGTCGCCTGGGCCGGCGACATGGTCCACTTCGCCGAGGCCGACCAGGTCAATCCGCCGCCCAAGGGCGCGGTACTGTTCATCGGCAGCTCCTCGATCCGCTTCTGGGACACCCTGGCCACCGACTTCCCCGGCCAGCCGGTGATCAACCGGGGCTTCGGCGGCTCGGAGGTACGCGACAGCACGTACTACGCCGACCGCATTGTGGTGCCCTACGCCCCCTGCAAGGTGTTTTTCTACGCCGGCGACAACGACCTCAACAGCGGCCGCAGCCCACAGCAGGTGCGTGATGACACCGTGGCCTTCGTCAAGCGCGTGCATCAGGACCTGCCACAGACCACGGTGGAGATCATCTCGATCAAGCCCAGCCCGTCCCGCGCCAA
>JBCNQC010000068.1:0-8083 GCA_039592995.1 Stenotrophomonas sp. | reverse complement strand
GAAAAAATTCATTGAAAAAGCGGTGCCCGATCCGCGCGCTGCGCACTCGTAGTTGGGGAAAGCAGGAACAACCCCGTTCCGCGACCACCGCCATTCCCTCACTGGATCCCACGATGCGCCGCACACTGTTCCTTTCCATTGCCCTTGCCCTGCAGGCCACCGCCACGGCGGCCGCCGCCGAACCGGTCCGCGTGGCCAGCGAGGCGATTGCCTCGCAGCCGCTGGACGCCGCACTCAACGCGCTGTCGCGCCAGACCGGCCTGCAGTTCGTCTACAACGCGCAGAGTGCGGGCAATCCGCGCACCCCGGGCGTGCCGGCCGGCCTCAGCGCCGACGCCGCACTGAGCCGTCTGCTTGCCGGTACCGGCCTTCGCTACCGCTACCTCAACGCCACCACCGTGACCATCGAGGCACAGGACAGCGCATCGCCTGCACCGACCTCCAGCGCGGTCGCACCGGCTGGCATCGCGGTGGCGGCCAACACGTCGCAGCCGGCAGACGTTGCTGCACCGGCCGCAGGCGCAGGTGCGCAGAACCTCGAAACCATCCAGGTCACCGGCAGCTACAGCCGCAGTCTGGAGCAGGCCGTGGACATCAAGCGCGCCACCGTGGGTTTCTCTGATTCGATCGTCGCCACCGACGTGGCCGACTTCCCGGAACAGAATCTGGCCGAAGCGCTGCAGCGCGTGCCTGGTGTCACCATCGAACGCAGCAAGGGCCTGGGCACCAAGGTCAACGTGCGTGGCCTGCCGTCCGAATACACCCACGTGTCGATCAACGACCTGGCCACGGCGTCGGGCAGCGGCGGTCGTGACGTGGAGTTCGACATGTTTGCCTCGGAGATCATCCAGCAGGTGACGGTGCAGAAGTCGCCTACCGCAGCGGACGAGGAGGGCGGCATCGCTGGCTCGGTGAAGATCTCCACCGCGCGTCCGTTCGACTACAGCGAGCGCAAGCTGGTGTTCTCGGCCGAAGGTGCGCACAACAGCATCTCCGAGGAAGTCGACCCGCGCTTCGCATTCCTCGCCGCCGACACCTGGGGTGACTGGGGTGCGCTGGTGTCGTACTCGCAGTCCAAGCGTACCAACCGTACCGACTCCACCTCGGGCATCAACTTTCGTCCGTCCTCGCGCTTCCTGACCGCATCGGGTACCCGCGGCACCCAGGCCCAATCGGTGCTGCTGCGCGACGCTGGCGTCAACATCACCAACCGCAACGACTCGGACCAGACCAACCGCGTGGTGTTCCAGGACAAGGTGGGCGACCGCGTGTACCTCAACGAGCAGGACAAGTGGGGGGCGACCGGTTCGCTGCAGTACAAGCCGAGCAACAGCTTCAGCCTGACCTTTGATGCCATGGTCGGTGGCTACGACAGCACCGAGGACGAGTACGACGCGGCCGCCTATTCGGCGTCCAGCCGCAGCACCTTCGATACCATCCACGAGTACGATGCCGACACGCTGTCCCAGTACGGGATGGTGGTGCTGCGCGATGTGTCCTACACCGCTACCCAGCACGAAATGCTGAGCAAGGAACGCATCAACAAGACCGACTACGGTCAGTACAGCATGGCCTTGGACTGGAAGGGCGACAGCTGGTATGTCGACGCGCTGGTGGGCTATTCGGGCGCGGAGAAGACCTCGGACTATTCCAACCTCAAGCACGTCGCCTACGCGCCGTCGCGTACGCGCTGGACCGGCGACAGCGGCGAGACCATTCCCAGCAGCGCGCCGGGCAGCATCGACATGTACAACGCGTCGGACAAGTATCTTTTCGAGGCCTACGAAACCACGCTGGAAAAGGTGAAGGACGACAAGTACGCCGCCCAGGTCAACGTGACCCGTCTGCTCGACCTGGCATTCCTGCCGGCCCTGCATACGGTGAAATTCGGTGCGCGCTACACCGACCGCTCCAAGGAGCGTCAGTATGGCGAGGCGAAGATCACCGGGCCGAGCGCGGGCAGTGCCGCCTGGGTGAACAGCCGGACGCTGGCCGACAGCCCGCTGCAGTCGATCAGCGACATCGTTCCGGGCGGCAGCTATTCGCACAAGGGCCTGGACTGGGAGCAGGTCTCCAATGAGTACGCGCGCGGTGCGTTCCGCTACGACGGCTTCCATACCCCGTTCGACCCGGGCCAGTTCTACCAGGTTGACGAGAAGGTGATGAGTTTCTATGCCATGACCGACTTCGCCTTCGACATCGGCAACGTTCCGTTCACCATCAATGCCGGTGCCCGCTACGTCGACACCAAGGTCGACTCGTTCGGTTTCCACCCGATCCAGCGTCCGGACGGCAGCACCGGCTACACCGATACGCCCGTGTCCAAGGACGGCAGCTATGACGACCTGCTGCCCAGCTTCAACATGACCGCCGAACTGTCGCCCGGCCTGCTGCTGCGTGCGGCGGCCTCCAAGGTGATGATGCGCCCGGCACTGACCGACGTGGCCTACAAGCGTACCGCCAGCTGGAGCTCCTACCGCTTCACCGACGGCAATCCGGAGCTGAAGCCGACCTACGCCAAGCAATGGGAAGTGGGCGTGGAAAAGTACCTGGACAACGGCGCGCTGTTTGCGGCCAGCTACTTCCGCAAGAACATCGATGGCGTGGTGATCAATTCGCTGACCGGCATGGTTGAGGATGTGGCCGTGTACAACGCCAATGGCAGCCTCAACGGCATCTACGACTTCGACGTGTACCAGCCGGTCAATGCCAAGGGCTCCTATGAGGTCGATGGCATCGAGCTGGTCGCGCAGATGCCGCTGGGCATGTTCACGCCGTGGCTGGAAGGTTTCGGCATCAATGCCAACTACACCATGCTGGACAGCTCGCTGGCCGGCGAGTCCGACCTGGGCATCAAGACCCCGATGCCGGGCCTGTCGGAGAAGACCTGGAACTTCACCGCGTACTACGAGAACGAGCGCTTCGACGCCCGCGTTTCGTACAACCACAAGGATGAGTACGTCGAGTCGATCGGCTACAACCTGTACCCGATCTACCGTGATGCCTACGGCCAGATGGATGTCTCCATCGGCTACCGCATCACTGACAACATCAAGATCAGCCTGAAGGGCATCAACCTCACCAACGAGATCACCAGCGGCTACACCATGGATCCGTCGTTCCCGACCATGTACGAAGCGTCGGGTCGCCGCATCAGCCTGGGCCTGCGCGCCGACTTCTGATCCACCGTTCCAGTGTGGGTGGCGCGCGGATCGGAGAGGGTCCGCGCGTCGCCTGCACGCTTTGTGAGGTATGCCGATGAAAACCCTTCTTGCGCTGGCGATGCTGGCCGCTTCCGCCCCGGCACTGGCCGCCATCCCTGATTCCGATGCCGATGCCGGTCGCCAATGGCTGGCCGGCGACCACCACGTTCACAGCGAATGGAGCGTGGAGTGGGACCGCAGCACCAACCCGCCGACCCCGATCCGCGGCGGCGACTCCTCCTACAGCCGCAGCCGCAACGCAGCGCAGGCCAAGGCCTTTGGCCTGCGCTGGATGGTCCATACCGATCACGGTGGCCCCGGTCATTCCGTGGTGACCCGCGACCATGCCTATCCGGCCCTGCTGCAGGCCCGGGCTGATGTTCCCGACGTGATCCAGTTCAACGGCATGGAATTCGACGTGCCGGCCGGCGAGCATGCCTCGCTGATCATCGCGCCGGGCCCGGATGAACGTGACCAGCTGGTCACCGCCGAGCGTGACTACAGCCGCAGCGAACCGCTGCAGGGCAGCCGCGATACGCAGCAGGAGATGTTGGCGGCACTAGGCTACCTGAGAGGGCTGCAACCGCAGCCGCTGATGCTGATCAACCATCCCTCACGTACCGCCACCGGCGTGGGTGTCTGGGGCAAGGTCACCCCGGAAGAACTGCGCAGCTGGCATGCCGCTGCCCCGCAGGTGCTGGTAGGCATGGAAGGAGCCCCGGGCCACCAGGGCATCCGCAGCGAGCGCGGGCTTTATCGGAACAAGGCAGCACCGACCTTCGGCGGCTTCGACCAGATGACCGCGCAGGTCGGCGGCATCTGGGACCAGATGCTGGCCGACGGGCTGCGCTTCTGGATCACCGCCAGCTCGGACTCGCACGTCAACGTGCGCGACGGCGGCCGCGATTACGACCCGGGCGAGTACAGCAAGACCTACGCCTGGGCCCGGCCGGAGGCCGATGACATTCTGGACAGCCTGCGCCATGGCCGCACGTTCGCGGTGACCGGTGACCTGGTCGACCGGGTGGAGCTGTCAGTGGGCGAGGGTGCCCTTTCGGCTACGCTCGGCGAGACCCTGCCGGTGTCGGCCGATGGCACGCTGCAGGTAAAACTGCGCGTTCGCCAGCCGAACGTCCCCAACGCGAATGGCGACCGACCGGCGCTGAAGCTGATCGAGCTGGTGGTGGGCGGCAAGGGTGCTGATGGCGCGTTGAAGATGCAGTCGCGCCACTTTGCCGCCAGTGACTGGCAGCGTGACGGCGAGTGGATCAGTGTCTCGTGGACGCTGCCGGTCCCGGCCAACGGCGGCTTCGTGCGTGCCCGTGGCAACAGCACCGGCGAGCGTGTGGCATTGGCTGACGTGCCCGGCGAGGATCCCTGGCAGGACCTGTGGTTCCACTCCAATCCAGTATTCATTGAGGTCGCCACGCGTTGACGTTGGCGGTGGGAGTGATAGGTTTGCCAGAACGACCACTCCCGCTGACAAGGAACGCACATGAAGTACCTGATGAGTCTGCTGGCCCTGATGTGGGTGACGACGGCGTCTGCGACATCCGTTGCGCCCATGACGCTGGAGCAGATAGTCGCGCAGTCCGACGCGGCGGTGATAGCCAAGATCGAGGCGGTCGACATGGTGGACGGTCAGGGGCACCAGGTGACCGACCCGGCGGCCCGCACCGGTCCGGGCAGCGACAATCAGATTCGTCTGCATCTGGTGTTGGACGAGGCGGTGTTCACTCGCACCGGCCCAGTGCCGGTGCGCATTACCGTGCCACTCTGGCAGATGTGGCATTACGACCTCGGCCAGATCCAGCGCCAGGTCGGGCAGAAGTCCATCTTCCTGCTCAAGGGGCAGAAGCACACGTTTGAGCCTGCCTACTACAACGATTTCCAGCGCCCGCGGAGCGAAGGCAGAAAGATCCGCAAGCTGGTCGGGCTTTGACAATGTGAATGCAGGGACAGCGGCTCTGCACGGCGCGGTCACGTGATCGCGCCGAGGCTGTGGTCATCCGATCCGTTACGGAGGCCACATGACCACGCTGACCCTGCCAGACCTGGCGAAGAAGATGGCCCACATCGACTTCTGTCTGCTGCATACGCACGCTGACGACCGCGAGATTGCCGCGCGTCCGATGAGCAACAACGGTGATGTGGAGTACGACGGCGACAGCTGGTTCTTTACGCTGGAATCGGCAGACATGGTCGGTGAGATCATGCGCGAGCCGAAGGTGGCGCTGTCGTTCATCGGCAGCAAATCGCTGCTCGGCAAGCCGCCGTTGTTCGTGTCGGTACAGGGCCGGGGCATGGTGATACGCAGCCAAACGCTGAAGGAGGAACATTGGGTGAGCGGTCTGACGCGCTGGTTCGAGCAGGGCGTGGATACCCCGGGCCTGGTGCTGATCCGGGTCAGCGCGGTGCGCATCCATTACTGGGACGGTGAAGACGAGGGCGAGATTCTGCGTTGAGCGCAGCCCCGCACACGCGTTCCATGGTCATCGCCGGGTTGTCCACGGTGGTGGAGTGGTACGACTTCACGCTGTATCTGTACCTGGCTACGGTGTTGTCGCGGGTGTTCTTCGGCGGCGGAGAGGAGGCGTTGCTGGTCACCTTGGCCGGGTTCGCCGTGTCCTATCTGATGCGCCCGCTCGGCGCGCTGTGTTTCGGCAGTCTGGGCGACCGTATCGGCCGACGCTGGATGCTGCTGGCCTCCATGATCCTGATGACGGCGGCGATGTTGGCCACCGCGTTGCTGCCGACGTTCGCCAGCATCGGCGTGAGTTCCGGCGTGCTGTTGTTGCTGTTGCGCTGCGTGATGGCGTTTTCGGTCGGCGGGGAGTACACCGGTGTGGTGGCGTACCTGCTGGAAAGTGCTCCGCTGCGCCGGCGTGGTCTGGTGACGTCGCTGGCGTCCGCAGCCAGCGAAATCGGCGCGTTGCTGGCCGTCGGCGTCTCTGCGCTGACCGTGGCCCTGTTGAGCGATGCACAGCTGGCGGCATGGGGCTGGCGCATTCCGTTCTTTGTCGGCGCGGCCTTGGCCGGGGTGATTCTGGTGGCGCGCTCCACCCTGCACGAGTCGCCCGAGTTCATCCGCCAGCGCGAGGTCGGCACCGTGCCGAAGACACCCATCCGCGATACCTGGCGGCATCATCGCGCTGCGGTGGTGCGCACCTTTGCGGTATCCGCGCTTGGGTCGATTACATATTACGTGGGTATCACCTACGTGCCTGCCTTCCTGGGTTCGATGAGCGAGGTCAGCGAGGCGACCGCCTTATGGCTGTCCACCGTGGCGGCAGTAGCGGTGATCGTGGTCACTCCCTTGTTCGGTGCCTTGTCCGACAAGGTAGGGCGGCGGCCGCTGCTGATCGCGCTCGCCGTGTTGTCAGCAATGCTGCCGTTGGGCATGTTCGCCTTGATGGGCGAGGGCGGCGTGCTGCAGATCGCCTTGGGGGCCGTGGTGCTGGCGGCGCTGGCGGGCGGTGTCAGTGCGGTGGCTGCGCCGGCCACGGCCGAGCAGTTCCCCGGCGAGGGGCGGTTGAGCGGGCTCGCGCTGGGCGTCACCGTGGCTACCGCGTTCTTTGGCGGGGCGACCCCATTGCTGGCTGAACTGCTGGTTCGACAGACTGGTTGGGCGGGAGCACCTGGCGCGATGATCGCGCTGGTTGCGGTGGTGGTGTTGCCGGCGCTGTGGACCCTGCGCGAAACCCGACCGACGCGCGACATCTCCGCGTAGGGACACGCCATGCGTGTCCTCGGGGAATTCGGCCGTGCGATGGACACGCATGGCGTGTCCCTACGGGGTGTCCCGGGTGGGTCGAAGCCACGCAGGGCGTGGCTCTACGAGAGGTCAGCGGCCGCCTTCCGTCGGCAACGGGGCCGGCACGTTCAACAATCCCCCCGCCGCCACATACGCCGCCAGCGCCTGCCCCTGGCTCAACAGATGCCGCTCCATGGTGCGCCCGGCTGCCTCTGCATCGCGCTGCCGGAAGCATTCCATCAGCTCCCGATGTTCGGCCAGCGACTGCGCGGTCCGCCCCGGTGCCAGCAGCTGGCGGCCGCGGTGCATCTTCAGAATGCGATGCAGGTCATGGGTGATCCGGATCAGCCACGGGTTGCCCGCGTAGTGCTGTACCGTTTCGTGGATCAGGTAGTTGTTGCGGTAGTACTCGGCGATGTTGCCTTCCGCCGCCGCCGCTTCCATCGCTGCATGCAGGTCTTCCAGCTGCTGCACGCCGGCATCGTCGATGTTCTTCACCGCCTCGTGCGCGCAACGGCCTTCCAGCATCGCCATCACCGGGAACAGCTGGTTCAGGTCTTCCAGCGTCAAACGCGTAACCCGCGCGCCGCGCCCGGCATCGATCTGTACCAGGCCTTCGGCTGCCAGCAGCTTCAGCGCCTCCCGCAGTGGCGTGCGGCTGATCGTCAGTTCCTCGCACAGGGCGGGTTCGTCGATCCATTCACCCGGGGGAAGGCGGTAGTCATAGATCCGTTCGCGCACATGCTCGGCGACCTCTTCGTAGAGAGGGGCCTTTTTCTTGGGTGAGCGCGGGGCGGGGGCGATGGCCATGGGGGGATTGTAGTGGGTTGGCGGGTTGTCGGTTGGGGAGCGAAAGCCGCCGTTGTTTTTGGGTCATGCGTTACCGGATGTTGCGGGTTTCCGGGCCGTCGTCTGTCGACCGACGCTACCCGGCGTACGTGCTTTTGCTTTTCGGTGGCCACCGACGCACTGTCGATGGCGGGTTGGGCTGGGCTGGAAGGGGCGTGAGCCGCATGGGTCGGGCGCATGCGCCCGACGGGTTGGGCAGGACGCCCAACCCCGGTCTTGCCGTGTGCGCAGGATTGCGCACACGTGCAAGCGGCGATCGAGCTTACATGGGTGAAGG
>JBCNQC010000067.1:0-8182 GCA_039592995.1 Stenotrophomonas sp. | reverse complement strand
GGCTGGCCGCCTCCGCGGCCGCCGCCATCAACCAGCTGCTGGACGCGCAGATCGACGCGCAGATGGCGCGCACCTCGTGGCGCCCGCTGGTGGTGGGCAAGGTCAAGCCGTGGCAGGTGCTGGTGTTTGCCAGCGTGCTGATCGTGCTGTCGATGACCATCCTGGTGGTGTGGGTGAACGTCATCACCGCCGTGCTGACCTTCGCCTCGCTGATCGGGTATGCGGTGATCTACACCGTGTACCTCAAGCGTGCCACCTCGCAGAACATCGTCATCGGCGGCCTCGCCGGCGCCACCCCGCCAATGCTCGGCTGGGCCGCGATCACCGGCATGCAGGGCCCGATGGACTGGGTGTATGCCTCGCTGCTGGTGCTGATCATCTTCATCTGGACCCCGCCGCATTTCTGGGCACTGGCCATCTTCCGCCGCGAGGATTACGCCAAGGCCAAGATCCCGATGCTGCCGGTCACCCATGGCGTGGTGTACACCCGCAAGTCGATCCTGGTGTATTCGATCGCGCTGGCGATTGTCGCCATCCTGCCGGTTGTCGTCGGCATGAGCGGCCTGTTCTACCTCGGTGGTGCCGTGGTGTTGAACGCCGTGTTCGTCTGGTACGCCTGGCGCATGCTCAACCCGCCGGACGAGCTGTTCTCGATGAAGATGTTCGGCTATTCCATCGTCTACCTGATGGCGCTGTTCGCCTTCCTGATGGTCGACCACTGGATGCTGCCCTGGTTGTAATGGCGGGGCGGTGCGCGCTGCACGCGATGTACGTGATCTTCGGGACGCGCATGGTCCGCTTTGGTAGAGTCGCACGCGAGTCGACTGCCGATAACGGTGCATCGCCCGGTAGGGCATGACCTGCGAACGGAGCAGGCTCCACTTGCATTCCTTCCGATCGCCACCACTGCTGTTCTGACCGACCAAGGAACGAACGGCATGAAAGGCACACGCTGGATCGCAGCACTCCTCCTCGCACTCGCTTCCTTCCTCACCCACGCCGCCCCGCCGGACGTGTACCAGGACACCGCAACACAGATCCGCACCCGCGCCGGCGATCACCGCCTGCTGGTGCTCGGTGAACTGCACGGCACGCGCGAAACCCCACTGCTGGTGCAGGCGTTGCTGACGCACTACACCGGCAATGACACCCCCGTGCAGCTGGCACTGGAACTGCCGACCGAAGAGAACACCGCACTCGCTACCTACATGGCGTCATCCGGCGACGCCGCGGCCAAGCAGGCCCTACGCACCTCGCTCTACTGGAACGTAAAAGACCACCTCCACGACGGCCGGCGCAGCCAGGACATGCTCGACCTGATCGAGGCCGCACGCGCGCTGCGTGTGCAGGGCAGGGACGTCTCGGTGGTCGGCTTCGATGCCAATCCCACCGGAAAGCGAGCCCCTGGGGCACGCGACGCCGACATGGCCAAGACCCTGCGTGCGGGATTCCGGGCGTTGCCGGCGAACGGTCGAATGATCGTGCTCACCGGCAACATGCACGGGAGCCGCGAGAACTACGGCTTGATCGACTTTCCGCCGGCCACCGCGCTCCTGACCGACCTTCCGCTCTACAACGTCCGCATCGAGGCGCAGCGTGGTGAGTTCTGGGCGTGCATGGGATACCGGAAGTGCGGTACCCGCAACCTGATCGTCCGCGACGCCGCATCGCCGAGGGCCTACAGCGATCCAGATCGCGATTACGACCTGTGGGTATTCCTGCCACGATTCACCGTGGCCCGGTTGTTGGATGCGGGCAACTGACGGCGCGGTGTGCGTTGGGGAACGACCACGCCATGCATCGGCAATTCATTGCACGGTCGCGTGGCGACGCGTTCATCAATATGGCATGTCGGGGTTATGGTGGCGCAGGTCGACGGTTTGGCCGCCGGTAGGGTCGCACGACAGTCGACCGCCGATAACGGTTCCGCGCTCGGTGGGGCATGACCAATAAACCCAGTAGTTAGCCCGGCCTGGCCCATGCGTTAAAGCGCCAATCACCGTTATCGGCAGGCGTCTATCGACCGCCTCTACCTACGCCATCGTTGCTTGATCAGGCGTGGGCTCTGCTCGGCCAAAGAAAATTCCGCGCACACGCTATCCAATTGCGACACGCGATAGATGGGGGGCATTGCCATGATCGAACCTGCAGCGAGCTGAATGCGTCATACAGCAGCGCGTGGGGCATCTCCACCTGTAGGGATTTGCCGTGGCGAACGGTAGTCATCAGTTTGCGGAAAAGAAATGAGAACTGATTCTCAATCTCATAGATTTCATCTCCGTAAAACAGAGGTCGCGAGATATGTCTCGCGTAACCAAATGGAGTTCCAATGACGTTTGCAAGAGTCATCGTTGCGGCAAGTCTGCTTGGCCTTGGAGTGTTCGCCAGTGCAGAAGCATCTGCAGCGATGAAGGCGCTCAGCCGCGCCAACTGCGTGCTTGCGGTTAATGAATCAATAACGTACGACCGGCCCCTCTTCAGAAAGATGCAGGGGCTGCCGCAAGTACACACCACGCGCAGGGTGAGCTGAAACCCCGGCACACCTTGGGCGCGCCCAACAACGGCACTTTCTCATGGCGCTTCCGCGCGGGAGATCAGTCGCACAACGAGCGCATCACCGTAAAGGGTTACCACACGTGGATATTCCAGAACGTCGTCTACACCCGAAACACGTACGCAACCAACTGTAACCTGACGGAGTGGTGAGAATGATGAAGTCGCTGGCTCTTCCCGTGTTGATTGCTGGAGCACTGCTCAGCCCCTCTAGTCACGCCGCTCAGGACGACGTTGATGCCGTTGGTCAATGGCTGAGCAACCGTGTGATGCAATCCGCGCTTCAGGATAGTCGTTCTCCTTCGCGCAGCTCCGAGTCCGAAGGCACTTATCGTGTCATCCCGCTGTCTGAGCTGGACGCACCTGAGGAAGTAAAACAGCACTTCCGTGCCGAGGTGGCGCGGAGCCGCGCGGGGGTGAAGCGTGTCGTCAAGGGTGAGATACCCTCACAGGCCGAGATGATGGCTTCGCTGCCCAAGGTCATTCGTTCAAATGCCGAGCTACGCGGCCGCTTGCCGTCGCCGCCAACCAATCTCGAGGGCAGCCTGTTGGGCGTTGCCGAGCTGATCGGGATGGAGCCGAGCGGTGCACTGGATGGGCTCAGTTCCAGTGGTTTGACCAGGTTCTACCGACTGGATGGCATCGGTATCGTGGAGTTCAACGAAGACAATTTCCGGGTGCCTGGAACCGCGATCGAGGTGATCGCGGAACTGCAGAACGCCAAGGTGAATCACGCACCAGCGCAGCTTGAACGACTGTCCGACGAACAGGGGCGTAGCCGCGCTTCTTTGGTTTGGGCGGGGGAAAGTAAGTTCTACACGCTGATTGTCACGGGTGAAGGCGACGTGCAGCGCAAAGCCGAGGCGCTGCAGCAGATTGCGGCAGTAGTGAAGGACTAAGGTGCTTGGCAGGACCGCCCCTGGGGCGGTCCTGCGAGCTCATTGCGAATTGCGAGCAGCGCATGGGTAGGGTCGCACGACAGTCGACCGCCGATAACGGTTCAACGCACGGTGGGGCATGACCTCGGCACGGAGGCGTGTCCCCGGCAGGGTCCATGCGTCAATGCGCCGATCACCGGTATCGGCAGGCGTCTTGCGACCGCCTCTACCAGATCAAACCCCGCGCCGGTTGTGCATTGCGCGTGGCACCCCGCCGGAACCCCACGCCGACGCACGCGTGCGGCATTACCCGCCCGATGACGCCGTGCCGTCCGCCGGTGCCGTCCGCGCATACCGCTTCGCAATCACCGCACACACAATCAACTGGATCTGGTGGTAGATCATCACCGGCAGCACGATCGCGCCCAGGCTGCCACCGGCAAACAACACCTTGGCAATCGGTACCCCCGTGGCCAGGCTCTTCTTCGAACCGCAGAACACAATGGTGATCTCATCGGCGCGGTTGAAGCCCATCCGGCGCGCCAGCAACGTGATCAACGGCATCGCCACGCCCAGCAGCACGGCGGCCACCAGCGCCACGCCCAGCAGCGACAACAGCGGCGTCTTGCTCCACAGGCCTTCATTTACCGCTTCGCCAAACGCCGAATACACCACCAGCAGAATCGTGGCCTGGTCGGTATAGCGCAGCAGCGCGCGCTGGCGCTGCACCCAGCCGGCAATCCACGGCCGCAGCAGGTGGCCGGCCACGAACGGCACCAGCAGCTGCAGCATGATGCTCACGATCGCCTGGCCGGGGTTGTGCATGCCGCCGGTGGTGCCGGCCAGCACGGTCAGCAGCAGCGGGGTCAGGAACACGCCCAGGATGCTCGACAGCGATGCACTCACCACCGCCGCCGGCACATTGCCGCCGGCCATCGAGGTGAACGCAATCGACGACTGCACCGTGGACGGCAGCGTGCACAGGAACAGCACGCCGATATACAGCTCCGGGGTCAGCAGCCAGCCCTGCAGCGGTTTGAACGCCAGCCCCAGCAGCGGGAACAGCACGAAGGTGCAGGCGAGGATGGTCAGGTGCAGCCGCCAGTGCAGCAACCCCGCAACGATCGATTCACGCGGCAGGCGTGCGCCATGCAGGAAGAACAGTGCCGCAATCGCCACATCGGTGACATCGTCCAGCACCATCGCCGCAGCGCCCTGCATTGGCAGGAACGAGGCCAGCAGCACGGTGCACAGCAGGGCCAGGGTGAAGTTGTCCGGTCGCACGCGCGACCACCAATGCGTCATCGTCAGTGGTTCCCTTGCAGGGTTATCGCAATGTCGCGCGTGCCTTCAGCAGCTCACGCAATTCGTATTTGTCAGTATCGTCCAGACCCTGCTGGCGCTGCTTTGCCTGAAGCTCTTCCAGACGTTGCAGCAGCAGCTGCTTTTCCAGCTGCGCCACCGCGTCGTGCAGCTCCTGGGTCCACACCGCGTCATCACCCGGCAGGGTCTGCGCGGCCAGCTTGTGCAGCGAAGCCTGCTCTTCGCGGCCCTCGAAATGCTCCAGCAGCGCACCGGTGCTGATGTCCGGGCGCTGTTCCACCAGCCCCAGCAGCTCCAGCAGCAGCTCCACGCCGGGCTGGCGCAGGCCGTTGATCTGGTGGCCGTGCAACGTCATGCCCAGCGACGGCTGCTGCAGCAGGATCGCAATTGCCGCGCGCACCAGGCTGCGCTTCTGCACCGGCGCAGCGTTGCGCATCGGCGCACGCGTCGGCTGCGCGGCCGCTGCCGGCTTCGCGCCCAGCCCGGTCAGCGTGGCCAGCTGCTGCTTCATCAGGTCGCCGAACGCGCCATCCGGAATCTGCGCCAGCATCGGCCGCGCGCGTTCGGCCAGACGGGCTTTGCCGTCCAGCGTGCCCATGTTGATTTCGCGGGTAAGCTCGTCGAAGAAGAACTGCGACAGCGGCGTGGCCTGCTTCAGGCGCGCATCGAACGCTTCACTGCCCTCCTTGCGCACGATGGTGTCGGGGTCTTCGCCGTCGGGCAGGAACAGGAAGAACGCCTGGCGGCCGTCCTTCATGCGCGGCAGCACCGATTCCAGCGCGCGCCAGCCGGCGCGGCGTCCGGCCGCGTCGCCGTCGAAGCAGAAGAACACGTCCGGCGCATTGCGGAACAGCAGCTCGGCGTGCTCCGGCGTGGTCGCCGTGCCCAGGGTGGCCACCGCCTGGGTGACCCCGAACTGGAACAGCGACACCACGTCCATATAGCCTTCCACCACGATCAGCCGCTCGATCTTCTGGTTGGCCTGGCGTACCTGCCACAGGCCATACAGTTCGCGGCCCTTGTGGAAGAGGGCGGTTTCCGGGGAATTGAGGTACTTCGGGCCGTCGTCCTTCTCGAACACGCGGCCACCGAAGGCGATCACCCGGCCACGGCGGTCGAAGATCGGGAACATCACCCGGTCGCGGAACTTGTCGTAGACATGCCCGCGGTCGTTCTTCGAGAACAGGCCGGCGCGGTCGAGCAGCTTCATCCGCCGCTCGTCCTTGCCCAGCGCATCCTTCAGCGCGCTGTAGCCATCCGGTGCATAGCCGATCGAGAACCGGGTGCGGGTGGCTTCGTCCACGCCGCGCTGGTCCAGATAGTGGCGTGCCTTGTCGCTGGCTTCCATCTGCTTCTGGAAGAAGCGCGAGGCGGCGTCCAGCGCCGAGTACAGGTCACGGCTGTCGTCCTGCTGCTGCGCGCTGCGCGGCTGGGTGTCACGCGGCACTTCCATGCCGACGCGCTTGGCCAGCTCGTCCACCGCGTCGAGAAACTCGAGGCGGTCGTAGTTCATCAGGAAGCTGATCGCAGTGCCATGCGCGCCGCAGCCGAAGCAGTGATAGAACTGCTTGGTCGGCGACACCGTGAACGAGGCCGAGCGCTCATCATGGAACGGGCAGCGGGCGGCGTATTCCTTGCCCTGGCGCTTCAGCGGCACACGGCTGCCCACCACTTCGACAATGTCGGAGCGGGCCAGCAGGTCGTCAATGAAAGCGTCGGGGATACGGGCCATGAGCCCGCCTAGTTTACCCGTTGCCGGTCGTCTCGCCCGGCTTCGGGCAGGGAATGCCGGCCTGTGCCAGATGGCCCCGTGCACGCAGCCGCTCGTCGATCACCGCGGTCATCAGCGCGCCCACGAAAAACACCACCGTGGCGTAGTAGATCCACACCAGCGAGATCACCAGCGCCCCCATCGACCCATAGGCGCTGCCCGGGGCCACGGTGGCGATGTACACGCCAATGCCATACCGACCCAGCGCGAACAGCGCCGAGGTGATCACCCCGCCGATGAACGCCTGCCGCCACTGCACCCGGCGGTCAGGCAGGTAGTGATACAGGAAGGCGAACGCCACCGCATACAGCAGCAGGGTGGTCACATAGCCAATGGCCGGCAGCACCGAAGGCAGCTGGGCAAACGCCACCTGCAGCATGGTGGTTGCGGTCATCGACAGAATCAGCAGGAAGCCCAGCGCCAGCACCACGCCGAAGGAGAACACACGCTTGCGCAGCCACGCCTTGATGCCTTCCAGGCGCTCGCCGCTGGTATTGAAGATCAGGTTCAGCGCGTTCTGCAGCTGCGCGAACACCGCGGTGGCACCAATGAACAGCAGCAGGGTGCTCCACACCCCCGCGAGCGAGCCCACATCCGGCTGGTTGTCGGCATTCTTCAGCACCGTATCGGCCACGCTGGCCGCACTCGACCCGGCCACATCGGCGATCTGCCCGACCAGTGCCTGCTGCGCAGGCGGATACAGTGAGGCGGTCAGCCACAGCAGCAGCACCAGCAGCGGGGCCATCGACAGCAGGGCATAGAACGAGACCGACGCCGCCTGGGTCAGCACGTCGATTTCCACGAAGCGCTTGCCGACCGCCGCCGGGAAGCTGCGCTCCAGCCGGTCCACATATTTGCGCAGGCGCAACGGAACGCCCTCGTGATCGTGCGGGTCTTCAACCATGGCCTTGTTTTATCAGCCGCCCATCGAAGACCCGGTGAAAACAAAAAAGGCACCGCCCTGATCGGGCGATGCCGTAGTGCCGGGCTTGCCCGGCAACCTCATGAACGCCGAATCGATCCGAAAACGATCAACCCAACTGCTGCTTCACCAGCTTCGACACCAGGCCCATATCGGCCTGACCCGCCAGCTTCGGCTTCAGTGCGCCCATCAGCTTGCCCATATCCGCCGGGCCCGCAGCGCCGGTTTCCGCAATGGCCGCCTGGATCGCCGCCACTATCTCGGCTTCGCCCATCTTGGCCGGCAGGTAGGCTTCAATCACCACCAGCTCGTCGCGCTCGATCTGCGCCAGGTCGTCACGGTTGGCCGCGTCGTACTGGGTGATCGAGTCCTTGCGCTGCTTGACCATCTTGTCCAGCACGGCAATGACCGCAGCGTCATCCAGCTCGATGCGCTCGTCCACTTCCTTCTGCTTGATGGCGGCATTGATCAGGCGGATCACGCCCAGCTTTTGCTTTTCGCCCGCCTTCATGGCGGCCTTCATGTCATCGGTGAGCTGCTGCTTCATGCTCATGGAACACCTCGGTTCGGTGAATGGGGTAGAAACGCAAAAAGCCGGTAACGCTCGCGCGTTCCGGCTTCGGCTTCGTCGCGACAGGTCAAGCCTGCCGCATCGAAGTGCGTCCGATCAGTACAGGCGCTGACGCTTGGTGACGTCGCGCGACGAGCGGCGCAGCTGACGCTTCACAGCAGCAG
>JBCNQC010000066.1:0-8328 GCA_039592995.1 Stenotrophomonas sp. | reverse complement strand
GCTGCCGATCCTGCGCGAACCGGCCGCCCGCGCGGCAGTGAACAGCTGGTTGCCGCGCGAACGCATCGCGCCCGCACGCCCTTACCTCATGGACCCGCTGCTGCGGCAGTTCTTCTGGGAAAACCTGCTGGCTGCACGCAGCCACGCCGACGGTGCCTGGCTGGAATGGCGCTGTGAGGCCATCCGCCTGGCGGTGCAGCAGGTCAACGAAGGGCTGGAGGCCCAACCGGCATGATCGCGCTGGAAGGATGGAGCGCCTGGCGCTGGGTGAAGCTGGCGCTGGTGGTGTCGTTCATCGGTTTCTTCGGCACGTTGTTTATCGCCCCGTGGATCAACCCGTGGGTGCTGTGGAAGGTCAAGTACGACGGCGAAAGCATGATGCTGATGCAGTCTGCGCGCATCGACACCACCTTGCTGCGCGAAGAAGCACATGGCCGTTGGCTGATGGACGGGCAGTGGCCGCACGAGGTCCACGTGCCGGGCGTGCACGACCCGGCCGAGGCCACACTGTCGGCCGAGCTGCCAGCTCCGTTCGTGCTGCGACTGCGCTTCACCAACCGGTTCCCCGAGAACAGCGGCCTGCGCGGCACCGTGCTGGAGCACACGCTGGACCCGCGCACCGAGCGCTGGACCTGCCAGCCCGGCGATCCCTCGCCACCGTCGCGCTGGCTGGCAATGGACTGCCGCAGCACCAAGCCTTGGACGGCGGGGCAGTGGTTGACGCTGGCCTTGGTGCTGAGCATCCTGGCGCTGGTAGGCCTTGGTGTGGTCTGGTGGCGGCTGCGACCGGAAGTCGCCGACGTCGCGCGCGAACCGCGAACGCTCCTGGACTATCCGCTGCAGCGGCTGGCCACGTTCGACCGCCAGCTCGGCTGGTTGCGCCTGCGTGACCGCGTGCTGCAGCAGGCCGGCATCGCCGGCACCCGCTGGCGCGATGCACTGCGTCATGTGCATGCCACGCCCAGCACGCGCGCCATACAGCTGGCGGCACGTATTGGCGCTGTCGACGCCGCTGCGCGCGACTGGCCATTGAACGGTACCGTGCGCGAGTGGACATTGCCGCCGACACTGCCGATCGCACTGGAGAAGCTGTGGCTGTACCTGCCCGACCCCGCACTGAGCGGCGAGGCCATCGTGCAGCAGCTGCGCAACCTGCCCAACGGGCAGGACGTCGTGCTGGTGGTCAGCCCGTCCACCGTAACCGAAGCGGCGCTGATGCAGTACGCCGATGATCCAGCCAATCTGTGTGTCTGCCTCGACCAGGTTACCCAGACCCGCTGGCTGCTGCAGCCGCGCGCGCAGGACACACTCGTGAGCCTGCTGGCGCAGCAGCTGAAGGTCACCCGCATTTCGCCATACCAGACCCACGGCGGCATCACCCGACCCAATGCCTTCTTCGGTCGCGAATCGTTGTTGGCGCGCGTGCTCAATCGTGAGCCCGGCAACTACCTGCTGGTCGGTGGGCGGCAGCTGGGCAAGACCAGTCTGATGAAGGCGATTGAACGCCGCTTCGACGGGCATCCGCGTGTGCACTGTCAGTACGTCGCACTCCGCGACCATCGGCTGACGCCGCGATTGGCGCTGGAGCTGGGCCTGCCTGAAGACGCCGGCATCGACACGTTGGTGGCAGCGTTGTCCGAGCGGGCGCACGGTCGCAGCGTGCTGCTGCTGATTGACGAAACCGATCTGTTCCTGCGCGCCGAGGCCGGCAATGGTTACCCGCAGCTGGCCGCATTGCGTGCGCTCAGCGAGGAAGGGCGCTGCCATTTCATGCTGGCCGGTTTCTGGGATCTGTATGAAGCAGTGACCCTGGACTTCGCCTCGCCGCTGCGCAACTTCGGCGAGGTGATCCACATTGGCGGGCTGGAAGAGGCGGCCTGCCAGGCGCTGGCCACCGAACCGATGGGCCGGCTGGGGGTGCACTTCGCCGATCCGGACCTGCCGCAGCGGCTGGTGGCCGCCTGTGGTCGCCGTGCCAACCTGGTTGCCATCGTCTGCCAGTACCTGCTCGGCCAGCTCTCTCGTGGGCAGCGGGTGATCGAGCCGGCGCAGCTGCATGCCGCGCTCAGTGCCGAACCGGTGTTCGACGCATTGGCGGGGTGGGCCCGGCTGAGTCCAGACCCGGTCGCGTGCCGGATCGACCGCATCGTGGTCTACCGCATTGCCAGCGCACAGCTGGGGCCGGGTGGGGCGCAAGGGGTTTCCCTGCTGCAGTTGCTGGCCGGTTTCGACGCCGCCGGGGTGAAGGTGGATCCGGAACAGCTGCGTCATTCGCTCGCCCGGTTGCAGCTGGCCTATGTGATCCGGCGCGAGAACGAGGGCGTGCAGTACGTGTTCGCGGTGCCGTTGTTTGTCACCCAGTTCCAGCGCGAAGAGGTGGAGGCACTGCTGCAGCGTGAGCTGCAGGCGTGGGGCTGACAATCCGCCGTAGAGCCACGCCCTGCGTGGCTTCGCGGTCCTGGCTGGGCTCAGCCACGCAGGGCGTGGCTCTACGTCGGCCTAATCGTGACGGATTCCCAACTCAGCGCAGTCCCTTTCTGAGATAGTCATCCAACGCACGTCTCAATTGGAAACACATGCGGCACCCCCAGGAGTTATCCGTCGCGCAGATCACCGCCGTGCTGGCCCAGGCGTACGACGTGCACGCCGAACAGGTCGTGCAGCGCCCGGCCGGGGCTGATGCCGGTGCCACCGTGTACCAGATCGTGGCCCAGGATGGCGCACGCTGGTGGCTGAAGTGCCGTCGCTATGCGGTGGGCGATGCCGTCTGGAACGTTCTGCAGTACCTGCGTAGCGAGTTGCAGCTGACAGAAGTCGCTGCCCCGCAGACCACCCGCAACGGCGCACCGGCCGTACTCGCCGACGGCCTGCAATGGACCCTGTTCCCTTACATCGAAGGTCAATCCGGCTTCGAAGCCGCGCTCTCCCGTGAACAGTGGCACCGGCTGGGGCAGGTGCTTCGCAGCGTGCACGAGGCTGACGTACCCGCCGCACTGCTGGCTCCATTGGCCCAGCCGCAGCTGGAAGAGGAACCAGCGGTGGAACGGGTGGGGGCGTGGCTGCTCAGCGGTGACACACACTGGACGATTTCCGATCCACTGGCCGAGCGCTTCCGTCATAGCTGGCGTCTGTATCGGCCATTGATCGCCGATGTCTGGCAGCGCTGCGTCAAGCTGCGCGCGCGGCTGGCCGGGCAAGCGGCGAGCAAAGTGCTCTGCCACGGCGACGTTCACGCCGGTAACGTCCTGCTGCGCCCCGACGGTGGCCTGTGCCTGATTGACTGGGACGGCATGCTCCGCGCCCCGCGCGAGTGCGACCTGATGTTCATCGGCGCGGGCGTCGGCGGCCGCTGGGGCCGCGACGACCCGCCGGGTTTTGCGGAAGGCTACGGTCCGGTCACGCTCGACCCGGTCCGGCTGGCCTGCTACCGTCACTGGCGCATCCTGCACGACATCCAGGAGTTCCACGACCTGCTGCTGGAACCTGGCGCGGCGGCGCGACCACCCAGCCAGCGGTTGCAGGCACTGCGCTACATGCAGGACCAGTTCGCCCCGAACAACGTAGTAGACGCCGCTGCCCGCAGCTGGGCCGCGGTCAGCGCGGCCCCGTAGTGACGCGCCATGCGCGTCATCGTGGTGCCCAATGACATCACAGACCAAGGAGGGCAGTGCATGAAGTTGTCAGCCATTCTTCTCACAACGTTTCTCCTCATCAGCGCCACGACATCCAGCGCCGAAGCGAGCCCAGACCCCACCCCGCAACAGATATTGGATCACTGGCTGTCCGCCTACAACAGCGGTGAACTCCAGCGCCTGCAGTCAGTAATCGCCACTTACAAAATGGAACACAGCGCGCAGCGCGACAAGGAGCTGCGCAGCTCCATGGGGCCGTGGCGGCTGCTGGAAATGAGGTCGAGCACGCCCTCCATCGCCGAAGCCATTGTCAGTGTTGAATCCAGCGAGCGATCGCTGCTGGTGACGGTCAAGGTGGATGACAGCGATCCCGCCGACGTGACCTTCTTCCAGATCGAGGGCGTAGAGACTCCGGTCGCGTATCTTCCAGAACGATTGTCCTTGCCCGAGCTGAAGGCAGCCTCGACCAGCCGGCTGGAGGCGTTGGCCGCTTCTGATGCGCTGTCTGGCGCGCTGCTCGTCTCAGAAAACGGCAACGTCGTTTTCCAGTGGCAGGGTGGGCTGGCAGACCGTCAGGCCAAGACGATCATTACGCCAGAGGCGCGATTCCGCATTGCGTCGTTGAATAAAATGTTCACTGCAGTGGCCGTGCTTCAGCTGGTGCAGGATGGCAAGCTGTCATTGAACGACAGCATCCGTCGCCATCTTCCCGACTACCCTGATCCGGCAATCGCCGAGTCGATCACGATCCGCCAGCTGCTGAACCACACCAGCGGGCTGGGTGACATCTTCGGCGATGACTTCAGCAGCTACTCGCAGAGGCTGAAGACTCATTCGAACTACATCGCGCACTTTGGGAAGCGCGCGCCCGAACACGCACCTGGCGCGCAGGATGGCTATTCGAACTATGGCTACGTGGTGCTGGGGGCGATCATCGAGGCGGTGAGCGGGCAGTCCTACTACGACTATATCCAGAAGCACATCTACGTCCCTGCGGGCATGACCTCTACCGGGTCGGAGCCCGAGTCCAGTCTCGTGGCTGGACGGGTGGTGCCTTATACGAAGGTGGATGGTCAATGGAAGGTCGAGTCCGCGTCATTGCCTTGGCGTGGCACAGCGGCAGGTGGTGGCTACAGCACGGTCGGCGACCTGCAGCGGTTTGGTGACGCGCTGTTGCGTGGTGATCTGGTCTCCCCCGCGCTGCTGGATCAGGCCACTTCGCCGCAGAATCACAAGCAGTGGTACGGATACGGGTTCATGGTCAGTGGTAATGGTGCCGTACGTCAGTTCGGACACGAAGGCGGCGCGTCGGGTGCCAATGCCGCATTCGTGGTGATCCCGAGCAGGCAGTATGTGGTGATTGGACTCAGCAACAACGATCCTGATGCCATGGAGAATGCAGTCAACTTCCTCGCGCGGCGGCTGCCGCTGGAGTAAGCGGTGTCCGCGATGAAGCCGCTCTGGCGTGTGCTTGTCGCCGTATCGGTGCTGTGTGGTGCGATATCGGCGTGGCTGCTCTTCACCAGCGGTGCCGGTGCAGGGATGCTCGCGGCGGCACAGTTGTTCGTGCTGGGTGCACTTGCTGCAGGGGGAAGCGCCGGGGTTGCGGCTGTCGTGGGTGACGCCCGCAAACAATGCACCGGGATTGCACTGCTGGCATTCCTGCTTGGAATAGGCAACGTCCGGTAGTGACGCGCCATGCGCGTCATCGCACCGCGATCAATGCGACGAAACAAATCCAGACCCTCCCGGCGTAGCCGGCACAGAAAATGCCTCGCGCATGCGCTTCACCTCCCGCCCAGGCGTCAATCCGAACAACCGCTTGAACTCCCGGTTGAACTGCGACGTGCTCTCGTACCCCACCGCATGGCAGGCAGCGGCAGCGGTCATTCCTTCGCGCGCCATCAGCAGACGCGCCTGATGCAGGCGCGTGGACTTCAGGTACTGCATGGGCGAAGCGCACGTTACAGCTTTGAAATGGCTGTAGAAGGAAGGTGCACTCATGCCGGCCTCATCTGCGAGCTGCGCCACAGTCAACGGCTGTGCATATGCCGCGTGCAGGTACTGCAATGCCTTGCCGATGCGGCCGAAGTGGCCCTGATGCGCAAGCGCGGCGCGCAACGTGTGGCCCTGCGGCCCGGTGAGCACGCGGTAGTAGAGCTCGCGTAGCAGGCCTGGGCCCAGCACAGCGGCATCCATCGGGGACGCCAGCGCCTGCAGCAGACGCTGTACGGCTTGGTGCAATGGAGCATCGATCAGACTGGACATCATGCTTTGCGGCACTGCATTCGCCGGTGGGCCGCCGTGGCGGTCAATCTCCAGCATCAATTCGGCCGCCAGTGGGAACTGCAGATGCAGGTATACGGCGAGCAGAGGCTCATCTGCGCTTGCATCGGTTTCCATGGTGAACGGAACCGGCACCGAAACTGCCAGGTACTGATCGGCGTCGTACACATAGGTCTGCTGACCGAAGTACCCGCGCTTGCGGCCTTGGCAGACGATGACGATGCCCGGGTCGTACAGCACCGGGGCCCTTGCCAGCGGTCGGTCTGAGCGCAGCAGGCGCACGCTGTCCAATGCTGTCTGGGTGTAGCCCTCATGCGGAGCCAGCGCCTGCACCAGCGGAGCCAGGGGCAGCAGGTCTCCAGTCATGGGGGAGGGCGCTTTCGAGGATGGGCGGATCATAGGAATAGGCAATAGAGTGAGGCTGGATGGCCTTATGGCGCGGGTTTTGCATTTCTATTATGCACTCCTCCCCGAATTTCCCGAGGCCAACATGTCACCTTCGAAACTCATTCTTGTTACCGGCGTCAGCAGCGGCTTCGGTCGTGCACTGGCAGTGGAAGCGCTTGCCGCCGGGCATCGCGTCGTTGGCACCGTGCGTACCGCGCAAGCTGTGCTGGACTTCGAAGCGCTGGGCCCGGGGCACGCCTTTGCACGGATGCTGGATGTCACCAACACCGTCGCGATTGCACCGTTGGTGGAGGCGATTGAAACAGATATTGGGCCCATATCCGTGCTGGTCAACAATGCAGGCTACGGTCATGAGGGCCTGCTGGAGGAGTCCCCGCTGGCAGAAATGCGGCAGCAGTTCGAGGTCAATGTGTTCGGCGCGGTAGCGATGATGCAGGCCGTCCTGCCGCACATGCGTGCGCGTCGCGAGGGGCATATCCTCAACATCACCTCGATGGGCGGGTTCATCACCATGCCGGGCATTGCGTACTACTGCGGCAGCAAATTTGCCTTGGAGGGCATCAGCGAGGCTCTGGGCAAGGAAGTGGCCGCGCTGGGTGTCCGGGTTACCGCGGTGGCACCGGGCTCATTCCGCACTGACTGGGCTGGTCGTTCGATGGTGCGCAGCCCGCGCACGATCAGCGACTATGACGCGTTGTTCGATCCCATCCGCCAGCGGCGGCAGGAGGTCAGTGGGAAGCAATTGGGTGACCCGCGCAAGGCCGCTCGCGCGATGCTTGCCGTTATCGACAATCCAGAACCGCCTGCGCATCTTCTGCTGGGCAGCGATGCGCTGCGACTGGTGCGTGAAAAACTGCGTGCGTTGGAAGAGGAGCTGGATAGGTGGGAAACGTATATCGTTTCGACGGATGGGTGAGATTCCTGCATCTCCGCGCGGCGGGCAATTCTCAATAAGAAGGCCCCGTGTGGAAGGAACCAGCCTACAACGCAATCCAGATCCAGTAGCGCGAGCTGGATGTGGCTGTTGCTGTGAAATCCGGAGCCGGGAGAAAGCTCTACACCTTGCCGAAATGCACCGCGTACAACCTGGTACTCTTTCGGTCGATTAGCGTGGATCATGTTGATGACAGCGCGATCCAACCCGCGGAGAAGAACATCCGTATCTCCTGCAAACGCAGGTTTGTTGACGGGCATTTTTGCACCGGTTGTGCGTGCTGCGAGTTCTAGCTGCTTGTGGGCGACCGTATACTCCGCGCGGCCCCTGCGGGTTGTCATGTCAAGGCAGGAATGCGCAGCGAAGACGCAGCCTACTACGGCCGGCGTCACAATGGGGCGTGCGGTAAATCTGTATTCCGGATTCTCAGCGGCGGTCTGCGCGAAGGCCAATGCGCGTTCCGGGTCACCCTCGAACAAGTAAAAGCCAGGACCCAGCCAGTCATAGGGGTTGGCACTGATCTTCGGTTGCTGCCGTCCCGTAATGAGGGCATCGCGTGTTGTGATGTCGCACCCATGATAAGCAACGGCCAAGGGGCCGTTACTCACCTATAGGCACCGCTCAGGCGTCCCGTGGGCGTCAGAATGCCTGCCTTCTTTGCAGCCTCCACGGCTTGCTTCTTCGACATGCTGTAAAACTTCTGGATCTGGCTCTCAAAGTCATCCAGGATCAGAACGCCCTCTCCCATTGCTCCAGACGGTGCGGCGCGAGCAGTCGTTCGGCTGTCCTTGGCCACCGACGTCTTGGTGGCCTTCTTGGGCGTGGGCTTCTTTATGCACATGTTGAAATGCTACACCCGGATGCGTGGTATCGATTGCAGAACCACCTTCAGAACCTGTCGCGGTATTGCAAGTGGTTGATCCTGAAGACGTTGTTTGGCGTTGATCATCCGTTTCGCGTGGTTCTGCTCAGATCAACGGTGACGCGAACGACATTACGTGGTGCCGGAGTGGTTGCTGGAGAGGAGGTGGCCAGCCAGTCACTTCTGATCACCCCATACCCACGGCT
>JBCNQC010000065.1:0-9249 GCA_039592995.1 Stenotrophomonas sp. | reverse complement strand
TGCCGGCCTACAACGCCTCCAAGAGCGCGGTGAACGCCTGGACCGTGCAGCTGGCCTATGAGCTGCGTGACAGCACCACCAAGGTCAACACCGTGCACCCCGGTTACGTGAAAACCGACATGAACGGTGGCGAGGGCGAAATCGAGATCAGCGAAGGCGCGCGTTCCAGCGTCGGCATGGCGCTGATCGGTGCCGACGGCCCAAACGGCAGCTTCACCTACCTGGGTGAGGTGCTGCCATGGTGATCCGTGTGTTGACCGCGGCCGTGACCAGCGCCCTGCTGGCCGGCTGCGTCAGCGTCGGCCCCAACTACCAGGCACCGCCGGCACAGCCGGTGGTGCTGCAGGGGGCGGCAGCTGAGGTGTTCACCAGCGCTTCGCCGGTGGCCAGCTGGTGGGCGCAGTTCGATGACCCGGTGCTGGAAGGGCTGGTGCACGATGCGCTCGGTGCCAACCTGGACCTGCGCATCGCCATGGCCCGTGTGCGTGAAGCGCGCGCGGTGTTCGTCGAGCAGCGCCTGGACCAGCTGCCGCACGTCACCGCCGGTGGCAGTTACGACCGCCGCAAGCAGCCGGACGCATACGCCGGTGGCGAGCGCATCTTCAGTGAAACCTACCAGCTCGGCTTCGACGCCGGCTGGGAACTGGATCTGTTCGGTCGCCAGCGCCGTGCCGCCGAAGCGGCGCGCGCTGATCTCGGTGCCGAGCAGGACAACCTCGCTGATGCCCAGGTCACCGTGGCCGCCGAAGTGGCGCGCAACTACTTCGAGCTGCGTGGCAGCCAGAAGCGCATCGACGTCGCCCAGCGCACCCTGGTCAACCTGCGCGAAACCCAGCGCTTGACCGAAGCGCGCTGGGAACTGGGTGCCGGCAGCGAGCTGGATGTGCAGAGCAGCCGTGCGCGTTTGAAGGCGATTGAAGCCGACATCCCGCTGCTGGAAGTGGCGGAAGTGCAGTCGCGGCATCGCCTGGCGGTGCTGCTGGGCCAGCGTCCGGACGCACTGGACGCGCGTCTGCAACCGCAGGAAGTGCCGGCCTATGCCAAAGCACTGCCGCTCGGTGATACCACCGACCTGCTGCGCCAGCGTGCCGACGTGCGCAGCGCCGAACGTCGCCTCGCCGCCGCCACCGCGCGGGTTGGCGTGGCCACCGCCGACCTGTTCCCGCGCATCAGCCTGAGCGGCTTCGTCGGCTTCCTGTCCGGCGACGCCAGTGGCCTGGTCAACGGCAACAACAAGGCATGGTCGGTCACCCCGTCGATCAGCTGGGCCGCGTTTGACTTCGGCACGGTGAAGGCACGCCTGCGCGCGAGCAAGGCGCAGGCCGACGGCGCGGCCGCCGAGTACGAAAAGGCGGTACTGCTGGCGCTGGAAGACACCGAAAACGCGTTGACGCGTTACGCCAAGCAGCAGGCGCGGCTGGGCATCGTGGTGGAACAGGCACAGGCCGCACGGCGTGCCGAGCAGCTGGCGCAGATCCGCTATCGCGAAGGGTCGGAAGATTTCCTGACCCTGCTTGATGCGCAGCGCACGCAGTTGGCGGCCGACGATGCACTGGCCGCCGCCGAATCGACGGTGAATGTCAGCGTGGTCGGCGTGTACAAGGCACTCGGCGGCTGGGGCCAGCAGCGTGACGCCACGCCGCCGGCCATCGCCGGCACCCTGCGCTGAGGCAGCGGGGAAGGGCGGCGCTCGCCGTCCTTCCCCTTCGTGTAGGCGTTTCCCGCGACCGCGTGCAGGGGGACTCCGCGTTGACGGCATTGCCTCTGCCGTACTGCGCAATCACAAGGCTAAATAGGCACTCCCACCACAGGAAGTGTGCCGATGCATCACCCATACCGGGAAGACAATCGCATGAGCGCTGCCAGCCTTTCAGCCGGCGTCGTGCTGCTGTTGATCCTGGCCGTATTGACGGTCACGCTCGGGTTCGCGCGTCTGCCCGACCCGTTGCTGGAACTCGGTGTCGTTGTGATCGGCCTGTTCCTGGCCGTCAGCGCACGCATCTACCAGGCCCGCGAACAGCACCTTGCGCTGTGCCGCGCGCTGGAGCGGCTGCGTAGTCCGCCACGATCGCCGTAATCCCTGATCGTGGCCTGCCGCGATGCCCTTGACTGTGGTTCTGGCTTGCCGCGATGCCCGTAGAGCCGGGCTTGCCCGGCTGCTTCTGCATCGGCCGCGGCCAGCCGGGCAAGCCCGGCTCTACGGTCAACGCCGTGCCGGCAACACGACCTCCGCCATCACCGGGAAGTGATCTGAAGGCAGCACGCCACCCGGCTTGTCATCCAGGGTCACGAACTTCAGCACCTTCACCCCCCGCGCCAGAATCCAGTCCAGCTCGGTGGTAGGCGTGCCACTGAAGTTGTGGAAGGTCAGTCGCGGCCCTTCCACCTTCGCTGCCACCTTGCGCGCATCCTCCAGCGCTGCGGTGAACGTCGCATAGGTCTCGCTGCCGGGTTCGCTGTTGAAATCCCCGGTCACCAGCACCGGCACATCGGCGTGCAGCTGCTGCACGCGTGCCACGATCGCCTTCGCCCCCTTCACCCGACGCGGCTCGTCTTCATCGCGGTAGGGCAGGTGGGTGTTGAGCAGGTAGAAGCGCTGACCATCGGCCACGCGTTCGAACAATGCCCACGTCACCATGCGCGGGAACAGATTGCCCCAGCTGATGCTGCCGGCCACTTCCGGGGTATCGGACAGCCAGAAGTCGCCCGATTCCACCACCTTCAGCCGGGCGCTGTCGTAGAACACGCCCATGTGTTCATCGCCAGTACCGCCGCGACGATCCTGGCCGAACCAGCGGTAACCGGGCAGGTGCGCGGTCAGGTACTCGGCCTGCTTCTGGACCAGTTCCTGGGTGCCGACGACCGCCGGCTTCTGCGCCTGCAGCAGCGCCACCATTGCATCGCGGCGGTCGTCCCAGCGCCGCCCCGGTTTGGTATCCACCGGGGTGCGTACGTTGAACGACATCACCCGCAGCGGCTCGGTGGTCGAACCCGGTACCTCGGCCTGCGCCGCACCACAGGGCACGGCCAGGGCCAATGCGAACGCCAGCAACCGCCGCAACGTGCGGCTCGTTTGAATCAACTGCATCGGAATCCCTCCATTCCATGAAAACGATTCCAAGGGTCGCACGGATGGCACTGTGGGACTATGCACGGGTTGGCGGTTTTTCCATCTGACGGCTCATTTCACATAGTCGATAAGGTACCGCACCGAGAAGCCCGCCTGTACTCCCATTGCGTCCAGTTCCTGCTTCAGGCGCGGCATCAGCAGGCCTCCACAGGTGGAGCACAGGCCCAGGATGCTCCAGAGCTTGATCTGCGTGATCTGGCCAGGATCGATGCGGATACCCGGATCGTCCGACTTCAGGGCCTGGAGGAACTTGCGGGTGGCCACGTTCTCCGAGTCGCCGCCGCGATCGAACCAGATGGTTCGGCTGTCGCCGTCGTGGCGCAGTACCGGCAAGGTGCTGAACATTGCATTCGGAGCCTCCTTCTCCTTCGCTGCATCAATGAAGGTCATCGTGCCGGTGTTCTCCGGCACCGTAAGCTGCACTTTCTTTGCCCGCTCACCACTGGACAGGGACGAGAAGACGAAGGTGCCGTCCGTGGTCTCCACCTCGAGAAACGCGAAGTTGGCTCCGTTCACATGCTTGAGCAGGCGCTGCCCCGTCTCTGGCTGGGCCAGGCATTCCGCAGTCAGCGGTACCCACTCCGACTCCTTGCCACGCAGAGGCATGATCCTGTTGAGAATGTCGGCCACTGCCTGGCGCTCCTGTTGTGAACAGCCCTGCAGCGCTTTCCAGTCGGGAATCAGAAGACGACTGAGTTCGATGAATCTCTTCTGCTCACGATTGCCCGACGCGACCTTTTCAGAAAAGTCATTCAAGCTGTTGTGCAGCCCGTGCTGCTGGCAGTACCTGCGGTACTCGTCAAAGGTGCCGTACAGCTTGCGCTGCTCCTCGCTCATTCCGGGGCGCAGGTAGTTGAACGCCATTTCCTGGATGTTGCGCTGCAGCTGCTGCCACTCCGGATTTTCGCGATGCATTCGGTACAGCTCCGACCGCTGCAGATAGCGGTTGATGTCCGTGCTGTCCTGCATCGGCGTGAAGTGCAGCACATCGCCGGGCTGCTGTGGCACTGCAGCCGCGTAATACACCCCCCGATCCACCTCGACGGCAATGGAGGGGATACCCTTGACCGACATCAGCACACCACGCAGTTTGCGGCTGTCGTTGATGCCGGTGGCAATCGGGCCCAGCTCAATGACAGGCAGGTAACCGTTCACCACGGAGCGAAACGCGTGGTTGACCGGTTGCGGCAGCCCCAACACATCGTCTGGCCGCTGGTAGCCTTCAATATGCGGCAGATAGGAGACCCGCAGCGGAATGCCAAGGGCGTTGGCTTCTTCCGGGGTCAGTGGTGCCAGCTTCGGAGGCATGCGACGGCCCTGTCTGGACAGGGGCGTGTGCCACATGCAGGCCTGGCCCTGGTGGGTGATCACCTGCGCCGCTTCATTGGCAGTGCGCGGGCCTATCCGCAGTGGGGTTTCCTGCCAAAGGAAAGGCAGGCTTTCCAGAACGGCGTCTTCTTCTCCGTCCACCATGGCCGGCGCAGCTGGCAGCGACAGCGTTACCGGTTGGTATTCGATGAACCCGAAGGCATAGGGGCCCAGCTGATCCGGCGAAGGATCGTCCGGCAGGGCGTTGAGCCGGTCGGGTACGAAGCGCAGGCGGGTCGGCGCAACACAGGTCACCGGCCGCGGTATCGCCTCCACGCCGCGCTCCACCCGGCAGCCCTGTGCATCCAGCTCCTGCACTTCGCCGGTTTGCCCTCCGTGCACCTCGCGCTGGTACAGGCTGCCGTCGGCCGGGTCCAGCAGGTACGGGGTGCTGTCAATCCAGACCTCCCAGGCTCCATCGCTACGCTCGAAAATCCGCGCACCGGTGGCAGCGCCCACCTGAAGACGGATGCCGCCTTGCACCGACGTGGTGGGCAACAGCGCCGGCAGGGGCGCGTGCAGCGCCACGTTGTTCAACGCCGGCCCGTAGGCGGCGCGCTCGATGGGGTCGTAGCGATACCAGCCGCCATCGCCGCGGATCAACAGGGCAGGCGGGGACGCACCGGCCCGGCCGATCGCCAGCGTGGCTGCTTCATCATCCAGCACGTCGAACAGGTCCGCGGGAGCTGCGCCGTGCGCCACGCAGTCGTCCACCGCACGTGCGATCGAGCCCAGATCGGATTCCCGCTGCAGCAGGGTACGCAGCCAGCCCGCTGCGTGCAGTGCGCTGTCCATGCCGCGGCTGCCCAGCCACAACGCGGCCCTGCCCAGGTCGGCCAGCATCGTCAGTCCGCTCTGCGCGGCCAGTTCGCGTCCGAACGCAAGCAGTGCATCGCCCGTGTGCGCGACCAGGGAGTTCACCGTGCGTTCGCCGGCCGCTTCGACGATACGCGCGGAATAGCCGACCAGGCCGCCGATCAGGTCCAATCCGCAGCCGACGAGGGTACCGGTCGAGGTGTCCCCTTGGATCAGGTGCCGTCCGCAGGCGTAGAACGGAATGATGAACCCGGCGATGTCCTCCAGCAGTTCCTTTTCGCGTGCCGCCAAGGCTTCGTAGCGGGTCAACCGCTTCAGTTCCGCCTCGCTGACCTGCTTCATGCGGTCGTCGAGCAGCAGATGCGCGCAGGAGAGCGCCACCATGTGCAGCGACTGCGCATCGCCGAGCGTGATCCGGTACGGCGATGGTGTCAGGTCCAGCGTACTGACCGGGGTCAGGCGTTCATCCCGTACGGCGGGCGTGCTGCCATCGATCAACCCTTGTGCATCCACCCAGGGGCCTTGCCGGGCGTCATCCACCGCGCGCCGGATCAGCCCTGCGCTGGGCAGCACTTCGAAGTACACCGCTGGCTGGCCGGTGTTGGCGGGTTCGCACTTCAGCAACAGCCCCTGCCTGGCCTGCTGCCCGAAGGCGGTGACCTGCAATGCCGTGCAGGCTCCCTGTTCCAGCACGGTGCGGTCGGCCGCCGGCAGTGCGCGCAGCAGGTCTTCGATCAGTCCGGCCAGTCCTTCAGTGACCCGCTGCTGGTACACCGCAAACGCGGCGTCGTACTGCGTCCGCGTACTGGGCCCGTTCGTCCACACGTAGGCGTCAGCCACCAGCAGCATCTGCAGGGAGTCATCCGCAGTCAGCAGCGTGTCGATCTCCTTTCCACCCACCATGCCGGCTCCCGGGCTCACCAGGCCCACCACGCCGCGTTCGGCCTGCAGCCAGCTGGACGGGACAATGCCGTGTGCGGCCAGCAGGCCCGCCGGCAACTCATGGAACGGGCGGGACCAGTAAGCGCGATCGACACCGGCTGCGATCAGGGTGCGCTGGGCCATCTGCAGCCGCTGCGGCGCAGGGGTCGTGATCCTGTCCAGGTTCAGCGCCTGCCGTTCGTGCGCCTCCTGCAGCAGGTCAAGCGCCATCCGCGCCTGTTCCGGTGTCACGGCATCCACGCGGTTCAGTCCAGGCAGGCGGCCCTGGGCGATGGCATGCAGCACCGCCGGACGCAGCATTGCGCGGGCCCACGCCGCGTGCAGTGCATTCTGGTCACCCACGTGTGCGGACGGCCCGGCCAGCTGTCCCGGCAGGGCACACAGCATCGTAAAGCGGGCGTGCGCGCTGGCACCGGGCTGCATCGCCTCCAGCAGTGCAACGCCATGCAGGAACAGCAGACCGGTGGCGGAGCCCGGCTGCAACCAGTCCGGGACGTCCGTCACCAGCAGTGCTGGCTGGTCGAGTTCCCGCAGCAGCAGCCACTCCAGCAGCCCGATGGCGGCCGCCTCGGCCCCCGGGTGCCGTCGTTTCAACGTGGCGTGCACCTCGCGCCGCATGTCGGCGAAAGTGCGGTCGACAATGTCCGGAGCATTCAGTCGTGCGCGCAGGACGTCCATCTGCGCACGGCCCACGTAGTGCTGCAACAGGGCCTGCGCCACCAGTTGCTGCGCGCCCTGGGGAGAAGGCGGGCTACCGACCTCCGCACCCACCCAATCAGTCTGCCGCAGCAACTGCTGGCCGAGAAGGGCAAAGGCCTGTGTGCGCGACATCAGTTCCCACAGGTCGGCCGGGTTCAGCGCAGCTGTCTGCAGCACCTCCAGGCCGAAGCGGCTCAGCAGCGTCTGCAAGGGCGGCAGGGCGTGGGTGTCCAGCAGCGGCGGCGCAGGCCATTCGCGCACGTCGCGTTCCGGTGCCTCCAGCAGATCCCACACGCCGGTGCTGTTGCCTTGCGATGGCGCGGCCGAAGTATCTGCGACGGCCGGCCACAGTGGAAACATCAACGGCAGGCGGGCCGGGTCGGCCGGGGTGGTGTGCGGCAGCAACGCGATGGCCAGCAACAGCGCGTGCTGCGGGTGGCGCAGCAGCAAGGGGGCATGCCGTGTCAGTTCCACTGCCAGCGAAAGCACCGGTGCGCTGCCATGCGCGAACTGCGCGCTGATGTTCTGCACAGATGGCACCGAGGAGTGGGCACCCGGGGGCAGCTGTGACAACAGCGCCGAGCGCAGCAGCTGCGCACCGACCTCACCGTCCACCGGGGCCTGCGTATCCAGCGTTCCATCGTTGAGCGCCTGCATCCACTGTGCAGTGGCATTGCGGCCTTCGCTGCTGTCCAGCCACTGCTGCAGTGCATGGGGGCCGTGCACGATCATCGACCAGATCGGCGGCAGGCCCCCGTCGGTGACGGCATCCTCCATGTTCAGCGCGGTCTGGATCACCGATGCCAGACCATCCTGCAGGCTGGCAGCACCGGACGGGCAGACCACCACCGCCAGCGCGTGGCCGGACTGCGATGCCAGCCACGCCGACGGCAGCAGGCGTGGGACAGGCTGGCTGCGTTCGTCTGCGTTCGCGCCGGCCGCGGAGACGGCACGGCCGGACGCATTGAAGAAGGCCTGGTAGACGGTGCTTGCCGTTGTGTAGTGGGGGTCGGCCTCCTGCAACGGCACTTCGACCAGCGCATAGAGTTCGTGCAACGGCTGTATCAGGCGGCGCAGGTAGACGTAGAGGTCCTGGAGGTCCTGCGGACGAATCGGGTCCATTGGCAGATCCAGCCATGCCTTCAGCTGGCTCGCCATGACGTGGAAGTACACGCCCACGCCGGCTTCCCAGCTGGGTGTCGCGGCGTCCCGTGCGGCCAACGCGTCCGCCTGTATCCGCCAGTCGTAGGCATCTGCCTGCGCGGATCGCCAATCATCCAGCGGACTGCCGTAGAACATGCGGGTCACCACCACCGCAAGCTGGGCAAGGCAGCGGTCGGCGGCGCTCAGCCGTTCGAACGTGGTGAGGGTCAGCAGGGGATGCGGGGTGTCCACCAGCCACTGGCGCAGTTCGCGCGTGTCGACGGGCGGGCAGCCCAGACCCGGTGGCCTCACGCGCCTGGCGTGCTGTTCGATCAATTCCGGCGTCAGCGGCGTGGGGGCCTGGGCCGCTTTCGGGCGGGTCATGCGCAGGGCGCGTTTGAAGTATGCGCGGCCGGCATCCGGGGCGTCGGGGTTGTACTGCACCAGCAGCTCGCCCGCTGCCACGCCGATGCGGGCCAGCGCATGCAGGGCGGCCTGCTGCGCTGGCGAGTCATCTGGATGACGGTGATGGCCATGCGCATGAACACGCCCCATCAACTGTCGCAGCAGTCGCATGAACAGATAGACATGTGTATCCGGGCCACCGCGCTCGATCTGTTCGTGCTGCCAGTCGGCCAGCTCGGGCATCTGCCGTATGCTGTCAAACAGCGCCAGACCCTGCGGTGATGCAAAGAACCGCTCCAGCGCATCAGGGCTGGGCGGCCGGTTGTGCAGTGGCACGCCTGCCAGTGCGAACAGGTCCGTGATCCCGGTCAGCAGTCCCTGCGGCGAGCGCTCCACGTAACCGGGCAGGGCCCGCCACCAGGAGCCGGCGCGGACCTCATCGATCAGGCCATGCAGCAACAGCAGCGGTGCATGTCCGGGTATCCCGCCGAACAGCTGCGCCCCCGCGCCTGGCAGCGGGGCCGGCGCTGCCAGCGCTGCCTGCGGTGCCGCCCGTTCATCGGTGAGTGCACCCGCACGGGCGCGCGGAGGTGTCCACGGCATGGGAAAGAAGGAAGCGGCGGGCGGCTCAGCAGCCGGTGCTGCCGTCGGCGCATCCGGCTCGGGCACCTTTCCCACCAGGTGCATATAGGCACGCATCACTGCATCGTCGGTCAACGCATCGGGTTGCTGACGGCGCATGAACT
>JBCNQC010000064.1:0-10254 GCA_039592995.1 Stenotrophomonas sp. | reverse complement strand
GCAGGAAGACCTCGTCGCCCAGGAAGTAACGCTTGGGCGTGGGCACGAAGATGCCGCCGTTCTTGATGAACGGCATGTAGGCGCTGTACAGCGACGCCTTGTCCTTGACGGCCAGCGACAGGATGCCCTGGCGGGCGTTGGTGGCGCTCATTTATCTATTCCCCTTTGCGTGCCGCTCGTTGACCTTGTTCCAGGCCAACAACAATTCCACCACCGCCAGGTCGGCACGCACGGTAGTGCGCAGCAGATCGCGGGTACGGTTGGCGGCGTCGAACCAGACCCCCAGCTTGTGCAATCGATCCGCATCGGTCAAGCCACCACCGGTGGCTTGTGCCAATGCGAGGTCTGCGGCGAAGCGCAGGCGCAGCGCGGCGTGCTCGTCGGCGCACCAGCGCTGGGCCAGCTCCACCGCGCCGCTGCGGCCGGCGACCAGGGCTTCCAGATCGCCGGCAACCTGCCGGCGCAGGGTCAGGCCGTCGTGCTTCAGCCAGTCATCGGCCAGCCCGGGGTGGCCGCGGGCGGCGTCCAGGGCCTCGCGGGCGCTGGCTTCGCTGTGGCCCTGAGCCTGCAGCCAAGCCAGCGCTTCCTCGCGCGGGGGCAGCTTGAACTCGAGGCGCTGGCAGCGGCTGCGCACGGTGGCCGGCAGGCGCGCGGGGTCGCTGCTGATCAGCCACAGGTAGCGCCCGGGCTGGGGCTCTTCCAGGGTCTTCAACAGCGCGTTGCAGGCGGCGCGGTTGATCGCGTCGGCCGGGTCGACGATGACCACCTGGGCGACGCCGTACTGCGGAGTCAGCGCCAGCTTCTGCGAGATCTCGCGGACCTGCTCGATGACGATCTCGGTACGCAGCTTGTCGCCGGTCTTGTTCGGAATGAACGACACCTGCTGCAGGTCGGGGTGCGTACCGGCAGCGATCAGCTGGGCGGCGCGCTGGGCCGCGGCGGGCTCACCGCGCTCCAGCACATGCTTGGCCAGCGCCAGGGCGACCTCGGCCTTGCCGAGGCCGGCTGGGCCGCAGATCAGCAGGCCATGGCCGAGACGGCCGGCGTCGAGCGCGGCCACGGTCTGGTCATAGGCACGCTGCTGCCAGGGCGAGAACTCAGCCATTGCCGCCCTCCTTGGTGAGATAGGCGTCGATGGCGGCCACCACCTGGGCGGCGACGCCGGCCTGGTCCTGGCTGGCGTCAATGACGCGGAAGCGCTCCGGCTCGGCGGCGGAGCGCTGGCGGAACACATTGCGCACGCGCTGGAAGAAATCGTCCTGCTCGCGCTCGATGCGGTCCGGGCCTTCGTCGCGGCCGCTGGCGCGGGCGCGGCCGACGGCCACGTCCACGTCCAGCAGCAGGGTCAAGCCGGGCTGCAGGCCGACGGTGCGGCGCTCCAGCTCGGCGATGAAGGCAGGATCCAGCCCGCGCCCGCCGCCCTGGTAGGCGTAGCTGGAGTCGGTGAAGCGGTCGCTGAGCACGTAGGTGCCCTGCGCCAATGCAGGCTGCACGACCTGGCGCACGTGCTGGGCGCGTCCGGCGAACACCAGCAGCAGCTCGGCCTCGGCACTCAGCGGCTCGGCGGCGATCCCGGGGTCCGGGGTCAGCACCAGCGCGCGGATGCGCTCGGCCAGCGGCGTACCGCCGGGCTCGCGGGTGAGCAGCACGCGGTGGCCGTGGGCTTCCAGCGCCTGCCGGATGGCGTTGAGCGCGGTGGTCTTGCCCGCGCCCTCCCCGCCTTCCAGGCTGATGAAATGCGGATGGCGGTGCAGGTCGGTACTCATTGCGGTTGTGCCTGCTGCTGCGCACGCTGCTGACGCAGCTGCTGCAGGTAACGGGCGACGGCGGTGTTGTGGTCGGCGTAGGTGGCCGAGAACACGTGTGCGCCGCTGCCATCGCCCACAGCGACGAAGTACAGCGCGTTGCCGGGCGCAGGCTGCGCGGCGGCGTGCAGGGCGTCGCGGCCAGGCATGGCGATCGGCGTCGGGGTCAGGCCGGCACGGGTGTAGGTGTTGTACGGGGTGTCGGTGGTGAGGTCGCGCTTGCGGATATTGCCGTCGTAGCTGCTGCCGATGCCGTAGATGACGGTGGGGTCGGTCTGCAGGCGCATGCCCATTTTCAGGCGGCGTGCGAACACGCCGGCAATCTGCGGTCGCTCGCTGGCCAGCGCGGTTTCTTTTTCGATGATGGACGCCAGGGTGAGCAGTTCATACGGGGTGTTGAGCGGCAGGTCGTCGCTGCGGCTGTCCCAGGCCGCAGTCAGTTCCTTTTCCATGGCGGCATGGGCGCGCTTGAGCACGTCCACGTCGGTGTCGCCGCGCTGGTAGACGTAGGTTTCGGGCAGGAAGCGGCCTTCGGGGTGCTGGCCAGGGAAGCCGAGCTTGGCCATCAGCTCGCTGTCGTTGAGGTTGTCGGTGGTGTGCACGAGCGGTTCGGCGCGCTTGAGCGCGGCGCGCAGCTGGCGGATGTTCCAGCCTTCGACGATGGTGACGCGGTGTTGCACAACGCGCCCCTGGCGCATGCGGGTGAGCAGTTCGCGCGGAGTGAGGCTGTTGTCCAGGGCGTATTCGCCGACTTTGAGTTTGCCGGCGGCGTCGAGCTGGCGCGCGAGCAGTTGCCACTGGGTGTCGGTGCCTTCGTCAACGCCGACTTCGCGCAGTTTGCGTACGACGGTGTTGAGGCCGTCGCCGGAGGCGATGATGACCGCCGGCTGGTCGGGGGTGATGGGTTGATCGGCGAAGCTGGATTGGTTGTGCCAGAACCAGAGGCCGGCGGCGGCTAGCGCCAGTGCGCCTAGAAGCAGCACTGTGAGGATGAAGAGGCAACCTCGTTTTGCACCTGCCATGGGGGTCCTTTTGCGTGGTTCCGGTTGTTACGGGTGGTTCGGTTTTTCCGGGCAGCCGGGCAAGCCCGGCTCTACGGGGCATTCCCGGCGATTCATTCGGCCGGGCATGTCCGGCGTTTTGGGCGGCCCGGGCATGCGTGGGAGCACGCTGTACAGGATACAGGGATGCGATGTGTCAGTCGTTGCGGCCCAGCGCGCGCATCAGGCCGCGGGCTTTGGCGCGGGTTTCGTCGAGTTCCTTGGCGGGGTCTGAATCGACGACGATGCCGGCACCGGTGCGGAAGGCGGCATGGGGGCCGCTCACCTCGGCGGTGCGGATGAGGATGTTCAGGTCGAGGTCGCCGTCGCGGTTCAGCCAGCCGAATGCGCCGGTGTAGGCACCGCGTGCGGTCTGCTCGAGCTCGGCGATGATCTGCATGCAGCGCACCTTGGGGCAGCCGGTGATGGTGCCGCCGGGGAAGGTGGCGGCAATCACCTGCCCGGGCGTGGTGCCGGGCAGCAGGCGACCGCGCACGTTGCTGACGATGTGGTGCACGTGGGCATAGCTTTCCACGGTCATCAGTTCATCCACCTCGACGCTGCCGGGGCTGCAGATGCGGCCGAGGTCGTTGCGCTCGAGGTCGATCAGCATCACGTGCTCGGCGCGCTCCTTGGGGTGGCCGACCAGCTCGCGGATGCGCTCGGCGTCGTCATCGCCTTCGAAGCGCGGGCGGGTGCCGGCGATGGGACGGGTCTGCACGTCGTCACCGTGCACGGAGACCAGACGCTCGGGTGACGAGCTGACCACTGCCCTGCCCTGCGCGATGAACAGGCCAGCGAAGGGTGCGGGATTGGCAACGCGCAACTGCGCGTACAGCGCGTGCGGGTCGAGGGTTTCGCCGAACTGGGCGACCCAGCGGCGCGACAGGTTCACCTGGAACACGTCGCCGGCGCGCAGATAGTCGATGACCTTTTCCACGCCGTCGGTGAAGCGTGCGGGGGCGTCCTCGTCCATCTGCTGCGGTGGCTGCCAGGCCGGAAGCGCGGGCTGCGCCCCGGCGGCCTGCAGGTCGGCCAGCAGGGTATCCAGCAGCGCCTCGCTGCCGGTTTCGCACACGGCGTGGTACTGGCCCAGAACGCGGTCGTGCAGCACGCCTGCGGGGCAGCGCAGGGCCAGCGCAGACGGCAGGCCGTCGGCGCGGGTGGGCAGCGCCAGCACGGTTTCAATCTGGCCGGCCAGCTCGTAGTCGAGCATCAGCGCCCAGCCGCCACGGAACGGCAGGCCGGTTTCTTCTCTTGGCAGTCGGGCGGCGTGCCAGTGGGCGTCGAGGACCTGCAGGAAGGTGCCGTTGTGAGCTGTTCCGGTTTCGTCGCGGACCACGCCGTCCGCATGCAGCGCAAGCGTGGGGCCGCTGGTCATCAGCAGCAGGTCCCAGCGGCCCTGCGCGGTGCCGGAGGCGGTGGATTCCATCAGCAGCGGGTAGCGATGCGGGGCCACGCGTTGCAGGGATGGGAGGTCGGTGGTCGGCGGTAGCGGGCGGGTTTGGAACATGGCGGTGATTCGACCAGAAGCGTTGGGAACGTGGTGGCTCATTGGCCGAAGGCCGTGGCGGGCATTGTGAGGGCCGGCCAACGGCCGGCGCTACCGGTAAAAGCAACAAGGCCGCCCATGAGGCGGCCTTGATGGTTTTCTACGTGCTGCTCAAACCTCAGACGCGCTTGAACACCAGCGTGCCGTTGGTGCCGCCGAAGCCGAAGCCGTTCGACATGACCACGTCCACGGTGGCTTCGCGGGCGACGTTGGGCACGTAGTCCAGGTCGCAGCCTTCGCCCGGCTGTTCCAGGTTGATGGTCGGCGGGATGATGCTGTCGCGGATGGCGAGCACCGAGAAGATGGCTTCCACGCCGCCGGCCGCGCCCAGCAGGTGGCCGGTCATGCTCTTGGTGGAGCTGACCATCATCTTGTAGGCGTGGTCGCCGAAGGCGGTCTTCATGGCCATGGTTTCGCCCAGGTCGCCCAGCGGCGTTGAGGTGCCGTGTGCGTTGAGGTAACCGACCTGGTCCGGGGTGACGCCGGCGTCCTTCAGCGCCATGGTCATGCAGCGCGCGGCACCTTCGCCGTTCTCGCTGGGCGCGGTCATGTGGTACGCGTCGGAGCTGGCACCGAAGCCGGCGAGCTCGCAGTAGATCTTCGCGCCACGCGCCTTGGCGTGTTCGTACTCTTCCAGAATCAGGATGCCGGCACCGTCGCCCAGCACGAAGCCGTCGCGGTCCTTGTCCCACGGCCGCGAGGCCCGTTCCGGGGCATCATTGCGGGTGCTCATGGCCTTCATCGCGCAGAAGCCGCCCAGTGCGGTCGGCGACGAGCCACGCTCGGCACCACCCACCACCATCACGTCGGCGTCGCCGTACTGGATCATGCGCATGGCGGTGCCGATGGAATGATTCGAAGTGGCGCAGGCGGACACGGCGGAGAAGGACGGACCCTTCAGGCCGGTGATGATGCTCAGCTGGCCCGGCAGCATGTTGATGATGGTCTTGGGCACGTAGAAGGGCGAGATCTTCTTGCCCTCGTGGAATTCGATGGTCTGCTCTTCAATGCCGAGCAGGCCGCCGATGCCGGCACCGACGATCGCGCCGATGCGTTCGGCATTGGCGTCGGTGATTTCCAGGCCGGAATCGTGCAGGGCCATGAACGAAGCGCCCAGGCCGTAATGAATGAACGGGTCCATCTTCTTGGCATCTTTGCCACTGACCCGGAATCTGCCGAACTGTTCGTTGTCGGCGGTGATGTCAAAGCCTTTGACCTCACCTGCAATCTTGGTGGTGAAACGCTCCAGGTAAGCGTCTGAAACATTGGTCAGCGGACCGATGCCGGAGCGGCCTTCGGTGATGCCCTTCCAACTGGTGGCCAGATCATTGCCCAACGGCGAGACCATGCCCATGCCGGTAACGACGACGCGACGCTTCATTTCAGATTCTCCTGACGCTTACAAATACACAGGGCCGCAAGTGCGGCCCCATGGGGGTGCCGTTGCGCGTGGTGGAAAAACCACACACGCGCATCAGCCGGCTGACATCAGGCCTTGACGTGGGCCTTGATGTAGTCGATGGCAGCCTGCACGGTGCTGATCTTTTCGGCTTCTTCGTCCGGGATCTCGCACTCGAATTCTTCTTCCAGCGCCATCACCAGCTCGACGGTGTCCAGCGAGTCAGCGCCCAGGTCATCGACGAACGATGCGCTGTTGGTGACTTCTTCTTCCTTGACGCCAAGCTGTTCGACGACGATTTTCTTGACGCGTTCTTCGATGGTGCTCATTGGATATCGCTCCAGATGGAGTAGTGGTTCAAAGTATTGCCATCAGGGAGTGATGGCCGTGGGATAGTGTAGTGGAAACCGCGTGGCCCATGCATTCGCAGCAAAAGGCCAAGTGGATCAACCACTTGCGGCGCAGTCCCTGCGCCACATGCTTACGGCATGTACATGCCGCCGTTCACATGGAGGGTTTCGCCGGTGATGTAGCTGGCCGAAGGGCCGGCCAGGAACGCCACCGCGTTGGCGATATCAGCCGGCTCGCCGAGGCGTTCCAGCGCGATGCTCTTGACCAGACCGGTGCGCTGCTCTTCCGGCAGGGCCTTGGTCATGTCGGTGTCGATGAAGCCGGGGGCGACCACATTGACGGTGATGTTGCGCGAACCGATTTCCTTGGCCAGCGACTTCGAGAAGGCAATGATGCCAGCCTTGGCAGCGGCGTAATTGGCCTGCCCGGCGTTGCCGGTGACACCGATGACCGAGGCGATGTTGATGATGCGGCCCTTGCGTGCCTTCATCATGCCGCGCATCACCGCCTTGGAGGTGCGGAACACGCTGGTCAGGTTGGTGTCGAGAATGGTCTGCCAGTCCTCTTCCTTCATGCGCATCAGCAGGTTGTCGCGGGTGATGCCGGCATTGTTGACGAGAATGGAGATCGGGCCGAATTCCTTGGCGATGCCATCGAGCACGGCGTCCAGCGCCGCGGCGTCGGTGACGTTCAGCGCGCGGCCATGGCCACCCAGCGCAGCCAGGCGCTCGCCAATGGCGGCGGCACCGGATTCGGTGGTGGCGGTGCCGATGACCGTGGCACCCTGGGCGGCCAGCGTGTCGGCAATGGCGGCACCGATGCCACGGCTGGCACCGGTGACCAGTGCGATTTCACCCTGCAGGGGCTTGCTCATGAATCTGTTTCCTTGAATGGCGTGGAACTCAGGCGGCCCAGATTTCGCGGGAGCCTTCAAAGTCGGCCGGGGTGGACAGCGTACGCGCGTCCAGACCCTTGTCGATGCGCTTGATCAATCCAGTAAGGACCTTGCCGGGGCCACACTCGGCCACGCGGGTGACACCGCGCGCGGCCAGCGCCTGCACACAACCGGTCCACTGCACCGGCTGGTACAACTGCTGCACCAGCGCCTGGCGGATGGCATCCACGCCGTCATGCACGCGCGCATCCACGTTCTGCACCACGGGCAGCGCCGGGGCCTGCCACTGCAGGCCGGCCATGGTTTCGGCCAGGCGGTTGGCGGCTTCGCGCATCAGCGGGGTGTGCGAGGGCACGCTGACGGCCAGCTTCACCGCCTTGCGCACGCCCTTCTCGGCCAGCAGCGCCAGCGCACGGTCGACCGCAGCGGCGTCGCCGCCGATCACGATCTGACCGGGCGAGTTGTAGTTGGCGGGCACCACCACCTGGCTGCCGGCGGCCTGTTCACAGACTTCCAGCACCAGGGCATCTTCGGCACCGAGCACGGCGGCCATGGCACCGACGCCAGCCGGGGCGGCGTCCTGCATCAGCTGGCCGCGCAGCCGCACCAGGTGGGCACCGTCGCGCAGGGTCAGCGCGCCTGCCGCCACCAGGGCGGTGTACTCGCCCAGGCTGTGGCCGGCCAGCACGGCCGGCTGGGCACCGCCCACCGCCTGCCACGCCCGCCACACGCCAATGCTGGCGGCCAGCAGCGCCGGCTGGGTGTACTCGGTGCGGTTGAGCATTTCTTCCGGACCGCCCTGGGACAGGGCCCAGAGGTCCACGCCGGCACCGTCAGAGGCTTCGGTGAAGGCTTCACGAACCTGCGGGTGCAGTTCGGAGAGCTCGGCCAGCATGCCCAGTGACTGGGAGCCTTGGCCGGGGAACACGAAAGCGAGAGTGGAATCGGTCACGCGGGGGTCCGCCTGCAAAAATCGAACGGCGAATGATAAGGGGGTTTAGCCGCCTTCGTCTGTACTGGCGCGTATGTGCGGCCCGTCGCCGGGTGCCTTCGCCCAGTAGTGATCGCGGATGTTGCGCGCGTTGTCGATGATGGCGTCGGCTGTTGCCGCATTGCCACCTTCGAAGGTATCCGGGTGGGCACCGCATAACCGGGCGAACAGTTTCTGGTGGGCGGTCGCCATGAAATAGCCGTATGACGGGGATCTCGCCATGTCCTGCGGCTGGCATGCGGCAGCGCGGCCGGTGGCCGCGGCGAGGGCGTCTTCGATGGCGGCCATCATGTCGGCCTCAATGCGATGCAGGGTGTCACTGTCCATGGCGATCTCCCGAGGCCACGGCCCGGTCAGGTGAACAGCTGCAGCATGTCCAGATCGCCATCGGCGAAAAAGTCCACGCAGATCGCCAGCAACATCATCATGCCCAGCGTGGTGGCCCCGTGCACAATGAAAATGGCATGGGCCAGCGCGCGCGCCGAGCGCCCCATCTTCAGGCTGTAGCGGGCCAGCCGCTGCAGCCGGCCTGACACGTCATGGGCGTGCGCCAGCACCGGGGCATCGGCACCGTCCATGGCCTGCGCCATCAGCGCCTGCAGCTGCTCGGGACGGTGTTCGTAGTACCTGGCCACGCCGTAACCGAACATCAGCCAGTCGCGCGCCTGGGCCTGGGCCAGGTCCATCACTTCCAGCGGGTCTTCCTCGAAATCGATGAAGCCGATGCGCTGGCCGTCCCAGGTGAGGTTGCGCGGCAGCGGCTGGCCGAAATAGGCCCCGTTGCGGTGGGCGGCGGCGATGGCCTGCATGGCCACGGAGACCAGCGCGTCGCGCCCGGCGTCGTCGGCCTGGCGCAGGCAGGTGTTGAACGAAGTGCCGTTGTCGCCCAGCACCAGCGCGGCATGGCCGCTGCCGATGACATGCGGCACGTTGACGCCCTGGGCGAGCAGTTCGGCGAGGCGGCGGGCCTCGGTTTCGCGGGCGGCGTCACCGCCCCGGTGCGGCGGCGGACGCAGCGCATCCAGCTGGAAGCGGTTGGCGATGAAGCGCAGCAGGGCCAGTGCAACGGCGCGGCTGCCCTCGCCGTACTGCTTCAGCCAGGCGCGTTGCCCTTCAATGACAATGGGCTCGACCATCGGGTGTCTCCAGAAATGCGAACGGCCCCAGACGGGGCCGAATCGAAAGCCGCACGACCAACCGTCGTGCGCCACCGGCGGGAGCAGGCGTCGACTGTGGGTCGACACGCCGTCCTTAACGCATTAATAACGCAGCAGAGCCGAACCCCACGTGAAGCCGCCACCGAAGGCCTCCAGCAGCAGCAGCTGACCGCGCTGCACGCGACCGGAGCGCACGGCGGCATCCAGCGCCAGCGGCACCGAGGCCGACGAGGTGTTGCCGTGCTTGTCGACGGTGACCACCACCTGGTCCATGGACATGTCCAGGCGCTTGGCGGTGGCTTCAATGATGCGCAGGTTGGCCTGGTGCGGAATCAGCCAGTCCAGGTCGCTCTTGTCCAGGCCATTGGCTTCCAGGGTTTCGTCCACGACTGAATCCAGCGCCTTTACGGCGTACTTGAACACGTCGTTGCCCTTCATCAGGATCGCGCCGCGGGCGTTTTCGCCCTCGCCGAAGCCGCTGGAAACACCGACCGGGTTCCACAGCAGTTCCTTCTTGCTGCCATCGGAATGCAGGTGGGTGCTGAGAATGCCGGTATCTTCATCAGCCTTCAGCACCACCGCGCCCGCGCCATCACCGAACAGCACACAGGTGGTGCGGTCGTTCCAGTCAACGATTCGGGTCAGGGTTTCCGCACCGATCACCAGCACATGGCGGGCATCACCGGAACGGATGAATTTGTCGGCCACGCTCAGCGCGAACACAAAGCCCGAGCAGGCGGCGTTCACATCAAAGGCGGGGCAACCGCTCGCACCGAGCTTGGCCTGGATCAGGCACGCGGTGGACGGGAAGATCAGATCAGGGGTGGTGGTACCCACCACGATCATGTCGAGCTGCGAGGCCTCGATACCGGCGGCCTCCAACGCACGCACCGCGGCGTGGTAGCCGAGGTCGCTGGTGGTTTCGCTGTCGGCGGCGATGTGCCGTTCGCGAATACCGGTGCGCGTTTGAATCCACTCATCGCTGGTGTCGACCAATTTCTCCAGATCCTGGTTGGTCAGCACTTTTTCGGGCAAATAACTACCGGTGCCCGCGATCCTCGAGT
>JBCNQC010000063.1:0-10447 GCA_039592995.1 Stenotrophomonas sp. | reverse complement strand
TCAGCTCGTCGGCCAGCAGGCAGGCCAGCGGCGTGCCTGCGTTTCCTGCCGCCAGGATCGTGTGCAGCAGATCCAGGGTGATCGGTCCTGCGGCCAGCATCCGTGACAGAGCCTCGAACTGCGCTGCCGGTGCGCCGATCAGTCTTTCCATCGAAGGCGCAGCGGAGGGCGGGAGCAGGATGGGTCGCATCACACTTTCGCGGTTGTGCAGGCTGTCAATGCGGGTCGGCGTGGAAACGGCGTTCGACGGCCCGGCAACAGAGAGATCCTGCGCGCCATGCGTGGACGGGGCGTACGAGGGTCGTAAGGCAGGATCGGAACCGACAGCAACGTGATGAGGCATGAGTATGGCTTTCGCGTAGTGGTAGGGGAAAACCAGTCATCCGCGTAGGAGTTTTCTGACTGGTGCCGCCGGATACTCCGCGATTGCGCGCGCCGTTCGAATACAAATAGTTGCTGACTTTAGGAATAGATGTAGTGCATGTGTCGAATGCGACGAGTAATGCACCTAAAGAGCCCGTTCGCACGCACGACTCCGGGTAGCGCCGGGCGTTGGCCCCCAGGCGATCCGTGCCCCGGTCAATTGCCGCCGCGACCGGGTTTATCGCGTCAAAAACGCAATGCCCGGCACAAGGCCGGGCATTGAGGGTGTTGCATTGTGCTGTGGCGTTGCGTCAGCTGGACAGATGCTCGATGGCCGCCACGCTGCCCAGGCGATCGCCCAGACGCTTCAGCAGCGCCAGACGGTTGCCGCGCAACGCGGGGTCTTCCGCATTGACCATCACGCCATCGAAGAACGCATCCACCTGCGGGCGCAGACGGGCCAGACGCGCCAGCACGCTGACGTAGTCCTTGTGGTGCAGGCTGGCATTGCTGTCGTCAATGGCCGCTTCGACGGCTTCAGCCAGTTCGCTCTCGGCCGGTTCGGCCAGCAGCGACGGATCCACCATGCCGGGGATATCCCCCTCGGCCTTGCGCAGGATGTTGCGGATGCGCTTGTTGGCGGCAGCCAGCGCTTCGGCTTCCGGCAATGCCGCGAACGTGCCGATGGCGTCGATGCGACGGTCGAAGTCGTACAGCGAAGCGGGCTTCAGCTCGGCCACCGCGTTGAAGTGCGTGGCCGGCACGCCCTTGTCGGCGTAATAGCCGCGCAGACGGTCGAGGATGAAGTCGTACAGCTCCTGCGGCAGCGCTTCGGTCTTGCGCTCGGCGCTGGGCTGCACCGCCGCCGGCAGGCCGGCCAGCGCCTTGTCCAGCAGCGCGCGCAGGTCCAGATCAAAGCCGGATTCGATGATCGTGCGGGCCAGGCCCAGCGCATTGCGCCGCAGGGCGAACGGGTCCTTGTTGCCGGTCGGCTTCAGCCCGGCGGCAAAGCCACCGGCCAGGGTGTCCAGGCGCTCGGCAATGGCCAGCACCTTGCCCAGCGGCGACAGTGCGATGTCGTCACCACCGAAGCGCGGCTGGTAGGCCTCGTCAATGGCCAGCGCCACTTCCGGGGAATCGCCACCGGCCACGGCATAGTGGCGGCCGGCAATGCCCTGCAGTTCCGGGAATTCATTGACCATGCGCGACTGCAGGTCGTTCTTGGCCAGCAGTGCGGCGCGCTTGGCCAGCACCGCATCGGCACCCACCTGCGGCGCGATCAGCTCGGCCAGTGCCACCACGCGCTGCACCTTGTCGGCCACCGAGCCCAGCCTGGCCTGGTAGGTGACGGTCTTCAGGCCGTCGCCCATCGACTCCAGCCCCTGCTTGAGGTCTTCGTCGAAGAAGAATTTGGCGTCGGCGAAACGCGGACGGATGACGCGCTCGTAGCCCTTGGCCACTTCGGCAACATCCCTGGACTCGATGTTGGCGATGCCGATGAACTTCTCGGTGAGCTTGCCGCTGGCATCCAGCACCGGGAAGAACTTCTGGTTGATCTCCATGGTTTCGATCAGCGCTTCCTGCGGCACCGCCAGGAATTCGCGTTCGAAGCTGCACAGCACCGGGGCCGGCCATTCGACCAGGTTGACCACCTGTTCCAGGTTGTCGTCGGTGATGCGCGCCTGACCGCCGGCCCTGGCCGCTTCGGCGTGGGCGCTGGCAACGATGCGCTCGCGGCGCACGTCGGCATCCACCAGCACGTAGGCCGATTCCAGCGAGCTCACATAGTCTTCCGGCGTGCTGAGCCACACGGTTTTGTCGTGCATGAAGCGGTGACCGCGGCTCATGCGGTCGGCCTTCAGGCCGAGCAGTTCGGCGTCGACCACGTCCTTGCCGTGCAGCAGCACCAACCAATGCACCGGGCGGGCGAAGCCATAGGCGTGGCTGCCCCAGCGCATCGGCTTGGGAATCGGCATGGCGGCGATGGTCTCGGCCAGGATCTCCGGCAGCAGCGCGGCGGTGCGCGCACCCGGGGTCACCGAGCGGTGCACGAAGCGCTCGCCCTTGGCGTCGGTGGTGCGCTCCAGTGCGGTCCAGTCGATGCCGGCCTTGGCGGCAAAGCCCTGCAGCGCCTTGGTCGGATGGCCCTCGGCGTCCAGCGCGATGTTCAGATAGGGGCCCAGCACTTCGCCGCGCTGCTCCGGCTGTTCCACGGCCACGCCGGGCAGCAGCACCGCCAGACGACGGGGGGTCGACAACGGCTTGGCATCGCCACGTTCCACGGCCACGCCGCGTTTGGTCAGGCCGTCCACCACGCCATCGAAGAACGCCTGGGCCAGGCCCGGCAGTGCCTTCACCGGCAGTTCTTCGGTGCCCAGTTCAATCAGCAGCGGCTGCATCGTGCTCATGCCTGCACCTCCTTGGCGGCCACGGCTTCGAGGCGCTTGGCTTCATACAGTTTCGCCACCGCCTGGGCCAGCGCGCGCACGCGCAGGATGTAGCGCTGGCGCTCGGTGACGCTGATCGCGCGACGCGCGTCCAGCAGGTTGAACGAGTGGCTGGCCTTGCAGACCTGCTCATAGGCGGGCAGCGGCAGGCCGGCCTCCACCAGCATCTGCGCTTCCTTTTCGCACGCGTCGAAACGGTGGAACAGCTCTTCCACGTTGGCGTACTCGAAGTTGTAGGTGCTCTGTTCGACTTCGTTCTGGTGGTAGACGTCGCCGTAGGTCACCGGCGTGCCGTCCGGGCCATAGGTCCAGACCAGGTCATACACGTTGTCGCAGTTCTGCAGGTACATGCACAGGCGTTCCAGGCCGTAGGTGATCTCGCCCAGTACCGGCTTGCACTCCAGGCCACCGGCCTGCTGGAAGTAGGTGAACTGGGTCACCTCCATGCCGTTGAGCCAGACTTCCCAGCCCAGGCCCCAGGCACCGAGCGTGGGCGATTCCCAGTTGTCCTCGACGAAGCGCAGGTCGTGCACCAGCGGGTCGATGCCCAGCGCCTTGAGCGAATCCAGGTACAGCTGCTGGATGTTGTCCGGGCTCGGCTTCATTGCCACCTGGTACTGGTAGTAGCGCTGCAGGCGGTTGGGGTTTTCGCCGTAGCGACCGTCGGTGGGGCGGCGCGAAGGCTGCACATAGGCGGCATTCCAGCTTTCCGGACCGATCGAGCGCAGGAAAGTGGCCGGGTGGAAGGTGCCGGCCCCGACCTCCAGGTCCAGCGGCTGGATCAGCACGCAGCCCTGCTGCGCCCAGTACTGGTTGAGGGTCTGGATGAGGCCCTGGAACGTGATCGGAACGGTCTTCGTGGCGGACATGCGGCGGATTCTTGCCTGCAAAGGGGGTGCGCTAGTATAGCGATCATGGATCATCGCCCATCGGTACCGCCCCTTCCCGCCGGCCTGGCCGGGTCCGCTTCCACTCCGGAACGGGTGCCGCTGCCGCCGGGACGGCTGGGCTTTGACCAGGTGGCCGCGGCGCTGGTCGCCGATGGCCTGGTCGCCGGGCATGACCAGGAGCGGATCCGCTTTTCCGCCCAGGGCGCGCGCAATGCCAGCGAGGTCCATCCGCTGGTGCTGCTGGCCAATTTGAAGCTGGCCGCGGCCGGTGGCGGCGAGCTGGGCCTGGAACGGCTGACCGAATGGCTGGCCGAACGCACCGGCACCCGCTACCTGCGCATCGACCCGACCCGGGTGGACGTGCCGGCAGTGACCGCGCTGGTGTCGCACGCCTATGCACGCCGCCACCGCTTCCTGCCGCTGGCGGTCAACGCCGAACGGGTGCTGGTCGCCACCAGCGAGCCGCTGGCGCACGAATGGCTGCGCGACCTGCAGCACCTGACCCGCCGCCAGATCGAGCTGGCCACGGTCAATCCGCTGGACCTGCACCGCTACGCCATGGAGTTCTTCGGGGTGACCCGCTCGGTGCGCGGTGCACGCGGCGACGCCCGCGCCGACACCAACGGTACCCTGCCCAGCTTCGAGCAGTTGGTAGAGCTGGGCCGGGCCGGCGACGTCAACGCCGACGACCACCACATCGTGCACATCGTCGACTGGCTGCTGCAGTACGCCTACGAACAGCGCGCCTCGGACATCCACCTGGAGCCGCGCCGTGACATGGGGCGCATGCGCTTCCGCATCGATGGCGTGCTGCACAAGGTGTTCGAGGTACCGCCGGCGGTGATGACCGCGGTGGTCAGCCGGATCAAGGTGCTGGGCCGCATGGACCTGGCCGAGCGCCGCCGCCCGCAGGACGGGCGCATCAAAACCCGTTCGCCGGGCGGGCGCGAGGTCGAAATGCGCCTGTCGACCATGCCCACCGCGTTCGGCGAGAAGTGCGTGATGCGCATCTTCGACCCGGATGCGGCGTTCAAGAGCATCGACCAGCTCGGTTTCAGCCCGGAAGAAGCGGCCGGCTGGACCGCGCTGGTGGAACGCCCGCACGGCATTGTGCTGGTCACCGGCCCGACCGGCTCGGGCAAGACCACCACCCTGTATTCCACCCTGAAGCGGCTGGCCACCCCGGACGTGAACGTGTGCACGGTGGAAGACCCGATCGAAATGATCGCGCCGGAGTTCAACCAGATGCAGGTGCAGACCAACATCGACCTGGACTTCGCCGCCGGCGTGCGCACCCTGCTGCGACAGGACCCGGACATCATCATGATCGGCGAAATCCGCGACCTGGAAACCGCGCAGATGGCGGTGCAGGCCTCGTTGACCGGCCACCTGGTGCTGTCCACCCTGCACACCAACGACGCCCCGTCGGCCATCACCCGCCTGCTTGACCTGGGCGTGCCGCATTACCTGATCGCCTCGACCGTGAACGGCATCCTGGCCCAGCGTCTGGTCCGCACCCTGTGCCCGCACTGCAAGGTGCCCAAGCCGCTCACCGCGGTGCAATGGGCGGCGCTGGCTGATGCCGATGAAGCATTACCAGAGTCGCCCACGCCATATGCGCCGGCCGGCTGCATCGACTGCCGGCGCACCGGTTACCTGGGGCGCGTAGGCCTGTATGAGTTGCTGCCATTGGGTTCGCGGCTGCGCGGGCTGATCCGGGGGGACATGGATCTGGCCGGTTTCAGCCGTGCGGCGCGTGCTGAAGGGTTGCGAACCCTGCGCCGCGCGGGGCTTGAAAAGGTGGCGGCAGGGCTGACTACAATCGAGGAAGTCCTGTCTGTACTGCCGCCCCCGGATGAACCACGCACCCTTCCTGATTCTTGAAACCGGTCAACCGGTCGCCTCGCTGCGCCGGTACGGGCGCTTTCCGCACTGGATCCGGGTCGCAGCCGGGCTGGAAGCCGACGAAACCGTGGTGGTGGACGTGGAGCACGGCGGGCAGCTGCCTGACCCGGCCCACTTTGCCGGGGTGATCGTCACCGGCTCGGCCGCTTACGTCACCGACCGCGCCGACTGGAGCGAGCGCAGCGCGCAGTGGCTGCGCGACGCCGCCTACGACGGCCGCCCGGTGTTCGGCATCTGCTACGGCCACCAGCTGCTGGCTCACGCCCTGGGCGGTGAGGTGGCCTACAACCCGGCCGGGCGCGAGTCCGGCACCATCGAACTGGCGCTGGACCCTGCTGCGGTGGACGACCCGCTGTTCGCCGGCCTGCCGGCGCGTTTCCCGGCGCATGCCACCCACCTTCAGACCGTGCTGCGCGCGCCGGAGGGTGCCGCCATCCTGGCCCGCTCGGCGCAGGACAACTGCCATGCTTTCCGCTGGGGCGAGCAGGCCTGGGGCGTGCAGTTCCACCCCGAATTCGCCACCCACCACATGCGCGGCTACGTGCGCGCCCGCGCCGAGTGCATCCGCAGCCACGGCGGCTGCGCCCGCACCGTGGCCCGCGGGGTCAGCGCCGCGCCGCTGGCCCGCCAGCTGCTGCGCCGGTTCGTACGCCAGGCGCGGCGGATGGAGCACGACACGCATGGCGTGTCGCTACGCAGCCGGTCGGCCGTCCATGATCGGCCGACCGCATAGCGTAGTGACGGGCCGTGCCCGTCAACGCACGACCTGGTCAACCGCTTCATCTTCAGGTGGCGCGCACATAAAACAGGGATAATCGAGCCAGCACGGGGCCTGCGGCCCCTACTCCCCCTGTTCCGGATTGGTATGAGAGACATTCGCAAGCTGCCCGCCTCGGCGGGTGCCCAGTGGCTGCTGGACACATTCACGCTGTACCGTCGCGCGCCGCTGCAGCTGGCCGTGCTGGGCATCATCGGCATGCTGGTCAGTTCGTTGATCGCCATCGTCTCGCAGGCGCTGCCGGGCTGGCTGAGCCTGTTGGGACAGCTGCTGTCGGTGGCGGTGGGTCCCATCCTGTTCGGCGGCATGCTGTGGGCGGTGAGTGAGATCGACCAGGGCCACCGCGCCCAGCCGGCTCACCTGCTGCAGCCGATCCGCGACCGCCGGGTCAGCCACCTGCTGGTGCCGCTGGCGATCCAGATGGTCACCATTCTGGCCCTGGGTGCATTGCTGTTCGTGATGATCGGCAGCGACGGACTCAACAGCATCGGCGAAGCCACCCGCAATCTGCAGTTGCTGCAGCAGTCGGGCACCGCGCCCAGCAACGAGCAGGTGCTGGCCGTGTTCGACCCGGTGCCGGTGAAGCGCGTGCTGCTGTGGATCGCGCTGGTGTTTGCGGTGTTTGTCGCACTGAGCATGGCCATGTTCACCCAGCCGGCGCTGGTGATGTTCGACCGTCAGAGCGGCATGCACGCGCTGCGCATGAGCCTGCAGGGCTGCATCGAGAATTTCGGCGCGATGACCGTGTTCATGCTGCTCGGCCTGGTGGCCATGCTGTGCATCTACTTCCTGGTCGCCATCCTGATGCAGATCGCGCTGCTGATCGGCGGTACCGCCGCCGCCACCGCGCTGATGCAGCTGGTGGTCACCACAGTGATCATGCCGTTGTACGTGGGCGCGGTGTACGCGTCGTGGAAGCAGATGTTCGCCCACCGCACCCGCGGCAATCCGCCGCCTGTGCCGCCGTCGAACGGCCCGAAGAACATCTTCGCGGCGTAATCAGACGTAGAGCCACGCCCTGCGTGGCTGCGCGGTGCCGCCTTGGTCGAAGCCACGCAGGGCGTGGCTCTACGCGGTTTCCGCCTTGTTTTTCGGCACCAGCCACCTGGCCGCGTGAATGCCCAGCTCGTAAAGCAGGCACATCGGAATGGCCAGCATCAGCTGCGACACCACGTCCGGCGGGGTCAGCACCGCGGCCAGCACGAAGATGCCCACGATGGCGTAGCCACGGCCTTCCTTGAACTGTTCCGGGGTGATCCAGCCCAGCAGGGTCAGGATCACCATCGCCACCGGCAACTCGAAACTGCTGCCGAAGGCGAAGAAGATCGCCAGCACGAAATCCAGGTACGCATTCGCATCCGGGGTGATCGCAATCACTTCCGGGCGGAACGTGGTCAGGAAGTGGAACACCGCCGGCAGCACCAGGAAGTACGCGAACGCGCAGCCGATGTAGAACAGCAGCACCGACGACACCAGCAACGGCACCGCCAGACGCTTTTCACGCGCGTAAAGACCGGGCGCGACGAACGACCACAGCTGGAACAGCAACCACGGCACCGCAATGAACAGCGCCACGAAGAAGGTCAGCTTCAGCGGCGCGAAGAACGCACCGGCCGGATTGGTGGCAATCATCGACTGCCCGTTCGGCAGCTGCGATATCAGCGGCTCAGCCAGCCAGGTATAGATCTGCCGTGAGAACGGCATCAGCCCCAGCAGAATCACACCCAGCCCGATCAACCCGCGCATCAACCGTGCGCGCAGTTCGATCAGGTGTTCGATCAACCCGCTTTCAGGTGCGTCCGCACTGCTCATGGGCGGCCCTCCGTCGGGGTTTCGCCGGTAGGCAATAGAGCCGGGGCACGCGGCGAACCGCCGTCGATGCCGGGCGGCGACATCGCATCGCGCTGCGGTTCCTCATCCGGCGTATCAGGCGTGGCGGGCACTACATGCTGGGCCACGCTGGCCGGCGAATCGGGTGCCGGGCCGGTCATCAACGGTTCCTCCGCGCTGCCGGCGTCGGTGCGCGCCACATCGCGCTGCAGCTCCTCGGCCTGCCGGCGCGCGGCTTCACCACTGGCGCGCAGCTGCGCCTCGGTGTCCTGCACCGATTGCTGCGCCTCGCGGAACTGTCGTTTGATCTCATCGGCGTGCAGTTCGCGTTCCAGCTCCTGCTTCACCGAATCCCACTGGTTGCGGGCACGCCGCACCCACAGCCCGGCAAACCGCGCTGCCTTGGGCAGGCGTTCCGGGCCCAGCACCACCAGAGCGACCACTGCGATCAGCAGCAGTTCGCTGAAGCCGATATCGAACACGCCAGATCGTCCGGTCAGCGACGGTCGCGGTCGTGCTCGTTCTGCGAGGACGTCGTCGAATCGGTATTGCGCGACTGGTCATTCAGCTGCGCCGGCGGCGCGTCTTCATCGCGCATGCCCTTCTTGAATTCCTTGACCGCACTGCCAAGGTCCTTGGCACCGCTGGTCAGCTTCTTGGTGCCGAACACCAGAAGCACGATCACCAGCACTACCACCCAATGCCACAAGCTCATACTGCCCATGTGCTGCTCGCGTACCTAGTCAACAGAGGGTTGAGCATAGCGCACCGCCGCTACGACGGCGCGCATGACGAAAGTCAGTTGCCGCCATCCAGCGATTCGGTGCGGATTTCGCCCTCGCCTACCGGTTGGAAGCCCTGCTGGGCCGCCGGTTGCGCCGGAACCGCCTGCAGCGGTGCCGTGGTGGCTTCCGTGGTGCCCTGTTCAGGCGGCGGCAGCGCCGGCGCGCCGGCCGTGGAGGGTGCCGCGCGCGGGGCGGGCGCAGCGCCGGCCGTGCCGCGGTTGGCGCGGGCTGAATAGGTGGCTTCCTCCAGGCGGTCGCGGAACGCGACGACGTCCATCGACGGCGATTCGCCGACGCGGCCCTCGAAGATCATGCGCGGCGTGGTGCTGCTGCCATACGCATCCAGGTTCGCTTCGTCATCGATCTGCAGCACGGCGCCGTCCAGCGCCACGCCGGCAAACAGGCCGCGCGCGCGCGACCAGGACCAGATTTCCGCCTTCAGCTGGCCGTCGGTCGCCGCCGCCGCATTGCGGCCGACCGGGCCGGCCGCCACGCCGGCGTCGGCCCCCAGGGTGAACTTGCCGTTGACCAGGTTGTCCAGGCTGCGGTCGTTGCGGAATACCAGCACCACATCGGACGACTGCACGCCGGCCTGGAAGCCGATGCTGCCGCCTGTGAGCTTCATGAACACCGGGTTGGACCAGCTGCCATCGGGATTCTTGACCGACATCAGGCCATGCCCACGACGCCCGCCGATCACCAGGCCGGCTTTGATGGTGTCGGGAATCACGACGATGGCACGGCCTTCATCGAGCAGTTTGTCCGGGATGCCCTGTTCGGGGATGGACTGGATTTCATTGAGCACGCGCACCGCATTGCGGGCGCGCTGGTCTTCCTGGGGCCCGGCTACGGCCTGGGCCGACAGCAGGCTGGCAGAGATCAACAGGACAAGGCGGATGCGGCGCATGGTGGTCTCCGAAAGTCACGACACAGCAGAATCGGTGCTGATGAACCGGTAGGTGCCCACGCGAACAGGCACGCAATATAAAGCCGGTAGGTGCCCACGCCAGTGGGCACGCAGTACCCGAAATTAGTCAGGTTTCAATGAATCCGCAATGAGTATCCCGGACCTGCGAGAATATCCCCCATGCTCGACGCCCCCCACACCGCTGTGCTGGCGGTCAATCTCGGCACGCCGCAGACCCCCACCGCGCCCGCGGTGCGGCGCTATCTGGCTGAGTTTCTCAGCGACCCGCGCGTGGTTTCCATTCCCGCCCTGCTGTGGAAACCCCTGCTGTACGGGCTGATCCTGCCCCTGCGCAGTGGACGCTCCGCCGCCAAGTACGCCCAGGTGTGGCTGCCGGACGGGTCCCCGCTGATGGTGTACACGCAGCGGCTGGCCGAAGCGATGCAGGCCTTGATGCCGGATCTGACCGTGCGCCATGCCATGCGCTACGGCGCACCGGCGCTGACCACCGAGCTCGACCGGCTCGCTGCGGAAGGCGTACG
>JBCNQC010000062.1:0-10636 GCA_039592995.1 Stenotrophomonas sp. | reverse complement strand
GGTGCCGCATCGCATCGCCAGGGGCGAATCGCAGCAGCCCGGCTCCCAGCGTGCTTGCCCACAGCACGCCATCACGGTCGAACAGCAGGCCCGCCGATGGGGCGTCTTCCCCCGTCCCGGAAAGCGGGCGGATACCCCCGTCTGCCTCGGCCACCCAGATCGCGCCATCCGGGGCCTGCGCGATCTGGCTGATGCGCCCGACCTTGCCGGGTATCGCAACGAAAGTGCTGGAACCCCGCCTCAGCACCACCATGCCGTTCCCGGTGGCGATCCACAGTGTGCCGTCGCGATCGGTGAACACGGTGCGGGCCTGGTGTCCTGGGTAGGCCATCGACGCGGCCGGCCGGTTCCAGCGTTGTCCGTCGAAATAGAAGGGGCCGGTAAATGTAGCGGCCCACAGGCGACCTTCGGCGTCCTCGGCCATGCGGTAGACGGTGCTGGTGGGCAGGCCGTGCTGCACCGAGAAATGCCGCAGGTGATCGCCTTCGATCAGGCTGATGCCGCCGTAGCGGAATCCCACCCACAACTGCCCGCTGCGGGACGTGTACAGCGTGGACACGCTGGTCGCGGGAAACGCGCTGGCGTCCGGTGGGTTGAAGCGGGTAAAGCGATCGCCGTCGAACCGGTAAAGCCCGATCTCGGTTCCCAGCCAGAGGTAGCCATCGGGTGTCTGCGCCAGCGCGGTGACCTGCCCGGGTGCACCCTCGTTGACCGTCCACGCGGTGTGGTGGAACTGGGCCACCGAACGCTGCGGATCCAGCGCAAAGGCGGGGCCGGCCAGCAACAGCAGGCATACGCAGAGAAGGCAAGCCAGGGCGCGCGTGGGTGACATGAAGTGGAAGCCTGTAGTCTGCACGCCGGTGCGGCCTGTGCAGCGCGCATCATATGAGACGCACAGGGCAGCGTGAAGCCCGCGCGCTGCCTTTTCCGGCCTTATCGGCGCAATATAATCAAATTGGACATAAACAGAGCAGGGATATGCGAATCGCCGCCCAGATGAAGTCCCTCGCGCTCGTCACAGCCCTGGTCGCAGCTCCTGCTGCCAAGGCCGCGCCTGATTCCGCTGAGATGCTCTGTGGGGAGGCGATGGGAGTGTACCTGCCCAGTCCTCAGGGTACGCCCGCACCCAACATTGAACTCGCCAACTTTCAGTTCATGAGCCCGGAAGATCGCTGTGGCCGCAACATGCCGCACGAAGAGCTGATGCGACTTCATGCGGCAATAAAGCCGATTGCAGCGCGTGCGTTTGCAGACAGCAAGGCCGACTTCGGCGTCATGGTTCGATACACCCTGACGCCTGATAAGCCCGCAGCCTTCGAAATGCAGGTACGAGACGCACCGGAGAGCGAAAGGCCGCGGCTTACCCGCTTCTACAATGAATCAGGAGCGCTGGAGGACTTTCATTCGTCCAGCGGCACTGTGTATGTGGTTCTCAACTACACGATCCACGGAACCGCTACAGCGGTGCTTCCTGCCAAGCGGTAGCGAGCGACAACCTGCCACCACTTTCACCAGCATGAAGTGCCGCAAGTCGGCTCGGATCAATCGCTTTCTGCTGCAGCCAGGACGGGGGTATCCGGGGTGGGAAGCACGGGCTTGCGCTTGGCAGCCACAGGTAAGCCCCCGCGGGGTAACGATCCGAGCTCACGCCGGATTCCGGTATTGATGGTTTCAAGATCACGCGCCATCACGGCGTCGTGGTGGGGGTCGCGCTTTTTCAGCGGTTGAGGCCGGTACCGATTGACGCCGTCTTCCATTGCCCTGCTCCCTTCATCCGTGGGGCCAGGCCGAACGGCCCGGGGTTGTGGCGGACGTTATCACAGGTTTCGGACCGGTACACCGCCCCGGTCCCCGGCGGTATTCCCTGCAGGAATGCGCAATGATGTGTATCCGGATCCACCCTGCGAAGGATTGCCACCATGCGTCTCTGTATTCGTGCCGCTCTGGCTTTACTGCTCGCTACAAGCCAGGCGCAGGCCGCGTCCGATGATACTGGTCTTGTGCTTGTACAGCCTAAGGAGAGGGAATGTTTGGACACGCGGAACCACGGTCGTATCCCACTCGTACTCATCAATCGTTCCGCAGGACGCATTGCCTTCCATCTCTCCGCTCCAGGCCAGGAGCGCAACTGGATTCATGCGCGTTCATTCGATATCGATTTCGGTCCGCTGAACTCCAATGAGAATGTCGGCGTGGTACTGGATGAGCATTTCCCGTCAGAGCGGCAGGTGCGCTTTGACCCGGGTGATCAGATGGACGTCTTTGTGACTGCCGATGTGTGGCCAACGCCGGGCTACACCGGGAAGGTCCGCGCCAGATTGAGGGACACAGACGGCCGCCGGTACGTATCCGAGGAGCTTGACGTCTGCCAAGCGCCCGATGCCGCAGATACCAAGAAGTGAGGGTGATCCCCCCCGAGGCACCACAGTGGCTTGAACCGCACCGCCCGGAAGCCAGGCGGTGCGAGGTCCGATGTCACGCTGCAGCGTAAGCCGGATAGTCGATATACCCTTCTGCGCCACCGCCATAGAACGACTCGCGCTTCGGTGCGGCCAGCGGCCAGCCGTTCTTCAACCGCGCTACCAGGTCCGGGTTGCTGATGAAGCTGGCACCAAACGCGGCCAGGTCGATCACACCTTCGTCGATCAACTGCTCCGCACGTTCGCGGGTCATGCCACCAGCCAGAATCAACGCGGTCTTCGACAGGTGCGGCTTCAGGCTGTGCAGCAGGCCCTCGAAGCCGCCCTCGCCGCTGCCGTCCGCCGGCCGATCGCCCATCTTGTAGCCCGACTGGTCCATCAGGTGCACATACGCCAGCTCGCGCTTGCCGATCTCACGGACAAGAGCGGTGTAGGTCGCCCCGATCTCCGGATACAGCGGCATGTCGAACAGCTGGCCATACGGCGACAGGCGGATCGCGGTGCGCTTGGCACCAATACGCGCCACCACCGCATCAATCACCTCCAGAGTAAAGCGCAGGCGGTTCTCCAGCGTTGCAGCGGAGTAGGCGTCGGTGCGGTCATTGACCAGCGGGTTGAGGAACTGCTCATGCAGGTAACCGTTGGCACCGTGGATTTCCACGCCGTCAAAACCGGCCTCGATGGCGTTGGCGGCAGCCTGTGCGAAGGCTTCCACAATGCGCGGAATCTCGGCGGTTTCCAGCTGGCGCGGTGCCGGGGTTTCAATCAACGCCGCTTCGCCCTGCGGGTTATAGCCGAACGCCTGCGCGCCCACCGCCTGCCTGGAGCTGGCGCTGACCGGCTGCTGGTTGTCGAACTGGATGCTGGGATGGGACACGCGGCCCACGTGCCACAGCTGGGCGAACATACGCCCGCCGTTGGCGCGCACCGAGTTGGTGGTGAGCCGCCAGCCGGCGATCTGCTCCGGGGTGAAAATGCCCGGGTTGAACAGGTAACCCTGGCCCTCGCGCGAGATCGGGGTGCCTTCGCTCACGATCAGGCCGGCGCTGGCGCGCTGGCTGTAATAGAGCGCGGTGCGCTCGTCCGCAGCGTCATGCGGGGCACGGGCACGGGTCAGCGGGGCCATCACCACGCGGTTCTTCAGCGGGGTGCCGGCCAGGTCAAAGGGTTCAAACAAACGGCTCATCAGGGTGTCCTGCAGTAGGGAAGGGGCGCAGAGGGGCTGCGCGCTGCCCATCAAGCTAGGGGCTTGCGAAACGGGCTACAATCACGCCGTCCGGCAAATCACTATTGCTGGAATCGCAATTTGCTAACCTGTGCCCCGCCGCCCATGCAGCTGAAGGCTCTCCGCTACTTTCTGACCATTGCCGCCACCGGCAGCTTCCTCGCCGCCGCCCGGCAATACAGTGTTCCAGCCTCGTCGGTGTCGCGCTTCATCGCCGCGCTGGAGAAGGAACTGGGCAAGCAGCTGCTTTACCGCAGCACCCGCGCCGTGCGCCTCACCGAGGCCGGCGAACTGTTCCATCATCAGGTGCGCGATGCGCTGGAGATACTGGACCAGGCGGCCGAGCAGGTGGAGGGCAAGGATGCCGGCATCAGCGGGCTGATCCGCATCAACGCACCCGAATCGCTGGGTCGCCGGCATATCGCACCGATCATTGCCGAGCTGCAGGAGCAGCACCCGGCACTGGTGGTGGAACTCACGCTCACCGACCTCTACATCGACCCGGTGCAGGACGGCGTGGACATCACCATCCGGATCGGCCCGCTGGTGGATTCGGGATTGATCGGCAAGGTGATCTCGCCCAACCGCCACCAGGTCGTGGCAAGTCCGGCCTACCTCGAAGCCCACGGCACACCCGAAACGCCGGAGGACCTGCTGCAGCACCGCTGCCTGGTCTACAAAGGGCAGCTGGGCATGCAGCGCTGGTACGTCAATGCCGGCGACGAGCAACCGCTGAAGGTGCTCAACGTCACCGGTCCGCTACGCAGCAACAATGCGGAGGCGTTGTTGGCTGCGGCTGTGGCCGGGCGCGGCATCGTGCTGTTCCCGGACTGGATGTTCGAAAACGGTACGTTTGCGCGCGGCGATATGGTGAAGCTGCTGCCGCAGTGGCAGTTCTCCACCCAGCCGGATCAGGTGTATCTGCAGATGCTGTCGCCCGAGAACAAGATGCGCTCGCGCAAGGTGCAGACCGTGTCGGCATTCATTCTGGAGGCGATCGGGTCGCCGCCTTACTGGTGCCTGGATGCCTGAGCCGAGACCGCGCACCTGATGCAGAAACGAGCAGCAATGACGGCCTGAGCGGTGTCAAAAGCCGGTTGCCTACGTATGTTACGGTGTATCACTAGATCCACCTCACTGGCGTACCCGTGCTCGATCGTTTTGCCTGCTCCTCGCTTCTGCTTTCCCTGCTGATTCCCGCTGCTGCCTCTGCACATTCCGCCGCCGCGATCAGTCCACTGCCCCCTGAAGTACGCTGGCAATCGCCCGCGCCGCAGCCCAAAGTGCCGGCCGGATGGGCCACGCAGGTCGAGAGCAGCGGTTTCACCACCTCGCCCAGCTACGCCGACACTCTGGCGTTCCTGCAGCGTCTTGCCGCGGCGTCGCCGCTGCTGAGCGTGCAGACCTTCGGCACCACCGCGGAAGGCCGGGACCTGGTCTATGTGCGTGCCAGCAAGGGCGGACCATCGAAGCCGGTGGTGATGGTGCAGGGCGGTATCCACGCCGGCGAGATCGACGGCAAAGACGCCGGCATGATGCTGCTGCGTGACATCGCCGTGGGCGGTCGCGCCGATCTGCTGGATCAGGTTGATCTGGTGTTCGTACCGGTACTCAACGCCGACGCGCACGAAAACAGCAGCGCACTGGGCCGCCCGATCCAGCGCGGGCCTGCGCACAAGGGCGCTCGCACCAACGCTGCCGGCCTGGACCTCAACCGCGACTACGCCCGGCTGGAAAGCCGCGAAGTCAGCGCGGTGGTCACGCTGCTGCAGCAGTTCGATCCGGCGTTGTACGTGGACGTGCACGTCAGCGACGGCATCGACTACCAATACGACATCACTTATACCTTCGCCGGCTGGGGCACCTATGCGCGCTCGCGGCAGACGGCAGCATGGCTGATGGGGGCTTACAGCGAAGACATGCAGCGCGCCTTGACCGCCGCCGGGCATACACCCGGCGTGTATCCCAGCTGGGTCGACGAAGACGTGCCCAGCAAGGGGCTGCGCATCAGCATTGAAAGCCCGCGTTACTCCACCGGCTATGGCGACTTCATCGGCGTGCCCACGGTGCTGGTGGAGAACCACACCTTCAAGCCCTACGAGCAGCGTGTGCGCGGCACCTACACGCTGATCGAACAGTCGCTGCGCAGTGTGGCACGCGATCATGCAGCCATTGACGCTGCCAAACGTGCCGACCGCGCACAGCGTGCCGCCGCGTTGGCGGCCACGTGGGAAGTGGACCCCGTGCCGCTCGAAACGCGTCCATTCCCGGGCCTGCGCTACGACACCTATCTCTCGCCCGCCTCGGGTGCGCGCGAACTGAAGTGGACGGGTCAGAAGCAGACGATTCCGCTGCCGGTGTTCGGGACCCGGGTGACGGCCTCGGCGGACATTCCGACCGCATGGTGGCTGAAACCGGGCAACGAGCGCATTGTCGACCTGCTGCGCAAGCATGCAATCGCCCATGAGGTCATCGACCAGGCGCAGTCCCGCAGCCTGCAGGCGGTGCGCTACGCCAAGGGCAGCGAACGCGGCATCGGCCTGCGTGCGGACGAGCAGATCCTGATGCCGGCCGGGTCGGTACGCATCCCGGCCGACCAGCCGCTGCGCCTGCTTGCCGCCGCCTTGCTGGAACCGCAGAGCCAGGACTCCGTGCTGGCCATGGGCTGGCTGGACCGCGGCCTTCCGGCAGAGTCGTCCTTGTCGCGGCACCTGCTGGCCCCGATGGCGGACGCCATGATGGCCGCGCAACCGGAGCTGCGCCGGGAGTTCGAGGCCGCGCTGGCAAAGGATCCGCAGTTCGCCGCCGATCCCGTGGCGCGGCTGCAGTGGTGGGAGAAGCGTTCGCCGTATTACACGCGTTCGCTGTGGACCTACCCGGTGCTGCGGGAGATCTGACCCCGGGCACCGTAGGCCGCCATTGGTCACGGTGCCGCTTATCACATTGCAGCGTGGTGGGCGCGCTGGCCATCATGGAATGGGATGACCCCATTACCAAAGGACTTGATGATGGCCACGAAGAAACTCACAGGGTTACTGCCGTGCGCCGTGGTTCTGGCCATGATCGCAGTACTGACACAGCTGGGCTGGGAGCACACCCACGGCGGCATCCAGCGCCACCATCTGCTCAACGACGCGACGCTTCCCGCCATCTCCAACGCCTGGGGGCTGGTGGTCCTGCCGTTGCTGGGTGCATTGGCGGGCTGGGTGGTGACCCGGCGGGTTCGGGCCAAACCCGGTGCGTTGCCAGCGGCCGTGGCCGGGTGCCTCGGCGCGCTGGGGGCTGGCGCGGCGCTTTCGATGGCCTTCGTCACCGGCGGCGAGCCGGCGGCCACGAACGTCATGCTCGGCATCCTTGCCGCCAGCGTGGTACTGCCGGTGTACCGCGCGGAGTACGTGTTCGGCTTCGTGCTGGGCATGACCTTTGTGTTTGGACCGGTGTTGCCCGCCATCGTGGCCTGCGTGCCCATGCTCATCTCGGCAGTCAGCCGGCTGGTGGTATGGCGGGGTGCCACGTGGGCGCTGGGGCGTTCTGCGACACGCTGAGTTGACCTTGGAGAGATGTGGGGGAACGATCCACACAAGGAAACCGCCATGACTACCCACACCGCCCGCCTACATCTTCGCCAGAACCCTGCTGTCAAGGAGCGGATCGCCCGTCCGGCGGACCTGTTTGTGACGCTTTCCCAAGAGGAGTCGCGTCGATTCCTGGATGCATGCGACGCGCCCTTCCAACCTAATGCCAAGCTAAAGAAGGCGCTGGCGCGCTTGACCCAGGACTGACTCATGCCATTGGACGACATCGCAGGAAGCCTGCTCGGCGGCCTGTTCCGCTTCGTGATCTACGTCCTCGTTGACATCTTCTTCGAGGCCATCATCAAAGGCACCGGCCATATCGTGCTGGTGACACTGCGGCCGAACAAGGAACCGTCCGAAACGGCATGCGCCGTGGTGGGTCTGTTGTTCTGGGCTTCGCTTGTGGTTGCAGGTGTGCTTATCCTGCGGTCGCTGCTGAATTGACCCCCAGCCCTGCACGCTCCCTCAACTCCTGCCGGTAGCGCCGGCTGCAGGGCAGGGTAGTGCCGTCGCGCAGGTGCACACGGGCATCACCGGTATCCAGCGGTTCCAGCGAAGCGATGTGGTCGAGCGCCACCAGATAGCTGCGATGGATGCGCTGGAACCGCTTGGGGTCGAGCAGGGCCTCGATACTGGCCAAGGTGCTGCGCAGCGGGTAGTCATGCCCGCGCACGCGAAGGTTCACATAGTTCCCGGCGGCTTGCGCCCATTCGATGTCGTCAGCGGCAATCAGGAAGTCGCGGCCGAGCTTGCGCACCACGAAGCGACCGGGGCGTTCCACGGGCTCCACCGCTGGGCCTTCGTCCGGCTCGGTGAGCAGGCTTGCCTCGCCCTGCCAGCGCCGCAGCAGGAAACGATAACACTCGATCAGCAGGATGATCGTGGCCACGCTGCGCACGTCCTTCAGGTACTCGTAGGCCAGCTCGCGCGGCCAGGGGCCGAAGGTGTACTCCATTTCCATCAGCCGGTAGGCCAGTATGCGCAGCGCGACCATGCCGGCCACGTGCACCAGGCAGATGGCGAGGCTCAATGGCACAAAGGCCAGTGCCCACCGCCGCCAGGTGTCCCAATGCAGGGGGAACCGGCGTGTGTACACCACCAGCACGGGAATCAGCAGCAGCCACATCAGGGCGCTGCTGGCCTCCCAGACCACGGGCTGCCAGACCTCGGCGGCAGGGTCGGACCGGCGCAGCTCGATCAGCGTGGTGATGCTGTTGCCTACCAGATTCGCGCCGATAAGCAGCAGCCAGAAACCGGTCTCACACCAGCGCCGCCAGGGCAGGTAACGTTCGTAGGGCATCAAAGCTGGGGATGTCATGGTGCCAGTGTAGGTGGCACCCGCCGTGAGGACCATTTCGCTTCGTCACTTTCCGCGGTCGGTTCGTCCCGGAACCCCCGCGGCTTGGCCCTCCGTGCTGTTGCCCCTGTGCAACACGTAGCAGGTTAGGGGCTCTTTCCATCGGAGCTGGGCATGCACCGCCGTTATGATCTGGACTGGGTCCGTGTCTGCGCCTTCGGCGTGCTGGTGCTTTACCACGTCGGCATGTACTACGTGACCTGGAGCTGGCACGTGAAAAGTCCTTATGCCAGCACCACGCTGGAGCCGCTGATGATGCTGAGCTCCCCATGGCGGCTTTCGTTGCTGTTCCTGGTCTCCGGGGTAGCGACTGCGTTCCTGTTTGGTGGCCCGGCCGGGACCGAGCCGGACGCAGGCAGCAAACGCCGGCTGCTGGCATCGCGCTCGTGGCGGTTGCTGGTGCCGTTGGCGTTCGGCATTGCCGTGGTGGTGCCGCCACAGTCCTACTATGAAGTGGTGGAGCAGCTGCCCGGTGGGTACCACGCCGGCTACCTCGCCTTCCTGGGCCAGTACTTCACCGGTTACGGCGGATTCTGCGATGCCGAGGGCTGCCTGTACGTGCCCACCTGGAACCACCTGTGGTTCGTCGCCTACCTGTGGGCGTACACCACAGTGCTCTGGTTGATCTGGGCGCTTGCACCGCGTGCTCTGCAGGTAATGGGGCAACTGCTGGAGCGACCGCTGTACGGACTGGGCGCGCTCATCCTGCCTGCACTGCTGTTGGGCGCGCTGCGCATCGCCCTGGCCAGCCGCTTCGAGCAGACCCATGCGCTGATCGACGACTGGTACAGCCACGCCCAGTACTTCAGCGTGTTCCTGCTGGGGTTCCTCCTGGCACGCGCTGCGCCCTTCTGGGATGCACTCGCGCGGCTGCGCTGGCTGGCGCTTCTGCTCTGGCTGGCCAGCTGGGCTGGGCTGCTGGTTTACTTCCACGCTTACGCCGCCATGGATCCACCGGAAATGCTGCGCATGGCGATGCGCGCGGTATGGGGGCTGGACCAGTGGTGTGCCATCGTGGCGGTGTTGGGCTTTGCCCGGCACTGGAGCCCTGGCGACAGTCGCGCGCTGCGCTATCTGGTGCCGGCCGTGTTTCCGGTCTACATCCTGCACCAGACCATCATTGTGGTCGCTGCGTACAACATGAAGCCGCTGGAGCTTACGCCGGCTGTGGAAGGGCCGCTGCTGGTGCTGATGACGTTTGTGCTGGCTTTTGGCTTGTATGAAGTCATCCGCCGGGTGGGGTGGTTGCGACCGTTGTTTGGCTTGAAGCTCGAAAGGGCAACCCCGGCACGTCTGCCGGCGACCAGTGGCAATGCCTAGAACACAACCTCATCAACAGGCACAGCGGCAATCTTTACCCCGAAACTGCGGATGTTTGGCAGCGTAGCGTTGTGGTGGGCAATGATCACCGTGGCTGGCGCATGCGGCTTGTCGTGGGTGGTGTGTGCGTCGGCTGCCAGCGTGATCTCATACCCCATACCGGGCCACTGGCAGCACACATCCTGGGATTGGAACCTGCGGGTTGCATAGGCAGCCGTCAGTTGAAACCTCAGGGTTTCATCCTCAACACGAATCATGGCGTGCAGCAAGCGTCAGCGAGGATCGATCCTCGAAAGTCAGTCATACATGACGGACTAATGGGCTTTAACAGTCATATATGACTGATCCCGGAATCTCTCTTCGCCAGATGAAAATGCCGCGTTGATCTGTCATATATGGTAGCTTATAGGGTGTAAACCATCAGGAATGACGGAAATGCGCACTTCGCCCAATGACTTGGTGTCTCCGGCAGTCCGGCGCGCCGCCGCCCATTTGGGCAAACTCATCCGTCAGGCTCGACTGGCACGTGCGATGACGCAGTCAGAGTTGGCAGTCAGAGCCAAAACCAGTCCATCTACTGTCATGCGCGTGGAGAAAGGCGGCGTCGAAAGCGGTCTCGGCACCGTGCTGCTGATGCTCGAACAGCTCGGACTTCTGCACCACATCAGCGAGTTGGCCGACCCGACCACGCAAGCGCTTCTGGAGCACAAGGGCCGCAAGCGCGCACGTACATCCGCAG
>JBCNQC010000061.1:0-11019 GCA_039592995.1 Stenotrophomonas sp. | reverse complement strand
TCGGACATGGCGAAGAAGCCGTTGAGCAGGATCAGGGCGAATACAACAAGAATCAGTTCAAACACGGGCGTCATCCCCGGTTGGTGGCAGGGAGGAGGGTGTGTTCAAGCTGGGGCGGCTACCGGAGGGCGCGCAGGCGCGGCGGTGCGGCGGGGGGTAAGGGTCGTCGTCCATAGAGTGCACCCGAGGGTGCCGGTGCATCTTAACAAAAGGCCGGGGGAGGGGTGCAAACAGGGTCGTTCAGACCGCCCGGAGCCGGCGTGAAGATGACGGGAGTACCCGGAATGGACATCAAACCGTCATAATTCCGCCCGGTGCCGTCCTTCCTCGACGGCGGATCAGGTTTCCCCATGTTCTCTCTGCAGACCATTTTCGGCTCCGGCAAGCAGTTCTACACCCTGCTGGACGAGGCCGCACAGGCCGCGCACGACGCTGCCAAAGCCCTTCACGCCATGCTGCGCGCCGCTGACCGGCAGCCGGCCCTGGACGCCTTCAAGCTGGCCCGCCTGCGCGAACGTGCGGCCTCGGACAAGATCAGCCAGGCGCTGGTGGACAGCTTCATGACCCCGATCGAGCGCGAGGATATCGAAGCGCTGGGATCGGCGCTGTACAAGATTCCGAAGCAGATCGAGAAGTTCGCCGACCGCTATTCGCTGGCGACCACCCACCTGGAGCACATCGACTTCGCCCCGCGCGCGGCGATGCTGGAGCAGGCTGCCAGCGTGGTGGTGGAGATGGTGGCCGACCTGCGCCACATGAACCTGGACCGGATGACCGCGCTGAATGAGAAGCTGCGCTCGCTGGAGAACGAAGCCGACCGTCTGATGCTCGAGCTGTACCGCGACATCTACTCCGGTCGCCTGGACAACCTGCAGATGTTCCTGCTCAAGGAATTCTTCGAGATCCTGGAAAAGGCCATCGACCGCTGCCGCGAAGCGGGCGTGGTGGCTTACCAGATCGTGCTCAAGAACAGCTGACGGGCCCCCAGCATGCTGACCCTCGTTCTGGTCGTGATCCTGGCTGCGCTCGTCTTCGAGTTCATCAACGGCTTCCACGACACTGCCAACTCCATTGCCACGGTGGTGGCGACCAAGGTGCTGTCGCCCGGCTGGGCGGTGATGCTGGCCGCCTTCATGAACCTCATCGGCGCGCTCACCGGCACGGCGGTGGCGTTGACCATCGCCTCGGGCCTGCTCAACACCAACGTGGTCGACGTGACCCCGCAGGTGATCCTGTGCGCGCTGCTGGGCGGCATCATCTGGAACCTGATCACCTGGTGGAAGGGGCTGCCGTCCTCGTCCTCGCACGCGCTGATCGGTGGCCTGTGCGGTGCCGGCCTGGCTGCGGCCCACAACAACTGGGACGCGCTGATCTGGTCCGAGCGCATCGGCACCTGGGCCCAGAACAAGGGCCTGCTGTGGAAGGTGTTCCTGCCGATGATCACCTCGCCGATCGCCGGCTTCCTGCTGGGCATCGTGGTGATGATGCTGCTGTGGGCGATCATCGCCGGCATGTCCAAGGTGGGTGGCTGGCTGGGTCGTCTGGCCCGTCCGCGCATCGTCAACGCATTCTTCGGCAAGGCGCAGATCGTTTCGGCGGCCTACATGGGCTTCGCCCACGGCCACAACGATGCGCAGAAGACCATGGGCATCATCGCGATGACGTTGATCGGTGCTGAAGCCACCGGCGCGCTGGACGACCTGCCGACGTGGCTGGCCTTCCTGCACCCGGACGCCAGCGCAGGCGAGGGCATCGCGATGTGGATCGTGCTGACCTGTGCGGTGGTGATGGCCGCGGGTACTGCTTCGGGCGGCTGGAAGATCATCAAGACGCTGGGCCACAAAATGGTCAAGCTGCATCCGATCCACGGCTTCGCCGCCGAAACCAGCTCGGCCACGATCCTGACTCTGGCCGCGCACTTCGGCATGCCGGTGTCGACCACGCACAGCATCTCGACCGCGATCATGGGCGTGGGTTACGCCAAGAACCCGCGTTCGCTGCGCTTCGGCGTGATCGAACGCATCATCTGGGCCTGGATCCTGACCATCCCGGCCGCGGCCGGCTGCGCCTACCTCATCCTCAAGCTGTTCGAGCTGGTCGGCTGGGCGTGATCGGTTGTTGATTCTTCATGCGAAAAGCCCGGCTTCGGCCGGGTTTTTTGTTGGCTGCGGGATTGCGTCGGCATTCGATGGTTTACGTCTCGCCGGGCAATGCCCGGCTGCTGTTGGATCTGGGCGAACAGCCGGTGGTCATCGGTTCTCTGGTTTGGCGGATCGGGATGGGCGTTCCGGGGGACGGCGCAAGTACGTCCATGTAGCCTCAGTCGCCGCATCCATGCGGCTCATGCCCCCTCCAGCCCATCCCGACCCGCCATCGACAGTGGGTCGGTGGCCATCGAAGATCAAAATCAACGGCGGCCTCGATCCATTGTCATGCGCTACCGATTGCTGAGGATTTCACGGCGATCGTCTGTCGACCGATCCCACCAGGGCATTTCCGGTTCCGCCGGGGGGGCACGCGCGGGTTTTGATCTTCCATGGCCACCGGCCATCTGTCTGGGGCGTGCCGGGGTGGGTTTGCGGGACCGTCAAAAACATGGATGTTTTTGACGAGCCTCCATGGACGGATTCACGGCGTGTCCCGCAAACCCACCCCAGTGCGACCAAACACGGAAACCGATGAGCCACCGGCTGTTCGCCCAAAGCCAACAGCAGCCGGGCAAGCCCGGCTCTACGCAGCCTGTCGAATGCCGACGCAACAAAAAACCCCGCCGAAGCGAGGCTCTTTGCGAAGAACTCAGACCTCAAGCGAGGCCAGGTCGCCCTTGTTCTCCAGCCATTGCTTGCGGTCGCCCGCGCGCTTCTTGGCCAGCAGCATGTCCATCAGCGCGCTGGTCTGCTCGTCGTCGTCCACGGTCAGCTGCACCAGGCGGCGCGTGTCCGGGTGGATGGTCGATTCGCGCAGCTGCTCCGGGTTCATTTCGCCCAGACCCTTGAAGCGGGTCACGCTGACCTGGCCCTTGATCTTCTCGCGCTCGATCTTGTCCAGCAGCGAACGCTTCTCTTCTTCGTCCAGTGCGTAGAACACCTGCTTGCCCACGTCCACGCGGAACAGCGGCGGCATTGCCACGAACACGTGGCCGGCCGCTACCAGCGCCGGGAAGTGCTTCAGGAACAGCGCCGTCAGCAGCGTTGCAATGTGCAGGCCGTCCGAGTCCGCGTCGGCCAGGATCACCACCTTGCCGTAACGCAGCCCGCTGATGTCGTCCTTGCCCGGATCGCAGCCGATCGCAATGGCCAGGTTGTGCACTTCTTCCGACGCCAGCACGCTGCCCGAGGCCACTTCCCAGGTGTTCAGGATCTTGCCGCGCAGCGGCATGATCGCCTGGAAGTCCTTGTCGCGCGCCTGCTTGGCACTGCCGCCGGCCGAATCACCTTCCACCAGGAACAGCTCGGTGCGCGAAAGATCCTGGCTGATGCAGTCGGCCAGCTTGCCCGGCAGGGCTGGGCCCTGGGTGATCTTCTTGCGCACCACCAGCTTTTCGGTCTTCAGGCGCGCGCTCGCACGCTCGATCGCCAGCTGCGCGATCTGCTCGCCCAGCGCCACGTTCTGGTTCAACAGCAGGCTGAAAGCGTCATGTGCGGCACCTTCCACGAAGCCCGCCGCCTGGCGCGACGACAGCCGCTCCTTGGTCTGGCCGCTGAACTGCGGGTCGGTCATCTTCAGCGACAGCACGAACGAGACCCGGTCCCACACGTCTTCCGGAGCCAGCTTCACGCCGCGCGGCAGCAGGTTGCGGAAGTCGCAGAACTCGCGCAGCGCTTCGGTCAGGCCGGTGCGCAGGCCGTTGGCGTGGGTACCGTGCTGCGCGGTTGGAATCAGGTTGACGTAGCTTTCCTGCACCAGCTCGCCGTCCGGCAGCCAGGCCACCGCCCAGTCCACCACTTCGGTGTCCTTCTTCAGCGAGCCCACGAACAGGTTCGCCGGCAGCATCTCGCGTTCGCCCAGCTCGGCCTTCAGGTAGTCGCTCAGGCCGTCCTCGAAGTACCAGCTGTCCTGTTCGCCGGTGGCTTCATCGAGCAGCTTCACGGTCAGGCCCGGGCACAGCACCGCCTTGGCGCGCAGCAGGTGGCGCAGCGCCCGCAGGTTGTACTTGGGGGTGTCGAAGTACTTCGGGTCGGCCCAGAAGCGCACCCGCGTGCCGGTGTTCTTCTTGCCCACGCTGCCGACCACTTCCAGCGGCGTGGCGCGGTCGCCGTTGCGGAAGGTGATGCGGTGTTCGTTGCCTTCGCGCTTGATGTGCACTTCCACCAGGGTCGACAGCGCGTTCACCACGCTGACGCCCACGCCGTGCAGACCGCCGGAGAAGGTGTAGTTCTTGTTGCTGAACTTGCCGCCTGCGTGCAGGCGGGTCAGGATCAGTTCCACGCCCGGGATCTTCTCTTCCGGGTGGATGTCCACCGGCATGCCGCGGCCGTCGTCGCTGACCTCGCAGCTGCCATCCTTGTACAGGGTGACCTCGATGGTGTGGGCGTGACCGGCCAGGGCTTCGTCGACGGCGTTGTCGATCACTTCCTGCGCCAGATGGTTCGGGCGCGCAGTGTCGGTGTACATGCCGGGACGGCGCTTGACCGGGTCCAGGCCGGACAGGACTTCAATATCGGCGGCGTTATAACGGGCGTTCATCTGTCTTCATAAAGCGCAATGCGACGGCGAAGTGTGCGGTCTGGACAGGTTTTTTGCACGCCATACGTTCAGGGGGCGGCCGAAATCGACGCGATACACTGTGCACGGTGGATTTCCGGGTGTTCCGGAGACCGCATCCGAAGCCATTTCGCGAGGAGACCCCATGAAGAAGTTGCTGACCATCGCTGCCATTGCCGCCGCCGTCGTGGCCGTGCCGCTGGCACTGGCGCAGAACGCCGGACAGGGCCAGCCCGCACCGCAGCAGGGCGAGCAGGCTGACCGGGCGCAGGCGGAAGCCGACGCCAAGGCCAAGCGCCGCGCCGCGGCCACCGCTGAAATGAAGGCCAGGGGCCAGCAGGCCCCGCAGCAGGAAGAAGAAGAGGAAGCGCGCAAGAAGAAGTAAGCGCGCAGCCCTGTTGTCACCGAGCCCCGGCCCCTGGCCGGGGCTCTTTTTTGTGTGAAGGCCACACGCCCCCCTTGGGCTGAGGGCCTTCAATCTGTAAACTATGGCTTTCCGGGAGTAGTGTGTGTCCTCGATCAGCGAATCGGCTGGGTCGGCCCTGTGCGGCCGCCAGTCAGGCAGCCAGGAGGTGACGGTCCGTATGACCGGCACGGCGGCCCCGACCTCGCTGCGGACATGCCCTCCGGTGCCGGCCTCGCGCCAGCGCACCACCTCCCTCGCTTCCTCGGCGAACCGGAAAACCCCTTTCCTGCCCACCACCCGCCTTCCGGGATGGGGTGGTGCGGCCGTTTTCCATTTCCAGACAGGATGCTTGCAGCCATGACTCCCTTGATTTTCGTAACCGGCGGCGTGGTGTCCTCGCTCGGCAAAGGCATTGCCGCCGCGTCACTGGCCTCCATTCTCGAAGCGCGTGGCCTGAAGGTCACGATGATGAAGCTCGACCCGTACATCAATGTCGACCCGGGCACCATGAGCCCGTTCCAGCACGGCGAGGTGTACGTCACCGACGATGGTGCCGAAACCGACCTTGACCTGGGCCACTACGAGCGCTTCGTGCGCACCCGCCTGAGCCGCAAGAACTCGGTCACCACCGGTCGCATCTACGAGAACGTCATCCGCAAGGAACGCCGTGGCGACTACCTGGGTGCCACCGTGCAGGTCATTCCGCACATCACCGATGAAATCCGCCGCTGCATGGACGAAGCCACCGAAGGCTTCGACGTGGCCCTGGTTGAAATCGGCGGCACCGTCGGCGACATCGAGTCGCTGCCGTTCCTGGAAGCCATCCGCCAGGTGCGCACCGAGCGCGGCCCGGAAAAGGCCCTGTTCATGCACCTCACCCTGGTGCCGTACATCGCTGCGGCCGGTGAGCTGAAGACCAAGCCCACCCAGCACTCGGTCAAGGAACTGCGCTCGATCGGCATCCAGCCGGACGTCCTGCTGTGCCGTTCGGAACAGCCGGTGCCGAATTCGGAGCGTCGCAAGATCGCCCAGTTCACCAACGTCTCCGAACGTGCCGTCATCAGCGTGCCGGACGTCGACGTGCTGTACCGCATTCCGTTCGGCCTGCACGAGCAGGGCCTGGACGAGATCGTCATCAACCAGTTGAAGCTGGGCGACAAGGCCGGCCCGGCCGACCTGCACGAGTGGCAGGCCGCGCTGGATGCCACCCTGAACCCGCAGGACGAAGTCACCATTGCCGTGGTCGGCAAGTACGTCGACCACCAGGACGCCTACAAGTCTGTGGGTGAGGCGCTCAAGCACGGTGGCCTGCGCCAGCGCACCAAGGTCAACCTGAAGTGGCTGGAAGCGCAGGACCTTGAAGGCACTGACATGGCGGCGCTGCAGGACGTGGACGGCATCCTGGTGCCGGGCGGCTTCGGCGACCGTGGCTTTGAGGGCAAGGTGCTGACCTCGAAGTACGCCCGCGAACAGCAGGTGCCGTACTTCGGCATCTGCTACGGCATGCAGGCCGCCGTGGTCGACTACGCCCGCCACGTGGCCGGGCTGGAAGGGGCCAACAGCACCGAGAACGACCGCCAGTCGCCGAACCCGGTGATCGGCCTGATCACCGAATGGCGCACCGCCAGCGGCGACGTCGAAAAGCGCGACGACAAGAGCGACCTCGGCGGCACCATGCGCCTGGGCCTGCAGGAGCAGCGCCTGAAGCCGGGCACGCTGGCCCGCGAGCTGTACGGCAAGGATGTGGTCGCCGAGCGCCACCGCCACCGCTACGAGTTCAACAACCGCTACCGCACCCAGCTGGAAGACGCCGGGCTGGTCATTGCCGGCAAGTCGATGGACGACACCCTGGTCGAAGTGGTCGAACTGGCCCGCGACCAGCACCCGTGGTTCCTGGCCTGCCAGGCGCACCCGGAATTCCTGTCCACCCCGCGCGACGGCCACCCGTTGTTCATCGGTTTCATCAGCGCTGCCCGCCAGCGCAAGGCCGCACGCTGAAGCGCTGCCACGCCGTGCGTGGCTTCGCGCGCGCGGCTGGGTAATAATCACGCGGACGTTTCACGCGCCACCGCAGGTGGCGCTCTCCCTTTCTGACTGGAATTTGGCCCGCCATGACCGCGATCCGCAGCATCCATGCCCGTGAAATCCTCGACAGCCGTGGCAATCCCACGCTGGAAGCCGAAGTCACCCTGGAGGACGGTTCGTTCGGCCGCGCCGCCGTGCCGTCGGGTGCCTCGACCGGCACCAAGGAAGCGGTGGAGCTGCGTGATGGCGACAAGACCCGTTACCTGGGCAAGGGCGTGCGCAATGCCGTCGGCAACGTCAACACCACCATTGCCGCCGCACTGAAGGGCTTTGATGCCGCCGACCAGGAAGGCCTGGACCGCCGCCTGATCGACCTCGACGGCACCGAGAACAAGGGCCGCCTGGGTGCCAACGCGCTGCTCGGTGTTTCCATGGCCAACGCCCATGCGGTGGCTGCGTCGAAGAAGCAGGCGCTGTGGCAGTACCTGGCCCAGGGCCGCGACGTCACCCTGCCGGTGCCGATGATGAACATCATCAACGGCGGCGCGCATGCCGACAACAACGTCGACTTCCAGGAATTCATGGTGCTGCCGGTCGGCTTCACCTCGTTCTCCGAAGCGCTGCGCGCCGGCACCGAAATCTTCCATTCGCTGAAGTCGGTGCTGAAGGGTCACGGCCTGAGCACGGCGGTGGGCGACGAGGGCGGCTTCGCCCCGGACTTCCGCAGCAACGTCGAAGCGCTGGACACCATCCTGGAAGCGATCGGCAAGGCCGGTTATACCGCCGGTGAAGACGTGCTGCTGGGCCTGGACGTGGCCTCCAGCGAGTTCTACGAGAACGGCAAGTACAACCTGGTCGGCGAGAACAAGCGCCTGACTTCGGAACAGTTCGTCGACTTCCTCGCCGACTGGGCCGCGCAGTACCCGATCATCACCATCGAAGACGGCCTGGCCGAGAACGACTGGGCCGGCTGGAAGCTGCTCACCGACCGCATCGGCAACAAGGTGCAGCTGGTCGGCGACGACCTGTTCGTGACCAACCCGAAGATCTTCAAGGAAGGCATCGAGTCGGGCACCGCCAACGCCATCCTGATCAAGGTCAACCAGATCGGCACCCTGACCGAGACCCTGGAAGCGATCGCCATGGCGCACAACGCCAACTACGCGGCTGTCGTCTCGCACCGTTCGGGCGAAACCGAAGACACCACCATTGCCGACATCGCCGTGGCCACCACTGCCACCCAGATCAAAACCGGCTCGCTGTGCCGCAGCGATCGCGTGGCCAAGTACAACCAGCTGCTGCGTATCGAGGAAGCTCTCGGTGCCGGCGCGCGTTACGCCGGGCGTGACGCGTTCGTTTCGCTGAAGCGCTGATCCCATGCGCGACTGGCGCTGGCTGCTGCTGGTGCTTGCGGTACTGCTGGCATGGCTGCAGTACCGCTTCTGGTTCGGCCCGGGCAATTCGGGTGAAGTGATGGTGCTCGAGGCCCAGGTCGAAAGCCAGAAACGCGACAATGAAGGCCTGCAGCAGCGCAACGATGCGCTTGCTGCCGAGGTCAAAGACCTGAAAGAAGGCGAGGCCGCCATCGAGGAGCGCGCGCGCAGCGAGCTCGGCATGATCCGGCCCGGCGAGAAGTTCTACCGGGTGGTCGAGAACGCGCCGGTGGCCGCACCGCGCGCCCCCGCCGTGGTCCATGCCGACACCGGCACCCCGGCTCCGGAGGTGCCCTGATGGGCGGCATCTGGGCGGTGGTGCCGGCCGCCGGTCGGGGCACCCGCTTTGGCGGGGCGACGCCCAAGCAGTATCTGGTCGCGGGTGACCGCGTGCTGCTGGCGCATACGCTGGAAGCGCTGCTGTCGCACCCGGCCGTGGCCGGGGCGATGGTGGTCATTGCGGAGAACGACGCGGACTGGCCGGGTTGGTCCAGTCTGGCTGACAAGCCCATTTTGACCTGCACTGGCGGTGCCACCCGTGCCGAATCGGTGCTGGCCGGGCTGCAGGCGCTGCCGGAGGACGTCCGCGCCGATGAGTTCGTGCTGGTGCACGATGCCGCCCGCCCGAATCTGGCTGCTGCCGACCTCGGCCGCCTGCTGGAAGTGGGGCGTAATGACCCGGTCGGCGCGATTCTTGCGGCACCGGTGCGCGACACCCTCAAGCGCGCTGGCGACGATGGTGGCATCGACGGCACCGAACCGCGTGCACGCCTGTGGCGCGCACTGACGCCGCAGTTGTTCCGCCGCTATCAGCTGGCGCGCGCGCTGCAGGAGGCCGCCGCCGCCGGAGTGGAAATCACCGACGAAGCCATGGCGATGGAGCGGCAGGGCCTGCGTCCGCTGCTGGTGGAGGGCAACGAAGACAACTTCAAGGTCACCACCCCGGCTGATCTGTCCCGTTTCGAATTCGAGCTGTCGCGACGCGGATCGTGAGTCGTGGGCAGCGTTTGTATTGCAAAGCCGGGCCGAGCCCGGCGTTACGTCAGGTCTCTGTCATGAACACGCCTTCTTTTCCCCCGGTTCGCATCGGCCAGGGTTACGACGTCCACGCCTTCGGCGAGGGCGACCACATCATGCTCGGCGGCGTGCGCGTGCCGCACAGCTGCGGCGTGCTGGCGCACAGCGACGGCGATGTGATTCTGCACGCGCTGTGCGATGCCATGCTCGGCGCACTCGCGCTGGGAGACATCGGCCAGCACTTCCCGCCGTCGGACATGCGCTGGAAGGATGCCGACAGCAGCCAGTTCCTGCAGCACTGCAACAGCCTGCTGCGCGAGCGCGGCTGGCAGGTCGGCAACGCCGACATCACCGTGATCTGCGAGCGACCCAAGGTCGGCCCGCATGCGCTGGCCATGCGTGAGCGCATCGCCGGCCTGCTCGGCAACGCGCTGGACACGATCAGCGTCAAGGCCACCACCTCTGAAAAGCTGGGCTTCACCGGGCGCAGCGAAGGCATCGCCGCGCAGGCCGTGGTGCTGCTGGTGGCGCTGTGATTCCGTTGCCGTTGGCGTTTGGCGCGCCGCTGCTCAGCGCGAAGATCCGCACCGTCCCCGAAGATTTCCAGGTCGATGAACTGCCGGCGTTCGAGCCAAGCGGCGAGGGCGAGCATCTGCTGCTCACCGTGCGCAAGCGCGGGGCCAACACCGTGCATGTGGCCAAGCAGATCGCGCGCTGGGCCGGTCTGCCGGAGATGGGCGTCAGCTATGCCGGCATGAAGGATCGCCACGCCGTCACCACCCAGCGCTTCAGCGTGCACCTGCCGAAGCGGGTCGCGCCGGATCCGGCGCTGCTCAACGACGCCGAGATCGAGGTGCTGGAATCGACCTGGCACAACCGCAAGCTGCAGCGCGGCGCGCTGGCCGGCAACCGGTTCAAGCTGGTGCTGCGTGAGGTGCAGGGCGATGCCAGCCTGATCGATGCGCGTCTGGCCCAGATCGCCGTGCGCGGGCTGCCGAACTGGTTCGGCGAGCAGCGTTTCGGTCGGGACGGCGGCAACGTGCCCGCTGCGTTGGCGATGTTCCAGGGCCGGCGCATGCGCAAGGACCAGCGTTCATTGCTGTTGTCGGCTGCACGTTCGGCGCTGTTCAACCAGGTATTGGCGGCGCGGGTGGAGCAGGGCAACTGGGACAGCGCGCTGGACGGCGAGGTCTGGATGCTCGATGGCAGCCGCAGCGTGTTCGGCCCGGAAGCGTGGAGTGACGCGCTGGCAGAGCGCCTGGCGCGTTTCGATATCCACCCCAGTGGCCCGTTGTGGGGCGAGGGCGAGCTGCGCAGCACGGGCGATGCGGCCGCGCTGGAACTGGGTGCGATCAGCGACGAGCAGTCATTGCAGTTGCGCGCCGGGCTGGAAGACGCGCGCCTGAAGCAGGAGCGGCGCGCGCTGCGCCTGCG
>JBCNQC010000060.1:0-11431 GCA_039592995.1 Stenotrophomonas sp. | reverse complement strand
GTGGCCTGATGTCCTATCTCGTCCTTGCCCGCAAGTGGCGTCCGAAGCGTTTTGCCGAGCTGGTGGGCCAGGAACACGTGGTCCGTGCGCTCAGCAATGCGCTGGACAGCGGCCGGGTGCACCATGCGTTCCTGTTTACCGGTACCCGCGGGGTCGGCAAGACCACCATCGCGCGTATTTTCGCCAAGTCGCTGAACTGCGAACAGGGCACCAGCGCTGACCCCTGCGGCCAGTGCCCGGCCTGCCTGGACATCGATTCCGGCCGTTACATCGACCTGCTGGAAATCGACGCCGCGTCCAATACCGGTGTGGATGATGTCCGCGAGGTCATCGAAAACGCCCAGTACATGCCCTCGCGCGGCAAGTTCAAGGTCTACCTGATCGACGAAGTGCACATGCTGTCCAAGGCGGCGTTCAATGCGCTGCTGAAGACGCTGGAAGAGCCGCCTGAACACGTGAAGTTCCTGCTGGCCACCACCGACCCGCAGAAGCTGCCGGTGACGGTGCTGTCGCGCTGCCTGCAGTTCAACCTGAAGCGGCTGGACGAAGAGCAGATCCAGGGCCAGATGACCCGCATTCTGGCCGCCGAAGAGATCGAGTCCGACCCCAGCGCCATCGTGCAGCTGGCCAAGGCCGCCGATGGCAGCCTGCGCGACGGCCTTTCGCTGCTGGACCAGGCCATTGCCTATGCCGGCGGCGCGCTGCGCGACGACGTGGTGCGCACCATGCTGGGTACGGTCGACCGCACCCAGGTCGCGGCCATGCTGGACGCGCTGGCCGAAGGCGACGGCGCACGCCTGTTGCAGGTGGTGGCCGCGCTGGCCGAGTTCTCGCCGGACTGGAGCGGGGTGCTGGAAGCGCTGGCCGAGGGCCTGCACCGCATCCAGGTGCAGCAGCTGGTGCCGGGTGCGGCGGCCGATGGCGAAGGTATCGATGCGGTGGGCTTTGCCCAGCGCCTGCGCCCGGAAGTGGTGCAGCTCTGGTATCAGATGGCCCTGAGCGGCCGTCGTGACCTGTATCTGGCCCCCAGCCCGCGCGCGGGCTTTGAGATGGCGGTGCTGCGCATGCTGGCGTTCCGCCCGGCGGCTGCGGTACCGCCCGTTCCCCGCGATGCCGGCAACGACACGGAGGTGGTTCCGGGCCCGGGAAACGTAGCTAGCGGCGGCATTGCCGCCGCGCCGGTCGCTGCACCTGTGGCAGCAACGGTTGCCGCGCCTGCACCTGTGGCTGCCCCCGTGGCACCGAACGTTACCGCGCCGCCGAAAGCGCCGGAACCGCCGGTCCAGACCGCGCCGAAACCGTCATTACCGCCTGAACCGACTCCCGCCAACGACCCGCCGCCGTGGGCGCAGGGCGGGTCAGAGGACCGCGACGAGGCCCTGGCCGCTGAAATGGCCGGTCCCGATGCGGCGATGGTGCCGCCGTGGGAAGAGCCCGTACGTCCGGCCGCGCCGCCCGCGCGCCCGCAAGGCATCACCATCGCGCCGGCACCGCAGTCCGACGCGCCGGTTGTCGCGGCTGAACCGGCAGCCGGCGTCCCGACCGGCGAAGGCGTGGCCCTGGATTCGGCCGACACCTGGCTGCAGCTGGTGGCGCAGAGCGAGCTCAACGGGCCGTCACGGCAGCTGGCCGCGCACGCGGCCTTCATCAGTTTTCAACGCGGTGTCTTGAAACTGGCGGTATCGCCCGGATTTGAGTACCTGTGTTCAGACCGCTCGCTGGCGGCCCTGACCGACGCACTGTCCGGCCCTCTGGGGCTTGCCCCGCGGATCGTGATCGAGCACGGCGAGGCCGAAGCCGAAACGCTGCACCAGCGTTCCGACCGCCAGCGCGGCGAACGTCAGCAGGCGGCCGAAACCGCCTTCATGGCCGACCCCAACGTGCAGGTGCTGATCCAACAGCACGGCGCGCGGGTCGTGGCCGATTCCATCCGTCCCATTGAAGAGTAAAGAATCATGCGCGGCAACCTCGCCCAACTGATGCAACAGGCCCAGAAGATGCAGGAAAACCTGCAGAAGGCCCAGGAAGATCTGGCCAAGCTGGAAGTCACCGGCAGCGCCGGCGGCGGCATGGTCAACGTCACCCTCACCGGTGCCAAGGAGTGTCGCAAGGTGCGCATCGACCCGTCCATCCTCAGCGACGCTGAAATGCTGGAAGACCTGGTCGCGGCCGCCTTCAACGATGCCTCCAACAAGATCGACGCCGAATCCAAGACCCGCATGGGCTCGGCCACGGCCGGCATGCAGCTGCCCCCGGGCATGAAGCTGCCGTTCTAACCGTGAGCCTGCCCCTGCTCGAACAGCTGATCGACGCCTTCCGCATCCTGCCGGGCGTCGGCCAGAAGACCGCCCAGCGCATGGCCTACCACGTGCTGGAGCGCGAACGCGAAGGGGCGCAGAAGCTGGCGGAGGTGCTGGCCAAGGCGATTGAACGCATTGGCCATTGCACGCAATGCCGCGACTTCAGTGAAACCGAGGTGTGCGCGGTGTGCGCGAACAGCAGCCGCGAACGCGCGCAGCTGTGCGTGGTGGAATCGCCGGCCGACCGGCTGGCCATTGAAAGCGCTACCGGTTTCCGTGGTGTTTACTACGTGCTGCAGGGACGGCTTTCGCCGCTGGATGGCATCGGCCCACGCGAACTGGGCCTGGATTCGCTGGGCACCCGCCTGCAGCAGGGCGAAGTGCAGGAGCTGATCATCGCCACCAGCGCCACCGTGGAAGGTGAGGCCACCGCGCACTATCTGGCGCAATTGGCCCGCGCGCACAATGTGCGGCCCAGTCGTCTGGCCCAAGGGCTGCCGTTGGGCGGTGAGCTGGAGTACGTTGATCGCGGCACGCTCTCGCATGCATTCGGTACCCGCACCGAAGCAACCTGACTTCCCATTGGTGACCCATGACCCAGGAAACGCTGTTCTCCAAGATCATCCGCCGCGAAATTCCGGCCACCATCGTCTATGAGGACGATGAAGTGCTGGGGTTCAAGGACATCGCACCGCAGGCTCCGGTGCATGTGCTGTTCATTCCCAAGAACCACATCATTCCGACCCTTGATGATCTGACTGCCGAGCAGGCGCATCTGATCGGCAAGCTGGCCCTGGCCGCCGCCGAATACGCGCGCCGGGAAGGCTTCGCCGAGGATGGCTACCGCATCGTCATGAACTGTCGCGAAGACGCCGGGCAGACCGTGTTCCACATCCACATGCACCTGTTGGCCGGTGCGCCGTTGGGGCATTTCGGGGCACCCGGGAAGTGAGGCAAAAAAAACCGCCCCGATGGGCGGTTTTTTGTGTGCCGGGCGACGGTAGGTACCCACCGTTGGTGGGTACACGACGCGCCGCGATGCCTGTTACCACCAGCCCCAGCCGCGGTAGCCCCAGCCCGGACCCCAACCCGGGCCCCACGGCCCGTACGGGTACACCGGCACCACGTCCACCTGGCGCTGTTCCGGCCACAGGTAGATCACATCGGCTTCCAGCTTCGGCAGCTTGTAGTCGTAGTCGCCAATGCGGGTGTTTTCATAGCCGGCGATCTTGCCGATGAAGGTCACATCACGGCCCGCTTCGAACACGGCCGGGTCGTAGAAGCCGGCGCGGCAGGCGACGAAACGACCGTCGCTGGCGTCGTTGCTGGTGGTGTTCGGGCGGCCGGTGCCGTTGAGCGGGCGCGACAGCAGCTGGAAGCAGGTCTGGCCCTGCCCCGGCGTGGTTTCAATGATGCGGCCGCCCCAGCGCACCGGCGTACCGACCTGCTGGGTGGCAACCGAATCACGCGGGCTGACCATGCTGAAGGTGCCCTGCAGCGGTTTCGGCGCGGTGGCGCAGGCGGACAGCGCCAGCACGGCGGCAAGGGGAAGCAGAAGCTTGGTGTTCATGAGGATGCTCCGGTGGACGGACGATGCCGCTGCAGGTCACGCACAAGTGTAGGGTCGAGCGTGGTGCCAGCGTAGCGCGCCTGAACGAAACGCTGGCTGAGTGAAAGCAGCGCCGGGTCGGCGCGCTGGTGGTGGACGCGCTGCGCCCAGTCCGTGGCGGTTTCGGCCGGTTCCCGGGCCAGGCCATGCCGCGCGTAACGCCGGCCCATCCGGTGCCAGGCCCTCAGCAGCGGATCGCGTTCGCGTTCGCCCCGGGCCAGCACCCACGCCATCCAGCCTAGCGCAGCGCCTGCGAAGGCAATGAAAATGGCGGCCAGCTGCGCCGGTTCCAGCCGCTCGATGCCGAGCGGGCGCAGCAGCTGCTGCTGACGGGTGGCGTCGAAGCTGAGGACCAGGTCGTTCCAGCCCCGGCGCAGGTAGTCGGTCATCTGGCCCAGCTGCGCCCAGCGCCCCTCCAGAGTCACCTCAGCACCGCCGGCGCTCAAGCGGTCTTCCAACGTGTCGTAGATGCGCTCCGGGGCCACCGCTGCAGTGGGGTCCACGCGCACCCAGCCGCGCTGCGGCAACCACACTTCAGCCCAGGCATGGGCATCCATCCGCCGCACCACCCAGTAGTTGCCGTACGGATTGCGCTGACCGCCGGCGAAGCCGGTCACCACACGGGCGGGAATGCCGGCGTTGCGCATCAGCACCACGAACGAGGAGCTGAAGTGCTGGCAGAAGCCGGCCTGCTGGTCGAACAGGAACTCGTCCACCGCGTGGCGGCCGGGCGGCTGGGTATCCAGTGTATAGGCGAACCGGGAGCGCACCCATTCCAGAGTGCGATTGACAATGGCCATGTCGTCGCTGCCGGCTTCACGCCGCCATTGGCGTGCCAGCGCCGTGGTACGTGGGTTGAGGTCGGGCGGCAGTGCGAGCAGTTGCCGGCGTTGCCACTCGCCCAGCGGCTGCACATAGCGTTCGGCGGGCGATGACTGCAGGTGCCAGCGGGTCAGCGCGGCCAGCGGGGCATTGCTGCGCAGACTGTAGTTGGCATCCAGACGGGTGCCTTCTGGAGCCTGCATCGGCAGGTCCAGCGCCACCAGCTGGCGGCGATCGGTGGGTTCGTAATCAATCAGATAGTCCCAGCGTGGTGCGCCCCGGGTGACCTGCGGGGGCTCGGCATACTCGGCCTGCCGGTCCTGTTCCCACACCTTGCCGTCGAACCGGGTCAGCACCGGGCCGCGCCAGTAGCGCTGCTCTGGCGCGGGCACCTCGGCGTTGAAGGTCACCCGCATCGCAGGTGCGTCATCCGCCATCAGGTCCAGCCACTGGCTTGGTTCCATGCGATCGGAAAGCCCCGGCTTTCCTACCGCGCGGTCGGGCAGGCCCCACAGCGGCTCGCTCAGGCGCGGGAACAACCAGAACGAGATCAGTGCCAGTGGCAGTGCCAGTGCAGCCAGCCGGCCCACGCCGCGCAGTTGCCCACCCAGTGCCGGGCTGGGCGCCTCGCCCTCGGCCTGGGCAAGGCGCTGCAGCGTGATCAGCGCGCTCAATGCGGCCAGCACGGCCAGCACCATCGTGGTCGGGCCCTGGTCCAGCAGGAACGCCGAGAACGGTGCGAACAGTGCAAATCCCAGCAGGCTGCGCGCGTCGCGCAGGCTGCGCAGTTCACTGGATTTCAGTGCGAGCATCGCCGCCAGCAGGGCACAGCCGGTATCCCGGCCCGGGCGTGCGCCCATCTGCCAGTAGATGGCCGCCAGCATGCCCAGCACCAGCAGCAGGCGCACCGGCCCGGGCAGCACGCGTTGGCCGGCCAGCAGGGCGGTGATCAGCGCCACCACGGCGAACACGCCCCCCAGCAGCGGCGGCAGCAACAGCAGCAGTGGCAGCAGTGAAAGTGCCGCGCTGAGCAGGGTCCAGCGCCGGGCCTCGGCACTTAGAATGTGGGAGGCGCGCTCAGTCATGGGGCATCAGCGCCAGTGCGCGTTGGCAAAGGTGATGATGGCTGCTGCCCTGGCCGGGGCCGAGCACCGGCTGGCCGGGCAGCTTCAAGGTATAGCGGCGGCCCTCGCGCTCGGCCTGGTCCACCCAGCGGGCCAGCCGCGCAATGCGGGTTTCGGTGGGCAGTGACTTCAACTGCCACCAGTCCAGCAGCACATCCACGCCCACCGGCTTTTCATACTCGCGCACCAGCAGGGTGTCGCGGCGCGCCGAATGCTTCCAGGCAATGCTGCGCTGAGGATCGCCTGCACGGTAGGGGCGCAGCTGGTGCAGCTCCTCGCCGCTGGGGTGCACGCGGGTGTGCAGCGGATCGCCTGCACCATCGGGCAGTGCGGGGGCGTGCAGTTCGGGCGCGGCATACACCAGTAATGGGGTGTCGGGCAACACCCAGGCCCACGCGCGGACCAGCCCGAGCGGCTGCGTGGTGGAAATGCGGATGCGCTCCAGATCCAGCCAACCGCGCTGCTGGGTGGGCAGGTCCAGATCCACTTCCACCTGGTCGCTGTCCACCAGATGGCCATGCGCGCGCGCCTCGGCATGCTGCAGCAGCAGCCCGCGGCGCGGCCGCGTGTCGTTGCGCGAAAGACTCACGCGCAGGCGCAGCGGCGTGCCGGCGATCACGGGCTCGGCGGAAATCGCGTCAATGCGCAGCCCGGAAAGCTGCAGGTGCGCGGCAAAAGTGCTGGCCACCGCCACCGTGGACAGCAGCAGGGCCAGCAGCAGCGCTGGGTTGTTGTTGTAGTTCAGCGCGCCCAGCAGCATGGCCACCAGCAGCACGGCAACGAACAACCCGAAGCGTGTGGGCAGCACGTAGATGCGGCGGCGGTGCAGCCGCTGCGGCAGGGTTTCCTGCCGTCGTGGCCGTACCAAGGTCTGGATGATGCGGTCTCCCCAGCCGCGCTGCATGTCAGTCCACCGGGACCGTCTGCAGGATCGCGCGGGCCAGCGCCGGCCCGTTGCCGGCTTCGGCTTCGGGTACCAGCCGGTGCCCGGCCACCGCTACGAACAGGGTCTGCACGTCCTCCGGCACCACGTGGCCGCGGCCCAGCAGCAGCGCATGTGCCTTGGCCGCGCGCAGCAGCGCCAGCCCTGCACGCGGTGACAGTCCGACGCGCACGCCCGTGTGCTGGCGGCTGCGTGCCAGCAGCGACTGCACATAGGTAATGAGTGCTTCGCTGGCGTGCACCTGGCCGACCGCCTCGCGCAGGGGGCGCACCTGCGCTTGGGTGAGCGCGGCGCTGGTCTGTGCGATCAGGTGGCGGCGGTCGGTGCCGCGCAGCAGTTCGCGCTCCGATTCCGGGTTCGGGTAGCCCAGCGCCAGCCGCAGCAGGAAGCGATCCAGCTGCGAATCGGGCAGCGGGAAGGTGCCGGAAAGATCCACCGGGTTCTGCGTGGCAATCACGAAGAACGGGTCGGGCAGGGCATGGGTCACCCCGTCCAGCGTGACCTGCTGTTCGGCCATCGCTTCCAGCAGCGCGCTCTGCGTACGTGGCGGCGCGCGGTTGATTTCATCGGCCAGCAGCACGTTCGTGAACACTGGGCCCGGATGGAACTGGAACTGGCGGCTGGCCGCTTCATACACCGAAACGCCGAGCACATCGGCCGGCAGCAGGTCCGAGGTGAACTGCACGCGCTGGAAGCCCAGCCCCAGGCTGGACGCCAAGGCGTGGGCCAATGTGGTCTTGCCCAGGCCTGGAAGGTCCTCGATCAGCAGGTGGCCACCCGAAAGCAGGGCCACGAAGGCCAACCGTACCTCGTGGGATTTGCCGAGCACCAGGCCGTTGACCTGGTCCTGCGCGTTGCGAAGAGCCTGTCGCACTACATCGGTTAGCATGGCGGGCACGTGGGGCGAAGATTCCATGTTCGTCTCGTGTCGTCGATCCTTCGATTCTATAGGCCAATGCAGGGCGAACAACGCGCACGTACCATTTTTTTGACGTTGTGGACGTTGATCACCGCGGTGAAACTGGTGATTGCAGCGCGTCTGCCCTTGTTCGTGGACGAAGCGTTCTACTGGCAGGAAGGTCAGCACCTGGCCATGGCCTATTCGGATCTGCCCGGGTTGACCGCGTGGCTCACCCGTCTTGGCGTGGAACTGGGTGGCCCTCATGTGCTGGCGGTGCGGCTGCCCTTCCTGGCCATCGGCGCGGCGCTGCCGTGGATGGTCTCGCGCATTGCCACGCGCTGGTTCGGCGCGGTGGCCGGCTGGCAGGCCGGTAGTCTGACCCTGCTGATGCCGCTGTCGGCGACGCTGGGCATGCTGGCGGTGCCCGATGTGCCGATGGCGCTGGCTGCGGTGCTGTGCCTGGATGCCGGTGCGCGCCTGCTGCGCAATGTGGACGCGGCCGCTGCCATGAAGCTGGCACTGGGCCTGATGATCGGCGCACTCAGCCATTACCGTTTCATCGGCGTGATCGGGGTGGGCCTGATCGCGCTGCTGGTGCTGCCACAAGGCCGGCGCATGCTGCGTGATCCGCGCGTTTGGGTGGCGTTGGCACTGGGCGTGCTGGCCTGGTTGCCGCTGCTGGCGTGGAATGCCGACAACCACGATGCCGGGCTGAAATTCCAGGTGGTCGAGCGCCACCCCTGGGACTTCCAGTGGAGCGGCCTGTGGTTCCTGGTGATCCAGCCGGTGCTGGTGACCCCCATTCTGTGCGTGGCGATGTGGAAGGTGGCGCTGGCGGGTACCCGTTCGGGTGGGGGCGCTCGAGCGCAGTGGCGCTATTTCGGTCTGGTGGGCGCCGTATCCACCGTAGCGATCTTCCTGCTGGGTTTCTTCACGGACGTGGAACGGATCAGCTTCCACTGGCCGCTGCCCGGTTATCTGGCGCTGCTGGTGGCGGTGCCGGTGGTGCTCAATGGCTGGCCGCGCTGGCTGCGCCGCACCGGCTGGTGGCTGGCCGGAGGCGGGCTCACCGTGGCCTTCGGGTACTACCTGATGGCGTCAACGCCCGCGCTGCGTGAGCAGCTGGCCGGCGACAAGTACTACCCGCGCAATTTCGCCGGCTGGCAGCCGCTGGCCGCGGCGGTGCGCGACGAACTGCGGCAGATGCCGGAGGGCACCCGCGTGCTGGCCGGCAACTTCAAGGTCGGGGCCGAGCTGGGCTTCCAGTTGCGCGATCCGCGCATCGAGGTGTTGCCGCACCCGCTCAATGACAAGCACGGCCGCACTGCGCAGCTGGTCCAGTGGGACCTTCTGCATCAGGGGGAGCGCAGCACGCCGCTGCTGCTGGTGCTGTCGCCCAGTGATCAGCGCTACCGCGAGCTGCTGGAACGCTACCACCAGGTATGCGGGCAGGTGGGGCCGTTGCCGCCGCCGCGCGTGGTCAGCCAGGACCACGGCTACCAGCGCTTCCTGCTGTTCCGGCTGCCGGCGCAGCGCGCTGAAGGTCCGTGTGTGAGTCCGGCGATGGCGTGGATGGACACGCCGCAGTTCGGCGCGCAGGTGCAGGGCACGGTGGAAGTGCGCGGCTGGGCGTTCAAGGAAGGGGTGGGGTTGTCCCGGGTCGAGCTGCTGGTCGACGGCACGCCGGCAGGGCAGGTCAGCTACGGCCGTCCGTATGACATCACGGGGTTCTGGAAGATCTCCAACGACCCGCAGCATCCGAACGTCGGCTTCGATGCACGCCTGGATACGACCGGGTTGGCTCCCGGCAAGCACTGGCTCGGGCTGCGCCTGCACGGCAACGACGGCAGCGTTGAAACCTGGCAGGAGCAGGCGGTCATCGTGCGTTGATGCATCGTGCGGGCCGGCCAACGGCCGGCGCTACCGGTCGGCCTGCACGCTTTTGGTAGCGCCGGCCGTTGGCCGGCCCAGGCGGTGCCGGCATCGTCCGCACGCTACGGCAACCGATATCCCGCTTCCCGCAACAACCGCGCCACCGCAATAAGGGGGAGCCCGATCAACGCGGTCGGGTCGGAATTCTCGATCGCATCGAACAAGGTGATCCCCAGCCCCTCGCACTTGAAGCTGCCCGCACAGTCCAACGGCATTTCAGCGGCCACGTAGCGGGCAATCTCATCCGCCTGCAAGACGCGAAACCGTACGGTGGTCACGTCAATGGCCTCCAGCACCCGGCCATCACACTGCAGACTCACCGCCGTGTGGAAAGCCACCGCCTGCCCGGACATCGCCGCCAGCTGGGCCTGGGCAGCCTCCACCGTGCCGGGCTTGCCCAGCGGGGCCGCGTTCAGCTCCGCCACCTGGTCTGACCCGATCACCCATCGCCCGGGGTGGCGACCGGCGACCTCGGCGGCCTTGGCCCGGGCCAGCCGGACCGCCAGCGCGGCAGGGGCTTCGCCCGGGGCAGGGGTTTCGTTTACGTCCGGGCGCGTGGTCTCCAGGGGCAGGCCCAGGCGTTCCAGCAGTTCGCGGCGGTAACGGGAGGTAGAGGCAAGGAGCAGCGCATTCATGCGACAATGGTACCCGACGGTAGCGCACGACCGTTGGTCGTGCGGCCTTTCCTGTGCGGCCTTTCCCCGGATCCGCAACACAGGCATTTGACAACCGTCACCGCGGTCCTTAACATTCAGCGGCTTATGTCCGCGAACGTGCCCGAATTGCTGGATGCCTGGCGGATGGTCGCAGCGCGCAGGCGCTTCGAAGGCCAGGTCAACCTGGCTGACCTGACCCGCCTGCAAGGCCTTGTTGCCGATACCGAAGGAACGTGCACCTATGCACTGGAATTCGGACGCGACGAGATCGTGCGGGTATCCTATGTGGAGCTGACCATCACCACCGAGCTGCCGCTGATCTGTCAGCGCAGCATGCAGCGATTCCTGTTGCCGGTGCATGTGGTGCAGCGTCTTGGCCTGGTCCGCGACGAAGCTGAAGAAGCTGCGTTGCCGGAGGAGTACGAAGCGCTGCTGGTGCCCGAGGACGGCGAGCTGCGTCCGCTGGACGTGGTCGAGGACGAACTGGTCCTGGCCGTGCCGGTGGTACCGCTGTCGCCTGATGGTGAAGCGGTTGACCGTGACTGGGCACCAACTGAAGAAGAAACAAGCAAGGCCAACCCGTTCGCGGCGTTGGCGGCGCTGAAGAAACAATAGCAGCCGGTTGTCGTCGGCGGCTGCGGCGAAAGCGAAGACTGTGCTGGGCGCTGGCGTCCTGTGCGACGAAACGACGAAGCAAAACGAACCGAGTTTGGAGCAATCCCATGGCTGTGCAGAAATCCCGTGTTACCCCGTCCCGCCGCGGCCAGCGCCGTTCGCATGACGCCCTGAGCGCCAAGCAGCTGTCGACCGACCCGACCACCGGCGAAGTGCATCTGCGTCATCACATCACTGCTGACGGTTTCTACCGTGGCAAGAAGGTGATCACCACCAAGACCTCGGCGGTCGAAGAAGATTGATGTGTGTGAAGGCCGCTGCCCGGTCGGGCGGCGGCCTTTGCCCTTTCTTCCAGGCCGCGTTGCGGCCGCGTTTCAGGAATTGCAATGAGCAAGCGGATCTACTCGAGGATCGCGGGCACCGGTAGTTATTTGCCCGAAAAAGTGCTGACCAACCAGGATCTGGAGAAATTGGTCGACACCAGCGATGAGTGGATTCAAACGCGCACCGGTATTCGCGAACGGCACAT
>JBCNQC010000006.1:0-217711 GCA_039592995.1 Stenotrophomonas sp. | reverse complement strand
GAGCGCACCCCGTAGAGCCGGGCTTGCCCGGCTGCACTGCGTGGATCCCCGACACTGCGCGAAGTACCCGCATCGTGCGAAACCCGATCACCGCGATAATGCTCGCAATGTGTGAAGCCCGGTAGGGTCGCACGACAGTCGACCGCACGCACACGCGCAGCGCCCTATAGGCATGACCAATGGCGAAGCCACGCGCGCGGCTTATTCCATGCCCTAATGCGCCGATAGGTGTTATCGGCGGTCGACTGTCGTGCGACCCTACCAGGACCTCGCGCGTCATCCAGCGATTGCGTCCTCCCCATCATGACGCCCGGATAACAGACCCAAGCGTAGCGTGAGACCCTCACGGGGGTGAATCGCGAGCGGTGGACGGTCCAGCAGGACGGGCTTCGCGTAGCCGTGCCTTTTCGATCCTTCATCTGTTCGGTGCAGCCCCGTGCCGGTGCGTTCGTGCGCCCTGTGCGTTCCCTGCTTGCGATCCATGGTGGTTGTTGTTGATGGCAATCCAACGGAACTCAACTGGGAGTACATCGAAATGAATACCGATGAAGCAGGCAGCACCGACATGCCGAAACCCGACCCCATCATTGGCGAGCCGCGGGCCAACTGGGCGACCTTGGCGGATTTCAAGGTGGAGGTACTGGGCCACACCAAGATCAACGCCAGGTGCTACAAAAACACGCGCCAGCAGGTGCCCATCAAGGTGACGCTTGATGCCCGCGATGAGAACGGAATCAAGGTCCCGTTGACTGCTGCACAGATGCGCGATCTTATTCTGTGTTATTACGAATCTGGAGAGCCGATGGGAGGGTGGTCTAGGGTCAAGAATCAATACGACTATAACTTCCTTCCGACGCGCGAGGATGGAACTGAACTCGATCCTCTGAAGGGTGAGGACAGGGCCGAAGCCACGGAAAGTACGATTACGCTTTACATGGCCACCAGCATGGTCGAAAAGAAGCTCGACGCGCGGATTGTTTCACCCACGGGTGCAGTGTATAGAGCCAGAGATTTCGATAGCTGGATCAACGTGGTTGGGGTCGATGTTGTGATTCACAAGTATTCAGCGTTTGCGTTGGAAAATAGAGGTGGGCCAAATTCAGTCCTGCATGATGTCGATGTGTACTATCTAAAATTCAACGCGAATAACAGTACTTACAGCATACGAGGTAGTCATCATCCCGACTATCCGTTCAACCAGAAGCATTACAGCTGGATTAAAGATGGATGGTCTGAGAAAGCTCAAATTGCCTACAATGTTGGTGAAAAGACAGTTCAGCGTTATGGGCATGCAGAGTTTGCCGTTAACGATGCTGTTGGTCAGGCAAATGTTGTGCGTATTTCCAATTGGTACTACGCGGGAGAAAGCCGGGACATAAAGCCTCGCGTGGTGTACTACGACCAATACGGAAATCCTGGCATGGTGAGGTACGTCAACTCCTCCAACGGAAACACCATCAGTATAGCGGACGCTGGGGATCCGCCGAAGGACCCGGCAATATACGGCGAGTGAGGCGCTGAGGCGACAGCGGCAAATAGCGCGGCAACCTTGCTCAGCCCAGGCTCGAAACCAGTTTCAAAAATGCCTCGTGCTGATACCGGCTCATGCGCAGTTGCTGCCGGTTGTCCATCGTCACCACATGATGTCCGTTGAACCACGGGTGGATCGCCTTCACCCGGCGCACGTTGGCGATGGCGGAACGGTGGGCCCGCGCGAAATGGCGCGGGTCCAGTTTTTCCTCCAGATACGTGGTGGCCCAAACCGACCCCGCGCGCTCCGCTGAGCAGCGGATAGCGTGCACCCGGAACAAGACGCGGTAGGGTCGCACGACAGTCGACCGCCGATTGCGTCCATCGGCGCTTTGGGGCATGGACGCTGCCGGAGAAGCACTTCAAGCAAAGGTCATGCCTTCCCGAACGCGGCATCGCCATCGGCGGTCGACTGTCGTGCGACCCTACCGGCGCGATACCGCGATACCGCGATACCGCGATGGCGCGATGGCGCGATGCGGCGATGGCGTGATGCCGCGATGGCGTGATGCGGCGATGCGGCGATGGCGCGATACCGCGATGGCGCGATAGCGCGATGCGGCGAGGGTCAGGGTGCATGCACCTGTACAGGCACGTACCGTTGCATCAGGTCTACCACCCAGTCGATAAACACCCGCAACTTGGCGCTGACGTGCCGGTTGGGCGGGAAGGCCAGGTGCAACGGCATCGCCTCCAGCGTCCAGTCCGGGAACAGACGCACCAGTTCGCCGCGCTGCACGTGTGCATTGGCCATGTAGTCGGGCAGCCAGATCACGCCCAATCCGGCCAGCCCTGCGGCCATGTAGGTATTGCCGTCGTCCATGGCAAAGGTGTGGCGTCCCTGCACGGTGAGCTGCTCGGCCCCGCGCTGCAGGGTGACGTGCAGCAGCCGACCACCGTGTTTGCGCAGATAGCCGATGATCTGGTGCGGCTCGGCTTCCAGCTCGGACGGGTGTGCCGGGGTGCCCTGTCTTTCCAGATAGGCCGGCGCGGCATGCAACCCGGCCTGCAGGTCGCCGATATGGCGGGCCACCAGCGAGGGGTCGGTGATCGCACCGCCACGGATTACACAGTCCACGTTCTCGTCGATGAGATCGACATGGCGGTCACTGGCACCCAGATCGAGCTGGATGTCCGGCCAGCGGGCGTGGAAGTCATGCAGTGCAGGGACGATGATCAGCCGCGCCAGTGGACTGGGCACATCGACCCGTAATCGCCCGCGTGGGTTTGTGGCGAAGGTGGAGAGGCTGGTCTCGGCATCGTCGAGGTCGGCCAGCAGGCGGATCACCCGCTCGTAGTAGGCCGCGCCGTCGGCGGTGACGTTGACCTGCCGGGTGGTGCGGTTGAGCAGGCGCACCCGCAACCGGGCTTCCAGTTGCTGCACCAGCTGGGTGACGGTGGTACGGCTCATGTGCAGGGTCTGCGCGGCCTGGGTGAAGCTGCCGGTTTCCACGACCCGGGCGAAGGCGCGCATGGCATCGAAGCGGTCCATCGGCGCTCCAGCAGGGGGGGGGATTGTTTGGATTCTACAAACAGTGATGGACAAACGGGGCGGTTTATCCGCTCGCCGGGGCGGTCCAGCATGGTGCCATCGCAATCAGGGGCGTGGCCCCGTGGAGAGTTTCATGACCAAGCGTGATGTGGTGTTCCCCAAGGGTCGGCAGGACCTGTATGACCGTTATCGCTATTCGCCAGCGGTGAGGACCAACGGCCTGCTGTTTGTTTCGGGCCAGGTCGGCAGTCGTGAGGACGGTTCGCCCGAGGCGGACGTCGAGGCGCAGGTGCGTCGGGCGTTCCAGAACCTCAACGCGATCCTCGCCGAGGCCGGCTGCACGTTTGATGATGTGCAGGACGTGACCGTGTTCATGATCGACCCGGCCAATATCCTGGAGCGGGTGTGGCCGGTGGTGATGGAGTACTGGGGTGAGGCGCCGCATCCGACGTTGACCGCGGTGGGGGTCACCTGGCTGGCCGGATTCGACGTGGAGTTCAAGGTGGTGGCGAAGTTGCCGGCGTAACAATGCGGCTGGTGTGACCCATGGAGTGGGGGCATCGGTAGGGTCGCACGACAGTCGACCGCCGATAACGGCGGTCGGCACGGCGAAGGCCGGGTGCATGGCGCAGAAGCGCGTCATCGTTCGTGGTCATGCCGAAATCGAACGTTGATGGGTTCCGTGCAGTCGACCGGGGGTCGACTCTACCGGGGTTACGTCCCGATGGTTGTTGTCGGCGTGATCCGCATGCGGGTGACACGCCGGCGGTCCATGGCCTGCACCTGCACGCGATAACCCTCGTGCTCGATGACGTCGCCTTCCACCGGCAAGCGGTCCAGCTGCTGCAGCAGCAAACCGGCCAGGGTCTGGTAGCGTGCGTGGCGCGGGAAGTTGATGCCGGTCAGGCGCTGCAGGTCATCCAGGGTCAGGGCACCGTCGGCTTCCCAGCTGCCGTCGGCCTGCGCCTGCACGCCATACCGTTCGTCCTGGGTGTCGGCCAGGTCGCCAGCAATGGCCGCAAGCAGATCGTTGGCGGTGACCAGGCCCTCCACGCTGCCATACTCGTCAACCACGACCGCAACCGGTACCGGCTGTTCGCGGATGACCTCCAGCGCCTGAAGAACGCTGGCGCTGGAGATCACATAGGCCGGTTCGCGCAAGGCGTCCTGCAATGACAGCGGCTTGCCCTTCAGCACGCCCGCCAGCAGGTCGCGGCTCTGCACGATGCCCTGCACCTGGTCCAGGTCGCCCTCGGCCACCAGCATGCGGGTGTGCGGCGAGTCGATCAGCTTCTGCATCGCATGTGCCTCACCACGACCGGTATCGATCCACTCCAGATCGGCGCGCACAGTCATCACGCTGGACACCGGGCGATCGGCCAGGCTGAGCACGCTTCGGATCATGTCCTGTTCGGCCGGTTCCAGTCGCTCTTCGCCTGCACCTTCCTGGTGTTCGTCGTCATGCCCCTGCCTGGGCTGCGTGCCCAGCATGCGCAGCACTGCATCGGCGGTGCGCTGGCGGAACGGCAGGCGCTTTTCGTTGCGCTCACGGTTGAAACGCACCCACTGGTTGAAGCTTTCCACCAGAATCGAGAACGCAATGGCGGCGTACAGATAGCCCTTGGGGATCTTGTAACCCAGACCCTCGGCGACCAGGCTGAAACCGATCATCAGCAGGAAGCCCAGGCACAGCACCACCACGGTGGGGTGCTTGTTGACGAAGCGGGTGAGCGGCTTGCTGGCCAGCATCATCACCGCCATGGCGATGGTCACCGCGGCGTACATGACGCCCAGGTGGTCGACCATGCCGACCGCGGTGATCACCGAGTCCAGCGAGAACACCGCGTCCAGCACCACGATCTGGGTGACCACGGCGGCGAAGCTGGCGTACACCTTGCTGCCATTTTCGTTGTGTTCGCGGCCTTCCAGACGCTCGTGCAGCTCCATGGTGCCCTTGAACAGCAGGAACAAGCCGCCGCCGAGCAGAATCAGGTCGCGTCCGGAGAAGCTGTGCCCGAACACCTCGAAGAGGGGCTCGGTGAGTTTCATGATCCACGACAGCGCGGCCAGCAGCACCAGCCGCATCAGCAGTGCCAGGGTCAGGCCGATCATCCGTGCGCGGTCGCGCTGGTGCGGCGGCAGCTTGTCGGCGAGGATCGCGATGAACACCAGGTTGTCGATGCCGAGGACGATTTCGAGCACCACCAAGGTTGCAAGCCCCAGCCAGAGGTTGGGGTCAGCGAGCCATTCCATTACGTAACTCTCATTGGAAAAAGGGGGGAATGTCGTAGCGCCGGGCTTGCCCGGCTGGCGATCCTGCGGACACCGCGCGCAGCCGGGCAAGCCCGGCTCTACGGGTCATGCGTCATCAGATCGCCGGGCTGGCACTGCAGCTCACGGCAGATTGCATCAAGGGTGGTGAAGCGGATCGCCTTGGCCTTGCCGGTTTTCAGGATCGACAGATTGGCCAGGGTGATATCCACGCGCGCGGACAACTCGGACAGCGTCATCCCCCGCTTGGCCAGCATCTGGTCCAGGGTGATGACCACCGCCATCAGACCACACCGTCCAGGTCTTCGCGCATGGCCGCGCCGGCCTCGAACACGCGTGCCATCACGAACAGCATCAGCACCGCGATCAGGCCGGTGATGGACATGCCGCCGCCGACTTCCATCCAGGCGAACGCCGGCCCCATCCAGCTGGCATGCAGGCCAATGGCAATCGACAGCAGTTCCATCGCCAGCATCAGCCAGGCCATGCGTCGCAGCCGCAGGGCGTGACCGTGGGCGAACAGGTGCCCGCCGCGCACCGCGCGCACGAAGCGCTGCAGGTGGCGCAGGAACACCAGACCGATGCTGAGCAGCACCACGATGCCGAGCAGGCCAAGGCTGAAGTGCGGGAACAGCCATTGCTGCTGGGCCTGCTCGGCGGTAACACCGGCGGCCTGCAGCAGCCAGCTGCGGTCGAAGTAGACGATGGGGAAGGCGCACAGTGCCGCCAGGATACCCAGCCAGCACAGGGCCATGACGGCGCGCAGTGCGATGCGGGTGAAGTGAACGATGTCGCCCGACGTCGAGGGTCGGTCGGTACTGCCTGCCACGCGGCCTCCGGATTGGACGGCCGCCAGTGGCCGTCGGTTTATTGATAAACGATAAGGATGGCGGCTGTCCAGTCCCTGGAACCGGCGCTGAGCGCGCCGTGAAGGCGGTATTAACGGAAAATTGACATAAGGATGAACAGCGGGCAGAGTTGGCACCGCCCGGATGGGCACCAACAACTCCCTGGAAGGATTTCAATGAAGAAGTACGTCTCTCTGGCCGCCGCTGTTGCTCTGGCCACCCTGTCCACCAATGCCTTCGCCGGCCAGGCATTCGTCCGCGCCGAACTCGGCAGCAGCGATACCGAGGTCAGCTTCGATGGCTTCCGCGGCAGCGAATCGGATACCTCCGGCGCGATTGGCGGTGGCTACTGGTTCACCCCGAACATCGGCGTCGAAGGTCACGTGGGCTCGCTGTACAACAAGAGCGTGGGCTGGGACGAAGAGCTGGACCTGGTCTCGATTGGTGCCGGCCTGGTGGTGAAGAAGAACTTCGGCGCAGACAACACCGGCTTCTTCATCGGTGCCCGTGCAGGCATCGCGCGCATGACCGCGCAGGTCCGCGAAGACACCTGGGACGTGGTGGATGACGAAAGCTCGACCAAGCCGTACTACGGCGTGAACGTTGGCTACGACTTCAGCCGTCGCTGGGGCCTGAGCCTGAACTACGACCGTCGCCAGGGTGACTTCAGCGGCGTGGACGTGGATGTGGACACCTACAGCCTGGGTGGTGAATTCCGTTTTTGATTGCACGGCAGCCGGGCAAGCCCGGCTCTACGGTGTGGCAGCCGGGCAAGCCCGGCTCTACGTCATGTGATTTACCAGCATCCTCGTCGATGCGGACGGCAGGCCGGTAACGGTCTGCCGTTTTTTTTGCCTGCCCTGGTGTACGCTCGGCAAAGTCAACGGTGCTGGAGGGCGCAATGGCGAAGGTGACCGGAATTGGTGGGGTGTTCTTCAAGGCGCGCGGTGATCGCAAGGAACTGGCCGACTGGTACCGCCAGCACCTGGGCATGGCGCTGGAGGATTTCGGAGGCGCGGTGCTGCGCTGGCCGGATGACCGCGCTGACGATGGCGGACTGACCGTCTGGCATGTGGCCGAGCGCGACACGCAATGGTTCAGCCCGAGCGACTCGGCCTTCATGATCAACTACCGGGTCGATGACCTGGATGCGTTGCTGGCGCAGCTGCGTGAGGCCGGCGTGCAGGTGGTGGCAGGACCCGAGCAGCACGAGAATGGCTCGTTTGCGTGGATCGTCGACCCGGACGGCAACAAGGTCGAACTGTGGCAGCCCAAAGCGTGGGATCCGGAGCGTCGCCCGGGCTGAACCGGTAAGCCGAACGGCGGGGCTTTCACGCGGCATCGCGCGGGCGTTGCCGATAGTGGGGGCATGTCTGCGTTCTTCCCCCTTCCCAGATGCCGTTGATTCCCGAGCGTGTGCGACGATTGCCCTGGCCATGGCGCACCGCGCTGTTGTGGTTCCTGGCGATCTATGCGGTGTACCTGCTGGCCGGCAACGTGTTCCTCAACACGCCGCTGTTCGAAATGGTGGTCAACCGCAAGCCGGAAAAGTTCACCCTGCAGACCGGGCCTGCCGTGACCCTGCTGCCGGGGCACGCCATTGTCTGGAACATCCGCATTCGCGGCCAGGCCAATCACACGGTGTATATCTTCCGCGCCGAACGGGCCAGTGCGTGGATTTCGCTGCCGGCGCTGGTGCGGCGCGAAGTGCGCATCCCGCGCATCAACGCCACCGATGTCGAGTCGGAAGTGGAGCGGGTGGAAAAGGCCATACCGCCCCCGCCGCGCGGTGACCGCGGCTGGGTGATGCGGCTGGATGCGATCCACAGCGACAGCATCCACAGCGCCCGTTTCGGCAAGCTGATGATTGCCGGCAAGGGCGATGGCATGGTCGGCTTCGTCAAGCAGATCAAGGGCGGGCCGTCAGAGCTGCTGGATTCCAACGCCGGGTTCAAAGAGGCCACGGTGACCTGGGACGGTGTAAAGCTGCTGGAAGACACGCGGCTGGATGCGCGCTTCAGCTACCCGCGACATTACCGCGATGAAGCGCCGGGCATCCGCAAGTTCGGACTGGTGCAGGCCAGCCTGGAGATCGACGGCCGCAGCCGTGCGTTGCAGATCGACACCGCAGGCGCGCATGCCAAGGTGGGAACCACGCCCGCTGAAGCGCACATCAAGGGTGCGCTGGGATTGGACGCGGGCGAGTTGAAATCCGGCAGCCGGCTGGTGTGGCGCTTGCCGCTGCATGCCGGCGTGCACGCCACCGACCGCGGGCTGCTGGCCTTGCAGCTGGACGTGGCGCAGGACATCCGGGTACAGGCGCGGTTGCCGCGCGATGAAGACACCGGCAGTGAACTGGACGCGGACCTGACAGTGGCGGGGCGGAAGATTCCGTTCGAGGCCCCGGCCACGTTGCTGCCGCGTGTTTCGGGCGAGGTGCGTGGCGCATGGCAGTTCGAATCGCTGAACTGGATTGCCGACCTGTTCGTGCGCAAGCCGTGGTTCCACCTGGATGGCGGCGGCCTGCTCAATGCCGACCTGAAGATCGTCGATGGCACGCTGGCTCCAGGAAGCACGCTGGATATCCCCAAGGTGGCGGCGGTGGCCGAAGTGGCGGGAGTGCGCATGCAGGGCGATGCGCGGGCCAAGGGACGCATTGCCGCCGGCAAGCCGGCGCAGGCATATCTGGATGTGCGCATTCCGACGTTCCGCGCGGCCGCATCGGGTGAGAAGCAGGTGCTGTTCGAGGGGCAGAACATGGACCTTGCCCTGCAGGCCGATGCGCGCCTCAAGGAGATGCGTGACACCCTGCAGTCGCGGCTGCAGTTCACCGACGCACGGGTGCCCGACCTGACCGCGTACAACCGTTACCTGGGCGAGGGTAGTGTTCGCCTGCTCGGTGGTACCGGGTTGCTGAGCGGCGATGTGGAGCTGGATACGTCGGGCCGGGTGGGGCGCGGTCGTGCCGACCTGCGCGGCCGCGGTGCCCGGTTGCAGGTGGCGGGCATGCAGCTGGCCGGCGATGCGCAGGTCAAAGCGCAGCTGCGGCGTGCGGACCTCGACGCGAAGCAGTTCGATCTGGGCGGCAGCACGGTGCTGTTGCGCAATATCCGCACCGGTGATGGCAAGGGTGACGCCGCCTGGTGGGGCACCTTGACCCTGCGTGAGGGCAGGATTGATGCCGCCGCACCATTCGAGGTGGATGCACAGACCGACGTGCGCCTGCGTGACGCCGGGCCGTTGCTGGGCGTGTTTGCCGAACGCAGCGCGTACCCACGTTGGGTGCTGGGGCTGCTGGACTCGGGTGAGGTGCAGGCGACCGGGCAACTGCGCTGGAAGCGCGGTGCGGTGACCATCGATGATCTGCAGGCAGAGAACGAGCGGCTTTCACTGCGCGCCCGATTGCAGATGGCCAAGGCGCAGAAGAAGGGCGACCTCTACCTGCGTTGGGGCGTGCTCGGTGCGGGCATCGAGCTGGACGGCGACCAGCGCCAATGGCACCTCGCCGGCGCCCGCGAGTGGTACGAGAGCCGGCCCCGCGTGCTGCCAGCCCCGAATTGACCGGGTGATGGCCGATGATCCCGTAGAGCCGGGCTTGCCCGGCTGCTTTTCGCGATATCGCCAACGGCGGCGTTTCAATTGATCCGTGCAGGGAGGCCGTCGGGCAGCCCCGCTCCGGGACACGCCGCAAGTACGTCCATGTAGGCTACTCCACGGCTTGCTCGTATGCGCTGTCCTGCGCATACGGCAAGGCCGGGGTTGGGCCTCCTGCCCAACCCGTTCGGCGCATGCGCCGAACCCATGCCGTGGAGTGTCCCTCCGGGGGCTACCCGACGGCCTCCCTCGAGGGTGCGCGTGACGCGGGCGCAGAACAGCAGGTCTTCTCATCGGTCTCATGCATGAACGTCCGGTCCGGCTCGACTTCGACTTCAACCAGCTGCCGCGCCAGGTCCGCGCTGGCCACGTGCCCGTGCAGGAACAACAACCCTTCGTAGATGTTCATGGCGTCACCTCAAGGCTTGAATGGCCGTCATCTTGGGCGCACCATCGGCACCGGAAAAGCGACATTTCCGCAACTTTGTCTTGAGCAGGATTCAAGTCTAAATGTCCCGGATGCCCCTGCAGGCGCTGCACAATTTCGTGGTCGCGGCCCGCCTGGGCAACCTGACCCGTGCGGCCGGATCGATGAACCTGACCGTGAGCGCGCTCAGCCACCAGATGCGCCAGCTGGAGCAGCGCCTGGGCTACCCGTTGCTGCTGCGGCAGGCGCGCGGTGTGCGGCTGACCCCGGAAGGGCAGCGCCTGCTGGAGCAGGTGGGGCCGCATCTGGATGCGATCGGCGAGGCGTTCCAGCCGTTCGCCGCGCGGCACGACCGGGTGCTCACCGTCAGCGCGGTGCCATCAATGGCGTCGAACTGGCTGGTGCCGCGCCTGGGCCAGTTCGTGGCGGCGCATCCTCAGATCGAGATCAATCTGGAATCGACCGAGCGGCTGACCGATTTCGAGCGGCAGCTGCAGGTGGATGCCGCGCTGCGGGTGGGAGCAGGGCAGTGGCCGGGGGTGACGGCCGAGCCGTTGTTCGACGACTGGCTGGTGCCGATGGCCAGCCCGGCATTGGTCGCGCGGATGGGCGGGGTGGAGGCCGCCGCGTTATCTCAATGGCCGTTGCTGGGGGATCCGGACGGCGAATGGCAGCGCTGGTTTGCGCTGACCGGCGAGACCGCGCCATCGCGTTACGTTGCGATGCTCAACGATTCCGAGTCACACCATCGGGCGGCGCTGGATGGCATCGGCGTGGCGCTGGGTCGGGTGACGCGGGCGCAGCTGCTGCTGCAGTCCGGGCAGTTGATCGCACTGTCACCGCATCGCCTGAAGACGCGCTGGTCGCATTGGCTGGTGTATCCAGCGCGGTCGGCCACGCATCAGGGATTCCTGGCGTTCCGCGAATGGGTGATGGCAGAAGCCAAAGCCCACGCCGCCAACATGTAGAGCCGGGCTTGCCCGGCTGCTTTCATGTAGAGCCGGGCTTGCCCGGCTTGCCGAAATTGCCGATCAAAAGCAGCCGGGCAAGCCCGGCTCTACGACATGCAGGGCGTTACGGCATACGGGCCGGCCAATAATGACTGTCCGGCGTGGCCCGCGCGCCAAAAATGGCCTGGCCCACGCGCACCACCGTCGCGCCTTCTTCAATGGCGATCGCGAAATCGCCGGACATGCCCATCGACAGCTCATCCAGGCTGATCCCAGCAGGCAGGGTGGGCTTCAGGCGCTCGCGCAGTTCGCGCAGGCGCACGAAGCAGGGGCGCACCTGTTCCGGGTCGGGCGAGAACAGCGCCAGGGTCATCAGCCCGCGCACGCGCAGGTTGGAGAACGTGGGCAACTGCTGCACGAAGTCGGCCACTTCGATCGGGTCCAGGCCGTACTTGCTGGCCTCGCCGGAGGTGTTGACCTGCACGAACACGTCCAACTGACGCTGTTCCAGTTCCAGGCGCTGGTCCAGGGCTTGCGCGACGCGCAGGCTGTCCAGGGCCTGGAACTCGCTGGCGAAGCGGGCCACGTCGCGCGCCTTGTTGGTCTGCAGGTGACCGATCACCGACCAGCGGATGCCGAGGTCGGCCATCGCTTCGGATTTGGCCTTGGCTTCCTGCACCTTGTTTTCGCCCAATTCGGTGCAGCCGGCCTGGCAGGCCAGCCGCAGTCGGGCTTCATCGACGGTCTTGCTGACCGGCAGCAGGCGCACGCTGTGCGGATCGCGCCCGGCGCGGGCGCAGGCCGCAGCAATGCGCGCGTGCACGGCTTGCAGGTTGTGGCGGAAATCTTCGACGGTGCTGGCTTGGGGCCAGACGGGCGGGGCGATGGACACGGGCAGGACCGGGTGCGGGTGTGCTGGGATTTTCGCACGCCGCCGGGCCGAAGCCCGGCGAACAGCGCAATCGTCGTGCGCCCGTAGCAATTTCGTAGGTACCACGCCATGCGTGGTACCCGCGCAAGGCGCGGCACAAGCGTCCGAAGACAGTGCCCCGGATGTCGCGGGGCATTGGCCGGCGTTTGGGAACGATCGAAGGTGCGCGTCAGGCGTTCATGGGGCTGGACGAGAAGCAGCCACGCAGGGCGTGGCTCTACGGGGCCGCCTGCGACCCGGGGCGCACATAGTGCGACTGGCCATTGTCGCTGAGGAAGATCAGTTCCGGTTTGCCCTGCCAGGAACTCAGCATCGCCCCGGTGTTGTTCTGATGCTTCACCACCAGGGTGGCCCCCCGGTCGGGGTTGGCGGTGACCTTGAACACTTCCGTGGTGCCGCGGGCGTCGTCGAGGGTGAGTACGGCTTCGTCGCCGACATCGGCGGTGCCATACCCGCCGCGTTCGGAGCCGTCGGCACCCAGCAGGATAAGGCCGGACAGCGGCGAGGCGCGTGGCCCCTGGGTAACGCCTTGGCTGACCGGGTCGGGCACCGGCGCGCCCAGAATGACCCGGGCCTGGCCGTTGGCGTCCTGGATGACCAGGCCGCGCGCGGTGATGACGCGCTGGTCGGACTGGCTCTGGTGCAGCTTGATGGCGGTCCACCCCGACACGACCAGGGCAAGACTGGATACCACCAGCGTGGTGAGAGTGAGTGCGCGCGACACAGGCGGCTCCGGATCCTTGGAATGGCAGCGACAATACCCGATTGCGGGTTTATGGCACCAGTCAGAAAAGTCCGAATCAAGTCGTTTGCGTGAAGCAGGTCACAGGCCGTCAATGGAAATCGCGGCTGGAGGTGCGCACCCCGGCAATCAGTTCGTCGATATTGTGCATGCGCTGCACGATCAGGTGCTGCACGCCGTCCACCCGTTCCAAGCGGCCGTCGATCTGCATCAGCCGGGCTTCCACCAGTACCCGGTGCTGACGGTCGGCGGTGCGTCGCCAGACCACGGCATTGACCATGCCGCACTCATCTTCCAGCGTTAGAAAGGTCACGCCGCTGGCGGTCTGCGGGCGCTGGCGCATGCGCACCAGCCCGGCAAAGCGCACGCTGCGCCCGTGCGGCAGCTGCGCCAGCTGGTCCGAGCGCTGGCAGCGGCGCTGCTCCAGCTGCGGGCGGATGAACGACACCATATGCCGGCCCAGGGTGGTGCCGGTACTGTTGTAGTCGGCCTGCATGTCCTCGAACGCGCTCGGGGCTGGCAGCGCGACCTCGGCGTCGTCGGTGGCACGCACGTTGTCGAACAGCGGCAGCGGTTTCTCCACCCCGGACACATCCCAGCGCGCACGGTGCCGGTGCCCGCTCAGGCCCTTCAGCGCGCCGGCATCGGCCAGCAGCCCCTGATGCCGGCGGTCCAGCCGCGCACGCTGGCTGAGGTCGGCCACACTGTCGAACGCGCCACGCGCACGCGCCTGCATCACCGCCAGCGCCATCGTCTCGCTGAAACCGTCGATCATGCGCAGGCCGAGGCGGATGCCGGGGGTGTCCGGGTCCGGCGTCAGCGTGCAGTCCCAATCGCTGTGGCGCACATCCACCGGCAGCACCGCCACGCCATGTCGGCGGGCATCCTGCAGGATCTGGTCGGGGGTGTAGAAGCCCAGCGGCTGGCTGTTGATCAGGCTGGCAGCGAACGCAGCCGGATGGTGGCACTTCAGCCAGCAGCTCACATAGGTGATCAATGCGAAGCTGGCCGCATGGCTTTCCGGGAAACCGTAGCTGCCGAAGCCCTTGATCTGCTCGAACAGGCGTTCGCCGTACTCACGGCTGTAGCCGTTTTTTGCCATGCCAGCCAGCAGCTTGTCGCGGTGCGGCTCCAGCCCGCCATGGCGTTTCCAGGCGGCCATCGAGCGGCGCAGCGCGTCGGCTTCACCGGGCGTGAAATCGGCCGCGGCCACCGCCAGCTGCATCACCTGTTCCTGGAAGAGTGGTACGCCGAGGGTGCGCTTGAAGACTTTCTCCAGCTCCGGCGGGTAGTCGATTTCTTCGATGCCTTTTTCTTTCAGCTGCTTCCGGCGGTTGAGGTAGGGATGCACCATGTCGCCCTGGATCGGTCCGGGCCGCACGATCGCCACTTCGATCACCAGGTCGTAGAAGCAGCGTGGCTGCATGCGTGGCAGCATCGCCATCTGCGCGCGCGATTCAATCTGGAACACGCCCAGGGTGTCGGCGCGGCAGATCATGTCGTAGGTGGGCACATCGTCGGCGGGAAGGCGCGCCATGGTCAGCACCTCGCCCGCGGCCGTGCGTACGCCGCGCCCCTGCAGCACCGCCAGGCATTTGCGCACGGCGGTCAGCATGCCCAGCGCCAGGCAGTCGACCTTCATCAGCCCGGTGGCATCCAGGTCGTCCTTGTCCCACTGGATCACCGTGCGGTGGTCCATGGCCGCGTTTTCCACCGGCACCAGGGTCGACAGCGGGTGTTCGGAAATCACGAAACCGCCGGGGTGCTGGGACAGGTGACGCGGGAAATCCACCAGCTCGGCGGTCAGCGCCACCACCCGCTGCATCAGCGGGGTGTCCGGGTCGAAGCCGCGCTCGCGCAACGCTTCGGGCAGCGGTTCGTGGCTGCTCCAGCGGTCCAGGCAGGCGGCCAGTTCGTTGACCTGGTCCGGTGGCAGGCCGAGCACGCGGGCCACGTCGCGCACCGCGCTGCGGCCGCGGTAGCTGATCGCCACCGCAGTGAGTGCGGCACGCTCGCGGCCATAGCGGTTGAACACGTACTGCAGCACTTCCTCGCGGCGTTCGTGTTCGAAATCGATGTCGATGTCCGGCGGTTCGTCGCGCTCGGCCGAGATGAAACGCTCGAACAGCAGTTCCATGTGGCTGGGGTCGATCTCGGTCACGCCCAGCACGTAACACACCACCGAGTTGGCGGCCGAGCCGCGGCCCTGGCACAGGATCTGCTGGCTGCGCGCAAAGCGCACGATGTCGTGCACGGTTAAAAAGTACGATTCGTACTGTTTGCCGTTGATCAGTTTCAGCTCGTGCTCGATCAGCTTGCGCTGCCGGGTCGAGGTGCCGCCCGGCCAGCGCCAGCGGATGCCGTCTTCGACCAGTGCACGCAGCCAGCTGGCGGGATCGTGGCCGGCCGGCACCAGTTCGTGCGGATAGGTGTACTGCAGCTGTTTGAGATCAAACGTGCAGCGCGCGGCAATGCGCAGGGTTTCTTCCAGCAGCTCGGCCGGGTACAGCGCGGCCAGTGCCTGGCGCGTGCGCAGGTGGCGTTCGCCATTGGGAAACAGGTGCCAGCCGGCATCGGCGATGGTGCAGTGCTGGCGGATCGCGGTCAGGGTGTCCTGCAGCGCGCGGCGGCGACGCGCGTGCATGTGCACGTCGCCGCTGGCCACCAGCGGGATGTCATGGGCGTAGCCGAACTCCAGCAGCGCTTCCAGCCGTTCCACGTCGTCGGCTTCGCGGTGCAGCTCCACCGCCAGCCACAGCCGGTGCGGAAAACGCGCCTGCAGCCAAGCCGCGTTTTCCGGGTTGGGCGTGCGTGCCGGCCACAGGCACAACAGGCTGTCGGGCAATGCGTCGAAGTCTTCGCGCAGGCACTGGTACTGACCCTTGGGCGCGCGCCGGCGGCAGGTGGTGATCAGCTGGCACAGCGCGGCATAGGCGGCCAGGTCGGTGCACAGCAGCACCACTTTGGGGCCGTTCTCGATCTGGAATTCGGCCCCGGTGATCAGCGCCAGTCCGTGTTTCTTCGCCGCCTGCCAGGCGCGTACGATGCCGGCCAGCGAGCACTCATCGGTGATCGCCAGCGCGCGGTAGCCCTGTTCTTTGGCGCGCTCGAACAGCTCGTCGGCAATCGACGCGCCGCGCTGGAAACTGAAGGCCGAAAGACAGTGCAGCTCGGCGTAGTCGGGCAGGTCGGTGTTCATGCGAACCAGCCATGCAGCATGAAGGGGCCATGCCGCGCGCCGGCCGCGGTGTAGGCCCAGCCGCGCTGGCCGGTGCCGGTTTCCACCACGTAGTAATCGCGGCGGACGTCACCTTCGTCCCACCAGCCGGATTCGATCCGTTCCGGCCCGGACAGAATGCGCAGCTCCGGGTCGCGCAGCAGTTGCGGGGTCGGCAGCAACCAGCCCGGGCGCAGCGGCAGCGCCGGCGGCGAGGCCTTGGGCGCGCCGCCGGCATCGCCGCTGGCGCGTTCCGGGCGGTGTTCGGCGCGCAGTCCCACGCTCTGCACCGCGTCGTCGCCCAGCCGGGCGCGCAGGCGTTCGCGCAGCTGCTCCCACGGCATCGCCTGCTGCGGACGCGGGTCGAACAGGTCGCGCGCGGCTGGCACGAACGGCGGCAGGTGGGTGGCCTGCAGGCGCAGGGCACGGCTGCCGGCAGGCAGTTGCAGATGATCGACGCGGTTGCGGGCCAGGTCGAACAACACGCCGGCATCGCGTTCGGGTGACAGCAGGCCCACGCGCAGCTGCGTGTCCGGATGGTTTTCGTGCTCGAACCACAGGTCGAACTGCTGCACGCCGCCATCGCGCGAACACAGGAACGCGGCCAGGTCGGTGGTCAGGCGGCGCAGCGGGAACAGCAGCGCCTGGGTGGATTCGATCTCGTACTCGAATTCGATGCGCGCATCGAAGCGGTTCGGTGGCTGGAAGTACGATAACGGCGCGGCATGCAGCCCGCGCAGGGCATCCAGATGGGTCAGTACCTGCGGTGGGAAACGCCGCGCCAGGCTTTCGCGCGGCAGGGCGAAGGCGCTGCCCAGCGTGCGCAGGCCGGAGCGGGCCAGCACCGTGACTGCCTCTGCAGGCAGGCCACTGCGCTCGATCGGAATGTCGGCCAGGGCCGCTTCCAGCGTGGTCGCGTCCACCCCCAGGCGGGCATGCACGCCGGTCAGCACCCAGGCTGCATGCGGATTGGGCGCGGCCACCAGGCGGTGGCGGAAGCCCAGTTCCTTCAGCCCGTCGCGCAGGCGCTGTTCAATCGCCGGCCAGTCGCCGAACAAGGCGCGGCTGGCTCCGATCTCCAGCGCCAGCGCATGCGGGAAGGCCAGGCTGACCTGCGAGCTGATGCCATACAGCCAGCTGGCCAGCAGCTGGCGGGTGTCCTGTTCGGCGCGCGGGTCGTAATCCAGCGTGCGCAGGTCGCGGGTGAGCACCTGCGCGGCCGACAGCAGCATGCCCCGGCGCAGGCCGAGCTGGCGCGCACTCGGGCTGACCGCATGCAGCACCCGGCGCTGCATCGGGCCGGTCACCAGCACCAGCGGCGCACGCGGGTCCGGCTGCTGGCGCAGGGCAGCGTCCAGCGCCAGTTGTGGCAGCAGCAGGCAGGCCCAGTGCACGGCGCGCCCTCACTGCACCCGGGCCAGCGGCAGCGGCTGTGCCGGTGCCTGGCCGCCGCGGCATTTGAGAACCCGCACCTGGCCGTCGTCCAGTTGCAGGCGCAGCGGCGCGGGGGAGGGGTTGCGGCTCCAGCGTGCATCACGGAACGCGATGCCCAGGCACTGGCCACTTTCGGCGGCCACCTGCAGGCGGCGCAGGGCGCGGTCGTCGGTGGTCTGCGGCCAGCACAGCACCGCGGCGCAGGCGGCTGAGCGCAGGCATTGTTCGGCCGCCCACAGCGCTTCGCGCGGCGACGCGTGCACCACCTGCAACTGGTTCAGGGCCAGCCCGGCGCGGCTCCAGGCTGGGGCATGCGGCAGGTAGGGCGGAGCGATCAGCACCACGGTCTGCTGCTGCTGGCTCAATCGGGCCAGGGTCGGCCACACCAGCGCCAGTTCGCCCTGGCCGGGGGCGGCCAGCAGCACTTCCGCGAGCGAGGCCGGCGGCCAGCCGCCACCGGGCAGGCGCGCATCCAGTTCCGGGTGCCCGGTAGGGTGGGCCGGGGTTTCCGAAGGCACCGTCCGCGGCTGCCCGCGCCAGACCTGGCGGCTGGCCAGCAGGTCTTCCAGCGCCCGTACGGCGGCCATCAGGGGGCCTCCCGGTGGGGCGAGGGCAGGTGGGCGAGGGCGGAGGGCCGGGACATGGTGGGAGTGTCGGAGAAGCAAAGATCAAGAGGTGAGACCGACATGCTACCGGGAATTAGCAAAAATACTAATAGTCCGAAGCCCCGCCGGGCGTGCCCGGCGAACGGCGCAATCGTCCTGCGCACGTAACAATTCCGTAGGTATCACGCCCTGCGTGGTACCCGCGCAGGGCGCGGCACAAGCGTCCGAAGACGGGATCCCCGGTGTTGCGGGCCATTACCCGACGTTTGCCAATGATCGGAACCGCGCGCCAGGCGTTCATGACGCCGGAACGAAAACAGCCACGCAGGGCGTGGCTCTACGGGCACCCCCAACGTTCATCCGGCGGTATCCACCAACGTCGTGTTGACAGACATGAACGCGCTCGACCACTCTTCACCCCCTGTGGGCGCAATGGCATTGCGACAGGCGGAGGGGCCTGATCGTGCCGCGTTCCGCAGCCTGCGCTGCACCCTTCTGCGGCAAGACTCCCCGGATTTTCTGCGTCAGCAAAGGTGTTTCGCCCGCTTATGAAAACGATTACAAAGCCGCTCGTCCTGACCACCGCCATTGCCCTGTCGCTGGCCGCTACCGCCGCCGCTGCACCAGCAGCCGGCGCGGACGCCTTCACCGTGCTGCGTCTGCAACAGGTGCCTGCCACGCTCGACGCCGCCACGGTGGGCGCGCAGTTGCAGGCGCTGGACGTGGATGCGCTGACCGTGGACGACGTCGAGCGCGCCGAGGCTGACCGGCTGGCGGCGATGGCCGATGCGCTGGGCTACACCGCGCGCTTCATCACCGTGGACCCTGTGGCAGCCGGAGCGCGCGGCCGCGTCGTGCTCTCGCGCCTGCCGGTGGAGGCGGCTTCCGGCATCGAAGCGCCGGGTGTGAGCTACCTGCGCTTGAACGATGGTCGCCATGTCGTGGCCCTGTATGCGCCGGCACCGAAGGCCGATCCCGCGCTGGTTGTGAATACCGCCGCGCAGACGCGCATGGGCGCACCGGCCCTGCTGCTGGGTGCCGTGGACACTGCGCGCGCTGAAGCCACCGGCTATGTGGCGCTGGACGATGCCGTCGGCTACCGCCAGGGCTTCAGCGCCGCGCGCGCCCAGGACGTGAAGCTGCAGGTCAGCGCCAACGGCAAGCCGTTGACGGCGCAGCTGCTGACCCTCGATTACGCCGCTGCGGTCGGCGGTGCCACGCCGTGGATGGATATGGCGCTCAACGCCGATGCGCGCGCCCGCCTGCTGGTGGCGCAGATGACCGTCGACGAGAAGTTCCAGATGCTGCACAGCTACTTCGGTCTGGGCAAGGACGGCGGTCCGCTGCCGGAAGGCGCGGTCGGTTCGGCCGGCTTCGTGCCCGGCGTGCCGCGCCTGGGCATTCCGGCGCAGCAGTCGGCCGATGCCGGCGTGGGCGTGACCAACCCGGGCGGCATCCGCAAGGGCGACATCGCCACCGCGATGCCGTCGGGCCCGTCGACGGCCTCCAGCTGGAACCCGCAGATCGCCTATGCCGGCGGTGCCACCATGGGCCGTGAAGCCTGGCAGCAGCGTTTCAACATCCTGCTGGCCGGCAGCGTCAACCTGCAGCGCGACCCGCGCAACGGCCGCAACTTCGAATACGCCGGTGAAGACCCGCTGCTGGCCGGCCGCATGGTCGGCGAATCGATCCGTGGTGTGCAGCGGCAGCACGTGATCTCCACCATGAAGCACTTCGCGCTGAATGACATGGAGACCTCGCGCAACTTCCACAGCGCCGAGATCGGCGAGCAGGCGATGCGTGAATCGGACCTGCTGGCGTTCGAAATCGCGCTGGAAGAGGGCAAGCCGGGCTCGGTGATGTGCTCGTACAACAAGATCAATGGTACCTACGGCTGCGAGCACGACTACCTGATGAACCAGGTGCTCAAGCAGGAATGGAAGTTCCCCGGTTACGTGATGTCCGACTGGGGCGGCGTGCACAGCGGCTCGAAGGCGGCGCTGGCCGGGCTGGACCAGCAGTCGGCGGGCGAGGTGTTCGACAAGGCGGTCTATTTCGACCAGCCGCTGCGCCTGGCCGTGGCCGGTGGCGTGGTGCCGCAGGCACGCCTGGACGACATGGTCGCGCGCATCCTGCGCACCATGTTCGCGCATGGCAACTTCGACCTGCCGCCGCAGCACGTGCCGATCGACGTGCAGGCCGGCTTCGACGCCGCGCAGCGCACGGTGGAAGAGGGCAGCGTGCTGCTGCGCAATGAACACAACGTGCTGCCGCTGGCCGCCGACGTGAAGCGCATCGTGGTGATCGGCGGGCATGCCGACAAGGGCGTGATCGGTGGCGGCGGTTCGTCGCACGTGGGCTACACCGCGCGTGGCACCAATGCGGTGCCGGGTGTGCTGCCGACCACCTGGCCGGGCCCGGTGATCTTCCACCCGTCCTCGCCGCTGCAGGCGTTGCGTGCCGAGCTGCCCAACGCGACCATCGACTATGTGGATGGTACGGATGTGGCCGCAGCTGCCCGCGCGGCTGCCGCGGCAGATGTGGCAATTGTGTTCGCCACCCAGTGGTCGGCCGAATCGGTCGACCTGCCGCACATGAAACTGCCCGACAACCAGGACGCACTGATTGCCGGCGTGGCCAAGGCTAATCCGAACACCGTGGTGGTGCTGGAAACCAACGGCCCGGTCGAGCTGCCGTGGCTGCAGCAGGTGCCGGCGCTGCTGCAGGCGTGGTACCCGGGCATCCGTGGCGGCGAAGGCATTGCCGCGCTGCTCACCGGCAAGGTCAATCCTTCAGGCCGCCTGCCGGTGACCTGGCCGGTGGATGCCAGCCAGTTGCCGCGTCCGGAGGTGAACGGGCTGGGCTTCAACCCGAAGCACAAGCCGGATGACACCATCAATTACGACATCGAAGGGGCCAATGTCGGCTACAAGTGGTTCGCGGCCAAGGGCCTGGTGCCGCAGTTCGCGTTCGGCCATGGGCTGTCGTACACGCAGTTCGCCTATGACAACCTGAGCGTGGTGGCCGACGGCCAGCGCCTCCGGGCCACGGTGGAGGTGCGCAACACCGGCAAGGTCGCCGGTGCGGATGTGGCGCAGCTGTATCTGAAACTGCCGGAGGGCAGCCGGGCAGAGCCCGGCTCTACGGGGCACAGCAGTGCCACTCCGATCCGCCTGGTCGGCTTCCAGAAGGTGACGCTGCAGCCGGGTGAAAGTCGCCGCATCCAGATCGAGGCCGAGCCGAAGACCCTGGCCAGCTTCGATACCGCCGACAAGCAGTGGAAGATCGCTGCCGGGCAGTACGAAGTGCAGCTGTCGCGCTCGGCCAGCGAGCCGCTGCAGCGGGTGCCGGTGCAGCTGGAGGCGACTGTGGTGCATTGACGTAGAGCCGGGCTTGCCCGGCTGCTTCTTGCGGGTGACGGATCAGCCGGGCAAGCCCGGCTCTACGCGTCCGACATCAATCGGCGACGTTGGACCCCGACACGCTCGGATAATCGGTGTACCCCTCAGCCCCGCCGCCATACAGCGTGTCGGGGTTGAACTCGGACAGCGGTACGTCGAAACGCAGGCGTTCCACCAGGTCCGGGTTGGCGATGAAGGCCCGCCCAAAGGCAATCACGTCGGCATAGCCACTGGCGATGGCGGCCTCGGCGCTGTCCTTGTCATAGCCGTTGTTGGCGATCCACGGGCCGCGGAACTTCGCACGCAGCGCGGCGTAATCGAACGGAATGTTGTCGCGCGGGCCACCGGTGGCCCCTTCGATCACATGCACGAACGCCAGGTGCCCAATCGCATCCAGCCGCTCCACCGCACGCTCGAACAACGGCTGCGGGTTGGAGTCGTAGGCATCGCTGGCCGGCGTGGTCGGTGACAGGCGCACCCCTGTGCGTTCGGCACCGATCTCGGCGGCGACCGCGCGCACCACCTCGTCCAGCAGGCGGGTGCGGTTCTCGATGCTGCCACCGTATTCGTCAGTGCGCAGGTTGCTGCCGTCGCGCAGGAACTGATCGATCAGATACCCGTTCGCCGCGTGCACTTCCACGCCGTCAAAGCCGGCGATGATGGCGTTGCGTGCGGCCTGGCGGTAGTCCTGGATCAGGCCGGGGATTTCTTCCAGTGCCAGGGCACGCGGCGCGGACACGTCTTCAAAGCCCTTCGCAGTGAAGGTCTTGGCCTTGGCCTGCACCGCGCTGGGGGCCACCGGCACTTCGCCTTCCGGCAGCAGACTGGTGTGCGAGATGCGGCCCACGTGCCACAGCTGCAGCACGATGCGTCCACCTTCGGCATGCACCGCGTCGGTGACCTTGCGCCAGGCATCGATCTGCGCCTGGCTGTAGATGCCGGGCGTGTCCAGATAGCCCTGGCCGAGCGGACTGATCTGGGTGGCCTCGGCAATGATCAGCCCGGCACTGGCGCGCTGCTGGTAGTACTGCACCGCCAGCGGATTGGGCACGCGGCCCTCGATGGCGCGGTTGCGCGTGAGCGGGGCCATCGCAATGCGGTTGCGCAGGTCGATGGAGCCCAGCCGGGTGGGGGTGAACAGCAGACCGTCGGTTGGTGCAGTCATGTGCAGGGCCTTGTGGGGAAGTGAAGAACGGTACGACCTTCAGCATACGGCCGCGTGCGTTGCAGCGATGGGAAGGTTTGTTGCGGTCGGAAAACGCTTTGCATGCACCTTGTGTAACGCATCACAGGCGTAGCGTAGGGGTGCTTTCCCCCCTGATACCTGTGGAGACAAACGCAATGATTGATTACCAGCTCAAGGGCAAGGTCGCCATCGTCACCGGCGGCGTGTCCGGCATCGGCCTGGCCGTGGCCGAACTGTTCGCCGACTCTGGTGCGGCCGTGGCGGTGTGGGACCTGAAGGAAGATGCGGTGAAGAAAACCGCCGAGGCGCTGGCCGCACGCGGCGTGAAGACCCTCGGCATCGCCCTGGATGTCACCGATGAAGCCGCCGTTGACGCAGCAGTGAAGCAGACCGTGCAGGAACTGGGTGGCCTGGACATCGCAGTCAACAACGCCGGTATCGGCGGGCCGTCCGCGCCCAGTGGCGACTATCCGGTTGATGGCTGGAAGCGCGTGATCGACGTGAACCTCAACAGCGTGTTCCTGTGCCAGCGCGCGCAGATCCAGGCGTTGCGCAAGGCCGGCAAGGGCGGCAGCATCATCAACATGGCCTCGATCCTGGGCCAGGTGGGGTTCGACAACTCGGCGGCCTATGTGGCGGCCAAGCACGGCGTGGTCGGCCTGACCCAGACCGCCGCCTGGGAACACGCCGCGGACAAGATCCGGGTGAATGCGGTCGGCCCGGGCTTCATCGCCACCCCGCTGCTGGACAAGATGGACCCGGTGGTGCGCAAGGCGCTGGAAGACAAGCATGCGCTGAAGCGACTGGGGCGTTCGGAAGAGGTGGCGGCATTGGTGGCCTGGCTGGCCAGTGACGATGCCTCGTTTGCCACCGGCACTTACTACGCCATCGACGGCGGCTATCTGGCGCACTGACCGGCCCCGGTAACGGCCGCATTCACATCACTTCACGGCATAGCCACGCGCTTCGCGTAACGCTTCCCGCATCGCCGAGGAGACGCGGATGGGCTGGGAGCAGGATCTGTCGCTGTTGTTGCGGGTGGCCGCGGCCATGTTGTTCGGCGGGGTGCTGGGCATCGAGCGCGAGCTCGGCAAGCACGCCGCCGGATTGCGCACGCACATGCTGATTGCCGGGGCTGCCGCCTTGATCGTCGGCCTTGGCGACAGCATTGCCGAACATTTCCAGCAGGAGCGTTATCGCGACCTGTTGCAGGTCGACCCCGTCCGTCTGATTGAAGCCGTGGTGGCCTGTGTGGGCTTCGTCGCCGCGGGTACCATTCTGCGCGGCAGCCACGAAGACCAGGTCAGCGGACTGACCACCGCCAGCTCGCTGGTGATGGCCGCGGCCATCGGTATTGCCGTGGGCATTGGTGAGTATGTGATCGCGCTGGGCGTGAGTGTGCTCTGCGTGATGGTGCTGGCGGTGTTCCGCCGGATTTCCGACAAGCTGGAGAAGTTATGAACGCCACCGCCGCCGGACAAGCCACCTTCGCCGTGCAGCGCCTGGACCATGTGGTGCTGCGGGTCAGCGACCTGCCGCGCGCGCTGCATTTCTACCGGGACGTGCTGGGCTGCACGGTGGCACGCGAACGGCCGTCGCTGGGCATGGTGCATCTGCATGCGGGCAGTTCGATGATCGACCTGGTCGACATCCACGGCAAGCTGGGCCTGCCTGGCGGTGCCGCCGCCGGGGTCCAGGGCCGCAACATGGCGCACCTGTGCCTGCGCGTGGAGCCGTTCAATGAAGCGCGGCTGCGCGAGCACCTGCAGATGCACGGCATCGCCGTGGATGCGCCGGCCAGCAGCAATTTCGGTGCCGAGGGCGACGGCCTGTCGCTGTACGTGCAGGATCCCGATGGCAATGGCGTGGAGTTGAAGGGGCCCAGCAGCGACTGCGGCTGCTGAGGTACCCGGCTGCGGCCGATGTGCCGACCAACGGTCGGCACCTACCCTTTGGTCTGATGCGCTGCCGGGCAGGGCGCCCCGGTATGCTGTGAGCGGACTGTTGCCCGGTGTTGCTGACCCATGATCATTTCCGCCGCTTCGGACTACCGCGCTGCCGCGCAGCGTCGGCTGCCGCCGTTCCTGTTCCAGTACATCGACGGCGGTGCGTACGCCGAGCAGACCCTGCGCCGCAACGTGTCCGACCTGTCCGATGTGGCGCTGCGCCAGCGCGTGCTGCGCGACATGTCCCAGCTGAGCCTGGACACCGATCTGTTTGGTGAACGGCTGGCGATGCCGGTGGCGTTGGCCCCCGTAGGCCTGACCGGCATGTTCGCGCGGCGCGGCGAAGTGCAGGCCGCGCGTGCGGCCGCCAGCCGGGGCATTCCGTTCACCTTGTCGACGGTGTCGGTGTGCCCGATCGAGGAGGTGGCCCCGAAGATTCCCCGGCCGATGTGGTTCCAGCTGTATGTGCTGAAGGACCGTGGCTTCATGCGCAACGCGCTGGAGCGTGCCAAGGCGGCGGGCGTGACCACCCTGGTGTTCACCGTCGACATGCCGGTGCCCGGGGCGCGTTACCGCGATGCGCATTCGGGCATGAGCGGGCCGAACGGACCGCTGCGGCGCATGCTGCAGGCGGTGACCCATCCGCGCTGGGCGTGGGATGTGGGCCTGTTCGGGCGGCCGCATGACCTGGGCAACGTGTCGGCGTACCGCGGTGCCCCCACCGGTCTGGCCGACTACATCGGTTGGCTCGGGACCAACTTCGACCCGTCCATTTCCTGGAAGGACCTGGAGTGGATCCGTGAGTTCTGGACCGGGCCAATGGTGATCAAGGGCATCCTGGACCCGGACGACGCGCGCGACGCGGTGCGTTTCGGTGCCGATGGCATCGTGGTGTCCAACCATGGCGGTCGCCAGCTGGATGGTGTGCTGTCCACCGCGCGCGCATTGCCGGCGATTGCCGATGCCGTGCAGGGTGAGCTGAAGGTGCTGGTGGATTCGGGTGTGCGCTCAGGGTTGGATGTGGTGCGGATGCTGGCGCTGGGGGCCGATACCGTATTGCTGGGGCGCGCGTTCGTCTATGCGCTGGCCACGGGCGGGGAGGCGGCCGTGGCCAATCTGCTGGATCTCATAGCGAAGGAAATGCGGGTGGCGATGACCCTGACCGGCGCGCGGACGATTGCCGAAATCGGGTGTGAGGCGTTGGTTATTCGCAACGCACCGCGGTAATCACATTGTCCTTGTCGATGAACACCCGCAGGCGGTCGTCGCGACGGTCCTTGCTGACCACCGTGGCCGGTCCGATGGGATTGATCAGGCCGGCTCCGCTTTCGCGGAACAGCTTGCGCATGGTCTCTTCCGCAGCGGGCTGGCCCACCGCCCATTGCAGGGGGGCGTCGTGGCATTGACCACTGCCGCGGACCTCCGGCCCGGGACTGCTGACACAGCCGGACAACAGGGTGGCCGCAACGGCCAGGACGGGAACTGCACTGCGGGTATGCCGGGACATCGGTCGCTCCTGCGGTAGCCTGTGGCGACCATACCACCGTGGAGTAGGGACGGGGTGACGGGGTGACCGCTACAATGCCCGTCAAAGCCCCCCGCACCGGGCCGGGCGTTGGAACTGCTGTCCTGTGTCTTCCCTCCGTGTTTCCCTGCTGGCGCTGCCGTTGTGCCTGGCCGCCTGTACCACCGCGCCACCGCCGAAGCCGGCTCCGAATCCCGATGCCCTGTGGGGCGTGATCCAGCGCGACTGCGTAGGCACGTATACCCCGCGCGGTTCCTGCCTGGCCGTCTCTACCGCCCCGGAGCGCCGTGACGTGCTGGTCAAGGACACCCACGGCGATTACCAGTTCCTGCTGATGCCGCTGCACAAGGTGAGCGGCATTGAAAGCCCGCAACTGCTGCAGGCGGGTACGCCCAACTACTTCGCCGCCGCCTGGCAGGCGCGCGCCTACACCGAACGCGCGCTGGGCCAGCCGTTGCCGCGCGACGTGGCCAGTCTGGCGCTGAATTCCGCGCACGGCCGTTCGCAGAACCAGCTGCACATCCACGTCGATTGCCTGCGTGCGGACATCCGCGGCCAGCTGCAGGCCATGCAGCCGGCCATCGGCCCGACGTGGCAGCCCCTGCCACAGCCGCTGCGCGGACATGTGTACCAGGCACGCCGGCTGGATGGTGAAACGCTGACCGCCGATCCCATCCGCCTGCTTGCCAGCGACCTGGCCGCACCCGGCGAGATGGGGCGCTGGTCGCTGGTGGTGGTGGGGCAGGGCGAGGACACCCGCAACCCGGGCTTCGTGCTGCTGGCAACCCAGGCCGATGCCGACGCCGGCCACCAGGCCAGTGGCGAGGAACTGCAGGACCATGCCTGTGCGGTGCTTACCGGGGCAACGGAGGCGCTGGACGGGGTGCGTTGACGCGCATGGCGTGTCTCTACGAACTGCGCAGCCACGCAGGGCGTGGCTCTACGGATTCATGCGATGCGTGTCATCATGAACCCGACAGGACGCACCACAAGGACGTATTCCCATGACGGCATCACGCCGACGCTTTTTCCATTTCCTGCTGCTGTTGGCCTTGACTGCCAGTAGCGCCCAGGCGCAGCCATCGACTCCCAGGCAGGATGCTGCGGGCAACCGGCTGGAGGCGCTTACCGAACAGGCCGCACCGCCCGGCGCGGACGCCGCCGATGCGGATTCTTCGGCGTGGTACTGCACCGCCGACCGCGCCTGGTGCGTGCGCAGCGTGCGTGACGAAGCCGGAGCCCAGCTGGAGCTGGCCCAGCACGTGGCTGGCGAGCGCGACGCCCGTCTGCGCTATGTGCCGCTGCCCAACGAGGACGAGGCGGACCGCGAGCAACCCTGGCCCTTCATTGTGCGACTGGGTCCGGGCATTGGTGCGCCGCAGCGACCTGCCGATGCTGAACAGGCGCAGCTGCAGAACGTGCTGGTCGGTGCGATACGCGACTGGCGAACCTCGTATTCCGGCGGCGGGGCCAGTTCGTCCGAGCTGACCCTGATGCGCCTGTATCACGAGAACGACGGCATCCAGATCGACACGGTGGCAACCCTGCCGATGGCGGGCAACGCGCTGATCCGGGCCTGCTTCAGCGAAGCAGACGTCGCCGCACGGGCCGACGCCTGCCATGACGAATACAATTTTGCCGCGCAGATCGCGTTGGATCCGGCAGTTCGGGGCATGCCGGTGTTGCGGTTCCAGACCCGGGCCACCCGCTTTCCAGCAGGCGTCTCACGCTTTGGCGATTCGCTGGAAAAGGGGCCGTTGACCGCCAAGGACCTGCGCACGGAAACCGACCGGACCTGTACCTACCAGCGCCGCCTGCGCTGGCAGGAGGGCCAGTACCGGCCTGACACCCCGCTGCCGGATTGCGGCGAATTCACCGGGCTGTAGTGGACCGTGCCAACCGGCATGGCGGAAATCGTCAAAAAGCCACGCTATAGTGGTCGATCAATGTGGTGCCCGCTTTCGCGCCCGGGCTGTCTGGCGCGTCGTACCTGACCAATTCCATGACTGCTGAAACGACTACTCCGCCGGCTGCTCCGGCACAGGCTTCCGGTCCGCTGTTCTACCGCGAGCCGCTGCCGCTGCAATCGGACAAGCACGCCAACTGGCGTCTGCGCCAGGGTTCGCTGGCGTTCGCCGCCGAAACCAACGCCATTCCGGCAGTGATCGGCGAGTTCGGCATGGCCGCACAGCACTTCCCGATCCTGTTCACCGGCCAGGACGCCTCGCCGATCGTGGCCGTGGGCCTGAGCCGCAACAACCTGTTCGTCACCGACGGCAAGTGGGCCGACGACACCTACGCCCCGGCCTACCTGCGCCGCTACCCGTTCGTGTTCATGCAGTCCGATGACGATGGCAACTTCCTGCTGGCGCTGGACGCTGCGTCCGAGCAGGTGAACCAGGGCACCAGTGACGAAGGCGAGCCGCTGTTCGTTGACGGCAAGGCCACCGAGCTGGTCGACAACGCCATGAAGTTCTGCGCCGACTTCACCCGCGAGTACGAGCAGACCCGTCAGTTCAGCGCCGCGCTGCTGGCCCAGGACCTGCTGGTTGAACGCAGCATCGATGTCACCCTGAGCAACGGTGAGAAGATGTCGGTGAACGGTTTCCACGTGGTTGATGTGGAGAAGTTCGCCAAGCTGCCCGACGACATCGTGCTGGCGTGGCACCGCAACGGCTGGCTGGCACTGGTGCACCACCACCTGACCTCGCTGTCGCGTTTCAACGCGCTGGTGAAGCGCCAGAGCGAGCAGGCCAAGGCAGCCTGATTGCGCCGATGATGTGATGTGGAAACGGCGACCTCCGGGTCGCCGTTTTGTTTGTGGGGAATGGGGCGATAAGGCGATCACCGGTGCGTGATGCGGAATGCGGAATGCCTGATGGGTGCTGGGGTGTTCGGCGTGCTGGCGTGCTGGCGTGTTTGGGATGGTTGGGGGCGGGTAGGGTCGGTCGAAAGACGACCGCCGATAGGTTTTCCACGTTCTGTAACGCATGACCTTTGAATGGAAAAGCGCCTTCGTTCAGCGGTCATGCCCCAATGCAATACCAGGTGTAATCGGCAGTCGACTGTCGTGCGACTCTACCAATATCGCCATTGCCCCCATCGCCCCGGCATCACCATCACCACCCTCTGCATCACCCCCAGCTCTGCAGCAGCTCAAGCACCTGCGGTTCGCGCGGTTTCTGCAGCAGGTCCGGTAGCAGGGCGTCATAGGCGGCACGGTAATCAGTGGACTGGTGCTCCAGGAACGCCGCGACTGATTCCTCATCCCAGCGCTCATAGAGCGTGAACAGGGTTGGATCGTGCGCGTCACGATGCAGGTCGCAGGAAACGAAGGCCGGTTCCTCGGACATGCGGTCGATCAGTATGTGGACGGCATCGAGCCAGTCCTGGGTGCGCTCGGGTTTGACCTGCAGGCGGACGTAGAAGACCAGCGGCGAATCGGGGGCTGACATGGTGACGCTCCATGGGGGCACGGTGTGCATTATGGAGTGGCTGGGGTCGTTTCCGTCACTGATGATGGATGGAGGGCGGGTAGGGTCGGTCGCAAGACGACCGCCGATGGGGTTTCCACGTTCGGTAACACATGACCGTTGAACGGAAATGCGCCTTCGTTCAGTGGTCATGCCCCAATGAAGTACCCGCCGTTATCGGCGGTCGACTATCGTGCGACCCTACCAGCATCCCAGCATCCCAGCATCCCCAGCGTCCGGGCAGCATCCATTGCCCCGGCGTTACGGCGTTCCCGCTTCCCCTGCCACCGGATGCGCGGTGCTGGCGGTCGGGTGTGGCGGGGTCGGCAGCGACAGTTCCGGGTTGCCCTGCTGTGCCTGCAACGCCTGGATGCGCTGGTTGAGCTGTTCCAGCTGGGTGTTGCTGCTTCGCAGGTCGGTGCTCAGCGACACGGCCTGCTGCTTGGCCTGCTGGATCGCGCTGCTGACCTGCTGGGCCTGCTGGCGCTGCAGGTCGGCTTCCTGCTGCAGGCTGCGCAGGCGCTGCTCGTTGTAGGCCACCAGGCTTTCGGTATAGCGCTTGCCGGCCTCCAGGCGGATGGTGTCGATGTTTACCTGCGCCAGGTCGCGGGTCTGCTTCACGAAGGTCTCGTAGACGTTCTCGGCGGTTTCCACCGAATCGGTCTTGATCACCCGCCAGAATTCCTTGCCCTGGAACAGCGACACGTAGTACTGCAGCGTGCTGGCATTGAACAGCAGGCTGGCTCCGTAAGTGCCGTTGTAGGTGGTGCGCAGCTCGGTGAGCTGCTGGCCGTCCATCAGCTGGCGCAGCTCGTCCACGGTGTTGCGCACCACCGGGGCGCTGCGGTCGATGTCCGGAGCATCGTTCTTGCCGCGGCGGGCATGGGCATCCGGTACCACGCTCAGCGATGCGAGCAGCAGGGCCAGGGCCAGCAGGCTGCGGCTGACGGAAACAGTGGAGAGGGTGGTGGTCATCATCGGGGCTTCCATCAGTAGGTTCAGTAGACAAGCTGCGCGGGATTGCAGTGCGTGGCCTGCATGTGCACATCGGTACGGCCAAGTTCAATGCCCAGCACGGTGGCCAGGGTTGTCGTGAGCAGGGTGCCCACGCCGTTGAGCAGGGGTTTGAGCACGCCTTCCAGCACCGGACGCAGCAGGATGCAGAGCAGGCCGCTGCAGGCCACGGTGTTGGTGCCGGGGTCGGTGACACTGCCGCTGCCCTGGTAGGCGTCAAGCACGCCAGCCGGGGCGGTCTGCATGTACGAGGCGAGATTGCCTTTGACGCAGGCGTTGTAGGCCAGCAGCGCGCTGACCAGCCCGCTGCAGCGGTTGATCACCAGCCCGCCCAGCAGCGTGCCCAGCACGCCATCAAGCAGGCCCAGGCCCTGGCCGGTGACGGTGGCGCGGTAGCCCTCCCACACCGAGCCGTCCCTGTAGCAGGTGCCCAGCCCCAGCACGCAGGCATACGGCACGCCGTCTTCGACAGTCCAGTCGCCGAATGCGGAGATGCCCTGCGCCGGATTGCCGTTGCGTAGCAGCGCAATGGTGCGGTCCACGTCGTACAGACCATTGCCCGGGTTGGAGGCCTTGAGGAACTGATCGGCCAGCTGGTCGGCGGTGCTGGCGGTATTCATGCCCTTGGCGGCCGGATTGAGCATGCCGCCCAGCACCCGCAGCAGTTGCTGCACCAGGTCACTCACCGCGGTGCCGATCTGCGCCGGGTTGATCCAGGTGGACTTTGTTTCGCCCGCCGCCAGGGTCAGGCTCTCGCTGTGGCTGAGTGCGTTGAGCTGGATGCGGTCGTTGATCAGCGGTGCGCCCAGCAGGGTGAGCAACTGCTCGTTCTGCAGAGATGCCTCACAGACATTGCGGGTGGAAAAGCGGTCGGCCTCGGCGACCTTGCCGACGCAGGCGCGCAGCACCGACGAATCCACCTGCACGGTGGCGGTGGCCGGTACCGCGCTGCACTGCAGGCTTGTGACCGTGGCCATGGCGTTGGTGACATCGGCATGGATCGGCAGACGCAGGCGGATTCCGAGCGCGGTAAGCACCTTGCCCAGACCCAGCGCCAGGTTGTTGCTGTCGATGTCGAGGAACAGGCGCACCTGCGCGTTGTAGGCGCGCGTACCGACCCCGCCGATGGCGAGGGAGGGCGGTTCGATGATCGCTGCCTTGGCCTGCACGCCCAGCACATTGAGCTGGCTGACCTCCACCGCGCGTCCGCTGTTGGCGATGCTGATGCCGGTGGTCAGCAGGTCCAGCGCGTTCACCTGTGCTTCCAGCGCGGGGGTGGCCGGACCGTCGGGTGCGACAATGCGTCCGAACAGGCCGCTGCCGGCGTCATTGCTGCCCAGCTGGATCGCCAGCCGGTCGATATCCAGTTTGGCCGCCAGTGCATTCCGCAGAGCGTCCAGGTCGGCATGGGCGACACCGCTTTGGTCCAGCACGATGGCCGTGGCATCGACCAGGTCACCCAGCGACACCCTGTGTGCGGCCAGCAGTGCATTGAAGTCGCCGATGCTGATGTCCGCCTCGACAGGAATCTCCAGTGCCTTGAGCAGGCCATGCGGGGTGACCTTGGCCTGGGCCAGGCCGTCATAGCCGAGCAGGGTGGTCTGGTCCAGGTCCACGCCGACCAGCTTGAGCACGCTGCCCAGCGGCGTGTTGCCGTTCACCCGCAGCAGCTGGGAGCCGACGCTCAGCACCGCAAACGGCGGTGCGCGCGTGGCCACCGCCTGGGCGCGCACGGTAGGCAGGTTCTGGTTCTGCCCAAGGAACGGCAGCACCGAACGTTCGGCGACCACCTTGACCGCATTGGCCGGTGCCGCGGCACTCACCAAGGCGAAGTTGTCTTCGCTGGCATGGGCAGGGTTCCAGTCGCCGCACTGCACACGGATGACGCCGGGAAAGCGGTTGGCGTTCACGGCGTTGGCCCGTGCGGCGGCGTTGTCGGCACGGTCGGCGCTGCACAGGTCCAACCGCTGCGCGCCGGCCAGCGCGGCCAGATCGGCAATCTTCTGCACGTCACGCTTGGCCCAGTACAGGTAGCCGATCTCGATCAGACCAAGCATGCCGACGAGACCGATCATCACCAGCATCATGGTCACCGACATGCCACCGCGCTGCGCGCGGCGTCGTGAGGAGGGCAGCAGGCGCAGGCCGCTCATGGTTTATTCCCCGCCCTCGCTGGCGACGTCCTTGCGCACGCTTTGTTCCAGGTATTCGGGGATGGGGTGGTCGAAGCTGTTGAGGTAGCGCGCGTAGCTGCGGCTGGCCTGGTCGCCGAGCACGGTGTGCGGCTTGCCCGCACGCTCGCCGCTGGCCTGCAGCTGCAGCAGCGCGCGGGTGGTATCGCCCAGCTGCGGACGTGGCGGCAGCGCCAGGGCCACCGGTGCGGGCGCTACCGCAACCGGTGCCACGACCGGCGCAGGAGCTGCGGGCGGCGCAGGCGGAGGCGGTTGCTCACCCAGCATCTGCCCGGTCAGCGGACGCTGCTGGGCCGCAGCCGGCGCGGTGCCCAGCAGCGCCAGCAGCAGCGCAGCGTGCAGATGGGCGAGGGTGCGGATGGCATCACTCATGGGGTGCTCTCCTGGGAAGTCGGGCTGCCACCGAAGCGTTCCAGCATCGAAGGGGCCAGGCGTGGCTCGCTGCGCGCTGTTGCCGGTGCCGCGGCCTTGCTGGCGGTGCCGCGGCGCGGCGGTGTCGGTGGCGTTACGGTGGCCGGAGCTTCGGCGCGCGCGGCAGGCAGACGCAGCTGCTGGGCAAGACGCCGCACTTCCTGGCGGGCCGCCTCCGGCAGCGCCGCGCTGCTGAAGATCCGTTCCGCGGTGGCGGTGTCGTTGCGCAGCAGCGCGTACACCGCCAGGTTGGCGTTGGCCTTGACGTTGCCCGGGGCAAGCTCGGCCGCTTTGGCCAGCGGCTCGCGCGCCTGTTCCAGCTGGCCGGCGCGCAGGCGCGCGAAGCCGAGGTCACCCAGGTAGTCGGTATTCAGCGGTTGCAGCTGCACCGCGCGGGCCAGCGCCTGTTCGGCCTGGGTGTCGTCGCCGTTGCGCACCGCAATCAGTCCCAGCCCATGCCATGCGGCCGCGGCCTGCGGGCCATTGGTGAGGCTGGCGTACAGGGTCTGCGCGCCGGGCAGCTGGCCGGTTTCGCGCAGCGCGTCGGCCTGCAGCAGGCGCAGTGCCGGGCTGTCGCCATAACGCTGGCGGTACGCGTCCACATGCGCCAGCGAGGCGTACCACGCGCCTTGCCGCTGCATCTGGGTGATCAGTTCCAGGTACAGCTGCTTGTCGTCCTGCGCTGGCCGTTCGGGCGCGGCCAGGCTGACCGGCTCCTGCTTGTATTGGGCAACAGAGGTGCTGCTGCAGCCGACCAGCGCGGTCGCGCCCATCAGCATCAGTAACGGGAGAAAGTACATACGCATGTCAGGACCCCAGTCTGGTCATGGCGTCGGCCAGGGCGATGATCGCCGGGCCGGACAGCACCAGCATCAACGCCGGCAACAGGGTCAGCATCATCACCACGGTCATCTTCACCGAGAGCTTGCCGACCTTCTCTTTCAACGTGGCGCGGCGGTGTTCGCGCAGGCGCAGGCTGAACTGTTTGAGCGGTTCCTGTACCGCGCCGCCGTGCTCATGCACCTGCAGCATCAGCTGCACCAGGCTGCGCAGATCCTCGTCGTCGAACGACTCGCCCAGCCGGCGCAGCGACTGAGCGCGGGTACGCCCGTGCATGTAGGCAATGTTGGCCTGGTGGATCTCCCGGCCCAGCACCGGAATGGCCCCGCGGAGCTTGTCGCCCAGGGTCTGCAGGCTCTGGTCCATGCTGAAGCCTACGCCCTGCAGCAGGCGCAGCAGGTCGATCAGCAGCGGCAGTTCGGCATTGACGCGTTGGCGCAGCCGTCTTGCCCACGCGCGCAGCGCGAATTTGGGCAGCAGGATGCCGAACGCCAGCGCGGCCAGCATCACCACGACGCGCTGCACGCCACTGCTGTCGAACAGGGCCAGTGCCAGCAGCAGGCACAGCACCGCCAGCAGCAGGCGCAGGGCCAGGAAGATCGCGGTGCCGCTGCGCGTGTTCCAGCCGGCCTGGTCCAGCAGCAGCCGGTCCTCCGGAGCCAGCAGCGCCGCCTGCAGGCGACCGCCCTGGAAGCGTTCGCCCAGTGCGGCCAGCCAGCCCAGCCCGCGGGGACCACTGTCGGCAGCATTGGAAGCGTTCGGTGTGGTGCCTGCACTGGCCGTCGCGCTGGCATCCGCGCTGGGCTCGCGCGGGCGCAGTGCGCTCTGCAAGGCTGCAGCATTACGCTGCTGCTGGGCACCGCGCAGCAGCGCGACCACGCCCAGCAGGGCCAGCCCGGCAGCCAGCAGCAACAGTGCAATGAACCATAACGGATGCGCGTTCATAGCGAGCGCGCCAGTCGATACAGCAGGAAGCCGCCGATCAGCTCCAGCAGCAGCGCCGCGCCGAGCAGTTTGTGGCCGAGCGGGGCGTGCAGCACCGGCTGGAAGAAATCCGGGCTGGCAATCGCCATCAGCAGCGCGCACAACGGCGGCAGCAGGCCCAGCACCCAGGCCGACATGCGGGTTTCCGAGGTGGTCGCCATCAGCTCCTGCTGGGCCTGTTCCAGGTCCCGCATGAAATCGCTCATGCGCTGCAGAATCTGATCGGACCGCCCGCCGATGCGGATGCTCACGCCCAGCACCACGGCCAGCACGTCGAGCACTTCCAGGCGATACGGACGGCTGGCCTGGCTGAGTGCACGGTCCAGGTCGAGGCCACTGCGTGCGCCGGAAAGGGTGTCGTCCAGCAGTCCGCGCAGCGGCGCGGGCACCTGCTGGCTGGCGGTCTGGAACGCCATCTGCAGGCTGTTGCCCAAGGCGGCCAGGCGCACCAGGTTGTCGAGAAAGTCAGGCAGCTGGCGCAGCAGCCTGCGCTGCAGGCCGAGGATGCGTCGCGACAGCCACACGCCCAGCACCAGTGCGAACAGGGCCAGGGTGATCGGCCACATCCACGCGGTGCCGATGCGCGCCGCGGCCAGCCATGCCAGCAGCACGCCGCTGGCCAGCCACAGCAGGGGCAGGGTCCAGCCGCTGCGCAGCCCGGCGCGCTGCAGCAGGGCATCCCACGGCAGTGCAGCCGGAGCAGGTGCTGCCGGTGCTGCGCTGGGCGCACGCGGCGTCATGCCGGCCAGCTGGGTCACCGGCGGGGCCGCCGCCAGACGCTGTTCGGTGTGCTGCAGCGAGACGCGCTGGCGCTCGCGGCGGGCCGCGCCCCACCACAGCTCGATGGCCACCGCCACCAGCACCAGCACCGCACTGCACAGCAGCAGCACCCCGGTCATGTTCAGTAGCCTCCGTCGAGTGCTTCGCGCAGCAGCCGACGGAACGGCTCCAGCTTGTGCGAATGCGGTTGGAAGCCCAGGCCGATCCAGCGGTCGCGCTCCTTGCCGTCGGCGTCGATCATCACTTCGTGACGGAACATCTCCTGGGTGCTGATCATGTTGTCGCTGACCCCGGTGATTTCCGTGATCGACACCAGCACGCGGCGACCGCTGCCCAGGCGCGAGATCTGCACGATGAAGTCGATGGCGCTGGCAATCTGCCGGCGCAGGCTGTCCTCGCTGCCCTGGAAGCCGGCAAACCCGGCCAGCATCTCGATCCGGTACAGGCAGTCGCGCGGCGAGTTGGCGTGGATGGTCGCCATCGAACCGTCATGGCCGGTGTTCATCGCCTGCAGCATTTCCAGCACTTCCGCGCCGCGCACTTCGCCGACCACGATGCGGTCCGGGCGCATGCGCAGGCTGTTGCGCACCAGGTCGCGGATGCTCACCGCGCCGTGCCCGTCTGCGCCCCCCAGGCGGCTTTCCAGCCGCACCACATGCGGATGGTTGAGCGACAGTTCGGCGGTGTCTTCCACCGTGATCACCCGTTCCTCGGCCGGAACGTAGCTGGCCAGAGCATTCAGCAGCGAGGTCTTGCCCGAGCTGGTACCACCGGACACCAGAATGTTGCAGCGGCCCAGCACCATCGCATGCAGCAGCGCCTGCATGGCGGTGTCGAAGGTGCCCATCCGCTGCAGCTCGTCCGGCGTGAACGGGTCTTTGCGGAATTTGCGGATCGACACCATCGGGCCATCGACGGCCAGTGGCGAGATGATCGCGTTGAGGCGTCCGCCGTTGGGCAGGCGCGCGTCGACCATTGGGTTGGACTCGTCCAGCCGCCGGCCCAGCGGGGCCAGGATGCGGCGCAGGATGCGCAGCAGGTGGCTGTCGTCGCTGAAGCGCTGCGGCGCGCGCACCAGCCGGCCACCTTGCGACACGTGGATATCCTTGTAGCCGTTGATCAGGATGTCTTCGATGGCCGGGTCGTGCAGCAGGTCGTCAAGCGGTCCGAACCCGGTCAGTTCCTTCACCAGGGCAGCGGCCACCACGTCCATTTCCGCTTCGTTGACCGGAATGCGCCACTGCTGCACGAACTGCGCGGTCTGCGTGTGCACGTAGCGCGCCACGGTATCCGGAGCCCAGGCATCGATGTCGATGCGCTCGTCCTCGATCGCATTGAGCAGGTGTTCGTGGGCGGCCACCAGCACCTTCTGGTACTCGTCGGACTGGGCGAACGGAACCGCTGCGGCACCCGCTGCATCCGGGGCGTCGCCGCGCTCGCTGGCAAAGGGCGTCACTTTGTCTTCCATTGCAGCCCCCCCAGGGCAAGTGCCAGTTTTTCGCGCCAGCTGCGCGGCAGGGCGCGCGCAGCGGCCTGGTCCAGGTGCAGCAGCAGCGGCGTGAGTGCGCGCAGGTAAGGGTCGCGCGGTGCATCCTGCAGCAGCAGATGGCCGTGGTTGGCACTGCTGCGCAGGCGGTGGCAGTCCGGCAGGGTGGCCAGCAGCGGCAGGCTGAAGCGCTCGGATATCTGCGCCGGGGCCAGGCCGCCGTCTTCCTCGTGGCGGTTGATCACCAGCTGCAGGCGGGTGTCGCGCAGTCCCAGCGTTTCCAGCTGCTTCAGCACCTGGTCAAGCGAAACCAGGGTGCCGATGGCCTGGTCGGCGACCAGCCAGATCTCGTCGGCGCTGTTGAACAGCGAACGCGGAATCTGCCGCACCGGCACGCCGCCCAGGTCGCACAGCACGGTTTCAAACACGCCACGCAGGCGCTGTACCAGTACCGCCGGGTCCGGCAGCAGGCCGCCGTCGCTGCCGGCGGGCTGGCCAAGCAGGGTGAGGCCGCCGCTGTGCCGGGTCATCGCCGTGCGCACCAGGGTGGCGTCAATGCGCCCGGCGTGACGCAGGGCATCGTCGAAGTGGAACTGGCTGTCCAGGTTGAGGTACAGCGCGGTGTCGCCCGCGGGCTGGCCCAGGTCCAGCAGCAGCGTGCTGTTGGCGGTGGCCGGTACCGTTGGATCGCTGCCGTCGGCGGCTGCTGGTTGGCTCAGCTGCTGCGCCAGCACGCCCAGGTGCGCAGCCAGGGTGCTGCTGCCGACGCCGGCACGCACGCCCAGCACCAGTACCAGGCGTGCCTTGTGCGGTGCCTCCACCGGCGCGGCGCGGGTGCCGGTGGTGCCGGCCGCGCGACGCAGCACCGCGTCGATGTCGGCGGTGCTGGTGTCCATGTCGAGGATGTCGCGCAGGCCGCAGCGTACTGCCGCGACAATGCCGTCGACCTGGTCGCTGGTGGTCGAGCCTGCTGCGACCAGTGCCAGCTCCGGCTGGCTGCGTTGCAATTGCCGGGCCAGTTCAGCGGAAGCGCAGGCGGCGGTGCGACGGAAGTCCAGCAGCACCACGCAGTGCGGTTGGCGACGGTGTGCGTCCAGCGCGGCAGCGCCGGCGGTGCTGTCAACCCAGTGCACGGTGATGCCCACCGGCAGGCGTTCGCCGAGCAGGCCGGCGAGGTCGCGTACCGGAGCGAACAGCACCAGGGTCATGGGAGCCGGGGCAGGGTGCAGAAGCTGCAGAGAGGCGGACATGGAAGCGACGGTCCTGGCACGGGGTCAGCGGGAAAAACCAGGCAGCTGGTCGGAGGAGGCAGGGCTGAGCAGCCATGCACCCCACACCGGCTGGTTGGGCGTGGCTTCGCGTTCGCCGGGCAGCGGCACGGTGGTGCCCTTGGCCAGCGGTTGCACCAGACGCGGGGTCACGATGATCACGAGTTCCTTCTCCTCTTTCTTGTAGTTCAGGCTGCGGAAGAACGATCCGATGATCGGCAGGTCGCCGAGCAGCGGCACCTTGTCGACGTTGGAGCTGACCGAACTGCTGACCAGCCCTCCGATCACGAAGGTTTCGCCATCGCCCAGCTCCACCGTGGTGTCGGCGCGGCGGGTGGTGATGGAGGGAATCTGCACGCCGTTGTAGGCAATGCCGGCGGCGTAATTGAGGTCGCTGGCTTCCGGAGCCACCTTCAGTGCGATGCGGTCCGGGCTGAGCACGGTCGGGGTGACGGTGAGGCCGATGCCGAAGGGTTTGAAGGTCACCGTGGTGGTGCCCAGGCCCTGCGGTTCCAGAATCGGCAGTTCGCCGCCGGCCAGGAAACTGGCGCTCTGGCCGGACAGCGCCACCAGGGTCGGCTCGGCCAGCACCCGGGCCATGCCGTTGCTCTGCAGCAGGTCGATGTTGGCGGCCCAGCCATGGGTGAGCGACTTGAACACCAGGCCGAACGCCGATGACAGCGGATTGGCGTCGGTGTCAGTGGTGACACTGCCGACCGGCGGCGTGATGCCGGGCACGAGGCCACCCGGGCGAACCACGCCATAGGAGAAGCCGTTGTTCTGGTTGGCGAAGTTCATGCCGATCTCGCGCAGCACGGTCTTGTTGAACTCCACCACCTTCACTTCCACCTGGACCACGCCACTACTGGCCACGGTAGAGACGTCCGCCAGCTGGCCTTCGCGCCCCAGCGTGGCCTGCGCGGCCTTGCGGCTGCGTTCGTGGGCCAGCAGGCTGGGGGCGCTGCCCTGCAGCAGGCCCTGCTGTTCCTGCACGGTGAGCTGCAGGTCGTCGCCGTCGGCCAGCGCGCCCTGTACCGCGCTGCGCACTTCCACCTGCAGGCGTTGCGGTTCAGTCTGTTTGTGATGCCACAGCAACAGCGTGGTGACGCCGGCGTTCTTGCCGACCAGCAGCGCCTGCCTGCCCTTCAGCATCACCACGTCGGCCACTCCGGGGTCCGCGATGGCGACGCGTTCGAGATTGGCCGGCAGCGTCCACGGCTGCTGCTCGCGCACCTGCAGCACCACGTCGGCGCGTGCCCACGCCGGTGGCGGGAACAGCACGAACGCCAGCAGCAACGCCACCACCACGGCGATGGGCGGCAGCAGGGGAGCGATGGCAGCGGGACGACGCGTCATGAAAGGTCTCTGCATGGTGTCAACGAGAACCGCTGTGGGAAGAAGGCTCGCCGCGGATGATCTCCACGCCGGGGCGGAGTCGCGGGGCAGAACGACGCACCGGGGCAGCGGCACGCGCGACCGGCGTGGGTGCGGTGCCATGGCCGGTGCGGCGACCGGCCAGTGCGTCGGCGTCGATGCCGGCAAACGCATCGTTCTCGGGTGAGGCCAGCGCCAGCTGTTGTTCCGGACTGAGTCCCCGGCGCGGGCTCAGCACCGCCACGGTTGGCGCGAACAGGTCCTGGTCGGGCAGGCCGACGTCGGTGGGGTTGCGTAGTGCCAGGAACAGCTTGCCCTGTTGCGCGCCCAGCAGCAGGCGATTGGCTTCCTCCACCGGCACCGCCAGCACCGCGCTCCTGGCCGGTGCCGATGTGCTGTTCGAGGAACTGCCGCTGGCGGCACTGCTGCCCTGGATGTCAGCGGCGCGGCTGTCGGCGGCATCGCCGTTGGACGGGGTGGCCGCAGCGGTGGGAGCAGTGTCGGTCGCGCCATAGCTGAGCACGCGCAGGCGCGACAGCAGCAGGCGGGCCTGCGCCTGGCCATCGGTGTTGATCCCGGAAGGCGCGCGCAGGTTCAGGAACACGTCCACGTAGTCGCCAGGAAGAATGCGATTTCCTGCGGCGACAAGTTCATCGACCGGCACCGCGAGTGCACGTTCGCCCGGGTTGAGCCGCAGCGCGTAGCCCTGTGCCATCAGTCCGCGATCCAGCGTGCTGCCTGTCGGCAGGTCGCGTACCGGAACCGCGCCGGCCGCTTCGGCCACGCTGGTATAGGCACCAGCGGGTGCTGCGGCGGCCGTGCCCATGCGCAGGTCGGCGGCACGGATCGGTTGCCCGGCACGCAGTGTGGTGCTGGCCTCCACCACCGGCACGCTGCGTGGCTCCGCGTTGTCCACGGAGGAGGGAGCGACGGTGGGGGCAGGTGCACGCCGGCTCAGCGCAAAGGCGGCCAGCGCCAGCACCACGGCCAGCGCGATCAGACCAACCGCGGCCAGGCGGGTCAGCTTGAGCATGCGTACGACTCCTGGAAGAGGGAAAGCGTCATCACGGTGTACCCAGGTCAAGTTGGGCCACGGCGGTGCTGCGGATCGGTTGGGTCATGACCCAGCCATACACCCGGCCGGTGCCGGGCAGGAACGGCTTGGCCTGGTAGTCGTAGCTCACTGAAATCTGCATGCACTGCGCACTGGGCAGGCCGCTGCACGGCGTCGGCACCGACACCACGATCGGCGCTGCGCTCGCCGCCGCGCAGTTCGGTGATTGACCGGCGTAGTTCAGCAGCCACTGCATCGAGCGCCGCGCAGCCTCACAGGCGGCGGCGCGGCGCTGGTCGGGCGCGGCGTAGCGCAATGAAGCGCGTGCGCCTTCGGCGGCGGCCAGCGACAGGGTCTGCTGCACCGCCATGATCATCACCCCGGTATAAGTCAGCATCAGCAACGGCAGCAGGCCGAAGATCAGCATGAAAGCGAATTCGATCGTGGCTGCGCCACGTGCGCGCCTGCGGTTCATACGCTTGCTCCCTGCGCCGGCCACAGCACCCACGCCAGCGTGGCGAAGGCCAGATAGGCCGCAAACGGAATGCCCACCCGTCCTTGCCGCGCGTGGTGCATCTGCACCAGGACAGGGTGCTGCTGCCACTGCTGCACGGCCCGCGCCTGCAGGTGTTGTAACGGAAGCGGAAGCATCGCGCGCAGACGCGGCAGCCCCACCACGCACAACACGTGCAGGCCCGCCAGCGCGCTGGCCCCCAGCCACACCGGCAACAACGCGTGCAGGCCCAGCAGCAGGCCCAGCACGGCAAAGTACTTGACGTCACCCGCGCCCATCCAGCCGATCAGATGGAACGGCAGCAGTGCCACCAGCCCCGCCGCCGCACCCAGCAGATGGTCGCTGACCACAGCGGGTTGCCCTGCCAGTTGTGCGCCCAGCAATCCCAACGCAGCACCGCATGCGCCGGCCAGCAGCCAGGCGTTGGGCACGCGTCGCGCATACAGATCGCTGATCGCGATCCGCAGGCTCAGCAACAACGCGAGCAGGGCGAGAAAGGACATCCGGGTGGTGCTCCAGAGCAGGACGGTGCGGTGCCTCCGACGCCAGGCCGAACGAACCCGTCACCGCACGCCCAAGCGAACGGTGGGGCAGGGCCGTCAGGCCTGGCGTGGAGAAATCAGGTGGTGGTGGAACCGCCGCCGGTGCCGCCGATGCTGCTCTCCACCAGCTCTTTGAGCTTGGTGAACAGCGTGGAGAACATCTCGGTCAGGCCTTCGCGGCCGGCGAGCACCAGTACGCCGGCGATCACCGCGGCCAGCAGGCCGTACTCGAGTGCGGTAACGCCATCTTCTTCGGCGAGAAAACTGCGGATTGAAACGTTCATGACGGTCGTCTCCCTGTTCCTGTCAATCAACTGTGCTGCTGGAGTGGCTGCCCCCGGTTATCCGGATGCAACCATTGAACTGCGTCAGGCTGAAGCCTGCACCACGCAGATGGGGTCAACAGGGAATGAGCGTCCGGCCGCTGCGGGTGGCGTACACCTGCTGGCGGCGGCGACAGAACTGTCGCGACGCGATGTGGAACTGCTGCATTGCATCCCCCTTGTGGTCGGCCCGGATTTCCGCCAAGAACGTGCCGGGCCGTGCTGCATTAACTCTTGAACATTTTCCTGCCTGGCAATGCACAGGAACGGCATTCCAGTGACGAACTTGAGTTTCCAACCGTGACCGCGGTGGCAAAACTACACCTCGCGTATCTCCGATGTAAAGTCCTGACAGTGAATCGTTCGTATATTATTCGTGAATGCGTTGTGATGCCGGAAAATTGACGCATAAACCGCGTTTAATCAGGGGTTAGCCTTAACCGTTAATGCGGCAGTTAATGTCGCAAGCGGCTTGATTTGCGTCGCTGCGATTAAGGCATACTGGCCCCGTCCGTTGGCGGACAGGCCCGGGGCGCTGGCGGCGCAACTGGGGTGTTGAATCACAAGGGGGCTTCACTGTCATGGTTGATGGTGCGGGGGAGGCGGCTGGAGTTAATCCACTGAAAACGTTCGACCTGGCCACGCTGGGTGGCGTGCTGCGCGTGTGCGATATTGAACTGGTACTGCTGGATTCGAACGGCCCGCGTGCCAGTGTGCAGTCGCAGGTGCACGATGAATCCCTGTTTCTTTCTGCCACCTGCGGTTTCCAGTTTCGCGGCCGTTTCATGCTGCCGCCGGACTGGTGCCTGCTCGGTTTCATTCAGGCCACCGATCCCGAGCGCAGCTGGTGCCACGGTCTGCCGCTGACCGCAGGCATGGCCGTCACTGTTTTGCCGGAAGGTATCAGCGAGTTTTCCCTGAGTGCGGGCACGCAGCTGAGCCTGCTGCTGACCCCGACCCGTCGCCTGCAGCGCAAGCTGGCCGAACTGACCCTGCGCAGCACGCTGCCATCGGGCCAGGCGTTTTCGGTGTTCATGGGCGACACGGCTAATGGGGCCACCCGGCTGGCGCAGCGCTACGCGCAGCTGCCCGCGTGGCTGGACGGCGGTGACCAGGCCTTGCCTGATGACGCCGTGGAGCGTCTGCTGCATGACCACGTGCAGGCGCTGCTGGGCGCGGAGTCGCAGGAGCGCCCCAGCTGCAGCCGCGCCCGCCGTACGCATTACCTGATTGCGCAGCGCGCCGAGAATTTCATGCGCCAGAACCTGCGCCGCTACATCTATATGCACGAAATCTGCGATGCGGCCGGAGTCAGTGAGCGCGCACTGCGTTATGCCTTCGAAGACCTGTTCGGCACCTCGCCCAACCGGTATCTGTCGATGCTGCGCCTGTGCGCGGCATGCCGGGGGCTGTCCACCGCCGACGCCACCCGCAAGTCGGTGAAGGCGGTCGCCCTCAGCTGCGGGCTGTGGGACCTGTCCCGTTTTGCCGACAATTATCGTCGTGTGTTTGGCGAGCTGCCGCGCGACACCTTGATGCGCGCGCCGGCCTCGATGGGCCATCCGGCCTGACTGCACGTTTCCGGCAATCTGCCGGAATTGCACATTCGCCTGCCGGTTTCCTGCCGTCTCTTGCCGGAACGCACGTTCGTGCTGCCGGAATGAAGTGCCCCGCGTTCGCGCAAGCGCCTGTAATGACTCCCACGTGCCGGCGGGCACGCAGTCAGAGCCGCAACGGGGGGAGTGATCATGAACCGAATTTTCCGTTTGGTATGGAACCACCAGCTCAATGCGCTGGTGGTGGTCTCGGAAATCGCCACCTCGCGTGGCAGCCTGGTGGCCGGTCCGGTCGTCGTGCATCTGAAAGTGCCATTGAAACTGCTCGCGCTGGGCCTGGCCTGCGCGCTGGGCAGTGGCTCGGCGCTGGCATCAGACAACCAGACCCTGACAGACCTGCAGGCGCTCACCGACAAATACCTGCCGGTGCAGGTGGACGCCGAAGTGGCGTTGAAGACGCTGGTTTCGGCAACGTCAGCCACGCCCCCCACGTCGCCCCTGGCTGACGTTGCCGCCCATGTACAGGTGGGGCTGGGCGCGCGCGCGACAGCGCCCGCGGTGCCTGCACCCCGGCCGGTGGCGGCGGCCGTGCGGGTCGGTCTGAACACCCGGAGCACCTCCCGGTTGCCTGTAGCGGCAGCGGTGCATGTGCCGGTTGAAGTCCAGCTGGCCGATGCCGTCGCCCTGGACGCCGACGTGGACGCTACGGTGGATGCCGACGCGTCGTTGCGCGCCAGCGTCGCCGCCGATGTCGTTGGCACCGCGGACATGCAGGCGGTGCAGGCGCGGGTGCAGGTCGCCGACCGCAACCAGAAGCTCGTAGCGGCCGATGTGAGCGTGCAGACCAGCGCGCTGCAGAACAACCGGCAGGGTCTGGTGGGTGGCCTGCTGGGCGGCGTGGGTGATCTTGCAACGGTGGTCGGTGGCGTGGTTCAGAACGTGGGCAGTACGGTAGCCGGCTCTGGATTGCTGGGTGATCTGGGCAACGGTCTGGGTAATACGGTCGGTGATCTCGGCGGCCTGGTCGGAGCGGTTGGCTACGGGTTGGGCGGTGGCGTGGTCAACGCGTTGCCGCCGGGCAGCCCGAAGGCACCTGCAGCCAGCGACCCGAACGCGGGCCTGATCATCGGCACCGGCGGGCTGACCGGCAATCTGAGTGAGCTGGTAGGCCCGACCGCGCAGGGGCTGCTCGGCGGCGACGGCTATGTGCGCAACGGCAACCTCGCGGTCAGCAGTGCCAACGTGATGCAGGCCTACTCGGTCACCAACGTGCTCGGCATTCCGGTGGTGAACCTGAGCCCGGTCGGTACGCTGCTGGACGGACTGGGCGGGGCCACCACTGGCGGAAACTCGCACCTGACCCTGATTGGTGGCGTCACCTCCGACAGCTACATCTACAACATCAACAACGGCGATCCCAACGGCCTGCTCGGTCTGATCCTGCCGGGCCAGGCACCGGCATGGGCCAGCAAGTGTGTGGACCTGCTGGTGGCCGATATCGACTGCTGGGCGTTGAACCCGGCGCAGGACTACCAGGTGCTGATGGGCGACGGTGCCTACGCCAATGGTTCGCGCGAAGTGGTGATCGGTGCCAATGCGCGGCATGAACTGCCGCAGGTTGACGCCAACGTGGCGTTTCCGGGTGCAGGTTTGAACGACCCGACCGATCCGACCGGCGTGCCCACGGCCGACTACGCGGCGCGCATGGGGCATTCGGTGGTGGTGGGCGACAGTGCGGTCGGCACCGCCAACGGCCAGGTACTGCTGGGCGCGGAAGCGCGTTCCAGCCAGGCCAACAGCGTGGCACTCGGCTTCCGCAGCGTGGCCGACCGCGGCGCGCAAGCCGCGTACGCGGCCTACGGCCTGACTGCTTCGCAGGTGTCGGCGGGTGAAGTGTCGGTGGGCTTTGCCGGCGGCGAGCGCCAGATCAGCAATGTGGCTGCGGGCAGCGCCGGCACCGACGCGGTGAACGTCGCGCAGCTGCAGGGAGCCATCTCGCAGATCAGCGCGGCGGCCGACATCTTCGCGGTGTCCTACGACGATGACGGCACCGGCCAGCCGAACTATGCCAGGGTGACCCTGGGCAACGGCGCGGGGCCGACCACCGTGACCAACCTGGCGGCCGGTGCCGTCAATGCAGGCAGCAGCGATGCGGTCAACGGCGCACAGCTGTTCGCGGCCAACCAGGCGGTGTCCACCCATCTCGGCGGCGGCTCCACGCTGGATGCCAACGGGAATGTGACCGCGCCGACGTACACGATCAATTCGGTGTCCAGCACCGGTGTGGTCACACCGGGCACTTACACCAACGTGGGCAGTGCCTTCGATGCGGTGAGCCTGTCGCTGGCCAACGTGGCCGAGCAGACCGACACGGTGGACCGGCTCGCAGTGAAGTACGACGTGGATGGCAGCGGTAATGCCGTCAACCGGGTCAGCCTGGTCGGTGATGGCAGCGGAGCAGGGGTGGCGATCGGCAATCTCGCCGCGGGGCAGATCACTGCCAGCAGCACCGAGGCGATCAATGGCGGGCAACTGTTCCAGACCCACAGCACGCTGGCGGCGTTCTTCGGTGGCAGCACCGCGTTCGATGGCGGCACGGGTCTGTGGACCCCGCCCAGCTTTGCGATCTCGTCCTTCGGCATGAGTGGCAGCGCCAGCACCGACGTCCATGCCGACGTGACGTCGGCCTTCGCCGCGGTGGATGCGTCGCTGACCACGCTCAACACGCGCATCAACCAGATGCCACGCCTGCCATCCACCTCCAGCCCGTACTTCCAGGTCAATTCAACCAAGGCGGCCGCCAACGCCAGCGGCACCGACAGCATTGCGGTCGGCGGTGTCGCCAGCGCCAGCGGAGCCGGCAGCATTGCCATCGGCGACACCGCGTCCGCAACGGCGGCCAACAGCGTGGCACTGGGGGCCGGTTCGGTCGCCGACCGTGACAACGCCGTGTCGGTGGGCAGCGCTGCCGCCACCCGCCAGATCACCAACGTGGGCGACGGCACCGAGGCCACCGACGCGGTCAATCTTCGCCAGCTGCAGGCCTCGCAGCAGGGCACGCTGCGCTATGACACCACCGTGCAGGGTGACACCAACTACAACAGCGTCACCCTCGGCGCACCCGGCGGCGCCACCACCGTGGTGCACAACGTTGGCCCTGGAACCGCAGGCACCGATGCGGTCAACGTCGACCAGCTGCGCGCCGGCATGAACCAGACCCTGGATGCATCCAAGGCCTATACCGATGAACGCATGGGCGGCTTTGACCGCGATCTGCGCCGCACCGACAACCGGGCGTCGGCGGGCGTTGCCAGCGCGATGGCGACGGCGGGGTTGCCGCAGCCCACCGAGGCCGGGCGCAGCATGCTGGCAGTGGCAGCGGGCAGCTACAACGGCGAATCCGGGCTGGCCGTGGGCCTCTCCGGCGTGTCCCAGGGCGGGCGCTGGATCTACAAGTTCAGCGGGTCGACCAACAGCCGCAGCGAAGGCGGTGTGTCGGTGGGCGCAGGTTTCCAATGGTGAGTCCGGGGGAGACAACCATGAAAACGCAGATCACACACGACACTGCACTGATGCGCTCGCTGGGTCTGGCGCTGGCCACGCTGCTGTTCAGCGCCTGCGCCACCCATGCCCCCGCGCAGGGATCCGATGCAGGCGCAGCCGTCGTCTTTCCGGAAACGGCGAAGGCCTCGCCGAGAGGCGGAATGTTCGTCAATCTCGATAACCTGAGGAAGTACGCGCGTGGCATGAGCAAGCGCCAGTTGTACGGACTGCTGGGCACGCCGCACTTCAATGAAGGCATGTGGGGCGTGCGGGAGTGGAATTACCTGTTCAATTTCCGCAGCCAGCCCAACGGCGACTACTTCTCCTGCCAGTTCCAGGTGCACTTCGACCGCAATGGAATCGCCCAGGAGAGTTTCTGGAAACCGCAATCGTGCGTCGCGATGCTGCAGGCGGCCAACGCAGCGCCGGTCGCATCGGCTGCGCAGCAGTTGCCGGCGCAGCCGCTGGCGCTGCAGGCCGACGCATTGTTTGGATTCGACAGCGACAGCTTGACCGCACAGGGACGTCGCAGTGTTGATGCGCTGGTGCAGCGCATGAAAGCAGCCAGCGAGGTACAGATGATTGCGATCACCGGCTACACCGACCGTATTGGCGCGGACGACTACAACCAGCATCTGTCGCAGCGTCGGGCCGAGGCGGTGCGCGCGGCACTGATTGCGGGCGGCGTGCCGTCAACGGCAATCGTGGCCGAAGGGCGTGGTGAAACCGCGCCAGTGGTGGCCTGCACACAACCGGCGGGTGACGCGCTGATCGACTGTCTTGCGCCAAACCGGCGCGTGGAGATTTCCGGTGTCGCGCAACTGGCAGGAAAATAGAGGGAAGTTAATCAAAACCGGACATTAAAGTATCTCTCAAGCTATTGTTTTCATTAGCGTTTAAAAACTAGTTAACGCGGCGTAAGTAAAAATCGTTTGTTGCTTTTGAATCCATCACACCCACATCACGGGCAAGCGACGATTGTGCGCACCGTAACAGGGGGAAGTCGTTGGACCGGATACGTACCCATGCATGGAGTCCAGGTCGCATGGGTGCAGAGCTTGACCTGGCTCGCTGTCGGCCGCGGGATGTCTCCCCCGTCATCGCTGAGGGAGCAGCGAGCCAGGTCATCTGTTTTGCAGCAGGTTGATCCAACAGCAGTACGACGAACCTATTCGACGCCAGCTATCTTCACCTTCAACGCAGCCGCTTCGGTTTCGCAGTCGGTTGCAGGAACGCCCGCACCACGCAGCGCATCGATCTCGGCACGCGCCGCTTTCATGTCGGCCAGGAAATCCGCGTTGGCGTGCAGCTTCGCCACCGCGCCGGCCGCCACCGCGCGACCCTGCAGCACATCACTCTGCCAGTGCGCATTGCAGATCAGCCGGTTCTCGCCAAAGGCGCGGCCACGCGCCAATATCGCATCGGCCTGGTCGGGACTCAGTTCGGTCAGGATCAAGGCCCAGGCCCAACTCAGTGCGGTATGCCCTGAAGGATAGGAGCCATCCTTGCGCAGCGCCTCTTCGTCGCCGGGCGCGCAGGTGCTTTCCTTGTAGAACACGAACGGGCGCGTGCGCTTGTAGTGGTCTTTTGCGGCATACGTCGCCAGCCCGGCGTCAACCATGCTCCGCTGCAGCAGCAGATAGAGACGAGGGGTATCGGCCTTGCTGACCGGAACGCCCAGCGCGCACGAGAACGTGCTGGCGACCTGCGGGAAGTCGAGGTTGGCATCACGCGTGGCCAATGCGTAGCGCAGGGTCCCACGCAGCTTGCGTGCAGTGGCGTGCGTGGCCTGGTCGCGGGCAAAAGCAGCGCTGCCCTTGGCGGGCGGCGGCGGTAGAAGGGCCAGACTGTCAGGCAGGTTACGACCGAGGTAGCCGGCCGGAACGCCAGGGCGGATTTCAGGAACCGGGGAAGGGGCCGCCGCGGTTGGCGGTACCGCGGCGGCCGTTGGCTCCAGAGGACCCGTCGCGCACGCGGACAGGGCGGAACAGACCAGCACGGCGCTGAAGGGGGCCAGACGACGGCTGGGTGTGCGCATGATGACCTTCCTTGGACAGGGGTCAGCCAATCCCGCACCCGTACACCCGGTAAGGGAGGGCCCCGGTGTACGGGTGCGGAATGGCTGGTGTTACTTTCGAAGTTGCCGGAGAGCCCGGCAACCGGCGTTCTACTGACGTGGTCTCAGTAAAACTACTGAGCCGCCGGTGCCGGAGCGCGCGTGCCGGGCACCGGGAAGCGCACTTCGATGCGGGTTCCGCCCAGTGGACTCTGGCTGACCTGCAGGCTGCCGCCCAGCAGGCGCGCGCGCTCTTCCATGCTGATCAAGCCCAGCCCCGGCGCACGGGTGCTGCCCGAGGACGACATGCCCACGCCGTCATCGTCCACCCGCAGCACCACCTCCTGGCCCTGCACGTTGATGCGTACGTCGGCGACGCTGGCACGGGCATGGCGATCCACGTTGTTGAGCGCTTCCTGGACGATGCGGAACACGCTCAGTTCGCTGTCTTCGCCCAGGCGGGGCGCACAGTCGATGCTGCAGCACAGGCGCAGGCTGCCGCGTGCATTTCGCTTGTTGCAGAACGCATCCAGTGCGCTGGCCAGCCCGGTGAAGCGCAGGATGCTGGGATGCAGTTCGTGCGAAATCGAGCGGATGTCATTGGACACTGCCAGCAGTTGATCCTGCAGTTCGGTCACGATCGGGCGCTCGCGGTCGGGCAGCTGATGACGCAGTGCGCTCATCCGGATCGAGATGGCCGCCAGTGACTGGTTGATGTCGTCGTGCAGGTCGCGTGCAATCCGGGTGCGCTCTTCCTCCTGCACCACCAGCATGCGACCGGTCACCTCACCCAGGCGCTGGTAGGCACGGTGAAGCTTGATGCGGCTGGACATCTTCTGGTCCGACAGCGCACCCAGGAACAGCAGCGCCAGTCCGGTGCCGATGGTCCAGGCCTGCGCGGTGAGCAGATTGCGCTCCGGGCTCCAGAAGCCGAACGGTCCCAGGCCGTACTGCCCCAGCACGGTGCCCAAGGCAGCGACCAGCAGCATGCCCATCGACGCGCCGGCCACACCGAACACGATGAGCGCCCAGACCAGAATCGGCACGGGTGCCAGCGACAGCAGCGGCGTCACCACCCCGTCGCGCCAGTCGACCGTCCACAGCAGGACCAGCAGCGCCAGCAGCAACGCCGCAAGCGCCGCCGCGTTCAGATGCCAGCCTTGACGGCGCTGCGGCGAGCGGAAGCAACGGCCCAGGTTGTACACCGCCGGAACCACCAGCAGGTAGCTCACGGCATGGCCCAGCGCCAGTCCACGCAGGTCCTGCACACTGGAGATCCGGGCACCGTTGGCCAGCGCATACCACCACGCGCAGCACAGCGGCAGCAGCACGCACCCCATCAGCAGGAACAAGGTGAGGTCGCGATACCCTTCCAGCAGCGGACGCTGCTGCTGCCAGCGCACCAGCGCCCAGGCAAACACCGCCACCATCGCAAACTCGCCCAGACTGGTCAGCACCTGCGCATAGGCACCCGCGGGCACCAGCAGCAGCGCCAACAGGCTGCCGGCCGCGGCGGCCAGCAAGGCGTCGCGCCACTGCTGCAGCGGCAATGACAGCAGCCAGCCGAGCAGCAGCGGGCCAGGCAACCAGAACAGGTGCGCCGCCCCGTCGGGCAGGGGGGCCAGATACGGAAGACATTGACCCAGCAGACACCCCGCCAGCAGGGGCAGGGTGCGCAGCAGAAGTCCGCGGAACTCGCCGGCAGTGGGCGCGCGGATGCGTGACATGGGCTCTGGACCGGGTCTGCGCCTGGTGCGCGGACGGGTGCCCACACGGGTTGCCTGACTGCCTGCCTGCACGTCGCACCTCATAAGCGGTCGCGGAGGGGTCACCCGGAGTACGGGGCCGCGGGGGGTCAAAATGCTTGTCGGCGCTGCATTACGGTCGCACAATCGGAACAATACAAGCAGGTTGTCGTGTCCCGCGCTATCCACTTTCCGACATGAACCCGGAGTTGGCATGGACGATTCGCTGGCCCAGTACAGTCGCTTCGACGTCGACGGCTTTGACGCCGACGCGCTCCTCGGCGTCGTCCGTGATACCCGTTTCGAGCAGCGTCTGCTGGCCGGTGGACAGTTCAAAGCCTGCGTGCAGCGGGTGGTGTTTCCCGAATTCAGCCTCGACAGCGGGGCCTATAACCTGCCTATCTTCGCCAGCGGCAGCTTCGGGGGGCACCTGATCGGCCTGGCCATGGCGGTCAACAGCGACGGGCCGATGTGGGCCAACGGGCGCTGGATTCCGGCCGGTCAGATCATGGTATTCGCCGAAGACAGCGAGCTGAATGTGCGGCCGCGCCCCGGCGGCTGGCAGTGGGCGGTGCTGCTGATCTCCCGACCGGTACTGCAGCGCGAAGCGGTGACCTGGCTCGGGCGCGAACTGAACGTGCCGCGCTCGGGCTGGTACAGCCGTGCGGCGACCGCGACCGACGCGGCGCGGTTGCGCCGGACCGTGCTGACCACACTGCACGACGCGGCCCACCCGGCGGGACTGGTTACACCGGCGCAGATCGAAGTGCAGGCCAAAACCCTGCTGACTGCGTTTCTCGCGTCCGTGGCGGCCACCGATGCCGGACAGCCGCGACGTGCGTTGGGAAGTTACAGCGAACGCTACCGTGACGCGGTGGTCCGCCGCGCCGAGAACTACCTGAAAACACAGTGCGACCGGCCCTATGACAGCCGGGCGCTGACCACGGCGCTGGGGGTCGGCGAGCGCCAGCTGGAGCGGCTGTTTCGTGATGCTTACGGACATGGCCCCTGCCAATGGCACCAGATGGCCCGGCTGAATCTGGCCCGCAGCGCGTTGCGGCAGGCGCGCGGCCAAGGGGCGGTGACCGACGTGGCGACCCGCTACGGATTCGGCCACCTGGGGCGCTTCTCGGTGATGTACCGGGGCGTTTTTGGTGAGAGCCCGCGCGACACCCTTCGCGGGTGAGCGCAGTGTCACGGTTTTGATGCGTTCGCATCACGTTGCCATCACGGAGGTGCAAGCACCGTCATACACCTGTGCAGGTGCGGTTCACAAAACGGGTCGGCACCCGCCACAGGGATCCGTGGACGCAACAGGAGACACGACTATGCAGGCTTTGCAGGTGCAGGATGAGTGTCGTTATCGTCGGGTGGTTCTGGCCGACGATCATCGCGTCGTCGCGCAGGGTATCGAGCAGTTGCTGGTGGGTCGTTTCGACTCCATCGAACTGGTGACCTCGGGTGAGGCATTGGTGGAATCGGTGCGCCGCGACCCGCCTGACGTGGTCGTCGCTGATATCAGCATGCCCGGACTGAGCGGCATCGACGCGATGCGGGTGATGCGTGAAGAAGGCTACGACATGCCGGTGGTCTTTCTGACCATGCACGACGAAACCAACATGGCGGCGCAGGCGCTGCGCGCAGGTGCGCGCGGCTATGTCCTCAAGAGTGCGGCCGGCGAAGAGCTGGTACGGGCGCTGGACGGGGTGATGGACGGGCGGACTTATGTCACTCCGACCCTGGCTGCGGATGCGCTTGTCAGTACGGGGCGGCCGCGCTATCTGCTCACCGAGAAGCAGCTGCGCATTCTGGAATACGTGGCGCGCGGGCTGCGCTCGAAGCAGATTGCCTACGAGCTGGGTGTTTCGGTACGCACCATCGAATCACACAAGTACGCGATCATGCAGGAGCTGGGGGTGCATGGCACCCTGGAGCTGGTGCGCAAGGCCGAGCTGGAAGGGTTGATCCGGCATTGAGCAAGGCGCAGCCGGGCAAGCCCGGCTCTACATCGGCGACCAGTATGCGTAGAGCCGGGCTTGCCCGGCTGCTGGCGGCAAGTAGATTTACTTGTCTGCGTCCCGTTGTTTTTCCATTGCCGGTGTCCGCAGCGCCGCCCACCATCAAGATTCGGTGGGCGATGGCGGAAGAGCATGAGCGCAGTCCGGGTGCTGCTGGCTGAAGACGGCTCTGCCATGGGCCGGCAGCTGCGTGGGCTGCTGAGCGATGCCTTCGATGTCATCGGATTGGTCCAGGACGGCGCTTCGCTGTTGAACGCGGCCCAGCGCATGCTGCCCGACGTGGTGGTGACCGACATCGCCATGCCGCAGCTGGATGGGCTGGAAGCGGTGCGGCAACTGCGGATGCAGCGCCCGGTGCTGGGCGTGGTGTTCGCGACCGTGCACGCCGAGCCTCAGATGGTCGCCCGGGCCATTGCGCTGGGTCCCTGCAGCTATGTGCTGAAAGCCGATGCCGGCGAAGACCTGCTGCCAGCGGTGCAGGCGGCGCTGCGTGGCGAGACCTATCTCTCCCACTCGCTGCGGTCGTTACGCGCTTCAGGCCAGCAGGCCCATTAGTTTGGCCACCAGCTCATCCACCGACATCGCCACCAGCAGCAGCGGCAGCATCGGCACCAGCGCTGGAAGGACCAGGCCGAGCAGATTCCAGCGCGACAGCGGCACCACCCGCATCGCAGCGACGCCCTGGTAGACGCCACCGAAGTCGCAGTAGGCCGACGCATCATTGTGGTCCAGCAGCGAGTCGCCGTCCGCGCGCGATTCGCCGCCGACGCGCCAGCGCTGGTCGAACACGCGTGCAGCGCGGCTCCCGAGCGCGTCGAAGCGGTACAGCGCATGTCGCTTGGCATGGATCAGTGCGGGAGCCAGCAGCAGCAACGGTGAGATCAGCAGCAGGGTCGATCCGATCACGTAGCCGGCGATCAGGTGGCGCAGGCCGAACAAGGTCTGGTCCTGGTGCAGCATCTGGTTGAGAAACGCGCCCGCCAGCATGATGCCGCCGGCAGCCGCGAGTGGGCTGAAGCGCATCTGCGCGCGCCCGAGAAAAGCCAGTCCGCCGGCCCGATCAGGATGCTGTGGATGCAGATCCAGCCCCACCTGCGGCAGCCGCCACAGCACCAGCGTCCACAGCAGGAAGCGCCAGAACCAGAGCAGCAGCAACAGCCGCAGCAGCGGCACGGCCACGGCCGAGTACCACAGGCCCGCGGCACTTGGGCTGCCACCATGGAAACGCCAGTCGTCCAGCCCCGGCAGCACGCCCGCCACCGGTGCACCCGACCACGCCGGGGCAAACGCCAGCACCAGGCACACCGCTTCCGGCAGCCAGCTGTCACGCTGGGTGCGCACGTGCTCCAACAGGGCTTCCAGGCGCGGCGCGCGCACCGTATGCACTACATGGCTGCGGGTCAACTGGCGCACTGCACCGCGCAGCAGGGCGTCCGCGCGCGGCGCGGTCAGCACCAGCAGGGGCAGGGCGATCAGCAGCCGCGCCAGCGTGTCGTAGTCAGCCAGCAAGGCAATATGTCCGGGTGCCGCATCGGGTGTGGGCCACAGCGTGCCCGCCTGCGCGGTCAACAGCAGCAGGGGCACCAGCGCCAACACCAGCAGCAGCACCGCCAGCCAGACTGAAAGATGACGGGTGCGCTGCAGCGTGCCGCTGGCATGCAGCAGGCGGTGGACCAGCCCACCGCGCATCAGGGAGTAGTGATTGGCGCGCATGCTGCAGCATAGCGCCGACCTTCAGGCGCGCTGGAGCAGTAAAAATACTGGATGCAGTGCAGTACGTCTCCCGATGCCGATGCCGTGCACGCAGGCGACTCTAAAGGCCCAGTGCAGCGGCCGATGAACATGCTTCTGGTGATCGATTTCCTGACCCGCTTCTGGTCCGACCTGATCGCGCGTACCGATGGGGTGATGACCTTCCGCCTGTTCCTGCAGCCGTTGATGGCGTTGATCACGGCGGGGATCGATGGCCTGCGCGACGCCCGCGCCGGGCGCGGCCCTTATTTCCAGCGGCTGCTGCATGCCCCGGGCTACACCGAACGCAGAACCGTGCTGCGCGAAGGGGTCAGTGCCACCGCGCGCATTCTGTTGCTGGGCGTGGCGATGGATGTGATCTACCAGATCCGCACCTTTGGTGGCTTCCCGTATCCACTGGAAGCATTCGTGGTGGCCGTGCTGCTGGCCTTCATTCCCTATCTGCTGCTGCGCGGTCCGTTCCGGCGGCTGGCCGGGCGCTGGATCAAGCAACGAGGAGATGCACGATGACCGAGCAGGACCCGACCCGATCCCTACAGAGCAGTGCGCTGAACATCGAGCGTGCCAGCCAGATCCTGGGCAGCGGTGATGCTGCATCGCTGGAGCTGTCCTCGCGGCGCACCGGCATGTCGTTCCAGCGTACCCGCATGAGCGCGGACCGGACGCTGATGTCGATCATCCGCACCGCGCTGTCGCTGATCGGCTTCGGCTTCACCATCTTCCAGTTCTTCGGCCACGTGCTGGAGCTGCCGGGCAGTACGCTGAAGCCGGAAGCGCCGCGCAACTTCGGCATGGCATTGGTGATGCTGGGGCTGGTGATGCTGACCCTGGGTATCGTCTACCACCTGCGCTACATGAAGGGCCTGCGCTCCGAGCGCGAGCTGATGATCAAGGAAGGGCTCATCCATGGAGAGAGCCATTACCCCGTTTCGCTGACCCTGATCACCGCCGGGCTGCTGTGGCTGCTGGGACTGGCGGCAATCACCAGCATGAGCTTCAACACCTGGCCGTTCGGCTGACCATGGAGCGCCTCGATGACACAGTGCCTGTTCCCCACGATGCTGCCGATCAATGCACGGGGTTGCCCATGAATGCGGTGGTGGACGACATGGTCGACATTGCCGGTGGCGTGTTCCTGATGGGGTCCAACGATCACTATCCGGAAGAAGCACCGGCACACAAGGTGAAAGTGGCGGCCTTCCGCATCGACCGCTACCCGGTGACCAACCGCGAGTTCTCGCGCTTTGTCAGCGAGACCGGTTATGTGACCGCGCCGGAAAAGCCGGCCGACCCGCGCGACTACCCGGGCGCGGACCCGGCGTTGCTGGTGCCGTCGTCGGTGGTTTTCATACAGCCCACGCAGCGCGTGGACATGCGCAACACCCATAACTGGTGGCAGTACATTCCCGGTGCCGACTGGCGGCACCCGCGCGGCCCGGATTCCAGCCTGGCCGGGCTGGATGATCACCCGGTGGTGCATATCGGTTTCGATGATGCACTTGCCTATGCCGCGTGGGCGGGCAAGGACCTGCCGACCGAGGCGGAATGGGAGTTTGCCGCGCGCGGCGGGCGGGACGGTCAGGAGTTCGCCTGGGGTGACACGCTGACGTTGCGCGGCCGGCATCAGGCCAATACGTGGCAGGGCGAATTCCCATGGCAGAGCCTCGACGAGGACGGCTACCGCTGGACGTCACCGGTCGGTAGCTTCGCCCCGAACGGCTACGGCCTGTACGACATGATCGGCAATGTATGGGAGTGGACCGGCGACTGGTATCAGCACCATGGCGTGCTGCAGGGTAAACCCTGCTGCGCCATCGAGAATCCGCGCGGTGGAACGCGGGATGGCAGCCGCGATCCGCGCGATCCGGTGGCGATTCCACGGCGGGTGATGAAAGGCGGCTCGCACCTGTGCGCGCCGAACTATTGCCGCCGCTACCGCCCGGCCGCACGGATGGCGCAGCCGGTGGACACCACCACCTGCCACGTCGGCTTCCGCTGCGTCGAGCGCGGCTGACCAGGAGCGCGCCATGTTCGAACTGCACGAAGTGCTGGTGACGATCACCGAACCCATCGTCACCTTGATCGAGTTCATGGCGCTGATCCTGATCGCGCTGGCCACGGTCAAGCTTTTCTTCCAGGGATTGTGGCTGTTGATCCGCGGTGATGCAGATGGCGACCAGCGACGCTCCATCTGGCTGGAGTACGGACGCTGGCTGGTGGCGGGTTTGTCGGTGCAACTGGCGGCCGACATTCTGGAATCGGCCATCTATACCAGCTGGGACAGCATTGGCCAGCTGGCCGCGATCGCGGTGATCCGGACCTTCCTCAATTACTTCCTTGAAAAGGATATCGCTGAGATACGCGAGCGCCAGCGTCGGGTACGCGAGCGTCGCGAGGGACGCGCCGGTACTACAGAGTCATCCCTGGAGGTGAAGCCATGAACCCGTTCCGATTCGGCCGGATGTCACCGCTTGCAGCGCTGCTGGCATCGGGCATGCTGGCATCGGCAGGCAGCGCCCAGGCCACCGAAGGCGCGCTGGGCCGGTCCATTACCGGCATGCAGATCACGCCGTATGCCGGTGTCATACCGCCGGACCCGGGGTTCCAGTGGTCGCTGAGCTATGTCGGTTATGACGGGAAGATCAGCGCCAGCCGGTCGGCCCCGATTGCCGGCCGGATTTCGCTGGGGCTGGAGGCGGACGTGAGTCTGACCGCCGCCACCGGCGTCTACGTCTGGCCGACCAACACCGGGCGTTGGAACTTCGCTTCGATGCTCACCGTGCCTTACATCAATGCCGACATCGATGCCGGCGTACAGGGGCCGCTGGGCAACCAGGTCCGGGTCAGCGACAGCGCCTCCAACCTGTTCGATGTGTACTTTGCGCCATTCATTGCCGGCTATCACATCAGCGAGGTCGAGCATGTCTCGATGGGGCTGTATGTGTACGCCCCCACGGCCAAGTACAACCCCGACAATCTGGCCAACCCCGGTCTGAATGTCTGGACGCTGTCGCCGAGCGTCGGCTACACCCATCTGTTCCAGCAGGGCACGCTGGAGTTCAGCGTGCTGGGCGCGTTCGACTGGTACAGCCGCAACGACGACACCGACTACAAGAATGGCCTGGTATGGCGTGCCGACGCATTGCTGGTGAAACGCACGACCAGCGGCTGGGGCTTCGGCGCGGCCGCCGGTTGGATCCAGCAGGTACAGGACGACGACAGCGCACTGGCCGACCAGTTGAATGGGTTCAAGGGACGCTCATGGGGCGTAGGTCCGGTGCTGACCTATGGCAAGAAGTGGTCCGGGGGTGAACACCTGGACATCTCGTTCCGCTACATCAGCGAATTCAGCGTGCGCAACCGCTTCGAGGGTGATCCCTGGAGCGTTTCGATCAGTGCTGGGTTCTAAGGAGGCATGCATATGATCCGTTCCACCGCCGCAATCAGTACCGCCACCTGTCTGCTGCTGGCGGGGCTGGGCACGCTGGGCCTGCCCGCGCAGGCGGCCACGCCCAAGCCGGCGGCGACCGCCGCTGCAGCGACTGCATCCGAACGCGATCCCGAAGCACTGGCTGCGCTTCAACGCATGGGAGCCGCGTTGCGCGCCCTCAAACAGTTCTCGTTGACCTCCGATGCCAGTACCGAAGTGGTGCTGGAAGACGGGCAGAAGATCGAGCTGGACGGAAAGGTCAGCTACCGGGTCAAAACACCCAACCAGGTGTTCGTCGAACTCGACAGCGACCGCCAGCAGCGCCAGCTGATCTACGACGGCAAGGCGCTCACGGTGTATGCGCCGAAGTTGAAGTACTACGCACAGGTGAATGGCCTGCATGCCACCCTGGGCGAACTGGTGGAACAGGCCGCCACGCGCTATGACATCGAGTTCCCGCTGGCGGACATGTTCCTGTGGGGCACCGATAAAGCGCCCAGCAGCCTCATCCGCAGTGCACGGCATATTGGCGGGGGCACCCAGGACGGTCAGCCGATCGAGCAGTACGCGTTCCAGCAGGAGGGCGTGGACTGGCAGGTGTGGATCTCCAAGGCGAGTTCGCTGCCGGTCAAGCTGATCATCAATTCGCTGGATGACCCGGCGCAGCCCCAGTATCGCGCGCGCCTGCGCTGGGATACCCGCACGCCGGTGCCGGACAGCGCGTTCGCCTTCACCCCGCCAGCCGACGCCCATCGGATCAAGCTGGTACCGGTGGCCGTTGCGGTCGTTGCGCCTGACGCGGAGAACTGAGATGAACATGCCTTCTGTGAAATCGTTGCTGCTGACGACGCTGGCCGCTGCCGTACTGGGGTTGACCCCGGCGTTGATTGAAAGTGCGTCGGCCCAGCACGGGCATCGCGGTGGCGGTGGCGCGCGTGCCGCGGCGCACACCAATGTGAACCGTGCTGCACAGCGGCCCGCCAGCCGTCCGGCAAACCGCAACATCGACCACAACCGGAACATTGACCGCAACCGTGACGTGAACCGGAACGTGAACCGTAACATCGATCGTGACGTCCATGTCGACGTGGATCACCACTACGACCATCACGACCACTGGGATGACTGGGACGACCATCCCTTCGCCACCGCTGCCGCCGTAACCGCCGGTGTGGCGGTCACGCGTGCGGTCATCGGCTCGATCGTGTACTCGCTGCCGCCCAGCTGCGTGACCACCGTGATCAACGGCGTGGCCTACCAGCAATGTGGCAGTGACTGGTATGAGCCGCGCTACGCTGGCACCACCGTGCAGTACGTGGTGATTGAGTCGCCGCGCTGAACCGGTAGTTTTTCTGCCTGTTCTGCGTAGTTATGCGGATGCTCCGGCAGGTGGCGGAGCGCTAGTCTGAAACCCTGTTCACGACGCTGGAGTCTGCTGTGATGAAAGCCTTCGTCCTTGCTGTATTGGCGACCGGCCTGGTGGCCTGTGCGTCGTCGCCCACGGTCCGCACCGACCACGACCCGAGCGCCAACTTTGCTTCGTTCAAGACCTACAGCTGGGCGCAGAAGCCGCAGGGCGCGTCGCCGCTGGTGGTCCAGCGGATTGTGGACGGGGTGGATGCGCGGCTGCGCGCGCGCGGCCTGACCGAAGCCCCGAACGGCGACCTCGCCCTCGTCGCCAACATCGCCAACAGCCAGCGCCAGACCCTGGACACCTTCTACACCGGCACCGGCATGGGCGGCTGGGGCTGGCGCGGTGGCTGGGGTGGCGGCATGGGCATGGCCTCGTCCACCACTACCGTGCACACCTATGACGTCGGCACCCTGGTGGTGGACATGTTCGACGCGCGCACCAAGCAGGCGGTGTGGCGTGGCTCGGCCAGCGGCACCGTGCCCAGTTCCACCGAACGGGTCAATGCGGCCGTGGAAGCCGGACTCGACAAGATGTTCGCCGACTTCCCGCCGGGCAGCGCAGCGGCGCGCTGAGCCACGCTTCGGTTCATCGCGCGGCGTCGCGTCGCGGCTCTCCCTCCCCAGCGACGCGACGCCGTGCACCTCTCACTCCTTACCGCGCGGGTGCAGCGCGGCGCGAGGTGACACCGTGGCGATCCGTGCACCGCTGCTCACAGTCTGCCTGGCACTGCTGCCTGCCATGGTCGCCGCGCAGGCGCAGACGCCCAGCGCTGACACCCCCAAGGCGTCCGTGTTCCGCGACCCGGAAGACGGGCGCTTTGACATGTCGCACTGGTTGCTGGATCACCGTGGCTTTCTGCCGGTACCGATCATCATCACCGACCCTGCGCTGGGCAACGGCGGCGGCCTGGCATTGGCGTTCTTCCAGCGTCCGCATGCCAGTGGCGGCGCAGCGACCGAAGCGGGCACGGTGACCCGTCCCAATCTGTACGGCACCGGTGCCATGCGCACCAGCAACGGCAGCGAGGCCTACGGATTGGGGGCGTCGCTGCACTTCGACGACGACCGCTGGCGCTATCGGGGCGGCGTTGCCAAGACCTCCCTCAATCTGGCCTATCACACCCCGGGGCGGCGACTGCCACCGTTGGAGATCGACTACAACGTGGATGGCATCGTGTCCTTCCAGCAGGGTTTCCGCCGGCTGGGGGCGCGCGATCTGTATGTGGGTCTGGCCTGGATCTACATGGACATGGACATCGGCTTCGATGTCGAGTCCGACCGGGTCAACTTCACCCCGCGCGAGCTCGGTACGAAGAGTTCCGGGCTGGGACTGTCGCTGGAGTACGACAGTCGCGACAACACCTTCAGCCCGTCCAGCGGCTGGCTGGGGATGATCGAGGGCAATGCCTATCTGCCGGGCATTGGCAGCGACAACGCCTTCCAGAGCTATCGCGGACATGCCTACGGCTACTGGCCGCTGGGCAAGACCTTCGTGCTGGGCGGGCGCGTGGACGCCCGCTGGGCCAACGGTGACATTCCGTTCTACCGGCTGCCTTACATCGACCTGCGCGGCATCGGTTCGGCACGCTACCAGGATACCCGCGCGGCGGTGCTGGAAACCGAGCTGCGCTGGAACATGACCTCGCGCTGGGCCGTGGTCGGATTCGTCGGGGCAGGGCGCACCTGGGGCCGCCACAACAGTTTCAGTGAGGGCAGCGACGAAGTGGCCAAGGGGGCCGGCTTTCGTTACCTGATTGCGCGCCAGCTGGGCATGCACGTGGGCGTGGACTACGCCTGGGGTCCGGAGGATGAAACCTTCTACATCCAGGTGGGTTCGCCATGGCGCTGAGTCTGGCCCGCTGGATGGTGGTGTTCGCGGTGCTGTGCGTGGCCGGCACCGCACAGGCGGTGGACGTGGTCAACATGCCCACCGGCAACAGTTGTGGCGTGCGCGAGGCCGGTGATTCGCGGCCACGGATTGGATTGGCGCTGGGCGGGGGCGGGGCGCGTGGCATTGCCCATGTGCGCATCCTGCGCAAGCTGGAGGAATTGAACATTCCGGTGGACTGCATCGCGGGCACCAGCGCCGGTGCGTTGGTCGGTGCCCTGTATGCCTCCGGGAAAAGCCCGGAAGAAATTGAACAGGTGGTGCTGGATACCGAATGGATGGCGATGTTCAGCGACACCCTGCCGCGCCGCGACCGTTCGCTGCGTCGCAAGGGCGACGACTACACCCAGATGACCGCGGTGGGCATCGGCCTGGGCGGTGCCGGCAAACGCGTGCAGGTATCTGGCGGTGTGTCGCAGGGCGAACGCCTGATCGCGCTGTTCGAGCGCGCCACCGGCGGCAGCCGGATCAGCAGCGACTTCGACCTGATGGCCACGCCGTACCGGGCCGTGGCCACCGACCTCAATACCGGCCAGGCGGTGGTGTTGTCGCACGGCAACCTGCCGATGGCGATGCGCGCCAGCATGTCCCTGCCGGGCATTTTCCGCCCGGTGAGCATCGACGGGCGCGTGCTGCTGGATGGAGGCGTCGCCGACAACGTGCCGGTGGACGTGGTGCGTGCAATGGGGGCCGAGCGGGTGATCGCCGTGGACGTGGGCACACCACTGAGCGAGCTGGACCAGGATGCCAGCCTTCTGGATGTGATCGGCCAGCTCAGCGGCTTTCTCACCACCCGCAACGCGCACCAGCAGCTGGCCACGCTGGGAACGCAGGATCTGCTGATCACGCCGCCACTGACCGGGCAGGTGGCCACCGGCGACTTCAACAAGGCTCCGCTGGCGCTGCAGATTGGTCAGCAGGCGGCCGATGCGGCAACGCCTGCGCTGCGCGCATTCTCGCAGCCAGCGGCGGACTACCAGCAATGGCGGGTGGCTCGGGAGCAACGTGCGCAAACGGCCGCACCGGCCCCTGTTGCCTTCATCGAAGTGGACAACCATACCGGTTATGCCGATGCCGTGCTGCTGTCCTATCTGCCGGTGGAAGTGGGCAAGCCATTGGACAGCGAAGCCATGCAGCGGGGCATTCTGCGTGGCTACGGCATGGATACCCTGGCCAGCTTCAGCTACGAGCAGATCGAGCGCGACGGCCAGGCCGGGGTGCGCATCAGCGCCCGCGCCAAGCCGAACGGTCCGGCCTATCTGCAGGCCGGCTGGACCATCAGCAATGACTTCGAAGGCAACCACGAAAGCAATCTGCGCGCCGGGCTGCTGTTCGCGCCGCTGTCGCCGTATGGGGCCGAAGGGCGGGTGACCCTGCAGGTGGGCGGCGAGCCGGCGCTGACCGGCAGCTACTACCATCCGTTCGACCTGCATAACCGCTACGGCCTCGAAGCGGCGGGGGGCTTCCAGACCCGGTCCTTCAACCTGTTCGACGACAGCGATGACAACAAGATCGCGCAGTTCCGTGTGCAGCGTACGGGCGCTTACGTCGGCCTGGTGCGCGAGTTCTCCAACGTGCTGGCGCTGCGGGCGGGCGTGGAGCGCTATCGCGGAAATGCCAAGGTGGAGGTGGGCGATCCGACCATTCCGCGCACCGATTTCGATGAAGGCGCGTTCACCGCCAGTGCCACCTACGACAACATCGACAGCCTGTACTTCCCGCGTGACGGGTTCCTGGCCACGCTGGCTACTTACCAGTCGCGCGAGGCGCTGGGCGCGGATACCCGGTTCGGCCAGATCGACCTGGATGCCGTGGGTGCGTTCCCGTTCGGCAAGCAGGCAGTGCAGTTGGGGCTGCGCTATCACGTGACGTCATCAGGTGAGGCACCGGTGCAGAACCTGTACCGGCTGGGCGGACGCTGGCGGCTGGCCGGATTCCAGCACAACCAGCTGACCGGGCAGCATTACGCGCTGGGGTTTGTCGGTTACACCTATGAGCTGGGCAAGGTGCTGGGGCGCTCAGCGCAGGTCGGCGGCACTGTGGAATACGGCAACGCCTGGCAGCGGCGCGGCGACATGTCGCTGGAAGACGGCATCTGGAACGGCAGCCTGTTCCTGGGGTTCGATTCCTGGATCGGCCCGTTGATCTTCGGCATGGGCATGCGCGAAGGCGGCGAGCGCGTGGTGTTCATTGAGCTGGGTCAGTCGTTGTGACGTCACCGGACCTGTCGTAGAGCCGGGCTTGCCCGGCTGCACGCCAGGCATCGCGTAGAGCCGGGCTTGCCCGGCTTCGCGGTAAAGCAGCCGGGCAAGCCCGGCTCTACGGGCTACCGCACCTGCAACCAGATCACTGTCAACGCCCCGATCCAGCACACCAGCACAAACCACGCCAGCACCGCATTCGCCCGCAGTCCACGTTTGCGCACGATCAGGCTTACCACCAGCGCCGCCATCAACGGCACCAGGAACAGCGCAGCCATCCAGAGCCAGGGATGCTGTGGCATCACCCCTCCTGCAACGTGCGCTGCGCGGCACAGGCCCGCGCTATGGCATCGCTGTGCGCAGCGTCCACGTCGCCGGCATCACAACCACTGAGCGCGGCACGCCGCTGGTCAATCTCGCGCTGGCCGTCGGCCATGCCTTCGCGCAGGGCGCGGGTGGCGGCCTTTGCCAAGGGCCGCTGCGGCGGCGTGATGTCCAGTTGCTGCAGGCGCTGGCGCAGGTCTGCCTCGCCAGCTACAGCCGGCACGAACGACAGCAGTGCCTCCAGCTGTGCAAAGAACAGCGCCGAGTGCCGCGCCATATCGGCAGGCAGCGGCTGCGGCCAATCGCCGCGGACCGCTGGCGGTGGCGCAATGGCCAGATGTCGGGACAGCGGCTGTACCTGGAAGCCCCGCTGCAGCGAATGCTGGACCCGGGGGCTATCGGTGTCCAGCCCCTGCACCCAGCCACTGACGCTGACCAGCGTGGTATCGGCATGGATCACATCGACGATGCCCACCGGTACCTCACCGTGCCAGCCCGGACCCACCACCAGGTAATCACCGGTCTGATTGCCCGTGCTGCGGCTGCTGATCTGCGCTGGCACCGAGGCCTGAAGGTCGGTCAGCTGCAAGAGGTAGGTGCGCTCGGGCGGCAGCGCAGGCACCCGCACCACCATCGGCTCAGCCCGCAGATCCAGGCTCGCAGCGACCGTAGAGCCGGGCTCTGCCGGGCTGCTCTCTGCAGAAACCGTCACCCAATGCAGAACATTCAAAGGCCCCTGATACTCGGCACCGTCACGATCGATGTTCCGCGCATACACCACGGCGTAGCGCGCCAGCAGCGGGACCCCGGCCACATACAGCTCGCGCGCCAGCGCCCGCCGCGCAGGCAGCTCGTTCGCCCCGGCCAGCGCGCCACCTGCGCTGGGCGTGGTCGCCCTCGCGACGGACGCCGGACGGCACCCCGGCAGACCGGCCAGCGCGGTGGCGGCCAACGCCATCGCAAATGCGGTGCGCTTCAGTCGTGGCATGGTCGCATTCCTTGACCCGATCAAAGCGTCACAATGCGCAGGGCGCAGGGTCCACCACAAGCGGAGTTACACCGAGGAACAACCAGTAAAACTACCGGGATCGGGGGCGAACAACGCCATCGTCCTGGGCACGAAAGATGTCCCGTAGGTACCACGCCATGCGTGGTACCCGCGCGCGGCGCGGCACAAGCGTCCGAAGGCGTCCCAGTTCCCGCAGCTGGGCGTATCCAGTGTTGAAACTCGAACGGAGCCGTGTGTCAGGGATTCATGGCCCTGGAACGGAGAGCAGCCACGCAGGGCGTGGCTCTACGGCTGGTCTGCCACCCACGCCTCCACAGCCTGGGTCACCACCGTCATCGGCATCGCCCCATTGCCCAGAATCAGGTCATGGAACCGGCGGATGTCAAAGCGCTCCCCCAGCTGCTGCTTCGCCTGCTCCCGCAGCTCCAGCAGGCGCAGATGCCCCATCTTGTAGGACGACGCCTGCCCGGGCTGCACCAGGTACCGGTTGACCTCCACGCGCACTTCCGGCTCGCTCATGCCGGTCTTCTCCTGCATGTACGCCACCGCCCGATCCACGGTCCAGCGTTTGCGGTGCAGGCCGGTGTCCAGCACCAGCCGTACCGAGCGGAACATCTCCGCCTGCAGCCGGCCCAGGTCACCGGCCGGGTCGTCCTTGTAGACCCCGGCCTCGGCCATCAACTGCTCGGCATACAGCGCCCAGCCTTCACTGAAGGCACTGGGATTGAGGCTGCGGCGCAGCATCGGCAGGTGCTCCAGGGTCTGGCCAATCGCAATCTGGAAGTGATGCCCCGGTGCCCCTTCGTGATAGGTAAGCGTCGGCACACTCCAGCGCGTATTGGCCTTCATGTCGCCCAGGTTGATGAAGAAGGTGCCCGGGCGCGAGCCGTCCATCGCCGGCGGGTAGTAGTAACCGCCCGGGGAAGTGGCCTGCATGTGCGCCGGCACCGGCTGCACCAGCAGCTTCTGTGACGGCAGCAGGCCGAAGTAGTCCGGCAGGAGCGGGTCCAGCGCGCGCAGACGCTTCTCGATGTCGGCCAGAACTTCAGCGCGGCCGGCGTCGCTGTCGGCGTAGGTGTAGCGCGGGTCCGCGGCCAGCGCCTGCACGCGTTCGGCCACGCTGCCGTCTTCCAGGCCCAGCTGGCGCAGCCGCTCGTCCATCGCCGTTTCCAGCCGGGCCACCTCGTTCAGCCCAATCTGGTGGATCGCATCGGCCCCCAGGTTGGTGCTGGTGTACCAGCGCAGCGCCGCATCGTAGTAGGCATCGCCGTTCGGGCGCGCCCACATGCCGGTGTTGCCCGGATGCGTGGCCAGCAGCGCCTGGCTGCGCTCGAGCAGGCGCTGGTAGCCCGGGTTGACCGAGGTGCTGACGGCGGCAATGGCCTGGGCGACCAGCGCGGCGCGTTCGGCCGGCTTGATCGTGGGCACTCTTTCAAGCTTGCGCCGGAACGAGGTTACCCACAGGCTGTCCTTCGGGGCCGGTTCCAGCAGCGTGCGGAACTGGCTCGCCGCGCCTTCCAGTGCGACCTCCGGTGGCACCACACCGTGTTCGGCCTGCAGGTCGGCGTTGGCCAGCACCTGGTCCAGCTTCGGGCCCAGCGCGTTCAAGCGGGCGATGTAGTGCTCGGCGCTGGTCAGGTCGGTGACCGCGTGCTGGTTGTCGAAGAACTGCGGCAGGTTCACCGGCAGACTGAACAACTGGTCGATAGCATAGGTGCTGCCGCCCACCGGCAGCCACGCCGCGCTCCACGGCACCGCCATCAGGTCGATCTGTGACTGGTAGAACCAGCGCGCCAGACCATCGCTCAGCTGCTGCTGCGCATCCAGCGGCGGACCTTTCCAGGCTTTCAGCGCGGCCAGATTATCGGCCAGCATCTGCCGGTTGATCGCGCGCCGTTCCAGCGACACGTCGGTGAGCTGGTCGGAGGTATCGCCGGCCGGTCCGCCATTGAGGCCCAGCAGGGTGCGCAGCTCCGGGTCGGCGTTGATCGCCGCCATGGTCTGCGCGTCCAGCAACGTGTTGTAGGCGCTGGCCTCTTCGGCGGCGGTGGCGGCCGCCGATTCGTCCTGGGCGAGGGCGACGGCGGGCGGCAGGGCGAAGCAAAGGCCAAGGCATAAGGCGAGGGCGGACGGACGTGGCTTCACGGGCGGCGTTCCGAGCGGGCAGGTGGATGCAGCGTACCGCATGGTGGGGTGAAGCGTTGACACGCAGCGCGTTTCACAACGGTGTGTCCGCCGGCCGGTCGGACACCTCCGTTCTATCCTGCGTTACGCCGCAGAGGGCATGGGCGGAATGGGATCCGCGTGCACGTCCACGTAATGCACGTGGCGCACCTCACCGGTCGGCCCCTCCGGAATCACCGAACGCACCCGTCGCGGCGGCCCCACCAGGGTGACTTTGATCTGGCCCGGTCCCCCTTCAACCCGCACCCGCGAACCCACCGCGATGCCCACATGGGTCATCCATGCCCCATGCAGCAGCAGGAACGGCGCGGGCTTGTGCGGAAGGTGCGGCGGGCGCAGCACGCTGTTGCAGCACTTGCAGCGTTCGGCCTTGGGTGTGGTGTCGTCGTTATCAACATCGTTGTTGCGCATACACAGTCTCCATTATTCTGGAAGACCTCTCGCCATTGCGGCGAGAGGGGTCGGGAGGTAAGTAGCCGTCCACAAGCACACGGTGTGGCGTATTCCCCAAAAAAGGGTGTTGTATTAACCACCCTCCCGACTCGGGATGCGCGAACATTATGGCTTGTGGAAGGGCTACTAAACCCGACGCAGACAGTGCGCCTTCCGCAATCGCATTGAAACAGTCAAAAACGACGTGTTTTGCGGGAACCCTTGTGCGGCAAGGGTGCTGTCGCGTCTGGCTCACCAGAATCGCGAACCCTGTTCCACAATCGAAGAAATCAATTGAAGACGCGCGGTTGTTCGATAGACCGCGGTGCGTGAAATGTGCCGCGCCGGGCAACACACCGGCGAACAGCGCCATCGTCCTGGGCACGTAACAATTCCGTAGGTACCACGCCCTGCGTGGTACCCGCGCAAAGCGCGGCACAAGCCTCCGAAGGCGTATCGGTAACGTCAGCCGAATGCGTCCGACGTTGAACCCAAGCCGAAGCCACGTGTCAGGCGTTCATGACGCCGGAACGAAGAGCAGCCACGCAGGGCGTGGCTCTACGTTCCCACCCCATGATGAATCACGAACATCCCCTCCGGATCGTACTTCCGCTTCGCCTTCAGCAGCCTCGGATAATTCGGCCCCCAGAACGCCTGCTGCCAGTCGCGCTGGAAGAAATCGCATTCCGACACGTAGGTCGGCGCAACAGGCAGCACCGCACGCAACGCGTCATACGACGCCTGCACCCGCTGGGCTCCACGCTCGGCCTTCTTCTCATTCACCACGCCACCACTGCCGGCATACGCCGGATCACCCGCATTGCCAATCAACGCCAGCGCGAACGCATCCAGCACCGCCGGATGCATGGCCGTGTCTCGTGTTGCGTCCAGCGCCTCCTTCGGTGCCCCGAACAGCCCCTTGTTGCAATGCAGTTCCACCGGCATATGCGCCGCCGCCGTACAGATCGCCTTGGCCGTCGCATCGCGCTGCGCATCGTCCAGCAGCTTCGACGGCAGCCACGCTGACGCATAGCCATGCAGGTACCAACCGACCTGACCCTGATCGCCCTTCCACAGCATATGGATCGGCGGTGATCCAGCACGGGTATCGCGGGCGATGAACTGCGGCGCGTACTTGCGGAAGAAGGCCGCGTCCCACATGTGCTCGGCGGGCAGGGCGGAGACCTGCAGTGGTTCGACGATTGAATATGCGGGGTTCTCCCCCAGCCACGCCATGAACGAAGCCCAGGCTTCCTTGGCCTCAAGCTCGTTGATGCCCTGGAACACGATCGACACCTGCAGGCAGCGCTCATCATCGAAACGCAGCTGCTCGCCCCAGTGTGGATTGCACAGGGCATCTCGGTAGAAGCGCAGGCTGTGCGCCACCAGTGCCTGCCAGCTGGCGTCGTCGGCCGCCTGCACCTTCAGCGAGACGCCACCGAAGAATTCGGGCAGGGAATGGGTGCGCAGGGTGATGCGGGTGACCACGCCGAAGCTGCCGCCGCAGCCACCCTTCAAGGCCCAGAACAGATCCGGATCCTGGTGGGCGTTGACCACGCGGAGTTGACCATCCGCGGTAACCACTTCGGCCTCGAGCAGACTGGCCGCTGCGGTGCCGTGCGCCTTGGAGAAACTGCCGAAGCCCCCTCCGGTGACCAGCCCGGTCACCCCCACGGTGGTGCAGCCGCCGCCCTGCACATACCGCCCGGCACGGGTGGTCACCGCATCGTAGGCGTGGATCCACATCGCTCCTGCGCCGAGGCTGACCGCTGGTAGTGCGGCAGTCCCGCTCGGTGCGCCGGCAGGCACGAAGGCATCGTGCAGGTCCACCTGCTTCATCGCCCGGGTCCAGATCAGCAGGGAGTCCGGGGCGTTGGAGGTGCCGTGGTAGCTGTGGCCGCCGCCTTTCACCACCAACCGCAGCCTGTGTTCGCGAGCGAAGTTCACCGCAGCGACGACGTCGGCGCTGTTGCGTGCGGCGACCACGCGTGCGCTGGGTTGCGACAGCCATGCGCCGTGGTAACCGCTGGTCTGGGTGAGCGCTGGCTGGTCGCCGATGTAGAAGGGGTTTTTGATCTGCGCCAATGCTTCGGCGCGGGTGGCTTCGTCGGCGAGGAAGGGGGAGATCGGGGTGGAGAGCTGGCCGCCGACTTGTTCGGAGAGGGCATCCCATTGGGCCTGGCTGGGCCAGCTTGCATCGCCTGGGCGCACCGTGGCGCGGGCGGGGAGGGCGTTGGACGCCATCGCGTTGGAGAGGGGCAACAGGGACAGGCCCAGGCCTGCTTTCAGACAATCGCGACGATCCATGGCGCTGCTCCGGCTGAGAGGGGATCAGCATCGCATGCCGGGCGGTCCTGTGGACGCGCATGGCGCGTACGTACGGTGGGTGGGTCGGTGATTCAGCCGGGCAAGCCCGGCTCTACGGTGGTGGGTTGTTGGGGGTGGGTCGTTACAATCCGGGGCAATGTCTCCATTACTGTTCTGCATCGTGGTGTTCGCCGGGCTGCTGCATGCCAGCTGGAATGCCATCGTCAAGCGCGGCAGCGACACGCTGCTGACGACGCTGCTGGTGACCGGCTCGGCAGCGGTCATCTCGGCCGCGTTGCTGCCGTTCGTTCCGGCGATTGACCCGCGCAGCTGGCCGTGGCTGGCGGCTTCCACGGTGCTGCAGGCGGGTTATTACGTGCTGGTGGCGAGGACCTATCGGGTCACCGATATGAGCGCGTCCTACCCGGTGATGCGTGGATTGGCCCCGTTGCTGGTGGCGGTGGTGGGGGCGCAGTGGCTGGGTGAACGCTTGTCTGTGGTGGCCTGGGGCGGCATCGGGCTCGTCTGCCTGGGCATTCTGAGCATGTCCCATGGGGTGCAGCGTCGGCATCTGGCGTTGCCCTTGATCAACGCGATGGTGATTGCGACCTACACGCTGGTGGATGCCACCGGAGCCCGCCTTTCCGGGTCTGCCCCGGCTTACACGCTGTGGTTGTTCCTGTTGTCGGGCTTGCCGTTGCCGGTGTGGGCGTTGTGTACGCGGGCCAGGCAGCTGGGTGTGTATGCGCGGGGCAACTGGGGCTATGGGGTGGTTGGGGGTGTTGGGACGCTGGTGTCGTATGGGCTGGCGTTGTGGGCGATGACGCTGGCCCCGGTGGCGATGGTGTCCGCGCTGCGCGAGACCTCGATTCTGTTTGGGGTGTTGATCTCGGCGTGGGTGCTGCGCGAGCGGGTGACCCGGCGGCGGTGGGTGGCGGCGGGGTTGATTGTGGCGGGGGCGGTGGTGTTGCGGGTGGCGTGAAATGCGGCGCTTCATCCATGCTTGCCATTGGCGACCCGTAGTGACACGCCATGCGTGTCAAGCGCAATGCCAGGCGAAGATGACGGTCAGGGGTTCAGGGCGCCGGAACGGAGAGCAGCCGGGCAAGCCCGGCTCTACGGGTTCGCGCCTTCGATCACCCAGCAGGCGGCGGTGAATTGCACGCGGTCGCCGACTACGAAGGGCGCGAAGGCAGTTTCGAGAGTGTCCAGGATGCGCTCGCGTTCCGCTGCGTCCAGCGTTTCGCTGCGCAGCGCGGTGCCGACCGGCCCCAGCAACGAGATATAGGTGCGGAGGTCGTCGCGTGCAATCTCGCAGGACATGTCCAGCGGCGTGATCTCCACCTCACTCCAACCGGCTGACTCCAGTATTCCCCGCACCTTGCCCGCATCCGCGAACGCGAACTGCCCCGGGCCTCCCGGCACGCGCGGCGGCAACGGCAGCAACGAGGCGGCCGCACGCTCGGCGGTGGTCATGAACGCATTGTCGGCGGCGCTGCGCCAGACCACGGCGTGCAGCGTGCCGCCCTGCCGGGTGGAGTCGCGCAGGCGGGTGAATGCCTGCACCGGGTTGTCGAAGAACATCACTCCGAAGCGGGACACGATGTGGTCGATGGAACCGGTGGGCAGCGGTGGTTGGCCGGCATCGGTGGCGATGAACTCGACCGGCAGTCCGGCGTCGGCGGCGCGTTGGCGTGCGACTTCGATCATCGGGGCGGAGAGATCGATTCCAGTGGCATGGCCGCCGGGGCCGAGACGCCGGGCCAGGGTGAGGGTGGTGTCGCCGGTGCCGCAGCCCACGTCCAGCACCTGCCAGTTGGCGTTCAACGGAATGGTCTGCGCCAAGTGGGTAGCGAAGCCGTTGAACATTTCGTCGAGGATGCGTTGCGCGGTGACCCAGGCATGGCCAGCGGGGCCGTTCCAGAGCTCGGATTGGGTGGGGGTTTCGGCCATGGGAACAGTTCGCGAGATGGGGTGCGGGTAACGTTACGGCCTCAACCGTGGTTGAGGTCAAGGGGGGTACCATCGTCCTGCGCACGTAGCAATTCCCGTAGCTACCACGCCCTGCGTGGTACCCGCGCGCAGCGCGGCCCAAGCGTCCGACGACCGCATTCCCGACGGGGCGTTTATCGTCCGACGTTTGGAGATGATCGAAGGCACCCTTCAGGTGTCATGACGCCTGAACGGAGAGCAGCCACCCAGGGCGTGGCTCTACGGGAGGGTGAACTCGGCCAGCAGCTTGACGTTCAACACCACGATCACCCCGGCAATCCCCCACGCCAGCGTCAACAACCAGCGCGGGGCCACCAGCGCGCCCATCTTGGCCTTGTTGCCGACGAACATCACCAGCGGTATCACCGCGAACGGCAACTGCATGGAAAGCACCACCTGGCTGAGCACCAGCAGCTTGGCCGTGCCTTGCTCGCCATACAGCGCGGTCACTGCCACCACCGGCACGATGGCAATGCCGCGCGTCAGCAGTCGCCGCATCCACGGTGCCATGCGTAAACGCAGGAAACCCTCCATCACGATCTGCCCGGCCAGGGTGGCGGTGACGGTGGAATTGATGCCCGAGGCCAGCAGCGCTACCGCGAACAAGGTGGAAGCCAGCCCCACGCCGAGCATCGGGGCCAGCAGCTCGTAGGCCTGCTCGATCTCCTGCACGTCGGTTCGCCCGTTGGCATGAAACACGGCGGCGGCCAGGATCAGGATCGAGGCGTTGATGAACAATGCCAGCATCAGCGCCAACGTGCTGTCGGTGACCGCCCAACGCAATGCGCCACGGCGGCCGCTGTCGGTGCGCGGGTAGGCGCGGGTCTGCACGATGGACGAATGCAGGTACAGGTTATGCGGCATCACCGTGGCCCCGATGATGCCGATGGCCAGGTACAGCGCGTGCGGGTTGGTGACCACCTCGGCGCGCGGAATGAAACCGGCGAGTACGTCATGCACCGGCGGGGCCGCGAGCACGATCTGCACCGCGAAGCAGCCGAAGATCACCAGCAGCAGGGCGATGACGAAGGCTTCCAAAGCGCGGAAGCCGCGATGCATCAGCCATAGCACCAGGACCACGTCGATGGCGGTGATGATCGCGCCCACTACCAGCGGCAGCCCGAACAGCAGCTTCAGCGCGATGGCGGTGCCGATCACCTCGGCCAGATCGCAGGCGATGATCGCCACTTCGCACAGCAGCCACAGGCACAGGTTCACCGGCTTGCTGAAGTGGTCGCGGCAGGCCTGGGCGAGATCGCGCCCGGTGGCGATGCCGAGCCGGGCGGACAGCCCCTGCAGCACGATGGCCATCAGGTTGGAGACCAGAATGACCGACAACAGCAGGTAGCCGAACTGCGCGCCGCCGGCGATGTCGGTGGCCCAGTTGGCCGGGTCCATGTAGCCCACTGACACCATGTAGCCCGGGCCGAGGAAGGCAAGCAGGCGGAACCACCAGTGGCCGCCCTGGGGGACGGCGACGCTGGCGTTCATCTCGCCGAGGCTGGGGGAGGTGGCTGATGGGGGTGGGGGTGGGTTCATGGCCCGAATATAGCAGGGGCTATGTTGTGTAGGTTGTGCAAATTGTGTCGCGAAAAGCGCAGCCACGCAGGGCGTGGCTCTATGGGTTGTTGGGTTTTGCGTTACCGATGTACCCGACGCATGCCATGGGTGGCCGGCAACTGCTGCTTCATGGCATCCACGAAGGCCCGTAGGCGGCTCGGCATCTGCCGGCTGGACGGGAACACCAGGTACACCGGCAAGGCAGGCGCTTCCCAGCCGGGCACCAGTTGCACCAGTCGTCCCTCGCGCAGGTCCGCTTCCACCAGCCACGACGACACCACCGCCGCACCCAGCCCGGCCACCGCCGCCTGCCGGGCCACGAACAGATTGCCGGTGAGCAGACGCGGCTGGATGTCCACCCGCAGCGCGGGGCCCTGATCGGCCGGCAGCAGGGTCAGGTGCTCCCGGTAGTACTTGGTCAGCGCGATCCACGGCAGGGCAGGCAGCCGGTCCGGATCCGCCGGGTCGCCATCGCCCATCACGGACGGGGCAGCAATCACGATGCGCGGCACATCGGCCAGATGCACGGCCACCAGCTGCGGCTCGGTCACCGGCCCGACCCGGATCGCACAGTCGATGGCGTCGCCAATGAAATTCGGTGGCTCGTCGTCCAGCATCCATTCCACCGACACTTTGGGGTAGCGCGCCAGGAACTGCAGCATCGGCTCCAGCAGCTGGGCCTGGCCGAATGCATGCGGCACCACCACGCGCAGACGCCCCTGGGGTTCATCCGCTTCGCCACGCAGGTCGGCCTGGATGGCATCCCATTCCTCGACCAGGCTGCGCGCATGCGCGTAGCAGCGCTGGCCGTCCTCGGTGAGCATCATCTGGTGGGTGGAACGCTGCAGCAGGTGCAGCCCGAACAACCGCTCCAGCGCCTGCAGGCGGCGGCTGATGGTGGGCTGGGTGGTGCCGAGCTGTGCGGCGGCGGCCGACAGGCTGCCGGTGTCGACGATGCGCACGAAGGTGCGCAGCAGGTCGATCCGGTCCGCGCCGGCGGCGCTGGCAGGGGTGCTCATACAACCTTCGTATGATGGATATGTACCCAAGCCTACTACACCGCTAGAGCCGAGAGGCGGATGCTTGCCGCCATCTTCCTCCCCCAGGAGTGGCTCATGTCCACAACGCATATCAACGCGGCGGTTCGCCCCGCCCATGGCCTGCCGACCCGGCTGATCGTCTCGCTGGCGGCCGGGGCTGGCTTTTCGGTCGCGTCCATCTACTACAGCCAGCCGATGCTGGGTGTCATCAGCGGCGGGCTGGGCAGCAGCGAACAGGCCACCGGCATGGTGCCGACGCTGACCCAGCTGGGCTACGCACTGGGCATTCTGCTGCTGGCCCCGCTGGGCGACCGCTTCGATCGCCGCCGCCTGATTCTGCTGAAGTCGCTGGTGCTGGCGGCGGCACTGACCTTCGCGGCGGTGTCCGGCAACCTGCCAACGCTGCTGCTGGCCAGCCTGCTGGTCGGGCTGATGGCGACCGTGGCGCAGGACGTGGTGCCAGCCGCCGCCGTGCTGGCCCCGGAAGCGCATCGTGGTGCCGTGGTGGGCAAGGTGATGACCGGCCTGCTGCTGGGCATTCTGCTGTCGCGCGTGGCCAGTGGGCTGGTGGCCGAGTGGCTGGGCTGGCGCGCGATGTTCGGGCTGGCGGCGGGCTCGGTGGTGCTGATGGCGTTGGCCCTGGCCCGTGAGCTGCCGCATATGGCTCCGACCACCAAGCTGGCCTATCCGGCGTTGCTGCGCTCGCTGTATGGCCTGTGGAAGGGCCAGCCGCAGCTGCGTCGTTCGGTGTATGCGCAGGGCTTGCTGGCGGTGGGCTTCAGTGCGTTCTGGTCGACCCTGGCGGTGATGCTGCATACCCGGTATGGGCTGGGCAGTGCGGTGGCGGGTGCGTTTGGTATTGCCGGTGCGGCCGGTGCGTTGGCCGCGCCGTTGGCGGGGCGCTGGGCGGACAAGCTGGGCAGCCATGCGGTGGCGCGGATTGCGATTCTGGTCGCGCTGGGCGGGTTTGGTTTGTTGTTGCTGGATCCGCTGCTGCCGCGTGTGGCGATTCTGCCGCTGTTGGCGGTGAGTGCGGTGGTGTTTGATTTTGGGTTCCAGTCGGCCTTGGTGTCGCACCAGACCCTGGTTTATGGATTGGCACCGGAGGCGCGTAGTCGATTGAATGCGCTGTTGTTTACCGGTGTGTTTCTGGGAATGGCCAGTGGTGGGGCGTTGGGTGCGGTGGCGCTGGCGCAGTGGGGTTGGATGGGGGTGGCGGGGTTGGCCGTGGCGGCCGCAACGGCGAGTTTGTTGCAGCGGTTGCGGTGAGCATGCATGACCGTAGAGCCGGGCTTGCCCGGCTGCGGTGATTGTCCACGCGAAGCGCAGCCGGGCAAGCCCGGCTCTACGGGATGGTGTCCGCGCGAAGCGCAGCCGGGCAAGCCCGGCTCTACGGGATGGTGTCCAAGCGTCAGGTGGTTTCGTCACCACCGGCATCATCCAGGCTGATGATCCCGCGCTTCAGCGCCAACGTCACCGCATGGGTTCGATCCCGCGCGCCCAGCTTCTCCATGATGTTCTTCATGTGCGCTTTCACGGTCTGCTCGGAAATGCCCATCTGCTCCCCGATGGCCTTGTTCGAGCGACCGGCCGCCACATGACCGAGCACTTCGGTCTCGCGCGGTGACAGGCTGTCTTCCACCACATGCGCGGCAATGCTGGCGGCCAATGCCGCCGGCACGCCGGCGCGGCGGCCGCTGTGCACGGTGCGGATGGTGTCCACCAGCTCATGCCGCAGCATGTCCTTGAGCAGATAACCACTGGCCCCGGCCTGCAACGCCTTCACCGCGCGGACGTCGCCGCGATAGGTGGTCAGCACGATGATGCGTGCACGTGGGTCGTGGTGGCGGATGCGGGTGATGGCTTCCACGCCGTCCACGCGCGGCAGCTGCAGGTCCATCAGCACCACGTCGGGGCGCAGGGCCAGATACTGCGACACTGCTTCTTCGCCATCGCTGGCCTCGCCCAGCAGGCGCATGTCCGGCTGCAGGCCGAGCAGGGCGGCCAGGCCGTCGCGCAGCAGCGGGTGGTCATCCACCACCAGGATGCCAATCGAGTCGGTGGCGTAGGAGGAAGAGCCGGTCATGCAGTGTCTCCAGAAGCGGGTCGCCAGCGCCATGGCCGGCGCGGCAGGTAGATGCGATCGCGGGGCAGGAACAGTTCGACCTCGGTGCCGGCCCCGGCGCGTGACCATAACCGCAGACGCGCGCCCAGGCGCTCGGCACGCTCGCGCATGCCCACCAGCCCCCAGCGACCTTCGGGGAGCGTATCAGGCAGACCGTCGCCGTCGTCGCGGATATGCAGACGCAGGGCGCGACGGGTGTAGGCCAGCTCCACTTCCACCGCGCCGGCATTGGCGTGCTGCAGGGCGTTGAGCAACGCCTCGCGGCCAATCAGGTACACCTCTTCGGCAACGTCCTGGCGCAGGCTGCGCGGGGTGCCTTCCACGTTCAGTCGCAGCGCGGGGCTGTCGGTGCCTTCAGCGCGTTCGCCATACACCTGCACCAGCGCTGCCCCCAGGTCCTGGTCGCCGGTGGAACCGTCGCGCAGCAGGCTGACCCGCTCGCGACCTTCGGCGAGTACCTGTTCGGCCTGCTGCATGGCCGCTTCCAGTGCTTCGCGCACGGCCGGGTGTGCATGTTGGGAATGGCTCACGGCGTGCAGGCGCAGAATCAGCCCCTGCGTGCCCTGCAGCAGGGTGTCGTGCAGTTCGCGGGCAATGCGTTCGCGCTCGGCGTGGCGTTCCTTCAGGCGTGCGCGCACCAGCTGGGTGAGGCGGCGGCTGCGCAGGCGCACCGCCAGCACGATGGCAGCCAGCACCAGCAACACGCACAGTGCCTTGAACCAAACGCTCTGGTACCACATCGGCGCGATGCGGAAGGCGCGCTGCGCCGGGTGCTCGCTCCACACGCTGTCCTGGTTGGCGGCCATCACCTCGAAGCGATACGGCCCCGGCGGCAGGTTGGTGAACAAGGCGCGGGTCAATGTGCCGGCCTCCTGCCATTGCTCATCCAGGCCCAGCAGGCGGTAGCGGTAACGGGTACGCTCGGGCCGGGTGAGCGACACGGCGGTGTAATCGATCTGCAGCTGGGTGGTGCCGGCCGGCAGCACGTCACCGTCGCGCAGCGGACGCTGCAGGTTGGTCCACGACACCTGGCTGATGCGCGGCTGCGGGGCGGGCGTGCGCGGCGCGGCGTGCAGGGTATCCAGCCAGGCCAGGCCCTGGTTGGTGGCCAGCCACAGCAGCCCGTCCGGGGCCAGCACCGCACTGGGCACCGGCGAGGACTGCGCGGCAATGCCAGGCATGCCATCCACGGTGTCGAACAGACGCGGGTCCACCGCGCGGCCTTCCAGCGTGGCGGCGACGAGGGTGTCAGCCTCGATCCGCACCAGCCCGCGCGCGCCATTGAGCCAGTACTGCCCGTTGCCGTCCTCGACCATGCCGGTAATGCCTTCGAACAGGCCGGGCGTGGCGCTGCGTGCGGTGTGGAAGTAACCGTCGGGCCCGAGCAGGGCGAGCCCGTTCTCGCCGGCTACCCATAGCCGGGTGCCGATCAACGCGGTGGCGGAGATCGGACCCACCTGCAGTCCCTGCGCCGCGCCGTAGTGCCGCCAGCTCCCATCTTCAAGCACCCGCAGATGGCCATCCGGGAAGCCCATCAGCAACTGCTGGCGGGGCCCGCTGGACAGGCTGGAGCAGGCCCGGGCGGGCAAGCGTGCATCGGTCAGCCATTGGCCCTTGCGGTAATGCACGATGCGGTCGGCCCCGTAGCAGAACCAGGCCTCATCGGTGCCCAGTGCGACCATGGCGCGCAGGTCGCGCGCGGAAGCAGTGCCGGGCTGCAGGTCTGTGTTCGCACCCGCATGACGCAGGCGGACGAAGTCCGCGCCCAGCAGCCAAAGCGGTTGGGTGGTGCGGCTGGCGGCTTGACGCCACGCGCTCATCGGGGCGGCCAGCAGGTCGCGCTGCAATGCCAGCGGCTGCAGATCTTCGCCATAGCCGAACACGCTGCCGTCCTGCGCGCGGTACAGCGTGCGCAACGGGTCGGCCGGGCCGGGCAGAGGCAGGGCACGCACGTCATGCTCGCGGAAGCGGTTGAGCCCAAGGTTGGTACCCACCCACAGATTGTGTTCGCGGTCTTCCAGCAACGGCGAGGCAGTGGTGGAGGTCAGGCCCTGCGCGGCATCGAAGCGCTCCACACGGGGTGCCTGGCCGCGCTCGAAGCTGACCCGGAATACACCGCCATTGGCAATGAAGCTGCCCCACAGGCTGCCATCGCTGGCAAAGCGCAGGCGCGCGGCGCGCAGCTCCGGCAACGCGCCGGCGCGGCGCTGTGCTTCCGGCAACAGGCCATTCCGGTCCGCCACCGGCATCACCCCGTGCTGGCGGTCACCCAGCCACAGCTGCCCATCGGCACGCAGGGCCAGCACGGACAAGCGTGACACCGGCAGGGGCAGCGGTTCGAAGCGGGTGGCGTGCGCGGGCAACCGCCACAGCTGGCCACCGGCCAGCAGCCACAGCGTGCCCAGTCGGTCGCGCAGCGCCCAGTGCGCGGGTACGTCGCCAATACCCATGGCGACGGTGGGCACCTGCCAGCGTGTGCCGTCGAACCAGCGCAGCCCGCCATCGGCGGCGGCCCACAGTCGACCGCTGGCATCGCGTTCCAGCTTCGGCACCAGGCCCGGCGGCAGACCCTCGGCGGCCTGGTAATGGCGCAGCGTTCCGTCGCGCGTCCACTGGCTGATGCCGGCGTTGTAGTACGCGATCCACAGCGTGCCGTCGTCGTCGCGGCGCAGCGTGGTCATGTTGGAGGACGGGAAGCGCGCGCCGTCCGGTGCGTCCTGGCGGGTGAATTGACGGCCGTCGAAGCGGTACAGCCCCGAGCCGGTGGCCAGCAGCAGGCCGCTCTGCGGCGTTTCGGCCATGTCCCAGATATCACCGGGTGCGCCCTGACCCACCACCCAGGCCGTGTGCTGGAAAGCGTTCAGTCCCTGGGCACCGGCCAGCGCTGGCAACAGGCACAGGCAGGCCAGCCAGATCAGCAGACAGAACGGAGCGCGGGGCGACATGCCGCCATTGTGTCAGTCAGGGGGCAGGCGCTGACTACCCTTTCGGGGCAGGCGCTGCGGTCCGCGGTGCGCTATCGATAACGCACCCGAAAGGAGTGCGGCGGTGCAACGACTCTTCGTGATGTTCCCCGACCGTGCCCCGGGCGTGGGCCTGGTGCTGTTGCGCGTGGGCCTGTGCGTGCCGCTGCTGCTGCAGTGGAATGCGCCGTGGACGCTGCGCAGCACCGCGTTGGCGGTGGTGATCGGGTTGCTGCTGCTGGGTTGGCTGACTCCGCTGGCGGCGGTGCTGGCGGGTGTGCTGCTGGGAGCCGGGCCCGCCATGCACTGGCCCTGGATTGCCGTGGCACTGGCGTTGCTGCTGCTGGGCCCCGGCGCGTATTCACTGGATGGCGGCCGCTTCGGGCGACGGGTCCGGCAATGGGGTTCGACGCGTCGACGCGCACGTACTCCCCCGAAAGAGTAGCCGGCTCTACCGCCGAACGAGGGTGGGGTGCCGCACCCATCAAGGCGACGATGTCCGCCATGCATCACGTGGTGCGTTCACCGGGTGTAGCGCCCGCCGCGTGATTCCCTCGCCGCACTTCCAAGGACTTCCCATGACCACCGCCACCGCCACCGCCGCTCCCGGCAGCACCCTGCTGTCCCCGACCAACCACGCGCTGATCCTGATCGACCACCAGTCGCAGATGGCCTTCGCTACCCATTCGATCGACATCGCCACGCTGCGCAACAACGTCGCGCTGATCAGCAAGGGCGCGGCCGGCTTCCAGGTGCCGGTGCTGCTGACCACGGTGGCCGAGGCGTCGTTCTCGGGCCCGCTGTTCCCCGAGCTGACCCAGATCTTCCCGGGCCAGAAGGCCTTCGACCGCACCACCATGAACTGCTGGGAAGACACGGCGGTGATTGATGAAGTGAACCGCATCGGCCGCACGCGCATCGTGCTCGGTGGGTTGTGGACCAGCGTGTGCATCGTCGGGCCGGCCCTGTCGGCACTGGAGCAGGGCTTTGAGGTGTACGTGATCACCGACGCCTGCGGCGATGTGAGCGATGAAGCCCATGAGCGTGCGGTGACCCGCATGGTGCAGGCCGGCGCGGTGCCGGTGACCTCGGTGCAGTACCTGCTGGAGCTGCAGCGCGACTGGGGCCGTGCCGAAACCTATGGCCTGACCACCGGTATCGCCCGCGACCACGCTGGCGGCTACGGCATCGGGATCCAGTACGCAAAGACCATGTTCGGCGCGCAGGAAGGCGGGCACTGAGCATGAGCACGGCCGCCGGGTTGGACGCAGCCTTGTTGCTGCTGCGTGTGGCCGCCGGCGGCTTCCTGCTGCCGCATGCACTGGGCAAGTTGCTCGGCTGGTTTGGCGGACCCGGCCTGGCCGGGTTCGCCGACGAGCTGCGCGGTTATGGCCTGCCTGCGGTGACGCCGTTGCCGTTGGTGCTGGCGCTGCTGCAGGTGAGCTGCGGCGTGGCCGTGCTGCTGGGTTGGCAGACCCGCATTACCGCCGTTGTGGCGGCGTTGTTTCTGTTGTCCACCGCCGTGCTGGCCCGGCCCAAGGGCTGGTTCTGGATGCACGGCGGCATGGAATACCCCCTGTTCTGGTCGCTGGCGCTGCTGGCGATTGCCTTGGCCGGGCCCGGTGCCTGGTCGCTTCACGCGTTTGGCGAGGGAGCCCTGACATGAGCCATGACCCCGTCATGCCGAGCCGTCGCGATCTGCTGCTGGGAGCCGGTGCTGCACTGGCGCTGGGCATGGCCGGTCGCGCGTTCGCCCAATCTTCGGAGAATTCCGTGAGCACCCTGCTGATCCGCAATGCCCGCATCACCACCCTGGACCTCACCACGCCGCAGGCCGATGCACTGGCCGTGCACGACGGACGCGTGTTTGCCGTCGGCGAGGAGGGGCAGGTGCGTGGCGCACTGTCCCGCGCCGGTCTTGAGGCAGGCCGGGTGATCGACGCCGGCGGCCGTCGCCTGGTGCCCGGCTTGAATGACAGCCACACCCACCTGATTCGCGGTGGCCTGAATTACAACCTGGAGCTGCGCTGGGACGGGCTGCGTTCGCTGGCGGACGCCATGGCCATGCTCAAGGCGCAGGTGGACGTGACGCCTGCACCTCAATGGGTGCGCGTGGTCGGTGGGTTCACTGCCGAGCAGTTCACCGAGAAGCGGCTGCCTACATTGGCCGAACTCAATGCACTGGCTCCGGATACGCCGGTGTTCCTGCTGCACCTGTACGACCGTGCGCTGCTCAATGGTGCGGCGCTGCGCGCCTGTGGCTACGACCGCAATACCCCGGATCCGCCGGGCGGGCAGATCGTGCGCGACAGTGCCGGCAATCCCACCGGGCTGCTGCTGGCCAAGCCGAATGCGCTGATTCTGTACGCCACCCTGGCCAAGGGCCCGCGCCTGCCGATCGAGTACCAGGCCAACTCCACGCGTCACTTCATGCGCGAGCTGAACCGCCTTGGCATCACTTCGGTGATCGACGCCGGCGGGGGGTTCCAGAACTACCCCGAGGACTACCAGGTCATCGAGCAGCTGCACCGCGACAACCAGCTCAGCGTGCGCATCGCCTACAACCTGTTCACCCAGAACAAGGGTGGCGAAGTGCAGGACTTCCAGCGCTGGAGCGAACTGCTGCTGCCGCGCCAGGGCGATGACCTGCTGCGCCACAACGGTGCCGGCGAAATGCTGGTGTTCTCGGCGGCCGACTTCGAGCTGTTCAACGAGCCGCGTCCCGAGTTGCCCCCGGGCCTGGAGCCGGAGCTGCACGACGTGGTGCGGCTGCTGGTGGAGAAGCGCTGGCCGTTCCGCATCCACGCCACCTATGACGAAAGCATCACCCGCATTCTGGATGTGTACGAGCAGGTGAACCGCGAGGTGCCGTTCGACGGCCTGCACTGGTTCATCGACCACGCCGAGACGATCACCCCGCGTAACATCGAGCGCATCCGCGCGCTGGGCGGCGGGCTGGCGATCCAGCACCGCATGGCCTACCAGGGCGAGGCCTTCGTGCAGCGCTACGGCGCTGACGCCGCCCGCCACACCCCGCCGGTGCGGCGCATGCTGCAGGCCGGCGTGCCGGTGGGTGCCGGTACCGACGCCACCCGCGTGGCCAGTTACAACCCGTGGGTGGCGCTGTCGTGGCTGGTGACCGGGCGCACCGTGGGTGGTCTGTCGCTGTATGGCGAAGAGAATCTGCTGGAACGCGAAGAGGCGCTGCGGCTGTGGACCCAGGGCAGTGCCTGGTTCTCCGGTGACGAAGGCCGCAAGGGCACGCTGGGTGTGGGACAACTGGCCGACTTCTGCGTGCTGTCGTCGGACTACTTCGCGGTGGACGATGCTGCCATTGCCGATATCACCAGCGTATTGACCGTGCTGGGTGGGCAGGTGGTGCACGGCGACGGCGAGTTTGGCCCGCTGGCTCCGGTGCTGCCGCCGGCGATGCCGGATTGGTCGCCGGTGAACCGCTTTGGTGGTTATCACGTGGGTGGCACCGCAACGGGTCTGGTCGCCGCGCACGCACACATGCATGCGCACGGCGCAGGCGGTTGTCGCACGCATACGCACAGCCATGCTGCCGCACATGCGGTGCCCACGTCAGAGCCGAATGCCTTCTGGGGCGCGCTGGGTTGTTCGTGCTTCGCGTTCTGACCTTGGCGTTGGCAGCCTTGAGTGCCTCCGTCTTCGCCCAGGACTGCGCCGATGCGGCGGGCGGCCAGTGCACGATGCTGTCCAATGGCACGCGCCTGCAGTGGGATGCCTCGCTGCGGCTGCGCGGGATGTACTACGACCCCACGCGCTTCGGCGTGCAGGGGGGCGTGGAAGACGGCTACGGGCTGCTGCGCGCGCTGGGCTCGGTGCAGGTCACCCGCGGCCAGTGGCAGGGCTACGTCCAGCTGGGCGTGCACGGTGAACAGGGCCGTGCCGGTGGTCCTGGTGGTACCGACCAGGGCGCGCTGGACCTGCAGCAGGGCTATGTGCGCTGGCAGGGTCAGGCATTCGGCGTGCAGATCGGCCGGCAGGAGATTCCGTATGGCAGCTCGCGCATTCTGTCGGTGCGCGACGGTCCCAATATCCGCCTGGGCTTTGATGGCGTGCGCGGGCGCTGGCAGGACGCGCGCTGGCAGGTGGATGCGCTGGCGCTGCGCCCGGTCGACAACCGGCCGGGTGCATTCGATGACCGCCGCGATGAAGGGCAGTATCTGGTGGGATCGTATGCCACACGGCGCGGTGCATCTGCCGGCAATGGCGTGGATCTGTACCTGCTGGGCTACGGCCGCGACGGTGCGCGCTTTGCCAGTGCCAGCGGGGATGAGCGGCGTACCACGCTGGGCACCCGGCTGTTTGCACGCCAGCCACGCTGGGATGCCAATGTGGAACTGGTGCTGCAGAACGGCACGCTGTCGCGCCCGCAGGGCTCGCTGGATATCCGTGCGTGGACCGTGGCCAGCGACATCGGGCTGCGCTTCCCGGAGGTGCGCCTGCAGCCCCGGCTGGGGATCAAGGCGGATATCGCCAGTGGCGATGCCAATCCGAATGATGGCCGTCTGCAGACCTTCAATGCGCTGTATCCCAAGGCGGCGTATTTCAGCGAGGCCAGCCTGCTGGCACCGGCCAACCTGATGGACGTGCAGCCCACGCTGACCCTGACCCCGCGCCCGGGCCTGACCACCGAGTTCGGCTGGCAGCTGGCCTGGAAGCACCGGCGCGACGACGCCATTTACACCACCCCCACACCCCTGAGTGCGATACCTGGCAGTGCCGGCACCGCGCGCCGCATTGGCCAGCAGTTCAAGTGGGAAACCACCTGGAAAGCCAGCCCGCATTGGCAGTGGCAAGGCCAGCTGGCCTGGTTCGAGGCTGGCCCCGGGCTGCGCCAGAGTGGCGGCCGCAACACCCTGTTTGCCTCGGTAGTAGGAGCATGGCAATGGTAGACAAACAACATGCAGCGGCTGACGCTGCTCCCGCGGAAGGCGCATGGTCGCCGCTGAAAGTGAAGCTGTTCCGCGCCATGTGGCTGGCCATTCTGGGCAGCAATGTCGGCACCTGGATCAACGACGTGGCCGCCGCGTGGGTGATGGCCGAGCGCACCGGTTCGCCGCTGATGGTGGCGCTGGTGCAGTCGGCCACCACCGTGCCGGTGGTGCTGCTGGCGCTGGCCGCCGGCACCCTGGCCGACATTGTCGACCGCCGCCGTTATCTGCTGCTCACCCAGGGCTGGATGTTGCTGGTGGCGGGCACGCTCGCCGTGTTCAGCGGATTGGGACTGCTGACGCCGCCGCTGCTGGTGGTGCTGACCTTTGCCATGGGCTGTGGTGCGGCGATGGCGATGCCGGCGCAGGCCGCGGTGGTATCCGAGCTGGTGCCGCGTCCGATGCTGGCGTCGGCGGTGGCGTTGAATTCCATCGGCATCAACATCGCCCGTTCGCTTGGACCTGCGATTGGCGGCCTGATCGTGGCGCAGCTGGGCCCGGCGTGGGCGTTCGGTGCCAATGCCCTGAGTTTCAGCCTGATGTTGTGGGTGTTGTGGGGCTGGAAGCGTGCACCGGAAGCCTCCGCACTGCCGCCGGAAGGCTTCGGTGCGGGACTGCGGGCCGGATTGCGCTACGCCTTGCGCGCCGGTCGCCTGCAGGCGGTGCTAATCAAGTCGGCCGGGTTCTTCTTTTTTGCCAGTGCAGCTAACGCATTGCTACCGCTGGTGGTGCGTGGCGAGCTGCAGGGTGGGGCAGGGCTGTATGGCTTCCTGCTGGGCTGCATCGGCGTGGGTGCCGTGGCCGGCGCACTGCTGCTGCCGATCCTGCGCGCCAAGCTGGACCGCGATCTACTGGTGCTGCTGGCCACGCTGGCGCTGGCGGTGAGCCTGCTCGGGTTGGCCTGGGTGCGCAGCACGGTGCTGCTGCCGCTGGCGATGCTGGTGAATGGCTTCGCCTGGATCACGGTGCTGTCCTCGCTGCAGATCGCTGCGCAGACCGCCGTGCCGCCGTGGGTGCGGGCGCGCGCGCTGTCGCTGTACATCATGGTGTTCTCGCTGGGCATGGCCGCTGGCGGTCTGAGCTGGGGCAGCGTGGCGCAGCGCAGTTCCATTCCGCTGGCGTTGACCATTGCCGCCATCGGTGCGGTAGTGGCAGGCCTGCTGGTCTGGCGTGTGCGCATTGCCGGCACCGAAACGCTGGACCTGCGCCCGGCGGGCACCTGGCCTGCGCCGGAGCTGGCGCAGCCGGTGTCGCATGATCGAGGGCCGGTGCTGGTGACGGTGGAGTACCGGATTGATGCGGCGGATCGTGCGGCGTTCCATGGGCTGATCGGCGAGCTGGGTCGGATTCGGCGGCGCGATGGTGCGGTGGTGTGGGGTGTGGCGGAGGATGTGGCCACGCCGGGGATCCATCTTGAGTATTTCGTGACCAGTTCCTGGGTGGAGCATCTGCGCCAGCATGAGCGGGTGACTGCGGAGGACCGTGTGTATCAGGAGCGCATCCGCGAACTGCATCGGGGTGAGCACGCGCCGGTGGTGCGGCATTTTGTGGGTGGGGAAGGGGTTTTGAAGCATATGGGGCATCACCACCATCACGACCTTGGTTAGCGCCACGTGACACGCATGGCGTGTCACTACGCTGCGCCCGCAACGTTTCCGAACGTCATGGACCCGTAGAGCCGGGCTTGCCCGGCTGCCTTTCGCGCGGTGGGCAAAACATTCTGCCCACCCACGAACTTGCACCCTCAATCCCCCGATGTTATTACTGCGTGAATCCAGCACCGATCAACTTGCCGGCCTCAGGGGGCGCAAAGGACGGCGCGGGGCATTGCCGTAACAACGCCAGTAAACAAGTCGGTGCAACGCCGAACGTCAGGCGCTGCCCGTCGCATCTGAACGAAAGGAACGTTCCGTGCGCAATTGGCAATGGCAAGCGTGGCTGGGTGTCTGTCTGGCGGGAATGTGCGGTGTGGGGTCTGCGGCGGTGCTGCCCTACCAGGAGTATTCGCAGAAAGTCCGCGATGCCCAGCAGCTATCGGCGCTGGATGATGGACTGTTTGGTGACACCGTCAGCCTGTTCAACGGCGGCACCGAGTTCAATGTGGTTGATGTCAGCCTGCCTGGAAACGACGCCCTGCCGGTTGAGCTGCGCCGCCGCCTCAATGTGGTGGCCGAGCCGTCGGTCGGGTTTGTGGACCGGTTCGGGGGAGTGGGGAACTGGGACATTGATGTGCCCAACATCTCCGGAGTGGTGGACGGACACTTCCGTTGGAACTCCAACTCCCTGGGTGAAGCGCGGCAACGCTGTGCGGACCGCCTGTATCCTTCAACGGGAAGCCAGGCGCGGCTGAGCGACATCTTCCACGGATTCACCATCCGAATTCCCGGTGCGGGCAGCAAGTCGCTGCTGGCGCATGAGACGTCAACCTACCCCAAGCTGGGCACGGGCACTGCGGGTCTCTGGACCACCCGTGACCTGGATGCCTTCACCTGCACCCCCATGATCAATGGATATCCGGGCGATGGCTTTGTCATGCATGCCGCCAACGGAATCCGGTACTTCTTTGACGTCGGGGTCGAGCGCTCGATTGATGCGGTGCAGGGGCGTAACAACACGCGCCGGACGCGCGTGCAGGTATTCCTGCTCGCCAGCCGCATCGAGGACCGCTTCGGCAACAGCGTGAGCTACAGCTACGACGGGGAAGGCTATCCCGTTCGCATTGCGGGCAGCGACGGCCGGGAGATCTCGCTGGTCTACAGCCAGGGAAAGCTGGTTCAGGCCACCGTCAATGGCCGGCAGTGGCAATACGGCTACAACGGCGAGGCACTGGGGACCGTCACACTGCCTGACCAGAGCCGATGGACCTACAGCTACAGCGGCAGCCTTCGTCCCCTGTACGAGTTCTGGGACGCGGAGCAGGGCCCCACCTGCTCGAACTACCCTACGGTGACCGAGGCATCCTTCGCGCTTGATGCCACCCATCCGTCTGGTGCTCAGGGTCACTTCGAGTTCCGCCACCTGCGCCACGGGCGCAGCGGCGTGCGCAGAAGCGTCTGCGTCATTGATGTGCCAGGTACGGGCGGCGAGCCCGGCACCTACTACCTGGGCGTGCCGTACTACTACGACATGTTCAGTCTGGTGTCCAAGACGCTGTCCGGCCCGGGACTCGACACGCCCCTGACCTGGCAGTACCGCTATGGCAGCGGCCGCTATGGGCTATGGGGAACCGGTGTGCCCACGCCGAATACCCCGTGCACCGATCGAAGCGTGTGCTCACTAGGCAAAACCACCTCCATTCTGCAGCCGGACGGCACCCGTGATCTCTACCGCTACGGTATGCAGTACGGGATAAACGAAGGCGTCCTGCTTGGCAAGCGACGGGTGGCGGTGGATGGCCAGGTTGCGCGCGAAGAAACCTACGACTACGTCAGCGACGACGACATGGCGGGCATGCCGTTCTCGGGTCGGTACGGTGCCCTGTGGGGTGGGAACGATGTGTTCAGCGTGCACGCGCGGCCCCTGAAGCGCACCACCCTTACCCAGGATGGCTTCATTTCCAACGCTGACCCGGACGCACCGCCGTCAGCCGCACGATCCAGCACGGCGGCAGAGCAGACGCCCTGCCAAGGCGAATCCTGCGAGCTCTACTTCAATGTCCCGCAACAGACTGCCGCTGCGTCCATGGCCTCGCAGGGGGCAGCGGATGCATATGTGGAAGAGGTGCTCAGCTTCGACAGCTATGCACGACCGGTGACCTACCGCCGCTACAACAGCCTGGGCTACTCCAAAGTCGAGACCCAGGCGTACTACGATCACCTCGGCCACTGGGTGCTGGGCCAGCCACTGCGCAGCACGACAGACGGGGTTGAGACCCAGCGCACCGAGTTCGATGGGGCGTCTGCCTTGCCCGTGCATGACTTCAGCTTCGGCCAGCGCACGCGCTCGCTGGGCTACAACGGTAACGGCACCGTGGCATCCATCACCGATGGGAATGGCCGCGTTACGGGCCTTGAGTCCTGGTATCGCGGTTCGCCGCAGGTGATCCGGCACCCGGATGCCACCGCGCTGTCGGCGTCCATTGATGGCAATGGCTGGGTGCACTCCACCACCGACGAGAATGGCTACACCACCTCGTACGGCTACGACGCCATGGGGCGCATCACCGCCATTGCCTACCCGGACGCAGACGATGTCGCTTGGAACAACATGACGGCGCGATTTGAACAGGTGAGTGCGGCAGAAGAGGGGCTGGGGGCGGGTCATTGGCGGCATGTGGTCCGCCAGGGCAACCAGGAGAAGGTCACTTACTTCGATGCTTTCTGGCGACCGGTCGCCGAACGTGCGGAAGACACCGCCAATGCCGCGTCCACGCGCACCTGGCGTGCGCGGCGCTACGACAGCTACGGCAGACAGATATTCGAGTCCTACCCGCGTAACCCGTTCGTCGACGGTGCGTTGCCTTTTAACGCCGCCATGCCCGGCAGCTGGACCGTGTTCGACACGCTGGGCCGGCCCGTTGAGACCCGCCAGGACAGCGAGCTGGGAACCCTGACCACGCGCACGGACTATCTGGCCGAGCTGGTCACGCGTTCCACCAATCCACGCAACCAGACCACCGTCACCAGCCACCAGGCCTACCATCAGCCCGGCTACAAGGAGCCCCGCGACATTAGCCTGCCTGAGGGCGTGTTCATGGACATCGGGCGTGATGTGTTCGGCCGCATCACCTCGCTGCGCCGGCGCAACGCGGACGGTGGGCAGACCGCGCTGCGTCGTTACGTATACGACGCGCAGGGCCGGCTGTGCAAACGCATCGAGCCGGAAGAGGGATCAACCGTTACCGAGTATGACGGTAACGGAAACATCATCTGGACGGCCACCGGATTGGAGCTCGCCGACGGTGCCAGCTGCAATCGGGCCGAGGCCTATGCGTCCGGCAGGCGCGTCGACCGCGCCTACGACGTACGCGACCGGATCACGACACTGGTTTTCCCGGACGGGCAGGGCAACCAGAGCTTCAGCTACTGGCCGGACGGGCTGGCCCGCAGTGTGACCACCCGCAATGACCTCACGGGCAACCAGTGGGCAACCAACACCTACAGCTATAACAAGCGCCGGCTGCTGAAAAGCGAAACGCTGGAGCGACCCGGAATTCCAGTGCTGGCAATCGGGTACGGTTACGACGCCAATGGAAACCTGGCCAGCCATGGTCTCCCCTCAGGCCGGGTCCTGAGCTACACGCCCAATGCACTGGGCCAGCCGACCGGCGTCTTCGAGCAGACACAGGGCCGCGCAATTGCCACTGCTGCAGCCTATCACCCGAACGGGACGATCAAGTCGTTCAACTTTGCCAATGGCATCACCCACACGGTGACGCTGAACGGTCGCAAGCTGCCGGAGCGCCGTAACGATACCGGGGTGCTGGATACGTTCACCACATACGACGCTGCCGGCAACCCTGTGCAGATCCGCGATGATCTGCGCGGCACACACTACGGCCGCAGCATGCGCTACGACGGCCTGGATCGGTTGGTTGAGGCCTCCTCCTGCAGCTTCGGTGGTGACTGCGTTCACCGCTACAGCTATGACGCGCTGGACAACATTTCCAGCTGGCAGCTGGGCGGGGTGAAGCAGCACTTCTACTGGTACGACAGTCGCAACCGGTTGACCAACATCCGCAATGAAGTGGGCAGCGCGGTCATTGGCCTCAGCTACGACGCGCAGGGCAACCTGAGCACCAAGAACGGCCAGGCGTTCGTGTTCGACTTCGGCAATCGGATGCGCAGTGCCACCGGCAAGGAAAGCTACCAGTACGACAGCCAGGGCCGGCGCGTGGCATCGGTGGATGCCAACGGCGCGGAGATTCGATCTTTCTACGGGCTGGACGGTGTGCTTCGCCGCACCGAGGACCTGCGCAAGGGCGAGGATGCCGAGTACGCCTACCTGGGCGGACAGCTGATCGCCAATCTGATCAGCACGCGAACGCCGTCCACACCTGTACCACCCACGCTGCAGGTTCCGGATTACAGCAACAACGGCACATACACCGTTAGCTGGAGTTCGTCGGCTGGCGCAACCACCTACGAACTTCAGGAGCAGCGCGACCTCGCCGAATGGCAGGCGGTGTACACGGGTAGCGCGACCAACTATGTCATCAGTGGCCGCCTTAACGGCACCTACGGTTACCGCGTGCGTGGCTGCGCGGCGACCTGCGGCAGCTGGAGCGCGATTCGGACCACGGCCGTAGCGCTGCCGCCTGCCGACCCCGTGCTGCTGAGCGCACCCAGCTATGTCGGGCGTGTAACGGGTCTGGGTGCGGGGGGTACTCGGGTGTGGCTGGGACGACGGTGTTCCTGCCGCCGCCTGTGCCGCAAATCACCGGCTCCGTGCGAACCGCTCCGCCACGCAAGAACTGCGTGGTCAACTGGACAGATACTGCCACGGCAACGAGGTACGAGCTGATGGACGCGACCACAGGGGCAATCCCGTACAGCGGACCAGACAGCATATACAGCCACGTAACCCGAGCCTGCGCGCCGAGTCACGTGGTGCGGGCGTGCAACAGCGCGGGTTGCTCGGAGTGGTCGAGCCCGCCTACGCCGCAGAGGTATGAGCCGGGAGACTGATTTCGATGATGTCTGCTTGCGCAGCCCAGTGTCGAAGCTGCGTCCACTTTGCGGTCAGGGAATGAGAGAGGGTCGGAGATGAAAGGAATCTTCAACACGTCGCGCTTGCTGGCTGCTGCACTTGCGGTGGTTGGCTCGTTTGGCAGCTTGGGGGCTGGCGCCGCAGACAGGATCGAGTTTGTCCACACCGACGCGCTGGGCTCGCCGGTGGCGGTGACCGACAAAAACGGCGTGGTGATCCGAAGGACGGAGTACGAGCCGTACGGGGCCGTGGTCGGTGGGGAAGTGGCGGATGGCCCGGGTTACACGGGACATGTGTCTGACTCGGCTACCGGGCTGAGTTATATGCAGCAGCGGTATATGGATCCGGGGATCGGGGTGTTCTTGAGTGTGGATCCGGTGACTGCGTATGAGCAGCCGATGGCGCAGTTCAATCGCTTCCGCTATGGAAATGGAAATCCATATTCGAACAAGGATCCTGATGGCAGGATTGCAGAGACCGTCTGGGATGTTGCAAACATTGGAGTTGGTGTTGCCAGTGCATACTCCAACTTCAATGGCGGTAATACCGCAGCGGGTGTGGTTGACTCAATCGGGGTGGTCATAGATACCGCAGCTGCGGCGATTCCGTTTGTTCCCGGCGGGGCTGGTGCTGCCATTAAAGCTGCCAGGGGTGTAGAAAAAGCAGTCGAGGGCGGGCGGGCAGCGGAGAAGGTCGGAGATTTCGACTCGGCGAGAAAGGCGGCTTTTGACGGTGCGGGCATGAAAGATCCATCCACCGTCAAATTCTCAAAGATGGATGAGAAGACGGGTACAGTGGTCGAGTTCAAAGGCGAGGGCGGGGCTAAGGTGGGGTATGACGGTCCCCACGCGAGCCCGGGTCCGAATCACGATACGCAGCACATAAGCTACCAATCTGCCGGAAAGAGAGGGGAGGGTGGGGCCAAGCGGGGTAACATTCCATACTCGGGAGATCGCCACCCTTCACGGCCGGATCGAAAGGATCAATAGTCAGATGAATTCAAGTGACGCTAGTAGCATTGTCGATCAGTTGGTTGCAGTATCCAGTACTGTGTCTGAGATCCCTCGTGAGGAAGCCATTCGCCTGCTAGATAGGGTTGCGACCATTCACGGGGTCGACGAGCAGTCGCGTTATTGGTGGCAGTCGGCCTGTGCCACCGAGCGAATAGATTACGGTCAGTCCATCGAAAAGTGGAAGGAGGAGTTGATTCGGATACTGGATTCTATGGGTGAGGGTGCTGTGTACCTGGCCGTAACTGACGATGAAAGTTTCCCTTGGCCGGTGCTGTTAATAAGCAGTCCTACTTCCCTTGTAGATATTCTGGCTGAAGTGAGCTACTTCGAGTACTTCATCTTCTCAATGGATTGTTCCAGCCTCATGTTCGATACCAGTCACAACATGCTTTTGGTTTCGAATTCTTGACTTGAGGAAGCGCCTGCTGGGACTGATCGAGCCGAACTACCCGCAGACGGGGCGTCACGGCCGCCAGCCGTATCCTTGGCGACAATGCTGCGTGTACGTTTCCTGCAACACTGGTACGCGCTCAGCGATCCGTTCATGGAGGAAGCACTGTATGGCATGGCGGTGCTGCGCCCTTTCGCCGAAGGGTGTCAGAAATTCTGTGTGCAGGGTCTAACATGACCCCCCACAGGAGTTCCCATGACCAGAAAGAAGAAGCCCGCCCCGAAGACCGTTGCGTTGGACCTGCCTGAAGAGGTTCTTCAGCAGCTTGTTCCAGGGCCACTTACGCCAGAGGCCGCCCAGGACCTGTTCCTGAGCTTCAAGAAGGCCGTCATTGAGCGGGCAATGGGGGCGGAGCTTGGTATGCATCTGCAGAGCGAGACGGGTGCCTCCCAAGCCGGTGGCCGACGCAATCACCGCAATGGCCATACCGGGAAGACCGTCCTCACCGATGCCGGCCCGATTCAGATCGACACGCCACGTGACCGGGCTGGTTCATTCGAGCCGGTACTGATTGGCAAGCACGAGCGTCGGTTCACCGGCTTTGACGACAAGATCGTGGCCATGTATGCCCGCGGCATGACGGTTCGGGAGATTCAGGCTTATCTGGCTGAAATGTACGGTACAGAGGTATCGCCGGACTTCATCAGCAAGGTCACCGACGAGGTGATGTCTGAGGTGACCGCGTGGCAGTCTCGTCCGCTGGAGGCCATTTATCCGGTTGTCTTTTTTGACGCACTTCGCGTCAAAATCCGGGAAGAGGGAGTTGTACGGAACAAGGCGGTGTACCTCGCCCTGGGTGTGCTGGCCGATGGCACTCGCGACATCCTCGGTTTGTGGATCGAGAACACGGAGGGTGCCAAGTTCTGGATGAAGGTGTTCAACGATCTGCGCACGCGCGGGACCAACGACATCCTCATTGCCGTCACGGATGGCCTGAAGGGCCTGCCTGAGGCATTGGAAGCCGTTTTCCCGGCCACCACGCTGCAGACCTGCATTGTGCACCTGATCCGCAATAGTCTGGACTTCGCCAGTTGGAAGGATCGCAAGGGTCTGGCCGCCGCGCTCAAGCCAATCTATCAGGCCGTCAACGAGGCCGCCGCCAGCGCCGCCTTGGACGATCTTGAGGCCGGGCCATGGGGGGCCAAGTTCCCCACGGTTACTGCCAGTTGGCGACGCAACTGGAGCCGAATCATCCCGTTCTTCGCCTTCCCGCCAGAAATACGGCGGGTCATCTACACCACCAATGCCATCGAAAGCATCAACGCGAGGCTGCGCAAGATCATCAAGACGCGCGGACACTTCCCCAGCGATGAAGCTGCCAGCAAGCTGATCTGGCTGGCGCTACGCAACATCACCGCCGACTGGAGCCGATCCACTCGTGAGTGGAAGGGTGCCATGAACCAATTCGCGGTAGTCTACGAAGACCGATTCACGTCGGCCCGGCAGTAACGCCATTTTTCTGCCCTGCACACAGAAAATCTGACACACCCGGCAACGCGGCAGCAATGAGAACACCAACGGACTGCTACGGCAGTACTTTCCAAATGGCACCGACCTATCAGCCCACTCGCAGGCGCAACTCAACACGATAGCCAAGAGACTTAACCAGCGGCCACGTCAAACATTGCAGTTCATGACGCCAGCTGAGAAGCTAGGCCACGCGTTGCGATGATCGGTTGAATCCACCGCTGCTAGTTTTTTCCTTTAGCTCGCGCTACTAGGTCGAGCTCGGGTTGTGCAAGTTCCCAGTTTTGGTCGCGCTCCATCCAATACTCCCACTCTCTGATCTGAGATTCATCGGATGTCAGGTCTTGAAGTGCTTTGTTCGCAATTTGAGGGTCACTGACCCGAAAGATTATGGCCTGCTCGCCGAGTGCAGTTACCCTTGCGAGAAAGATCACGTTGTGGTCTAGACATAGCTTGCTCGTGATCTCGTCCTCAACGACTCGTAATGATGCCAATTCTTCGGTGGTTGGCATTTCGTTATCGCCAAGAAGTTTGCATGAAATCGTTATCCTAAGATGCCATGGATATGTCGGGCGGCCTGAGAACCTCCTCAAGGCGGAATTGACAACGACGATGGCAGGCTTGCCGTCGAGCGAAGTCGTTACAAGGGTATAGAAGGGAGTTGGAGGAGTGGCCGGCATATCGGTTGATGGTCGACAGATGTAGTACCCAGTCTAACCTGAACGTGGCGCTGAAACCCGCAGGGGGACAGGTTTGGACGTAATCCTCAGATGACATTGTTGTGGTAAGGGCATATCGCGGCGTTCCAGTGTCTGCGTGCCGGCTACCAGTGTCAGTTTCACCCTGAACGTTGCCGTTGCGGTCCAGGCCAACAGCTACACATCGAAAAGCAGGCCAATGGCGGCGCCTCGGCGGAGATCAACCGGATCAGCCCCACCCAGTTGGCCATCACCGGGCGTGCGGCCGGCACATACGGCTACCGCGCGTTTGCCTGCAATGACGCCGGCTGCAGGGTTGCCAGTGGTGCCAGCGAGTACGAACTGGAAGCACGCCTCAACAACGGCGCATGGCAGCCGGTGTACGCAGGTGCGGCGCTGTCGCACTCCGTCACCGGAATGGAGGTGCTCACGCCCCCCCCCTCGCACCGGGAATCAGCGCGCCGGCCAACAGCAACACCCCCAGCTTCACCGTTTCGTGGAGCGCTTCGGCGACGGCCACAGCGTACGTGCTGGAAGAGTCTGCAAATGGTGCGGGGTGGACGCAGATCTATAGCGGGCCGGCAACCGCCAGTGCAGTGCTGGGGCGGGGCAATGGCAGCTATGCCTATCGCGTTCGCGCGTGTAACGGGTCTGGGTGCGGGGGGTACTCGGGTGTGGCTGGGACGACGGTGTTCCTGCCGCCGCCTGTGCCTGCGATCACGGGCTCGGTCCGATTCGGTGCACCCCGCATCAACTGCGTTGTGAACTGGACAACAACGGCCACGGCGACCAGCTATGACCTGATGGCCGCCACCACGGGTGTGATCCAGTACAGCGGGCCAGATAACAAGTACAGCCACGTGACTCGTGCGTGTGCGCCGAGCCATGTGGTGCGTGCGTGCAACAGCGCGGGGTGCTCGGAGTGGAAGAATCCGCCTACGCCGCAGGTGTTTGAGTCGGGCAACTGATGTTTAAACCAGCTCCATCTAGCGGTCAGGTCATGAGAAAGGGTCGGACATGAAAGGAATCTTCAACACGTCGCGCTTGCTGGCTGCTGCACTTGCGGTGGCCGGGTTGTTTGGCTGCCTGGGGGCTGCCGCCGCTGACAGGATCGAGTTCGTCCACACCGACGCGCTGGGCTCGCCGGTGGCGGTGACTGACGAGAATGGCGTGGTGATCCGGCGGACGGAGTACGAGCCGTACGGGGGCGTGGTCGGTGGGGAGGTAGCGGATGGGCCGGGGTACACCGGGCATGTGTCTGACTCGGCTACTGGGCTGAGCTATATGCAGCAGCGGTATATGGATCCGGAGCTTGGGGTGTTCTTGAGTGTGGATCCGGTGACTGCGCACCAGGAGCCCGTGGTGCAGTTCAGCCGGTATAGGTATGCAAATGGAAACCCATACTGGTCAATAGACCCGGACGGTCGTCGGGCGTGCGGCAAAGATACAACTTGCCGACTTGAACAGGGAGATTCGGGCGGGACATCATTCAATCGAGGATCTGCACCCCAGCGGAGCTCAGCCGCAAGCGGAAATTCAGGTCCTTCAGCGCAGCGAGCCTATGGGCGTCCCGTTCATCCTTCCGACCCGGCGTGGACCAGAGATGAGAGGCTTCTCGGACAAATGGAGGCAGCATGGCAGGAGTCGAACCCTTTCGCTCCCCCGGTAAGGCGCGGTCTCCCAGGATCCCTTAAGCGGGAACAGGGCGGGTGGGTTATTCGACCGTACGGTACCGGGAGGCCAGAGCTGCATCGGACTTCGCCCGGGACACGAGATCGAATGGGCTATGATGTCGTAATTAGGCCTAATGAGTTTGAGTGTGGTTGCGTGATTGTTGGCTTCTACCATACGCATCCGAACACCAGAGAAGAAGGGTATGGGCCGAATGCTAACAGGGGAGATTACAATTTCCTCTACTATATTGGTGTCCCGGGGATGATAAGAAGTCATTCGGGATATGAGTATGTACCTTTACCTGAGGGCAAGTGATGCGTAGGTCGCGATTGTTCTTTGGGACTGCTTTGATGGCGTTGATCTTGGGTCAGGGTTGCGCAGCGTCAAATTCGGATGCCAAGGCGTCAGTTCCGGAAAAATGTTCGGAGGTCATCCATGAATACGTTAAGAGGACGCGTGGATGGGATAAAAGTAGCTACGTGATTGATGAGGAGGGTTTCGGAGGTCCGGGGCTAGGATTTTCGGTGTGGCTGCTGGAGGAAGATAAAATGATACTGCCCCCTGGAGGGGGTAGATCTTTTCATGTGGAGCTCGATCAAGCGTGTACTAGAGTTACCGAAGAGTTGGCTTACCAGTGATCTGGTGAGTACTGGAGCGCGGTTCCCAGTGCGGACAGCTATTACCTGGAGTAGCCGCCCCTCGCACCGGGTATCAGCGCGCCGGCCAACAGCAACAGCCCCAACTTCACCGTTTCGTGGAGCGCATCGGCGACGGCCACAGCGTACGTGCTGGAAGAGTCTGCAAATGGTGCGGGGTGGGCGCAGATCTACAGTGGGCCGGCGACCGCCAGTGCAGTGCTGGGGCGGGGCAATGGCAGCTATGCCTATCGCGTTCGCGCGTGTAACGGCTCTGGGTGCGGCGGATACTCGGGTGTGACTGCAACGTTGGTGTTCCTGCCGCCGCCTGTGCCACGAATCACCGACTCCGTGCGATCCGCTCCGCCACGCAAGAACTGCGTGGTCAATTGGACAACCACTGCCACGGCAACCGGGTACGAGCTGATGGACGCGACCACAGGGGTAATCCCGTATAGCGGGCCAGACAATAAGTACGGCCACGTGACTCGTGCCTGCGCGCCGAGCCACGTTGTGCGGGCGTGCAACAGCGCGGGCTGCTCAGAGTGGTCGAGTCCGCCTACGCCGCAGAGGTATGACCCGGGAGACTGATGGCGATGATGTCTGCTTGCGCAGCCCAGTGTCAAAGCTGCGTCCACTTTGCGGTCAGGGAATGAGAGAGGGTCGGAGATGAAAGGAATCTTCAACATGTCGCGCTTGCTGGCTGCTGCACTTGCGGTGGTTGGCTCGTTTGGCAGCTTGGGGGCTGGCGCCGCAGACAGGATCGAGTTTGTCCACACCGACGCGCTGGGCTCGCCGGTGGCGGTGACCGACGAAAACGGCGTGGTGATCCGAAGGACGGAGTACGAGCCGTACGGGGCCGTGGTCGGTGGGGAAGTGGCGGATGGCCCGGGTTACACCGGGCATGTGTCGGACTCGGCTACTGGGCTGAGTTATATGCAGCAGCGGTATATGGATCCGGGGATTGGGGTGTTTTTGAGTGTGGATCCGGTGACTGCGTACCAGCAGCCGGTGGTGCAGTTCGGTCGGTATCGCTATGGGAACAGCAATCCATACAAGTTCACTGATCCGGATGGTCGCGAGTCCGGCGCAGCCTTCCGCGTAATAAATAACATGACTTACGGAGGGGTGGTCTCTCCACCACCCAGAAGCCCTCACGACTGGCTGGGACCGGTAATTGGCGCGTCACTGGCTGGATCCCTGGCATTGCCTGCCGCCGGTTTTGGCGTTTCATGGGGGCTGGCAAATCCTGCAACTGCGAACAGTCTGGGTGCTGGACTCGCGGATGTTGCGATGGGTGACGCTCTTGGAGGAGCGAGTGTGGGAACGGGTGCACTATTGGTGTACCGTGCTGTTACTGCTGCAGAGCTAAGAAGTCTTAAGGAGCTTGGTCACTTCATCCCGTCTCCAAACGGTGACTCGGTAAAGAGATTTGTTCAAACGGAAAGCGAGGCCCATGAGCTCGCGAAGGCGTATGGTGTTCTTGAGCCGCATTCAGTTGTGCAAGGTTCCGCTCCTCGGGATCTGATTCGTAATTCAACAAAGACGACTATTTCTGATGTGCCCGGAAAGCCTATGACAAGTATCAACGTGCCAAGTAATCAGGCTCAAAGAATCAGGTGCACTGGAACCAACATTGAGCTGGCGAGTTGCTGATATGAATGATCGTGCATATCCAATGCGGCGCGCGTTTGTCGAACTCCGTTTGGATGAAGTTGATTCATCGGGAAAGAATGTTTCTCCGTTGGATTCAAGTAACGCGCGTCCATCTGCTGTCTCTCTGTCCCCGGGAATGGTTTGGTTTGGATTTGTCTTGAATGAGGCCGCGGGTCGGGTGATTCAACCGGGAGAACAAGCCTCTTGCTGGATATCATTCCTCAATCATGAAGGGGCAATGGAGGCGTTCCCGCCGGGTGCCTCTTTCTTGTTCGGAGACGGGGTTTCGACCAGAGGGGTCATTAATATCGTTGCATTTGATTCTGCACTCTAGCGAATGATGTCTGCCAGTGTGTCAGCTGGGGATGCTCTGACCAGTTCGAATATTGCACTTCGATTTCACATCGGGAGAATGGACGTTTAGGGTCAGGACGTGTGATGCGGGAGTTCTGGATAACCTGTAGGGGCGTGGCTGCGTTTTGGATCATGCGTGCGCGTGCTGATTGTTGCTACCGAAGGCGAACCGTCAAGCACCTCAAGCAGGAGTTCTGGCAACAGTTTGAATGGTCCGTGGGGGCGCTCCAGCCGTGTACCTGCGTTGTTGGCTCGAGAGTGTCCAGATGTAGTGTTGCAAGTTGAGTGCGGCACTTTTCACTTGTTGAGACTATGGAGCGGCGGTGCAGCTGCCTGGGCGCGGATTGGCAAGAACAGAAGCTTCGGTCGATCCCCAAACAGCTCTGGTGTTAAAGCTTGGATATGCCAGAGAACGCAGAAAAGTCACATGAAAACCTTCACTACTGGTGTCTCCACTTGTGCCGGAAGGACAAGGATGCCGATGCATCGGTCCGGCAAGATATGGTGAATTGCATCAGTTGGATCAAGCTGTGATTCGGGAGGTGAGATGAGCTCGTCTGTACCTGTGATGGTGCGTTGGGTTAAGGCTGGACGGGTGCACGTACCGCGCCCCCCCTTTGTATTCAACAATGGCTCGATTTGCTGAAGATGTCGGTGGGGAGGGGGCGTGGAGTATTGTGCTTGAGTTCGATGACGTTTCTCACGACCACGAAACTCCGGCTATGGCGAGGTTCTTGTCGGAGGATGCTCCGTCTGGTCAATTGAACTCTGGCACCACCTTCGAAATGGTGGAGGGCTTCGAAGTTACCGCCAGCGTTAGGGTTCTATAAGATGGAGGGTTGCCATCCCTTCGACCGGGACCGTGTTGTTGTTGGTCGGACAGTCGCAGAATAGCCTCCCCGCCAGGGCGGCTCTGGTGTCGGCCGTGGCACCGCGTTAACCCACGACCGGATAACCTGTGCCGTCTTTTAGCAGGAGCAGATACATGCGGTGGATTGTGTTGCTGGCCGCCTTGGCCATGCCGGTGGTGGCATGGCTCTCACAAACCGGCCAGTTCGGCCCCACCAACGGAGCCATCTCCGACCGGTACCCTACGTTGCTGGTCGCCGCCGGCTACGCATTCTCCATCTGGGGCCTGATCTTCCTGCTGGACGTGGTCTTCGGCCTCTGGCAACTGCGCCGCCGCACCCCTGACTTCAACGCCCGCGTGCGCGGCTGGGCCACCGTCGGCTTCGCTCTCACTGCTGCCTGGATGCCGGTGTTCTCGCAGCAGGCGTTCCTGCCGGCGCTGGCCATCATCTGGGCCGCGCTGGCGTGCATGGCCGTCGCCGCCGTGCGTGCCGCACCGCTCAATGCCAGTGCCGGGCAGCGGGCCTTCGCCGCTTACCCGCTGGCGCTGCACGCCGGTTGGCTGAGCATGGCCGCCTTCCTCAACACGGCCCAGGTGATCGTGGCTTACGGCTGGCTGGATACGGCCAACATGCTGCCGTGGAGTCTGGTGCTGCTGGCCCTGGCCACGCTGTTGGCCTGGTGCATGAACCTGCTGTTGCGTGGGCACTATGCGTACCCGGCTGCCGTGATCTGGGCGCTGGTGGGCGTGTATGTGAAGCAGTCCGGCTGGCGTCTGCCGGGTGCTGACACCGTGGCCGTGCTTGCGCTTGGCGTAGCGGCGCTGCTTCTGGTGCAGACCCTGCTGCTGCGCGCACGTGCGTGGCGTGCACCGCGTGTCGCTGTGGTGGCCGAGCATCGTTACCGCCGCTGATTCCGCCTGGAACAGATGATCCCCATGTTCAGTCTCATCGTTTACGTAAGGAGCCGCTGATGCGCGCTGCAATTCATGACACCTTTGGTGACCCGACCCAGATCCTGCATGCTGGCGAGGTCGCGATGCCTGAGCCCGGTGCCGGTGAGGTGCGCATCCGCACCGTACTCGCCCCGATCCATAACCATGACCTGTGGACGGTGCGCGGGCAGTATGGGTACAAGCCTGAGCTGCCGGCAGTCGGCGGCAGCGAGGGCACCGGCGTGATCGATGCGCTGGGCGAGGGTGTGACCGGGCTGCAGATCGGTCAGCGGGTCAGCGCGGCTTCCGTGCATGGCAGCTGGGCCGAAGCCTTCATCGCTCCGGCGCGCATGGTCATTCCCATGCCGGACAGCATTGATGGCGAAACTGCTGCACAGTTGATTGCGATGCCGCTGAGCGCGTTGATGCTGCTGGAGTTCCTGCAGGTAGAGCGGGGCCAGTGGATCGTGCAGAACGCGGCCAACGGTGCGGTGGGCAAGGCGCTGACGATGCTGGCGCGTGCGCGTGGGGTGCATTGTCTGAATCTGGTGCGGCGCGATGATGGCGTGGCTGAGATGCAGGCGTTGGGGATCGAGCATACCTATTCCACGGCGCAGGCTGATTGGCTGGACAAGGTAAAGGCCGCACTGGGCGAGAGTGGGGCGGCTGCGGCGGTGGATTCGGTCGGTGGTAAGGCCAGCGGCGAACTGGTCAGCCTGTTGGGCGAGGGCGGCACCCTGGTGTCGTTTGGCTCGATGACCGGCGAGCCGATGCAGATTGGCTCCGGCGATGTGATCTTCAAGCAGGCCACCATCAAGGGCTTCTGGGGCAGCAAGGTCAGCCAGGACATGGCCCCGGAGAACAAGCGCCGGCTGGTGGGCGAACTGTTGAAGCTGGCGGCTGAGGGTGGATTGAGCCTGCCTGTGGACGGTGTGTTTGGGTTGGATCAGGTAGCCGAGGCGGCAAAGGCCAGTCTGCAGCCTGGGCGGAATGGCAAGGTGCTGCTACGCCCGTAACGACCCCTGGGCACTCGTAGAGCCACGCCCTGCGTGGCTTCGACCCACCCGGCATTGCGCAGCCACGCAGGGCGTGGCTCTACGGGTCAGGATGGACTGCATCGTGTGTGGCGCGGCGTTACCATGTGCGTTCACCCGAACCACGCGAGCCATGCCATGACCCTTTCCCGCTTCTACCCCATCGGTACCCCCGGCCAGGCCTGGGGCGCTGAAGAGAAAGCGCAGTGGCGGGCAGGGCAGCCGAAGCAGCGCGGCTATGCCGACGAAGTGGTGAGCAAGGTCCAGGCACTGGACAGTGACTTCGACGTGGTGCCCTACGGCGACCTGGACTACGCCCCGGACCAGTACACCCTGTTTGCGCTGCGCAGCCGCGACTGGAACCCGGCGCTGCCCAGCGTGCTGGTCACCGGCGGCGTGCACGGCTATGAAACCAGCGGCGTGGAAGGCGCGCTGCAGTTCCTGGCGCAGCGCGCCAAGGACTATGCGGGCAAGGCGAACATCCTCGTGGTCCCGTGCGTGAACCCGTGGGGCTTCGAGCGCATCAACCGCTGGAATGCGCTGGCGATTGACCCGAACCGCTCTTTCGTGACCGACAGCCCGGCCGCCGAATCCGCCGCGCTGATGGCGCTGGTGGAACCGTTGCGTGACGGCATGCTGCTGCATATCGATCTGCATGAAACCACCGACAGCGACGAAACCGAATTCCGCCCGGCGCTGGCCGCGCGCGACGGCAAGCCGTTCGAACCGGGTGGCATTCCGGATGGTTTCTATCTGGTGGATGACACCGAGAACCCGCAGCCGGCCTTCCAACAGGCGGTCAACGCCGAAGTGGAGAAAGTCACCCACATCGCCCCGGCCGACGAGAAGGGCGAAATCATCGGTTCACCGGTGGTGGCCCCGGGCGTAATCGAATACCCGCTCAAGCGCCTGGGCCTGTGTGCCAGCATCACCGGTGCGAAGTACACCACCACCACCGAGGTCTATCCGGACAGCCCGCGCGCCACCCCGCAGCAGTGCAACGACGCGCAGGTGGCGGCGGTGTGCGCCGCCATCGACTACGCGCTGGCACACCGCTGATTACACCCGCACCCAGCGGGCCGTAATCCCGATCAGCACCATCACCACCGCCACGGCGGTGAATGCGAACACCAGGCTGCTGGCCTGGGCGACAAAGCCGATCAGCGCCGGGCCGGCCAGCACACCAGCATAGCCCAGGGTGGTGATCGCGGGAATGGCCAGGCTTTCGGGCATGGCCTTCTGGTTGCCGGCCATGGAGAACAGCGCCGGCACGATGTTGGCGCAGCCCAGGCCGATCAGCACATAGCCGGCCAGTGCCGGCAGCAGCGGCGGGGCGTAGGTGATCAGGCCGAAGCCCACCGCCGCGACCAGCGCGCCGAGCAGAATCGCGCGGTGCCGGCCCAGCTTGGCGACCACGCCGTCGCCCACCAAGCGGGTAACGGTCATGGCGATGGCAAAGCACATGAAGCCCAGCCCGGCGCGGTCCTGCGGTACCTGCTGCACTTCGTTCAGGAACACCGCGCTCCAGTCGAGCATGGTGCCTTCGGCGAGGAAGGCGACGAAACACAGCACGCCGATCGCCAGCACCACGCCATGTGGCACCGCGAACATCGGCGCGTCATTCGGCGCACGGTCGCGCCGCCACCAGCGTACCGAAACGGCCAGCAGCGCGATCATCAAGGTGGAGGCCAGCACGCACACGAACAACGGCGAAACCCGCATCGAAAGCAGCGTGGTGATCGCTGCTGCGCCTATGGCGCCGCCAATACTGTAGAAGGCGTGGAAGTTGGACATCATCGGCCGGCCGCTTTCACGCTCGACGATCACCGCCTGCATGTTCATCACGCAGTCGCAGGCCCCCACGCCGGCACCGAACACAAACAATGCTGCGCCCAGCGTCCACGGCGACGGGGCGATGGCCAGCAGGGGCAGGGCGACCATCGCCATCAGCAGCGTGATCACCATGATGGCGCGGCAACCAAAACGCGCGGCCAGTGCACCGGCAATCGGCATTGCCAGCAGCGAGCCCGCGCCCAGGCACAGCAGCACCAGACCGAGGGTGCCTTCATCCAGCCCGGTGCGGTTCTTTGCGTAGGGCACCAGGGGTGCCCAGGCGGCAGTGGCGAAGCCCGGCAGCAGGAAGGCGACGCGGGTGGCGTGTTGTTCGGCGCGCGCCTGGGCAGGCGCCATCATCGTTGTGGTCATGCAGAAGGTCTCAGACGTGGGCGGCGCGCAGCAGGTCGACGCCACGGCGTTCGAAAGCAGCGGTGTGGATGTCGGGCGCGTCAGCTTCCACCACCAGCACGTCGATCTGCTCGACGCTGCCGATGCGGTGGGAAGCCTGCGTGCCCAGCTTGTCGTTGGTGGCGACCACGATGCAGCGGCTGCTGGCGGCGAGCAGGGCCCGCTTCAGCGCCGCTTCTTCGCCATCCACGGCCCACAGGCCGGCTTCGGCGTCGACCGCACAGGTGCCGATGAAGCAGACATCTGCACGTAGGGCGGCTACCGCCTCCAGCGCCTGTGCGCCGACCGCCGCGCCCAGGCGTGGATCAAGCCGGCCCCCAATCAGGCTGACCTCGAAACCGCGACGGGCCATCAAGGCCATCGCGATATCCGGCGCATTGGTGTTCACCCGCAGCGCCATGTGCCCGGGCAACGCCGCAGCAATCGCACTGTTGGTCGAGCCGGCATCCAGCAGCACCACGTCACCGCGGCGTACCTGAGTGGCGGCAGCATCGGCCAGAGCCTGTTTCTGCACGGTCTGCTGGGCATGCCGGGCAACCAGCGGCGGCGCTTCCGGAGCGGCAGGCAGGGCACCGCCGTAGACCTTCCGGCACAGCCCTTGGCTGGCCAGATCACGCAGGTCGCGGCGGATCGAATCTTCGGAAACGCCCAGCTGGAGAGCCAGCTGGGCCGAAAACACCCGGCCGTTCTGGCGCAGCAGTTCGAGGATGGCCTGCTGGCGTTCGCCGGGCAGGGCGTCGATGTCTTCATGCATAAATGGATGCAACCATGCAGATTCAATTGCGCAAAGATACACGAAGTGGCGACGAATACGGATGAATACGTATAAACAGGCACTGCCGTCAGTCCATGCGCGCCAGCTCCGGCTGGATCACCCCGGCCACCCAGTCCATGAACGCGGCCACCCGGCGCGGCAGATGCCGGCGCTGGGCGTACAGCAGGGTGACCGGCATCGGCTCGGCCACGCACTGTGGCAGCACTTCCACCAGATCCCCGCGCGCGATCGCGGCGCGCGCGCCCAGCCGTGGCACCTGGATGATTCCCAGCCCGGCCAGTGCTGCGGCGCTGTACGCCTCGCCGCTGTTGACGGTGATCGGCCCGCCCATCGGCAGGCTTTGATACCCCTGGCCGTCGAAGTACTCAAACCCCGGCGAGCGCTGGCCCAGGGTGCCCACGTAGTGGATCAGTGCATGTGTGGCCAGGTCAGCCAGCGTCTGCGGCATGCCGCGCGCGGCAATGTAGGCCGGGCTGGCGCAGTTGACGATATGCATCACGCCGAGCGGGCGGGCGACCAGGGTGTTGTCGTCCAGTGGGCCCACCCGCAGCACGCAGTCGAAGCCTTCGCGAACCAGATCCACGCGGCGGTCGGTGCCGCTGAGCTCGATCTCCAGTCCGGGATGCTGGCCGAGGAAATCCGGCAGGTGCGGCACCACCAGTTGCCGGGCCAGCCCACTGGACATGTCCACGCGCAGGCGGCCGGTCAGCTGCCCGGTTTCGCGGCGGAACATGCCCTGCAGGTCTTCCATGTCGTCCAGCAGGTCGCGGGCGCGCTGCTGGTACTGCGCGCCGTCGGCGGTCAGCCGCACCCGGCGCGTGGTCCGGTGCAGCAGCTGCACGCCGACTTCGGCCTCCAGCCGCTGCACCGCCAACGACACGCTGGCCTTGGGCAGGCCCAGGCTGTCGGCGGCGCGGGTGAACGAGCCGAGTTCGGCCACCCGAAGGAAGCTGCGCAACTGGTCAAGGCGGTCCATGGATTGTTCGCTGTGGTTGGACAGTCAAATCAGGATCGCGCGATTTATGGGGCCGGGCAAGGGTAATAGTCTTGCCGCACCCTAAACAAGGAGCACGCCATGAGCACGACCTCCCGCATCACCCTGATCACCGGCGGCAGCCGCGGCCTGGGCCGCAACGCCGCGCTGGCCCTGGCCGCCGACGGCTCCGATGTGATCATCACCTACCGCAGCCAGGCCGACGCCGCCCAGCAGGTGGTGGCACAGATTGAAGCGCTGGGCCGCCGTGCCGTCGCGCTGCCGCTGGATGTCGCCGACAGCGCCGGCTTTGAGGCCTTCGCCGCCGCAGTGAAAGCACAGTTGCAAAAGTGGGGTGCGACCGGCCTGCAGGGCCTGCTGAACAACGCGGGCGAAGGTCTGTATGCCGGCTTCACCGAGACCACGCCGGCGCAGTTTGACCATCTGGTTGCCGTGCATCTGAAAGGCCCGTACTTCCTTACCCAGGCGCTGCTGCCGCTGATCAGCGACGGTGGCCGCATTCTCAATGTGTCCAGCGGTTTGGCCCGCTTCGCGCTGCCGGGCAGTTCGGCCTACGCGATGATGAAGGGCGGCATTGAAGTGTTCAGTCGCTACCTGGCCAAGGAGCTGGGTGCGCGTGGGATCAGTGCGAACACGCTGGCACCGGGTGCGATCGAGACCGACTTCGGTGGCGGCCACGTGCGCGACAACCAGGACATCAACAAGATGGTGGCGGGTAATACGGCGCTGGGCCGTGCGGGCCTTCCGGACGACATCGGACCGGTGGTGGTGGCGTTGCTGTCGCCGCAGACCGGCTGGATCAACGCACAGCGCGTGGAAGCGTCAGGCGGAATGTTCATTTAGGCGAACGGTTCGCATTAGCGATAACCCGGCTATCATGGCGGCCCCTTCGCCGTGATCACCGGGTTCGCTTTTGAAAACCTCTGCTCCGCTCAGCCCGATGGGCCGCGTGTTCGCCATCGTGGCGCTGTTTGAAGCCTTTACCTGGGCGGGCCTGCTGGTCGGCATGTATTTCAAGTATCACGCCGGTGAGCCCACCACGCTGGGCGTGCGCATCTTTGGGCCCGTGCACGGCCTGGCCTTCATGGTCTACGTGGTGGTCAGCGTGCTGACCGCACTGCGCCAGCGCTGGCCATGGTGGGCCACATTGCTGGCGCTGCTGGCGGCCATTCCGCCGCTGGTTACTCTGCCGCTGGAACTGTGGTTCCGCCGCATGGGGCTGCTGACAGCGCCGCGTTGATCTGCGCCGGCGACTGGTAGCCGGCCAGTCGCTGCACTTCGTTTCCGTCAAGCACCAGGCTCAGGGTGGGGGTCTGGCGCAGGCCCAGCGCGCGGAAGAAGGCCTCGCCGACGGTTTCCAGCTTCACCTTGAGCAGCACCACGTCGGCGGCCGCTGGTGTGCTGGCCACCTGGGTCAACGCCATCTCCAGCATCCGGCAGCCCGGGCACTGGTCCTTGTAGAAGTCCACCAGTACGGTGGGGTGGTTGCGCAGGGCGGCGTAGTAGTCATCGGCGCTGTGCGCCTGCAGGGTCAGCATGGGGTGGGGCTCCCGGGCGCGGCCAGTACCTGGTCGGCCCATTGTTGGATGGCGTGGCGGTCGACGTCGCCGTGGGGCATCTGTTCGATCTGCAGCACCGGGTAAGGCGAGTGGAAGTAACGGGCGAGCCGTTGCGCAGCTCCGCAGTAGTACTCCAGGCCCCATTGGGTTTCGCCGGTGCCGAAGATGGCCACGCGCTCGGCGGAAGGCAGGCCCGGGTGGTCACGCAGCAGGCCCACGAAGTCTTTCATTTCGGTGGGTGTGCGTCCGGCGTTGTCGGTCCACGCGCCGAACAGGTAGCGGTCGTGCGGGCGGGCGAGGATGGGCAGCGCTTCAGCGGGGTCTTCGTCGGCTTCCAGCCAGTCGACCGCGTGGCCGCGGCCGCGGCAGTGCGCGGCGAGCAGGCGGGCGACCTCACGGGTGTTGCCGCTGAGGGAGGCGAAGGCGATCAGGATGTGCATGGTGGGTTACAGATCATCAAATCCATTGTCCGAATTGGTCTTCTTGTAACTGGCATTGCGCATTTCAAAGAAGTCAGTCTTCGTTTCAGTGAAGTTATCCGCATACGCCTTGATCCAAGGCATCACATTGGCGTTGGCCTCGCTGTACAGCTTGTCGATGCCCAACATGCCGGCCATCTTGTTGGCGCGGTACTTCACGTAACGGATCATCTCGTCCACATCGATGCCGTCGATGCCATCCAGCACCTCGCCGGTCCAGCGCGTTTCCAGCGCAATGGCGTGCTCGAACGCGTCGTGCACGTAGGCGGTGAGCTGGTCGCCCTGCAGGGCCTGGTTCTCGCCGATGATGGCGCGGATCAGTTCACTGATGAACTTGGTGTGGGCCAGCTCGTCGCGATTGATGAAACTGATGATCTTGCCGGTGCCGGTCATCCGGTTCTGGCGGACCAGGTTGTAGAAGAAGGCGAAGCCGGAATAGAAATTGATGCCTTCCAGGATGGACGACTGGATCAGCGAGCGGATCAGCGTCTCGGCGGTCTTCTCGCGCATGAAGTCGTCGTACGACGCCATTATGGGCGCGTTCCGGGCCAGGATGGTGGGGTGGGTACGGGCCAGCTCGAACACCCGGTTCTGGTCGGCCAGTCCGGCGATGGAGGCCAGCACGTAGCTGTAGCTTTCGTTATGGATCACCTCCTGCTGGCCGATGATCGCGGCATTGGCATGCGCGGCCGGGTCGGTGATGTACTCGGCCACGTTGTAGATGAAGCGCGTCTGCGGCGAGTCCAGCGTGGCCAGCAGGCCGATGATGGAATCATAGGCGTTCTTTTCACGGGCAGAGAGCTCACCGTACTGGCGTGCATCGCCCTTCATGTCCACTTCGTCGGGAATCCAGAAGTTGGTCGAGAGTTCCTTGTACGCCCGGTAGAAGGACGGATAGGGAATGTCGTTCCAGTTCAGGATGCCGCTGGTGCGGCCGTTGATGATGCCCGTGGAGCGGTTGGGGTGTTTGGGTTCAAGGATTTTGATGCGTTCGAGCGGGGTTGCCATGGGTGTTTCCGTTGTGTTGGGCCGGGTGGGGACGTGACGACCAACGGTCGTCACCTGCCGGTCATGAACTGCACCATTCGCACTCGTCGATATCGATGTCGTTCGACCGCACGTAATAGGTGGTCTTGATCCCTTCCTTCCACGCACTCATATGCAACGCCAACAACGTGCTCGCTCGAATGGTGCTGGGCACGTACAGGTTGAAGCTGATCGCCTGGTCCACATGCCGCTGCCGGCGCGCGTTCTGACGGATGCTGGCAAACTGGTCCAGCCGGTACGCGCCCTTTTCGTAATACGGGTAGGTTTCCAGCGACAGCCCCGGTGCCGCCACCGGCCGTCGGAAGTCCTTCTTCTCCTCGTAGTAGAACGCGCCATACACCGGATCAATGGACGCGGTGGAGCCGGCAATCTGCGCGGTGCTCATGTTCGGAGCCACCGCCATCAGCCAGCCGTTGCGCAGTCCGTGCACGCCGACCTGCGCCGCCAGTTCCTGCCAGGCCGGGCTGGTGTAGCCGCGTGCCCGGAAGTACTCGCCGTTATGCCATTCGCTGCCGAGGAAGGCGCTGTAGCGGCCCTTTTCCTGGGCCAGCTGCAGGCTGGCGCGGATTGCCAGGAAGTTGATCCGTTCGTACAACGCATCGGCGTAGTCCTCGGCACGCGGGTCATCCCAGGCGATCTGCTGCTGGGCCAGCAGGTGATGCCAGCCGAACGTGCCCAGCCCGATGGCGCGATACTTGCGGTTGGTGATGGTGGCCTGCGGTACCGGCAGCTGGTTGAGGTCGATCACGTTGTCGAGCATGCGCACCTGCACGCTGACCAGGCGCTCCAGCACGTCGTGGTCCAGCAGGTCCGGCGCAGCGGTCACCGCGCGGCCGAGGTTGATCGAGGACAGATTACAGACCACGAAGTCGCCGGCCTGGCGCGTGGTGACGATCTGGTCGCCGCTGATCATTTCCTGCATCAGCCGGGTCGGGCTCATGTTCTGCAGGATCTCGGTGCACAGATTGCTGGAGTAGATGTTGCCGGCGTGCTTGTTCGGGTTCTTCCGGTTCACTTCATCGCGGTAGAACATGAAGGGGTTGCCGGTTTCCAGCTGGCTGACCATGATCCGCTTGAACAGGTCGATGGCTTTCACCGTACGCCGGCTGATCCGTTCGTCGGCCACCACCTCGGCATAGCGGGTGCGGAAGCTGCCTTGGCCGCGCTGCTCGTCGTGGAAGTCCTGCAGGTACCAGCCCTTGATCCGGTGCACTTCGTGGGGGTCGAACAGATACCAGTCGCCGCGCCGTTCCACGGCTTCCATGAAGATGTCCGGCAGGCACACCGAGGTGAACACGTCGTGTGCACGCAGGCGCTGGTCGCCGTTGTTCAGGCGCAGGTCGAGGAAGGCCTCGATGTCGCGGTGCCAGATGTCCAGGTAGACCGCAATCGCGCCCTTGCGCTGTCCGAGCTGGTCCACGCTGACCGCGGTGTTGTTGAGCTGCTTGATCCACGGCACCACGCCGCCGGAGGAATTGGCGACGCCGCGGATCGGCGCGCCGGCCGAGCGCACATAGCCCAGGTACGCGCCCACGCCACCGCCATGCTTGGACACCCGGGCGATGTCGGTGTTGGAATCGTAGATGCCCTGCAGGCTGTCATCGACAGTGTCGATGAAGCAGGACGACAGCTGCCCACCGGTTTTGCCGGCATTGGCCAGGGTCGGTGTGGCCACGGTCATGTGCAGGTTGGACAGCGCCCAGTACGCCTCGCGCACCAGCAGCATGCGCCGGCGGCGCGAGCGCTCGCCGTGCAGGTGCTCGTGCTGCATCAGGTACAGCGCGATGGTCAGCCAGCGCTCCTGTGGCAGCTCAAACACGCCACGCGAGTGGTCGGTGGCCAGGTAGCGCGTGGCCAGCAGGTACAGGCCGTTGTAGGCGAACAACTTGTCGCGCTCCGGGTCGATCATGCGCCCGGCTTCCTCCAGTTCTTCCTTGGAGTACGCCTTGAGGATGTCGATGGAATACACATTGCGGTCGGCCAGGCTTTCCTGCAGCCCTACATAGGAGCCGTAACGCAGGGTGGCGTCATAGAAGCGGTTCTTGCTGGCGCGCTTGTACAGGCGGCGCAGGTACAGGCGTGCGGCGAAGTGCTCCCAGTCGGGCGCGACCAGGTCAATGCGTGATTCGGCCTCGCGCACCAGCAGGTCAACCAGATCATCGGCGCTGAGCTGGGCGCGGCGGGTGATCAGGCCGAGCACCGCGCGCAGATAGTCGGCCAGGTCCAGCGCCGGGAACTCGGCATGCACCGCGCGCAGGCTGCGCTCCAGGCGCGCCGGCTCGAACGGCATGCGGCGGTTGCCGCCTTCCTTGGTGATCCACAGTGGGGCTTCGCCGGCCACGGCAGTCGGTTCCGCTGCCGGCACGACGTCGGCGGGCAGGGTGTTGAATTCGTTGTTCATCGCAGTTCCATGCTGGTGGGTATCGACCGTTGGTCGATACGTCAGGTTTCAACCGTTGAGTGTCCAAACGGCGGTCATGGAGGCGGGCCCCGGCGGGGGCGGAAGGTCACGGCCGCAGCAGGGCGGTGACCAGGGGCAGGCTTCCAGGTGCCGTACGGAAAGAACCGGACCTGGCGGAAGCGGGGAGCCGATAAACACAACATAGTGTGGACGCGTCTCATCGTCAACATCATATGTAGTGTTTTGGGTGTGGCAACGTGACCGGTTGCCGCACCCCGGTGGTCACCAATGACCGAGGACCTTCCACCACGCGACGCCCACGGTCGCGAACACCAGCAGCTCGAACACGCACATCACGAAGCCCACGCGCCACCACGTGCCGAGGGTGACGTAGCCGCTGCCGAAGATGATCGGCGAGGTGCCGGTGGCGTAGTGGGTGAGCGTCATCATGATCGCCGAGCCGGCGGTCATCATCAGCATGAAGGGAATCACGTAGTCGGCCGGAATCAACAGCGCGCCTACCCCGAGGAAGGCCAGCAGCATCGCGCTGATGTGGGCGGTGGTACTGGCGAACAGGTAGTGCGAGAACACGAAGGCCACCACCAGCACCGCAGCAATGGCCTGCCAGCCCATGCCGCTGGCGACGATGGCGTTCTTCATGCCCTCCGAGAACCAGGTGATCACGCCGAGCTTGTTCAGTTGCTCGGCCATCATCACCAGGGCCCCGAACCAGATCAGGGTGTCCCACGCGCTTTTTTCCGACAGCACGTCATCCCAGTCGATGGTGCCGGTGATGATCAGCACGAACAGGCCGAGGAACGCGACCACGGTGGGGTCGAGGGTGAAGGCGGGGCCGAAGATCATCACCGGCACGTTGGCCCACAGCACCAGCAGCAGGCCGAAGGTGCCCATCATCACCTTCTCCTTGCCGCTGAGCGGGCCCATCTGCTGCAGCTCACCCTTGGCGAAATCCACCGCGTTCGGCGTGTGTTTCAGTTCCGGCGGCGACAACAGGTACACCACCAGCGGCATCAGCAGCAGGCACACCAGGCCGGGCAACAGCATGCACAGCGCCCAGGTGGTCCAGCTCAGGTGGAACTGCTGGTTCGTGGCCTTGGCCACGAAGTCCACCACCAGCGGGTTGGGTGCCGTGGCGGTGAGGAACATCGCCGAGGTGATCGGGTTGGCGTGGTAGTTCACCAGCGCCAGATAGGTGCCGACCTTGCCCTGGGTGCCCTTGGCCGGGTCCGACTCGAAGGCATTGGCGATCGAGCGCATGATCGGGTGCACGATGCCGCCGCCGCGCGCCGTGTTGCTGGGCGTGAACGGGGCCAGCACCAGTTCACAGACGGTCAGCCCGTAACCGATGCCCACCGTGCGCTTGCCGAGCAGGGCGATGAACATCAGGCCGATGCGACTGCCCAGCCCGGTTTTCTTCAACCCGCGCGAGATCAGAATGGCGACCACGATCAACCAGATCAGCGGGCTGGCGAAGCTGCTCAGTGCATCGGTGATCGCACCCTTGGACGAGGTGGAGGTGACCTGCGAAAGCGAGACGATGACGATGGCCATCATCGCCATGACCCCGATCGGCATCACTTTCAGGATGATCGCCACGATGGTGGTCAGGAAGATGGCCACCAGCCCCCACGCCTTGGGCGTCAAACCCTCCGGGCAGGGCAGCAGCAACAGGGTGACCAGCACGGCCGTGGTGATCAGTGCCGGGACGAGGCGAAACGGAACAACGCTGTTGAAGTAGCGGAACAGGGCCTTGAGGGAGGCGAGCATGGTGGGGGTTCCAGAGGGGCGGAAGGTGCCCCGGTTCAGCGTGGGGGTAACTGACGCAGGTTCTGCAGGCGCTGCAGCATCAGTTCGGCGTGCAGCTTGGCGTAGCCGTCATCGGTGAAGTCCTGGGCCATCGGCGAACTGGCCGCCTGGCGGGCGGCATCGGCACGGGCTTTGTCGAGGTCTTCGCCGCGCAGGGCCAGGTCGGCCAGCACGATCACCTTGCCGGGCTGCACTTCCACATAGCCACCGGACACATACACATGCAGCGGCGGTTCGCTGCCGGCGGGGAACACCGAGACCATGCCTTCCCGCAGGGTGCTCAGCAGGGGCGCATGGCGGGCCATCACGCCGAAGCGGCCTTCACTGCCGGGCAGGCTGACTTCGCGGACTTCACCGCTCCAGAGTTCGCCCATCAGGCTGATGATATGCAGGTCGATGGCGTGGGCGTCGCCCAGTTGTGGCGGAAGGGGAGTGGTTTGCATCAAGCGCGTCCTTGGGGGGAGGAGTGGCTCCAGCCTACCGCCCCCGGCGTTGTCAGGGGTTGATCGACGTCAATGTGTGGACGATTGGGGTGTGACGACAAATGAGAGCTGTTATCATTTGAGAATTGTTTGCTTGTGGTGTGTGATGCGCTCAACTCCTTCTGTTCCCGGTCTGCCTGCGCTGGTGTTCGCTGCACTGGCGGGCACCATGGCCATGATGTCGTTCGTGGCGGTGGTGGGCCCGGTGGTGCGCCTGCTCGGCTTGTCGGAATGGCACGCCGGCTTGTCGGTGACTGCGGCGGGCGTGTTATGGATGCTGTCAGCGCGACCCTGGGGCGGGCTCAGCGACCGCATCGGGCGCAAACGCGTGCTGCTGATCGCGCTGCTGGCCTATGCGCTGATCTATATCGTGATGGCGCTGTTCGTGGACACCGCGCTGCGTTCGCCGCCGGCTGTGTGGTTCTCCGTGCTGGCGCTGGTAGGCACCCGCGCCCTGGTAGGCCTGTTCCATGCCGCGGTGCCGCCCACGGCGGCGGCATTGGTGGCCGACGCGGTCCCGCCCGGTGAACGCGCCGGGGTGATGGCCAAACTGGGCAGTGCGAATGCGCTGGGCATGGTGATCGGCCCGGCCGCCGCCGGTTGGGTGGCGTACCAGAACCTTTCGCTGACCCTGTACGTGGCCGCGCTGCTGCCGCTGCTGGCATTGGGCGCTGTAGCCTGGGGGCTGCCCTCGGCGGCTGCGCCGGCGGCTGCCGCCGACCGGCCACGCAGCACGCTGGCCTGGCATGACGCGCGCCTGCGCCTGCCGGTGCTGGCAGTGTTGCTGGCGATGATCTCGGTGACCGTCGCGCAGGTGACGGTTGGGTTCTTCGCCATCGATCGGCTGCGGCTGAGCCCGGCCGATGGCGCGCGCATGGCCGGGCTGGCGCTGACTGCAGTCGGGGTGGGCCTGATCCTCGCCCAGATCGGGGTGATGAAACTCAAAGGCGTGCCGCCGCGGCGCTGGATCGCCGTGGGCGCGCTGGTTTCCGGCATCGGCTTCGCATCGGTGGCATTGGTGCAGGCACCGTGGCAGCTGCTGGCCACGTACGCGGTAGCGGCCTTCGGGATGGGTTTCGTGTTTCCGTCGTTCCAGGCACTGGCGGCCGATTCGGTGGACGCGCACGAGCAGGGGGCCGCTGCCGGTGCGGTGGCGTCGGTGCAGGGGTTCGGCATGGTGATCGGGCCAATGGTGGGCACGCTGCTGTATCGGGTGGTCCCTGCGCTGCCTTACCTGCTGGTGGGCGTGCTGCTGTTGGCGCTGTCCGTCGCGGCGGCACTGCATGCGAGGCGCGCGCCATGAGTGAGTCCCAGTACTTCACCAGCGCAAACGAAGACATGTTCGGCGGTATCGCGTTGGACGAGGCCGCACCGGGATTCCTGTTGCGCACCGGCACGCGCACGCTGGACGCCCGCGGCTGCCAAGCCATGCTGCCGGCAGGTGGCACCGCGACACTGCACGAGCGGGTGAACGCCTTCTTCGATGCCGCGCCCGCCGGGCTGCCGCTGCTGGTGGGCGCGCTGCCGTTCGATCCAACCGGGTGGGACGTGCTGTATCAACCGGTTTCGGTGATGAACGCATTACCGTCAGGCGGCCACAGCACGTCGGCGTTTGTCGGCGACATCCGCAGCGAACCGGCACCCGACGCGTATGCCAGTGCCGTGGAACACGCGCTGGACACGTTGAACAACCCCTACACGCCGCTGCGCAAAGTGGTGCTGGCGCGCAGCCTGCACGTGAACGCCACCGCGCCGATCGACCCGCATGCCCTGGCGTTGCGCCTGGGCCAGGATGCCGGTGTGGCTCCGTTTGTTGCGGCGTTGCCGGGCGACCCGCGCCGGCCGCCGGCGTGGCTGGTGGGGGCCAGTCCGGAGCTGCTGGTGTCGCGGCAGGGGCAGGCGGTGTGTTCGCATCCGCTGGCCGGTTCAGCGCGTCGCAGTGCGGATCCCGTCGAAGATGCGGCGGCGGCCGCAGCGCTGCTGGGCTCGGCCAAGGACCATGACGAGCACCGCTACGTGGTCGAGGCCATTGTTGAAGCGCTCACGCCGTGGTGCAGCGACATCCGCGCGCCCAAGGCACCGGGACTGCATTCCACCGCCAGCATGTGGCATCTGGGCACGCGCATTGAAGCGACCCTGCGCGACCCGGCCACACCGGTGGCCGCGCTGGTGGCGGCACTGCATCCCACCCCGGCGGTGTGTGGCACCCCGCGCGACGATGCGATGTACAGCATTCGCCGGCTGGAGCCGAATCCCCGTGGTTTCTACGCCGGTGCAGTGGGCTGGATGGATGCCGATGGCGATGGCGAATGGTATGTGGCGATCCGCTGCGCACGCGTGCAGGGGGCGCATGCGCAGGTGTTCGCGGGCGCGGGCATTGTGTCCGGCTCGCAGCCTGAGTTCGAAGTTGCCGAAACGGCGGCGAAATTCACCGCAATGCTGAGCGCCCTGGGCGTGGGCCATGCGGCTTCAACGGAAAATGTTTCATGATGATGCACTCCAACGACACGCACGCGCGCCTGCCGCTGGCACAGACCTGGCCGCCCGCGCGGGTTGCGCGTTACCGCGCTGCGGGCTACTGGCGGGGTGAAACCCTGCCGGGCATGCTGCGCGCGCGCGCGGAGACCTGGCCCGATGACCTCGCGGTGATTGGCGGCGAGGTGCGGCTGACCTACGCGCAGCTCTGGCAGTACGCCGGGCGCATCGCGGCTGGTCTGCTGGCACGCGGGCTGCGTCCGGGCGACCGGGTGGTGGTGCAGCTGGGCAACAACGCCGATTTCATCGCGGTGGTGTTCGGGCTGTTCCGCGCCGGCCTGATTCCGGTGTATGCGCTGCCGGCGCATCGCTTCACCGAAGTGAGCCATGTGCTGGACAAGGCCCAGGCCAACGCCTACATCGCCAGCGCGCAGTACGAAGGCTTCGACTACCGCACACTGGCGCGCGAACTGCGGGCGGCACGGCCGGCGCTGCAGCACGTGCTGATCAGCGGTGACGGTGGAGAATTCACGACCGTGGCGTCGCTGGATGGCGACACTGCCACGCTGCCGCCCGACCCGGACCCGCAGTCGGTGGCATTCCTGCAGCTGTCCGGTGGCAGCACCGGCCTGTCCAAGCTGATTCCGCGCACTCACGACGATTATCTGTACTCGGTGCGCGCCAGCAATGAGATATGCGCGATCAACCGCAGCACGGTGTACATGGTTGCGCTGCCGGCCGCGCACAACTTCCCGATGAGCTCGCCGGGTTTCCTCGGCGCGCTTTATGCCGGCGCGCGTGTGGTGCTGAGCCCGGGGCCGGGCCCGGATGTGGCGTTCCCGCTGATCGCGCGCGAGCAGGTCACCTGCGTGGGGCTGGTGCCGCCGCTGGCGTTGCTGTGGGCGCAGGCCGCTCCGACCAGCGCACACGACCTGTCCAGCCTGAAGGTGATGCAGGTCGGCGGGGCCAAGCTGGTGCCGGAAGCCGCACGCCGGGTCGTCGATGGCCTGGGCTGCCAGCTGCAGCAGGTGTTCGGCATGGCCGAGGGGCTGGTCAACTACACCCGTCTGCATGATGCCGAGGATATCGTGCTGGGTACGCAGGGCCGGCCGATCTCGCCGGACGACGAAGTGCTGGTACTGGACGACCATGGCCACCCGGTGGCTCCCGGCGAAGTGGGTCACCTGCTCACGCGCGGGCCGTACACCATCGGGGCCTATCACAACGACCCCGGTGCCAATGCGCGCTCGTTCACCGAAGACGGCTTCTACCGCACCGGCGACCGCGTGCAGCAGCTGCCGGGTGGTTATCTGGTGGTGCAGGGGCGTGCCGGCGACCACATCAACCGGGCCGGCGAGAAGATCTCCGCCGAGGAGATCGAGGACCATCTACTCGCCCACAGTGCCGTGTTCGATGCGGCGGTGGTATCGATACCGGACCCGTATCTGGGCGAACGCAGCTGCGCCTTCGTGATTGCCCAGGGTGAAGCGCCCACCGCCGCCCAGCTCAAGGCGTGGGTGCGCGGGCGGGGCGTGGCGGCGTTCAAGGTGCCCGACCAGGTGGTGTTCGTGCCCGCGTTCGGCACCACCGCCGTCGGCAAGATCAGCCGTCGCGAGCTGCGTGCGCAGCTGCGCGACCATCATCTGCAACAGACTGGAGAACCGCGCTGATGGCGCTGCCGAATATTGCTCCCTATCCGCTGCCCGTTGCGGCGGAACTGCCTGCGCCGCGTGGACCGTGGACGCTGCAGGCCGACCGCGCCGCACTGCTGGTGCATGACATGCAGCAGTATTTCCTCGCCGCGTTCGCCGCCGATGCCAGCCCTCTGGCCCCGGCCATTGCCAACATCGCACGCCTGCTGCAGCACTGCCGCCAGCGCGGCATTCCGGTGTTCTACACCGCCCAGCGCGGCAACCAGGACCGTCGCGACCGTGGGCTGCAGGCGGACCTCTGGGGCCCGGGCATGCAGGCCATTGACGAGCACGAAACCATCATCGATGCGCTGGCTCCTGCGGCGGGCGACCATGTGCTGGTGAAGCACCGCTACAGCGCGTTCCAGCGCAGCAACCTGGAAACGATGATGCGGGCGCGCGGCCGCGACCAGCTGCTGGTGACCGGGGTGTACGCGCATATCGGTTGTACCGCCACGGTGAGCGAGGCGTTCCAGCGTGACATCGAAGCCTTCATTGCCGCCGACGCGGTGGCGGATTTCTCGCGCGCCGACCATGACCTCGCATTGCATTGGATCGCCCGCACCACCGGCGTGCCGTTGACCACCGATACCCTGCTGGAGCAGCTGGCATGACCCCCGATACCACACCGCTGACCCTCGAGCGCATGCGCGCCGACATTGCCGGCATGCTCGGCGAAACCCCCGATGTGGTGGGCGACGATGATCATCTGATGGACCTGGGACTGGACTCCATGCGCGTGCTTGGGCTGGTGATGGCCTGGGGCAACACCGGTATTCCGCTCGAGTTCGGTCATCTGGCCGAGCACACCACGCTGCGCGCGTGGTGGAACGTGGTGAAGCGTCTGCAGGGCACGGCTCCGGCATGAGCGGACATGCGGTCGCCGCCGTCCAGGACGTGGCACGCCGGCATGCCTTGAGCGAGGCACAGACCGGTCTGTGGTACGCGCAGCGACTGGCGGCCGCACCGGCTGCGTTCAATACCGCCCATGCAGTGTGGTTCGACGGCGCACTGGACATCGCCCGCTTCGTCTCCGCAGCAGATCAGATGGCGCTGGAGGCCAGCACGCTGGCGTTGCGCTTTGCCGAGCGGGCCGATGGCTTGCCAGAGCAGTGGTTGGAACCCGCGCATGTGCCGCGCCTGCAGGTCGTCGACCTGTCCAGCACGGCCGACCCGGCGCAGGCTGCGCGCGACGCCATGGACCATGACCGGCTGACCCCGGTCGACCCGCAGCGTGACCGCATCGCCCAGCAGCGCCTGTTCGTGCTGGGGCCGCAGCAGCATGTCTGGTATCTGCGGGTGCATCATCTGGCCACCGACGGCTACGGCATGGCGCTGCTGGGGGAGCGCGTCTGTGCGCTGTATGCCGGGGAAGCGGCGCAGGCGGCCCTGCAGCCGTGGGCACCCGTGCTCGATGAAGACGCCGCCTACCGCAGCAGCGAGCGCCGCAGCGCCGACGCGGCGTGGTGGCAGGCCTACATGAGCGACGCGGTACCGGCCGAGGCCGGCAGCGCGGCCGCGCCCGCCGCGGATGCGCTGCGCGGTGTCTGGCCGGTTCCAGCCGCCTTGTGTTCGGCACTGCATACCGCCGCCGCTCAGATCGGCCAGCCGTGGCCGGACCTGCTGAGCGCGCTGGTCGCGGCCTATTGTCAACGCATGACCGCACAGGACGAAGGGGTGGTGGGCGTGCCGAGCATGGGGCGACTGGGCAGCGTCTCGGCGCGGGTGCCGGCCATGGTGATGAATGTGCTGCCGCTGCGCACCCGCGCACGCGATGAGGACAGCGTGGAGTGTTACCTGCGCGAGACCGCGCGTGACCTGGTGCGTGGACGTCGGCATGGCCGCTACCGGGGTGAACAGCTGCGGCGCGACCTGGGCTGGGTCGGCCGCCAGCATCGCCTGCACGGGCCGCTGGTCAATGTGCAGCCGTTCTATCGTCCGCTGCCGTGGCAGGGGGCCACGGCGACGCTGGAGGTCCTGGGCACCGGGCCGGTGGACGAGATCACCTTCGGCTTCCGCGGCGATGCCGTGGCCGGCCTGCAGCTGGAGATCGAAGCGAACCCGGCTCTGTTCGATCGCGACGCGATGGCGGCGCATGCCGCACGCCTGCCGCATTTCGTGGCACAGGCGCTGCGCGTGCTGGGCGAGGGCGGCTGCATGGGGGATATCCCGCTGGCTACGCCGGATGAGACGCAGCAGTGGCTGCATGCGGTCAACGCCACCGCGCATCCAGTCGAGGATATTCCGCTGACAGCGCTGTTGCTGGCGCAGATGCAGGCCACGCCGGATGCCATTGCGCTGGAGTTCGAAGGCGAGTCGCTCAACTATGCGGCGCTGGAGGCACGCAGCCGGGCGCTGGCACTGCAGCTTCGGGCACGTGGGGTAGAGCGCGAGAGCCGCGTGGTGGTGGCGCTGCCGCGCTCGCTGTCGTTGCTGGTCGCACTGGTGGCCGTGCTGCGAGCGGGTGCGGCCTATCTGCCGGTGGACCTGTCGCATCCGGATGCGCGCCTGCGTCGGGTGCTGGAGATCGGCCAGCCGGTCTGCGTGCTGGCCGAGGAAGAAGCGGCAGCGCGCTTCGGCGGCTTGCCGGTGCTGACGCCAGCGGGTTGGGCGGAGCAGGCGTCGGACGCGCTGGCTGCCAGCGCGCAGCCTGCCGACGCGGCCTATGTGATCTTCACCTCCGGCTCCACTGGCGAGCCGAAGGGCGTGCTGGTGGAACACCGCGCCATCGTCAACCGTCTGCAGTGGATGCGGCATCACTACGGTTTCGGGGCTGCCGACCGCGTGCTGCAGAAGACCCCGGCCACCTTCGATGTGTCGGTGTGGGAGTTCTTCCTGCCCTTGATCAGCGGCGGCACGCTGGTCATCGCAGCCCCGGAGGTACATCGCGACCCGCAGGCGCTGGCGCGGCTGATCCGCACCGCCGGGATCAGCACCGTGCATTTCGTGCCGTCGATGCTGGACGCCTTCCTGGCCGTACCGGAATCGCAGAGGCTTGCGCTGCGCCAGGTGTTCACCAGTGGTGAAGCGCTGGACGCCGCGCTGCGCGACCGGTTCCATGCGCGCATGCAGGCGCAGCTGCACAACCTGTACGGCCCCACCGAGGCGGCGGTGGATGTGAGCTGGTGGCCAGCCGCTGCCGACGACACCTCGCAGCCGGTACCGATCGGGTACCCGGTGTGGAACACGCGCCTGTATGTGCTGGATGCCCAGCTGCGCGCGGTGCCCGATGGCGTGCCGGGCGACCTGTACCTGGGCGGGGTGCAGCTGGCGCGCGGCTACCTGGGGCGTGACGACCTGACCGCCGAACGCTTCATCGCCGACCCGCATGTGCCCGGTGCGCGGATGTACCGCACCGGCGACCGGGCGCGCTGGCGTCGCGACGGCGCGGTGGAGTACCTCGGACGCAGCGACCACCAGGTGAAGCTGCGCGGCCTGCGCATCGAGCTGGGGGAGATCGAGGCTGTGCTGCGCGCGGTTCCGGCGGTTGACCGGGTGGCGGTGCTGCTGCGCGATTCGATGCTGGTGGGGTATGTGTCCGGTGCCGCAGTCGACGCAGCGGCCCTGCGACAGCACGCACAGCAGCACCTGCCGGATTACATGGTGCCGTCGGCGTTCGTGAGCGTCGATCACTGGCCGGTCACCCCGAATGGAAAGCTGGATCGCGACGCGCTGCCTGCGCCGCCGATGCAGGCGGTGGCGGGGCGCGCCCCGGCCACGGAAAGCGAACGTTTGCTGGCGCCGTTGTTTGCGCAGGTGCTGGGGTTGACCGCCCCGGTGGATGCGGATGCGGACTTCTTCGCGCTGGGCGGTGATTCTCTGAGTGCCGTGCGACTGCTGCTGGAGATCCAGCAGCACTGGGCGCAGGACCCGGGCCTGGGCAGCGTGTTCGAGCACCCCACGGTGGCGGCGCTGGCCGTGCGGTTGGATACGCCGGCAGCGGAAACCGATCACGGCCTGGGGCCGCTGATCACCCTGGCCCAGGGCGAAACCGGCAGGGCACCGCTGTTCGTGATCCATCCGGCCGGCGGCATCGCCTGGAACTATCGCGAGCTGGCCCATGCGCTGCAGCCCGCACGCACGGTGTTCGGCCTGCAGTCGCCGGCGCTGGATCCGGCCGCACCACTGCCGTACAGCATTGAGGCGCTGGCGGCGCAGTATGCCGCGGGCATCGTCGAACGGCAGCCGGACGGGCCGGTGCATCTGCTGGGCTGGTCGGTCGGTGGCATCATCGCCCAGGCCATTGCCGTGCATCTGCAGTCGCAGGGCCGCGCGGTGGGCGCACTGGTGCTGCTGGATGCCTATCCCAGCGAGTGCTGGCGGGCAGAGCCCGAACCCGATCCAGTGGCCGCATTGCGGGCGCTGCTGGCGATTGCCGGTTACGACCCGGACGGTCATCCGGAGCTGGACAGTCGCGAGCGCATCGTGAACTTCCTGCGTCGCGGAGACAGCGCCTTGGGCCATCTGCCCGACGCGGTGCTGGACGGCGTGGTGCGCGCGGTGACCGGCACCAACCGGCTGATCCGCGAGCACCATCATCGTCGCTTCGATGGCGCGCTGATGCATGTGCGTGCGGCGCGTGACCATGTGCAGCGTCCGCAGCTGCAGTCGTCGCTGTGGAAGGCGCACGCAGCACGCGTGGCGTCGATGCCGCTGCCCTTCCTGCACAGTGAACTGACCGGACGTGATGCGGTGGCCCAGCTGGCTCCGTGGTTGTCACAGCATCTTTCCGATTTCGATTCAGACAAGGATTCCACGGCATGAACCTGACCGGATTCGACGGCACCGTGGCGCTGGTGACCGGCGCAGCGGGTGGCATTGGCGCGGCACTGGTGCAGCTGCTGCTGGACAGCGGCGCAGTGGTGGTGGCGACGGACCGCGAAGCGCCGGTACGGGCGGCCCATCCACGCCTGCATGCGTATGCGCTGGATGTCAGTGAAGCCGCCGCGGTCGATGCGCGGGTGAACGCTGTGGAGGCAGACATCGGCCCGATCGGCTTCGGGGTCAACGTGGCCGGCGTGCTGCAGGTGGGTGAAGTGACCGACATCAGCGATGCGCAGTGGCGCAGCGTATTCGCGGTCAACACCGATGGCGTGTTCCACCTGGGGCGGGCGCTGGCGCGGGTGATGACGCCACGGCGGCGTGGGGCCATCGTCACGGTCAGCTCGAATGCGGCCGGCGTGCCGCGCCACGGCATGGCGGCCTATGCCGCGTCCAAGGCCGCCGCCACCATGTTCACCCGCTGCCTGGGACTGGAACTGGCCCCGCACGGCATCCGCTGCAACATCGTGGCACCGGGGTCGACGCTGACGCCGATGCAGACCGGCATGTGGGCGGATGATCAGGGCGCGCAGCGTGTCATTGCCGGCACCCCGGAGACCTTCAAGGCGGGTATTCCACTGGGCAAGCTGGCCAACCCCGAAGACGTGGCGCAGGCGGTGATGTTCCTGCTGTCCGACCAGTCCGGCCACATCGCCTTGAGCGATCTTTACGTGGACGGCGGCGCGACGTTGCGCGGCTAGCGTGCGGTGCGGCGACGCGGCTTCGCGCCCGGCGCGGCGCTGTCGCGGCTGGGCAGGGTGCCGCGTTGCTGCAGCGTGTCCAGCCAGGCGAGATTGTCCACATACGCGAGGAAGTGCTGCAGGTAGCCCGGTGATACTTCGCCCAACCAGCCCAGCGTGCGGTGCACCAGCATGCTGGAATTCAGCGGACCGCTGTCGCTGGGTGCGTCCTGGGCCAGGGTCTGGCGGACCTGGCTTTCGGTGCGCAAATTGGCCCACATCGATCGGAATTCGACCAAGGCCGGCAACTGCGGGTAGTCGGCATTGCGCGGTGCGGGCAGGTCCCGCAGGGTAGCGGCCGGTCGCGCCGTTGCATCAGCCGTCGTGGGCTGCGCTTCAATACGGGCGGCGTAGGCGTCCAGCAGCACCTGCAGGCGTGCATCGAGTACCCGCCGCAGCGCGCCGTCCTGGGCGTGCGTGCGCTGCTGCAATGCTTCGAGAAACGCGAACTGCACCGGGTCGATGCGGTCGTGTCCCTGGCTGCGCCAACGCTGCAACTGCGCCGGCGTGCTGTGCCCGTCAGCGGCCATCGGTGCCGTGGTCCGCGGTATCGGTGGCCTTGGGCCGCGGAATCGGGGCCATTTCGACGCGGCGATTGCGCGAGCGGCCTTCTTCGCTGCTGTTGCTGTCCACCGGCTGTTCGGCACCAAAGGCGGCTGCAAACACGGAACCGGCGGGAACGCCTTCGGCGATCAGCGCACGGGTCACGGTGAGCGAGCGCTGCGCGGACAGTTCCCAGTTGTCGGCGAACTGGCGGTTGGTGTCGCGCACCGGCTGGTCGTCGGTGAAGCCGCTGACCATCAGGATCTCCTCGCGCGAGGCCAGGTAGCCGGCCAGCGGCGCGGCCAGGCTCTTCAGCAGCTCACGGCCTTCCGGCTGCAGCTGGTCGGAGTTCAGCGCGAACAGCACGCTGCCGCGGATGCCGATGCGGCCATCCACCAGGGTGACCCGGCCCGCCGCCAGCGGCCCGGCCAGGGCCTGCTCCAGGGTCTGGCGGCGCTTGGCTTCGGCCTCGCGCTGGGCCACTTCCTGGTCCAGGCGCTGCGACAGCTCCAGCTGGATCGCGACCACGCCGACCAGAATCAGCACGAACGCGCCCAGCAGCACCGACATCAGGTCGCCGAACGCGGCCCACACCGGGGTGCTGGTTTCGCCGTCGAGTTCGATCTCCTCGCTCATGCGGTGGCGGTCCCGCTGCTGCGGCGACGCCCTGCCAGCTGCTGCAGTTCTTCAATGATCTGCTGCTGCGACAGCACGCTCAGGTCGACCACTTCACGCGCCTGGGCGACGTAGTAGGCCAGCTGCTCGTCGGTGCGCGCCATCGAGGCGTCCAGCGCGCCGGCGACCTGCTGCAGCTGTTCGCCGAGCCCGGTGCTGGCGCTGCCGAAGCTGTGCATGGCGCTGCCGAAGGCTTCGGCCAGGCTGGCCACTTCGACCACGCTGCCGCTGACCTGCGCCGCCGCGTGCTCCAGCTTGCCGGCTTCGCTGCTGATCTGTTCGCCAAAGCGGTTGCCGACGCGTTCCAGCAGCTCGGCCGAGGTGCTGACCAGTGCGTCCACGGCGGTGCGCTGTTCGGTGCTGGCGTGGTTGACCGCGTCCAGCAGGGTTTCCAGCGTGCCCAGCAGGCGTGCGCGTTCTTCCAGCATCGCGGTGTCGCGGACCATGCTGTCGGACAGCTTCTGGCGCAGTTCGGCGACCACGTCCGCGGCGGCCTTGGGAGCCTCCGAGGCCAGGGTGACCAGACGCGAGATTTCGGCAATGGTTTCGCGCGCGTGATCCTGCGCCTGGGTGCCGATCTGGTGCGCGGTGCTGGCCAGGGTCTCGCAGACCGCCTGCTGGCTGGCCGCGACCTGCGCGCCGTTGGCTTCCCACTGCTGGCCGAGCTGCTCGGACAGGCGGGCGAATGCATCGCGCCAGGTGTCCAGGCGCTGTGCGTCACGCGCTTCCAGCGTGTCCTGCAGCCCGGTATGGGCCGACTGCAGGCCTTCCACCAGGGCGCGGGCGTGGCTGTCGAAGCTGGCGGTGGCGTTGACCAGGGCCTGCTGGTTGCGCTCGGCCAGTTCGGCATTGACGCTCTGCTGGCCGGCCAGGGTGTCGCGCCACGCCTGTGCCGAGGTGTCGGCGCTGGCCTGCATCTGTGCGGCCAGGGCGTCCACCAGCGCGGTGGCGTGGGTGTTCTGCTCGGCATGCGCCGTGTGCAGTGCCTCGCGCAGTTGTTCGATCAGTGCTGCATGGGTGTGCTGCTGGACCTGCTGCGCGGCGTTCCACTGTGCGGCGGTGTCGTCCAGGCGCGCGGCCACCGCGTCGAGCAGCTGGCGGCTGTGTTCGCTCTGGGCGTTGTTGAAACCTTCCAGCGTGCCGCGCAGGTCGTTTGCCAGCTGCGCGTGTGCCTGCTGCTGGTCGCGCAGGGCGCTGCTCCAGATTTCCCGGGTGTGGGTCTGGCTCTGTTCAAAGCCGCTGCTGAGTGCGCCCAGCTGCGCCTGCACCGCATCGCGCACGCTGTGCTGCAACTGCGCGGTCTGCTCGCTCAGCCCGGCCAGAGTCTGCGCCATCAGCGGCTGCAGCGCTTCGCCGACAGCACGCGCGCTCTGCGCCACGCCGTCCTGCAGGGTCTGCTGCAGGGCGCTGGCCAGTTGCTGCTGGCTCTGCTCGGCCGAGTGCTGGAACTGCTGCTGGCTGCTGAGCAGGCGCTCACCGGTGCTGCCGCTGTGCTGCTCGATCGCGGTGCTGACCGCTTCCAGCCGCTCCACCAGGGCCGGCAGCAACCCGGCCTGGGCCTGCAGCAGACGGAAGGTTTCAGCGCGCTGCCAGCTCTGCGAATGCACGTGCAGGGTGGTGGCAATGCGGGTATCGAACTGCTGCACCACGCCGAGGCGTTCGCGCCGGCTCAACGCCGACAGCAGGCCGAGCATGGCCGAGGTGGCGACACCGGCGATGGAGGTGCCGAAGGCGACGGCCAGACCCTCGACCGGTGCGCCCAGCGAGCCACGGATGGCCTGCAGGTCGGTGGCGCTTTCCAGGGCCAGGCCAGTGCCGCGCAGGGTGGCCATCATGCCGAGCAGGGTGCCGAGCATGCCGAGCAGGACCAGCAGACCGACCAGGTAGGGGGTGAGGGTGGGCGCGGGCAGAGCGGTGCGCTCGCCTTCGACGCGCAGGCGGACCGCGTTGCGCAGGCTGGCGGGCACCTGCTGCAGCCACTCGGCGAGGCTGGCCGGCGCGGTCTCGGCAGCGGCGACGGCCTGCTCCAGTGCGGCGGTGTCGGCGCGGTAGCGGCGCAGTTCCAGCGCGCCGGCGATGTAGCCGGCGGCGATCACCAGGGCAACGCCGGCGCCAACGGCGTTATGGCCGATGTAGCCGGCCCCGATCCAGCACACGGCCAGCAGGCCGGCGAGGAAGACAACAAGATGAAGAGCGGTTCTGGACATAGGGGACACGGATTCAGTGGGCGCGCAGGGCTGCAAGCAGGCCGTCGATGGGGTGGAAACGGACATCCAGTTCGGCCATGAGCACGTTCTGCATGTCGGTCCTGAACAGCTGCAGCCAGGCGGGATCGACACCGTCGTCGGTGTCATCGGCGCTGGCGGCATCGCGCAGGCGTTCAAAGTGGGTGCCGAGCAGGGCAGGCACGGCGGCGAGCAGACTCTGCTCGCGGGGGCTGAGGGCCTGCTCCATGACGGCGTCAACCTCGGCGAGGCGGGCGCGGTCGTCGGGTAGGGCGCTGAGCCGGTCGCGCAGCAGGCCACGCAGGCGGCCGCTGGCACTGAGCATGGCGCGCTGGTGGTTCAGGCAGCGGGTCCGCCAGGCCATGGTCTCGCGGGGTTCGGGTTTGCCGGGCACGGGGGGCTGCTGGATGGCCTGGCCCAGACTGTCACGCACCCGCTGGCATTCGGCCAACAGGGGTTCAACCGGACCAGGTTCAGCCTCAGCGGCGGCCGGCAGGCGGCCATCCAGCGCACGCGACAGGGCCACGGCACGGGTCCAGTCGATCCACTGGCTGAGCCGATCGGCCAGATCAGGGCTGGTACGCGGGGCATTGCGGTCGGCCAGCGCCGCCAGCAATCGGATGAAGGGCGGGCCGGGGACAGGCGGTTGGGGCTTCTTCGCCATGGTTCCGGTCAAAACCGTGAATTTTACACTGGAATGACGGTTTAACGGGTTCAGGTCCCCGTCTGGCATGCCGGTCGCTCCCCGTAGAGCCGGGCTTGCCCGGCTGCTGTGGGTTTTGGGCGAACCGCCGATGGCCATCGGTTCCCGTGTTTGGGCGTGCCGGGGTGGGTTTGCGGGACACGCCGTTAACCCCCCATCCGATGGCCGCAAGCACGTAGACCACCAGCCGAGGGTTGTTCGCACGAATCCAACAGCAGCCCGGCAAGCCCGGCTCTACGCGGTGCGTGCAACCTGTATGCATGGTGCTTACATCACCTCACCTAACCTGCAGGCGCAACATCCGATACGCTCACGAAACAGGAGACCCCACATGCAGAAGATTCCCGAAGGTACCCTCATCGTTGTGGCTGATGGCGGCTCGGCCCGCGTGTTCACCAATGTGGGCGATGGCGGCACGCTGCAGTTGCGCCAGGATGATCAGTTGCAGGTACAGGATGTGAGCGAGCAGGGGGTTTCCGGGCAGGGGCCGTCGGGCGCGGTGCCGAAAGACATGAGCATCTCGCAGCTCAATGAGGCCACTTTCGCCAAACAGTTGGCGGAGCAGCTGAATTCCGAAGCGCTCAACAACCGGTATTCGCATCTGATTCTGGTGGCGGACCCGCAGACCCTGGGGCGCATCCGTCCGCAGCTGCACAAAGAGGTTGAATCGCGGCTGCTGTTCGATCTGGCCAAGGATTACACCAACGCACCGCTGGAAGACATCCAGCGCGCATTGGCAGCGTGATTCATGACGTACGTCAGCCGCTTCGAACACGGTGAATCTGAGCCGCTGCGCAGTGCGGTCGATGCACTGCGCGGCTGGCATGTCATTGAATTCGGCACTGACTGGTGCGGGCACTGCCAGGGCGCGCAACCCTCGGTGAAAGCGTGGGTCGAGCAGCATGCCGTGACCCATCACAAAGTCGAAGACGGCAAAGGGCGGCCACTGGGCCGCTCGTTTACGGTGAAGCTGTGGCCCACGCTGATCCTGCTGTGCGATGGCGAAGAACGGGCGCGCGTCGTGCGGCCGCATTCTCTTGATGATTTCGCTGCATTTGATGCCGTAATGACAAAATCTTCCGTGGCATGAACGCGGACGTCTGATGCAACACTGTGATCCGGGAGGGTCTCAGTGTTGCATCTGTTGTATCATGTGTCGCTTGACCATTGACCCGGGCCGTTGCCCGTCACGGTCGCCCTTCCTGCAGCGCCGCTGTGTCCACGCGGCCGTCCGGGATCGTCTGTTGAGCCCCTCCCGCGCATTTCGTCGCACTTCATGAGGTGGTGCCTTTCCGTGCCGTGCGCGGAACCTCGGACGCGTGGTGACCACGCTCCGAGGAGACACAGATGCAGGATCTGCATGCGGCACATGCCCATTTCGGCTGGTTCAAACGCCGCCGACAACTGAAAGTGGACGAGGTCACCGTGGTGGATCGCCCAATGCTGAAGCGCGCAGTCGGTGCCGCAGCATTGGGCAATGCCATGGAATGGTTCGATTTCGGTGTGTATGGCTACCTCGCGGTCACCCTCGGCCACGTGTTCTTCCCCTCCAGCAATCCCACCGCGCAGCTGATCGCCACCTTCGCAACGTTCACCGTCGCCTTTCTCGTGCGTCCGCTCGGCGGCATGGTGTTCGGCCCGCTCGGTGATCGCTATGGCCGGCAGAAAGTGCTGGCTTTCACCATGATCCTGATGGCGCTGGGTACTTTCAGCATCGGCCTGATTCCGTCGTACGAACGCATCGGCCTGTGGGCACCGGCGCTGTTGTTGCTGGCGCGTCTGGTGCAGGGCTTCTCCACCGGCGGCGAGTACGGCGGTGCCGCCACCTTCATTGCCGAGTACTCCACTGACCGCAATCGCGGCCTGATGGGCAGCTGGCTGGAGTTCGGCACGCTCGGCGGTTACATCGCCGGTGCTGCCACGGTGACCGCACTGCACATGGCGCTGAGCAGTGAGCAGATGCTCGACTGGGGCTGGCGTGTGCCGTTCCTCGTCGCTGGCCCGTTGGGCCTGCTCGGCCTGTACATGCGCATGAAACTTGAGGAAACCCCGGCGTTCAAGGCCTATGCCGAAGAGGCGGACAAGCGTGACCACGAACGCCCGGGCCTGGGCGAACTGCTGCGCGTGCACTGGCCGCAGCTGCTGAAGTGCGTGGGTCTGGTGCTGGTGTTCAACGTCACCGACTACATGCTGCTGACCTATATGCCCAGCTATCTCAGCGTCACCATGGGCTATGCCGAAAGCAAGGGCCTGCTGCTGATCATCCTGGTGATGCTGGTGATGATGCCGCTCAATATCGTGGGCGGCTTGTTCAGTGACCGCCTCGGCCGTCGCCCGATGATCATCGGGGCCTGTATTGCGTTGTTCGCGCTGGCGGTGCCGTGCCTGCTGCTGGTGGGCAGCGGCCATGATGGGCTGATCTTCCTGGGCCTGATGCTGCTGGGTATCGCGCTGGTGTGCTTCACCAGTTCCATGCCGTCCACGCTGCCGGCCCTGTTCTACACCCCGGTGCGCTACAGCGCGCTGTCGATTGCCTTCAACATTTCCGTGTCGCTGTTCGGCGGCACCACGCCGCTGGTGACCGCGTGGCTGGTGGAGCGCACCGGCGATCCGCTGGTGCCGGCGTACTATCTGATGGGGGCCGCGGTGATCGGGCTGATCACCATGTTGTTCGTCAATGAAACCGCCAACCTGCCGCTGCGCGGCTCGCCGCCGGCGGTGGGCAGTGAGGAAGAGGCGCACGAGCTGGTCAGGGGCGATGAGCCGGTGACCGTGGATGCGTCGCGCCCCATGCTGCCGCCGCAGTTGCTCCCGGAAGAACCTCGTCCTGCTTGATGGTAGCGCCGGCCGTTGACCGGCCCGCGGACCGCCTGGGCCGGCCAACGGCCGGCGCTACCGGGGTTCCGTAACCGACAAACTGCATCGCAACATGCATGCACAACCCCACGGTGCTACGATCGGGCTTCCTTGAATCGATCTAAATCACGCCATGGCTAAAGCGGGGGCGGTACGGTGGGTGGGGCTGGCGGTAGCAGCGATGCTGGCAGGAACGGCAGGCGCGGCTCCGGCCACGGTTGGGGAGCGCGCCTATGCGGCGGTGGATCCCTTCATCGGCACGGGCGGGGAAGGGCATACCTACCCCGGTGCGACGGTGCCGTTCGGCATGGTCCAGCTCAGCCCGGACACCCGCATCCAGCCGCGCGAGAAGGCCTATGACTGGGCCGCCGGCTACCGCTACGACGACAGCAGCATTGTCGGTTTCTCGCATACGCATTTCTCCGGCAGCGGCCATTCCGACCTCGGCGACGTGCTGGTCATGCCTTACACCGGCACCCCGGGCCTGGAGCGTGGCGACCCGGACAAGCCGCGCAGCGGCTATGCCTCGCGCTTCCATCATGACCGTGAAGTGGCCGAGCCCGGCTACTACGCCGTCACGCTGGACGACTACAAGGTCCGCGCCGAGCTGACCGCCAGCCCGCGCACCGGCGTGCATCGCTACACCTACCCGAAGGGCGAGGACGCCAAGGTGCTGCTGGACCTGCGCACCAGCCTGTATGACTACCCGGGCAAGATCCTGTGGTCGCGCGTGCGCATCCGCGAGGACGGCACCGTGACGGGCTTCCGCGAAACCCGCGGCTGGGCCCCGGGCCGCCAGCTGTACTTCGCGATGCGTTTCTCGCGCCCGCTGCAAGGGCATGAGCTGCACAACACCGAAACCGACATTGCCTACAAGGGCTTCCCGCCGCCGGGCCACAACAACCCGGCGCAGCGTCCGCAGATCGAGGGCCGCCAGCTGGTGGGCACGTTCGAATTCGGCAAGCTGGATGCGCCGCTGGTGGTGAGCGTGGCGATCTCGTCGGTCAGCGAGGCCGGTGCCATCGCCAACCTCGACGCCGAAGCCAAGGATCAGAACTTCGACCGCGTGCGCGCGCAGGCCCGCAGTCAGTGGCAGCAGGCGCTGTCGGTGCTGGATGCGCAGGGACCGGAGCACGACCGTCGCAGCCTGTACACCGCGCTGTATCACAGCCTGCTCGGCCCGACGTTGTTCATGGATGCGGACGGCCAGTACCGCGGCTCGGACAACGCCGTGCACCGCGCCGAGGGCTACACGAATTACTCCACGTTCTCGCTGTGGGACACCTACCGCGCCCTGCATCCGCTGCTGACCCTGGTGCAGCCGGAACAGCGCAGCAGCGATTTCATCAACTCGCTGCTGGCGCATCAGCAGCACAGCGCCTACGGCATGCTGCCGGTATGGTCGTTCCATGGCCAGGAAACCTGGTGCATGATCGGCTACCACGCGGTGCCGGTGATCGCCGATGCCTACGTGAAGGGCATTCGCGGCTTCGACGCCAACAAGGCGCTGGATGCCATGGTCGCCACCGCCAACTACGGTCCGTATGACGGCATCGCGCAGTACCGCGAGCTGGGCTGGGTGCCGATCGACGAAGAAGGTGAAGCCGCCAGCAAGACTCTGGAATACGCCTACGACGACTGGACCATCGCGCGCATGGCACAGGCGATGGGCCGCACCGATGTGGCGACCACCTTCGACAAGCGCGCTACCAACTGGCGGAATGCGTTTGATCCGGAAACCGGCTTCATGCGCGCGCGCAAGCGTGACGGCAGCTTCCGCACCCCGTTCGATCCCAGCGCCAGCGGCTATGGCACCGACTACACCGAAGGCAATGCCTGGCAGTATTCCTGGTACGTGCCGCACGACGTGGCCGGCCTGACCGCGTCGCACGGAGGCGCGGACAAGCTGCTGGCGCGCCTGGATGAGGTGTTCGAGGCCAAGGTCGACCCGTCTATCTTCGAGCACATGGAAGACATCACCGGCCTGATCGGCTGGTATGCGCATGGCAATGAGCCCAGCCACCACGTGGCCTACCTGTATGCCTACAGCGGCCAGCCGTGGCGCACGCAGTCGCGCCTGAAGCAGATCATGGATTCGCAGTACGCGGATCGTCCGGATGGCCTGGCCGGCAACGACGACCTGGGCCAGATGTCGGCGTGGTACGTGTTCACCGCGCTGGGCTTCTACCCGGTGGCCCCGGGCAGCGCCGAGTACATCATCGGCCGTCCGTTCCTGCCGAAGGCGTCGCTGAACCTGCCCAACGGCAAGACCTTCACCGTGACCGCCGACGGCGTGGGCAAGGGGCATGACTATGTCGGTTCGGTCACGCTCAACGGCAAGCCGTTGAACCGCACCTTCCTGCGTCATTCCGAAATCCTGGCCGGCGGCGAGCTGCACTTCACCCTGCAGGCCGAGCCGAACAAGGCCTGGCCGGGGCAGGGCGCGGAACAGCCGTATTCGATGTCGCAGTGATGCGATGACGAGTGCGGGCACGAACGTGTCCCGCACCCGCAGACACGCATGGCGTGTCCCTACATGCGTCATCGTTCGACCCCAACATCATTCGACCAAGGTAGCGTAGTGACACGCCATGCGTGTCAACGCCATGCCGAACGAAGACGCGAGCGCGCCATGCCGAACCGTTCGACTACCGCATCGCCGTCTTCGGCAACAACGCCGTTGCCAGCCCCAGCAGCGGCAGGAACGAGGTGAAGTGGTACACCCACACGATGCCATGCGCGTCGGCCAGCTGACCCAGCCCGGCCGCGCCCATGCCGCCGATGCCGAACATCAGGCCGAACATCAGCCCTGACACCAGTCCCACCCGCCCAGGCACCGCTTCCTGCGCATACACCACCAACGCGGCAAAGGCCGACGACATCACCAGCCCGATGACCGCCGCCAGCACCGCCGTCCAGAACAGATTGGCGTAGGGCAGGGCCAGCGCGAACGGGGCAACGCCCAGGAACGAGATCCAGATCACCGCCTTGCGCCCGATGCGGTCGCCGACCGGGCCGCCCATGAAGGTGCCCAGCGCCACCGAGGCGAGGAAGATGAAGAGATAGATCTGGCTCTGCTGCACGCTCAGCTGGAAGCGCTCGATCAGATAGAACGTGAAGTAGTTGGTGATCGAGGCGATGTAGACGAACTTGGCGAACATCAGCACCGCGATCACGCCGATGGCCTGGATCACATTGTTGCGGCTCAGGCCCACGCCCTGCGAACGCGACAGACTGTTCAACGTCGCGGTGCGGTGGTGCGCGGACCAGCGTCCAAGCCGGAACAGCACGGCGATCCCCACCGAGGCAATCAGGAGGAACCAGCCGATGGCGCGCTGCCCGTGCGGTATCACCACAGCAGCGGCCAGCAGCGGGCCAATCGCCGAACCGGTGTTGCCACCGACCTGGAAGGTGGACTGCGCGGTGCCGAAACGCCCACCCGAGGCCATCCGCGCCACGCGTGAGGCTTCGGGATGGAAGGTGGCCGAACCGATTCCGATCACCGCGGCCGACACCAGCAGCATTTCGTAACTGCCCGCCATCGCCATCATCGCGATGCCGACGAAGGTAGCGACCATTCCGGCCGGCAACAGATAGGGCAGGGGATGCTTGTCGGTGTACATGCCGATCCACGGCTGCAGCAGCGAGGCGGTGATCTGATAGACCAGCCCGAGCAGGCCGATCTGACCGAAGCTCAGCGCGAACTCGGCCTTGAACAGCGGATACACCGCCGGCAGCACCGCCTGGATCATGTCGTTGAGCAGGTGCGCGACGGCGGCCGCACCGACGATGCGGATGGCAAAGCCGGACGCGGCGGGCGGGGTCGGTTCAGGCAGCTTGGCTGCGGCCGGGGGCGTGGATTCGGTGGACATGACAGCACTTCGTGGTAACCCGCACATGGTGCCACGCGGCACACGCCAAGGCTTTGCACAATCAAACCTAAGGTCAATCCCGCCGTCACGCCGGCTCTGGCAGGATGAACGGGCTCCCCCCGCTGTTTACAGCGCTCTGTCCACTGCAGGAGACCTCCATGGCTTCAACTGTCGTCGTGACCCGCCCCTGGGTCATCCATCCGCTGCATGCGGCCTTCCTTGGCGGGGTGTTCCCGTTCTATCTGGCCACGCTGCTGGCCGATTACGCGTACTGGACCACTTACCAGATCCAGTGGGCCAACTTTGCGGCCTGGCTGCTGGTCGGTGCGATGGTGCTGACCACCTTGGCCCTGCTGAGCGGCGTGGTCGGCCTGGTGCGCGGCAGCCGCCGCTTCGCCTACGTCATCGTGCTGGCCATCACCTGGGTGCTGGGCTTCGTCAACTCGCTGCACCACGCCCGTGATGCCTGGGCGGTGATGCCCGGTGGGCTGGTTATGTCGGTCATTCTGACCCTGTTGGCGCTGGTCGCCACGGTGCTTGGCCTGTGCTGCCTGCGCAATGCCGGAGGTGTGCGATGAGCCGCGCCTTCAGGATCATCAGCCTGTCCGCGCTGAGCGTGGCCCTGGCCGCGTGCAGCGGACAGAAGGCCCCGGACATGGCCCAGTACGGCAATTCGCCGGAACTGCCGAAGCCGCATCGCGGGGTGATGCCGGACATGACCATCGCCCAGCCCACGGCCTGGGGCGACGAGGTGCCGACCGTGCCGAAGGGCTATTCCGTTCGCGCCATCGCCACCGATCTGGCCATTCCGCGCCAGACCCTGGTGCTGCCCAATGGCGATATTCTGGTGGCTGAAGGGCGCGGCGGCAGCGCCAAGCCGCTCAAGCCCAAGGATGTGATTGCCAGCAAGATCAAGGCCAAGGGCAACACCCAGGTCAAGAGCGGCAACCGCCTCAGCTTGTTGCGTGACGCCGACGGTGATGGCGTGTACGAACTGAAGACCGTGTTCGCCGACAAGCTCAATGCGCCTTACGGGCTGGCAATGATCGGCAATGCCATCTACGTGGCCAACCAGGATGCCCTGGTGCGCTTCGATTACACCGAGGGCGACACCAAGGCCAGCGCTGCGCCGGTCAAGGTCACGGACCTGCCGTCGGCGATCAACCACCACTGGACCAAGTCACTGGCGGCCAGTGCGGATGGCCGTCATCTGTACGTGGGCATCGGCTCGAACAGCAACGTCAGCGAGCGCGGCATGGACGTGGAAGTGGACCGTGCCGTGGTGTGGGAGATCGATGCGCAGACAGGTGCGCACCGTACGTTTGCCAGCGGCATCCGCAACCCGACCGCGCTTGCAGTGCAGCCCGGCACCGGCACGCTGTATGCGGTGGTCAACGAACGCGACGAGATCGGGCCGAACCTGGTGCCCGATTACCTGACCTCGGTGAAGGAGGGCGGCTTCTACGGTTGGCCGTACAGCTACTGGGGCAAGCACGTGGATACCCGGGTGATGCCGCAGAAGCCGGAGCTGGTCGCCACCGCGCTGACGCCGGACTATGCGCTTGGTTCGCACGTGGCCGCACTCGGTGTGACGTTCTCATCGCCGGTGATGGGGAGCGCGTTTGCTGACGGTGTGTTTGTTGGCGAGCACGGCAGCTGGAACCGCAATCCGCCGGTGGGTTACAAGGTGGTGTTTGTGCCCTTCAGCAACGGTAAGCCGGCCGGCGAGCCGGTGGACTTCGCGACCGGCTTCCGCGGTGAGGATGGCAAGACGCGCGGTCGCCCGGTGGGGGTGACGCTTGACCCGAAGGGCGCGCTGATCGTTGCCGATGACCTGGCCAATACGGTGTGGCGAATTACCCCGGATGTGCCGGTGCAGGCGGCACCGGTGGCGGAACCGCTTGCGCCGGCTGGGGGCTGACGGCCACGGAGATGCCTGGCACGTGCTGGGGGCTGGCAGACGCCGGAATGCCTGGCACGTGCTGGGGGCTTCCTGACACGGAAATGCGTAGAGCCGGGCTTGCCCGGCTGTCTGTCAAATCACGCGAAAGCTTCAGCCGGGCAAGCCCGGCTCTACGTGGCTGTCTGTCAGATCACGCGAAAGCTTCAGCCGGGCAAGCCCGGCTCTACGTGGCTGTCTGTCAGATCACGCGAAAGCTTCAGCCGGGCAAGCCCGGCTCTACGTGGCTGTCTGTCAGAACATGGGAAAGCTTCAGCCGGGCAAGCCCGGCTCTACGACTTCACATCGCCACGGCAGGCGGCCAGCGAGCGCTTCTGTTTACCGTCGCTGGTGAAATTGTCCGCGGCCAACCAGGCAGTGAACGCCTCATCCAGCTTCGGCCACTCGCTGTCGATCACCGAAAACCACGCGGTATCGCGATTGCGCCCCTTGTACACCAGCGCCTGGCGGAAGATGCCCTCAAACTGGAACCCCAGCCGCTCAGCCGCTTTGCGCGAGCCGGCGTTGAGGCTGTCGCATTTCCATTCGTAACGGCGATAACCCAGCACATCGAACACGTAGTGCATCAGCAGATACTGCGCTTCCGTCGCTGCCGGCGTGCGCTGCAGCAGCGGCGAGAACATCACGTGACCGACTTCGATGACGCCATTGGCCGGGTCCTGTCGCATCAGCGCCAGGGTGCCGGTGGTGCGTCCGCTGCGGGCATCCAGCACGGCGTAGTGGCGCGGGTCGTCACTGCGTGCAGCTGCCGACAGGTACTGGAAAAAAGCGGCGTCAGAGTCGAAGGGCCCGTTGGCCATGTAGGTCCAGTCACGCGGTTCAGTGGCGAGTGCGTAGGCTTCGGCCAGTGCCGGGCCATGCACCGCAGGGTCCAGCGGTTCCAGGAGGCAGAAGCGCCCTTGCAAAGTGATCGCATTCGGGCGCTGACGCGCACGCCAGCCGGGCAGGGGCATGCCGATGGGCTGGCCGTACGGGTTGGTCCACGCAGGAGACATGGTGCCTCGGCAGAAAGGACGATGGGGGCGGTCGCCTTTCTATCATGCCGTCGACAGGTTAGGTAGAGCCGGGCTTGCCCGGCTGCGCCATCAGACCGCAGCAAGCGTAGAGCCGGGCTTGCCCGGCTGCGGTTGGCGCACATGCGAAGAGCAGCCGGGCAAGCCCGGCTCTACGCCATGGATACAGCGTCGTGCACGTGCCGGGCAAGCCCGGCTCTACGCCATGGCTACAGCGTCGTGCACGTGCCGGGCATGGCCCGGCACTACGGGGGGCGGTGCCATGTGTTCGAGCAGCAAGGGTGAGGGCAGCCTGCAATCGGGATGCATGCTGCACAACCCGTACACCGCACCGGCCAGTCCGATCATCAGCCCTGGCGTGAATGCGGCCCGGGTCAGGCCGCCCACCAGGCCGTGATGCTCCTCGATGGACGAGATGACCTCAATCGCGCCACTGTCGACCGGGTACGGGCACCCCGCCGGATCGACTTCGGCCGCACGCACCAGCAGCTCGCGGATCGACAGGTCGCCATGGCACAAGGTATGGCTGAAGCCCCATCGGCCGCTGGCATCGGCCACCGCCCGGCGCATCATGCGCAGGTGATCTGGATGGCCGGTGCGCGCATACAGGTCCGCCGCCGCCAGGCCCATGCCGACGCTGCCGTGGCACCAGGTGGGGAAGATTTTCTGCCCGTCACGCAGATGCAGGTCACGCCAGCGTCCGGTGTCGGGTTCGAACAACGCATCCTGGAATGCGAATGCACCGGTGGCGAGCTTCTGCCAGGCCACACGGTCCTCGACACTACCGGCATCGGTCAACGCCAGACGTGCCAGCACCCAGCCGATGCCCATCGCGCCGTGCGCGAAGCCCCCGATGGGCTCGTCAAACTGCGGCGTTGGCCAACGTGCACCGCCCTCGTCGACCACCGCAGCTGCCTGCAAGGTGCGCGCTGCACGGGCGGCGACCTCCAGCCACTGGCGCTCTCCGGTCACCTCGGTCAACTGGACGAGCGGGAGGATGGCACCGGCCAATCCGTCCAGCAGTTCATACTTGGGTACGTCCGCGAAATCGGCGGCGGCCAGGGCGTGGCCGGCGTCACGTGCAGCGCGCAGCAACGCGTCGCGTTCCAGCAGCCGGTGCAGGGTCAGCAGGGTCCAGATGCGTGCGCCTGCACCGACCAGTCCACCGCAGATGACCGGCTGGTCGCGCGCGCACATGCTGAGGTAGATGCGGATCGCGCCCTCCACGGCATCATCAAGGCCGTCAACCGGCAGCGCGCGACCGGCGGCCACCTCGCGCTGATAGGCGGCCAGTGCGAAGGCGATGCCACCAAGGCCGAAGTACGCGTCAGTCTGCACGGGTTGAACCGTCCAGCCGGTCTGGGTGATTTCCGGGGTGATCCAGGTGATGGTGCCATCGTCGCCGTGCACGCACAGCTTGATCAGATTGTGGACGGCATCACGGCAGTGGCGACGCCGGCGCTGCTCCAGATCGTCGGCACGGGGCTGCAGGGCGGCATAGGTGTAACCGTCACGGGCTTCGGCGCGGGCCAGCGCATGCTGGTTGAGGTCGGTGGCGACCAGCGTGCTGCGGATGGTCAGTTCTTCCAGGTCGATGCGCATGCCGCGCCAGTTGTCCACGACCCGGTCGATGCGCCCGGCGGATAGTGGCTCGGCGAACAGCGGAATGTCACCCACGCGAAGCGCGTTGATCTCCGCCATCACCTCTTCCGGTTCGGCCGACGCTGCCGGCGAAACCGCCGCATTACGGATCAGCAGATCCATGGCGCGGGCGATGGCCGCCGGTTCGTCGTGCAGTGAAGCAGGGTGCCACAGCATGCGGCCGATCTCGGCGTACGCCATGGTCGGGCGTTGCACTTCCCGGACCTGGCAGCCCTGGAAGGGCTGCAGCATGTGCGCGAGTGCACCGCTGTGGTCCAGTGCGCGCAACCGGCTGCTGGCCTGCATGAACCCCTCGCTGATCTCGTCCCAGAAGCGTGAGACGTCGGGCCGCTCGCACGGATGGTTCTGGGCGACGGCAAAATCGGCTTCGACCATGCCCAGCCGGGCCGGGTACTCGCCGCCCTCGACGATGATCGGCACCTTGACCTTCGGCTGCTCGCCCGGCAGCGCTCCGGCGGCGGACAGGTCCACGCCTTCCATGCCCAGCCCGTTGGTACGGAAAGGGACAATGCCGGTGCGCAGCACGGAGTTGTGCATCAGCGCCACCGCCATGTCGTAGGCATCACCGTAGCCACTTGGCGTGGTGGCCAGTGGTGGGGAGAACACGCTTTCCGCGTCAACGATGACCGGTGTGGGGCCGCACGCGATCAGGTTCTCGAGATGGATGTCGGTGCCGCCAATCAGCCGCAGAATCGCCAGCCAATGCCCCAGGCCCCGGTAGTAGGTGGCCAGCTGGGTGTCGTCGCTGCAGAAGCGGTGGATCACGAAACTGGCCCAGCCGTGGTCGCCGCAGTCGACGACCCTGGGCACGCGGACCCGCTCCGGTTGATCAGGAAACACCGCGTCCAGGAACTGATCGAGTACCGCATCAATGCGCAGCGAGCGCGGCTTGTACATCACCGTGCCGCCTTCAAAGCTGACTTTGGCCACAGTACGACCACCGCCGTGCAGGTCGCCTTTTCCAAGCGACAGCCCGGTGAGCTGGCTGGCAGGTTGACCCAGCAGTGCCTCCAGCTGTATGCGGTCCTCGCCGATATGCGTGGCCAGTTCGACAATGGCCGTTGCCTGCGCCTGCTGCATGGATTCGAAGCGCGGCATCAGCGCGGGGTAACGTTGCCGCAGATGCTCAGCGAATGCGATGCTGGTGGCGAGGGTCTCAAACTGCTGCAACTGATCGGCCGGGTCGGTGCCCGACACCTGGCCAGCGCGCACCGCAGCGTGCAGCTCAAGCAACAGCAGTCGGTTCAGCTTGAGCTGCGCGTTCTCCAGCAGCGCGGTGTGCGCTTGGGCCTGGAGCAGATCGAGTTCGCCCGGCGAAAGCGCCGGTCCAAGAATCTGCAGGCGCGCTGCGCAGCCGGTGGAAAAGGGCGCAACATAGTGGCGCACGATGCGGGAGAAGCTGTTCATTGCGGAATCAGTCATGGCGTTCCCTGCAGTCGAGTCGGTATCCGCGTTCCGGGCCGCTGGCCCGATGACGGCGCAGAGGCGCGCAGCAGATGCGGCTGCGCGCCGGCGCAGCTCACATCAACAACAGTGGCAGGTACCAATCTGCGACAGGGTGGTGGTGCAGTGGCCAGTGCCGCCGGTGGCCATGACCGGAGCAGCCGAGGTCAGTGCAGCTTCAGTAGCCCGCTGGCCGTAGATGAAAAGGGAACCGGCTGGATTGTCGCAGCCATCTACGCTGTCGGCACCGTTGAGCCAGCCTGAAACGACGTCGTCATTCAGTTGCATTCCGCTTTCTCCTTGTGTTGTTGCGATGGGAGTGGCCGGACGGACACTCCTTCGGATACGGCCATTCCCTGGCATCAAGAACACAACTGCGATACCGAACTACTGGGGTCTGGCCGCGCAGTTACGGTGGACCTGTTTTTGGCGTGAGTCAAACTGGGAAGTGCTTCACAGAATAGGATCCGCGGAATCTCCGACGCGACGGAACTGCGCGCGCGTCGGAATACGTAGAGCCGGGCTTGCCCGGCTGCCGTTGGCGCGATAACGAAGAGCAGCCGGGCAAGCCCGGCTCTACTCCCGGTGCAGTTTGATGTCCACGTCGCGGACGGTGTTGCTGACCAGGTCGATCCCGAAGTCGGCGGTGCCATGGCGGGCCTTCACCAGCACATCCTCGCCGTCGTCGGTCTCAACGTGATACCCCTTGCCCAGGCGCGTGCCGATCGCATCACGCACCGCCTGTGCAATGTGGTTCTCGGACACGCCGTCCTTGATCGGCACCTCGATCAGGATCGGCTCTGCCGCCGCGGGCCACACTCTAAGGGTGATCGTGCCGTCCGACTTGGCACGCTCGTCAAATGCGATGCGCCACTTGTTGGACGCATGCGGGCGCACCGCAGGGTCGGCCGCGTCGCTGGCCGGCAGCGGGGCCTGCTGGGCGCGCACCAGCGGAACCACCAGCAGGCTCAACAGCACCAGCAGCGCGGCAGTGGCGGCACGCAGGGTAATGATCTTCATCGTCGTTCCCAAGGGGTGGCGGTCAGTCCACGCTGGCAGTCCGCGGGTGCCGGCGCATCGGAAGTTGTGCTGGCCGTCACTGGGTAGTTCTACGCAGCGGTCAGTAGATTTACTGAGTGGCGTGCAGTGTTTCCCCGGAAGGCGCTGAGGCAGCGCGCGTGGAGACTGGTCGCAGGCGGTTCCGCAGTCGGGAACACAAGGCAACCGGGATCTGCGGCGGGGGTGAAGGCGTGCGGAGCAGTGGCGAAGCGGGGGCCAACGGACAGAAGCTGCCGGGAAGGGCCCGGCGCTGGGCCCTGCTGTTGCTGCTGTTGAGCCACGGCCTGGCTGCCACGGCACAGACCTCGGTGCAGAACACCGCCACGCTCGCGGTGCCGGCCGGGCAGACCGATGCCAATCCCGGCGACAACACCGACAGCGTGGATGTACAGGTGTACGCCGCCACCGTTGCCAAATCGGGCAGTCCTGCCGACGGTGTGCCGGTGGCCCCGGGTGACACCCTGGGCTTCACGCTGACCGTGACGGTCACCGGAGCCACCACCGCTGCGGCCACCGTGTTCACCGATACGCTGAGCAGCGGCCTGACGCTGGTTGCCGGCTCGCTCCCGGCGGGCTGTACCGGTGCAGGGCAGAGCACGCAGTGCACGCTGCCGGCGAACAGCGCCCCGGGAACCTACAGCTGGTCGTACCAGGCCACGGTGGATGCCGACGCCAGCGGTACGGTCAGCAACACGGTCAGTGGCGGGCAGGGGTGCACCGCGGGTGCGGTCTGCACGGTCAGCCACCCGGTCTACTTCGGGCTGGTGCTGACCAAGTCGTGGGTCAACGGCCAGGCAGGCAATGCGGTGGACCTGGACATCAGCGGCAGCGCGGACGACGTGATCGTGCTGCAGACCGGCAGTTCGACCGTGGGCGGGGCGACCGTGGACGGTCGCGCCGCCGTTGCGCCAGGCGCGGCAGTCACGGTGGCGGAAACCTTCACCACAGGCAGTGCCGGCAACTACAGCGTCGCGCTGGCCTGTGCACGCACCGACAATGGTGCGGTGGTGGCTGCCCCTGGCGGCACGTTGAGCATGCCCACCGACACCGGAGTGAACTGCAGCTTCACCAATACCCGGCAGGCAGCAACGCTGCAATTGGTGAAGACCTGGGTCAATGCGCTGGCCGGTGAAACGGCAACCGTCACCAGCACCGGTTTCACCAATGAGGCCACGACCGGGTTGTCCACCTCCACTGGCAACAACAGCACCACCGGCACCGCCGTGACCGTGTATGCCGGCGACAGTGGCACGCTCAGTGAAGTGCTGAGCAATGCAGGCAACTACACCGCCACGCTGGCCTGCACCGGCAATGCGACGCCGCTGTCCGGCAACACGCTGACGGTGACGGCGGGGGACACCGCCATCGTCTGCACGCAGACCAACACCCGGCAACAAGCGACGCTGGTGCTGAGCAAGACCTGGGTCGACGGTCTGCCCGGCGACACCGCCACCGTCACCAGCAGCGGATTCGAGAACGCCGCCAGCAGCGGCCTTTCGACCTCCACCGGCAGCAACACCACCACGGGCAGCCCGGTGACGGTGTATGCCGGTGAGACCGGCACGATCACCGAGACGCTCAGCAACCCTGGCAACTACGACAGCACGCTGGCGTGTACCGGCAACAGCACGCCACTGACCGGCAACCAGCTCACGGTCGCAACCGGCGACGCTGCCATCAGCTGCACGCAGACCAATACCCGTCGCGCGGTCAATCTGACCCTGCGCAAGACCTGGGTGGATGCCGCGATTGGCGAAACCGTGCAGGTCAGTGCCACCGGCAGCACCACCAGCCCGATCTCGCTGACCTCGGTGGCCGACACCGCCAGCGAGACCGACACTGGCACGCCGGTGCAGGTGTATGCCGGCGAGAACCTGACCCTGGCCGAGACTTTCGCGGTGCCGGGGAATGCGGTCAACTACAACAGCACCCTGGCCTGTACCGGCACCGCCGGCCTGACCGGCAGCACGCTGCTGGTCGGGCAGGGCGACACCGACATTGTCTGCACCTATACCAACACCCGCCCGCAGGCCACGCTGCAGCTGGTCAAGGTGTGGGCCGCCAACAGCCGCAACGGCGACGTGGCGCAACTGGCCGCCACCACCGGCCTGCAGAACAACACCAATGCGTTCACCTCCACCGCTTCGGTCCAGGCCAACAGCACCACGGTGCCGGTGTTCATCGGCGAACAGGCGCTGCTGCCCGCCGAAACCATGAGCGGCAGCGCGCTGGCCAACTACAGTGTGGCGCTGACCTGCAACGGGGGCAGCCTGGGTGGCAGCGACGGCAAGGCGGCGAACACGCTGGACATCACCCCGGCCGACGCCGGCAACCCCATCGTCTGCACCTACACCAACACCCGCAGCAGCACCACGCTGACCCTGCAGAAGACCTGGCTCAACGGCTTTGCCAACGACGAAGTGACCATTGTCGCCACCGGGCTGGCTTCGCTGGATTCGGTGGCCAACGGCTCGGCCAGCCAGACCGACACCGGTCCCGCACAGACGGTGTATGCCGGCGATGTGATCAGCCTGACCGAGTCGTTCCGCTCGGTCACCTCCAACCTGTATGCCACCACTTTGTCGTGCACCAACACCAGCGGCCTGGTCATCAACGATCCCACCACCGGCACGTTGACGGTGGGACCCACTGACGGGCCGATGACCTGTACCTATGTGAATGACCGACGCAGCGCGCAGCTGGTGGTGCGCAAGGTGTGGAGCGGCGGCCCGCCGACCACCGTGTCGATTCCACCCAGCACCGGCTTCACCAACAATACGCCAGGATTCACCTCCACCTCGCCCGGCCCGGACCAGGTCGGGCCAGTCACGGTATATGCCTTCGAGAACGGCAACCTGGGCGCGGAAAGCTTCCCCGGTGGCAACGGCGGTGACTACAGCAGTTCGCTGAGCTGCGACGGGACCGATACCAACCCGGCCGACGGCCTGTTCATTGCCGTGGCCGACGCCGACGCCACCATCACCTGCACCTACAGCAACACCTTCGTGCCGCGCTCGGCGCTGGAGGTGAGCAAGATCACCCCGGTGCAGAACGTCACCACGGTGGGCGAGAATATTCCGTACACCATCACCGTCAACAACACCGGCAACGTGCCGCTGACCGATGTGACGGTCACCGACCCGCTGATCGCTGGCAACATGGTGTGCACGCCGGCGATTCCGGTGGCTACCCTGGCGGTGGGAGCCAGCATCTCCTGTACCGGCAGCTACACGGTGACCCAGGCCGACATCGACCGGGTCGGCAGCGGCGATGGCAGCGACGATGACGTCATCACCAACACCGTCAACGCCGGCGGCACCGACCCCGACGGAAACACGGTGGTCGACAACGCCAGCACCGATACCACGCTGCCGCCGCGCAACTACGTGGCCGAATTCACCAAGACGCCCAGCCTGGCCGACAGCAACGGTAATGGCACCGGCAGCGTGGGCGAGGTGATCAGCTACAACTTCACCGTCACCAACGCCGGCAACACCACGATCCAGAGCGTGACCATCGCCGACCCGATGCTGCCCGGATTGAGCTGCCCGCCGGGTGGCCCATTGGCCCCGGGCGAATCCTTGACCTTCGGCACCTCGCCGCCGGCAGACATCGCCTGCACCGGCAACACCTACACCATCACCCAGGCCGATATCGACGACCGCGGCGGCGGTGACGGCGACATCGACAACACCGCCACCGGCACCGCGGTGGCGCCGGGCGGCGGCAGCACCACCGGCGATGCCACCGCCAGCGTACCGGTGGATCCGCCGGCTCCGCAGCTGGCGATGGACAAGAGCGCCAGCCCGAGCCAGGTCAGTGCCGCCGGTGATGTGATCACCTACACGTTCCTGGTGACCAATCCGGGCAATGTCACCATCGACAACATCAGCGTCACCGACCCGAAGGCCGGTCTGAGCGCGATCACCTGCCTGCCGGCAGCGCCCTTCAGCCTGGCTCCGGGCGGCAGTGCCAGCTGCACCGCCACCTACACGGTCACCCAGGCCGACATCGACGGCAGCAATGCGGTGGTCAATGTCGCCAACGCGGCCGGTGACTATGACGGCACACCGGTGGATGACAGCGACGGGGCCACGGTGATCATCAACCATGGCACCGTGCAGCCGGAATTCGTCAAAACCGCCGACCGCATCGCGGTCACCGCCACGGGTGAGGTGATCACCTATTCGTTCCGGGTCGACAACCCCTCCACGGTGACCTTGCAGAACCTGCAGATCATTGATGACACGCTGCTCGGCAGTGGCCTGTCGTGCAACGTGATTCCCACGCTTCCGCCCAACAGCAGCGTCAGTTTCGCCTGCACCGGAAACACCTACACCGTGCAGCAGTCGGACATCGACAACCAGGGCAACCCGGTCAACGACAGCCGGGTGATCCACAACGACGTCACCGGCCAGGCTGAATATCAGATCGGCACCAACCCGGTGGTGACGGTCACCGCCACCGCCAGCGCCGACGTGTCGCTGCCCCAGCGCACGCCAGCGATTTTCTTCAGCAAGAGCTCCGACGTGGCGTCGGTGAGTGGCCCCAACCAACCGATCACCTACAGTTTCAGTGCGCAGAACACGGGCAACGTGACCCTGTTCAATGTCACCGTCACCGATCCCCTGTTGCCGGCCCTGGTGTGCCCCCCGCTGTCCAGCCTGGGCCCGGGCGATACCGTGGTGTTCAGCGGCTGCACCGGCAACGTCTACACCGTCACCCAGGCCGACATCGACAGCGGCAGCAGCGACAGCCTGCCGGGCAATGGCCAGATCGACAACCTCGCCACCGTGGTGGCCGACACGCCGGTGGCCGGGGCGACGGTGACCGACACCGCCGAACACCAGGTCAACCTGCCGGTGCGCGGCCCGCAGATGACCATCGTCAAAAGCGCGGACGTGGCCACGATCACTGCGCCAGGCACGATCAACTATCAGTTCACGGTCAGCAATACCGGCAATGTCACGCTTGAAGACGTGACCGTGGTCGACCCGAGCCTCAACCTGGCATGCCCGAGCGTGGACATGGCACCCGGCCAGGTGGTCGTGTTCGGCGGGGCCGGCAGCGGGGCAGGCGTGGTCTGCACGGGCACCACCCGGGTGATCACCCAGGCCGAGGTTGACAGCTTCAACGTGGTCAGCAATGTAGCGAACGCCAATGGCACGTCGCAGGCCGCAGGGGCGATCAGCCGTACCGGCGCACTGGATATCCCGGTGGTGCGCAGCCCGGCACTGTCGCTGTCGAAAACCGCCAGCGTGGCGCAGGTGAACGCCCCCGGCGATGCCATCACGTACACCCTGGTGGCCAGCAACAGCGGCAACAGCACGCTCACCAACGTCACCGTGAGCGACCCCATGCTGCCGGCGCTGACCTGCACGCCAACCCTGCCGGTGGCCGCACTGGCCCCCGGCGAAGACTTAAGCTGCGAAGGGACCTACATCACCACCCAGGCCGACTTCGACACCAACGGTGGCGGCGACCAGGCCATCGACAACACCGCCACCGCCAGCAGCGATACCGCGAGCAACACCGCCAGCGCGCGGGTCGGCCTGCCGCTGCCGAACCAGTCGCTGTCGATCGACAAGGTCGCGGGCACCCCGACCGTGGCGCTGGGGCGTGACCCGGCGGTGACCGACGCCGGCGACACCGTCACCTACACCTTCACCGTCACCAACACCGGCAACCAGAGTCTGTCGGCGCTGGCGGTGATCGACACCCACCTGGATGCTGCCGCCACCTGCGACCGGACCACGCTGACTGCCACCGGGCCCGATTCGGTAGCGACCTGTACCGGCGTGTACACGATCACCCAGGCCGACATGGACAACGGCACCGTGACCAACACCGCCACCGCCGAAGGCACGCCGCCGGGCAGCGCGCGGGTCAGTTCCTCGCCGGATTCGGCGGTGGTGAACCTGCAGGCATTGCCGGTGCTGGTGCTGGACAAGAGCGCGGCTGCGCCCACCGTAAGCGGCGGCGCGCTGCCCGGCGTCACCGATGCCGGTGACACCATTTCCTACAGCTTCGTGGTCACCAACAACGGCAACGTCACCCTCGACAACATCGACGTGGCCGACCCGCTGCCCGGAATGCCGCCGATCACCTGTCCGCCGGGACAGCTGGCACCGGGGGCCAGCACCACCTGTTCCACCGTGGTCTACACCATCACCCAGGCCGACCTGGATGCCGGCCAGGTCGTGAACACCGCAACGGGGCAGGGCACGCCGCCGTCCGGGCCAGATGCCACAGGCAATGACAGCACCACCACGCCGCTGGCACCGGAGCCAGCGATGACGGTGACCAAGAGCGCCAGCCCCACCACCTACAGCACAGTCGGGCAGTCGATCAGCTACAGCTACGCGGTCACCAACACGGGCAACGTGACCTTTGCGGACCTGAGTGTGGCCGACGACCGCATCGCCACGGTGAGCTGCCCGGCAACTACGCTGGCTCCAGGAGCCAGCACGACCTGCACCGCCACCTACCTGATCACCCAGGCTGACCTGGACGCCGGCAGCGTGACCAATACCGCCACCAGCACGGCGACCCCAGCGCAGGGCGCGCTCACGCCGGTGGTCGCGCAGGCCACCATCACCGCGGTGCAGAACCGTGCGCTGGCCTTGGTGAAGAGCAGCCCGAACAGCAGCTACGCCGCCGTCGGCGACACGCTCAGCTACAGCTACCTGGTCACCAACACCGGCAACATCACCCTGACCGACCCGGTGACGGTCAGCGACGACCGCATCGCCAGTGTGAGCTGCCCGGCCTTGCCCGCAGGCGGGCTGGCACCGGGCGCGAGCCTCACATGTACTGCCAGCTACGTCGTGACCCAGGCCGACCTGGATGCCGGCAGCATCACCAACACCGCCACGGCGCAATCTGGCGTGACCACCTCGCCGCCGACCACGGTGACCATCAACGGCAACCAGCAGCCGGCGCTGACTCTGGACAAGACCTCCAGCACCGCCAGCTTCGATGCGGTGGGCGACACCCTGGCGTACAGCTACCTGGTGACCAACAGCGGCAACGTGACCCTGACCGCAGCGGTGACCGTGACCGATGACCGCATCACCGCTCCGAACACGGTGGCGTGCCCGGCACTACCGGGCGGTGGGCTGGCACCGGGTGCGCAGCTGACCTGCACGGCCACCTACACCATTACCCAGGCCGACCTGGACGCCGGCAGTGTGACCAACACCGCGACCGCACAGTCGGGCAGCGTGACGTCCAACCCGGACTCGGTGACCGTCACCGGCGTACAGAACCCGGCACTGGGCATGGCCAAGGCGGCAACCAACGTGCCAAACCCGACGGTACTGGGTACCGTGATCACCTATGCGGTCACCGGCACCAACACCGGTAACACCACGCTGACCAACGTGGTGATCAGCGATCCCAAGCTGACCCCGAACAGCACCACCTGCGCCAGCGTTTCCCCGGGTGGCACCTGCGTGCTCACCGGCACCTACACCGTGGTCCAGGCGGATGTGGATGCGGGGCAGGTGGACAACATCGGCAGCGGCATCAGCGACACCACGCCGCTGACGCCGTCGAACCCGGTGATCGTGCCGGTGCAGCAGCAGCGCGGCCTCACCCTGGACAAGAGCAGCAGCACCGCCACCTACACCGCGGTGGGCGACCTGCTGGCGTACAGCTATCTGGTGACCAACAGCGGCACGGTGACCATCACCAGCCCGATCACGGTTACCGACGACCGAATCACCGCGCCGAACACGGTGAGCTGCCCGGCATTGCCGCCCGGCGGGCTGCCGCCGAACGGCCAGCTGACCTGCACCGGCAGCTACGTGGTCACCCAGGCCGACCTCAACCAGGGCAGCGTGACCAACATCGCCACCGCCACCGATGGAACCAGTACCTCGCCACAGGACACGGTGACCATCAATGCCACCCAGTTGCCGGCGATCACCCTGGACAAGACCGCCAGCGTTGCCGACAGCAACAGTGACGGCATCACCGGCGACGCCGGCGATGTGATCACCTACGCCTTCAGCGTAACCAACACCGGCAATGTGCTGCTGGCACCGGTGGTGGTGACCGATCCGCTGCTGCCGGGGCTGACCTGCACGGTACTGGCGCTGCCACCGGGAGCCACCGCCAGCTGCACCGCCAGCAACAACACCTACATCATCACCTTCGCCGATGAAACCGCCACCGCGGTTAACAACACGGCGACCGCCACCGGCGATGCCCCCGGCACTGCACCCGATGCGACCGCCACCGATTCGGTCAGCACGCCGACCGCGCTGACCCCGGCCGCGATTACGGTGAACAAGGTGTCCGCGCCGGTCACCACCACCCAGGTGGCACCGGGCGAGGTGGTGCAGTTCACCGTCACCACCACCGTGGCGAACAACGAAACCCACGAGGTGGTCACGCTTACCGATACGTTGAGCGACGGCTTCACCCTGGTCGCGGTCACCAGCGCCGGTGCCTACACCTGCAATGCGGCCAACCCGCTGGTGTGCACGCTTCCGGTGGGCACCGCGCCGGGCAGCTACCCGCTGGTGTACACCGCCAGCGTCGATGCCGACGCCACCGGCACGCTGCGCAATGCGGTGGTGCCGACCAAGCCGGCGGGTGTTGATCCGGACCCGGTGTGCCAGAGCTGCAGCACCGAACACCCGGTGGTGCCGTCCACCGCGACGGTGACCAAGGTGGCCGATCCGGTCAGCGGCAGCTTCGTGCAGCGCGGACAGACCATCACCTACACGCTGACCACGGTGATCGCCGGCTCGGTCACCACCCAGCCGCTGCTGCTCAACGACACCCTGGATGCCGGCCTCGGACAGGCCACGGTGGTGACGGCAGGGGCATACAGCTGCAGCGCCAACCTGCTGTGCGTGCTGCCCGCCGGCGCGCTGCCCGGCACCTATCCGCTGGTGTACCAGGTGACGGTGGCCGCCGACGCCAACGGCACCCAGCGCAATGTGGTTACCGCCAGCAACCTGCCCGGCGGCGACCCGGATCCGGTCTGCGTGTCCTGCAGCACCGAGCACGTCGTCGAGCAGCCGGCGCTGGAGACCAGCAAGGTGCTCAGTGCCAACAGCAATGCCAGCGGTGAAGTCACCACCGGGGCCACGCTGACCTACACCGTGCGCGCCACCAACACCGGCAATACCACACTGACCAACCTGACCATCGACGATGCGCTGATCACGCCGGATCGCGCGGTCTGTGCCAGCGTGGCCCCGGGCGGCAGCTGTGAACTCACCGGCACCTATGTGGTGACCCAGGCCGACACCGATGCCGGCACCGTGGACAACACTGCCGACATCACCGCAGAACCGTCGGCTGGCGGCGCGCCGCTGCCGCCGGCGGTATGCCCGGCCGGGTCCGCCGATGCGCGCTGCCACCCTGTGCTGAACCTGCCGATTGCGCGGCGGCCGACACTCGCTACAACGAAGACCGCAACGCTGAGCGTGGATCGTGGCACGCCAGGCAAGGGCAATATCGACGATGTGATCACCTATGCGGTCGGCGTCACCAACACCGGCAACGTCACCCTCGACCAGCTGGTGGTGACCGACACCTTCCAGGGCGGTGCCACCACCACGCTGGACTGCGCCCCGACTCAGCTGGCCCCGGCGCAGAGCGCAACCTGTGCGCCGTACGACCACACCATCACCGAGGCTGAAGCCGGGGTGGATGGCGGCACGCTCACCAACAGTGTGTTGGCGACCGCGCAACCCACCGGAGCCGGCCTGGCCAGCGCCACCGCCACGGCTGCTGCCGTGGTGGAAGTGGAGAACGCGCCGGCCAGCATCCGTCTGACCAAGGTGGCCGGTGCGCGCGAAGTGAAGACAGGCGATCTGGTGCGCTACACCCTCACCGCTGAAAACGTGGGCGACATCGACCTGGTGGACGGCTACCTGATCGATACGCCGCCGGCAGGCTTCACCTACGTCGAGGGTTCGCTGCAGGGCGACGATGATGACCACCACGTCACTGCCAGCGGAATTTCGCCGCTGCGCATCAACGACCTGGACATCGCCGCCGGCAACACCGCGCGCATTTCCTACCTGATGCGGGTGGGCGCGGGTGTGCGCCCGGGTACGCAGATCAACCGCGCGCAGACCTATGCGCCCACCGACCTGCCGGCTTCGAACGTAGCGACGGCGGAAGTGGTGCTGGGCAACGATCCGTTGCTGGACGACAGCCTGATTGCCGGCACCGTGTTCGATGACCGCGACGGTGACAGCTGGCAGGATCCTGCAGAACTGACCGGGCTGCGCGTGCAGGGTGGATTCGCCGCCGAGACCTATGTGCCCGGCAGCACCCAGATCGACCGCGGCAATGGCCCGCAACCGGTCGCCGACGCCAGTGCCCCGCTGCTGCACGGCATGGCGCTGGGCACGCTGTCCGGCCGCCGCAGCGAAGCCGATCCGCCGCCGCAGATCGTCATCCGCCAGCGCCTGCGCGAGCCGCGCTTCACCGACGACTTCGTGCTGGACAACCGCCAGGGCGTGCGCGTGCATCTGGATGCGCAGGGCGGCACCCGCATCGAGCGCAGCGGCGATGCGGCCAAGGGCCTGACCGCCGCAGCACCGCGCGTGCAGCGCACGGTCAGCCCGGGCGAGGGCGGCTATGTGGTGGATTACGTGATCGCCAATGACGGCATCGACGAAGCCGGCATTCCGGGCGTGCGGATCGGCTCGGTGGAAGGCCTGTTGATGGAGACCGACCAGTTCGGCCGTTATCACGTGGTCGGCGTGAGCGGTGGCGGACAGGCGCGCGGGCGCAACTATGTGCTGAAGGTGGATGCAGCCACGCTGCCGGAAGGCAGCACCTTCATCACCCGCAATCCGCAGCTGCGCCGGGTGACCCCGGGCGTGCCGACCCGCTTTGATTTCGCCGTGCAGCTGCCGGCCACCGTGCTCGAAGAGAAGCGTGAGGTCGAGATGGTGCTGGGCGAAGTGTTCTTCGCCCCGGACAGCGCGCAGATCACCGAGCGCTACCACCCGGTGATCGCGCAGATGGCAGCGCAGGTGCGCCAGCACGGCGAGGGGGAGGTCATTGTGTCGGCCAATGGCGGCAGCGAGGTGATTGCCTTCGAACGTGCCAATGCGGTGCGTGCGGCGTTGCTGAAGGCGCTGGATGGCGGTGCGGCGCAGGTGAGCGTGGTCGCGCGCGCCGATCTGGATGACCCAGCGTCGCTGCTGGTCGGCGTGAACCAGGGCGGGTCGCTGGTGGGCACCGTGCTGTTCGACACCGACAGCGCGGTGGTCCGCCCGGCCATGCAGCCGCTGCTGGCGCGCATCGCGCAGGACCTGGAACAGCGTGGCGGTGGCCGGCTGGTCATCGTTGGCCATGCCGACGTGCGCGGTGCGGTGCGGTACAACCAGGCGCTGGGCATGCGCCGCGCGGAAGCGGTGTACGCCGCGCTGCGCGAACAGCTCAGCCCGGCGGTGCGCGACAAGGTGCAGGTGGATGCAAGTGCCGACCCCACGGCACCCTTGGATGCGCGCCCGACGCGCGGGGAGGGGCGATGAAACCGTCGCTGCTGCATGCGGCGCTTGCCGCACTGCTGGCCGGTGCCAGCCCACCGCTGCGCGCGCAGCAGGCGGAGCCCGCCGAACCGCCCCCGGTGCGCTGCACCGAACAGGAATGCCGCGAAGGTGAAGGCGTGCTGCTGCGCATCCGCAGCAAGGGTGAACGGCAACCGGTGACCGAGGGCACCGACGCCGGCTCCGGTGAGCAGGCGCTGCAACCAGATCGTCGCGTCACCGTCTCGCAGCCTCCACCGGGGCGCGCCGTCGCCACCGGTCGCTTCAGCCTGCGCCTGCCCAGCGGCGGGGTGATCTGGGCCACCGAAGACCCGAACCTTGGGCAGCCGGAATTGTCGGTGTCCGCGCCGTCGCTGGTGGCATTTGAAGGCGGGCGCATCGTCAAGCCGGTGCCGTTCTACGTACGCGGCAACTACAGCGACTTCATCGAGCGGATGGAGATTCTGATCTTCCGCAACACCGACGTCGACCGCATCGCGCCGCTGGTGACGGTGCCTGTGGAAGCAGCCGCGGTCAGCCAGCTCGAATGGGACGGAGCATTGCCGGATGACGAGCCGTTCCGCAACGGCGACCAGCTGGTCTACATCGTGCGTGCGCACGGGGCCAACGGCATCTATGACGAAACCCTGCCGCACACGCTGCAGCTGGTGCGCCCGATCGAGGCCGACAGCCAGCTCAGCGGCCTGCGCACCCGGGTGGAGCGCAGCCAGGGCACCGCGCTGGGCCTGGACCAGGCGCTGCAGCAGAGCCTGATTGACACCGCCTTCGCCGAGAACGGCCTGCGCCTGCAGAACATCCCCATCTATGGTTCGCGTATCCGCATCACCGGCCGCGACCTGCCCGATGGCACCAGCCTGACCATCAACGGCGACAGCTACCCGGTCGACATGGAGCGCAAGTTCGTCGCCGAATACCTGGTGCCGGTGGGTCAGCACCGTTTCGATATCGCCGTGCGTGGCGGCCGCGATGGGCTGGAGCAGCAGCACGCACTGGACGTCAACGTGACCGGCAAGTACTTCTTCGGGGTCGGCCTGGCCGACGTGACCATTGCGCAGAACAGCGTCAGCGGTTCGGTGGCACCGTTCGCGGTGGAGGAGCGCTATGCCGACGATGTGATCAGCGACGGTCGGCTGGCGTTCTATGGCAAGGGCAAGGTGCACGGCAAATACCTGGTCACCGCCCAGGCCGACACCACCGAGCAGGACCTGGAGCATCTGTTCGACGGTTTCACCGAGGCGTGGCCGCAGGACATCTTCCGCCGCCTCGACCCGGACCTGTATTACCCGACCTACGGCGACGATTCCACCACCTATCGCGACGTGGACAGCATGGGCCGCTTCTACCTGCGCGTGGACTGGGACAAGAACCAGGCGCTGTGGGGCAACTTCGCCACCGGCATGACCGGCACCGAGTACGCCCAGTACGTGCGCTCCCTGTATGGCGCGGCGCTGAGCTGGCGTTCGCAGGCAATCAACCTCTGGGGCGACCCGCGCAGCACCCTGCGCCTGTTCGGCGCGCAGGAGCAGACCGCGCCCGGGCACAACGAGTTCATCGGCACCGGCGGCAGCCTGTACTACCTGCGCAACACCGACATCCTGCCCGGTTCCGACCAGGTGGTGCTGGAGATCCGCGACCGCACCACCGGACGGGTGGAGAACCGCATCACCCTGCAGCGCGGCACCGACTACGAGATCGATGAGATGCAGGGCCGATTGCTGTTGACCCGGCCGCTGTCCCAGGTCACCCGCGAGAACGTGCCGACGCTGACCCGCGACGCGCCGCTGGATGGCTATGAGCAGCGCCTGCTGGTCGACTACGAATGGCTGCCGTCCGGCTTTGACGATGGCGAGCTCACCGCCGGCGTGCGCGGCAAGCAGTGGTTCGGTGACCACGTCGGCGTGGGCGTGACCTACGTGGATGAGAATCGCGACGGCCAGGATTACACCCTGGCTGCAGGCGATGTGACCCTGCAGGCCGGCAAGGGCACCTACCTGAAGGCCGAGTACGCGCACACCGAGTCGTTCGGGGTGCCGTCGTTCTTCTCCGACAACGGCGGCTTCACCTTCATCCAGGCCAACAGCACCGAGCCCAACCGCAAGGGCGACGCGCAGGCGCTGGAAGGGCGGATCAACCTGCGTGAGCTGGGCTGGACGAAGCGTGACTGGAGCGGCGGTGCCTGGTGGCGCAACACCGACCCGGGCTACTCCATCGCCCGGCATGACACCGGCTTCGAGGTCACCGAATACGGTGCCGAGGTATTGGGCCGCATCACCCAGCAGCTGGGCATGTACGCGCGGTACAGCAAAGCCGAAAGCGGCCCCGAGCAGTTCACCCAGGCCCAGGCCAGCCTGGAGTGGCGGCCGGATGACTGGAACACCCTCAGTGCAGAACTGCGCCGGGTGGAAGAGGGCAGCACCGATGACCCGGCGGCCGGCCTGCTCGGCGCGGTGAAATACAGCCACCAGTTCGGCAACACGCTGGAACTGTATGGACTGGTGCAGGCCACGCTGGATGACGATGGCGGCCGCTACGAGGACAACAACGCGGTGGCGGTAGGCGGTGAGTACCTGCTGGGTGACCGCGCCAGCGTCGGTGCCGAGATCATCACCGGCGACCGCGGCGACTCGGCCACGGTGGACGCCGAGTACAAGTTGGACAGCGACCACTCGCTGTATGGCGCGTACACCTATTCCACCGACACCACCGAGTACGAGTCGCTGTTCAACCCGACCCGGCAGAACGGCTGGACCCTGGGCCAGCGCTGGCGGCTGAGCAACCGCACCAACCTGTACAACGAAAGCCAGTTCCTGAAGGAGCCGGACCAGTCCGGCCTGGCCCACACCTTTGGCATGGATTTCTATCCCGCGCAGGGGTGGAACCTGGGCTTCACCCTGCAGTCGGGTGAGCTGGACACCGTGGACGGCGGCCATGTGGACCGTGATGCGGTCAGCATCAGTGGCGGCCGCACCTCGGTCGACACCGACTGGCGCAGCAAGATTGAATGGCGCAAGGACAGCGGCAGCGAACGCCGCACCCAATGGGTGACCACCAACCGGCTGACCCACAAGTTCAACGACAGCTGGCGTATTGCCGCGCGGCTGAACTACTCGCGCACCACCGACGAACTGAACGCGCTGGCCGGCGCGCGCTTCTGGGAGGCCAACGTCGGCTTCGCCTACCGGCCGTGGAACAGCCAGCGCTGGGCGCTGTTCGGCCGCTACACCTATCTGTATGACCTGGCCACCGAAGCCCAGCTGGGCGGGGCCGACCAGGACCAGAAGACCCAGATCCTTTCTTTCGAAGGCGTGTACAAGCTGGACACCCAGTGGGAGTTCGCCACCAAGCTGGCCCGGCGCGAAGGCGAGGTGCGGCTGGGGCGGGGGAGTGGGCCGTGGTTCGATTCGGCCACCACCCTGAGCGTGCTGCAGGCGCGGTACCAGTTGAAGCAGAAGTGGTACGCGCTGGGTGAGTACCGCTGGCTGGATGTGAAGGACGGAGGCACCCGGTCCGGGTTCCTGGTCGGCGTGGACCGCGACATCGGGCAGAACTTCCGGCTGGGCGTGGGTTACAACTTCACTGAGTTCAGTGACGACCTCACCGACTTCGACTACGACCACAAGGGCTGGTTCCTGAACATGGTCGGGACCTACTGAGAGGGCAGTGTGATGCACGGGCTTCCAAAGCGGCTGTGGGCGATGAGGGGCGCGGTACTGCTGCTGGCTGCCGGTCTGCTGGGATCTGCGGCTGTGCAGGCGCAGACAATGCAGCTGGCCAAGGTCAGCGAGGGCGGGGTGGGTACGTTCTCGTTCGCGATGACCAATCTCAACGCAAGCAGCGACAGCGTGACCACCGTGACCGAGGGCACGCCCGCTACCTCGCCCGGCGTGTACTTCGTGGTCGACGTGCAGGAACCCGTGACGGTCACCGAAACGCCCGCACCCGGATTCTCGGTGACGGCAGCCAGTTGTGTATCCAGCGGTACCCCGGGGGCCATCGGCAGCTTGAGTGGCAATGTACTGACGATTCCGGCGTCTGCGTTCCAGCCGGACACCCCGCTGCTGTGTACCTTCACCAATACGCTGATCACCGACCTGGCGATCAGCAAGCAGGCCAGCCCGAGCGTGGTGCCCAGTGGCGGAACGGTGACCTTCACCCTGACTGCCAGCAACGTCGGGGGCACGGATGTGACCGACGCGGTGCTGGCCGACAGCCCGGGTGCGGGATTGAGCTGCACCACGCCGGCCAGCTGCTCGCCGACGGGTGGGGCGTTGTGTCCGGGCAGCATTCCCATCGGCAGCCTGCTCGGCGGAGTGACGATTCCCTCGATGCCCGCAGGAAGTGCGGTGCAGGTGACGTTCGTCTGCACGGTGACCGCGACGGGGTTGCCGCCCTGACGAGTACGCTCCGGGGTCATGCCCCACCGGGCGATGCATCGCCATCGGCAGTCGACTGTCGTGCGACCTTACCGATGTTCAGACATCTCGTCAGCCGGGCAAGCCCGGCTCTACGTGGTCGAAATTCATCGCAATGTCACCAATGTCACCCGTTTGACACCACCAATGACGTGAATGTCATCCCCCGGTCATGCATTACCGGGGTGCTTGGGGCGTTCTAGGGGCTTCCCAACCCGAGCTCGACCATGCTGCCGATCACGCACACCCTGCATCGCAAAGCCCTGACTGCTGCTCTGCTGTCTGTCCTGTCCGTATCGGCCCACGCGGCGGGCACCACCTGCCAACTGGTCGATGAGGCCGGCAACCCGTTGCCCGTGTCCAACACCGGCAGCATCGCCAGCGGAGACGGTGCGCTGGCCTGTGGTATCGCGGCGGGCGCTGATGGCGACCACGCCACCGCGGTCGGAAGCTGGGTGGACCTGAACGGTGACGGGCTGGTTTCCAGCGATGAAATCACCTGGGCGCAGGGCGACAACAGCACCGCAGTCGGTGCCGCCGCCCAGGCGCGCGGTGCCAACAGCACCGCCATCGGCGTACGCGCGGTGACCGCCACTGACGGCAGCGTGGCCATCGGCAACCAGGCCGGGGCTGTGCATACCGGTTCGATCACCACCAAAACCACCACCTATACCCCGCCCGGCAGCCAGCAGACGGTGGCCAGCACTGCGGCCAGCACCCCGGCCGGCAGCAGTGCCAATGCGGTGGCCATCGGCACGGGTGCCACAGCCAACGGCAGCAACAACATCGCGATGGGCACCGGGGCCAAGGTGCGCGCGATCAATGGCACCCTCGCGTTCGGCGAAAACACCGCCACCGGCGTGGTTACCAAGGTGGAAACCCTGACCGAAGGCCCGGCACAGAACTCGATCGCACTGGGCAACGGAGCCAGTGTCAACGGCAGCGGCTCAATCGCACTGGGTAACAGTGCTACTGTGGAGGGCACCAAGGGTGCGCCCACGTTCGAAAGCACCAACCTTGGCAGCTTCAGCGGTTCGCGCACGGCCGAAGCCGCTGTAAACTCCATCGCCATCGGCAACGGCGCACGCTCGCAGGGAAACAACAACGTGGTGATTGGTGCCGGCGCAGGCACCGGTGGTGACTACCTTTACAAGTCGTACAGCCCGGACTGGCAGCTCGACCAGAACTCCACCGTGGTCGGTGCCAATGCGCAGAGCATCCGTGGGCCAGGAACGGCGTTTGGCTACACCTCCATCGCCTACAACCCTTACTCCACCGCCATGGGCTACATGTCCTATACGCTGGGCACCGGTTCCGTGGCGGTCGGCGGCTGGCTGGATTGGGCCCAGGCGTTCGGAGGAACCCCCCGCGGACCAGGTGGTATCACCAATGCTTACGGCAAGGCGTTCGCCACCAGCATCGGCACGGCCGCCTTTGGCAGCGGCACCTACGCATTCGGCAACTACGGCACCGCGCTGGGCCCGGCCGCCTCCACCGGCGACCGCGATACCGAGAACCCTGGCCCGACCAGCGTCATCCGCAATTACGACAGCACCGACCCCAAGGTGGTATCCGGCTCACTGGCTGCAGGCTTCTTCGCCCAGGCTGCCGGCCGCTCCAGCGTCGCGCTGGGTCGTGAATCCTCGGCGGCCGACGCCGATGCCATTGCCATCGGCACCCAGACCGTGGCTTACGGCCAGGCCAGCATCGCGCTGGGCGACCAGGCCACCGCTACCTGGCACCGCAATATCGCCATCGGCGAGAACGCCTACGCAGACGGTTACACCGGCACCGGCAACATCGCCTTCGGCCAGGATGCCGCCACCGCGCCGGGCGTGGAAGGTGAAACCAGCAATGCAATGGCCTTCGGCACCGGCGCGCTGGCGACCGAAACCGGTGCGCTGGCCAACGGTACGGCGGCACGCGCCGACGGCATCAACGCCACCGCGGTGGGCAGCAATGCGCTGGCCGCGGCCGAGAACAGTGCGGCGCTGGGCACCTACGCCTACGCTGCAGGTGACGCGTCGCTGGCGGTGGGCACCAACGCGTTCGCCTTGGCCGGCAATGCGGTCGCGGTGGGCTCCAACAGCTATGCCGGTGAAGAAGAGGCACTGGCACTGGGCAGCTACGCAGTGGCGGAAACCGCCGGCAGCCTGGCCTTGGGCAGCGGCGCGTCGGTTTACGGTCAGAACAGCGTGGCCATTGGCCGTAATGCCAGCGCCGATGCCGACAACGTGGTGTCGGTGGGCAGCAGCGGTGATGAGCGCCGTGTGGTGCACGTGGCCGACGGCGTGGACGGTACCGACGCAGTCAACAAGGGCCAGCTGGACGCCGTGGTCGCCGATGTAGGCGGCACTCTCGGGACCCAACTGGACAGCGTCGCCACCGCACTGGGTGGCGGTGCCAGCCTGACTGCCAGTGGCATCAGCGCCCCCAGCTTCGGCTTCCAGGGCAGCAGCTTCGCCAACGTGGGCAGCACCTTCAACGCCATCGATGCGGCCTTCACCGGGCTGAGCAGCCGGGTCAGCGCGCTGGAAAGCGGCAATGGCAACGGTAACGGTAATGGAAATGGCGGCGGCAATGGCAGCGGCAACGGCCTGGCGCTGGGTCACAATTCCAATGCCACCGACCCCAACGACACCGCCGTAGGTAACGGTGCCAACGTGCACGCGGCCAACAGCGTGGCGGTGGGCAGCAACGCGCTGGTCGATGCCAGCGCTGACAACGCCGTCGCCGTCGGTGCCGACAGCCATGCCACCGCCAGTGGCGCGGTGGCGCTGGGGCAGGGCTCCGTTGCCGACCAGGCCAATACGGTGTCGGTGGGCAGTGTCACCCAGCAGCGCCGTGTGACCCAGGTCGCGGCCGGCACTGCTGCCACCGATGCCGCCAATGTCGGCCAGATGCGTGACGCGGATGCGGCCACGCTGGCCTCGGCCAACAGCTACACCGATACCACGGCCACCCAGACCCTGGGTCGTGCCAACGCCTATACCGACGCCAGCCTGGCCGGCCTGAACGACAGCTTCAGCGGACTGCGCGACGACGTGAACCGTCGCCTGGACCTGCAGGACAAGCGCCTGGATCGTCAGGGCGCCATGGGCAGCGCAATGATGAACATGGCCATCAATGCCGCCGGCAGCCGCAGCCCGCGGGGCCGCGTTGCCGCCGGCGTGGGCTGGCAGAACGGCGAAAGCGCGCTGTCGGTGGGCTACTCCAAGGCCATCGGCGAGCGTGTGTCGATGAGCATCGGCGGTGCCTTCAGCAGTGATGACCGCTCGGCCGGCGTTGGTTTCGGCATCGACCTCTGAGCCGCCCCTTTCGGAACTTCTTTCGCGTGGCCGCCGTCGCGGCGGCCGCGCCTCCTCCTTCTGCCAGGATTTCTTTCATGATCTTCCGCCGTACTGCTTTGAGCCTGCTGGTTGCTGCTGCCTGCGCACCGGCGTTCGCCGGCACCGTGGACCTGTCGTCCCTGGATGACGCCACGCTGTCGCCGCGCTTCATCGTCACCTTCAAGAGCGGCAGTGCCGAGCGCACCCAGCCGGCCGCTCGCCAACGCCTGCTGGATGCCGCGGCAACCCGTGCACGTCCGCAGCTGGGGGCCCGCATGGCCAACGCGCAGGGCACCGCCGCGCTGCAGGTAAAGACCCTGCGCGGCACGTTCGCCGGCCAGCACGTCGTGCGTGCGTCGCAGCGCCTGGACCGCAGCCAGGCGGAGGCGCTGATGCGCGCCATTGCGATCGACCCGAATGTGGAGTCGGTGCGTGTGGACCGGCTGATGCACAAGGCTGCGCTGCCCAATGACCCGGTGCTCTCCACGCACCAGATGTGGCACTACGGCACCGGTGCCGGTGGCGCGCGCATCACCAGCGCTTGGGGGGCCGGCGCATCCGGGACCGGAGTGGTGGTGGCCGTCATCGACACCGGGGCCACCCACCACGCCGACCTCGAAGCCAATCTGCTACCGGGCTACGACTTCATTTCCGACGCCTTCGTATCGCACCGCGCCACCGACGAGCGCGTGCCCGGCGGCTGGGACATTGGCGACTACAGTGCCGCCAATGAATGCGGTACGGGCGCGCCGGCCAGCAACAGCAGCTGGCACGGCACCCATGTCAGCGGCACCATCGCCGAGGTCACCAACAACGGTCAGGCCGGCGCGGGCATTGCCTACAACGCCAAGGTGGTACCGGTGCGCGTACTGGGCCGCTGCGGCGGTTACACCTCGGACATCAATGACGCCATCGTCTGGGCGGCCGGTGGGCATATCGAAGGCGTGCCGGATAATGCCAACCCGGCCGAGGTGATCAACATGAGCCTGGGCGGCGCGCATGAATGCGAGGCCGATACCCAGGCGGCGATCAACACGGCGGTGGGTCTGGGCACGGTGGTGGTGGTCGCGGCGGGCAACGACAACGCGCCGGTCACCGGACATGCGCCGGCCAGCTGTGCCAACGTGGTCACGGTGGGTGCGACCGGGTATTCCGGTCAGCGTGCCGGTTACTCCAACTACGGCGCGGGCATCGATCTTGCCGCGCCCGGCGGGGCCGGGACCGAAGGCAACCCCAACGGCTACATCTGGTCGACCCTCAATGACGGTGCCACCGTGCCTGGCAACGACATCATGGCCGGCTATACCGGTACCTCGATGGCGACCCCACATGTGGTGGGCGTGGTCGCGCTGATGCAGAGCGTCGCCCCGCAGCCGCTCACCCCCTCGCAGGTCGAGGGCCTGCTGAAGGCCACCGCACGCGCGTTCCCGGTCAAGCAGAGCCAACCCAACGGCGCGGGCATCCTTGATGCGGCAGCTGCGGTGGAGCGGGCGCGGACGTTCGGCCAGCCGGTTGACGGCATTCCGACCAGCCCGGGCACGGCCATGCTGCTGCCGGCCATGGCCAGCGGCGACCGCGAGCTGTACGTGATCGATGTGCCCGCGGGCAGCAACCGGATCGACATCACCACCTATGGCGGACGCGGTGAAATGCAGCTGATGCTGGGTTATGAGATGGACCCGCTGCCGAACCAGAACGCCGGCACCTCGGTACGACCCGGGGTGAACCAGGCGATCAGCGTGAGCAACCCGGCGCAGGGTCGCTACATTCTGGCCATTTCGGCGACCCAGGACACCAGCGGGTCACGGTTGATGGTCAAAATCAACTGAATAGGGCAATGACGGTCGCGCCGGCTCGGCGCGACCGTTCGGCCTGTCGTACGATGGGGGATTACGTCCCTGCGTACCTGATAGGCCCGCCTGATGCGCCTTGTGCGTTACCGATTCGGCGCGTTTGTGCTGGACCCTGCTGCACGTGAGCTCACCCGCAACGGTGAGCGCATTGCGTTGCCGCTGAAGTCGCTGGAATGCGTGGCCTACCTGCTGGAGCATCGCCAGCGTGCGGTCGGTCGCGACGAACTGGTGTCGGCGGTGTGGGGCCGGGCGGATGTCAGCGATACGGTGATTACCCAGACCCTGCGCCGCGCGCGCAAGGCGCTGGACGATGCGGGCGACCGCCAGACCGTGATCCGCACCGTGCCGGGTTTCGGCTACCGCTGGGTGGCGGAGGTGGGCGAAGTCGATGCCGCCGTGGCCGAACCTGTCCATGCGTCGGAACCCGGGCTGGAACCGGAACCTGAGCACGGGCCGGTGTCGGCGCCGTCGGCGATGCCCGGACCGGTCTCAGCGCATGTCACCGTTGCATCCGCACCCCGGTGGCGCAGGTGGAAGATTGCGTTGTGGCTGGTAGGGGCGCTGGCGCTGGGCATGGTGGTGGTTGCAGGACTGCCGCTGGTCCTGCGCAGCAACGCGCCCGTACTGGAGGCCGCGCAGACCCAGGTCACGGTGCTGCCGGTACGGGTGGAACCTGAAGATGCCGAGCTCAGCTGGGTGCGCCTGGGCGCGATGGACTACGCCGCCGAGCGGCTGCGCGCGGCCCACCTGAAGGTCACGCCCAGCGAGCAGTCGCTGCATCTGGGTGCCGTACTGGGCTCCCGAAGCGCAACAGATCCTGCCGACCTGGAGGCGCTGCGCGACGTGCGCGTGCGCAGTGATGCACGCTGGCTGCTGGTGCCCACCGCGCGAAAGCTGGGCAGGCAATGGCGAGTGCAGCTGCGCACAATCGGCCAGGACGAAGACGTGAGCGTGGAAGCCTCCGGCGACACAGCGCTGCAGGCGATGGCGGTGGCCGTTGACAGCTGGTTGCAGCGTGCCGGCCACACGCCGCCGCGCACGGCTGCACCCACTGCACTGCAGGAGCAGTTGCGCCAGATTGATGCCGAGCTGGATGCCGGGCAGCTGGAGGCGGCGCGCTCGCAGATCCAGGCCCTGCCGCAGGAGGTGCGCAGCCGCGCCAGCGTGCAGGTGCGCGCGGGTCAGCTGGCGTATCGGGCCGGCCACATGGATGCCGCCGCAGGTCTATTCGAGCAGGCGGAAGCGCAGGCCGGTGACGCTGAACCCGCCGTCCGCGCCAAGGCCTTGATGGGGCGTGGCGCGGTCGCACTGCGTGAGGGGCGCGCTGACGTGGCGCAGCGTCACTACACGCGGGCGCTGGAGATGGCGGCACGCGTCGGTGACGGCGGCGATGTCACCCTGCTGGGTAACGCCTACAACGGTCGCGGCGCGGCGCGCGCGCAGCTGGGGCAACTGGAGGCCGCGGCCAGCGACCTCGGGCAGGCGCGCATGGCCATGCGCCGTACCGGCGACACCGTGTCTGCGGCGATGGTGGGGGCCAACCTGGGCCGGATTGAAGCGCGGCGCAATCATTGGCCGCAGGCGGTGCAGGAGTTCGACGCGGCCATCGAGGTGTTCCGCCGCTACCAGGTGTTCGACTACATGGCCGCGACCCTGGCGTCGAAGGCGCTGGCAGAGTTGAGCATGGTGCAGCCGGCGAAGGCGGCGGCGAGCCTCGAGCGCAGTGTGCCGCTGATTCCTCGGCTGGAAGACGCACGTCTGCTTGCCGTGCTGCGCGGCGCGCAGGTCGAGGTGGCCCTGGCCAACGGCCAGCTGACGCAGGCGCAGCAGGCGCTGCGCGCGCTGCCTACGTCGGGGACGTCGGGACAGATGCTGCAGCGGTTGCGGATGGCGCAGGCGGTGGCACGTGGTGATCGCAAGGAGGCGGCGGACCTGTCGTCGCAGCTTCCGGACCTGGCCGAAATGCTGGATGCCTCCACGGTGGTGGTGGCGGTGCAGGCGGCCGGGACGCAGATGGCCGCACAGCGCTGGATCACACGCTGGCAGGCCCAGCAGGCACCGGGGCAACCGGCGGTGCCCCCGGCGGCGGCATTCTTCGAGGCTGTGGCACAGGCGCGATCAGGTGAACCTGCCGCGGCGCTGGCAGCGGCCGACCGTGCGCTGGCGGTTGCCAGTCGTGACGGCAGCAGCAACGATCAGGTGCGTGCAGGTCTGCTGCGTGCCCGGGTGCTGATGGCAGCGGATCGGTTGGAGGAGGCCAGCGCGGTGCTGGGTGAGCTCGACCCGTACACGCGCGCCGATTACCGGGTGGCGTGGCAGGCCTGGGAACTGCATCGGAGGCGCGGGGATGCGGCGCTTGCAGGCGCGGCGCAGCAGCAGGCGAAGGCGTTGGCTGGCGAGCGCGCGCTGGATGTGATGCCGCTGTTGTAGAGCCGGGCTTGCCCGGCTGATGCATCCGGTCATCCGCCAGCCGGGCAAGCCCGGGTCTACAACAGCCGGGCAAGCCCGGCTCTACAACAGCCGGGCAAGCCCGGCTCTACTAGTTGGCACCTATCGTCAGCACCGGTGCGGGGCTGCTGGTTCCGGTTTCGGCCAGCGAAAAGAACATCATCATGAACGCAAACGCGCGCTTTGACGCCATGTCACGGTCATCCACCCAATACCAAGTATCGCGGTAAAGCACGGCGGTGTAGGCGTCGGCCGGAGCCTGCGCGCCACTGTGGATGGTGGCCAGTCGATGCGAGCCCTGCGCGCCTGCATCCGCCGCATATCCGGCCAGCGTGCGTCCCTCGGCGATGTGCGCGGGCGGCACATCAATGCAGTTGGAAAAATCCAGCAGGATCTCCAGCATCGAACGCGTCAGCAATGCAATCTCGGTGTCATTGCGTGCACTGGCCCCATACACCAGGTTGAACTCGGGCGAGGGTCGGATGCGCATCAGTTCGCGCACTTCGGCCACATCGGCGGCCAGCTGGGGCGACGCATCGCTGCGGAAGAACAACACCGTGGCATCGCCGTTGTCGCGGCGCTCGATGCGCATGCCCAGGCCTTCAGCCCGCTGCACCTTGCGCAGCAGCTCGGACAGCTGCACGAACTGAGGGTCCGCCGCACGCGCATTGATCCCTGCCGAGCGGTTGTAGTGGCCGTTGATGGCGCGCGTGGTAGCCCCGATGATGAAGTCAGCCGGGTAGCCCGCCTGGATCATCTGGAACACCGACGCCGGGGCAATCGGGCGCAGCAGACTCTGGGTGAACTTGTCGCCGGTCAGCGGTGCATAGGAAATGGTCGGCTTGGTGGTGAAGCGGCCGTAGCCCCCGATGGTCGGCGTGCCAGAGTCGTGCGGCGGGAAGGTCGCGGACGCGTCAACCTGGCCTTCGGCGGAATAGGACGCGACGATGGAAGAGACGTCCAGAAACATGGGGGCGTCGGCGTAGCGCAGCCGCACGATGTTGAGCAGGGTCTGTTCCTTCCAGGAGTCGCTGATGGCGCTGGAGTAGCCCTGGCGGTCACGGGGGATGCTCTGCGGGCCGAGCGTGGTGCAGCTGCAGAGCAGGGTGGTGCAAAGCAGGGCCAGATGAAAGCTGGAGGGACGCTTGAGCATGCCGGGGCACCGCAGGAGGCCAGGGAACCACGCTCGCACCGGATGCCTGCCCGCACAACGGCATTTGTGCGGTAGCGCCGGTGGGTAGTTTTACTGGCGGGAACCTTGATGCGGGCTGCGAATCGGGTCGACGGGAGGGGCATTGGTAGAGGCGGTCGCTAGACGCCTGCCGATAACGGCGGTTGGTGCTTTAGCGCATGGATCCAGCCGGGCAAGCCCGGCTCTACATGGCGCCACAGAATGCTGGTATACGTAGCCGCATGCGCATGCATTCATCTCCCTTGTGTTCATGGCTTTGCGGCTGGCTTGTGGCGGTGGCATTGCCGGCTTTCGGCCAAGCTCCAGCCGCCACACCGGCACAGCCGCCGGCCGCACCTCTGAGCGCAGAGCAGATCGTCGAGCGCGCCGATGCGGACGAGCGTCTGGCGGTTGCGGCCCTGCAACTGGCCACCGCGCCCGATCCGACGGTGGCGCTGAGCGAGCCGCTGGTGAAGATCGCCGAATCGGTCGGCACGCGCACCGTGGAGTTTCCACCCTCACGCCTGCAAACCCTGCCGATCATGCGGCTGGAAAGCCTGGCCCGGCACTGGAGTTTCGACCGACGCCGCTTCGAGGACTGGCGCACACGCTTCCGTGACGCGCGGCGCGGCTATCTTGATGATGCGTCGCTGATCGCACAGCGCCGAGCCGACTGGGCCGGAGCCGCGGCCGGTCCGGTGCTTCAGCAACCGGCGCTGGCGGCGCGGGTAGCACAGGTGAACACGCAGTTGGCCGCCGCCGACGCGGCGTTGTCGGCCGCAATGACGCGGCAGATCGCCCTGGGCCAGCGCGCCAACGCGCTGGAGGTCCGTCTTCAGCAGGGCCAGGACGCGACCAACGCCGCCATTGCCCGCATCGACGCCCAGCTGTGGCACCTGGATGCGCCGCCGCTTTGGTCGGTTCATGCCGCCGGTCCACAGGGACCGGGCAGCGCCGATGTGATCGGCTCCAGCCTGCAGATCGAAGCGGATTTCGCTGGTGCTTACAGCGCCCAGATCGGGCCGACGCGTACCCTGCTTACCCTCCTGCAGGTGTTGCTGCTGCCTGCGTTGCTGTGGCTCGCGCGTCGTCATCGCGCCGCAGTACGTGACGGCAGCATGGGCGACACCGCTGCGCGCGTGCTCGGTCGGCCGTGGTCGGCCTGGATTCTGCTCAGCGCGGTGGCGGTGCTGGCGCTGGAGCCGGATGCGCCCCTGCTGGTGCGGCAGCTGGCCATGCTGATCGCGCTGGTACCGGTGCTGCGCCTGCTCACCGCCGAACAGCGTCACGTGCTGGACGCTTGGCCCTTCGTGGCCACCGCCCTGTATCTGGCTGCCAGCGCCGGTGCCCTGCTGATGGGCAGCGTGCGGGTGTACCGCTGGTTCAACCTTGTGCTGGCGGTGTCCGCCATGGCCGCCACGCTTTGGTTGTTGTGGCGGGCCTCACGCCCAGGCCATCCGCTGCAGCGGCGGCGGATGGGGCGCTGGCTGCGGGCGGCGGCGTGGCTGGCGGTGGCGCTGCTGGGTCTGTCGCTGGTGTGCAACATCATCGGCAATGTGTCGCTTGCTGAAATGCTGGTCAATGGTGTGGTCTACAGCGGCTACTTCGGCCTGCTGCTGCATGTGATGGTGAACGTGGTGACGACCTTGCTGCAGGTGCTGCTGGGGCGCCCCGGACCCTCGCGGTTCCTGCTCGGCCGCGAACACGCACCGCCATTGTTGCTGTGGCTGTACAGCGTTGTCGTGGCGGCTGCCGTGATGGGTTGGGTCCTGTACGCGATGGAGAGCTTCCGCTTCCTGCGCCCAACCTATGCGCTGGCACGCACGGTGCTGGGACACGAGTTCAGTGTGGGCAGCTTCAGCCTGTCGCTGGGCCATATTCTACTGTTCGTGACCGCCACGCTGATCGCGTTCTGGGCGGCCAAGATCACCCGCATGCTGTTTCATGAGGTGGCTGGCAGCCGCCTGAAACTGCAGCGGGGTACCGCGAACAGCGTGGCCGCGCTTGCCTATTACGGGGTGCTGCTACTGGGGCTGATCGGTGCGATGTCGGTGGCAGGCTTCCAGGCCAGCCAGCTGGCGCTGATCTTCGGTGCGCTGGGTGTGGGCATCGGTTTCGGCCTGCAGAACTTGGTCAGCAACTTCGTGTCCGGGCTGATTGTGATGTTCGAGCGGCCGGTGCAGCCGGGCGATGTGATCGAGGTGGAGAACACCACCGGCACCGTGCGGGAAATCGGCCTGCGCGCGACCCGCGTGCGTACCTTCGACGGCTCGGATGTGATCGTCCCCAACAGCGCGCTGGTGTCCAATCCGCTGGTGAACTGGACCCTGCATGACAGCAATCGCCGACTGGAAGCCACCGTGGGTGTGGCCTATGGCAGCGAGCCGGCGGCGGTTTCCGCATTGCTGGAGCAGGCGGCCGTGACTACTCCTGGCATTGCCAGTGCACCTGCCGTGCAGGTGCTGTTTACCGGGTTCGGGGCGAGTTCGCTGGACTTCCAGGTACGGGCATGGACCTCGGACGTGGACAACCTGGCGCGCATCCGCAGTGATCTGCATGCACGCATCCACCACGTACTGACCGAAGCCGGCGTGGAGATTCCGTTCCCCCAGCAGGACGTGCACATCCGCTCCACGCCGCCCACCGCGTAGAGCCGGGCTTGCCCGGCTTGCCAGCTCGCGCAGGAACCCGTAGAGCCGGGCTTGCCCGGCTTGCCAGCTCGCGCAGGAACCCGTAGAGCCGGGCTTGCCCGGCTGCTTCTTGCGCCATCGTGACAAGCAGCCGGGCAAGCCCGGCTCTACATCCGCCTAACGTGCCATGCCGTATCACAACCGTTTGTCCCCCGGCCCTGAGGTCACCATGCTCAAGCTCGCTACCGCCTGCCTTCTGTTGTGTGCCACGACCCTCGGCGTTGCAGGCAACGTACAAGCACAACCCCGCGCCGAACGCGTCCAGTTCGCCAAAGGCACCAGCGCAAAAACCATTGCCGGTTCACTTAAGGGTGATCAGAGCGTGGACTACCTGGTGGGTGCGCGCAGCGGGCAGCAGCTCACAGTGGCGCTGGACAGCAGCAACGCCTCGACCTATTTCAATGTCCTGCCGCCGGGCAGTGAAACCGCGCTGTTTGTCGGTTCCACCTCGGGCAACCAGTTCAGTGGCACCCTGCCGGCGTCTGGCGATTACCGGGTGCGCGTCTACCTGATGCGCAATGCCGCCCGGCGCAACGAGACCACCGACTACAAACTGCGCATAGGCGTGACCGGAGGTGCCGCAACGGCCGCCGCCACACAGCCTGCCGCCAAGGGCCAGCCGATCAGTGCAGGCAATCGCCCGGCGTACTGTCGCGGTGAGGCTGCCGGTCAGTACGGTACCCGGCCGGCCTATATCAAGACGCTGGCACCGGTGAAAGCAGCCAGCGGTGCGATCAGCATTGACGGCACCGTGGACAAGGGCAGCGAAGGGATCAAGCAATTTCGCTGCCGCTTCGATGCGCAGGGACGCTTCATCGACGTGATGGCCCTGACTCCCGACAGGTAGAGCCGGGCTTGCCCGGCTTGCCTGACCGCACGGATGCCTTCAGCCGGGCAAGCCCGGCTCTACGTCTCATCCCGGACCGTCATCTGCCGAGCAATGAGGCCACCGCCTTGCGCAGCAGCCAGGTCACGCCCCACAGGATCAGGCCGTTCAACACCATCGCCAGTACGATCAAGGCGATGAACGCTGCAGGAGTCTCCACACCCAGCGCCATGAAGAACAGCGACCAGGGCATGGCCAGCATCAACGCAACAACGGCGGCGAGCCCGTCGGCAGGGACGCCGAACAGGCCCTTGGTGCCGACCAGCAACACCGCAAGGCCGCCTAGGCAGGCGAGGGCGTAGAGGCCTACGATGACCTGGGCGACGCGTTTGCCGATAAGCATATGTACAATCCGTGCGGTAGTTGCACGGAGTTTACACAGACCGCGAAGCCACGCAGGGCGTGGCTCTACGGGCGCGGTCCCGTAGTGACGCGCCATGCGCGTCAATCGCGGTGCTTGGCGTCAATCCGCCGCAAACGCAGCCGCCGCCAGCTTCTCCAGATCCAGATACTGCGCCTTCTCCACAGTGACGCCTACGGCCAGAATCTCGCCGCCCTTGAACTCGCCAGGCGTCTTGTACTCGGCGCTCACCGCATCACCACTATCACGACCGATGCACAACCCATCACCCGACAGCGTGAACTTGCCCAGCTGCGTCTTCATGTCGCCTTCGGCTTCGACCTTGTCGTTCACATACAACCTGGTCTTGCCCAACGACTCGCCATGCTCACCCTGGCCGGTACGCTCGAACTCCATGCCCAGCGTCCACGTGCCCGGCTTGAGCTCTGTGGTGGAGACAAACGCCTGCTCCGGCTTGATGCCAAGGAAGTTGTACACGTAATACAACTTCCGGTTCTTGATGAACAGGCTGTGCCCACCGAACCGCGACCCGTGCGCGAAGATCACGCCGGAGGCATCGGCATCCTTGATCTCCACCTCGGCAATGATCTTGTACGAACGTCCGCGCACGTTCACCGCCACGCCTTCCGGCACCGGCGAGGTGCCGGGATAGTAGATGTAGCGCTCGCGCGGGGCCTCCGTGCTCGGGCGCTCGGTGCCCAGTACCTCGGCGGCGGTGCGGTCATCCAGCGGCAGCACGTTGTTGGCCTCGGCCTCGGCGAACCACGCATCCACCAGCGCCTTCAGCTTGTCCGGGTGTTCCTTGGCCAGATCCTTGGACTCGGAGCGGTCTTCGTCCACGTTGTACAGCTCCCAGCGGTCCTGGTCGAAGTGGCCCTTGCTGGTCAGCGGCGCATGCACCGCTGCGGCCTTCCAGCCGTTCTCCCAGATGCCACGCGTGCCCAGCATCGCGTAGTACTGGCGCTTCTTCTGGGTGGGGCCGTCCTTCTCGAAGCTGTACTTCATCGATACACCGGAAAGCGGGTGCTGCTTCACCCCGCGATTGGTCTCGGGCATTGGAATGCCGATCGATTCCAGGATGGTCGGTACGATGTCCACCGCGTGGTGGTACTGGTTGCGCACCTCGCCCTTGGCTTTGATGCCCTTGGGCCAGTGGATCACCATCGGGCAGCAGGTGCCGCCCGCGTACTCGGAGTAGCGCTTGAACATCTTGTACGGGGCCGAGAACGCCGCCGCCCACCCGGTGGGATAGTGGTTGTAGGTTTCCGGCCCGCCCAGCACGTCGATGTACTTCAGGTTCTCTTCCAGCGAGTCCGGGTAGTTGTTGAAGAACTTGTTCTCGTTCACCGAACCGGTCGGGCTGCCTTCACCGGAGGCACCGTTGTCGGAACAGTAGAAAATGATGGTGTTGTCCAACTGACCGCTCTTCTCGAGGTAATCGACGATGCGACCCACCTGGGCATCGGTGTACTCGGAGAAGCCGGCGTAGACCTCGGCCATGCGCGAGAACAGGCGCTTCTCATCATCGCTCAGCCCGTCCCAGGGCTTCACGTAGTCAGCGGCGTTCGCCTGGTCCTCGGGCATGGGATTGAAGTCGGGCACTTCTGTACCGGCGGGCAGCATGCCTTTTTCAATCATGCGCGGCACCACCCACTTGCGGTAGGCGTCGTAGCCTTCGTCGAACTTGCCCTTGTACTTGTCGATGTATTCCTTCGGCGCGTGGTGCGGGGCATGGTTCGCCCCTGGGCAGAACCACATGAACCAGGGCTTGTTCGGGTTGGAGGCTTTCTGGTCGCGGATCATCTGCAGCGCCTGGTCGGTCAGGTCGCGCGACAGGTGGTAGCCGTCCTCCGGCCCATAGGGCTGGTCGATGAATACGTTGTCCTGGGTGAGGTCCGGGTACCACTGGTTGGTTTCACCGCCGAGAAAACCGTAATAGCGGTCGAAGCCCTTCTGCAGCGGCCATTCTGACTTGGGGCCACCGGCGCAGATGTCCTGCTCGGGCACGTTGTGGTCTTTGCCGATCCAGAACGTGCTGTAACCATTGTCCTGCAGCACCTGGCCGACCGACATGCATTCTTCCGGCACGCGGCCGCTCCAGCCGGGGAAGCCGTTAGCCGCTTCGGTGATGGCGGACATGCCATTCAGGTGGTGATTGCGGCCGGTGAGGAAGCAGGAACGGGTAGGGGAACACAGCGCGGTGGTGTGCCATTGCGTGTAGGTGAGCCCGTTGTCCGCCAGCTTCTGCAGGGTGGGCATGTTGATCGCCCCGCCGTAGGGTTCCCACGCGGCCTGGCCGGTGTCGTCGTACAGCACGATCAGGATGTTGGGGGCATCCTTGGGCGCGGTGGGCGGCAGGAAGGGTGCCCAGTCAGCTTTGGAATCGCGGATGTCGAGCTTGATCACACCTTTGAACGGGGGCTTGGACATGGCAGGGCCTTCCTTCTCGGGGGAGGAGGGCAGTTGACCATTCCGCAGATGGAGCGACCTCTGTAAAGCTACTTAGGCTGCTTCAGTAGATGGTGTAATTGGCGTCCGGGAATGCTTTGCGGGGCTTTGGCTGGGCTTTGGTAGAGGCGGTCGCAAGACGCCTGCCGATAACGGTGATCGGTGCTTTGACGCATGGAACGTACCGGGCTGACGCCTTCGTTCCGAGTTCATGCCCCACCGGTCGATGCACTCTTATCGGCAGTCGACTGTCGTGCGACTCTACCCCGGCACGATCCGCGACAGGATTCGCGGCACGATCCGCGGCGCGATCGCGCGACCCCCGACCCAATGACCCACCGCACGCCCCTGCGTGCGCCCCGTCGTAATGCCGCCAGCGCATCAGCTGATGGGCAGCCCGCATGAGCTGTCACGAATACATCTCGGGTCTTTCACGAGGGGTTGATTCACCCCGGGTATAGATTGCGGGTGTGACCTCGCCACGCGTCTGTGGCACCGGTCCCCCGTGTTGACCTTTCCGCAGCCGCGATGCCGGCTGCGGCGGCGATCTGTTCTCCATCTGTGACGTGACCCCCATGAACGCTGTCGCCGAGTTTGTGCCTGTTGGTGCTTCACCGCTGTCCGCTTTGCGTCCGTCCGTACCGTCCACACCGCTGCGTCGTGATCTTCGCGGAAGGTTCCTGCCGCGCCGGCGTGTGACGGAGGGGCAGCGGGTGCTGTTCGTCGTCTCCGAGATGGCAGACTTCGTCAAGGCCGGTGGCCTGGGTGATGTGGCCGCCTCGTTGCCGCGCGCGTTGCGCAGCACCTGCGACGTGCGTGTGCTGATTCCCGGTTACCCCGAGGTGCTCAAGCGCCTGCACCGCCTGGAGCGGGTTGGAATGACCGCTCCGCGTGGCGCGCTGCCCGCGTGTGTGCTGGCCCGGGCCGAGCAGCAGGACGGGCTGCCCGTGTACGTGCTGATGAACAGGGACCTGTTCGAGCGCAACGGCAGCCCCTATGTGGACGAGCACGGCCGCGAATGGGCGGACAATGCCGTGCGCTTTGCCACGCTGGCGCATGCGGCTTCCCAGATTGCGGCCGGCCGGGTGGATGCCGAATGGGTGCCGCAGTTGCTGCACCTGAACGACTGGCCCAGCGCACTGGCGGCGGCCTATGTGCGCTGGGATGGCATTCCCGTGCCGACCCTGCTGACGATTCACAACCTCGCCTATCAGGGACTATATCCGCTGGATCTTGCCCCGGCATTGGGCATTCCGAAGATGTGCCTGGACGACCTGCGCTTCCACGGCCAGCTGTCCTTCCTGCAGGCAGGCATCGTCAACGCCACACGCCTGAATACGGTGAGCGTCCGTTACGCGCGCCAGATCACCGCGCCCGACGATGGCTGTGGCCTGCACGAACTGCTGGCGCGCCGTGCTGCACGCGGTCACCTGAGTGGCATCGTCAATGGCATTGATGCCAGCTGGGACCCACGCAGCGACCAGCACCTGCGCGCCCATTTCAGCGTCGAGCGCTGCGAGGGTCGTCAGGCGAACGCGGAAAGCGTGCGCGCCCATTTCGGCCTGCGCCCGGGTAACGGCCCGCTGTTCGCCGTGGTATCGCGACTGGTGCACCAGAAAGGACTCGACCTTACCTGCGAAGTGGCTCCGCAGATCGTCGCGGCCGGTGGGCAGCTGGTAGTGATCGGCGGCGGCGAGCCGCAGGTGGAGCACCAGGTGCGCGAGCTGGCGCAGCGCCATCCCGGCCAGGTTGGCGCATTCATCGGCTTCGAGGAAGGGCTGGCACGGCAGATGTTCGCCGGTGCCGATTTTCTGTTGATGCCCTCGCGATTCGAACCCTGCGGGCTGAGCCAGATGTACGCGCAGCGGTTTGGCTGCCTGCCGGTGGCGCATGCCACGGGTGGGCTGGTGGACACCGTGGATGATGGGGTCACCGGCTTCCTGTTCAACGCGCCCACCGCAGACAGCATGCGCAATGGCGTGGCGCGCGCCCTGCGCACATACCGCATGCCGGGACTGCTGCAGGCCATGCGGCGCGCGGCGATGATGCGCCCCAGTGGTTGGGACCTGGCCGGCAAGCAGTACGTGGATCTGTACCAGCAGGCCCAGCAGCAGTGGCAGCCGGCGCAGGCGTCGGTGGCGGTAGCGGCATGATGACAGGGCAGGGCGAAGCACCCGCGGTGGTGGACATCGAGGAGGTTGCCGGGCACGGGGAAGACCTGCTGGACGACACCCTGTTGCAGCAGCTGCACGAAGGCAGCGCCGATGCCATGCGCGCACTCGGTGCGGTGCCGCTGAAGTTCCACGGTGTCGACGGCGTGCGCTTCGCCGTGTGGGCACCGAATGCGCGGCATGTGGCGGTGGTGGGCGACTTCAACAACTGGGACGGTGAGCGCCATCCCATGCGCCTGCGTGCATCGGCCGGCGTCTGGGAGTGTTTCATTGCCCACGTCCGCGCGGGCGAGCGTTACAAATTCCGGATTACCGCCGCAGATGGACAGGTGCTGCCGGACAAGGCCGATCCCATGGCACGCTGGGCCGAGCTGGCACCGGCGACCGCCTCGCGCATCCCTGATGCCACGCCCTTCGCCTGGCACGACGCCGACTGGATGGCGCAACGCGCGCACTGGCGGCAGGCTCCGCTGTCCATCTACGAAGTGCACGCGCCTTCCTGGCAGCGTGACGAACACGGCGCGGCGCTGGACTGGCAGGCGCTGGGCGACCGGTTGATTCCGCACGTGCAGACACTGGGCTTCACCCACGTGGAGCTGCTGCCGATCAGCGAACACCCGTTTGGTGGCAGCTGGGGGTATCAGCCCTTGGGCCTGTTCGCACCCACCGCCCGGCATGGCACCCCCGCGGAGTTCGCCAGGTTCGTCGATCGCTGTCACCAGGCCGGCATTGGCGTGATCGTGGACTGGGTCGGCGCACATTTCCCGGACGACGGCCACGGGCTGCAGCGCTTCGATGGCACCGCGCTGTACGAACATGCCGACCCGCGCGAAGGTTTCCACGCGGACTGGCACACCCTGATCTACAACTACGGGCGTCACGAGGTCGGGGCCTATCTGCTGGGCAGCGTGCTGGAATGGGTGGAGCGCTTCCACCTGGACGGCGTGCGCGTGGATGCGGTGGCATCGATGCTGTACCGCGATTACAGCCGGCGCGACGGCGAGTGGATTCCGAACGAGCATGGCGGCCGCGAGAACCTGCAGGCAGTGGCGTTCCTGCAGCACATGAATGGCACCCTGCGCGCGCGGCATCCGGATGTGATGCTGATTGCCGAGGAGTCCACGGCATGGCCGGGCGTCACCATCGCGCCGGAGCACGGCGGGCTGGGCTTCACCCACAAATGGAACATGGGCTGGATGCACGACACGCTGGGCTACATGCAGCGCGACCCGGCGCATCGCCGCTGGCACCATGGCGAGATGACGTTCGGGCTGGTGTATGCCTTCTCCGAGCGCTATGTGCTGCCGCTGTCACACGACGAAGTGGTGCATGGCAAGGGCTCGATGCTGCAGCGCATGCCGGGTGACGACTGGCAGCGCTTCGCGCAGCTGCGCGCCTATTACGCCTTCATGTGGGCCCACCCCGGCAGCAAACTGCTGTTCATGGGCAGCGAGTTCGGCCAGGCCGGTGAGTGGCGGCACGACCATGCAGTGGACTGGGACGAAGCCGGGCAGCCACTGAATCAGGGGCTGATGCGGCTGATGGGCGACCTCAATCGCCAGTTGCGCACCCAGCCGGCGTTGCACCGCGATGAGCAGAACGAACAGGGCTTCCGCTGGAGCATCGGCGATGACGCGGACAACAGCGTGTTCGCCTTTGTGCGCCATGACCCGGCAGGCATTGCTGCGCCGGTACTGGTGATCAGCAACCTGACCCCGGTGGTGCGTCACGCATACGGCGTGGGTGTCCCGCAGGCTGGAATGTGGCAGGAACTGCTCAACACCGACAGCGGCTGGTATGGCGGCGGCAATGTCGGCAATGGCGGCGCGGTCGCCACCCGGCCGGTGCCGCTGCATGGCCAGCCGCAGTCACTGACACTGACCCTGCCGCCGCTGGCCACGCTGTACCTGCAGGTCACGGCATGAGCGCGCGTCCGGAGCGACTGGGGGCATGGCCCCTGGCGGACGGGCGTACCCGTTTCCGGCTGTGGGCCCCGGCGGCGCAGGCGGTGTCGCTGGTGCTGCGCGGCGAGGACCAGCCGATGCAGGCGGAAGGTGACGGACTGTTCGCCGTCGACACGCTGGCTCCGGAAGGAACCCCGTACCGTTTCCGCATCGACGGTGATGCGCAGGTGCCCGACCCGGCCTCGCGCTGGCAGCCGCATGGCGTGGACGGTGCCAGCGCGGTGCTGGGCGAGGACACCCATGCGTGGAAGACACCCGATTGGCGCGGGCGACCGTGGCACGAACTGGTCATCTACGAGATCCACGCTGGCTGCAGTGGTGGCTTCGAGGGGCTGCGCGCGCAGTTGCCGGCGCTGGCGGCGATGGGCATCACCGCGCTGGAGCTGATGCCGGTGGCGCAGTTTCCCGGGCGTCGCAACTGGGGCTACGACGGCGTGTTCCCGTATGCGCCGGCAGAGGCCTATGGTCGACCGGAAGGGTTGAAAGCACTGGTCGATGCGGCCCACGCACAGGGCATGGCGGTGCTGCTGGACGTGGTCTACAACCACTTCGGACCCATGGGCAACCTGTTGGCGCGGTATGCGCCGTCGTTCTTCGACCCCGGCCGCAGCACGCCCTGGGGCGCGGCCATCGATTTCAACCAGGCGCAGGTGCGCCGGTTCTTCATCGACAACGCGTTGATGTGGCTGCAGGAGTACCGCTTCGACGGCCTTCGGCTTGATGCCGTGCATGCGATTGATTCGGATGCCTTCCTGCAAGAGCTAAGCGATGAAGTGCACGCCAGCGTGGGAGCAACGCGAAATGTACATCTGGTACTGGAGAACGAGCGCAACCAGGCACGCTGGCTGCGCGGCGGCTATCATGCGCAGTGGAACGACGATTATCACAACGCGCTGCACGTGCTGCTGACCGGTGAGCATGAGGGCTATTACGCCGACTACGCGGGCCCGGGCCTGGCCGCCTCGCTGTTGGCGCGCTGCCTGGCTGAAGGCTTTGCCTGGCAGGGACAGAAAACGCCGCGCGGTGTGGCCCGGGGCGAACCCAGTGGCGACCTGGCACCGGCACGGTTCGTCGCTTTTGCACAGAACCACGACCAGGTGGGCAACCGTGCGTTCGGCGAGCGGCTGAGCACGCTGGTTTCACCTGCGCACGCGCGCCTGGCCACCGCACTCACGGTACTGGTGCCGATGGTGCCGCTGCTGTTCATGGGTGAGCCGTGGCAGGCGCGGACGCCGTTCCTGTTTTTCACCGATTTTCCGCCGCCGCTGGACGAGGCCGTGCGCGAGGGACGACGTCGGGAGTTTGCCGCGTTCTCTGCCTTCAGCGACCCGGCAGCGCGTGCGTCCATCCCCGACCCGAACGACCCGCAGACCTTTGCCGTCTCGGTGGTGGACCTGCCGGGGGCCGACGACGTTGAAGCACGCGCCACGCTGGCCTGGTTCACGGAACTGCTGGTATTGCGCAGGCAATACCTGCAGCCCGGGCTGGAGGCGGCGCGCTCGCTGGGAACACAGGTGTTGTCAGACCACGCGGTGCAGGCTGGCTGGCAGCTGCTGCGCGGGGAGTGGTGGCTGGCCTTCAACGCGGGCGAAACGCCGGTGCGGCATACGCTTCCCGTAGGCAACTGCGTGCTGCAGCACGGACACAGCGATGCCCGCCAGCTGGGACCGGGCAGCCTGCGCGTGCACTGGGTGGTGCGATGAGCCTCCCGGCAGCCTTGAGACAACGTGCCCACCGCGCCGGCCTGATGGTGGAGTGGGTGGACGTCAACGGTGCGCCGCAGACGGTGGACGAAGCGGTGGTGGCCCAGGTGCTGTCGTTGTTGCCGGAGGCCGACACGCGGTCCCCGCCGCTGCTTACCGGCCGGGTTGAACGGCCGGTGCACATCGCGGGTAGTGCCGAAGGCCACGCGGTGTGGGTGGATGAGCAGGGCAATTCCAGCGTCGCCGTGGCTCAAGGGCCGGGCAGCTGGCGTGCGCCGTCGGTGCCGGGCTACTGGCGCTGGGAGCAGCAGGGGCGGCAGCAACAGGTGGCGGTTGCGCCGTTGCGTGCCTGGTATCCGGCCCAGAGCGGCCGAGGGCGTGACTGGGGCTTGGCCGCGCAGGTGTACAGCCTGCGCAGCGCGGGTGATGGCGGTATTGGCGACAGCGCGGGTGGTGCGGCGTGGGTGCGGCGGCTGGCCGCACAGGGCGGCAGCGCGCTGGCACTGAGCCCCATCCACGCCGCCATGCCCATTCGCGCCGGGTACAGCCCGTACTCGCCGTCGGACCGGTTGGCGCTGGAGTGCCTGCATGCCGCGCCGCGGCAGGTGCTGCCGGAAGCGGCTGCCGCGGTCCGGTCGGCCGACCCGGTGCTGGATGAAGCGCTGGCCACGCACGAGCGTGCGCTGCAGATCGACTGGCCCGCCGCCGCCGCGGCCAAACGCACGTGGATCAGCCGCTTGCCAGACTGGCTGCAACGCCATGACCCGGTGCGCTGGCGACAGATCGGTTCGGACATGGCAGCCGATGATCCGCTGCCCGGCGACAGCGACGCCGCGTTTGCGCGCTGGCTGGCCCGCACCGGTTGGCAGCAGGTGCAGCAGCAGGCGCGTGCGGCGCAGCTTCGCATCGGATTGATTGCGGACCTGGCGGTTGGATTCGATCCGCACGGAGCCGAAGCCCGGCGTCATCCGGCGGCCGTGCTGCAGGGGCTGGAACTGGGCGCGCCCCCTGACGCCTTCAATCCACTGGGGCAGAGCTGGGGCATCACCGGCTATGCACCGCACGCGCTGGTGGAACAGGGCTACGCCCCGTTCATTGCGTTGCTGCGGGCGGTGATGGCCGACCGCGGTGGCATCCGCATCGACCACATCCTGGGCTTGAACCGGCTGTGGGTGGTGCCGCAGGGGGCAGGAGCGGCGCACGGCGCGTACCTGCGATATCCGTTCCAGGACCTGATCAATCTGCTGGTGCTGGAATCGTGGCGGCACGGCTGCATCGTGATCGGCGAAGACCTGGGCGTGGTCCCGCCCGGCATTCGTGACACCCTGGCCGAGCGCGGCATTCTCGGCATCGATGTGCTGGCTTTCAGTCGTGACCGGGAAGGCTTCTGGCCACCCTCGCGCTGGCGCACGTCCGCCGTGGCGATGAGCTCCACGCATGACCTGCCGCCCGTGGCGGGCTGGTTGGCCGGGCGCGACCTGGACTGGCACGTGCAGCTGGGCTGGTCGGACACCACGGCGGCGCACGCATTGCGCGGGGAACGGGCGCGGCAGGTGGCCGAGCTGGGCATGCTGGCACGCCAGCACGGCATTGCGTCGGACGATCCGCACAGCGATGCGCTGGCGGTCACCGCCCTGGCTGCGGCTCCGTTGGCGTTGCTGCCGCTGGAGGACGCGCTCGGTCTGAGCGAGCAACCGAATCTGCCGGGCACCGTGCACGAGCATCCGAACTGGCAGCAGCGGTTGCCCGACGTGGAGGATCCCGGACTGGACAGCCGCCTGAAGCGCTTCTCGGAACTGCGCACGCAGGTGCCGGCATGACGCCCCTGCGCGCGACGCTGCGGCTGCAACTGCACGCCGGCTTTCCGTTCGCTGCGGCGCAGGCGCAGCTGGACTATGCCGCCGCGCTGGGCATCAGCCACCTGTATCTATCCCCGATTGCACAGGCGGTGCCGGGCTCGACACATGGCTACGACGGTATCGATCCCACCCGGGTCAGCGCCGAACTGGGCGGCGAGGACGGTTTCGTGGCCTTGGCGCAGGCGGCGCGCGCACGTGGCATGGGCATCATTCTGGACTGGGTGCCCAACCACCTGGCGGCCGACACCCGGAACCCCTGGTGGAACCACCTGCTGATGCACGGCCGGCGCAGCGGCTTCGCTGACTGGTTCGACATCGAGTGGGACGCCCCTGGCTGCGAAGGACGGCTGTGGCTGCCGGTGCTGGACCGATCCCTTTCGAAGGCGGTGGAGCAGGGCGCGCTGCGGCTGATCCAGCACCACGACGCGGTGCTGCTGGAGCACCATGACCAGCATTGGCCGGTGAGCCCGCTGGGGCTGCCGGAGCCCGCCGATCTGGCGGCCTGGATCGAGCGCTGCAACCACAGCCCGGCGCACCTGCGCCGTGTGCTTGAGCACCAGGCGTATCGACTGGCGTGGTGGCGCAGCGGCCCGGACCGGGTCAACTACCGGCGCTTCTTCGACATCAATGGGCTGGTAGCGCTGCGGGTGGAGCGCGCGGATGTGTTCAGCGCGGTACACGGGCTGCCGCTGCGGCTGGCCCGCGAAGGATGGATCGACGGGCTGCGCATCGACCATGTGGACGGTCTGGCAGATCCGGCCGGGTACCTGCTGCAGCTGCGGGCGGGGCTCGACGAGGCAGCGGCGGTGCGGGGGTTGGAGCCGGGGTCGTTGAGCCTGCATGTGGAGAAGATTTTGGCCGCGGACGAAGTGCTTCCGGCGGGATGGGCCTGCGATGGCACCACCGGGTATGACTTCATGGACCAGGCCAGTGCGGTGCTGCACGATGGCACCGGGAAGGACGCGCTTGATGCGGCCTGGAGCAATGCCAGCGGGCACGGTGCGGATGCGCACGCGATCGAGCAGGAGGCACGCGACCTCATTCTGGACAGCGCCTTGCAAGCCGACCTGGACCGTTGCCTGCGCAGCCTGCAGCACGGGCAGGCACAGGCGCTGCAGGACGCCGACCTCACGCCACGCATGCTGGAGCGTGCCGTCCGTGCGCTGCTGCGCCACTTTCCCGTGTACCGCACCTACGGCCTGCACGATGCACAGGACCGCGAGGTGCTGGAGCGTGCGTACGCGGCGGCGGCGGCCGAGCTGGAGGGCGGCAGCCAGTCGGCGCTGAGCTGGTTGCGGCAGCGTCTGCTGGACGCAGCGCACCTCCACGCCGAACCCGAACCCGTGGTGCGGTTGGAGCAATTGGCGGCACCGCTCAATGCCAAGGCCGTTGAAGACACGATGTTCTATCGTCATGGTCGCTTGCTGTCACGCAACGAAGTTGGCAGCGATCCCGCGACGCTGGCCCTGCCTGCGGAGGTCTTCCTGGCCTTGGCGCAGGCGCGGCATGCACGCTTTCCGCGTGCGCTGCTGGCGCTCGCCACGCACGATCACAAGCGCGGCCCCGATGCGCGCATGCGTCTGGCGGTGCTTTCCGCCTGGCCGCAGGCGTGGAAGCAGGCGCTGGCGCAGTGGCAGGATCACTGTCTGCACGCGGGACGCCCGGTGCCGTTGCCCGGTGCGCAGGCGTACCTGCTGTGGCAGACGTTGCTGGCCAGCTGGCCGCTGGACATCGATGACGAAGGCGAAGCGTTCGCCGGGCGTGTCGCTCAGTGGCTGCGCAAAGCCCTTCGCGAAGGCAAGCAGATCAGCCATTGGAGTGATCCTGATACGGCGGTCGAGAACGGTGCCTGCGCCTGGGTGGAATGGCTGTGCTGCGACACCTCATCGCGTGCCTTGCGCGAGCACATGCGCGACTTCCTCTCCGCAGTGGCGGCTGCAGGCGCACGACTGAGCCTGGCCCAGCTGACGTTGCAGCTGACCTGTCCCGGCGTTCCCGACATCTATCAGGGTTCCGAAGGCTGGGACACCAGTCTGGTGGACCCTGACAACCGCCGTCCTGTCGACTTTGACGCGCGCCGCACGTGGCTGCACGACACACGCCCGTGGCATGCATTGCTCAACGACTGGCGCAGCGGCGCGCCCAAGGCCCGGCTGCTGCGCAGGCTGCTGCAGCTGCGCCAGGCGCGACCCGAATTGTTCGCGCACGGCACGTTGCAGCCCCTGCAGGTGACGCACGCCGCCGATGTCCTGCTGTTCGTCAGGCGTTGGCAGCAGCAGACGTTGCTGGTCGGCGTACTCACGCGGCCGGGTGCACCGGAGCAGACCCGCGAAAGCCTGGTCGCCCACGCCCCACTTGAAGGTCACCTGCTGCAGGGCCTTCCGCCCGCCCGCTACCGCAATGTGCTGGACGGCCGCGCGTGGACGCAAACAGGAGAGCAGATCGCCCTAACGGACCTGTTCGCAGGTTCCCCGGTCGCGCTGTGGGAAACCGTAGAGCCGGGCTTGCCCGGCTCGCCAGATCGCACGTTGCAGGAAACCGTAGAGCCGGGCTCGCCCGGCTCGCCAGATCGCACGTTGCAGGAAACCGTAGAGCCGGGCTCGCCCGGCTCGCCAGATCGCACGTTGCAGGAAACCGTAGAGCCGGGCTTGCCCGGCTAGCAAGATTGCACGATCAATGACATGGAGCACCACGATGGACGATGAAGAACGCCGCCAGCGCACCGAGCAGCTCGCACACCAGATCTGGGAAGCCGAGGGCCGCCCGGAAGGTCAACAGGAACGGCATTGGCACATGGCCGAACGTCTGGTAGCCGCGGAACTGGCCGTCCGTCAGCTCGAGCGCAACGCAGAGGAGGGCACGCATGGCGCGTCGTGAGCCGGTACAAAGTTCGCGGGTGCGCGAGGGGCGACCCTATCCGCTGGGCGCGACCTGGGACGGCCTGGGCGTCAACTTCGCCCTGTACTCCCGGCACGCGACCAAGGTGGAGCTGTGTCTGTTCGACGCGCGTGGGCGCGAGCAGGAGCGCATCACCCTGCCGGAGTACACCGACGAGATCTGGCACGGCTACCTTCCGGATGCACGACCCGGGCAGCGCTACGGTTATCGGGTGCACGGCCCATACGCGCCAGACGCCGGACATCGTTTCAATCCCAACAAGCTGCTGCTGGATCCGTATGCCAAGCAGATCGTCGGTGAGCTGAAATGGGCACCGCATCTGTTCGGCTATACGCTGGGGCACCGCGATTCCGACCTGAGCTTCGACCGGCGCGACAGTGCCAGCTACATGCCCAAATGTGCGGTGATCGACCCGGCCTTCAGCTGGGGCAACGAGCGTGCACCCGCGACGCCGTGGGAGCGCACCGTCATCTACGAGGGGCATGTGCGTGGCTTGACCATGCGCCATCCACAGATCGCCGAAGCCGATCGCGGCACCTTTTCGGCCTTGCGCAATGATGCGCTGGTGGACCACCTGAACTACCTGGGCGTGACCGCCATCGAGCTGCTGCCGGTGCATGCCTTCATCGATGACCAGCATCTGCTGCAGCAAGGGCTGCGCAACTACTGGGGTTACAACTCCATCGGCTTCTTCGCGCCGCACCCGCGCTATCTCTCACTGGGAACGGTAGCCGAGTTCAAGCAGATGGTGGCGCGGCTGCACCATGCCGGGCTGGAGGTGATTCTGGACGTGGTCTACAACCACACCGCCGAAGGCAACGAGCTCGGGCCAACGCTGTCGTTCAAGGGGATCGACAACGCCAGTTATTACCGGCTGGCGGACGACCGGCGCTATTACATCAACGACACCGGCACGGGAAACACCTTCGATCTGACCAACGCCGGCGCGTTGCGCATGGTGATGGATTCGCTGCGCTACTGGGTGACGGAGATGCGGGTAGATGGGTTCCGCTTTGATCTGGCCACCATTCTCGGGCGCGAGCGGCATGGCTTCGATGCGTCGGGGAGCTTCCTCGATGCGGTACGCCAGGATCCGATTCTGGGGCAGGTCAAGCTGATCGCCGAGCCATGGGACATTGGTCCGGGCGGCTACCAGCTGGGTAACTTCGCGCCGGGCTGGGCGGAATGGAACGACAAGTTCCGTGACACCGTGCGCGGGCTGTGGCGCGGCGACGCCGGGCAACTGGCCGACTTCGCGACGCGCTTCAACGGCTCCTCCGACCTGTTCGACCGGCAGGGGCGGCGGCCGTCCTCCAGCGTCAACTTCATCACCGCGCACGATGGCTTCACCCTGCATGACCTGGTGAGCTACGCGCACAAGCACAACGAGGCCAATGGCGAGGACAATCGCGATGGGCACGAGCACAACCTGTCCAGCAACCACGGCGTGGAGGGCGACACCCAGGAGCCCGGCGTGCTGGCGTTGCGCGGGCAGCAGATGCGCAACCTGCTGGCCACGCTGCTGTTGTCGCAGGGCACGCCGATGCTGCTGGCCGGTGATGAGTTCGCACACAGCCAGCAAGGCAACAACAACGCCTACTGCCAGGACAATGAACTGAGCTGGATCGACTGGGACAAAGCCGCCCAACCCGCTGCGCAGGCGCAGGCCGCGTTCGTGCGCCGGGTGCTGGCATTGCGGCGTCGTTACGCACTGCTGCGGAGGAACCGATTCCTGCGGGGAGAGGTGGACGCCGAGCTCGGGGTAAGCGACATCCGCTGGTGCCGCCCGGATGGCCAACCGATGCAGGAGGCGGACTGGCATGATGCCGAGCGTCGTGCGCTGGGGATCGTGCTGGATGGGCGCAGCCCGGACAGCGGACTGCGCGAGCCCGGGCGGCATGTCAGCCTGGCACTGCTGCTCAATGCCGGTTCCGAGCCCGTGCGGTTCGCGGTGGGGGATGAGGCGCTGAGCTTCCGCAAGGTGCTGCTGCAGACGCCGGAAGCGCCGCTGGAAAGCGACGAGCAGGGTGGCTGGGTGTTGCCAGCACACAGTCTGTGCCTGTTGGCGGCGTGACGTTGTGGCCGGGGGGAACGTCTCCGTTTTTCGGTCATGCCCCAACGAACGTTGCACCGTTATCGGCGGTCGACTGTCGTGCGACCCTACCGCTGCACATCAAACGTTCCCACGTTCGGACGGTGGCTTGGTAGAGGCGGTCGCAAGACGCCTGCCGATAACGGTGATCGGTGCTTTAATGCATGGACCCCACCGGGCCAACGCCCCCGTTCCCGGTTCATGCCCCACCGGGCGTTGAACCGTTATCGGCGGTCGACCGTCGTGCGACACTACCAATGCACATCATCCGTTCCCACGTTCGGATGGTGGCTTTGGTAGTGGCGGTCGCAAGACGCCTGCCGATAACGGTGATCGGTGCTTTAACGCATGGACCCCACCGGGCCAACGCATCCCTTCCACGTTCATGCACCTCCGGCGAGCGATACATCGTCATCGGCGGTTGGGGTTTGTGGCGCCTACTTTGTGTCTACGAGACGCAGGAGTGAGATACACCCTTCCAACGTATCTCACTTGGAAGGCGTCGGCGTCCATATCACCGGTTTGATCAGGGATGGAACTTGATGGGTCCCAAGGGAAGGGGCTTGACAGGATGGGGAGGGGGTGTGTAACAGTCGCCACGCTATCGCTGTCTGTTGCTACCTTCACATAAGGATTTAGCGGACATGATCTCAGCCAAGGATGGGCGGGTGGGCCAGGCACCCCGCAAGGACCGTAAGACCCTCGATCGCCGAAATGTCATTCTGGGCTTGTTGCTCATGGTCACCGGGTTGCAGGCGTCCGCACAGGACGGCCTGTTCAGTTACCAGGAGTATGAGAAGCGCGTAAAGAGCGCCCAAAACCTTGCGGCAATCTCTGCTGACCAAGTGTTTGGCGACCGGACCTCAAGCTTCGATGGGAACACTGAATTCTTCAGTGAAGATGTTTCTATTCCCGGCAACTTCGACCTCGCTGTGAGCGTCGCCCGGCGCTTCGGCGTTGAGTCTGCAAATCGAGGAATCTCCGACAGCGAGGCAAGGGGTCTGACCCTCTTCGACGACTGGGAGATCGTCGTACCGCACATGTCCGGCGTATGGACTACCGCAAGTGGCTGGGTTACCGGACAGCCGGGAGCACAAACGACCCAACGCTGTACAACAAACGTCGCTCCAACCCTCGTGGATACGTGGGGCTATGCGGACATCGGCTTCGGCATTGATGTGAAATGGCAGGGTGGTAGTGGCGAGGAACTTCTGGTTCCTGACGACCCTGCCTATGCATCGTCGCCTGAGCTTGAGCCGCCCAAATGGATGACGGCCTCCCGCGCTCGTTTCACCTGCTTGGCAGCCACCCGTAACGGCTACCCCGGCGAGGCCTTCGTCGGGCACACCCCCGATGGAAAAAAATACTTCTTTGACTGGGGAGTCGATAGACCATACGCCACTGCGAAGTTCAATGATGGTGCATCCAATAAGATGGTCGCACGAAAGCGCGTGTACCTCTTGGCGTCTCGCGTGGAGGATCGCTACGGAAACTGGGTGGAGTACAGCTACAGCGGTTACAAGCTCACCTCGATCCAATCGAGCGACGGGCGACGCATTGACCTCGCCTACGATGCTCAGGATCGTGTAACGACCGTGACCGCGAATGGGAGAGTCTGGCGCTATTCCTATGTTGGTTATACGGACGCGAATGACGGAGGCCTTTCTCAGGTTACTCTTCCGGATGGTTCCGCCTGGAGCTACAGCCACGGCGGACGTCTTCCGGGTCTGAACGAGCGAAAGTTGCTCCAACGGCAGATTCTGGATCCCACAGGGCAACTACTGAGGGACGAGACGTACGCATACACCTTCGGGTCGGAAACAGGTCCTTTCGCCCGCCGGGTCGGGCGATCATTGGGTATTCAGTCCGGTCAGTTCCTGGCTGGGACACTTGCCGCTCTTAGCGAGAGCCAAACAGTCCAGGATGGAGACACCTATCGCACTTTGTATAGCGACTTCAACCGCAATGCTCGCGCCAGCAGGCTGACCTACGTAGGGCCATCGGGGACCAAGGCCGAGGTTCGAGCTCATGTGGATACTTCCACGCCCTGGGTTCAAGACCAAGTCCTGTCAGTGACCGAGGCGGCCACAGGGAAGGTGACCACTCAATACACGTATGACGCGATGGCGAAGCCCAACGCTGTGTATCGAGCCGGTGCGCTGGTGCAGAGCGTCGTATACGGAGCTGACGGGAGCGTCAGCGAGGTTGCCGATGGAAAGGGAAACCAGACCCGAATCGAGGATTGGTATCGCGGGGTGCCCCGCCGTGTAGTCAATCCCGATGGCACCATCAACGGGATGACGGCCGACGCGAACGGATGGATTACCTCTACAACCGACACTCTAGGGCGGGTAACGTCCTACTCGTACGATCCGATGGGGAGGACGCGGGAGATCCAGCCTCCCGTGGACGCAAACCAATGGACCAGCACGGTTGTCTCGTTCCGACAGATCGGCGTGGACGAGTATGGTCTCCCTCCCGGGCACTGGCGCGTTGACACCAGCCACGGTGCATATCGCCAGGAGACCTACCTCGACGCGTTGTGGCAGCCGCGCTTGGTTCGGGAATACGATGCCAATGATCCGACGAACACGCAGCGGTTTGTCCGGAATGACTACGACACCGAAGGCCGGCAGACCTTCACGTCGTACCCCTCGCGGGAAGCCAGTGTGAGCTCTGGAACATGGCAGGAATACGATGCCTTGGGCCGGAAGACGTCCTCAGCCCAGGATAGCGAGCAAGGGCTACTGATTACCGCCGTTACCTATGGTAGCAACGCCACGACGACGGTCGTCGACCCGGCGGGCCACCAAACCATTACCCGGTTCGACGCCTTCGGTTCACCAGACTACGACAAGCCTGCCCAGATCACGCGTCCTGACGGAAGCAAGATCAGCATCACCCGCAACGCGTTTGGCCTTACAACCGAAGTCGCCCAATCCGCCAACTAGACGCAAGTCAAGGATGACGCCTATGAACGCTGGACGAGTCCGCGCGGCGCTGGCCGCCCTGCTGGGGTTGTTTGCTCTCTTGGTATGTCAGGCAGCGCAGGCGGAGGCCTGGGTTCAGTTGACGGGACCGGCCCAGACGGCCTATACGGCCCCGGCGACCTACCAGTTCCAGATCAACACCGGTGTGATCGGAACAGGCCCGAAGGCTGAGTATCTGACCGACATCAAGTTCAGCCGAAATGGAACGGTCGTAAATCGGATCGCAGCCGGGACACATACGGAGAACGGCATCTCGGCGGGAGTCTATGACTACCAACTGACAGCCGTGGCCATTCGCAACGTAGATGGCGATGAGATCAGACGCAACGTCAGGTCTCAGGTCGTTCGGATCACTGTAGAAGCACCGCCTGCTCCCTTTGATGGCGCGGAGTATGTCTCGTCAAATCTGCGTGTATCCGCAGACAGAGGCACGCCATTCAGTGGAACCGTGACGTTTCGCAATACAGGCAACACCACCTGGCGAGCGGGTGACGGCCATCGGCTTGCGCAAGCGCAAGGAGACTTGCTCGATTTCGGGGTGAGTGACATTCCTGTGCCGTATGACGTGGGCCCTGGTGGAACTGTCGGGTTCACTGTCAACGCCGTCGCGCCCAACGAGAACGGTGTACACGACATTCAGTGGCAGATGAATCGTAACGGAGTTCGGTTCGGAAGCACGGGGCCTGCCGGAACCTTCACAGTCACGGGCCGTCTCAACCGGGGTGTCATGTACAGCCAGGACGTCCCGACGACGATGGAGGCGGGGCGTACATATAAGGTGATATTGCGGTATGTAAATACTGGGAACACGACGTGGTCGGCCTCGAACGGCTACGCATTGGGGTCATGGAACCCCGAGAACAACTTCCGCTGGGGCGTGGCTCGGGTTCCAATGCCGAACAACGTGCTTCCCAATGGGCCGGGCATCTTCGAGTTCAATGTTGTCGCACCATCGCTCCCTGGTGTGTACGGCTTCCAATGGAGACTCCTTGAAGAGAACGTAGAGTGGTTCGGTGGTGAGAGCACGAACGTCCAGGTAACCGTGACGGGCCCGCCCTCAAAGATCGTCGGAAACATCGATGCCGTCACCAGTAGCGGAGAGATCAATGGATGGGCCTGCTCGACCGGAATATCTGCACCGATTGATGTTCACGTCTACGGAGGTGGGCCGTTTGGGGTCGGCACCATTCTTGCGACAGGTCGGGCCGACCAAGTCAGTGAGCCGGCGGTTGGAACGGCTTGTGGGGCGGCAGGGAATCACCGTTTCTCAATTCAGTTAAGCAACGAAGTTCGTCGCCAGCGCGCGGGTCAGGCGATTCACGTGCACGGCATTTCCCCTGTTGGCCAGCCTAACAGCACCATCGCAGGATCAGGCTCTTTCGTGGTGCCCGCTTCGCCGACGGGCACGCTCTCCGTATCCCCCTCGTCTTGTGAGATCCCTGCCGGGGCAAGCACCTGTAATGTGACGCTGACGTGGTCGTCAACTGATCCTCGTGCGGAAGTTAGATCGGGTTCGGGCGCGCTGGTCGCTACAGGTGCCACTGGATCGGTCGGCGTAAGCGTCGGCCTGGGGAACAGCGAATTCGTACTTTCGGTCGCCGGGGACGTTCTCGCCCGAGCCAGCGCGACTGGTAAGGACGCTCCGATAGCTCCTGGCAATCCTGACAATCCGGTCCCCACGGTGACCCGCCGATATGTCTATGACGAAAACCTGCGGCTCTGCAAGGTGATTGAGCCCGAGACAGGATCAACGGTCTTCGGTTACGACCCAGCTGGCAACATCGCGTGGAGTGCGGGTGGACTTGATCTGCCAAGCCCAACTTCGTGCGACAGAAGTGATCCAAAGATTGACCCACGTCGTGTGCAGCGCGCTTACGACGCGAACAATCGGCTGCTTTCCGTTATGTATCCCGACGGGTTGGGTGATCAAGTTCTGACATATACCGCCGATGGCGAGGTTGAGACTGAGACAGTCTTCAATCAGGGCCGCGTCGCGGTGGTCACGGCCCGTTCGTACAACTCCCTTGGGTCTGTCGTAAGCCAGAGTCGGATCGTGGGTAGCGGTCAGCCGCGCACGTTGGTGTTTGGCTTCAACCCAGCGGGGCAGCACGTCCGCACCGACTACCCCGATGGATACGCGGTTCAGCAGACTCTGAATGCATTTGGTGAACCGCTCAGACTGCAGGACGGTGCAGGCGGGGTGCTGGTTGACAACGTAACTTACTTGCCAAGTGGGCAGGTTGCTTCGCTTACCTACGGAAATGGCATTCAACGGTCGGTTGAGCAGAACGCTCGGCAGGTCACCAGTCGCGTCTTCGAAAGTGGTGTTGTTGATCTCAGCTATAGCTACGATGCATCCGGGAACATCTCACAGATCGTCGATGGAGTGCGCGGAGAGACGGGTCGCATCAGGCTGGCGTACGACCGGCTGGATCGCCTCACGCATGCGTCCGCACCAGCCTATGGAGGCTCCGGCAACTACACTTTTGGCTACGATACGGTCGACAACATAGTCTCCATGCGCCTGCCAGGTGCACGAGAGCGCACCTTCCATTACGACGCACGAAACCGTTTGGAGTTGCTGAGAGACGAGAATACCAGTGGTGTCGAGGCGTTCACCTACGATCCGGCAGGGAACCTGTCGCTTAAGAACGGCAAGCCGCTACTGTTTGACGTCGGTGGCCAACTCAGGTCTGTCGATGGTGCGGGCGACTACTACTACGATGGTGCAGGTTTGCGCGCGCGCGCATCCGGACCTGCGGAGAGGACTTGGCAGCACCTGGTCGGCGGCGAGCTGATCGAGTCCACTAATGGCGACGAAACGTCCGACTATCTTTACCTCGGAAGCACACTTGTTGCCATTCGCAGCAGCTCGACGGCTGGCGTCAAGCTGACGTATCTCCATCACGATGCTCTAAACAACCTGGTGGCCACCAGCAATTCAGCCGGCGCTGTTTTAAACAGTCACCTGTGGTCCCCCTATGGGGAGGCTGACCTTTCCCCCGATCCCGATGTCCCCGGCTTCTCTGGTCATTTGAGTGACCTGGATACAGGTTTCATCTACATGGGGCGTCGCTACTACGATCCTCGCCTTGCCCGGTTCATTTCTCCAGATCCCTTGGCAGCCAGCGTATCGGGCGGGCCCAATCTTAACCGCTATCGTTATGCCAACAACAATCCATTTGGCTTCTCAGACCCGACTGGCGCATGCGATGAGGTTACTGGCTCACACACGTGCAGTCCGAAAGGATTCGCGGGAAGCAACGTTGAGATCACGCAGTACGCCGCCGGAAACATTCCCGTCTATGACCCCAATGCACCTTCCCCAGCACCGAGGGAGGCCGCGACGGGCTTGGACGCATTTGTTGCTGCCTTTACCGAACGGAACTGGATCAGTGGATCGGGAAGCCTGACCGACATTGATGCTGTCAGCGAATCGATCATTGTTCCATTGTCGAATTCACCTGGGGGCGCACCCCTGGCTGCAGGAGCGAAGATATCCGGATTCATGCTGATGGCTGTCCGACTGGAAGGAACGGCAGCCAAGGGATTTGGTACTCTTTCTCGAGCCGGCGAGTTTGGGATCGGGAGCTACAGCTCGCTTCGGAAATTGGTGGGTAAGGGCTCATCCCTGCAAGTTCATCACTTAATTGAGAAGAGGTTTGCGGACGTACTGAACGTGAAGAAGGGGGAGATGCTGTCGATTGTGGTTACCAAGCCTGAACCACCAAGTGTTCACCAACGCCTGGCGTAGTGCGTTTCCCTATGGCCGAGCCGCGCCCACCGAGGATCAGATCATGAAGGCCGCCAAGCGAATTTACTCCAATCATGCTGCTATTCTTAAGGAGTTGGGACTTTGATGGCATGGGAACATGAAGATAAAGTATCGTTTCGTCTTTGAGTGGACTGAAGCTCGAAACGCGAAGCTTGTATCCCTTGGGCTGAAGGTGACACCTTCTGCCCCAAGGGTTGGTGAGTTTGCGGTGTGTCATGTCGTTGAGGGCGCTCCAGAATGGACTGAGGTTTGCGACCTCATTCGGAAATGGGACGCCTTGGTGACGGTGACGACTGAGTTTACCGCCGCAGAGGTTGATGGTGCTGCTCATTGCGCTCTTCAACTCGTGCATGCGAGTGGGTATCCGCAGCCCGAGGATGATTTCGCATATCGTGAGCAGACCTACGATGTGAGTATGCGCTGTCCTAAGTGTGGTGAGGGCGCGGTGCAGGTTGCTCCCTTTCGGGTCAAGCGCACGTTGAAGTGGGGTCGGAACGCGTTCCTGAAACTCAACTGGGTTGAGGAAGCCTGCTTCATGCAGAGGCCAGTTTGGGAAGAGCACCTATCGCGATTTGGGATCGGGATTCTTCCTGTCGAGGACACCAAGGGGAAACAACTGGATGACATCGTTCAGCTTGATCTCGGTCCTGCTGTCCCTCTGTCGATGGGTGATGGTCATGGCATTCGCTGCGACGTATGTGGGAGAGAGCGCTTTCCCTGGCATGATCGCGGATTCTTCCCGGCTCCGATTTCCCCGCCAACCCTTTCCTTGTTCCATAGCGTCCAGCGCTTTGGGGTGGAGAATCGGTGCGCAAATGGGATGATCGTAAGCGCCGAAGTTGTAAAGGTGATCAAGAGCGCCGGCCTTCGCGGTGCTGAGTTGTGGCCTTGCATGTCGTCGGGGTAGATCCGGACGGCTATCGGCACTGCAATGCACAGCTCGAGCTGGGTAACGCTTCGGTCCTCGTTTGTATCCCGGAAGGGATTGGCCAGCACCATGAAAATCAAGTATCGATTTACCTTTAGCTGGAGCGAAGCTCGCGTCTCCCAACTTGAATCCATCGGTCTTAAAGTGGACTCAACACCCAACCCGGGTGGGCCGCTTGGTGGCATTGGAATCAGTCATGTGGTGGAGGGAGCTTCAGGATGGACTGAAGCGTGTGATCTGATTCGTGCTTGGGATGGCAGGACGACGGTCACGACCGAGTTCACCGCCGCTGAGGTGGATGGTGCTGCTCATTGCGCTCTTCAACTTGTGCATGCCAGTGGGTATCCGCAGCCGGAGGACGATTTCGCATACCTCGAGCAGACTTACGATATGAGTAAATGCTGCTCCACGTGTGGCGAAGGCGCAGTGCAAGTGTCTTCCTTCCGGGTCAAGCGCACGTTGAAGTGGGGTCGAAATGCATTCTTGAAGCTCAACTGGGTTGAGGAAGCCTGCTTCATGCAGCGGCCGGTTTGGGAAGAGCATCTTTCCCGATTTGGAATCGGGGCCCTTCCTGTCGAGGACACGAAGGGGAAAGAACTGGATGACATCATTCAGCTTGATCTCGGCCCTGCTGTCCCGCTCGCGATGGGAGAGGGTCATGGTATTCGCTGCGGCGTATGTGCGAGAGAGCGCTTTCCCTGGCACGATCGCGGATTCTTCCCGGCTCCGATCTCTCCGCCTGATCTGCCTTTGTTCCGTAGTGTCCAGCGCTTCGGGGTGGAGAATGCGTGTGCTAACGGGATGATCGTGAGCGCAGAAGTTGTAAAGGTGATCAAGAGCGCTGGCCTGCGCGGTGCTGAGTTGTGGCCCTGCATGCCGCCTGGATAGTGGTTGGTGGGAATCGGCGCTGTAACCTGTGGACTCCGCTGCGCCAACGCCTTCGATCCGTGTTCATGCTCTACCGGGTGTTGTACCGCTATCGGCAGTCGACTGACGTGCGACTCTACCGGAGCCCTTCACCTGTTCCTATGTCCGGATGGTGGGTTTGGTAGAGGCGGTCGCAAGACGCCTGCCGATAACGGTGATCGGCGCTTTGACGCATGGACCCTGCCAAGGCAACGTCTCCGTTTTGCGGTCATGCCCCACCGGGCGTTGAACCGCTATCGGCGGTCGACTGTCGTGCGACCCTACCGAAGCCAAGCCAAAGCGAGGGCAATGGCGAGGCCAGATCGACGCCAGTGCAATGCCAGGTCGGCGTAGCGGCGCGCTATGCGCGTCACCTCGATCACCGCCGCGCCTGCGGCACCCGTCTCAACTTGCTGGTGTCATACCCCAACGCCTTGATCCGCGCCACGGCGGCCTGGTAATCCGCTTCCGACACCTGCGGCGTGCGCGCCATGTACCACACATGGTCGCGCTTGCTGCGGGCGACAATCGTCTGCGTATACCCGGGATCCACCCAGGAAATGATGTACTCGGCCTGGATCGGCCACACGAACTGCATGCCCCACACCGCACCATTACCTTCCTTCTCCACGCGCCCGATCGGATTCATGGTCCGCTTCGGTGCCTGGAAGCTCGCCTTGCGGTAGGTAAAGGTGGTCTGGATGCGCCCATCCGAGCGCAGCGCATAGCTCTCTACCGCATCAAACGCTTCGCGCTCGGGTCGGGTGGGAATATGCGCGATCACATACCAGTCGCCCATGAAGCGCGGCACATCCACTGAGTCCATGCGGGGCAGGGGTGGCAGGTCACGGGCGCTGCAGGCACTGCCGAGCAGTGCAGCGGTGAGCAGAGGAATCAGCGTGAACAGACGCATGGCAGCCTCCTTCAGCGTGGGCGGAACAGGTAATGCGCCACCAGCCATTGCTGGCCGTTGTCATAACCGAACAGCTCGGCGCAGGCCATCCAGAACATGCGCCAGCGCTGCCACCACAGTACCGCCGCGTCACCGTAGGTCTGTGTGAGGATCGGCATCACCGCCGCCCGGGCCGCGTCCTGGTTGGCCAGCCAATGGTTGGCGGTCTTTTCGTAATGGGTGCCGTCAATCAGCCAGCGGTGCTGCAGCTGCAGGTCGTTCTGGAAATGCAGAAGGGTGTCGGCCGCCGGCATCAGGCCCCCGGTGAAGAAGTGCCGCCCCATCCAGTCGTCGTCGCCCTGGGTCTCGAACGGATACATCAGCGTACGGTGGGCAAAGATGTGCACGAACAGCGCGCCGTCGGGTCGCAGCCAACCGGCAATACGCCCCAGCAGGGTTTCGTAGTTGCGCATGTGCTCGAACATCTCCACCGACACGCAGCGGTCGAACGAGGCGGCCGGCAGCACCAGCTGGTTCACGTCGCGGGTCATCACCTGCACGTTGTGCAGCCCCCGCAGCATGCACTGCTCCATGATGTGGCTGCGCTGGCTGCGCGAATTGGATACGGCAGTGATGCGCATGTTGGGGAAGCGCTCGGCCATCCACAGGGTCAGCGAGCCCCAGCCGCAGCCCAGCTCGAGCACGTCCTGGCCATCAGCCAGCCCGGCGCGCGCAGCGTACAGGCTGAGCATGGCTTCTTCCGCCTCTGCCAGGGTCTCCTTGCCGGTGGGATAGAAGCAACTGCTGTACTTCAGCCTTGGCCCCAGGCAGGCCTTGAAGAAGTCGGCCGGCACTTCATAGTGCTGGCGGTTGGCTTCGTCGGTGTGCAAGGCCAGTGGGCTGCCCGACAGTTCGGCCAGCATGCGCGCGAAACGCTGCTGCTGCGCATGCGCACCGCCGGCCAGTTCGTCCTGCAGGCGCTGGCCACACATCCGGCGGATGCCCCAGCGCAGGGCGCGGTCAGGCACCCAGCCGCGTTCGGCCCAGCCGGTGAGTCCCAGTTCGGCCGTGGCCGGCGGCTGCACAGGGGATATGGTGCTCATGACGTGCCCTCAGCGGTGCGACGGGGAAACCAGGGAAAGAACATGGGGGTGGTCTGCTGGTAGCGGCGGTAGTCTTCGCCACGGCTGCGCAGCGCCTGTTTCTCGGTGAAGGGGACGCCACTGAGGTAGCGCAGGAACACGTACATCACCACCGGACCGCTCCAGGCCAGCCACCACAGCGGCGAGCCCACGGCCAGCAGCACGTAGGTGAACCAGTGCAGCCATTCGAAGAAGTAGTTGGGGTGCCGGCTGTAGCGCCACAGACCGTCGCGGCAGGTTTTGCCCTTGTTGGCCGGGTCCGCACGGAAGCGCGCCAGTTGCCGATCTGCCAGTGCTTCGCCGCCCACGCTGAGCAGCCAGACCGCCATCGCCGTGGCGATCCAGCCACTGAAGCCCTCACGCGGATTGGCGGCCACGCCGGCGAAGGGCAGTGCGAACAGCACCACCAGCAGCGCCTGCGCCAGGAAGAACCCGTAGATCTTCCCCTGGTGCCCACCCCAATGCTTACGCAGGTACTGATAGCGGCCATCCTCGGCTTCGTGGCGCACGCGCTGCCACAGGTGCAACGCGAGCCGGCTTCCCCAAAGCCCGCCCAGCACCGCAAGCGCGATGCGCGGCGCGTGCGCCCCTTCACCCAGCCAGGCCAGCAGCAGCGCGCCAGCGGCAACGCCCTTGGCCCACAACACGTCGACCACGCCGATATTCTGGTGCCGGCGCTGCCACGCCCAGCCCCAGGTCATGATGATCAGCGCGTACAGCAGTACCCACCACAGTGGTTTCATGACGGCACCCCTTGCAGCGGCGGCCGATAGTCCGGTCGCGCCAGCAGCAGGTGCGACACCCCGATCGAGCGTTCCAGGAAACCGCCCTCGCAGTACGCCAGATAGAACTCCCACAGGCGGATGAAGCGTTCGTCGAAGCCCTGCGCGCGCACCAGCAGCCGCTGCCCCATGAAGCGCTTGCGCCAGGCGCGCAGGGTGAGCGCGTAGGAATGGCCGAAGTCGAACTGCTGGATCATCTGCAGGTCGCTGGCAGCGGTCTTGGCCTGGGCGATGGCGCTGAGCGAGGGAATGAAGCTGCCCGGGAACACGAAGCGCTTGATGTAGTCCACGCTGTGCAGCGCCTGCTCGTAGCGGTGGTCTTCAATGGTGATGGCCTGCAGCAGGGCCAGCCCGGTGGGCTTGAGCAGCCGTTGCAGGGTGGCGAAGTAGACTTCGAGGTACTGCGCACCAATGGCCTCGATCATCTCGATGGAGACCAGCTTGTCGTACTGGCCTTCCAGATCGCGGTAGTCGCGCATCAGCACGGTGACCTGATCCTGCAGGCCGGCGGCCTTGACCCGCTGTCGGGCGAGCGCGTACTGCTCGGCGGAGATCGTCGTGGTGGTGACATGGCAGCCGTAATGCGTTGCCGCATGTACGGCAAACCCGCCCCAGCCGCTGCCGATCTCCACCACCCGGTCGCCCGGCTGCAGCCGCAGCTGCTGGCAGATGCGGTCCAGCTTGCGGGTCGAGGCCACTTCCAACGTTTCATCCTCGCTCGCAAACAGCGCTGAGGAGTACATCAGGTCGGGCGACAGGAACAGTGAGAAGAAGTCATTGCCCAGGTCGTAGTGCGCGGCAATGTTGCGGCGGCTGCCGGCGCGGGTATTGCGGCGCAGCTGGTTCCACAGGTTGAGCAGGGCACCGCCAAGGCGCGCGGGTCCACGTTCCATGCCGTCCAGCAGATGCCGGTTGCGCACCAGCAGCTGCACCAGCCCCACCAGGTTGCTGCACTCCCAGTCGCCATCAATGTAGGACTGGCCAGCGCCCACGCTCCCCTGTGCCGCCACCTTGCGGTAGAACGCCGGGTCGGTAATGGTGACCGTGGCGTGCACGGTGTTGGCGGCGTGTTCGGCCTCGCCCAGGAGGACCTCACCCCGTGCGTCCCGCACCCGCAGGCTGCCATGACGCAGCGGCGCAAGTTGCGCCAGCAGGCGGGTGCGCAGAAAGCCTTCCAGCGCGGTCAGGCGCGGGGCGTGGACTCGGGGTGACACCTGGCTCATGAACGTTTTCCGGAAAGTGCAGGGTGGTCGTACACGGGGTTGCGCTTCAGCCACAGGCGCAGCGCCTGCCAGTGGATGGCGACCACCACCTGCAGGGTCATCAACGGGTAGCGCAGCAGCACCTTGGCCAGGCCCGGGCCGTCCAGCGGACGACGCTGCAGCTGCTGGGTGGCATCGAACTGGCGCTCGCCGTCGCGCCAGACCTGCATGTGCACGTTGAGGTCGTCGCCCGGCGCGGTGAAGCGCCAGTCGTAGCGGCAGTCCATCTGCATGAACGGCGAAACGTGAAAGGCCTTGTCGAACTGCCAGCGCAGGGCACGGCCACGCTGTTCGGCCTGGGCGACAGCCAGTACGTAGGCATGTCGTTCCTTCCACGGCGTGTTCGTGATCTCGGCGACCACGCAGTCCAGCTGTTCGCCATCGGGCTGATAGCAGTAGTAATAGCTGACCGGATTGAACACATGGCCGCCGTAGCGCAGATGCGCGAGCAGCCGCACCGGCCCGGCCGGTCGATAGCCAAGCACGGCCGCTGCACGGTCGCGCACGGCCTCGGCCAGCGGTTGCTGCGGATCGCCCAGAAAGTCGCTGCGCTTGAACTGCGCGAGGTTGGGACGGTTCACCGACCACAACCACCGACGTTTGAACAGCGTGGGCAACTCATCCAGGTCGATCAGCAGCTGGGCGATCGGGTAGGTGAACGCATGCGCGTTCGGCCGATGCCGGCGATGGGTGACCTGCCCGACATACAGCGCGCTGGCGGTCATGCGATGGCCACCTCCCACGGCACTTCTTCCTGCCCGGCGGTGGCCGCGCGCAGGGCATCCACCACGCGCCGTGCGCTGCGGATACCGTCTTCATGGAAGCCCCAGCCCCAATACGCGCCGGCAAACCAGGTGTTGCGCCGGCCCTGCACTTCGGCCCAGCGCTCCTGTGCCCGCACGGCCGCGTGGTCGTGTACCGGGTGGGCGTAGTAGCAGCGCTTCAGTATCTTCGCAGGATCGATGTCGGCGGTGCGGTTGAGGGTGACGATCAGCGGGGTGTTGCCGGGCAGGCCCTGCAGGGCATTCATGTAGTAGCTGACCGTGCAGAGGGCGAGGGTGTCGTTGGGGATGTGCGCGTTCCATGCCGCCCAAGCCTTGCGGTTGCGGGGCAACAGGCTGGCGTCGGTGTGCAGCACGGCCTGGTTGGCCTGGTACTGGATGGCCCCCAGTACTTCGTGTTCGACCGGATCGGGATCTTTCAGGATCGCCAGTGCTTCGTCGCTGTGGCAGGCGAACACCACATGATCGAAGCCCTCCACCGTGGTCAGGGTGTAGACCAGCGCGCCCCATTGCGTGCGCTCCACCCGATACACCGGGCAGCCGATGCGCTCACGCACGCGCCAGCGCTTGCGCAGCGCGTCGATGTAGCGTGCCGAACCGCCGCTGACCACGCGCCAGGTGGGGCGCTCGGTCATCTGCAGCATCTGGTGGTTGGCCATGAACTGCACCAGGTAACGCGCCGGGAAATCCAGGATCTGCGCGCTGGGCGAAGACCAAAGCGCGGAGGCCATCGGCAGCAGGTGCTCCTGCACGAAGGCGGGGCCATAACCGTGTCGGCGCAGATACTGGCCCAGGGTGGGGCCCTCGGGTTCGTCCAGCAGCGCGGGGGCTTCGCGATAGAAGCGTCGCAGGTCGCGCAACATGCTCCAGAAGCGCGGTGAGACCAGATTGCGGCGCTGGCAGAACAGCCCATCCAGCGACGTGGCGTTGTACTCCACGCCAGTGCGTTCGCTGTGCACCGAGAAGCTCATGGTGGTGGGTTGCGAGGCTACCCCGAGTTCATTGAACAAGCCCGTAAGCAGCGGGTAGTGCTGCGGATTGAACACGATGAAACCAGTGTCCACCGCCATCTGCTGCCCAGCGACTTTCACGTCGTGGGTGTGGGTGTGACCCCCGAGATAATCCTCGCCTTCGAACAGGGTGACTTCGTGTTCGCCATCCAGCCACCAGGCGGTGGCCAACCCTGCAATGCCCGAACCAATGACCGCGATGCGCATGATCAGTACCTCGCCTTGGTCAATACCCATTCCGGGATCGGCTTCAGACCGCTGACCAGGCCCAGCGCCGCCATGCCGCGCAGCCCGTACCAGGTAATGTCGACTTCCCACCAACGGAAGCCCTGCCGAACTGTCCCCGGAAAGAAATGGTGGTTGTTGTGCCAGCCCTCGCCAAAGGTCAACAGAGCCAGCCAGAGGTTGTTGCGACTGTCGTCCTGGGTGGGAAAACGGCGCCGGCCAAAACGGTGTGCCAGCGAATTGATGGTGACCGTTGCATGGAACAGTACAACGGTGGAGATGAAGAAACCCCACACAAGCAACTGTGCGCCGCTGGTGTGCAACGACGGCGCGAAGTGCGCCAATGCTTCACCCGATGCATACAGCGCCACCGCAAGCAGCGCCGGCACCACGGTGTCGAACCGGTCCAGCCATCGCAGTTCCGGAAAGCGCGCCAGGTCGGGAATGCGGCTGAAATCCGTGACGAAGGCCTCACGGGTGAGGAACCAGCCCATGTGGCTGCGCCAGAAACCACCGTGCCTGGGTGAATGCGGGTCCTGCGGCTGGTCGGCGTGGCGATGATGGTGACGATGGTGCGCCGCCCACCAGAGCGGCCCGCGCTGCACGCTGGCCGCGCCGATCACGGCGAATGCAAACTGCACCGGGCGTGAGGTAGTGAAAGTTTTGTGTGAGAAATAGCGATGATAGAAGCCGGTGATGGCGAACATCCGGACCGCATACAGCGCCACCGCTACGCCTACCGCTGTCCACGACACCCCGACCCAGATGACGCCCAGACAGCCCAGATGGAGCAGCACGAAGGGCAGGGCACGCAACCCGTCCACACGCCTTGCAGACGCGGCATCCACGCAGGGTTCACCTGCCGAGGTATCAAACCATCTGCGCACCGTCTGGTGCAGATGTGAACGACGAGCCGGGGGTGCCGCTGCGGCCATGAAAGCGCTTCCTGTGGAGTGCGTAACTGTTCTACGCAGGGGGGCGGCGTTTGGATGCATGCGACTTTGGTCTGCATCCAATTCCCGCCATCGTGCGTAGGAAGGTCATGTCCGACCACTTGACCGCGCCCACCGCCGATGTACTCTGAGCGCAACAAAGCGACGACCTGCTTCGAGACCGCCCGCATGGCGTCAGGTTCACCGCAGCCGACGAGCGACCCGATCAACTGGGCAGGCGACATGGCCGGCGTGGCGCAGTTCCGCGACCGCGAGTGTTTCATGCGTATCTATGACCATTTCATGCCGCGCTTGTGCGTCTACCTGCGTGGATTGGGCGCGCCGGATGGCATCGGCGAGGAACTGGCGCAGGAAAGTCTGCTGCGGTTGTGGCTGCACGCCGACCACTTCAACCCGGCGCAGAGTGCGCTGAGCACGTGGCTGTTCCGGATTGCACGCAACCTGCACATTGACCGGGTGCGCCACGAGCGCGGCTGGGTGCATGCGCAGGCGGTGGTGGAGCAGGCCGCCGAGCAGGACGTGCCCGAGCGCACCAGCGCCGAGCAGTTTGCTGATGACGCGCGCCTGCGCCAGCGCATCCAGGAGCTGCCGGCGGTGCAGGCACGGCTGGTGCGCATGTCCTACTTCGAGGCGAAGAGCCACGGGGAAATCTCCGAGGCGCTGGGCATGCCGCTGGGCACGGTGAAGTCGCACCTGCGACGGGCATTCCTGCAGCTGCAGTCCAAAGTGGGGGGCGGCTGATGCGCCCGCACCATCATCTGGACGACGCTACGTTGATGAGCCTGGCGGCCGGCGCGTTGCCGGCCCCGCTGGCAGTGGTCGCCAGCGCGCACCTGGAGCGCTGTGCCGAATGCCGTCAGCGGCTGCGCGCGGCAGAGGCGATTGGCGCTGCGCTGCTGGAGCAGACTCAGCCGGAAGGTGATTCAGCACAGCGTGACGCGCTGCGCGATGTGATGCTCGCGCGACTGGAAAGTGAAGCGACCGTGGATGCGAGCAAAGTGACCGCGCTGCGAGCAAACACTGCACCACTGCGCGAAGGCGTCGATCCGGATCGTCTGCCGGCTGCGTTGCAGCCTTATTTTGGCGAGCGGCTGAGCACGGTGCGTTGGAAGTGGATCGGTCCGGGCATGTATTGCACACGCGCTCGCGACATGCCTTCGTTGATCATGCTGAAAATTGCACCGGGCAAGAGTCTGCCGGTGCACAGCCATGGAGGCAGCGAGCTTACCCAGGTGCTGCAGGGTTCGTACAACGATGCGCTTGGCTTGTTTGCGGCGGGCGACATAGCGGATCTGGATTCGGATGTCGAGCATCAACCGGTGACCGCGCCGGGCGTTCCGTGTATCTGTGTTTCCGCATTGGATGCGCCGTTGGTGTTCAGCGGCTGGTTCGCGCGCAAGCTGCAACGATTCGTACAGTTGTAAGGCGGGGGAGACGCCGGAGGAGAGGCGGCACCGGCAGGCAATCAGGTGCCGGTGCCGCCCATTCTTTCTGATGGAATACGTATGACACGCATGGCGTGTCACTACATGTCGGGGTCGCGTAGTGACGCGCCATGCGCGTCACTGCCTCACGCGTTCAATGCCGCCCGCACACGCGTCGCCAGTTCCGAAACCGTAAACGGCTTTCCGATCAGGTGCACGTTCTCATCCAGCACCCCCTCATCCACCAGCGCATTGCGACTGTTGCCGGTGGTGAACAACACCTTCAGATCCGGTCGCCGCGCCAACGCCTGATCCGCCAGCTGCCGCCCATTGACCTCCGGCATCACCACGTCGGTGAACAACAGGTCGATGCCGGGATACTGATTCATCAACTCCAGCGCCGCCGCCGCCCCGTCGGCCGCCAGCACCTGGTAGCCCAGCTCGGTCAACGCTTCCACCGAGAACTGGCGCACCAGCGGTTCGTCGTCCACCACCAGAACCAGTTCCTTCCCGCCACCCGGCAGAGGCACCGTGCGTGGCGCAACGGGCATTGCCGGCGCGCGCTCGGCCTGCAGCTTGGGCAGGTAGACCTTTACCGTGGTGCCTACGCCCACCTCCGAGCAAAGCTTCACCTGGCCCGCGCTCTGCTGCACGAAGCCATACACCTGAGAAAGCCCCAACCCGGTGCCCTGGCCAACATCCTTGGTCGTGTAGAACGGATCGAATGCCTTGGCCAACACCTCCGGCGGCATGCCGCTGCCGGTGTCGGACACGGCGATCAGCACATACTCGCCCGGGGCCACGCCGGGATGGGTTTCATCAAAGCTGGACGCAATGGCACAGTTCGACGTTTCCACCTTCAGCCGTCCGCCACCGGGCATGGCGTCGCGTGCGTTCACTGCCAGGTTGAGAATCACGTTTTCCAGCTGGTTGGGGTCGGCATGGGTCCACCACAATCCGCCGGCCAGCACGGTTTCAAGCTGCACGCTGCTGCCGAGCGAGCGCACCAGCAGGTCGCTCATGCCGGCCACCAGCTTGTTGGTGTCCACCGCGGTAGGCTGTAGCGGCTGCTGCCGTGAGAACGCCAGCAGGCGCTGGGTCAGCTGGGCCGCGCGCGTGGCGCTGTCCATTGCCATCTCGATGTAGCGTGCGGCGCGCGGATCGCTGCCGGCCAACCGCGCTTCCAGCAGGTCCAGAGGACCGATCACCGTGGCCAGCATGTTGTTGAAGTCGTGGGCGATGCCGCCAGTGAGGTGGCCCACGGCTTCCATCTTCTGGCTTTGGCGCAGCGCCTCTTCCACCCGCAGGCGCTCGGCAACTTCTTCGCGGACGCGGCTTTCCAGCTGTTCGTTCAATTCCTTCAGGCGTGCTTCGGCGGCGTAGCGCTCGGACAGATCGAGCATGGCACCGATCATTCGTACCGGTTCGCCTTCGGCATTGCGCAGCACCGCGCCGCGGTCGAACACGGTGGCGTAGCTGCCGTCATAGCGACGGAAACGATACTCGTCGCTCCAGCTGCTGGATTGGCCTTCGATCACTGCATGGATGTCGTGGTCAATACGCGCGCGATCATCCGGGTGGATATGGTCGAGCCACCACGCCGCCGTGGTTTCGCTGGTTTCGTGACCGAACAGGCTGCCGAGTGCTTCGTTCCAGATCACCTGGCCATCGCTGATACGCCAGTCCCAGATCGCATCGTTGGTGGCCTGCGCGGCCAGGCGGTAGCGCTCTTCGATCTCGCGATGGGCGTCGTTGGCGTTCTTGCGGTCGGTGATGTCCAGCGAGGTGCCGACCAGCCCGACCACGGCTCCCGTTGCGTCGCGCAGGGGCGACTTGGTGGAGAGCCAATGGGCGCGGCGGCCGTCGGGGAAGCTGACTTCTTCCTCTACCTGTTCGGATTGGCCGCTGCTCATGATGCGCTCGTCGGTCGCCATCACGGCGGCGGCCTGCACGGCGTCGTTCAACAGTTCGGCGTCGGTGCGGCCGACGTACTGGTCCGGCGGCAGGCCGATCAGATCGGTGGTGCCCCGGTTGCCGATCAGAATCCGGCCCTTGCGGTCCTTGGCGTAGACCACGCCAGGCGCGGCCTCGACGAACGACCGCAGCAGCTGCTGGGCATCATCGCGCTCGCGCTCGAAGCGGCGGCGTTCGCTGATGTCGATGATGACGCCGGGGAAGCCGGTCGGGCGACCGTTGGCATCCAGATCCACCCGGCCGATGCCTTCCAGCCAGTGGTAGCCGCCGTCCTCGCTGCGGGTGCGGTACTGGTGGGCGAAGCGGCCGCCGTGCTGGACGGCGGCGTTGATCGCGGCGGCGAGCCCGGGTCGGTCGTCGGGATGGACGCCGCCCATTACCTCGTCCAGGCGCAGCGTGCCGTGGGCGATGTCCGGGTCCAGGCCGAAGGCACGGGCCAGCGCTTCGTCAATGGTCAGGCGGTCGCTGGCGACGTCCCAGAACCAGGTGCCGACAATGGCACCGGCGGCCAGCGCCATGTTGACGCTTTCGGTGGCGCGTTCGCTGTGGGGGTCGGGCGTTTGGGGCGCGGTCAAAGGGGGCTCGAGCAGTTGGGCGGGCGGTGCATGGTTCCCGGCGAGTCCAGTGTATTGATGACACGCATGGCGTGTCACTACGGGGTTGGTCGAAGCCACGCAGGGCGTGGCTCTACGGGAGGTGCCGTTGTTGGGGGATTGTCGTGGTGATGGGGTGAAGGGGGTGTGTCACCAGCGGTATAGGGGGAGCGCGTGGCCGACTTCGCAGGCCAGCCCGGCGGGTACCTCGACGAAGCCGTCGGTGGCGGCCAGGGTGGTGACGTCGGCGTTGCTGCGTGGGGGCAGAGGCTGGGCCAACACCTCGCCGCCGGGCTCGCGCCGCAGACGCACGGCCACGAACTGGGTCAGCACGTGCGCGGGCACGGCAGCAGCCAGCCGCACCTGCTCGCAGGCGACCACCGATACACCCATGCCCGACAGCAACGCCGGGCGCACATAGCGCGCCATGCACACCAGCGCCGAGTACGGATTGCCCGGCAGCGCGAAGACCCGCTGCGCGTTGGGTCCGACGCCAAACCACATGGCGCGGCCTGGCTGCTGCGCCACGCCCTGGAAGACGCAGCGCACGCCCACGCTTTCCAGGGTGGTGGGCAGATAATCGCGCTGTCCCAGCGTGACCCCACCAGACAGCACCAGCACGTCGTGGCTCTGCAGCAGGCGCGACAGGGTGGCTCCCAGCACGTCCGGATCGTCCGACAACGGCTGCACGGTGGGAAGGCCCAGACCGGCCTCCTGCAGCGCGGCCATCATGGCCAGGTCGCTGCAGCGGCGGATCCGCGCGGGGTGCAGCGGTGCGGCGACGTCCAGCAGCGCATCGCCGGTGGCGACGATGGCTACCGTGGGCAGCCGCACTGTCTGCACCGTGGCCACGCCGTTGGCCGCCAGTACGGCCATCTGCGGTGGCCCGATGCGGACGCGGGCCTCCAGCACCACCGCGTCGGCCGGGCAGTCCGCGCCTTGGCGATGGATGAACTGCCCGCGGCGGGGGCTGGCGGCCGGGGCCAGGCTGTAGCCCTGTGCATTGCGCACCAGGTGCTCGATCGGAATCACGCAATCGCAGCCTTCCGGCAGCAGCGCGCCGCTGGCGACTTCGATGCAGGTATCGGCTTCCCTGAGCGCCTGTCCATAGCCGCCGGCGGTCTGCGCACCGGCCACACGCAGCACGGCGGGCATCACCGGCAACCAGCGCGTGGCAATGCCGTCCATGGTGACCCGGTCGAACGGCGGGTGCGCGCGCTCGGCCATGACCTCGTCGGCCAGCACCCGGCCCACTGCTTCGGGCAGCGGCACCGATTCGTTGGCGCGAACACGGGGTTGTGCATGTATGGCGTGGGTGGCTTCATCCACGCTGATCAGTGACTGCATCGCCGATCACCCCACCTTGGAGTGAGCCAGAGATACCGTGTGCGATGTGAGCGTGAGTTGATGAAACGGCCTTCACACGGCCGGAAAATACAACTCCACGCACGTTCCGTGACCGGGTTCACTGATCAGGCGGGTGAAGCCGTCCGACTGTGCGGTGAAGCCGAATACCTGGCTGAGGCCCAGGCCACTGCCTTTGCCGATGGGCTTGGTGGTGAAGAACGGCTCAAACACGCGTGCCTGCTGTTCTTCCGGAATGCCCGGGCCGTTGTCGTGCACTGACAACCGCACGAAGGCAGTGGGGGGCTGCTCCGGCTGGGCCGGGTCCTGGGTGAACTGCAGCGCGGTGTGGATGCAGATGCATCCCGCGTCGTTCATTGCATCGCGGCTGTTGCAGACCAGGTTCAACACGGCGGTTTCCAGCTGGGTGCGGTCCACGGCACAGCAGGGCAGGTCGGCGGCCAGATCCAGTTGCAGGACGATGGCATCGCCGGCCGAACGCCGCAGCACACCCTCGCATTCGCGTATCACCGCGCTGAGGTCCAGCCGTTCCGGGGCCAGCGTCTGGCCGCGCGCGAAGCCGAGCAGTTGCCGGGTGAGCAGGGCGCCCCGTTCGGCCGCGCGCAGGGTGGTGTCGACCAGCTTGGCCGACCCTTCGTCCTGCACCTTGGCCTTCAGCAGGTCCTGGCAGTTGATGATGACGGTCAGCAGGTTGTTGAAATCGTGGGCCATGCCCAGGGTGAACTTGCCGATGGCCTCCAGCTTCTGCGCCTGCAGCAGGTTGGCCTGCGCTTCCTGCAGGCGCTGCTGGGCCACATGCCGTTCGGTGACATCGCGGGTGACCTTGGCGAAGCCGATCAGCTCGCCGTCCATCCGGATCGGGTCGATCACCACGCTGGCGCGGAAGCACGAGCCGTCCTTGCGCACGCGCCAACCTTCGCCGACGTAGCGACCCTCGGTGGCGGCGGTGTGCAGATTGCGCCCAGGTACTCCCGCCTCGATGTCTTCCGGCAGGTAGAAGCGGGCGAAGTTGCTGCCGATCACCTCGCGGTTGGTGTAGCCCTTGATGCGGCGGCCACCGGGGTTCCAGGTGCGGATCACCCCTTCGGTATCCAGCATGTAGATGGCGTAATCCGTGACCGAGTTCAGCAGCAGTGAGAACTGCCGCGCTTCGTCGTTCAGCAGGTCGTTGGTGCGTTCTTCCAGCACGGTTTGGCTTTCCTCCCATCCCCTGACGGGACAGTAGTGCACTGGGACGGGCAGGTCCACGAAAATCGCCACCCATCCAGGACATTTGCCGGATCCGCGTATTGATTGCGTGAGGGGCGCGTATTCAGGTTGTTGGAACTCCAGTAGCGCGCCAGGCGGGTGATGGGTGAATCCCGGCGATGACGCACCCGGCGCGTCACGGAGTTCATCGGCGCGTTCGCGCCACCCGCTTCCGATACTCACCGCCATTGTCGCCGCGAATGCGCCGTTCCTGCGTTCCGTTATTGGTCGCCACCTTGCGCTCGTCCCCCGTCACCGGCTTCGCCTGCACCAGCGTCTCACGCTCGAACGCATGCGACTTGTCGGTGTTGCGGTAATACCGATACAGCGCCCAGTACAGCCCCGTGGCGGCCGCAGGGCCCGCCGCCAACAACCAAAGACCGCTATCGTCACTCATGCGCTGGCTACCAGTAGGGCAATGACAAGCGCTTCCACGATCGTGCCGGTGGTCAGTGCGGCCAGCAGCAGCTTCCACTGCTGCACCGGCACGCTGCCCATGGTTTCACCGGTACGGCCGTTGACCGCGATGTAATGCAGCATGCCGCCGTTGCGGCCTGGCTGGTGATACGAATACAGCCACACCGGCAGGTACATGGACACCCAGCGGGTGCCGTGCACTTCCAGCTGTTCCTGCTCCCAGCGCACACCGCGGTTGAAGCGGCGCACCGAGGTGTGCACCTCGGAACGGGCAATGGAAAGCAGCTGGTCCTCCAGCCGCGGCATCATCTTTTCCACGTCCAGGTCGCGCTTCTCCGATGAGAAGCCGAGCAGATAGGACGCGTTCCACTTCACTGCGTTCTTGGTGTCGAACGGCAGGATGGTGTTGATGATGTTGTTGGTGTTGACCTTGATGTCCAGGTTGCCGCGCTGGGCGGAAGACTCCAGCGGCAGGTCATCCACGGTGAAGTCGACCTGGCGGTCCACCTGGTACACATCCGCGTCGTAGTAGGTCTTCTTCTTGTCGCCGCTGCCCACGGTGTATTCGCGGGTCTGGATCTCGCCCTTGCCGCTGACCGCCGCGCTGACATTGCTGTCCACGATCATGTACGGCATGTACACGCCGACCACGTTTTCCGGGGTGAACTGATCCTTGAAGGCCTTCAATGCGAAAAGCCGCCGTTTGTCGACGAACTGACGGATGCGGGCAACCGCGTCGTCCTTGCTGATCCGGAACGGCAACACCGCATCGGGCACGGCCCCGTTGGAGACCTGCTCGTTGACGCCGAATACGTGACGGCACCAGTGGCAGCGGGCGGTCATGCTGCTTTCGGTGTTGATGGTCACTTCGGCACCGCAGCCGGTGCACTTGAAGCTCATCAGTGCGGCCGTGCCGACGTCGATGTTGCGGGCACCGCTGGCGATGTTCGTACCGCGCAGCTGGTCCAGGCCGTCGCCCAGGCCGAAGGCCTCTTCCACGCGGTCGCCGTGCCACTGGTGCCGGCAGTACTGGCAGACCAGCACGTCGGTGCCGATCTTCAGGCGCACGTCGCTGGAGCCGCACTTCGGGCAGCGGTTGACGCCGTCCTTCAGCTCGGCGGCCGAGGTGTCCAGCGCCTCGGGATCGGGCGCTTCGATCTCGGCCCGGATCGGGTCGGGCAGGGTGGCCGGGTCGAGCGGGAAGCTGCCGGGCAGGGGCGGGACATTCTGCGGCGAGCCGGGGCCGTCCAGCGTTGCCTTGGGCAACGGCGGCGGCACCGGTGGCAGCGGTGGCGGGGTGTTTCCTGGGTTGTTCATGACCGGGTCTGCGTCTTACAGGCCCAGCGCCTTGGCCTTGGCGGCGTCGTAGTCGGCCTGGGTGATCAACCCGAGGTCGAGCATTTCCTTGGCCTTTTTCAGCTTGGCCACGGTGTCATCCACCGGCGCGGCGGCCGGGGTGGCCGGCTGCTGCAGGTTGCCCACGCCCATCATGCCGCTGGCCATGCCGATGCCCATCAGGCCGGCCGCGCCGCCGTTCTCGCCGGCGGACTGGATGCCCTGGGCCACGCTGGCCTGCAGGTTGGAATTGCCACGGCTGCCGGCCAGGGCATCGGCGCGCTGCACTGTCTTGAGCAGTTCGCGTGTGTTGGCGTCGTACTCGATGGAGACGATGGCGGTCTTGACGATGGCCAGGCCACGGTCGGACTTCCACTGATAGCCCTGTTCCACCGCTGCGGACAGGCTCTGGGCGAAGCCCAGCGAGTCCTGCTGCAGCTTGGTTATGCGGTTGCCCTTGGCCGGGTCATTGCTGTACAGGCTGAAGGCCGGGGCCAGCGAGCTGACCACTTCATTGAACAGCTGGTTGGCGGCCGCGTTGTCCATGTCGGTGAAGTCGAACACTTTGCCCGGCTGCAGGTAGGCCGCTGGCACGAAGTGCTTCACGAACAGGATGGGGTCTTCAATCTTCAGCGTGTACGAACCACGCGTGACCGCGCCGACCTGGGTGTTGAGGAAGGCGTCGTCCCAGTAGATTTCCGACTGGGTGCCGAAGCGGTTGTCGGGCAGTTCCTTCAGCGAAACGAAGAACGCCGCCTGCTGCGCACCCGGCTGGCCGCCGAACTTGAAGCGCTCCCAGCTCTGCTTGATCAGTGGGGTGACGATGCCGTCGCCGGCGAAGACCGACTGCGAATTGAGGTCATCCGAGCGCCATTCATAGCCGCCGGCTTCGGCGACGAAGGCGGTGATCGCCCCGTCCTGCATCAGCAGCAGGCCGTAACCTTCCGGCACGACGATCTTCGAGCCGTTGCTGATGATGTTGGAGGAGCCGCTGGTGTTGGAACCACGCCCGGCATTGGTGCCACGCGGGACGGCGGCGAACAGCGCAGCCGTGGACGGCAGCCCGTTGGGCACCGTGTAGAAGTCCTTCCACTGGTCGGCCAGAACACCGCCCACTGCACCCTTTACCGCCTGGATCAGACCCATGACCATTCCTTGTGATTGCTGGATGGTGGGGACTATAGCAGGCGGAAAGGGGCCGAACGGGCCGGGATCAACCCGGCAGGTTGCACTTCATCTTTCCGTCCACGTAATACGGCTTCGGTACGTCCGGATTCTCGCTGGTCTTCTCGAACACCACCTCGAACGACTCAGCGTCGGCGGTACCCTTGCGGTCCGCGCAGGCGTCCTGCAGCTTCTTCTTGACCGCGGTAATACCCGCGTCACGATTGGCCCCTTCGGCGCTGTTGGTGAGGTTGACGGCCTCGGCGAAGGCCAGCGGGCTGGACCCCAGCAGACAGGCGGCGAACAGGGCAACGTGCAGCTTCTTCATGCAATCTCCTTGTATGCCGGGTGTTGCCCGGCCATTCCCAATGTAGAGCCGGGCTTGCCCGGGTGCTCCAGATGAAGCTGGAAGCATAGGCAAGCAGCGTTAAGGTTCCGTAGCGGCGCATGCTAGGGTGTGGCACCGAGCATGACCGGGGGACCAATGGAACACGAACGCGAAGAGGATGAAGGGGCAGAGAACCCCTACGGCCGACCGACAGCGCAACTGTCGCCGCCCGCGGCACAGGCACCCCGCTGGCCGCGCATTGCCGCCCGCTTGATCTCCATCCTGATTGCTGTGTTCTGCTCGCTTCAGTTTGTGGTGATGGGCGTGGTCATCCTGCGCTACGTGAAACTGTTTGGTTTCACCGCAGTGCCGGTGGGCTTCGTCGTCCAGAGTTTGTTGACCCCCTTTACACTGGCCCTGGCCGGCATATTCCTGGCATTCGGTCGGCGCGTGGCGGTGGCCTTGTTTGTGGCCCACCTGTGTCAGCGTGCCTTTGAATTTGGCGGCAACGGCGGGAGGTTTGAAACTATCCCGGTTGGTCTGGTGCTTGCGTTCCTGTGTTACTCGATAGTGCTCTGGAAGGGCGGCGTTCTGACCGGATGGCCCCGCGGGTGGACGCGCGAGCGTGCATCATGACCCAACCCATGCCCGTGGACCGCATCAGCCTCACCACGTTGCGGCTGTTCGTGGCCGTGGTCGAGGAAGGCTCGCTGTCCAAGGCGGCCGAACGCGAATCCATCGCCACCTCTGCCGCCAGCCGGCGCCTGAACGATCTGGAAAGTGGCCTGGATGTCGTGCTGTTCACCCGCAACAGCCGTGGCATGCAGCTCACCCTGGCCGGCGAAAGCCTGCTGCAGCACGCGCGTCGGATGTTGCTGGCCGCCTCGGCGTTATCCAGTGAGCTGCTGGAGTACCGGCGCGGCATCCGTGGGCATATCCGCATGCTGGCCAATCTGTCGGCCATCGTGGCCTACCTGCCGGAGGCGCTGGAGGCGTTCTTCCTGGAACACCCGGACCTGCGTATCGAACTGGAAGAGCGGCCAACGCCCGGCGTGGTGCGCGGCATCCAGGAAGGCTGGGCGGAGATCGGTGTCTGTTCCGGCGACAGTGAACTGGGGGATCTGGCGGTGCTGTCGTTCCGGCGCGACCGGCTGGTGATGCTGATGCGCCCGGACCATCCGCTGGCGGGGCAGGGGCCGATCGCCTTCGCTGACACGCTGCCGTACGACCAGGTGGCGCTGCACGCGGAAAGCTCGATCTTCACCCGTTCGCAGATTGCCGCCCGCGATGCCGGGCGCTCGCTGCGGCGCCGCATCCACGTGCCGGGCTTCGACGCGATCTGCCGCACTGTGCAGGCCGGCCTGGGCATCGGGTTGGTGCCGGAGCCGGTGTTCGAATTGTTCGGTCGTTCGATGAAGCTGCACTTCGAGCCGCTGACCGATGCATGGGCGGAAAGAGAGCTGAAACTGGTGTACCGCAACGGTCGCACCCTCTCCACGGCGGCGCAGCAGCTGCTCGACCACCTTCGACCAAAGGATTAGGCGTTCGCAATCTGCGAACGCCGTTTCGCGAATAAGGTCTGGCGCAACCGTGTGAAGGCTGGCTACCCTGCGCTGCATTGTCGCAGGAGGGAGTCAGGATGCCAGGTCCGTTGCAAGGCATTCGTGTTGTTGAATTCGGGACGCTGATCGCCGCGCCGTTCGCAGCGCGCCTGTTCGCCGAATTCGGAGCCGAAGTGATCAAGGTGGAGTCGCCGGAAGGGGGCGACCCGCTGCGCAAGTGGCGCAAGCTGCACGGTGACACCTCGCTGTGGTGGTCGCTGCAGGCGCGCAACAAGAAATCCGTGGTGCTGGACCTGAAGTCCGCCGACGGTGCCGAAGCAGCGCGCCAGCTGGCCGCCAGCGCCGACGTGGTGATCGAGAACTTCCGGCCCGGTGGCCTGGAAAAACTCGGGTTGGGCTGGGACGTGCTGTCAGCGCTGAACCCGAACCTGATCATGGTGCGCATCTCCGGTTACGGCCAGACCGGCCCGTATCGCGACCGCCCCGGCTTCGGCGCGATTGGCGAGGCCATGGGCGGCATCCGCTACACCACCGGTGACCCGAGCACGCCGCCGGCACGCGTGGGGGTGAGCCTGGGCGATTCGCTGGCCTCGCTGCACGGGGTGATGGGCGCGCTGATGGCGCTGCTGCGGGTGAAAACCGGGCAGGGCGGCGGACAGGTCGTGGACGTTTCGCTGGTCGAAAGCGTGTTCAACCTGATGGAAAGCCTGGTGCCGGAGTACGCGATGTTCGGGGAGGTTCGTGAGCGCACCGGCGGTGCATTGCCGGGCATCAGCCCGTCCAATACCTACCCGACCGCTGATGGGGCGTACGTGGTGATCGCCGGCAACAGCGACCCGATCTACCGGCGCCTGATGCGCGCCATCGGCCGTGATGACCTCGCCGACGAACCCTCGTTGGCCACCAATCCCGGGCGCGTGGCGCGCAATGCCGAGCTGGATGCGGCCATTACCCACTGGACCAGCGGGCGCAACATCGACGCAGTGCTGGAAGCGCTGGACCTGGCCGATGTCCCGGCCGGGCGCATCTACTCCGCCGCCGACATCGTCGCCGACCCGCATTACCAGGCGCGCGGCATGTTGTTGAACACCACCTTGCCGGACGGGCAGCCGATCACGCTGCCGGGTATCGTGCCCACGCTTTCGGAGACGCCCGGCGAGATGCGCTGGACCGGTCCGGCGCTGGGCGAACACACCGCACAGGTGCTTGCCGAACTGGGACTGGCCGCCGACGCCATCGTCCGGATCACGGCGAAGGAGAAGTAACAATGACTACATCCCGTCCTTTGGTCGTGCAGGAAGTCTGCCTGCGCGACGGCCTGCAGATCGAGCCGGTGTTCGTGCCGACGGCAGAGAAGATCCGCTTGGGCAATGCCTTTGGCGAACTGGGCTTCGCGCGTGTCGAGGTAAGCAGTTTCGTGTCGCCGAAGGCGGTGCCGGCGCTGGCCGATGCCGCCGAGGTGTTCGCTGGGCTGCAGCGTGCTGCGGGCACCGTGTATGTCGCGCTGGTGCCGAACCTGAAAGGCGCGGAACGTGCGCTGGCAGCGGGTGCCGATGAACTGAACCTGGTGATGTCGGCGGGCGAAACCCACAACCTGGCCAACATGCGCATGACCGCCGAACAGAGTTTCGCCGGCTTTGCGCAGATCGCCGCGCTCAACAACGGCCGCAAGCTGCTCAACGGCACGGTGGCAACGGCATTCGGTTGCCCGTTCGAGGGCCCACAGCCTCCGGCGAAGGTGCTGGATATCGTGCGCCGCTACCTTGACCTGGGCTGCACCGGCATCACCCTGGCCGACACCACCGGCATGGCCAATCCGCGCCAGGTGGCGCGTCTGGTCGAGCAGGCGCTGCAGCTCGTTGATCCCGCCGCACTGACCCTGCATTTCCATGACACCCGTGGACTGGGGCTGGCCAATGTGGTGGCGGCGTATGAGGCCGGCGCGCAGCGTTTCGATGCCTCGCTGGGCGGCCTGGGAGGCTGTCCGTTTGCACCGGGGGCATCGGGCAACATCTGCACCGAAGACCTGGTGGCGATGTGCGAGGAAATGGGTATTCCCACCGGGTTGGATCTGCTGCGGCTGATCGAACTCTCAAAAACGCTGCCGGCACTGGTCGGCCACGAAACCTCCGGTCAGGTCGCCAAGGCCGGCCGGGTAGGCGACCTGCATCCGGCACCGCCGGGCCTGCGCGCTGCCTGATCATTCCGCGCGCCGGTGCTGGCTGCACTGGCGTGCGCTTCAATTAGCTTTGCATTCCTGGGAGGGAATCATGCACGAGTGGTTTGTGCTGGCGAACGCCATGTTCGCTATTTTGTTGATCGTTCTGCTGATCATCTATTTCAAGGTCAACCCGATGATCGCGCTGGTCGCCGGGCCGCTGTACCTGGGGCTCAGCTCCGGACTGGGCTTTGCCGAAACCATCAAGGCCATCACCGAAGGGTTTGGCGAACTGATGGGCAAGATCGGCTTGCTGATCGGCTTCGGGGTAATGATCGGGGCGTTCCTGCATCGCATGGGCGCTTTCCAGCAGGTCGTGCGGCTGCTGGTCAAGACCTTCAAGCCCAGGCAGATGCCGTACGCGTTTGCGACCATCTTGACTTCGATCTTCCCGCCGATCTACACCGACGTGCTGCTGCTGATGTCGGCTCCGCTGGCACGCGCCACGGCGCGGCGCATGGGCGGCGATGCACTGCCGAAGATGGCCGCCGCCGTGGGTGTAGGCATTTACATGGCGCTGACCATGGTGGTGCCGGGTGTGGCTGCGCTGGCGCTGTCGGCGGTGCTGGACGTGGAACTGGCCACCATGCTGCTGGTGGGCCTGGCGATCGCCATCCCGACCGTGTTCCTTACCCTGTGGGGCTTCCACTGGCTGCTGCATCGCGGGTTCTGGAAGCCGGAAACCGACGAACTGCCAGAAGACGAACAGCCGGCGGTGATCGCCGCTGATGAATCCGCGCAAGGCAACGCGGTGCCACTGAAGCTGTCGCTGCTGCCGATCATCGTGCCGATGCTGATGATCGCGCTGGGTGCGGTGGATCGCGTGATGGGCTGGGATGCGCCGGTGCTGGAAGCGATTGGCAACTCCACCTTTGCGTTGTTCTGCGGCCTGGCGCTGGCGTTCTTCATCGCCCGCTTCACCATTCCGGCGAAAGACCGCAGCGGTGCGGTGACCGATGCGTTCAAGGAGAGCGGCCAGATCCTGCTGCTGACCGGCGTGGCCGGCTCGTTGTCTGCGGTCGTAGCCACCACCGGCATGGGCGACATTCTGTCGGGCTACTTCACCGCGAATACGGCTGCGCCGCTGTTGCTGGTGTGGCTGGTGGCGGCGATCCTGCACATTGCCATCGGCTCGGTCTCTGCCTCGGCGATCACGGCGGCGAGCCTGCTGGCACCGGCCCTGCATTCGCTGGACGTGCCACCCGTGCTGGTGGCGCTGGCCGCGGGTTCGGGCTCGCTGTTCCTGGTGCACGTGACCAGCAATACGTTCTGGCTGATGCAGACCACCATGGGCATGACCCTGCGTGGCACGTTGAAGACGCTGAGTCTGCCGCTGTCGATGGCCTCGGTGGTGTCGCTGGTCCTGATCCTCATCGCCAGCGCGATCTTCTAAGGAGTTGCAGCATGCGTAACCTTTCGATTTCCGTGCTGGCGGCTGCGTGCCTGGCCAGCGGGTCGGCGATGGCCGACGAAACCTCCGAAGGCTTCTTCAAGGGAGCCGAGGTCGTTCTGACCGCCACCAATTTCTATTACAACCGCGATTTCCGTAGCGGCAGCGGCCAGGGCAAGCGCGAGGAGTGGGCACAGGGCCTGATGATCGATGCACGCAGCGGTTACACCCCGGGCGTGGTGGGATTCGGCCTGGACCTGCTGGGGCTGGGCGACCTGAAGCTGGACGGCAGCGATGCCGAAGTGGGCACCGGCATTCTGCCGTACGACGATAATGGTGCTCGCACGACCTTCGGGCGCGTGGCGGTGACCGGCAAGGCCAAGGCCGGCCCGGCGGAACTGCGCGTCGGCAGCCATATCACCGCTGACCTGACCTTGAAGTCCAACACCAGTCGCCTGCTGCCGCAGACCTTCGAAGGCGCGTCGCTGGGCGCGTCGTTCAAGAATGGCCTGGAGCTGGGCTACAGGCGCTTCGACCGGAGCTGGTATCGTGACGGTGTCGATCGCGTGCACCTGACCATCACCAACAAGGATCGCCGCTTCAGCGGTACGCCGGACTCGGATCACCTCGATCTGTTCACCGCTGGGTGGAAGGTCAACGACCAGTTGAAGCTGCGTGTCGAGCACGCGGAACTGCAGGACATCTACCGCCAGCAGGTGGCGTCGGTCGCGTATCTTCACCCACTGCCCGTGGGTCGCCTGGACGCCGAACTGCGCTACTACGTGTCCGATGACGTGGGCCAGGCGCTGGCGGGTGTGGTCGACAACCGCGCGGTCAACGCGCTGGTCGCATGGAACGTCAACGGCCAGGAGTTCGCGCTGGCCTACCAGGATATGAGCGGCGACACCGCGATGCCGTTCGTGGGCGGCACCGACGGCAACGTGTTCAACTGGACCTTCATCAACGACTTCATGGAGCGCGACGAGCGCAGCTGGCAGGCGCGCTATCAGCTGGATGGCAAGCGTATTGGCGTTCCCGGCCTGAAGTTTCTGGTGCGCTACGTGAAGGGTGACAATGCGCGCCCGAACACCTTTGCAGGCGAGGGCCGGCAATGGCAGCGCGATTTCGAGATCGGCTACACCTTCCAGAGCGAGGCACTGAAAGACTTCTCGATTCGCTGGCGGAACGGGTTCTTCCGTTCGAACTATCAGCGTGATGCCGAGGAGAACCGTTTGATGCTGGTGTATTCCACGTCGCTTTGATTTGGGTTGCCCCGCTGCATTTCGCGACTCCCCTGAAAGCAGCCGGGCAAGCCCGGCTCTACAACAGCGTCGCGCTGCCGGCACCCTGTAGAGCGGGGCTTGCCCCGCTGCATTTCGCGATTCCGCTGAAAGCAGCCGGGCAAGCCCGGCTCTACAACA
>JBCNQC010000059.1:0-11478 GCA_039592995.1 Stenotrophomonas sp. | reverse complement strand
GGCGATGCAAGGGAGATACCGGCGTGGGCACCTGGCTACCAAGCGATCGCTTAGATCTAGGGTCATACGGCGGCCCACGCCGGCTCTCGACACCCACGTTGCCAGATTTCGAACAGATAAGGGTCGCTCGCAAGACGACCGCCGTGAAATCCCCAGCGACCGGTGGGGCATGACCCAAATCGAAACGACGCCCACCGTCAGCCGCCATCACCCCAGCTGCGCACCCAACCACCCCGCCAACACATCCACCCGCGCATCCACCACGCCCTCCGGCGCAGCCAACACCCAGAACCCCCCGGTCGCCCCAAACCCCCAGGGTGCCAGCAACCGTCCGGCCGCCAACTCATCGGCCACCAGCGGCTCCGGCGCGATCGCCACCCCCAGCCCGGCCACTGCCGCCTCCAGCAGGTAATACAGGTGGTCAAACCCGGTGCCCATCACCAGTTGCGCCGGCTCCAGCCCATGCGACAGCGCCCAGTCCGGCCATGCCTGCGGCCGGGACGTCGTATGCAGCAATGGCTCACCCAGCAGCACCGAAGGCGGATGCCCTCGCAATCGCGCCGCTGCCGGATGCTGCGGACTCACCACAACACCCACCCGCTCCGGTGCCAATTCCCGCACCTGCCACCCCAATGGCCACGGCGCATGCGCCAGCAGCAACACCGCATCCAGATTCTGCTGATCCGCCGTGAAGCTTCCATCCTGCGCCGACCAGTGCAGCGGCAGTTGTGGCAGGTCGGCCTGCAACTGCTGCAGGCGCGGAATCATCCAGCGCGCCAGGATGCTGCCGCTGCAGCCCAGCACCAGCGCTTCGGGTCGTTGCCGGCGTTGCAACCCGCTCACCGCATCGCGGATCTGCCCAAAGGCTCCGGCGCACGCGGTCTGCAGGGTCTCCCCGGCAGCGGTCAGGCGCAGGCCACGGCCGGCGCGCTCGAACAGCGCAAACCCCAACTGCTCCTCCAGCAGCCGCAGCTGCCGGCTGATCGCGCCATGGGTCACATGCAGTTCCTGCGCGGCCCGGCCGACCCCGCCCAGCCGCGCGGTGGCTTCAAAGCTGCGCAGGGCGTTGAGCGAGGGCAGGCGAGTGTCACTCATGTGAGTTTTCCTGACGATTCATGCCAGATAATATCGATATTCCGGTAAGGATACGTGCGCTAGAGTGAAGGTCTGTCTCTACCGGCTGTCGCGTCATGTCCGCATCCCCAATGCCTGTCACCGATTTCCACGCCTACCCGGACGCCAACGGCCATTTCGGCCGCTACGGCGGCAGCTTCGTCGCTGAAACCCTGATCGGGCCGCTGCAGGAACTGGCCGCTGCCTACGACCAGGCGCGCCAGGACCCCAGCTTCATCGCCGCCTACGACAAGGACCTGACCCATTACGTGGGCCGGCCGAGCCCGATCTACCACGCCGAGCGGCTCAGCCAGCAGGTCGGCGGCGCGCAGATCCTGCTCAAGCGCGAAGACCTGAACCACACCGGCGCGCACAAGATCAACAACACCATCGGCCAGGCCCTGCTGGCCGCGCGCATGGGCAAGAAGCGCATCATTGCCGAGACCGGTGCCGGCCAGCACGGCGTTGCCAGTGCCACTGTCGCCGCGCGCCTGGGCCTGGAGTGCGTGGTCTACATGGGGGCCACCGACATCGAGCGGCAGAAGATCAACGTCTACCGCATGAAGCTGCTGGGTGCGACGGTGGTGCCGGTCACCTCCGGTTCGGCCACGCTGAAGGATGCGCTCAACGAAGCCATGCGCGACTGGGTCACCAACGTGCGCGACACCTTCTACATCATCGGCACGGTGGCCGGCCCGGACCCGTATCCGCGCATGGTGCGCGACTTCAATGCCATCGTCGGCCGCGAAGCGCGTGCGCAGATGCTCAACGACTACGGCCGCCTGCCGGATGCGATCACCGCCTGTGTCGGCGGTGGCAGCAACGCCATCGGGCTGTTCCATGCCTTCCTCAACGACCGCGACGTGCGCATTGTCGGCGCTGAAGCGGCAGGCGACGGCATCGAAACCGGTCGCCACGCCGCGTCCATCGCCGCAGGCCGTCCGGGTGTGCTGCATGGCAATCGCACTTATGTGATCTGCGACGACGACGGCCAGATCATCGAAACTCATTCGGTGTCCGCGGGCCTGGATTACCCGGGCGTGGGCCCGGAGCATGCGTTCCTGGCCGATACCGGTCGCGCCCAGTATGTCGGTGTTACCGACGAGGAAGCGCTGGCTGCGTTCCACCAGCTGGCGCACAGCGAAGGCATCCTGGCTGCGCTGGAATCCAGCCATGCGGTGGCGCAGGCGATCAAGCTGGCGCGCGAGCTGCCCAAAGACAAGCTGGTGCTGTGCAACCTGTCCGGCCGTGGCGACAAGGACGTGCACACCATCGCCGCCCGCGAAGGCCTGGTGCTGTGACCGCCCGCCACGCAATTTAACTGACTCTGGAACGCGCCTGACATGTCCGTTGACCGTATTGATGCCTGTTTTGCCCGCCTGCGCGCCAGTGGCCGCAAGGCGCTGATTCCCTTCATTACCGCCGGTGATCCCGGGCTCGAGTCCACCGTGCCGGTGATGCACGCGCTGGCTGCGGCCGGTGCCGATGTGATCGAGCTCGGCGTGCCGTTCTCCGACCCGATGGCCGACGGCCCCACCATCCAGCGCAGTTCAGAGCGTGCACTGGCACGAGGGGCGGGGCTGACCTATGTGCTGGATGCCGTGCGCGACTTCCGTCGTGATGACACCACCACGCCGGTGGTGTTGATGGGTTACCTGAATCCGATCGAGATCCGCGGCACCGAACGCTTCGCCCAGGACGCGATCAGCGCCGGTGTGGATGGCGTGTTGCTGGTGGATCTGCCGCCGGAAGAAGCGGAAGAGACCTTGGCGATTTTCGAGCAGGCAGGGCTGGCCTTGATCCTGCTGGCTTCGCCGACGACTGCCGATGCGCGGTTGGACAAGCTGGCCGCGATGGCGCGCGGGTATCTGTACTACGTGAGCTTTGCCGGGGTGACCGGTGCCTCTGATCGCCTCGACAGCGACGCCGCCAGTGCACGTCTGCGGACCCTGCGCGGGCGTTCGTCCGTGCCGGTGGTCGCTGGTTTCGGCATCAAGGACGCGGCCAGTGCGGCGGCGATGGCCAAAGAAGCCGACGGTGTGGTGGTCGGCAGTGCGCTGGTGGCGGCGTTGGCGGAGGCGGACGGTGCGGACGCCGCAGCTGCGGTAGCGAAGGCGTTTCTTGAACCGTTGCGCCAAGCGCTGGATCGTTGAAATACGCCTGGGCCGGCCAACGGCCGGCGCTACCGGGGTCCGGACAATTCGGTAGCGTCGGCCGTCGGCCGGCCCAGGCGATGCGTGCCACGTGCGGTTTTCACACCCCCTCCACACGCCCCCGTAGGGATCCCGGCTCAACGGCGGGTGAGCTAGACTGTCCGCCTTTGCGGCCTCCGGGCCGCCCTGAATGGACGTATCAACAAGCATGAGTTGGCTGACCAAACTGATGCCGTCGGGCATCCGCACCGACAATGTTCCCAGCAAGAAGCGCAGCGTCCCCGAGGGCCTGTGGGAAAAGTGCAGCAACTGCAACAGCGCGCTGTACGGCCCGGAGCTGGAAGAAAACCTGGAAGTCTGCCCGAAGTGCGGCCACCACATGGCAATCCGCGCCCGCGCGCGCCTGGCCTCGCTGTTCGACGCCGACAGCACCACTGAAATCGCCGCCCGCCTGGGGCCGACCGACCTTCTGAAGTTCAAGGACCAGAAGAAGTACGGCGAACGCATCAAGGCTTCGCAGAAGAACACCGGCGAGTACGACGCGCTGATCGCCATGCAGGGCCTGCTGAAGGGCCGTCCGCTGGTCGCCTCGGCGTTCGACTTCGCCTTCATGGGCGGTTCAATGGGTTCTGTGGTCGGCGAGCGCTTTGCGCTGGCCGCTGAGAAGGCGCTGGAAATCGGCGCGCCCTACGTGTGCTTCTCCGCCAGCGGCGGCGCGCGCATGCAGGAAGGCCTGTTCTCGCTGATGCAGATGGCCAAGACCTCGGCCGCACTGGGTCGCCTGCGCGACGCCGGCCTGCCGTACATCTCCGTGCTGACCCATCCGACCACCGGTGGCGTGTCGGCATCGTTCGCGATGCTGGGTGACATCAACATCGCCGAGCCGCAGGCGCTGATCGGCTTCGCCGGTCCGCGCGTGATCGAGCAGACCGTGCGTGAGAAGCTGCCGGAAGGCTTCCAGCGCTCCGAGTTCCTGCTGGAACACGGTGCCATCGACCAGATCTGCGACCGCCGCGAAATGCGTGATCGTCTGGCCGACCTGCTGGCCATGCTGGGCCGTCAGTCGCCGGCGGACGCCGCCTGATGGGGACGCGCAAGTACTTCGGCACCGACGGCATCCGCGGCCGGGTCGGCGAGGGCGTCATTTCCGCTGATTTCGTGCTGCGCCTGGGCAACGCGCTGGGGCGTGTGCTGACCGAGCGCAATGGTCACCGTCCGGGCCATCGCCCGGTGGTGGTGATCGGCAAGGACACGCGCATTTCCGGCTACATGTTTGAAGCGGCACTCGAAGCCGGGCTGGTCGCAGCCGGTGCCGACGTGCAGCTGCTGGGTCCGATGCCGACGCCCGCCGTGGCGTTCCTGACCCGCACCCTGGGCGCGGACGCGGGCATTGTGATCAGTGCCTCGCACAACCCGCATTACGACAACGGCATCAAGTTCTTTTCGGCGGACGGCGAAAAGCTCGACGACGCCACCGAGCTGGCGCTGGAAGCGGCGCTGGACAGCGAGTTCACCACGGCCGAATCGGACCGGTTGGGCAAGGCGGCGCGCGCACGGGATGCGGTAGGCCGTTACATCGAGTTCTGCAAAGCCAGCGTGCCGCGTGCATTTGACCTGCGTGGGCTGAAGATCGTGCTCGACTGCGCGCACGGCGCGACGTACCACATTGCGCCGCTGCTGTTCCGCGAGCTGGGGGCGCAGGTGACGGCGATCGGTGCCGAACCGAACGGCGTGAACATCAACGACGGCGTGGGGTCGATGCACATCGACAACCTGGCGGCGAAGGTGCGCGAAGTGGGTGCGGACCTGGGCATTGCGTTCGACGGCGACGGCGACCGCGTGCTGATGGCCGACGACCAAGGCAACCCGGTGGACGGCGATGACCTGCTGTACGTGCTGGCGGCCTCCTGGCAGCGCAACGGCCGTCTGCGCGGTCCGGTGGTGGGCACGCTGATGACCAACTTCGGTCTGGAACAGGCGCTGGAGCGTCTGGGTCTGCCGTTCGTGCGCAGCAACGTGGGTGACCGTTACGTGCACCAGGCGCTGGTGGAAGGCGGCGGTGTGCTCGGCGGTGAAGCCTCGGGCCATCTGCTGTGCCTGGACCGTGCGACCACGGGCGATGCCATCGTCAGCGCGCTGCAGGTGCTGGAAGTGCTGCGTCGCGAGGGCAAGACCCTGCGCGCGGCGCTGTCTGACATCACCAAGGTGCCGCAGAAGACGGTCAACGTGCGTCTGGCCGGTGTCTCGGCCAAGGCGATCGTGCAGTCCGAAGGCGTGCAGTCGGCCCTGGCCAACGCGCAGCAGGCGGTCAAAGGCCGCGGTCGCGCCTTCCTGCGCCCCTCAGGCACCGAGCCGGTGGTCCGCGTCACCGTCGAGGCAGACAGCGCCGATCTGATGCAGGCCACGCTGGACAGCCTGTCCGGCGCAGTAAAAGCAGCCGCTGCCGCGTGATCTGAAAACCCGCCTCCGGCCGGGTTTTTTCTGCATCGAGCGCGCATCCGTGCAATTGCATGGCCTCCTGCACGGATCCATGGGATTGCTTGGCCTCTCGCACGGATCTATGCGATTGCATGACCTACGTAGAGCCGGGCTTGCCCGGCTGCTGCTGGATTCAGGCGAACAGCCCTCGGTTCACCGCATCCTTGGCTTGGCGGCTCGGGATGGGCGTTCCGGGGGACGCTGCAAGTACGTCCATGTAAGCTCAGTCGCCGCATCCATGCGGCTCATGCCCCCTCCAGCCCACCCCGGTCCGCCACGACAGATGGTCGGTGGCCATGGAAAATCAAAACCAACTGATTGCTCATCCGCGCGCTGGCATGATTTGGTGATCACTGAATATCAAACTCAATCCACTGCCTATCCGGCTCTTGACCTGCCCGAGCCTAGACCTGCTTTGGTGGGATCGGTCGAAAGACGATCGCCGTGAAATCTGCAACGCCCGGTAACGCATGACCCCGGATCGAATCTGCTCCTGACCTGCCAACACCGCTCACGAATGCACGGCAGTCAAACATCGCGCTGGGAATCTTCCGCGCCATCTGCCGTCACCTTGGGCGCTTCATCCACACAGCGCTGCATGTAATCCCGGATCATCTCGGCCGGATACTGGCCTCTCTTTCGCGCCACCTTCTTGAACCGGCGGCGCAGATCATGTTCTACCTTCACGCGGACCCAGGCTGGCCTTTTCATTGGGGGGCCTCCTCTCGCATCGCACGCTGACAAGGAGAATGCGTGCCCATGGCGGGGCAGGGGATTTGGCGTGTCGTAACTTCGGGCATGTCCGCCCAGTACTTCTGCATGGCAAACCACTCCTCGGTTTACCTCCTCGCCGGGATGGCGAGGAGGTCGGGAGGTTAGCAACCGTGACAGATCTCCAAAGAGAACGGCGTGGCGTATTCCCTCCGAAGAGGTCTTGTATTGGCCACACTCCCGACGCAGGACCAAGGCCCGACGAAGGACATCAATTTGAAGATCTCTCTGGAGTTGCTACGCTCCGTTGGGATAAGCCTGCATCTAACGCACACCAATGAGTGATTGATGTTGCCTATCGATTTTTCCCATTTCGGTGCATATGCGCAATTCGCGCGTCGCAATCGACACATGACACCGGGGACATGACGGGTCAGGCGCGGTTTTGGCGCATATGGCATGAAATGGTTGATGTTGGGAAGCGTGATCGCTGTTGCAGTTTTCAGGGTCGAGCGAGAAGGCAGGGCTGTCGTGATTGGTCCGCGTGGTACCAGGCATCACGAAGCGCGGCTTCGATTCTGGTTCATGCGTTAAAGAATGTTGGAGCGTTCCCGGCGATCGTCTGTCGACCGATCCCACCAAAGCAGGGGCAGCGCGCGGGCAGGCGTTTGATTTCCCGTGGCCACCGATGGCCTGTCGATGGCGGTTCGGGGTGGGCTGGAGGGGGCGTGAGCCGCATGGATGCGGCGATCGAGCTTACATGGACGTACTTGCAGCGTCCCCCGGAACGCCCATCCCGATCCGCCAAACCAGGGGAGCCGTGAACCGAGGGTTGTTCGCACGAATCCAACAGCAGCCGGGCAAGCCCGGCTCTACGTAGATTGTGCAATTGCAGTCATAGTGCGGTGCAGAAGACGCCGGCCAGTCGCAATCAGGGCCCGGGAGCCATCTTCTTCTGGCGCGCCTTGAACCGGTTGAACACCGGGGCGATCAGCGGGTGGTAGCTCCAAGCGAGGCGCTTGCGCAGCCAGCTGGCCGGGCGGTTGCGGATGGCGAAGCGGTAGATGTGCTCGGGATTGCCGCCGACGACATTGCGACCGAAGGGATGCGTGGTGTGCAGGTAGCGGAAGCCCTGCTCGCGGGCGATCGGCAGGTAATCCTCGTCGAAGTCGCCGTACGGCCAGCACAGCGTGTCCGAGACTTCGCCCAGCTGCTCCTGCAGCACCTCGCGCGCGCGAGACAGATCACCGCGGATGCCCGCGCGCTTCTCGTCGCGGCTGATGTCCTTCTTCATCCAGCGCGTGTGCGTGTGCGTGTGGCAATGCACCTCGAACGTGCCCTCGGCGATCATCGCCCGGGCCTCGCTCCAGCGCATCATCACCTCGTCGTGGCGGTTCTCGCGCAGGATCGCCGCTTCGCAGCCGCGATGGTCCGGCGTCGCCGGCAATACCGCGCCCGGCTCGCCCGCATGCGGGCGGGCCGGGCCTTCGCCCATCCAGCCCGTCACCACGAACACCACCGCGTGCATGTTGTACTTCTTCAGGATCGGGTGCGCGTACACCCAGTTGTCCAGATAGCCATCGTCGAAGGTGATCACGATCGACTTGCGCGGCACCGGCTTGCCCGCCAGGAAGTCCGCGTACTGCGCCAGTGTCAGCGACGTCCAGCCATTGCGCGCCAGCCACGCAATCTGGCTCTCGAAGTTCTCCGGCGACACCGTGATCATCCCCGGCGAAGGTGATACATGGTGGTGCATCAGCACCGGTACCGTTCTAGCGTTTGCCATGTCCCAGCTCCTTCAGCCACTGGTGATAATAGTGCTCGGTGGCCTCGGTGTGACCCGTCGGGGTGAAACGGTGCGCGCTGCGCATCCAGTCCCAGCCCGCGCGGCCCATCTGCTGTCGCCGCGCCGGATTTTCCACCAGCGTCTGCAAAGCCGCCGTCAGTGCCGCGCTGTCGCCCAGCGGGGCCAGCAGCGCATTGCTGCCTTCCACCACCATTTCCGGCACGCCGCCCACGCGCGTGGCCACGATCGGCACGCCTACATAGGCCGCTTCCAGGAAGACCGTGCCGGCCGCTTCCTTGTGTGTGGCCAGCGCGAAGATGTCAAAACCGGTCATCAGCCGGCATGCGCCCATGCGATAGCCCAGCAGATGCACCTGCGATTCGATCCCCAACTCCGCGCGCAGTGCCTTCAGCCGGTTCATCATCGGCTCGCCATCGCCGACGATCACAAGGTGCAGCTGCGGGTGTTGCCGGCACAGCGGGGCAATGGCGCGCAGCAGGTCGATATGGCCTTTCGGCTCGCGCAGCACCGCCACGCAGCCCACCACCACCTGGTCGTCGGTAAAACCCAGCTCACGGCGGACCTCTGCGCGCGTGCTCTGCAGGCACTGCCACGCGTCGCTGCCGTCGTCTTCGGTCCACTGCATCGGCACCGCAATCGGCGGCACGATCCCCACATGCGCCTCGCACACGCCGCGCTGCACCAGCAACTGCTTCACGAAGCTGCTGACCGTCAGCACCCGGTGCGGCAGACCGGTATAGGTCAGCAGCGAGTTGACCGGGCTCATCAGGTGGCGCGAACGCACCACCAGCGGCGCATGCGCCAACCGAGCGCCAGCGGCGGCAATCAGCGCATCGCGGCGGCTGGTGGTGTTGACCACGTCGTAGCGCTGGCGCTGCACCAGGCGCGAAACCGACCAGATGCCACGCAGCATGCGCAGCAGGCCGCCCATCTTCAGCGAGTGAACGGTGAAGCCCGCATCGCGCGCGATGTCGCCCAGCCGCGCACCCGGCTGGCACAGCAGCGATACATCGTGGCCGCGCTCGCGCATGGCCAGCATGTGGCGGTAGATGTAGATCTCCTGACCGCCAAATCCCTTGGCGGCTTCGGTGTGCAGAATCTTCAAGGGTCTGCGGTGGAGGGGCGTGTTCATCGATGAACGTTCCAGGCGTCAATGCTTGCGGAAATGCGTCAATGCATCCCACGCGGTTTTCACCGCAGCGGGGTCAGGTTGCTGGTCGGGCAGGGGCAGGTAATGGCGGTCCAGCGCGGTGGCGTTGCCGAACTTGTCGAACACATAGGTGTTGTCGCCGTCGCGGATGCCGCGCTGCGACCAGCTCTCCACCAGCACCGGGCGGTTCGGGCGCTGTTCCTCGAACAGGTCGTGCCCGGTGCTGAAGTCCGCCAGTGCGTTCTCGCAGCCCAGGCCGTGGCGCATCAGCGTGGGCACCCAGTCCTCGTGGCTGCTGGTGGTGGTGTGCGCCTGCGCCTCGCGACCCGGCCAGTGCAGCACGAACGGCACCTGCATCTGGTAATCGGAGAAGTTGCCATTGTGACCCCAGTAATTCAGACCGAGGTCGTTGAACTCTTCGGCGTGGTCGCCCGTGACCAACACGATCGTGTTGTCGGCCTGCCCGCTGTCGCGCAGGGTCTGCAGCAGCTGCCCGACCAGACTGTCGGCGTAGTGCACGGCGGTGCGGTATCGGTTCAGTTCCGGCGCGGGGTCATGGTCTTTGTCCAGCGCCAGGAAGTTGATCTGCTGTGCCATCGGCGTGGCCAGCGGCGGATAATCCGCCGGAAGGTGATACGGAGCGTGGGTGCTGTCCAGGAACACGAAGCCGAACCAGGGGGAGTTCGTGGGCTTCAGCATATCGCCCTGCATCGCCTCGACAATGTGACGATCACGCGCGGCCACCGGCAGCTCCGAAGGGGCCATGTGCAGCTGGTCGCGGACCTGCGCGAACACGGTGCGGTCGAATTCGGGGCTGTACAGCGGGGCGCTGCCATACAGGTGCAGGTTGTAGCCCTGCTGGCCCAGCACCTGGAACAGCAGCGAACCGCGCTGCTCGCTCAGCATGCTCTGCCAGTAGCCCCCGGGCAGGCCATAGAGCAGGCCAAACAGCCCGTAACGCGTGGCATTTCCGCTGCTGTAGTGGCGGTCGAACGTTTCCGAGCGCTGCGCCAGCGCCCAGGTATTGGGCATGGTGGTGGCATCCAGCGCGTCGTGGCGCAGCGATTCCAGCACCACCACCAGCACGTTGGGGCGGGTGTGGCTCTGGCAGCGCAGCGGCTGCAGCGGGTATTCCAACTGGCTCATGCGCGGGTCGGGCAGGTTCGCCTGCGGCGCACTGCGCACCCCCAGTTTGTGCATGTGGCGCTTGGCGGTGATCGGCTGTGCCCAGGGCAGGTAGGCCCACTGGCTGGTCACGGCGCGTTCGCCGAGGGCATCGTAATAGGCGGTGGCGACCTGACCGGTCAGCATCAGCGCGGCACCGGCCGCCCAGGCCAGCAGCACCGGCCGGCGGCGCTGACGGCCCAGCAGCAGCTTCCAGCAGGCCCAGGCGAACAGGGCTTCGGCAGCGGCTACGGCCAGCAGTACCGCGCCCACCTGCAACCAGGTCTGCCAGGACAGCGCGACCTGGTCCTGCAGGGCCCCGCCGAACACCATGTTCAGCACCATGGCGTTGAGGTGGAAGCGATACAGCTCGAACACCTTGGCATCCACCAGCAGCAGGCACAGCCACAGCCCCTGCAGCACCACCGCGCAGATCAGCAGCGGGCGCGGCGAGCGCGGCCACAAGCCGATGGCCAGCGGCAGCAGGGATACCAGTGCGCCGAAGAACAGGAAGTGGCCGGGCAGGGCAAGCGCCAGGTAGCCCAGCCCCAGTGTGCCGCCGGGATTGTCCTGCAACGGGGTGTTGCCGAGCACGATGGCGATGGCCACACAGGCGTTGAGGGTGGTGAACAGGGTCAACCAGCCCAGGCGCTGCCAGCGATGGCTGGGGAGCAGGGGAGCGGAAGAAGGCGAATCGTCCATGTAGCGGGTAGCGCGCGAAGAGGTAAGTTGGAGACGTGGCGGCGGCGGCGTCCGTGGCCGCCCGGCCTGTGAGGCGGCAGGGCGGCGCGCATTGTATCGGTTTGTATCAATGTATCGGCGGCGATTACCGTCCGATCTGGCACAATATTCAGCCGGGCCACAGCTGCGGCCCCGTCCCCAACCGATATCCCAGGAACCGC
>JBCNQC010000058.1:0-12059 GCA_039592995.1 Stenotrophomonas sp. | reverse complement strand
CTCACCGGCCCCGGACCTGCTGCAACGCGGGGCGGCAGCCCGCCGCCCCGCGCCCCTGACCTGATCGGAGAATGACCATGACGGACCCGATTCTGCGCAGTACGGTGACATCGATATCCTCACGCCCGGCCGCCCGCCATCGACGCTGGCTGCTGGCCCTCGCCCTGGCCTCGGCCACCCTGACCCCGGCGCTGGCCCAGGCCGCCAACTGTACCGGGGCCCCGGAGTGGAACGCCTCGGTGATCTACCTGGCCGGCACCACCCTGCAGAAGGGCGGCGTGCTGTACCGGGCCAACATCGACATCTGGAACGCCCCGCCAGACCACCCGGCCGGCGCGCCCTACTACACCAACCTGGGAGCCTGTGACGGTTCCGGCAGCAACCAGCCGCCCAGCGTCAGCCTGACCTCGCCCTCCAACGGGGCCAGCTTCAGCGCCGGCAGCAGCATCACGGTCAGCGCCAATGCCAGTGACAGCGACGGCTCGGTCAGCAAGGTCGAGTTCTTCCGCGGCGGCACCTCGCTGGGCGTGGACACCAGCGCGCCGTACAGCGTGACCTGGACCAATGCCAGCGCCGGCAGCCACACCTTCAAGGCAGTGGCCACCGACAACGCCAATGCCGTGACCTCCTCGGCCACCGTGACCGTGACCGTCAACGCGGCCAGCAACGACACCACCGCGCCCAGCGTGCCCGGCGGTCTGAATTCCCCGTCCAAGACCGCCAGCACGGTCAGCCTGGCGTGGAACGCGGCCACCGACAACAGCGGAGGCAGCGGCGTGGCCGGCTATGACGTGTACCGCAACGGCAGCCTGGTCGGCTCCCCCAGCACCACCAGCTACACCGACGGCGGGCTTTCCGCCAGCACGGCATACACCTACACCGTGCGCGCGCGTGACAACGCCGGCAACGCCTCGGCGCAGAGCGCATCGATCAGCGTCACCACCTCGACCGGTGGCGGCAATGGCGGCAACAAGCGGGTGATCGGCTACTTCACCCAGTGGGGCATCTACGGCCGCAACTACCGGGTCAAGAACATCGACACCAGTGGCTCGGCCGCCAAGATGACCCACATCAACTACGCCTTCGGCAACGTGCGCAACAACCGCTGCGAAGTGGGCGTCACCGTGCCGAGCAATGAAAGCACCGGTGCCGGCGGCGACGCGTTCGCCGACTACACCAAGGCCTTCCAGGCCGGTGAAAGCGTCAGCGGGGCCGCCGATACCTGGGACCAGCCGCTGCGTGGCAACTGGAACCAGCTCAAGCAGCTCAAGGCGAAGAATCCGAACCTGAAGGTGCTGATCTCGCTGGGCGGCTGGACCTGGTCGCGTGGCTTCTCCAGCGCGGCGCAGCCGGCCAACCGCCAGGCCTTCGTGGCCTCGTGCATCGACGCCTACATCAAGGGCAACCTGCCGGTGACCGACGGCGCGGGTGGCATGGGCGCAGCAGCCGGCGTGTTTGACGGCATCGACATCGACTGGGAGTACCCGGTGGCCTGTGGCCTGGCCTGCGGCACCCCGGCCGACAACGCCAACTTCACCGCGCTGCTGGCGGAGTTCCGCCGCCAGCTCGATGCGGTGCGTCCGGGACTGCTGCTGACCGTGGCGGTGGGCGCGGGCATCGACAAGATCCGCGTCACCGACCCGGCCACGTACCACCAGTACCTTGATTACATCAATGTGATGACGTACGACTTCCACGGGGCGTTCGACCCGATCACCGGCCATCATTCGGCACTGTTCGACTCGCCCAATGACCCGTCCACCGGTGACGTGAAGCTGTACAACAGCAACGATGCAATGGAAGCCTTCCTGGCCCGTGGCGTGCCTGCCAGCAAGCTCAACCTGGGCATCGGCTTCTATGGCCGCGGCTGGACCAATGTGCCCAACGTCAACAATGGGCTGTACCAGACCGGTTCGGCGGCAGCGGGTACGTATGAAGCCGGCATCGAGGACTGGAAGGTGCTGAAGAACCTCAACCATCCGATCTACACCGACGCCAACGCACGCGCCACGTGGAGCTACAACGGCACCACGTTCTGGAGCTTCGACACCCCGGCGTTGATTACCGAGAAGATGGGCTACGTGAAAGCGCAGGGCTTCGGCGGTGCGTTCTTCTGGGAGTTCAGCGGTGATGATGCACAGGGCACGCTGGTCAATACCGTCAGCAACGGCCTGAAGTAGGAAAACGACACCCGGAGCCGGAAACGGCTCCGGGTGTTGCGGTTGTTGGGTTTGTACCCGGCCGTGATGCGCAGCATCTGTGATGGTGCTCGCAGTTGTGGTTGCTTGAAGAAAATTTCAAAGCGCATCGGCAGGCGCACTTACACAGTGGCGACTCCCCTGTCACCACGGAGTGCAGTACGTTGACCCCGATGACCACGATGGCCAGCAACGCCTTCAGGATGTTGAAATGGCTGCAGCACAGTCCAGCGAAACTTGCCCAGCGCACGGCCAGGAAGCTGGACGATTCCGCGCCGTTCCCGCGCAGATCCCCTTCAGACATCCCGTTGTACTCGCTGGGAAACCGAACCCCGAGCAACAGCAGCCTGGACAGCACCTGCCGCGTTCGCCCGACGCCAACACCCCCGCGCACGCAGAGCCCCCCGCCCCCGCTGCCGCCCACGAACATGGCCCGGCCGGTTCCCAGCAAGGTCCATCTGCCGGTCAACGCCAGCTGGCTGCATGACCAGTGGGCAAGCCGCGGGAAAAAGCTGGATGAACAACAGGAGGCGCAGCAGCTGAACCGGTGCGTGGCTGCGGCGATCGCCGAGTTCGAGCACCAGGTCGCGACGCAGGTGCCCCAGGCACCGACCTACCCTTCCAGCGCGCCGAGCCGCATCAAAGTGAAGCGTCCGGCCCCGCTGCCGCCGGTGCAGCAGGCCCCGAACCCTGCACGCACCAAGCGCAAGGCTCCGCCGCCCCCCACCACGGCCGGCACCGCGCAGCCTAAGTCGGCACACACGTCGCAGCGCCCGGCCTCTCCACCGCCACCGCCGCCGCCGCCGATGCAGTTGCCACGTCAACAGGGCTCGCCGATCACGGTTCAACCTCGCACAACGTCCGCGCCGCAAGGGATGAACGCCGTTTTTGCCGAGCTGCTGGCCAAGGTACCGGTGACACGCAGCCATTCGGCACCGGTAGTCAGCGGAACATCGGCAACAGTGACGAATGCGGTGTTCAAGATGAGCAGCATGCCCGCGAAGTCCCGGGTGTATCTCAAAGGTTCAGATCTCTACCCGTTTCATGAACAGCTTCAGAAAAAGCTGAACGCGCGCCCCCCGGCGAACGAGCACGTACCCAGTCCCGAAGCACTGAGGCAAGCCGAAGCGAAACGCGCACAGCTGGCGCTGAAGGCCGCATCGCACGCCTATGCTGGAAAGTGGGAGCCCAGCGCTGCGGATCGCCGCCTGCAGCACGAACTGAAGCTGGTCCTTGCCGCAAGGCGTGAGTCCACCGCGTAAAAGGGGTACGGCTTCAATCGCGCCTGATCAAGCGCACGCCCGACGGCCCACAGCCGTCGGGCGAAAACACCCGCGCCCCGCCCTGCCGGCGGGGCGATCATTTTCTGGAAGCCACGTCCCGGGGATACGACACGATGGCCCCCCACGATCTGGAGCGCAGACCACGCATGAACGGACGAATTGGCGTATTGGAACTCCCGGCTTCCTGGCAGCTGCCACGTCTGTCCGCGGTCACCGCCGCCTCCACGGGAAGCGGCTACACAGCGATTTCGACGGCGTTGAACGCATCAAATGCGCCGTCGCCCCTGCAGAACGCAACGAAGCAGCTGCCGCCACCGCCACCAGCAGCCGTGGAGCTCAACGCATCACTGCTGCATGTCGCACAGGCAAGTGCGTCCACATACGCCGCTTATGCCCACCCAAGCGCCACCGAAGTGCCAACGTGCGGCCACACAAGTGCCCCCACCCCGTACTTCAGTGATTGGGACTCGGATCCCGACGAGGAACCCCTGTCTGCGCTGGAACTGATGGAGTGCGAGCGACGCTTCATCCGTGAGGGCGAGCAGGTGGAACGGAATGCCTCGCTGTTTGCCGCTCTGCACCCGGCCCACAATCACACCGTGCTGCCCGAGCACCAGCGGCTGCTGGACATGCGGCGCGACGCGCTCGGGCTGGCGGCTCCTGCAGCACGACAAGCCCCCCCGCGGATCACCTGTAGTGATCACATTCTGAAAGTCGGCCACAGGCACTAATGCCACACTGACAGGTTCACGTACTTCTGTCAGCGAGATCCGACCGCCATGTCCATCGGAAAACTTCTGCCCCAGGTAACGCTCAGCCCGCAGCCGCCTCGCGCAGCGCCGCAAAAGGCCGCGGCCACGTTCGTGCCCACGCCGCCAGCGGCGAAGCCCGTTCTATACGTGGGCAGGGTTTCGGACATGATCAAGGCGATCAACAACGGTGAATACCGCACGGGCGCGTCCGTTGCGGAGCCGGTGCCTTCCCGCGCTGCACCGGGAAAGCTCAGCAACTCCCCCTTCTTCCAGGCGGACCGCGCGGCATTCACTTCAGCGATGGCGCGCGCGTCTGGCCCTTCGCCAGCAAAGCCGGAAGCCAGGGCGCTTGTGGTGCAGCAGAACCTGTCGGCCATCAGCAACCGGCCGGCCAGTCCCCAGTCCTCACCGTCCACAAAGATCCTGTCTGCGCCAATGGCACCCAGCAACGCTGCGGCCGCCACGGCACCTCCCCACGTGCAGACGCCGAAGCCGCAACTGCCGTTGGCGATGCAGGCTGGAGAAGCGGCTACGTCGATACGTGCCAGCAAGGGCGAGCAGGAAGCGCTTGAAACAAAGACCAGCATGCCACCTGTCGCGGTGCGCGTGGGTGCCAGGCCCTTCAACAAGAATCCCCCCAAGCTGTCCCGTGTAACGCCCGGCGTGACAACAGTCCTGCGCAGGCGCGGTGCCGAGGGCACACATCGTGTAACCGGGGCGGGCAATGGTTTGAACCCACACGGCACCGTACCCGCACGTGCCAGCGAGCTCCATCCCAGCAAGTTGCTTGCAGGGTTGCAGCCCGCCGTCATGGCGATTGACTTCGAGACATCGTCTGCTTCCGCTGGCGGCGGACAACTGAGTTGGGCCGCCAAGGCCGTGGGCGTTGAACTGGATACCCGCACATCTGACGGCGTCCGCGATGCCACAGAATCCGTTCTCCTCGGCTCCGACGGGTTGGCAGACGCCATCAGCTTGATGTCCGGGCATACGTACGAATCTGATACCGATGAAGGAATCAGCGACTGCGAATCCGATTGGAGCTATGACCCGAAGTACGACAATGCGTTTTCGGAGGATGAATGGGACGACGCGCCCGACACTGAGACCCTCGAGCCTGATCCGCAGATGGCCAGCCTGAGGGCACGGATGCAGCAGGCGATTCTGGACTTCCAGCAGGAGATCGAAGCATTCGATCACTTGTCCAAAGACGACCAGCAGATCGACGTCAGCGCGGTAATGCAGTACCCCGTCGAGCCGTTCGAACTACCCGCAAGGCCAAGTTTCAAACAGTTGATCGCCGAACGCAGCAGGTCGCTGACCAAGGTTGAGCACCCCGCTACGAGCGCATTCGCCAGCTCAAAAGAGAAGGCGGTCATGGACGAGATAAGGAACTTCAACTTCGCAACACTGAAGAAGCGCGCTGCCTCTTCGCTTCAGCCGGGCATCCCGTCGGCACCCAAGGATTCGATCAGGGATCAGCTGATGGACCAACTCCGGAAGTTCGATCCGAAGACGATGCTGAAGCATGTCGAGGTCGCCTCAGACCCACCGAAGAAAGACGCCGAGACAGTAAGGGCAGTCGGTCTGGTTCTGGATGACATGATTGGCAGATTCGGAGAAGACGGCCAGCTGACCTCTTCTGACGCACCCATCGATGTCACCAACCCGGGCTCCAACGATGGCTGGGAGGACTGATCGACCATCCACCTGACCTCCATCTGAGACGCCCCTGATCCTTTTCCTGGCAACTCCCGCAAGAACGATTGATGACTTCCTTTGCACCTCCCCCCGTATCACCCGTAGCCGCATTTCCGATCCGCATCCCGCAGGCCATTCCCAATGAACCGGACTACGGGCTTCGAGCTGGTTTGACCGTGCTGGTGATCCGCAACGAAACTGCCCCCTTACCGAAGCCGCCGTTGCCTGCGGTAACCCCGAAGGTGCAGGACTACAAGTCGTTGATGCAGCTGGAGCACGCCCTGCAGGATCTTGACGCCATGCTTGCCGAGTTCGATGGCAAACCGGCGATCCCGCCACCGCCCCCCATGGACGGACTGCAGGCCGCCATGGCCGCACGTCCTCGGGTAAAGCACGCAGAAGTGGTCGTGCATGCCACCGTCGAGCCAGCCGCGCCCGAAACCACCACCCGATGGTCGAAGAAACCTGCCGTTCTGATGTCGGACAACCACCGCGATGAGCTGTTCGGCACGCTGAGGAAGCGTCGCAAGGTTCAGGCCAAGCGCGAGGTGGTCGTTGCCGGAGTGGCACCAGGCAAGGCCCTCGCAGCGATGACGCTGCCGAAACCTGTCATCAAGCCGAAGCCTGTGCTCGAGCGGGCCGCGTCGCAGCCTGGCACAGCCGTTGCTCAGCCGACCGGGAGAAAGTGGAGCTTTGCGCCGGCCGCCCCGAAGAAGGACATGCGGTTGATCGCTGAACTGGGCGAGAAGCTGAAGCTTCGTGCACAGGTCCAGTTGCAGGCCGTTGTGCCTGGCCCGCGCGAAAGTTCGGTGTAGTGCGTAACGCCCATGGGGACACGCGTGGCGTGTTCCCATGGGCGGGCGGGTTTCAGCCACGCAGGGCGTGGCTCTACAGCTTGTCGAGAGCCGCCTTCATCTGGGCGGGGGCGATGTAGCCGCCCAGCTGGGTTCCATCGGCGGCGAAGATCGCCGGGGTGCCGCTGACGCCGATCTGCTGGCCCAGGGTGTACTGCATGGCCACCGGGTTGGTGCAGTTCTTCGGGGTGACCGGCTGGCCCTCCTTGGCGGAGGTCAGCGCCTTGCGGCGGTCCACGGCGCACCAGACCGAAATCATGTCGGTGTAGTCCTGGCTGCCCAGGCCCATGCGCGGGAAGGCCACGTATTCCACGCTGATACCCATGCGGTTGAGTTCCGGCACGTCCTGGTGCAGCTTGCGGCAGTAGCCGCATTCGATGTCGGTGAACACCGTGATCACGTGCTTGGGATTGGCGGCGGCAAAGATGATGCGGTCGCCGCGCTGGATGCCGTCCAGCTTTTCCTTGCGATGCTGCAGCAGCGCGGCGCTGCTGGCCGGGCGGCGGGCCTGGATGTCGTAAGGCTGGTCCTGGATCAGGTAACGACCGTCATCGGACACGTACAGCACCTGCCCGCTCACCAGCACTTCGCGGAACCCGGGGAACGGGGCCGCGCCGATGAAATCCGGCTTGAAATTGGGGTTCAGCCCCTGCAGCGCCGTGCGGACGGTCTTGTCAGCCTGGTCGGGCGACACCGTCCCAGCTGAAGCAGCAGGCGCGGCAGCAGTGGAACGGGCGGCCGGGGCCGACGGCTGGGCGCAGGCAGTGAGGCTGAGCGCGCCCAGCAGGGCGACGACGGTAACTCGGAGCATCAGGGAATCCATGCAACAGGGGTTGGTGGATTCTCGCACAGCGCCCATGACGGCGTTGCGCCCGCGCTGCCAGAGGGGGGATGGAAACCTGAAAGCGGGCAACAGCGTTGACGTGGACGCTGGGAAATCTCCTCCACGCGACATGGTGGGCTGTTGCATCCGTCCACCACGCCCCGCCCCGACGCCACCATGCATATTCTGCCCAGAACCGTGACGCTGTACCTCAAGGCGGAAATTCTCCGTAATCTTCCAGCCAAAGTGGAACTGGGCCGCACGACGCGCGGCCAGCACTTCACAGAAGCGCTGCAGCGCATCGAGAACCGCAAGGCGTCGCTTTGCCGGGCTTACGCCCGCGGCGGCATCGCGCACGACACGCTGGTCGTGAAGCTGAATCGCCTTCTGTCTCTGTACGACGTACTGCTCGGGCGCGCGCCGCACTCGCTCGCCAAGCTCAATGAAGAGCTCGTCTCCCTGGCCATTACCCACAGGTTGCCTGCACTGATGTCCATCACATCGCTGCCGCGCGCGTCGCCGCCAGGCGTCATCACGTTGGCACAGGCCCGCTTCGGCGAATCCCCGGCCTGACCGCCCTACCCGCGCGGATGATGCCGCGCGTGCAGCTTCTGCAGGTGTTCGCGCGCCACCAGCGTGTATATCTGTGTGGTACTGAGCGAACTGTGGCCAAGCAGCATCTGTAGCGCGCGCAGGTCCGCGCCGCGGTTCAGCAGATGGGTGGCGAAGCTGTGGCGCAGGCCGTGCGGGCTGATCCGGGCCGGGTCGATCCCGGCCAGCACCGCGTACTTCTTCACCAGTGACCAGAACTGCTGCCGGCTCAGCGGGTGCAGCGAGGGCTCCAGGAACAGCGGCACCGCGCCGTCGCGGCTGGCGGGCACCGCGCGCTTGCCCGCCAGCTGCGGCCGCGCCTCGGCGAGGTAGCGTTCCAGCCAGTGCTGGGATTCCTCGCCCAGCGGCACCAGCCGCTCCTTGCTGCCCTTGCCGGTAACCCGCAGCACGCCCTGGCGCAGGTTGACCGCGTTGGCCGGCAACTCCACCAGTTCGCTGACACGCAACCCGGCGGCGTACATCAGTTCCAGCATGGCGCGGTCGCGCAGACCCAACGGCTGGTCCACGTCCGGCGCGGCCAGCAGCGCGTCAATCTGGCTTTCGGCCAGTGCCTTGGGCAGCAGGCGCGGCAGATGCGGCGGGTCGATCAGCGCGCTCGGATCTTCGCTGCGCTGGCCCCGGCGCACCGCATCGGCGAAGAACGCGCGCAACGCCGACAACAGGCGCGCATTGCTGCGCGCCGACCAGCCGTGCCGGGCGCGCCATTCCAGGTAGTCGAACAAGCCCTTGCGGTCGATCCCGGCCAGTCCCTGCGCGGCCCCGTCGCGCCAGCGCGCCAGGCCTTCGAGGTCGCGGCGGTAACTGTCCAGGCTGGCACGGGCCAGCCCCTGCTCGGCCCAGACGGTGTCCAGAAAGCGCTGGATCAGCGCATTGTCGTCGTCACGCAGGTCAGGCAGCTGCTGGACCAGCTGGCGGCGCTGCGCCGGGGTGGAAGTGTCTGGCATGGGCACAGCATACGAGGGCGCGCCCGGGTATGCTCGGCGCATGGTCACTTCGCCCGCTGATGTCACCGCTGCCGGCCGCCCCGCTTCACTGCTGCTGTGGCGGCTGCTGGCCCTGCTGTACGACTTTTTCCCGGCGCTGGCACTGTGGATGCTGGTGGGTGCGCTGTTTACCGCCGGCTATGCGGTGGGCCACGCCGCGCGCGAGAACATCGCGCCGTTCAGCGCGCTGCAGTGGGTGTTGTGGGTGTGCTGCTGGGCGGTCACCGGGCTGTACGCCACGCTCAGCTGGCGGCGTGGCGGGCAGACCCTGGGCATGCGGCCGTGGCGGCTGCAGGTGGTGAATGCCGAGGGTGGCGCGCCCGGCACGGGGCAGCTCTGGCTGCGCTATGCGGTGGGCACGCTGTCGGTGCTGCTGGGCGGGCTGGGTTTGTGGTGGGCGTTGCTGGACCGGCAGCGATTGAGCTGGCATGACCGGGCCAGTGGGACGCGGGTGATTCGGTTGCCGAAACGCTGAGGGGGTCGTAGAGCCACGCCCTGCGTGGCTGCGCGGTGTCGGGTTGGTCGAAGCCACGCAGGGCGTGGCTCTACGAGATATCCGGGTGGGTCGAAGCCACGCAGGGCGTGGCTCTACGAGATATCCGGGTGGGTCGAAGCCACGCAGGGCGTGGCTCTACGTGTTACCCGGATTTGCGCCGGAACAACAGCATCGACACGCCCAGCATCACAATCGGCGGCAACGCATACGCAATGCGGTAATCGAACTTCAGCGCACCGGCCATGCGGCCGAAGAACAGCTGCAGCAGCCAGAAGCCCAGCGCGAACAGAATGCCCAGGAACAAGCGCTTGCCCATGCCACCGCTGCGCAGCGAACCAAAGGCAAACGGCACCGCGGCAAGACACAGGGCCAGCACGTTCAGCGGGTAGAACCAGCGGCTCCAGTAGATGTCCTCATAATCCCGCGCGTCCAGCCCGTTACGCTTGCGGTACTCGATGCTGGTGCGAAGGTCCGACGCGCTCAGGTTGCGCGGCTTGGACAGGCCACTGGCCAGTGCGCCCGCGTCCAGCTGCGAGTTCCAGGGCTCGGACGCAATGGTCTCGCGCGTGGCCGAGCGCTCGCCGAAGGTGTCGCGCCGCACATCCTTGAGAACCCAGCCATTGGCGTCGTGTTCGGCCGACCCGGCACGCGTGAACGAGGCAATGTTGCCGTCCTCGCCGATGGTGTACATGCGGACGTCGCGCAGGATCAGACGGGTGCCGGTGCCCGGCAGCAGCTGTTCATCACCGCTGATGGCATTGAGGAAGGTGTCGCCCTCGCGCGCCCACACGCCGGAATAGCGCGACTGCGCCACGCTGTTGCCACCCTTGGCGCTGGCGCGTATTTCATCTGCGCGGCTCTGCCCCCACGGCCCCAGGGTTTCACCGCTGAGCACCATCACCGCGGTCAGCAGCGACAGGGCAATGGCCACCGACACGCTGAGGCGGCGACGCGACAGGCCCAGCGCGCGCATTGCGGTCAGCTCGGAGGTCGCGGCCAGCTGGCCCAGGCCCATCAGCGAGCCGATCACCGCCGCGGTCGGGAAGAAGGTGTAAGCCCGGCGTGGCACGGTATACAGCACCCACGCGGCAGCATGGCCGATGGTGTAGTTGCCCTTGCCGACGTCCTTGAACTCGCCGGAGAACGCCATCACCACGTCCAGGCCGACCAGCACGGCCCAGGTCAGCAACACCGTGCCAAACACTGCACGGCCCAGGTAAAGATCAAACCGCATCGGGCGGAATTTCATGCGGTCCTCCGGGGGCGCGACAGCCTGCCATCGCGGAAATACATCCAAAGGGCCAACCCAAGCAGGGGCAGACTCAACCACCACAGGCCCAGGCTGCCCGGCACCTTGCCATCGGCAATCCAGCCGGTGCCGATGAACATCAGGTTCATGCCCACCAGGTAAGCCAGGAAGGCCAGCATCATGCGGCCGTAGCGCTGCTGGCGCGGCGAGCTGCGCGCCAGCGGCAGGGTCATCAGGGCGAAGGCCAGCGCGATCAGCGGCGGGGTCAGGCGCGAGTGCAGCTGGGCCTGGGCCTCGGGGCGGGAATCGCCGAACAGCTGGCCGGTCGGCAGCAGCTCGGGGTCGTCCTTGTCGCGGGTGACCGCGCCGTCGGGCAGGGCCACGTCGTTACGGGCGAAGGTCATCAGCTTGTAGTCCAGCCCGGCATCCAGCGGGCCTTCAATCTGGTGGCCGTCCTCCAGCTCCAGGTAGCGCTGGCGGTCGCCCTCGAAGAACATGCGGCCGCGCTCGGCCGACATCACCTCGATCCGGCCCTCGCCTTCACGCTCGCGCTGCAGGAACACCCGGCCCAGCCGGGTGCCATCCGGCGACACCGAGCTCAGATACACCACCCCGCCGTTGGGCAGGGGGGTGAACCTGCCCGCTTCCAGTCCGGCCATCACCAGGCTGCGGTTGGCGTCCTCGATCATCTGCTCGCCGGTGCGGTCGGCCCACGGACCCAGCCACAGCGAGCACAGGCCGATGATTCCCACCACCGGCAGCACGATCATCAGCACCGGCCGCAGCAGCCGCTTCGGGCCGACCCCGATGGCGGTCAGCACCGCCATTTCCGAGTCGCGGTACAGCCGCGCGGTGGCCAGCAGCAGCCCCAGCATCAGCGCCAGCGGCAGGATCAGCGGCATGTAGACGATGAACTGCAGGCCCAGCTGGGAGAACAGCAGCCGGGCCGGCAGGCGGCCGTCGGCGATGTTGCCCAGGATATCCACCAGCACGCCCCCCACGCTGACCACCAGCAGGACGATCAGGGTGGCCAGGAAACTCTGGACGAAATCACGCAACAGGTAGCGATCGAGCTTCGACATGGGGCGGTGGTTTAAACTCTCGGATT
>JBCNQC010000057.1:0-13436 GCA_039592995.1 Stenotrophomonas sp. | reverse complement strand
GCAGTTGCGGATGAAACAGTTGGCAGCCCCGAAACCCTGTGTTATCAATAGCCTCCAATGAACGCAGCCCGCGCCAGCTTTTACTTTTGGTATTACTTTCCGAAGCCACTGGCGGAGGAAGGACTGCGCTCACCCTGAAGAAACTTCAGACGCATTCCCGAAAGCCGCCAGCGCACCTGGCGGCTTTTTTGTTGCCGCCGCGCTGGGGACCCCCACCTTCCAGGAGATACCCCCCCATGCCCCCGCACACCGACGACCTTCGCATCCGCAACATCGAACCGCTGACTCCGCCGGCGCAGTTGCTGTCCATGCTGCCCTGTGACGATGAAGCGTCTGACACAGTCAGCGCCTCGCGGGCTCGCCTGCACGAGATCCTGCACGGTCGTGACGACCGTCTGGCCGTGGTGATCGGGCCGTGCTCGATCCACGACCCGGTGGCTGCCATGGAGTACGCCCAGCGCTTGAAGCCGCTGCGCGATGCCTACGCCGACGACCTGGAGATCGTCATGCGCGTGTACTTCGAGAAGCCGCGCACCACGGTAGGCTGGAAGGGGCTGATCAATGATCCGGACCTCGACGGCAGCTTCCAGATCAACAAGGGCCTGCGCATTGCCCGCGGCCTGCTGCGCGACATCAACAAGCTGGGCCTGCCGGCCGGGGTGGAGTTCCTGGATGTGATCTCGCCGCAGTACATCGCCGACCTGGTGGCCTGGGGCGCGATTGGCGCGCGCACCACCGAAAGCCAGGTGCATCGTGAGCTGGCCTCGGGACTGTCATGCCCGGTCGGCTTCAAGAACGGCACCGACGGCAACATCAAGATCGCCGCTGACGCGGTGGGCGCGGCGTCCAACCCGCACCACTTCCTGTCGGTGACCAAGCAGGGCGACACCGCCATCGTGGCCACCGCCGGCAACCCGGATTGCCATGTGATCCTGCGCGGCGGCAAGGTGCCCAACTACGATGCAGAGAACGTGGAAGCGGCCAGCCAGGTGCTGGGCAAAGCCAAGCTGCCGGCACGCTTGATGATCGATGCCAGCCACGCCAACAGCAGCAAGAATCCGGAAAACCAGCCGAAGGTGATTGCCGACATCAATGCGCAGCTGGCGGCAGGTGAGCAGCGCATCGTAGGCGTGATGGTGGAGAGCCACCTGGTGGCGGGTCGCCAGGATCTGGTGGACGGGCAGCCCCTCGTCTACGGGCAGAGCATCACCGACGGCTGCATCGGCTGGGATCCGAGTGTGGAGGTGCTGGAGTCGCTGGCGCAGGCCGTGCGCGCGCGGCGTGCGGCGCGGTTGAGCGAGGCGGCGTAGAGCGGGGCTCTGCCCAGCTGCCGGCCATGTCCGGCTGCCGGGCATGGCCGGCACTACATCAGGGTCATGGATGATCCGTCAGCGACGGAGTTTCGGGACTGCTGGTCCGGCAGAGTCGCTCGCAAGACCACTGCCGACAGCGTCGATCAGCAGAGAGCAGCAGGGGCCCGAATCGAAGCAACATGACCGGTTGGATGATCAATGCACCTCATCCCGGTACACGAACTTCGGCATCTCCCAGCGGAAGTGAATCGCCAGCAGGCGAAACGCAAACCCACCTCCCAGGCACCACAACGTAGCGGCATTCAACGACACCCCCAGCTCCAGCAATGCCAGATACGCCGCACCGGTCAGCAACGTCACCACCGCATACAGTTCCTTCTGGAAAATCAGCGGCACCTCGTTGCACAGCACATCGCGCAGCACGCCGCCAAACGCACCCGTCAGCATGCCCGCAATCAACACGATCGGCGCGGCATGGCCGGCCTCACGCGCCACCGCACAGCCGATCAGGGTGAACGCCACCAGCCCTAGTCCGTCCAGCACCAGGAAGGTGCGGCGGAAGTGATGCATCCAGCGCGCCAGCCAGGTCGCGATCAGCGCCGCGCAGATGGTGAAGCCCAGGTACTCCGGATGCTTCACCCAGCCCAGCGGGTAATGCCCGAGCACGATGTCGCGCAGCGAGCCCCCGCCGAGCGCGGTCACGCAGGCAATGATGATCACACCGAACAGGTCCATGCGGCGGCGGCCGGCCGACAGCGCGCCGGTCATGGCTTCGGCGGAAATGGCGATGAGATAGATGATGGATAGCAGCATGGGGGAGGCTCCGGTACGGCAGGCAGGAACACAAGCGCGCGCCCCGCCCATGCCCGGGCACAGGTGGGGTTCAACGTCGGTTGCCGCTCCCGCTGTCCTTTTGCCTGAGAGTTCGGTGGCCAGGCCACGTGCCCCTTCGGCGGGTCAGTGAAGACCTCTCTCCAGATCGGCGTGCTGGATGCATGGTTGGTGGCGTATCGAGCCACCGGCCTGAGCGATTATGGGAGCCTGCGCCTTCGGCGGGTGCCAGCGTGGCACCTCTCTCCTGCATCCGGGGCCGATTCTAGCAGCCAGCGGGCAGCCGATGCCCGATAATCCCCCCATGGTTGCTGAACCCGCCCCCTGGTACGTGTACCTGCTGGAATGCCGCAACGGCAGCTACTACGCCGGCATCAGCAACGACGTGGACGCCCGCTTCCAGGCGCACCTCGCCGGCAAAGGCGCGCGCTACACCCGCGCCAACCCCCCGGTGAAGCTGCTGGCCAGCCGCGCCTACCCGGACCGGGCGGCGGCTTCGAAGGCCGAATGGCAGCTCAAGCGCCAGCCGCGGGAGCGCAAACTGGCGTGGTTGCTGGCGGTGGAGCCGGTATTGCTGGCCTAGCGACGCGCCATCACAATCGAACACGGCAGAACAGGGAGAGGCGCCATGGAAACGGGATATCGATTCGGCAGCGGCGAAATCGAAGCAGTGCTGGCGACTGATGCCGAGACGCGGTACCGCTATTTCATCAAACGCGTTGCCGATTGGGAGCAGGTGTGGGGTCTGCGCAACGCAGACGGCTGCGTGTTGGCCGCGAAGGATGACGGGCAGCAGGTCGCACTGTTCTGGCCGTTCGAGGCATTCGCGCAAAGGGCGGCAGTTGAGCAATGGGCTGACACCGAACCCACGCCGATTCCGCTGGAGGCCTTCATGGAACGCTGGTTGCCGGGTCTTGCCGGCGATGAGCGTTTGGTCTGCGTACTGCCCGGGGTGGATGGGCGCGGCCCAGTCGTGCCACCCATGACACTCAAGGACGATATCCAGGATGAACTGGATCGATTGGAATAGTCGCGCTGGCAGTCCGGGATTTGGACATGCCGCAGCAAATCACTGACAACGACGACATGCGAAGATCGGCCTGAACCCTTGCGCCGCCAATGGAGGAAACGATGTCTACGCTTTCCCTGCTGCTTGCGTTGACTCCGGCCATTGCTGCGCCTGTCGCGGACCCGGCCACAATGGCCGCCATCGAGGCCACCTGCCTGGACTACGTGGACGGTCAATTGGAAGCCGATCCGGCGCGGGTTGCCCGTTCGCTGCATCCAGACCTGGCCAAGCGCGCTGTGCTCGGTGACACGCCGGACGAGCGAATGGGCCTGCGCCGCATGTCCAAGGATGAGCTGGTGGCGTTGACGAAACAGGGCGCGCTGAAAACGCCCAAGGCCGAATGGAACCGCACCTGCCGGGTGCTGGACGTCACCGGCAACACCGCCTCCGTGCGCCTCGAAACGCCTTGGTTCGTCGACTACTTCCACATGGGCCGTTTCGACCAGCGCTGGATCATCGTCAACGCCCTCTGGTACCCCAAACCCAAACCGTAGAGACGCGCCATGCGCGTCTTACGCAGAACCGGATCTCCCATGAGCCCCCTCGATCGAGACAAAGCCAACACCATGCTCGGCAAGGTCGTCCTCGCCGGAATGACCTATCTGGATGCGGACGGCAACGCGCTGGAACAGAAGCAGTACGCTGGCGAGATACTGCGCATCAATGAAGAAGAGGGCGTGGTGCTGGCCAGCCTGATCGACGGCGGGGAGATCTTTCTGCCGCCGCACCTGGATCATTACAAGGTGGCCGAGGCGGGCGACTATACCTTGCGTTCGATCGACTTCACCGTGACCGACCCGGATTACCTGTGCACCTGGGATGTCCGCCTGGCGCAGGGCAACGACGATACAAGCGGACGGTCCGTGTGACGCGGTCCGGGCCATGGCCGCCGGTCCTTGGCGGCCGTGGGTTCCGATGCTCGTGGCGCGTCGTTACGGCTGGTCGGGGCAGAGCGACCAGGCGGCGGCACAGCGGGTGAGTCCGAACTCGCGTATCGCAGCCGCCGATATGGGATTCAGGTGCAACTCCACGTACATCTCCTTCAGATCGCGCCACACAAAGGCCACGCTGTGGCCTTCTGCCATCGCCGCGTCCTGAAACTCATCCAGCAGACCCAATTGAATCATCATTCCACTCCTCTTCTGGACACGCTGCGCGTGTCGATCAGGTGTTGTCGCTGAAGCAGATTTCCGCTTGCAGCCCTCGTGCTGAAATCGTGGTCAGACCCTCGACCGTGCCTTCAAGAGAAATCAGCACGGAATGGGCCGAAGCTTCCACGGTCAGTCGCGCGGTCGTGCTTGGCAGTAACGGCGGCCGCAAAACCTGTTGGAGCGGATTCGGAGTGTTCGCCGCACAATGCGGACAGGGCGGGGTGGGAAAGTACTGCAGATCGGGCGCGGTGGCCCAGGGCTTCGGCATGGACAGTCCTCCATCTTGAAAATCCCCTCGCCGGAAAGGCGAGGGGATCGGGAGGCTCGAAGCCACAGTGGCCGTGGTATTCCCCCCGTTTGAGGGTGTTGTATCAGCCACCCTCCCGACCAGGGACCTACTTACAGTATCGCCACGTATGAGCTTTCGAGAGTGGTCATGCTTGTACGGTCAATGGGCGAGCGCGGATGAGTGCGCTGCTGCCTTCAGAGGCTACGCCAATCGAGAAACAGGCCAATGTGCGCAGCTGATCATCGCTGAGCTGAGGGTTGGCGTTGCCTGGTCGATTGTTCATAAGTGTGAGTCCTTTCGTTATCGTTCGCGTTCGCAGCGATGCACCATCTTCCTGACAAGTTCCATGATGCCGGTGATCTCCTCAGCCGCTGCACCTGTCATGCCTTGGGTGAGCTCATCATCCGATCGGCCGACGTCTGCAGCATAGGGGGAAAGCGTAGATAGGCAATTCGCCTGCTCACCCTTGCGGTCATAGGCTGCAGCAAGCTCCAGACGAAGAGTTGCGAGGGATGAATATGGCAGGGTGTCAGCACACCTCTCCGTCATTTTTTTAAGGATTGCAGAGTCCTTCCTGCCGCTGCCCGTCTGTTCAAGGGTCGTTTGAACATTATCCGGTGTACACATGGGGTCAACGGTAAGATACAGACCCTTGAGTGACCCATTGTGTCCGCAGTACGCAGTGCAAAGTTCTGGCGTGGGCGTATCCAGTTCGATGCCTCGTTCCGTTCGACGCATGGTCAATTGGCAGTGGTCGGTACCGGGAGCAGGGTCAACCTGCGTGGCCTGAAGGGTTATGGTCGTTGTCCCCGTCATTCTGCACTCGTAGCCCCCGGAATCACTGCGCAGTTCGAAACGCAGCACGTCTTTATCCTGAGTCTTGGACAGCAGAAGATTGCCCCACCCCCCTTGAGTGACGTAGGCGCGGGTTGTTTTCGCCGTGCTCCGGGGCAAGGGGTCAGAAAGTCCCTCGGCTTGCGTAGGGTTTGGAGCGCAGCTCGTAGCGGCTACGACAACCAGCAGTGCAGTGGTCAGCCTTATCGTTCTCATGCGACAACTTCCCTGTGAACCTGTACGAGAATCTAGCAAAAGAGCAGCGGAGATTTCCGTGGGCACGACCGAACATTGCGATGTCGGCGAGCAATCAATGCTTGGCAAGTAGTCTCATCGCGCACGGTGGCTGCGGGCGCATGCTGGTGGCTGTCGTTTATGGCACCCAGAGTATTTCCCGCCCCGTCGTCAAGGCCGCCGATCCTGTTGGTCATCACCAAAAATGATCCGCGCGCTGCGCTGGTAGCTCCAGTACGCCACCGCCCAGTTGAGCAACACCACGATGCGGTTGCGGAAGCCGATCAGGAAGAACACGTGGGCGGCCAGCCAGAACCACCAGGCCAGCACGCCGGACAGCTGCAGCTTGCCCAGGTGCACGATGGCGGCCATGCGGCCGATGGTGGCGAGGTTGCCATAGTCTGCGTACTTGAACGGCCCCGGTGCAGGCTTGTTCTCCAGCCTTGCGCGAATCGTAGTGGCGACATGCTTGCCCATCTGCTTGGCGGCCGGGGCGACGCCGGGCACCGGCTTGCCATCGGCCTGGCTCAGGGCTGCCAGATCCCCGGCGACGAAGATCTCCGGGTGCCCGGCCAGGGTCAGGTCAGGTTGCACCGGCACGCGACCGGCGCGGTCCAACGGCACGTCCAAGGTGCGCGCCAGCGGCGAGGCGGCCACGCCGGCGGCCCAGACTACAGTGCGGGCGGGAATGAACTGCTCGCCCAACTGGAAGCCTTCGCCATTGATGTCGCTGACCGGGGTGCCGGTGAGCACTTCCACGCCCAGCTTCTCCAACTGCCGGCGCGCCTTCAGCGACAGCACCTCGGGGAAGCTGGACAGTACGCGTGGGCCGGCTTCCACCAGCCGCACCTTGGCGCTGGCCGGGTCGATATGCCGGAACTCGTTGCGCAGGGTGTGGCGGGCAATCTCGGCCAGGGTGCCGGCCAGCTCAACGCCAGTCGGGCCGCCGCCGACCACGGCGAAGCTCAGCCACGCCGCCTTGCGGGCAGGGTCAGGCTCGGCTTCGGCGCGTTCGAAGGCCAGCAGCAGCTTGCGGCGCAGCGCGATGGCGTCATCCAGGGTCTTCAACCCGGGCGCATCGGCCGCCCATTCGTCGTGGCCGAAGTAGGCATGGGTCGCCCCCGTGCACAGCAGCAGGGTGTCGTAGCTGATCTGGCTGCCGTCGGCCAGGGTGATGTCCCGGGCCTGCTTGTCGATCGAGGTCACTTCGCCCAGGCGCACCTCGACATTGCGCTGGTGGCCCAGGATGTGACGCAGTGGCGCGGCGATATCCGGGGCCGACAAGCCGGCGGTGGCCACCTGGTACAGCAGCGGCTGGAACAGGTGGTGGTTGCGCCGGTCCACCAGGGTGATGCGGATGCGGCTGCTGGCCAGCGCGCGGGTCGCCCACAGGCCGGCAAAGCCGCCGCCGATGATGACCAGGTGGGGCAGGGAGTCACGGGTCATGCACTTGCTCCTTGGCTGGGGCCGGCGCTCCGGTCCCCGTGGAAACGTTGTCGTCGCGACAGATGGTCGCATGCGACGCGCAAACTTCACGTGCATGCCCGATACTGGATTCAGCAGCCGTCGCGCTTGCTGGCGGCCCCATGTTCCATTGATGGAGTGCTCCGATGACCGAACCGGAAAAGCGCATCGCCCTGTTGATCGATGCCGACAACGCGCCTTCGTCCAAGATCGACGTGGTGCTGGCCGAGGTCGCGCGTTATGGCGTGGCCAATGTGCGGCGTGCCTATGGCAACTGGAAGAGCCCCCGCCTGAAAGGCTGGGAATCCGTGCTGCACGAATACGCCATCCGCCCGATCCAGCAGTTCGCGTACAGCCGCGGCAAAAACGCCTCGGACATGGCGATGGTGATCGACGCCATGGACATGCTCTACGCGCGCAATCTGGACGGCTTTGCAATCGTGTCCAGCGATGCCGACTTCACCCCGCTGGTGATGCGCCTGCTGACCGATGGGGTCAAGGTGTATGGCTTTGGCGAGAAGAAAACCCCGGAGCCGTTCGTCAACGCCTGCTCGAAGTTCACCTATCTGGAAGCACTGGGCCAGGGACATGCCACCGACCCCGAAGTGGAGCAGGACAACGAGGAAACCCGCCCCCGCAAGAGCGGCGCGGAGCTGCGCAGTGACACCCGTCTGGTGCAGATGCTGAGACGCGCGGTGGCGTCGGCCGAGGCCGAGGACGGCTGGTCGCACCTGGGGCCGGTGGGCAGCCAGATCGGCAACCAGGCGTCGTTTGATTCGCGCAACTATGGTTACGGCAAGCTCAGCGAGCTGCTGGCGGCGATTGGCCTGTTCGAGATGAAGAAGGACGGCAAGTCTACCTATGTGCGCGCGCTGCCGAAAAAAGGCGCGGCGAAACCGGCAAAATAAGCGCACTCCCACCAGGAAAACCAACATGCTGAAGATCTGGGGCCGGCGCAATTCCAGCAACGTGCGCAAGGTGTTGTGGTGTGCCGAGGAAATCGGCGTGCCGTACGAGTCCATCGAAGTGGGCGGCAGTTTTGGGGGCACGCAGACGCCGGAGTACGTGGCGATGAACCCGAATGGGCTGGTGCCGGTGATCGAAGACCACGGCCTGCCGCTGTGGGAGTCCAACACCATCGTGCGCTACCTGAGCGCCCGTTATGCGCTGGGCACGCTGTACCCGGAAGACGTGATGGCACGGGCGCAGTGCGAGAAATGGATGGACTGGAGCACCTCGCGCATGGCTCCGCTGTACAGCGAGCTGATCTGGGGGATCATGCGCACCGCGCCCGCCGACCGCGATGAAACCCGCATCAATGCCGCCGTGGTCAAGGCCGGTGATTACCTGGCCATGGCCGATGCCACGCTGGCCACGCAGCCGTGGTTGTCGGGCGAGCAGTTCGGCATGGGCGACATTCCGCTCGGCGCACTGGTATATGCGTGGTTCAACCTGCCGATCCAGCGCCCGCACCTGCCGCATCTGGAAGCGTGGTACGGGCGATTGCAGCAGCGGCCGGCGTATGTGAAAGCGGTGATGACGCCGCTGACGTGAAAGGCAGCCGGGCAGAGCCCGGCTCTACGTGCACTGTCCTGAGGAGAGCCCCCTTCTTGTTGAAGGGGGCGCGCCGACAGGCGCGGGGTTAAGGTGGAATGCGTGGACGGATCTTTGATTGAGGCATCGCCTCAATAAAGATCCGTCGGGTCGATATCCAACGACCACCGCACTTTCCGCGCTTCCGGCAACCCATGCATCCGCGGCACCATCGCATCCAGCACCGCGTGCAACGGCTGCCGTCTGGGAGCGGACAACAGCAATTGGGTGCGCTGATACCCCGCCCGGCGCGGCATCGGCGCGGGCATCGGCCCGAACCGCTCCACGGGCGCATCTTCGGCAATCAAGCCGCGCACGGCGGTAAGCATGGCATTGGCATGCTCCACCTGCTGCGCCTCCGCGCGCAGCAGGGCCAGGTGCGCGAACGGCGGGAAGCCGGCCGCATCGCGCTGCTGCAGTTCGGCATCGGCAAAGGCGTGGTAGCCGCCGTGCACCAGCGTCTCCAGCAAGGGGTGCCCGGGGTGGTGGGTCTGCAGCCAGACCTCGCCGGGGTCGGTGGCACGACCGGCACGGCCGGCCACCTGGATCAGCTGCTGGGCCAGTTTCTCGCTGGCACGGAAGTCGGCCGAGAACAGCCCTTCGTCGATGCCGACCACCACCACCAGAGTCAGCCTGGGTAGATCGTGACCTTTGGCCAGGATCTGCGTGCCGACCAGAATGCCGGGCTGGTCGCCCAGCCGCGCCAGTTGCGATTCCAGCGCATCCCGGCGGTTCGTGGTGCCACGATCGATCCGGATCACCGGGTAGTCGGCGAAGGCCTCGACCAGGTGTTCCTCCAGCCGCTCGGTGCCGATGCCCTGCGGCTGCAGCGCCAGGCTGCCGCAATCCGGGCAGGCCAGCGGTGCCGGCTGGCGCGCGCCGCAGTGGTGACACTGCAGCCTGCGGCCACCGGCGTGCACCGTCATCGGTGCGTCGCAGCGCCGGCACGGCGCGGTCCAGCCACAGTCGTGGCACAGCAGCACCGGTGCGTAGCCACGTCGGTTCTTGAACACCAGCACCTGATGACCACGCTGCAGATGTTCGGCAATGCCTTCCAGTACTTCCGGCGACAGGCCATCGCGCAGCGGACGCTTGCGCACGTCGAGCACGCGCACCCGCGGCGGACGGGCCTCGCCGGCACGTTGCTTCAGCCGCAGATGCACGTAACGACCGCTGCGTGCGTTGTGCAGCGACTCCAGCGACGGCGTGGCACTGCCCAGCACCACCGGGATGTCCAGCGCCTTGGCCCGGACCAGGGCGAAATCGCGCGCGTGGTAACGGATACCGTCCTGCTGCTTGTAACTACCGTCATGCTCCTCGTCGACCACGATCAGGCCGGCATTGGGCAGCGGGGTGAACACCGCCGAGCGGGTGCCGACGATCACCTGGGCCTCGCCGCGCGTCGCCGCGGCCCAGACCCGGGCACGCTCGTTGTCGTTCAGGCCCGAATGCAGCACATGCACGGGAATGCCCAGCCGGGTGCGGAAGCGCGCCAGCGTCTGCGGGGTGAGCCCGATCTCCGGCACCAGCACCAGCGCCTGTCGTCCACGCGCCAGGCAGGCGGCGATGGCCTGCAGGTAGACCTCGGTCTTGCCGCTGCCGGTGACACCGTCCAGCAGGAACGTGCCAAAACCGCTGCCACCGGTAATGGCAGCGACGGCATCGGCCTGCTCGGCATTGGGCACCGGGCCAGCGCCCAGCATGGGCACCGGGGCGACATGGACCTGTGCCACGCGCTCGACCAGGCCGCGTTTGGCCAGCGCGCGCGCGGCGCTGCGCCAGTCATCCATCAGGTCGTCGAGCTGGTCCTCATCCAGCGCGGTACCGCGACCGGCCGCGTCGGCCAGCAACTGGCACAGGCGCTGCGGTCGGGTACCGGCGCGCTGGCGCGCACGTTGTACGTCGCCGTCGGCGGTCAGCCGCCAGCCCCAGCGATGGGTGTCGGGTACCGGCTCGCCGCGACGCAGGGGGGCCGGCAGCGCCGTGCTCACCACTTCGCCCAGCGGCGCGTGGGTGTAGCGCGCCAGCCACTGCAGCGACCGCCACATCTCACCCTCCAGCAGTGGCACCGGGTCCAGCCACTCGCGGGCATCGCGCAGGGGGGTATCGGCATCGGCGCAGCCTACGCCGGCCACCACCCCGACCAGTTCGCGCGAGCCAAACGGCACCCGCACCCGGCGGCCGATGCTGTCCGCTCCGGCCAGGGAACCGGAGGGCGGCGCATAGTCGAACAACTGGGGCAGCGGCAGCGGCAGGGCGACCTGCACGGTCGGCGCGCCAGGCGCAGGGGCCGGGGCGCTTTCCAGGGACAGGACAGGGGCCGCAGGTAGTGAGGACATCGACGCAGTGTACCGGGCACGGCGGCCCTGTTCAGGGCGCCCAGCGGGTCAGCCACCTTGTCCAGCGAGACTAAACATCACCTAAATATCGGTGGCTATTGGAGATTCAGTCTTATCCACATCTTCTGTGGATAAGCCTGTGCGCGAGCGCTGCAGCGTAGGAGTTTCCTGCGGCGGTTCTGCTGTGTGGCCCGGGTTGGTCAAAAAATCGCCACATGTAAAATGTTTGGATAATCAATGGGTTGGGTGTGAAACAAAGCTGACATACGACTGATGCTGCCTTCACCTTGCGTTTTTCCGCGGTTTTTGGTGGTGCTGTGCACAACCTGCGTCGGGAAGACGCATTGCCGGCATTGCCGGTCTTCACATGCTGCCCGTATCGGCATGCCTGAGTTCCGGCGCAGTCGCTATCATTCCGGCTCATGATGGAGTTGCTATGACGGCTGCGAACGCCTCGATGTCTTCCAACGCAGCCGGCGCGCTTCCGGCTTTCCTTCGCGGCGTTGAGCGCCGCGCGCTGGTGGTGGCTGAACTGCAGTGCGGCAATCCGACCGTGGCCGAACAGGCACTGGTGGCGGTGATGCGTGCATTCACCGGCATCGCCAGCGACGTGCCGATGGCGCAATGGCCCGATCGTTTCTGGATCCTGCTGGCACACCGCCATCCGATCCGCGTGCCCGCCGAAGGCGGCCACTGGGAGCCAGCGCTGGCGCACCTGCCAACCTTGTCGCCACCGGCAAGGTTGGCGCTGCTGCTGCGCATCGGCGGTGGGCTGGACGAAGCTGCCGCCGCCCAGATTCTGGACCTGCCGGTCGCCGACTATCAGCGGGCGCTGGCCGAAGCCTGCCCGCGTGACAGCCAGGGCCATCCGGACGCCCAGGGCTGGCGGGCGCTGGCTGAGCAGGTGCAGCAGCGGCTGCGTGAGCTGCCGCTGGAACGCCTGCAGCGGCTGCATCAGCCCGCGCCGGCTGCAGCCGACGGCACGCGGCCGTCGCCGTCCTGGCGCGCGCCCGCCAAGGAGGAGCCGGCTCCACGCCGCCGCCCGGCACGACGGGGGGCGCGCCCGCTGTGGCGCGGTCTGCTGATTCTTGCGCTGACCACCGGCGCGCTGCTGGGCGGCGCGTACTGGTGGAAGCACCACCGTCAGGCCCCGCTGCCCGAAGCCAGCGTGCCCGAAGGCGCGGTCAGCATCGACAATCCGGTGCAGAGCGAGGAGCTGCCGGCAGAAGACCTGCCGGAGGCCGCCGCGGCGACCCCCTCCGATGCCGCCGGCGATGCATCGCTGCTGTCCGATCCGGATCTGGCGGTGATCCGCGACGCCGACCTGTATGCCTGGTTCGCGGCCGGCGGACCGGTTCCGGTGGATGAATCCCAGGCCCAGCCCAGCCGCCCGGAACCGGCCTCCGCCGGATTGGAGACGACCGATGCCGACGAGTAAGCCCGCCTGCCTGCTGTGCCTGCTCGTGCTGGCCCCGCTCGCCGCCATTGCGGCTCCGCAGCCCGTCGCTCTGCCCCAGGCGGTATCGGCACCTGCGCAGGCCGCCGCGACCCCGGCCCAGTTACGTGAGCTGCGCAGCCAACAGGCCCAGTGGCAGGCCCTGCCGCCGTCAGAACGTGCCCGCATCCGCGAGGCCGCGCAGCGTCTGGCCGCACTTCCCCCGGACCAGCAGCAGAGCGTACGTGCCACCTTCGCCGCACAGGACGCGCGCTTCCGCGATGGTTGGCGGCTGGGGCCGACGCTGGGTGCCCAGTTCCCCAAGCTGGAAGGCCTGTTCGGCTTCCTGCCGGTGGAGCAGCGCGAGACCGCGCTGAGCGTGCTGCGCCAGCTCAACGCCGACCAGCTGGCGCAGCTGACCCTGATCGCCCAGCGCACCCCGCCGCAGGAACGCGACACGGTGCGGGCGGCGTTCCTGGCCCTGCCACCGGCCGACCGCGACCGCTGGCTGCACGACCACGTGGTGCGCTGACCGTTTACTGCCGGTCATGGGTTTTGACCGCGGGCGCGCGTAAGATGGCGGCCCGCAACCCGGTGCCTGTGCCTTCCGCGCGCGACCGCAGTTGACGTCTGTATCTCCATGTCTACCGCTATCCCTGCTCCGCGCCTTTCCAATGAAGTGCGCGCCACCGGCCTGCTCGCGCTGCCGCTGGTCCTGGGCCATGTCTCCACTGGCCTGATCTCCTTCGTCGACAACGTCATTGCCGGCCACCACGGCACCCAGACCCTGGCGGCGGTCACCATCGGCACCGCGCTGCTGTGGCTGCCGATGCTGATTCCGATCGGCACCCTGATTTCGCTGACCGCTTCGGTCTCGCAGCTGC
>JBCNQC010000056.1:0-13564 GCA_039592995.1 Stenotrophomonas sp. | reverse complement strand
GACGTGGACCCGTAGAGCCGGGCTTGCCCGGCTGCACTTTGCGCGCCAAAAAAGCAGCCGGGCAAGCCCGGCTCTACGGATTTCACCGCCACAGGGCCGGGCCAGCGCCGGCCACATCCGGCTCACGGTCGTGGGCGCACACTGAACGCCTGCCTTACGGAGCCCCCCAATGACTGTCGAGATCGTCAACCCCACCACTGGGCTGGTCACCTACCGCCACGAGCTGCTCAGCGCCGCCGATGTCGACCAGCGCCTGGCCGCAGCCGCCACCGCCTTCCCGCTCTGGGCAGCGCACTCGCTGCAGGAACGCGGCAGCATCCTGCGCGCCATCGCGACCCAGTTGCGTGCACGCAAGGACGACCTCCAGCAGGCCATGACCACGGAGATGGGCAAGCTCAAGACCGAAGCCCTCGCCGAAGTAGAGAAATGCGCGCAGGCCTGCGAGTACTACGCCGACCACGCCGCTGACTACCTCAAGCCGCAGCTGATCGACACCGAAGCCCAGCGCAGCTATGTGCGCTACGAACCGATCGGCTGCGTGTTCGCGGTGATGCCGTGGAATTTCCCGATCTGGCAGGTGTTCCGCTTCCTGGCACCGGCGTTCATGGCCGGCAACGTGGCCGTGCTCAAGCACGCCAGCAACGTGCCGCAGTGCGCCGATCTGATCCTGGCCGTTTGTCGTGACGGCGGACTTCCCGATGGCGTGTTCGATGTGCTGCACATCAATAATGACCAGGCCGCCGAGGTGTTGCGCGACAAGCGGGTGAAAGCGGTCACGCTCACCGGCAGCGAGCGGGCAGGGCGCTCGATTGCGGCCAATGCCGGCGACCAGCTGAAGAAGTGCGTGATGGAACTGGGCGGCAGCGATGCCTTCGTGGTGCTGGATGACGCGGACCTCGACAAAGCCGTCGCCGCCGCAGTGAAGTCGCGCTTCGACAACAGCGGCCAGACCTGCATCGCGGCCAAGCGCTTCATTGTGGTGGACGCCATTGCCGACGCGTTTGTCGAGAGATTCGTGGCCGCCGCCGCGCAGCGTGTGTACGGCGACCCGCAGGACGAGAAAACCACGCTGGCTCCGATGGCGCGGGCCGACCTGCGCGAGGAACTGCACAAGCAGGTGCAGTCCAGCGTGGGCAAGGGCGCGAAACTGCTGTTGGGCGGCGAGCCGGTGGCGGGCACGCACGCAGGATATCCGGCCACGGTCCTCGACCATGTGGTGCCGGGCATGCCGGCGTACGAGGAAGAACTGTTCGGGCCGGTCGCGGCGATCCTGCGTGTGGAAAACGAGGACGAGGCGCTGCGCGTGGCCAACGACACCACCTTCGGGCTGGGCGGCAGCGTGTGGTCAGGCGATCCGGTGCGCGGCGAGGCGATGGCGAAGCGGCTTGAATGCGGCGCGGCGTTCGTCAATGCCATTGTCAAAAGTGATGTGCGGTTGCCGTTCGGGGGCAGCAAGCGTTCCGGATTTGGCCGCGAGTTGGCCGATCACGGCATCCATGAGTTCATGAACATCAAAACGGTGTACGTGGCTTGACGCCGGTCACAACCACCGTGCGCGCTTGAACAACCGGTACAACCCGACACACACCGCGCCCACGCCGACAATCATCGCTGGATATGCCCATGGCTTGTCCAGCTCGGGCATGTGCGCGAAGTTCATCCCGTACCAGCTGGTGATCAGGGTCGGCGCGGCCAGCAGCGCCGCCCACGCACCCAGCCGCTTCACGGTTTCGCCCTGTGCCAGGGTGACCAGCGACAGGTTCACGCTCAAGGCGGTGCCCAGCATCTCGCGCAGGGTGTCGATCACATCGCTGATCCGCACTGCATGGTCATGCACATCGCGGATGTACAGCTTGACCTCGTCGGGAATCAGGTCGCCGGGATAGCGGCGCAGCTGCGCCAGCACGTCCTGCAGCGGGGCCACCGCCATGCGCATCTTGTTGAGCTGGCGCTTCAGTTCATACAGGCGCATCACCGTGGTGCGCTTGTAGTTCTCGGCGAAGATGTCTTTTTCCAGCGCGTCCAGGGTGTCGCGATAGCCGATGGTGATCGGCAGGTAGTTGTCGACCACGAAGTCCATCACCGCGTACAGGCAGTACGACGGTCCCATCTTCAGCAGCTGCGGCTCGCGCTCGACCCGCGCACGCACCGGCGCGTACGACAGCGAGGCCCCATGCCGTACCGTGACCAGGAAGCGCGGCCCGAGGAAGGCATGGGTTTCGCCATACTCGATGCGGTCCTGCACGCTCTGCGCGGTGGTGACCACCACGAACAGGGAGTTGCCGTAGGCCTCCACCTTGGGGCGCTGGTGGGCATTGCGGGCATCGTCGATGGCCAGGTCATGCAGGCCGAACTCCTCCTGCAGCTTCAGCAGCACGGCGTCGGCCGGGTCATACAGACCGACCCAGACGAAGCCATTGCCGCTGGCGATCACATCACTGATCGCGTCCAGCGCGATGTCGTGGCGCTTGCCCTGGTCGTCGTAATGAACGCAGTTGATGACGCAGGCAGGGTTGCTCGAATCTTGATGTTCCATGGCGGTCATGGTGCGTCAGCCGGCCGTGACGGACGGGTCACGGCGACCCAGCACCCAGGCCAGGGCGACGTGCACCGGCAGCAGCAGTACGATCCACTGCAGGTTGATCTGCGGCTGCAGGGTCAACCAATGCAGCACCAGCCCCAGGCCGGACAGCACCGCGATGCTCCACAGCAGCACACGGAACCACGCGCGCGGGGTGCGTCCGCGCAGCAGGGTGATCGCACCCGGCAGCAGCAGCAGGCACAGCGGCGACAGCTGCAGCAGGTTTCGGTTGGCCCAGGCGGCGTGGTGCGCGCTGAAGCCCCAGAGGAAGGTCAGCAGCCCGCCGGCGATGCCGCATAGCAGCCACAGGGGCAGCGCCAGCCCGCCCAGCACGCGCCGGCGTTGGCGCAGCGCGAACACGCCGCCCGCCAGCACCAGCCCGCACAGCAGCCACGGCCACCAGCGTCGGGCGAACTCGGCCGGCTCCGGGGCGATCCGGTGCGGCAGCAGCTCCTGTTCGGCCTGCACCAGCGGATGTCCTTCGCTGTTTTTCACCTGGCGCAAGGCATCGGCCAGGCGCATCGGCACGAACGCCTCCTGCCAGCGCGACAGCGGCTGGTCGGCATACGGCCCCAGGCCAACGTCGAAGCCCAGCCACATCCAAGGGGCCGGTGAGGCCAGCCGCACCGACTCGCTGCGGTAGGTATTGCCACGCGAGCGGCCGGACAGTTGTGCATGCAGTCCGCCGCCCAGTGCCTCGTCGATGGCGTCGCGGACCATGGTGGCGCAGTTGGCGGTGTAGTAGTCGTAGCGGTAGCGCGCGTTTTCCGGCTTGGCCCGCTCGGCCAGCGAGGTGGCCAGGGTGCGCGCCTGCTCAGGGCTCAGGTCGAGCCACTGCAGGTTGGCCCCGCGCCCGGTTTCCGCGTAGTACGACAGGTCCTGTTCCAGCGGCAGCGCTACCAGGTAGTACATCATGTCGCCGCGGATGAAGCGGCCGATGAAGTCCTGCTCGGACGGATCGAAGTAGCCGAAGTTGTACGAGATCGCCTGTCCGCTGACCGGGTCCTCGACCACGATGGCGTCATGCCCGAAGCGCTCGAAGAAGATCTCGCCCGGCTGCATGGTGACAATGCCGATGCGCGGGGCGGGGGCCTCGACGGCGGGCGCTTCGGCAGCTGGCGCAGGCGCTGCTTCCTGCGCCAGCGCTGCCATCGGCAGGCTGGACAGGGTGCCCAGCATCAACAGGAACAACAGGCGGCACAGCGGCCACCGCATCAGCAGAGGCCGCATGGCGTGGTTCAACCTTCGTCGGTGCTGTCAGGTGGCAGCACGGTTACATGGAATGCCTGCACGCGGCGGGCATCGGCGCGCGCGACCCGGAACACGAATCGGTCCAGGGTGAGTTCGTCGCCGGTCTCGGGCAGGTGACCGATGGCTTCGGTGACCAGGCCGCCGATGGTGTCGTAGTCGTCGTCGGCGAAGCTGGCTCCGAAGCGTTCGTTGAAATCGCCGATCGGGGTCAATGCGTCCACCACATACTGACCGTCGGCCTGGATGGCGATCTGCGCGGTGTGGTCTTCGGCTTCGTCGTGCTCGTCGTCGATTTCACCGACGATCTGTTCCAGCACGTCCTCGATGGTGACCAGGCCGGCGACACCGCCGTACTCGTCGACCACGATGGCCATGTGGTTGCGCGACAGGCGGAATTCCTTCAGCAGCACGTTGAGCTTCTTGGCCTCGGGGATCAGCACCGCCGGGCGCAGCAGTTCGCGCACATTGGCCGGCCCGTTGTCGGCCACCACGCCGCGCAGCAGGTCCTTGGCCAGCAGGATGCCGAGGATCTCGTCCTTGTTCTCGCCATGCACCGGGAAGCGCGAATGGCCCGATTCGACCACCTGCTTCATCAGATCCAGGAACGGGGCCTGCACCGGCAGCGACACCATCTGCGAACGCGAGATCATCACGTCGCCCACGGTGAGCTCGGCGACCGAAATGGCCCCTTCCATCATGCGCAGGGTGTCGGCGGCGATCAGGCCGTCTTCCTGCGCGGTGTGCAGCACCGCCACCAGTTCGTCACGGGTGTGGGGTTCGCCGGAGAAGGCAGAGGTCAGGCGTTCCAGCCAGCTGCGCTTCTTTTCGTTCTGCTCCGTCTGGGAGCCACTACTGTCGTCTTCTGACATCTCTGGAAAAAAGGCACCCGGCGAACCGGGCGTTGGGGCCAGTCTAGCAGGATGTGAGGCGCTGTCAGTGACCGCCGTCAGGCGTATTCACGGAAGGGGGCAGCGGGGCGGCAGCGGGCGGTGCCGCCTCTTCCTCTTCCTCGTCCTCGGCCGGCAGATCCAGGCTGTAGGTGCAGCCGGCCAGGGTCTTGCCCGGGTGGCTCTGGACCGTGGACACGCTGAGGATGATCGATTCGATCATCGGCTCGCCGGTGCGCGGATCGGTGACGTCGCGGGCCACCACCTCGCGGCCGGCCATGAACTTGTCCGGGTTGTCCACGCCGTCCTCCAGCTTCAGGCCTTCGGCCAGCGGGCGCGGGTCGGCCACGTCCAGGATGGCCATGATGCTGGGCCCGGACACCGTGATGTACTCGGCGCGTTGGCCGAACACCGTGATCGGGCTGGCCAGCCGGTACTCGGCCATGAACTGGTTGCGCTGTTCCAGCGGCTGCAGACCGTTGGCGACCGCCTTGAGCGGGTCGGCGACCACCGGGGCGACAGCGTCGTAGTCGGTCACGCGCTGGCGGCATTCAATCAGCGCCGGCAGGTCGAGCTTGGCCGGCGCGGCGGTCGGGGCCGCCATGCCGGCCAGGGGCAACAGGGCAGTCAGGGTCAGGCAGACGGGGCGAAACAGGGTCATCGGGCAGGTCCGTTCGGGCTCAGCGTTCACCGGCATAAGGGTCGGAAATGCCGAGGTCGGCCAGGATCTCGCGTTCCAGCTGTTCCATTGCCTCGGCTTCCTTGTCGTCCTCATGGTCCCAGCCCAGCAGGTGCAGCACGCCGTGCACGGTCAGGTGTGCATAGTGCGCGTTGAGGGCCTTGGACTGTTCGTCGGCTTCGCGGGCCACCACCGGGGCGCAGATCACCAGGTCGCCCAGCAGCGGGAACTTCACCCCCTTGGGCAGGCCTTCAGGGACCTCGGCGGGGAAGCTGAGCACGTTGGTGGCGTAGTCCTTGCCCCGGTAGTGCCGGTTCAGTGACTGACCTTCCTTGGCATCCACCACGCGGATGGCCAGGTCGGCCTCGCGGATGCGGCCTTTCAGCGCAGCGGCCACCCATTTGCGGAAGCTCACCGCCGCCGGCAGTCCGGTGCGGGGCAGGGCATAGCTGACGGCGACATCGAGGCGGACAGGGCCCTTGGTCATGACAATTCCGGTAAATCTGCAATAAGGGAAACAGTATCGCGCTAACCGCGCCGCGCCGCGAGGCCTGGTTGACGCGCATGGCGCGTCACAACAGGTCGCCCGACCAAGGGTCGTAGCGACACGCCATGCGTGTCAACGCCATGATCCTGCGCAGGCAATGTCGCGTGCGACCCGCCGCCGCCATCACGCGTCCGGTTTGACCTGCTGCAGGTCACGGCGGTCGTACGCGCTGACGATCCGCGCCACCAGCGGATGGCGCACCACGTCGCGTGCCTCGAAGAAGGTGAAGCTCACCCCGTCCACGTCGCGCAGCACCTCGATGGCGTCGCGCAGGCCGGACTTGACGTGTTTCGGCAGGTCGGTCTGGGTCAGGTCACCGGTGACCACGGCGGTGGAACCGAAGCCCAGGCGGGTCAGGAACATCTTCATCTGTTCGATGGTGGTGTTCTGCGCCTCATCCAGAATCACGTAGGCATCGTTGAGCGTGCGGCCGCGCATGTAGGCCAGCGGCGCGATCTCGATGACGTTTTTTTCCAGCAGCTTGACCACCTTTTCCACGCCCAGCATTTCATACAGGGCGTCGTACAGCGGGCGCAGGTAGGGGTCGACCTTCTGGGTCAGGTCGCCGGGCAGGAAGCCCAGCTTTTCGCCGGCTTCCACCGCCGGGCGCACCAGGATCAGGCGCTGCACGCGCGATTCATTGAGCGCCTCGACCGCGCTGGCCACGGCCAGGAAGGTCTTGCCGGTACCCGCCGGGCCGATGCCGAAGTTGATGTCATGGGTGGTGATCTGATGCAGGTAGCGGGCCTGATTGGCGCCGCGGCCGCGCACCGTGCCGCGCTTGACCTTGATGCTGACTTCCTGTGCCTCGTACGCGCGCTCGGCCACGTGCTCCACATTGGCCTGGTTCAGGCGCAGGTGGATGGCATGGCTGTCGAACACGGTGTCGGCCGCTTCTTCGTACAGCGCCTCAATCAGCTTCTGCGCCTCGGCCACGACCGCCCTGGGTCCGCTGATGCGGAACACGTGGCCGCGATTGGCGATTTCGACGCCGAGCTTGAGTTCGATCTGGCGCAGGTGCTCATCGAAGGGGCCGGCCAGGTTGGCCAGGCGCTCGTTGTCTTCCGGGGCCAGGGTGAAGTCGCGGTGTGCCAGTGCGGTCATTGCATGCGGCGGCACGCAGTGACGGTGCCGCAGGATCAGGAAAGGAGTGACAGGGTAGCGCGTTTCCCGTCAGCCGCGTGTTCTCCACAGTTGTTGTGCAGGGGCGGTGCAGCAACCTGTGGATAGCTGGCTGCAGCCTTAGTGCCGCAATGAGGATGAAGGCGTGGTCAAAAAAGCGTCAAGGTCAGGTGGGGTTTTCCACATGCACTGTGGGCGGCTGCGGGAGAAACATGTGGATAACCGCGTGCACGCCAGTTGCCGCAATGCCTGCAGGTAGGTGATCATTTCCTGACCAGCGCGCACTGCCGCGCGTTCTGCCTGACGGAGTCGTGCCGATGTCCGCAGTGTGCAGTCGTATTGGGATCATGCTCAGGCCGGGGCAAACCCTCCTGCTTGTTGCGCTCGTGATGTTGGCAGGCTGCAGCCGCGAACCGGAGTCGGCCCTGGGTACGCTGGAGTGGGACCGCATCACCGTGCCGGCCCCGGCGGCGGAAACCATTGCGACGATCCAGGTTCGCGAAGGCCAGCAGGTCGCGGCGGGCGCTGCGCTGATGCAGTTGGAAACGACGCGCACGGCCGCCCAGTTGGCCGCCCTGCAGGCGCAGACTGCCCAGGCCGGGCAGGCGCTGCTCGAGCTTGAGCACGGTCCTCGCCGCGAAGACATCGAGCAGGCGCGGGCGACGCTGGCGGCGGCGCGGGCGCAGGCCGCTGATGCCACCGCCTATCTTGCGCGTCTGCAGCCGCTGGGCCGACAGCAACTGGTGGCCGCTGCCGACGTGGATCGTGCCCGCGCGGCCGCTGGCAATGCGCAGGGGACGGTGCGCGCGGCCGAACAGGCCCTGCTTGCGCTGCAGCACGGCACCCGCGTCGAGCAGGTGGCGCAGGGTCGGGCCGCCGTGCAGTCGGCCCAGGCACAGGTGGCCGCGCAGGCGGTCACTCTGGAAAAGCTGGGGCTGGTGGCCCCGCGCGCCGGCCGGATCGACGCACTGCCGTACCGGCAAGGCGACCAGGCACCGGTGGGAGCACCGCTGGTGGTCATGCTGGTGGGCGAGCATCCCTATGCGCGCGTCTACCTGCCGGAACCGCTGCGACTGAAAGTGAAGGTCGGTCAATCCGCCCGGGTCACGCTGCAGGGGCGCGACGGTGCACTGCGCGCGCGGGTGCGCAGCATCCGCAGCGATCCGGGCTTCAATCCTTACTATGCGCTCAGCGGCGATGACGCCTCACGCTTGAGCTGGTTGGCCGAAATCGAGCTGGAGCCGGCGGATGACGGGACTGTGTTGGCAGACCTTCCGGCCGGCGTCCCGGTGCGGGTCACGTTTTGAACGACCTGGCCATCCAGGCGCGTGGACTGACCAAGCGCTTTGGCGCGCTGGTAGCCGTGGACCACGTCGATCTGCAGGTGCCGCGGGCCAATGTATATGGCTTTCTAGGCCCCAACGGGTCGGGCAAGTCCACCACCATCCGCATGCTGTGCGGGCTGCTCACTCCGACCGAAGGGGAGATCGAGGTGCTGGGCCTGCGCATTCCCGAGCAGGCCGAGGCGCTGCGTCAGCGCATCGGTTACATGACCCAGCGGTTCTCGTTGTTCGAGGACCTCAGCGTACGTGAGAACCTGGAATTCCTGGCGGCGGTGCAGAACCTGCCGCGGGCGCAGGCACGGGCGCGCATCGACGAATTGCTGGAGCACTACCACTTCCAGGACCGCCAGAAACAACTGGCCGGCACCATGAGTGGGGGACAGAAGCAGCGCCTGGCCCTGGCCGGCGCGGTGATCCACCAGCCGGAGCTGCTGTTCCTTGATGAGCCCACCAGTGCGGTCGATCCCGAGTCGCGGCGCGACTTCTGGGAAAAGCTGTTCGACCTGGCGGATGCGGGCACCACGCTGTTGGTCTCCACCCACTACATGGATGAAGCCGAGCGTTGCCATCGCCTTGCCATTCTGGACCAGGGCGCGCTGGTTGCGGATGGCACGCCCGCCGAGCTCACCGGCGCACTGCGCGGACGCACGCTGGAAGTGCAGGCCGATCAGCCCCGAGAGGCGCAGCGGGCACTGGCCCGTGTGGCGGGCGTGTTGAGCGTCGCGCAGATCGGTAACAGCCTGCGCGTGCTGATGGACGCGGGCAGTGAGGGGAAGGCGGCCGTGCAGCAGGCGCTGCATGGCGCCGGGTTGTCCGCGGAGGTGGTCGCCAGTACGCCCAATCTGGAGGACGTGTTCGTGTCGGCGACGCGTGGTCGGGAGCCTGCCGGCGAGGAGGCCGCATGAACCTGCGACGTTTGTGGGCGGTGGTGATCAAGGAGCTGCGGCAGATGCGCCGTGACCGGATCACCCTGGCGATGATCGTGGGCATTCCGGTGATGCAGCTGGTGCTGTTCGGCTACGCCATCAACCTCAACCTGCGCAACCTGGACGCGGGTATTGCCGACCAGGCGCGGACCAGCGCCTCGCGCGCGCTGGTGATGGACATGGTGGCAACCGGTGTGATCCGGCCGGTCCTGCAGGTGGACACGCCCGAGGCGCTGATGCAGGCGTTGCGGCAGGGCAGGATCAGTGTCGGGGTGGTGGTGCCGGCCGACTTCGAGCGACGTCGCTTTGAGGGACGCGAAGCGGTGCAGGTGCTGGTGGATGGCAGCGATACGGTGGTGCAGAGCGCGGCGGTGCAGCTGGCGCAGGTGCCGCTGGACGGCGTGCCGGTGCGCAACGACCGCCCGCTACGTGCAGGCAGCACCGCGGCGGCGGGGCAGGTGAGCGTGGTGGCGTTCTACAACCCGCAGCGGCGATCGGCAGTGAACATCGTGCCCGGCCTGATTGGCATCATCCTGACCATGACCATGGTGATGTTCACCGCGGTGGCCATCGTGCGTGAACGTGAGCGCGGCAACATGGAGCTGCTGATCGCCACGCCGTTGAGCAGCAGTGAACTCATGATCGGCAAGGTCCTGCCGTACGCGGTGATTGGTCTGATACAGACCAGCCTGGTGCTGGTGCTGGGGTTGTGGCTGTTCCAGGTGCCGGTGCGCGGCAGCGTGCTGGATGTCTATCTGGTGGCGATGCTGCTGATTCTCGCCAATCTGGCGTTGGGGCTTCTGATTTCAACCAAGGCCCGTTCGCAGTTCCAGGCCATGCAGATGACGATGTTCGTGTTCCTGCCGTCGATCCTGCTGTCAGGCTTCATGTTTCCGTTCGCCGGCATGCCGCGGGTGGTGCAGTGGCTGGCCGAGATCCTGCCGCTGACCCACTTCCTGCGCCTGGTGCGCGGCATCATGCTGCGCGGCGCGCGCTGGTGGGAGCTGTGGCCGGAGGTGCTGGCGCTGCTGGCCTTCATCGTGGTGATGATGGTGGTGGCGATCACGCGGTTCCGGAAGCGGTTGGATTGACGGCGTGCCCAGCCACGCAGGGCGTGGCTCTACGCGGTCAGGCGACCACCAGCCGCCCACGCAATGAATTGCTGTACGCCTCGGTGATCTCCACATCCACCAGCTGGCCGACCAGGCGCATCTGCCCGGGGAAATTCACCGAACGCATGTTCTCGGTCTTGCCGGTCAGCTCGTTCGGATCCTTGCGCGACGGCCCCTCCACCAGCACGGTCTGCACCGTGCCGACCATGGCCTGCGAGATCGCCGCTGCCTGCTCGTTGATCCGGGCCTGCAGGCGCGACAGCCGCGCGTGCTTTTCCGCATCGCTGATGGTGTCTTCCAGGTCCGCGGCCGGGGTGCCGGGACGACGCGAATAGATGAAAGAGAAGCTCTGGTCGAAGCCCACGTCTTCGATCAGCTTCATGGTCTTCTCGAAATCGGCCTCGGTTTCGCCGGGGAAGCCGACGATGAAGTCCGAGCTGATCGAAATGTCCGGGCGCACCGCGCGCAGCTTGCGGATCTTGGCCTTGAATTCGAGCGCGGTGTAGCCGCGCTTCATCGCCGACAGCACGCGGTCGCTGCCCGCCTGCACCGGCAGGTGCAGGAAGTTGGCCAGCTGCGGCACGTCGCGGTAGGCGTCCACCAGTGAATCGCTGAACTCCAGCGGATGCGAAGTGGTGAAGCGGATGCGGTCCACCCCGTCGATCTCGGCAATGGTGCGGATCAGCAGGCCCAGGTCGGCGAACTCGCCATCGCCGTATGGGCCGCGGTAGGCGTTGACGTTCTGGCCGAGCAGGTTGATCTCACGCACGCCCTGGCTGGCCAGCTGCGCCACTTCAACCACCACGTCCTCGAACGGACGGCTGACTTCGGTGCCACGGGTGTAGGGCACCACGCAGAACGAGCAGTACTTGGAGCAGCCTTCCATGATCGAGACGAAGGCCGAGCCGCCCTCGGCGCGCGGCTCGGGCAGGCGGTCGAACTTCTCGATTTCCGGGAAGCTGATGTCAACCTGCGACCTGCCCGATTCACGCCGCTGGCGGATCAGCTCCGGCAGGCGATGCAGGGTCTGCGGGCCGAACACCAGGTCCACGTGCGGGGCGCGCTTGATGATCGCCTCGCCTTCCTGCGAGGCCACGCAGCCACCGACGCCGATGATCACGCCGCGGCCGTTGTTCTTCAGTGCCTTCCAGTAGCCGAGCTGGCTGAACACCTTTTCCTGCGCCTTTTCGCGGATGGAACAGGTGTTCATCAGCAGCACATCGGCTTCGGCCGGGTCGTCGGTCAGCTCCAGACCTTCCTCGGCGGCGAGCACGTCGGCCATCTTGGTCGAGTCGTACTCATTCATCTGGCAGCCGTGGGTCTTGATGTACAGCTTGCCGCGCACCGGGCCGTTCACCTGCGGGCGGGAGCCGGGCAGGGGGATCAGGTCGGGGCGGGCGACGGGTTTGGAGGGTGACGCTGGCGTCCCGGTCATGGCGCTTAATCCAGTCGGGTGGGCGGGCAGGGGTAGCCAGGCATTGTACCCGGTCCTGACCGGGGGGCGGGGGGAACGCGCTGCGCGCGGTTGCCACGCAGCGCGTGGCGCTACTTGTTAATGGGCTGCGAAACGGAGACACTCCGCCCCATGAAGGGGATTGTGGGGACAATCGCTGCGCTGGCCTTGACTGCGCTGACCGCTCTGCCGGCCAGTGCCGGCACCCTGTACAAGTGCGTTGGCGAGGACGGCATCCCCAGCTACGTCAGCAAACGCGTGCCAAAAGCGACCTGCAGCGTGGTCAGCAACTACCGCCCGGACCGCAGCGCGCCCAAGCGCTACATCCCGCCGCCGGCCCCGGTGGCCGCAGCGCCAACCCCGGCCCCGGCCGACACGGCAGCCGCTGGCACGGCGGTCGCCGCCAGCGCAGCGCCGACCCAGGCGGCGACCGTGCTGACCGCGCCCTCGGCCCCCAAGGCCAGCAGCAAGCCCGGCAAGGTGGTATCCGGGCAGGTCTATTCCTACATGAAGGATGGCGTGCGCCACTACACCAGCACGCGGCCAGCCCAGGTGGCCAGCCTCGGCCAGGTGCGCACCATCCGTTACAGCTACATCGAGCGCTGCTACGCCTGCGGGGCCAACCCGGGGGTGAACTTCGGTTCGGTACGGCTCAACACCACCGCCTTCCAGGCTGAGATCGCCGCCGCCGCGCGCGAGTTCGGGGTCGAAGAGGCGATCGTGCGCGCCGTCATCCACGCCGAGTCGGCCTACAACCCGACCGCGGTCAGCCGTGCCGGCGCGCAGGGGCTGATGCAGCTGATGCCGCCCACGGCGCGTCGCTTCGGGGTCACCGATTCCTATGATGCGGCGCAAAACATTCGCGGCGGCGTGCAGTATCTGTCGTGGCTGCTCAAGCGCTTCAACGGCAACCTGACCCTGGCTGCAGCCGGCTACAACGCCGGTGAAGGCGCGGTTGACCGCCACGGCGGCGTGCCGCCGTACAGCGAGACGCAGTACTACGTGAAGCGCGTGGCGCTCCTGGCCGACCGTTATCGCGGAGCTGCAACGCAGCAATAATCCGATCGAGCGCCATCGGATTCTTTCCGTTGTGTCGCCGAGTCAGGTTCCGCTATAGTCGGTTCCGATTCACGTGGACTGGCCCCCACCGGTCTACTGGCAGCCTCAAGCTACCTAAATCAATATCGGAGTGCCGGATGGCCAACGATGGGGTAAACGATCCAGTCAACACTGGTCGTCGACGATTTCTTTCCGCAACCACTGCGGTGGTGGGTGCCGTCGGCGTCGGGTTTGCAGCAGTTCCGTTCATCAAGTCCTGGAATCCCAGCGCCCGCGCCAAACTGGCCGGTGCACCGGTGACCGCCGACATCAGCGCATTGCAGGAAGGCCAGCGGCTGGTTCTGGAATGGCGCGGTCAGCCGATCTGGATCGTCAAGCGCTCCAAGGCCATCCTGGAAGCGCTGCCGGGTCTGGACGGCCGCCTGAAGGACCCCGAATCCGGCGAGAAAGACCAGCAGCCGGATTACGTGCTGAAGGAAAATCCCGAATTCCGCTCGATCAAGTCCGATGTCTCGGTGCTGGTCGGGCTGTGCACCCATCTGGGCTGCTCACCGGAAATGGTCGCGGAAATCCGCCCCGAGCCCTACGACCCGGAATGGAAGGG
>JBCNQC010000055.1:0-13602 GCA_039592995.1 Stenotrophomonas sp. | reverse complement strand
TCACCCTGGGCAACCGTTACCCGACCGGCCAGTTCTTCGACGACCCGCGTCTGTGCGGCGGCACCTCGCCGGGCCTGGGCCAGGCCTGGAGCTGCAACGTGCCGGGCTTCGGCAGCCTGATCATCGGTCAGCAGGGCATCAAGACCCGCGCGACCCAGGTGCTGCTGTCGGCGCAGAAGCCGTTCACCAAGGAAAGCGGCTGGGGCACCTCGATCGCCTACACCTGGACCACGGCCCGCCACAACCGCGACATCAACGAGCATTACGCGTTTGACCGCGGCGTGATCGGCGATTACCCGACCATCCGTTCCAACGGCGCGCCGCGTCACCGCATCGTGCTGACTGGTTCGTACGCCGGTTTCTGGGACATCACCTTTGGCGGCAAGATCACCCTGGCCACCCCGACCGCAGTCAACGACTGGTACCCGGTCACCCAGGCCAGCGGCTATGACCTGCCGACCCCGGGTGCAGCGGTTGCGCAGGGCAATGGCAGGTTCCTGGTCGGTGGCAAGATCTGGGGCTACCGTTCGGTCGACCTGCAGGCGACGAAGACGTTCAAGATGCCGGGCGATACCGAGCTGTATGCGCGTATCGACATCATCAACGTTTTCAACTTCGACAACTTCTCGAACTTCAACTACACCAAGTCGAACGGGAAGCTGCTGGCCAGCTACAACGAAACCGGCGACATCGTCGGTACGCCGCGCCAGGTGAAGGCCGAAGTGGGCTTCCGCTTCTAAGCCTGATGTGAGGTTCCGGGGTGACACGCAAGGCGTGTCACCTACGGGATGGATGCACCGTAGGTGACACGCCCTGCGTGTCACAACGGCAAACCGGTCCCCCCCACCACCTGGGGGTGCACCGGTTTTTAAAGCGTTTCACCTGTAAACGATTTCACTCCACGGGCCGGTATGCTGACGTGGAAACCGTATTTTCGAGGAGGGCAGGCACGATGAAGGCAACGCGCGTATTGGCAATGGCAGTGCTGGCAGTGGCCGTGGCGGGCTGCAAGCCGCAGGCAGAACCCACGCCCGCCAAACCCAAGCCGCCGGTGATCCTGATCGAAGCCGACGCCCCCCCGCGCCCGATGAAACCGGAACTGCCGCCGCTGTTCGACGATATCGAACGCCGCACCTTCCAGTTCTTCTGGGACACCACCAACGAGGTCAACGGGCTCAGCCCTGACCGCTACCCTTCGCGCCCGTTCGCCAGCATCGCAGCGGTGGGTTATGCGCTGACCGCTTACCCGATCGGCGTGGAGAACGGCTGGGTCAGCCGTACCCAGGCCGTGGACCGCACCCTGACCACGCTGAAGTTCTTCCGCGATCTCTCGACCGGGCCGCAGCGCACCGGCAAGGGCGGTTACAAGGGCTTCTACTACCACTTCCTGGACATGCAGACCGGCCACCGCTATGACAGCTGGGTGGAGCTGTCCAGCGTGGATACCGCGCTGCTGATGATGGGCGTGCTGTTCGCGCAGTCGTACTACACCGGTGACGACCCGCGCGAAAAAGAAATCCGCGCCATTGCCGATACGCTGTACAAGCGCGTGGACTGGCCGTGGCTGCAACAGCGCTCGCCGCTGATCTCGATGGGCTGGTTCCCGGAAAGCGGCTTCATCGACCACGACTGGATGGGCTACAACGAAGCCATGATGGTCTACATCCTGGCGCTGGGTTCGCCCACGCACCCGGTCAGCCCGGATGCGTGGACGGTGTGGACCCGCACCTATGACAACGACTGGGGCGTGTTCCAGGGCCAGGAATACCTGTCGTTCGGCCCGCTGTTCGGCCACCAGTACACCCACGTCTGGATCGACTTCCGCGACATCCAGGACGCCTACATGCGCGAGCGTGGCAGCACCTATTTCCTCAACAGCCGTTCGGCGGCCTTGGCGCAGCGCGAATACGCCATCGCCAACCCGATGAACTGGAAGGAGTACGGCGAGAACGTGTGGGGCCTGACCGCCAGCGATGGTCCGCAGAACACCACCCAGGAGTTCCGTGGCGAGCAGCGTCAGTTCCGCCACTACTCCTCGCGTGGCGCGGGCCTGCGCGAGAACTTCGACGACGGCACCATCGCTCCGACTGCGGCGATCTCCTCGGTGGTGTTCGCGCCGGAGGAAGTTATTCCGGCCACGCTGGAAATGCACAAGCGCTACGGCGACTACCTGTATTCCAGCTATGGCTTCCTGGATTCGTTCAACCCCAGCTTCACCTTCGACATTCCGATCAAGACCGGGCGCATGGTGCCGGATCGCGGTTGGGTGGCCAGTGATTACATCGGCATCGACCAGGGCCCGATCCTGACCATGATCGCCAACTACCGCAATGACTTTGTCTGGGACGTGATGAAAACCAACCCGCACATCCGGCGCGGTCTGGAACGCGCCGGCTTCAGCGGTGGCTGGCTGACTCCGGAAGGCGAGGAGATGCCGCTGGAGTTGCAGAAGGATGAAAAGGCCGCCGCCGCCCGTTCGATCGGCATTGCCGAATCGCGCGCCGCCGCCGCCCAGGAGCAGAAAAACAATGCCAACAACAACCGCAGCCAGCCGCAAGGAAAGTAAGCAGTGCCCGTGATTTTGCGTCCCCGAAGGTGGGTGACTTTGTTGCTGCTGGTGATCGGCAGCCTGTTGTTGAGTGCCTGCCGCAAGGAGCCGGAAGGCGTCACCGTGCGCTTCTGGGCGATGGGCCGCGAGGCCGAGGTGGTGAGTGGGCTGATCCGCGAGTTCGAAGCGGAGAACCCGGGTATCCACGTGGATGTGCAGAACATTCCGTGGACTGCCGCGCACGAGAAGCTGCTGACCGCGTTCGCCGCCGACGGCCTGCCGGACGTGTGCCAGCTCGGCAACACCTGGATTCCCGAGTTTGCCGAACTCAACACGCTGACCCCGCTGCAGCCGTTCGTGGCGCAGTCGAAGGTGGTGGACCCGGCCGACTACTTCCAGGGCATATGGGACACCAATGTCATCCATGACGAGCTGGTCGGCGTGCCGTGGTATGTGGACACCCGCCTGCTTTACTACCGCAAGGACCTGCTGGCCAAGGCCGGCCATGACCACCCGCCGGAAACCTGGGACGAATGGAACCAGATGATGGCGGACATCAAGAAAATGCAGGGTCCGAACCGCTATGCGGTGCTGATGCCGATCAACGAGTTCGAGCAGCAGTTGTCGTTCGCCCTGCAGCAGCCCGACCCGCTGCTGCGCGACCACGATACCCGGGGCAATTTCCGCAGCCCGGGCTTCCGCCGCACGCTGGCGTTCTACGAGAACATGTTCGCGCAGGGCTGGGCCCCGCGCATGTCCGAAACCCAGATCAGCAATGTGTGGGATGAGTTCTTCCGCGGCTTCAACGTGTTCTATCTGTCCGGCCCGTGGAACATCCGTGAGTTCAAGAAGCTGCAGCCCAAGGAACTGGAAGGCAAGTGGGGCACCGCCGCGCTGCCCGGCCCGGACGGCCTGGGCGCAGGCATTGCCGGCGGCACCAGCCTGGTGATCTTCCGCTCCTCACAGCAGAAGGAAGCGTCCTGGAAGCTGATCGAGTTCCTGTCGCGCCCGGAGATCCAGCAGCGTTTCCACTCCATCATCGGCGACCTGCCGCCGCGCCGCAGCACCTGGGAACATCCGTCACTGGCCAATGACCCGCTGGCGCAGCCGTTCCGTGACCAGCTTGAACGCGTGCGGGCCACGCCGAAGGTGCTGGAATGGGAGCGGATCGTGCAGGAAATGCGCATCGTCACTGAAAAGGTGGTGCGCGGCGGGATGGACCAGGACAAGGCGGTGACGGAACTGGATGACCGCGTGGACAAGGTGCTGGCCAAGCGCCGCTGGATGTTCGAGCAGCAGCAGGCGGCGAAGGCGGAGGTGCAGCCATGAAACAGCGTTCCCTCATCGGCTGGCTGTTCGCTGGCCCGGCGCTGGTGGTGATCGGCGTGTTCTTCGGCCTGCCGGTGGCCTCGGCACTTGCACTGAGCATCACCGACTTCGACCTGTACGCGCTGGCGGATGGTGCCAATCTGCGCTTCGTCGGGCTGGGCAACTACATCGACCTGCTGCAGACCCCGATGTTCTGGAAGTCGCTGTGGAACACCACCTACTTCGTGATCGTCGGCGTGCCGATGTCGATTGCGGTGTCGCTGGGCGCGGCGATGCTCCTCAATGCCCCGGCGGCGCGGTTCAAGGCCCTGTTCCGCACCGCGCTGTTTGCCCCGGTGGTGACCACGCTGGTGGCGGTGGCGGTGATCTGGCGCTATTTGTTCCACACCAGCTACGGGCTGGTGAACTACGGGCTGGGCCAGATCGGCATCGACCCGATTGACTGGCTGGGCGACCCGAACTGGGCAATGCCGACCATCATGCTGTTCGCGGTGTGGAAGAACTTCGGCTACAACATGGTGATCTTCCTGGCCGGCCTGCAGGCGATTCCGCATGACCTGTACGAGGCCGCACGCATCGACGGTGCGTCGCGCTGGAAGCAGTTCCTGCACATCACCCTGCCGATGCTGGGGCCGGTGCTGCTGGTGGTCGGGGTGATTACCGTGTCCGGCTACTTCCAGCTGTTCGCCGAGCCCTACGTGATGACCCGTGGCGACCCACTGCAGAGCACCGTGAGCGTGCTGTACTTCATGTTTGAAGAAGGCTTCAAGTGGTGGAACCTCGGCCGTGCATCGGCGGTGGCGTTCCTGCTGTTCCTGATCATCCTGGCCGTCACCACCGTGATGCTGCGTTTCGGCCGCAAGAGGCAGTTGGTATGAGTCGTGAAATCGGCCAGTCGCGCTGGCACGCGTGGTGGGTGAACGGGGGGCTGGCAGTGCTGGCCGCCATCAGCCTGGCCCCGCTGCTGTGGATGGTGTCGGTGTCGTTCATGCCGACCGGCGAGGCGGCGCATTTCCCGCCGCCGCTGCTGCCCTCGTCGGTGACCACGAACAACTACCACGAGCTGTTCGCCCGCACCGGCATGGGCAACAACTTCATCAACAGCCTGGGGGTGTCGCTGGCGATCACCCTGGGTTCGCTGCTGCTCAACACCATGGCCGGCTACGCGTTTGCCAAGCTGCGCTTCGTCGGCCGCGATCGCCTGTTCCAGCTGCTGCTGGCGGCGCTGGTGATTCCGGCGCAGGTGGCGATGCTGCCGCTGTTCCTGTTGATGAAGCAGCTGGGGCTGGTGAACAGCTACGGCGGGGTGGTGGTGCCGGCGCTGGCCAGCGTGTTCGGCATCTTCCTGGTGCGCCAGTACGCGCGTTCGATTCCGGATGAACTGCTGGAGGCGGCCCGCATCGACGGGGCAGGGGAGCTGCGGATCTTCTTCCAGATCGTGCTGCCGATGCTCAAGCCGGTGCTGGTGACGCTGTCGATCTTCACCTTCATGGGGGCCTGGAACGATTTCATGTGGCCGTTGATCGTGTTGACCGACCAGGAGCACTACACTTTGCCGGTTGCCCTGGCCACCCTGTCGCGCGAACACATCATGGACGTGGAAATGATGATGGCCGGCGCGGTGGTCACGGTGGTTCCGGTGCTGGCACTGTTCCTGGTGCTGCAGCGCTATTACATCCAAGGTCTGCTGCTGGGGAGTGTCAAAGGGTGAAACGTGCCGTCGTTGCGGTGGGTCTGGTTCTGGGGGCGTTGGTGTCGATGGCGGCGGTGGCAGCACCCCCGGCGGCTCCGGGCGCGGTCAAGGTGCTGGACAGCTTCGACGACATGGGCGCGTGGAAACTGGTGGTGTCCGACCAGGTCAGCGGTTCGCTGCGCAGCGTGGCCGGCAATGGTGGCGGGCGGGCGCTGTGCCTGGACTACAACTTCCACGAGGTCTCGGGCTACGTCGGCATCCGCCGCGAACTGCCGATCACCTGGCCGGAAAATTACCAGCTGGGCTTCCAGATCCGCGGCGACTCGCCGGGCAACGACCTGCAGCTCAAACTGATTGACGCCAGCGGCGACAACGTGTGGTGGGTCAACCGCCCGGGCTACAGCTTCCCCAAGACCTGGACAGGCGTGCAGTACCGCAAGCGCCAGATCGACAAGGCGTGGGGGCCGTCGGCCGAGACCACGCTGAGCAACAGCAGGTCGGTGGAGTTCACCATTTACAGCAAGGTCGGCGGGCGCGGCACGGTGTGCTTCGACCGGCTGACCCTGCAGCCGCTGCCGCCGGTGGATACCTCGGCCCTGACCGCCTCGGTGATCGCCGACACCGCCACCGCGCTGCAGGGCCGGCTGGTGGACGGCAAGGCGGACACGGTGTGGATCAGCGGGGGCATCCCGGAACAGACCATCAGCCTGGACCTGCACAAGGTGCGTGAGTTCGGCGGCGCGGTGATCCAGTGGGTGCCGGGCCTGGAGGCCACGCGTTATGTGGTGCGCGCCTCGCAGGACGGCCGCGACTGGAAAACGCTGCGCGAGATCACCGCCGGCGGTGGCGGCGACCGCGATTGGCTGGCGCTGCCGGATACCGAAGCGCGCTACCTGCGTTTCGACCTGCAGGGCGGGCGCAGCTGGCGGTACGGCATCCGTGACATCGCGATCAAGCCGCTGGATTTTGCCGGCACCTCGAACGAGTTCATCGAATCAGTCGGTGCGGATCTGCCGCGTGGGTCGGTGCCGCGTGGCTTCAGTGGCGAACAGCCGTACTGGACCCTGCTCGGTCTGGACGGCGGCAAGGAGCAGGCGCTGATCGGCGAAGACGGCGCGCTGGAAGTGGCCAAGGCCAGCTTCAGCGTCGAGCCGTTCGTGGTGGTCGACAAGAAGGTGCTGAGCTGGGCGGATGTGGAATCCAGACAGTCCCTGCAGGACGATTACCTGCCGATTGCCAGCGTCGACTGGAGCCACCCCAAGGCGGGGCTGAAGGTCACCGGCTTCGTGCAGGGCACGCCGGACAACGCTCAGCTGGTGGGGCGTTACAGCCTGCACAATCCGGACAAGGTGGCGCACGAGTACACCCTGGCCCTGGCGGTGCGGCCGTGGCAGGTGAATCCGCCGCGTCAGTTCCTCAATACCGTAGGTGGCTTCAGCCGGATTGATACGCTGGACGTCGAGCCCGGCCAGGTGGCGGTGAACGGCAAGCCGCGCGTGTTCCCGCTGCAGCCGGCCGATGCCAGCTTTGCCACCGCCTTCGACAGCAAGCTGGAGGTGGCGCACCTGGCCAGCGGTCACGTGCCTGCCACCACTGAAGTGCGTGATGTCACCGGGTTGGCCAGCGGCGCGCTGCTGTACCGCTGGACGCTGAAGCCGGGCGAAACCCGCGAGGTGGCGCTGGTGCTGCCGCAGACCGGCAGCTGGAGTACGCCGAAAGACTTCGACGCGGACAAGGCGCAGCAGCAGGTGGCGGCGATGTGGCGCACCAAGCTGGACCAGGTAACCCTGCAGGTGCCTGCGGCGGGCAAGCCGCTGGCCGATACCCTGCGCACCGCGCTGGCGCACATGCTGATTTCGCGGGTGGGCCCCAGCCTGGAGCCGGGTACGCGATCGTACTCGCGCAGCTGGATCCGCGATGGCGCGATGATTTCCGAAGGGCTGCTGCGGCTGGGGCGCAGTGATGCCGTGCGCGAATACGTGAACTGGTACGCGCCGTACCAGTTCGAGAACGGCAAGGTGCCGTGCTGCGTCGATGCGCGCGGCAGCGACCCGGTGCCGGAGAACGACAGCCACGGCGAGCTGATCTTCAACATTGCCGAATACTGGCGCTACACCGGCGACACCACCTTCCTGGAATTGATGTGGCCGCATGTGCAGGGCGCGTACCAGTACATGGAGCAGCTGCGCCTGAGCGAGCGCACCGAAGAGAACCGCGCGCGCAATCCGGCCTTCTACGGCATGATGCCGGTGTCGATCAGCCACGAGGGCTATTCGGCCAAACCGATGCATTCGTACTGGGACAACTTCTGGGCCTTGCGTGGCTACAAGGACGCGGCCGATATCGCGGCCGCGCTGGGCAAGCTGGAAGCGATGCAGATCAGCGCCTCGCGCGATGAATTCCGCGCCGACCTCGATGCATCGCTGCGCGCGGCGGTGGCCCAGCACAACATCGACTACCTGCCGGGTGCGGCCGAGCTGGGCGACTTCGATGCCACCTCGACCACCATCGCGCTGGCCCCGGGCGGTGAACAGGGCCGCCTGCCGCAGCCTTACCTCAACAACACCTTCGAACGCTACTGGACCCAGTTCGAGCAGCGTCGCGACGGCAAGCGCGAGTGGAAGGACTACACGCCGTACGAATGGCGCAACGTGGCCGCGTTCGTGCGCCTGGGCTGGCGCGACCGTGCCTGGCAGGCAACCGATTTCTTCTTCAAGGACCGCGCGCCGCAGGCCTGGAACCAGTGGGCAGAAGTGGTCTCGCGCACGCCGCGCAAGCCGTTCTTCGTTGGCGACCTGCCGCATGCGTGGGTCGCGTCGGACTTCGTGCGTTCGGCGCTGGACATGTTCGCCTACAGCCGCGACGTGGACGACAGCCTGGTGCTGGCCGCTGGCGTACCGACCCGCTGGCTGGCAGACAAGGGCGTGGCGATCAAGGGCCTGCGCACCCCGCACGGGCAGTTGAGCTACGCGCTGAGCCGGACCGACAAGGTGCTGACCCTGCAGGTGCAGCCGGGTCTGCTGGCGCCGCAGGGTGGGCTGGTGCTGCCGTGGCCGTTCACCGGTGAACCCGGCGAGGCGACCATCAACGGTGAACCCGCGCAGTGGGTGAACGGCGAGCTGCGTATTCCGCATGTGCCGGCCACGGTGGAAGTGCAGATTCCGGCGGCCGCCCGGCGCGCCGAACGCAAGGCTCCGTAATGCGGCGGGCCGGAGGCTGGCTGCCGCAGGGGTGGCTGCTGGGGCTTGCCCTGGCGTGGGCCGGTGGCGCTTCGGCGGTTGAGCAGGGCGCGATCAGCATGAGCGTGGTGACCTTCAACCTGCACCACGACCGCGAGGACTGGCCGGAGCGGCGGCGGGTGATCCAGCGCGAGCTGGAGCGGCTGCAGCCCGATGTGATCGCGCTGCAGGAAGTGATCCAGAAGCCACATGTGCGCAACCAGGCCGCGTGGCTGGCACGCAAGCTGGGCTATGAGTATCTGTTCGTTTCCACAGATCCGCCCGGGCGCTTCAAGCGCTACGGCAACGCGCTGCTGACGCGCCGGCCGGTGCTGGCGCGTAATGAGCATCTGTTGGCTCCGTTGCGTGATTACCGCACCGTGGGACATCTGCGCATCGACGTCGATGGGCAGGCGGTCAATGTGTACGCCACGCACTTGAACGAACGATCGGATGAGGACGGAAAACGCCTCCGCGGGGAGCAGATTGCCGACCTGCTGGCGTTTGTGGCGCGTACCGATGGCGGCGCGCCGGTGGTGATTGCCGGGGATTTCAATGCGCAGGTGGATGCAGGGGATCTGAGTCCGTTGCGGCAGCGTTACGGCGACAGCTATGGCAGCGTTCATGTAAACAACGAGCTGGCGCAGGTGAGCACCTTGAACCGGCATTACTTCGATGCGCCGCGCCGGATTGATCACGTGTTTTTCCAGCAGGACCAGCTGGTGGCGCGTGAGGCGAGGTTGTTGTTCGACGAACCGTATGCGGAAGGCCGTTGGGCCTCGGATCATTACGGTGTGTGGACCCGACTCCAGTTTGGGCCTGACCCGACCTCCGAGAGCAACCGGTGAGCCGGGCGGTCGTCAGGTGAACCTGATCCTGTAGAATGACTTGTAGTGGTTCTTGGTGTAGTACCAGTCATCAGGTGAGCGCACCTGGCCCCCGGTGACAATCCGTCGCTTGCCTCGATGCATTACACCGCGGCGTTGGACAGTGTATTCCCGATATTGGCCTCGGGGTTTCACCGGCAGTAGCTTCTCGTGGTTGCCAAAAATAGTGCCGTCTTGTCGATAGGGGAATGGGCCACCGTCGCGAATGCGATGAATGGTTTTCCGTGCCGGTTTTGAAAGATCGTCGTAGTCTCGTACTTTGAGTGGTTTGGGAGTACTTTGCCTGCCCGGCCTGTACGTCTCGGTGATCTTGCCCATTGGCATGGGCACCGGCTCGGAACCATCGTTCAACCGCAGCCAGCCGTTCCAATGCCCTCCGCCTTGAGGGTTGGCTGTTTTCAGTGAAGCCTGTGCACCCGTCCCACGCTTGGCTGCGTACAGGCGGCGGAAGCCGGTAGCCGCCTTGGAAGCCGATTTGGCTGCGGCTGGTGCGGCAGCCGCACTGCTGATCGCCGTCAGCCCCAGCCCAACCCAACCCAGAATGGAAGCCGCGCGATCATCGCCTGCTGCTTCCAATGCAAGCGACCCGAATTCGGCAGCGCTGCCCAGTACGCCGCTGACAGCGCCAATCGCAGCCGATGCTGTAAGCGCGGTACTGGCCGCGACTGCCGGTGCCGCCAGCGCGCCAAGACTGGCCACCGCAGTAACGAGTCCGATGCCTGCAACGATCCATCTCCAGAACTGGCCGGAAGGGTCCGTACGGTTGATAGGGTCGCCAGCGCAGTACGCATAGCAATTTAGACCTCCCTCGGCGAAGGGGCTGAGCAGGTCTGGGGCCAGGAAAATGCCGAGAGCCGGTTGATAGGGGCGATGCACTCCGGCCCCTGGCAGATAGCAGCCCCCGGCTGGGAACAGTGGCTCGCCATTGAAGGCGAGGTGGGGAATCGTATCTGCCGTGCCGATCAGGTCGACTGCGGAGGATGGACGAGGAGATGTATAACCGTACGGTGCATAGGCGTTGGAGGCGGGCGGCGCGCTTGCTCGGTTTTCCAGCAGTACGGAGCCCGCGGTATCGGCAGCGAGCAAGTCGCCGCCTCCATCGGAATGGCTCAAGCGGGATATGCAGCCGGATGAGGCAGGCTCTCGAATCCAGGTAACTTGCATCCTCTCGGCGTTGTCATGGGCATCGGCATCAACCAGTTCTTCGTCCATCCAGAACAACCAGACAGCGCGGCCACACGCGTTGGCCCCGATCAGCTGCCCGTCACCACCGTAACGCAATTGCAGTGAACCTGCTCGGAAAGCCGGACCCTCCCGGCGCGCTGAAGCAGACATGATCAGTCCAAACGGAGGCAGGGAGAGAGAGCCTTGCACGCATTCTGTTACTGAAATGTATACCTGCGCACGGATTGCGACATATGTGCATGCCTGAAAACAAACAGCGGCCGATTGGCCGCTGTTTGCTTGATCAGGCCTTGTCAGGCTTGCGCTGTTCTTCCTTGGCAGCGGCTTCGGCCGGGGCGAGTTCATCGGTCGGGATGTCCTCGCGGGCTTCGGCCACAGCGGCCTGGGCGGCGGCGTCGGTCGCGGCCGGTTCGGCGGCGGCCGGGGCAGACACGCGTGGCGTGTCACTACCGGGGTTCGCCGTTGCGTCCACCGCGTCCAGCAGGTTGGCCTGGACCGGGCGAGCGGCTTCGTTCACCGGCGCAGTTTCCACCGGCTTCGGCGCTTCCACGACGACCGGGGGTTCCACCGGCTTCGGTGCTTCCACCGCAACGGGAGCTTCCACCGGCTTCGGTGCCTCCGCCACGACCGGAGCTTCTACCGGCTTCGGCGCTTCGGCCACCACCTGTGCCTGCACCGGCGCCGGGCTTTCCACGAACGGCACCGGGTCGTTGTACGACGGCGCGGCATCTGCCTTCGTTTCAGTGTGACCGGCGGTGACCACCGGGCTGCTGACCACGGCGTGCGGCGCAGCGGCGGCGACAGCGGCAACCGGCGCAGCCGGACGCGGGGCCGGTGCGGCCGGAGCCTGGCTCGGAGCCGGCGCGCTGCCCGGTTCGTCATCGAAGTCGAACTCCGGCTGGGACTGGCCATGGGCGGCCGGGCGCGCGGCGGCCGGAGCCGAATCCTGCACGCTGTCCTGGTCACCGTCCTGCTCATCGTCACCGTCGTCCAGCGCGTTGTCGTCCAGCGCACCTTCGGCACCGGCGGCCTGCTCACCGTTGCCACGGCGACGGCGACGGCCACCGCGACGGCCACGGCGACGACGCGACGCGCCTTCACCGGTGCCTTCCTCGGCGGACGCCGCGGCACCGGCCTGCGCAGCACCTTCAACCAGGGTGGTCGCGGTGTCTTCCGCGCCCGGGGTCGGCACCGGAGCGGGGACGCTCGGCGCAGGCACGGTGGGAGCGGGGGTGGTGGCCGCGGCAGTCGCGACAGCCGCGGCAGTCAACACTGCCGCGTCAGCCACTGGCGCGCCGATGTTGGCCGGCTTCGGCGCTTCGGCCTGCGGCTGACGGGCCGGCTTGTCGGCGTCGTTCTGCTGCGGCTTCTGGCCGTTCTGGTTCTGCTTCTGCGGCTGCTTCAGCTTCGGCTGTTGCTGCTGCGGCTGCTGTTCGTTGCGCGGCTTCGGCTGCTGCTCATTACGCGGCTTGCCCTGGCCCTGCTGGGCCTGGCCGGCGTTGGCGTTGGTGGCCTGGTCCTGGCGGCGGTCGTCGCGACGTTCGCCCTTGCCGCTGCGATCACCGCGTTCGTCGCGACGGTCCTTGTTGCGACCCTGGCCCTGCACCTGGCCGTTGCCACCACGTTCGTCGCGGCGACGGTCCTTGCCATTGCGGTCCTTGTTGCGACCATTGCGGTTGCCGTCCTGGGCCGGGCGCGCAGGTGCAGCCGGAGCGGCGGCCGGAGCCGGTTCACCACCAAAGATGCGCTTGAACCAACCGACCACGCCGCCGGTGGCCGGCGCTGCGATGGGTGCAGGAGCGACCGGAGCCGGGGCCGGCGCGGCATCCACTTCAACCACTTCGCGGACCGGAGCCGGGGCGCTGTGCTTGACGTGGGTGACTGCCGGGGCGGCCGGAATGTTCAGCTGGGCCTTGGTCAGGGCGTGCACCGGCAGCTTGCGCGGGGTGCCGCGCTGGTAGCTCGGCTTGCCGCTTTCCTCACCCAGTTCGTTTTCACGCAGGCGGGTCACTTCGTAATGCGGGGTGTGCAGCTGCTCGTCGGCGACGATCACGATGGGCGCGTCGTGGCGCTGCTCGATTTCACGCAGCGCACTGCGCTTCTCGTTGAGCAGGTAGTTGGCGATCTCCACCGGGGCCTGGACCAGCACCTGCCCGGTGTTTTCCTTCATGGCGTGCTCTTCGGCCACGCGGATGATCGACAGCGACAGCGATTCCACGCTGCGCATGCGGCCGTGGCCGTCGCAACGCGGGCAGATGATCTGGCTGGATTCGCCCAGGCTCGGACGCAGGCGCTGGCGGCTCATTTCCATCAGGCCGAAGCGCGAGATGCGGCCCAGCTGGACGCGCGCACGGTCGTACTTCAGTGCGTTCTGCAGGCGGTTTTCCACTTCGCGCTGGTGCTTGTTCGACGACATGTCGATGAAGTCGATCACCACCAGGCCGCCGAGGTCGCGCAGGCGCAGCTGGCGGGCGACTTCCTCGGCCGCTTCCAGGTTGGTCTGGAAGGCGGTGTCTTCGATGTCGCTGCCCTTGGTGGCGCGCGAGGAGTTGACGTCGATGGCGGTCAGCGCTTCGGTCTGGTCGACCACGATCGAGCCGCCGGACGGCAGACGCACATTGCGTTCATACGCGCCTTCGATCTGCGATTCGATCTGGAAGCGGTTGAACAGCGGAATGTCGTCCTTGTAGTGCTTGAGCTTGCGCAGGGTCTGCGGCATCACCTGCTGCATGAACTCGCGGG
>JBCNQC010000054.1:0-14426 GCA_039592995.1 Stenotrophomonas sp. | reverse complement strand
AAAAACGCATAAAATGGTCAAGTTCTCCACGAGCCTTCCGGCATGACCGCACCTTCCGCCCATCCCCCCGCAGCGGCCGCCGCTGCTGCTTCCCGCCCGGCCCTGCTCAGCCCCGAGCTGCCGCCCGTGCCCAACCCTTTCCGCCAGGCGATTACCGATGCCTGGATGAAGGATGAGGCCAGTCACGTCACCGAGCTGCTGGCCCAGGCGCGTCTGCCGGCCGACGAGCAGGCCCAGGTGCAGGCGACCGCCGCCGACCTGGTGGCCCGGGTGCGGGTGCGCGCCAAGGACCAGGGGGCGATTGAAGCCTTCATGCGCCAGTACGACCTGGGCAGCGAAGAAGGCGTGCTGCTGATGTGCGTGGCCGAAGCGCTGCTGCGCATTCCGGACCAGGACACCGCTGACAAGCTCATTCGCGACAAGCTGGGCGAGGCCGACTGGAAGAAGCATCTGGGCGGCAGCGATTCGGTGCTGGTCAATGCCTCGACCTGGGGCCTGATGCTCACCGGCCACATCGTCAACATCAACGACGCCACCCGCGCCGACGTGCCGGGCGCGTTCGCGCGCCTGATGGGCCGCGTGGGCGAGCCGGTGGTGCGTCTGGCCGTGCGCCAGGCAATGAAGATCATGGGCCACCAGTTCGTGATGGGCCGCACCATTGACGAAGCGCTGTCGCGCTCGCACAAGGGTGACAACGCCAGCTACCGCTATTCGTTCGACATGCTCGGCGAAGGCGCGCTGACCATGAAGGACGCCAAGCGTTACCTCGAAGACTACCGTCGCGCGATCCACTCCATCGGTGGCGACCACAAGGCCCGTGGCGGCCGTCCGGACGGCGACGTGAACTCGGCCCCGGGCATCTCGATCAAGCTGTCGGCGCTGTACCCGCGTTACGAGCACGCCAAGCGCGCGCGCGTGCTGGCCGACCTGGTGCCGGGCGTGCTGGAGCTGGCGCAGCTGGCCAAGTCGTACGGCATCGGCTGCACGGTGGACGCCGAGGAAACCGACCGCCTGGAACTGTCGCTGGACATCATTGAAGCGGTGGTGAGCGACGCCTCGCTGGTGGGCTGGGAAGGCTTCGGCGTGGTGGTGCAGGCGTACCAGAAGCGCACCCCGTACACGATCGACTACCTGGCCGACCTGGCCCGCCGCATCGGCCGCCGCCTGCAGGTGCGGCTGGTCAAGGGCGCGTACTGGGACGCGGAGATCAAGCGCGCGCAGATTGACGGCCTGCCGGCCTACCCGGTGTTCACCCGCAAGCAGAACACCGACGTGTCGTACCTGGCGTGCGCGAAGCGGCTGTTCACCCACGCCGACGCGATCTACCCGATGTTCGCCACCCACAACGCGCACACCATCGCGGCGGTGAAGGCGATTGCCAAGGGCGGCCAGTACGAGCACCAGAAGCTGCACGGCATGGGCGACGACCTGTACGCCGAAGTGGTGCCGGCCAACCGCTTGAACGTGCCGTGCCGCGTGTATGCGCCGGTGGGCTCGCATGAGGACCTGCTGCCGTACCTGGTGCGCCGCCTGCTGGAAAACGGCGCAAACTCGAGCTTCGTCAACCGCATCACCGACGAAGACGTGGCCATTGACGACCTGATCCGTGATCCGGTTGAAGCCGTGTCTTCGTTCGAATCCATTCCGCACCCGAAAATCCCGCTGCCGGTTGACCTGCTGCGCAGCCAGAACCACGACAGGAAGAACTCCATGGGCGTCAATCTCGCCAACGACAACGATCTGCGCGCTCTGGCCGAGCAGCTCAACGCGGCGGTGAAGCCGTGGCAGGCAGCGCCGCTGGTGCCGGGCGCACAGCCGACCGGTGCACAGATCAACGTGATCAACCCGGCCGACAACCGCCAGGTGGTGGGCCAGTGGCAGGCCGCTGACAGCGCCACCGTTGAAAAAGCGCTGGTGAACGCGGTGGCGGCACAGCCGCAGTGGAACCGCACGCCGGCCGCGAGCCGCGCGGCGATCCTGGAGCACGCGGCCGACCAGCTGGAAGCGCGCATGCCGGAGTTCATGGCGCTGTGCGTGAAGGAAGCGGGCAAGAGCCTGCCGGACAGCATCGCCGAAGTGCGCGAGGCGGTGGACTTCCTGCGTTACTACGCCAAGCAGGCCCGCGAGCAGTTCGGCCATGCCGAGAAGCTGCCAAGCCCGACCGGCGAATCGAACGAGCTGCAGCTGCATGGCCGTGGCGTGTTCGTGTGCATCAGCCCGTGGAACTTCCCGCTGGCGATCTTCCTGGGCCAGGTGGCCGCGGCGCTGGCCGCCGGTAACAGCGTGATTGCCAAGCCGGCCGAGCAGACCAACCTGATTGGCTACTACGCGGTGAAGCTGCTGCTGGAAGCAGGCGTGCCGGAAGGCGTGGTGCAGTTCCTGCCGGGCGATGGCGCAACGGTGGGTGCGGCGCTGACCGCAGACCCGCGCGTGGCGGGCGTGGCGTTCACCGGTTCGACCGACACGGCGCGTGCGATCAACCGTGCGATGGCGGCACGTGATGCGGCCATTGGCGTGCTGATTGCGGAAACCGGCGGCCAGAACGCGTTCATTGCCGATTCGTCGGCACTGCCGGAACAGCTGGTGAAGGATGCGATCGGTTCGGCGTTCACCTCAGCCGGCCAGCGCTGCTCGGCGGCGCGCGTACTGTTCGTGCAGGACGACATTGCCGACAAGGTGATGACGATGCTGGCGGGCGCGATGGCGGAGCTGAAGATCGGCGATCCGGGCCTGCTGTCGACCGACGTGGGTCCGGTGATCGATGCGGACGCGCTGCAGATCCTGCGCGACCACACGGTGCGGATGGAGAAGGAAGCGCGCCTGATCGCGGCGGCGGAACTGAGCGAAGCGGCGGCCCACGGCACGTTCTTCGCGCCGCGTGCGTACGAGCTGAAGAGCCTGGACCAGCTGCACAAGGAGATCTTCGGGCCGGTGCTGCACGTGATCCGCTGGAAGGGCGATCAGCTGGACGCGGTGATCGACCAGATCAACGCCACCGGTTACGGCCTGACCCTGGGCGTGCATTCGCGCATCGATGAAACGGTTGACCGCATTTCGTCGCGGGTGAACGTGGGCAACGTGTACGTGAACCGCAACCAGATTGGTGCGGTGGTGGGCGTGCAGCCGTTCGGTGGCCAGGGCTTGTCGGGCACCGGCCCGAAGGCCGGCGGACCGCACTACCTGCTGCGCTTTGCGACCGAAAAGACCGTGACCGTCAACACCACGGCTGCCGGCGGCAATGCATCGCTGCTGACGCTGGGCGATTGATCGCACGCTTGAACGCCCGATCGACGAACCTGTTGATCGTAGACACGTAGAGCCGGGCTTGCCCGGCTGCTGTTGGCTCTTGGCGAACAACCCTCGGTTCACGGGCTCCCTGGTTTGGCGGGCCGGGATGGGTTTGCGGGACACGTCGTAAACCGCCCTCCGGGCCCCGGCCCAACCGCCAGCGGTTGGGCGTTCAGTCGCACGCGAGGCAGTGCCTCGCAAGCCGTGCGCCTTCACCCATGGGGGCTCGTAGAAAACATCCATGTTTTCTACGGTCCCGCAAACCCACCCCGCCCCACCTTCGACAGGTGATCGGTGGCCACGGGAAAATCCACGGCAACGGCGTGGCTTGCGGATTGGCTATCGATGACACGCATGGCGTGTCACTACGGGACGTGGCCAGGTAGGGTCGGTCGACAGACGACCGCCCTGACATTCTCCACGCCCGGTAACGCATGACCCCGGATCGAAACCGCGGCCGTTATCGAACCACCATCAACTTCCGCCAATGCCGGTACGCCACCAACGCATTGATCCAGAACCCGACATAAAGAATCGACGTCAGATGCAGCCCCCGGCTGTAATAAAGCGGCACGGCAACGCTGTTCACCAGCAGCCACACCCACCACGATTCCAGCTTGCGCCGCATCATCAGGAACTGGGCAATGACGCTGAGCACCAGCACGGCCGAATCCACGAACGGGGCATAGGCATCGGTCAGCCGATGCAGCATCCAGCCATACCCGAACGTGCCCAGCACCGCCACCGGCACCAGCCACACCCAGGCGCGCGGACGCACCCGGGTGATGGGCAGCGGCGCGCCGTGGTCGCCACGCAGCCACTGCCACCAGCCAAGCACGCTGATGGCGATGAAGAAGAACTGCAGCACCATGTCGGCATACAGGTGGTTGTGCTCGAACACCAGGGCGAACAACGCGCAGCCGACAATCCCCATCCACCAGGTGTGGACGTTGTTGCGTCCGGCCAGCAGGATCGAGCCTGCGACCATGACGTTGGCCGCGATTTCCAGCTGGAAGTTGGGGTCGGCGAGGTTCATGGAGGCCGTTGGCGGGCGCCATGTGCGCCGGGTTGGGAACGCGATTGTACGCGGCTGTGGCATGATCGGCCCATGCGCCCGAATGTCCTGCCTCTGCTGCTGGCCATGTGCCTGACCGTCGTGCCCGCGGCCATTGCCGCGCCGACCGAACGCGTACTGGTGTTCACCCATACGGCCAAGTTCCGCCACGATTCCATTCCCACGGCGGTGAGTACGCTGCGCCTGCTGGCCGGGCGCGAGCGCATGGTGGTGGACCAGAGTGAGAACCCGGCGGACTTCAACGCGGCGAATCTGGCGCGGTACAAGGTGATCGTGTTCGCCAATACCACCGGGGATGTGCTGGACGCCGGGCAACAGGAGGCGATGGAGGGCTTCATCCGCGCCGGCGGCGGCTTCGTGGGCGTGCATTCGGCGGCAGACACCGAGTACGACTGGCCGTGGTACGGGCGGCTGATCGGTGCGTACTTCCGCAATCATCCGGAGGGGCTGCAGTTCAGCCGGGTGCAGCCGGAGCGCGATGGCACGCCGGTGGGGACGTTCTGGCCGGTACGCGATGAGCTGTACAACTACCGCAGCAACCCGCGCGGGTCGGTGCAGGTGATCGCAACCGTGGATGAGCGGATGTACCAGGGCGGGACGATGGGGGATGACCACCCGATTGCGTGGTGCCATGCGTTTGATGGCGGGCGCAGCTGGTACACCGGGCTGGGGCACGACACGGCGGTGTACCGGAACCGCGATTTCCAGGCGCAGCTGTTGCGGGGGTTGTTGTATGCGGCGGGGCGAAGTGCTGGATGTTGACGGACCGCGTAGCCACGCAGGGCGTGGCTCTACAGCAGACATGAAAAAGGCCCCGCGTTTGCGGGGCCTCTTTTTTCAGCTTGTTGCGATTAGAACTTGTACTGGAACGAAGCAGCCAGCACGTCGCCACGGACCTTGTACTTGCCCTGCAGCGTGTTGCCCTGGTTGTTGGTGGTGCCGGCGATGTTCACGTTCGGGTCGCTGGTGAACAGGTGGGTGTAACCGAAGTTGTATTCGGTGTTGGCCGACGGGGTCCAGCCCACGCCGAGCGACAGCCACTTGCGGCTGGTGTCCGGCACGCGCACGTCGCGGTGGGCGTCGGTGGTCGGGGTCTGGTCATAGGCCACACCGGCACGCAGGGTGACGGTTTCGTTCAGCTTGTAGTCGCCGCCCAGCGAAACGAAGGTGGTGTCGCGGTAGCTGAAGTCGAGCTTCGAATCCGCCTGGGCCGAACCGTAGTCGATGGTGACGCTGTCGAAGGCGGTCGACCATGCGGTGCGGGTGACGTCCGCCATCATGGTGAAGCGATCGGTGAAGTTGTGGGTGACACTCAGGGTGGCCGAGGCCGGCAGGGTCACGGTGGCCTTGCCCGAGGTGTTCACGTAGCTACCCGGCTGTGCGCGGGCCAGCACGGCAGCGGCGTTCGGCGGCACGTCGAAGGTGGCGTCGCCGCCGGTGATCTTGTGCTCGACCTTGGAACGGTAGCTGATGCCGATATGGGTGTCGTCGTTCGGGCTGAACAGGCCGCCCACGGTCCAACCCACCGCGTTGTTGTCGCCTTCCATGGTCAGCTTGCCGTCGGCGCTGCCCGGGGCGAAGCCCGGAACGCGGGACTGGGCCAGCGCGGTGCCGAAGTCGATGTTGTTGCTCAGTTCGATGGTCAGGTGTTCAACGAACACCGACGCGCCGAACGACACGTACGGGTTGACGTCGTAAGACGCGGCGAAGCCGAGGTCGATGGCCTTGAGGTCGGTCTTCAGGCCGCTGTAACGACCCACCCAACCGTTGTCGTAATCGGTCTTGAAGCCGAACGGTGCGGTCAGCGAGACGCCGAAGTGGGCCTTTTCGCCGATCGGCATGTGGAAGTACGCGGCCGGAACCGGGGCGATCATGCCGGCGTCGCCGCCGTCACCGCCGGTCTGCGGCTGGCCGGTCGGCTTGCGGCCGGTGCCTTCGAATTCGGCCTTGAAGCTGATGGCGCTGAGGTCACCCTGGACCAGGGTGCCGTCCAGCTGGCGCATGCCGGCCGGGTTGACCGCGATGATCGAGGCATCGCCGGCGGCGCTGCCGGAACCGGCAAAGGCGCGGCCGAGGCCCTTGGCACTGTTTTCCTTCAGCTGGAAGGCGGCGGCGTGAACGTGGCCAACGGCCAGGGCACCGGCAATGCCGACGGCCAAGGCGGTGACGCGGGCAAGCGTGGAAGCGGTTTGCATCGTTTTATCTCTCCGGAATTGCGGTGATGTTTGGCAACGCGCGCCTGCACGCTTTCCCACCCGCAAAGGCCGGAAAACATGCGCCGGAGTCCCCTCCCGACATACGACGCCGTATGCGAGTATACCCAGACCGGTTAATGAAACAATAACGCGATAGGCGTATTCGGCCATTCAGCCTGAACGCCTCCTTACCCCGCTCAGACCTGCTCCGGGTTAGGCTGCACCACCCATGTTCGTCTCCCTGCCCTCCCGCCGAAAAACCGCCCTGCGCTGGGCCACGCCGCTGCTGTTCACGGCCCTGTGGCTGGCGTTCCTGTGGTCGATTTCGCGGCCGGGCGACGCCCGCCGCAGCCTGTGGCTGGACTGGGGCGCGCTGTCCACCGGGCTGACCCATCCGCAGGACTGGTGGGCGACGCTGCAGGACGGCAGCGTGCTGCGTCTGTTCACCGCGTTGTTCCTGCACGCGGACTGGTCGCACCTGCTGGGCAACCTGGTGTTCCTGCTGATCTTCGGGCTGCCGGCCGAGCGCGTGCTGGGGCCGTGGCGGCTGATCCTGCTGTTCCTGGTGGGCGGGGCGATCTCGAACCTGACCGCGATCTACACGATGGGCAACCCGGACCAGATCATCATCGGGGCCAGCGGCGCGGTGTCGGCGCTGATCGGGGCCTACCTGGCGCTGTTCCCGGGGGCGCGGCTGGGGGTGGTGATTCCGCTGGGGCTGTTCCTGGAGTTCGTGCGTGCGCCAGCGTACCTGCTGATCGGGGTGTGGGCGGCGCTGCAGGTGGTGTTCGCCTACATCGGCCCGAGCTTCGGCATGGTGGCCTGGTGGGCGCACATTGCCGGGTTTGCGTTCGGGCTGCTGTACGGGGTGTATGTGCGCGCGGCGATCGCGCGGCGGCTGCGCAAGCGCCACGGGTTTTGAACCGGTAGCGCCGGCCGTTGGCCGGCCCACGGGGCGATTCCGACGTTCATGAGGGCCGGCCAACGGCCGGCGCTACCGTCAGGGTTTCGGAGCGGGTTTCGTTTCCACGGCGGGCTTGGTTTCCGCAGCAGGTTTCGGTTCCGACGCCGGCTTCTTCGCCGCCTCCGCCTTCTGCTTCGCCGCCACCGAACCCGGCTGCTTCAATTCCGCCAATGCATCATTGATCGGGCCATCGCCCGGCAGCACGTCGCCGGCGGTGTAGCCTTCGCCACCCTCGTCATCACCGCGCAGGTGACCCGGCAGGGTGGCTTCGCTGTAGTCGCTCAGGCTGGCGGGCAGGTCGTCGTCGCCCTCCTTCTTCTCTGGCAACAGCACCACGTCGGGCACGATGCCGGTGGCCTGGATCGACTTGCCACTGGGAGTGTAATAGCGCGCCGTGGTGAGCTTGACCGAATCGCCGTTGTCCAGCGGCAGCACGGTCTGCACCGAGCCCTTGCCGAAGGTGCGGCTGCCAATCACACGTGCACGGCCGTTGTCGCGCAGTGCACCGGCCAGCACCTCCGACGCGCTGGCCGAGCCGGCATCGGTCAGCACCACCACCGGCGCGCCCTTGAGCAGGTCACCCGGGGTGGCGTCGAAGCGCGCATCGCTGATCGAGATGCGGCCACGGGTGCTGACGATGTTGCCCTTTTCCAGCAGGTCATCAGCCACCTGCACGGCGGCGGTGAGCAGACCACCGGGGTTGCTGCGCAGGTCCAGCACCAGGCCCTTGAGCTGGCCGCCCGCCTGCTTCTGCAGCTGCGCAATGTGCTTCTGGAAATCGGCACCGGTGTCTGCCTGGAAAGTGCTCAGGCGCACATAGCCATAGCCCGGTTCAAGCATGCGGCTGCGCACGCTGGTGACACGGATGGTCTGGCGGGTGATCGGCACGTCGAACGGCTTGGCCTTCCCTTCGCGGACAATGGTCAGCACGACTTTGGAACCGGCCTTGCCGCGCAACGGTTCAGTGGCTTCGATGGCACTGATCGGCTTGCCGTCGATGGCGATGATGAGGTCGCCGGCGAGAATGCCGGCCTTCGATGCCGGGGTGTCGTCGATCGGCGCGATCACCTTCAGGCTGCTGTTGTCGGGCTGCTGCTGCAGTTCGACACCGATGCCTTCGTAGGCGCCCTCGGCCTGTTCGTCGAAGGCTTCGGCGTCTTCCTTGTCGAAGTAGGTGCTGTGCGGATCCAGGTCCAGCAGCAGGCCGCGGATCGCCGACTGCATCAGTTTCTTGTCGTCCACCGGGTCCACATAGGCGGCCCGCACCGCGTTGTACACGCCGACGTAGCGGCGGATCTCCTCCAGGGGTACGCGCGAGGTCACCGCCTCTTCGCTGTTGGCCGCGTCACTGTCGCTCTGGGCGGCCGGTGCGGTCTGCTGTGCCCAGGACAGCGCCGGCAGCAGGGCCAGCAGCAAGGTGGCGGAACGGGCTACGCGCATGAAGCACTCCAGGGTGTGCGGGGAAACATCGCCCCGATTATGCGCGAAGCAGGGGTAAATTCCCGTTGAACGTCAGCGCCGCTGCAGCCACGAAGTGGGATCGACCGGCTGGCCGTTGCGACGCAGTTCAAAGTACAGCGCGGTGACGCCCTGGCCGCCGGAGTTGCCGACCTTGGCCACGGCATCGCCCTTCTTCACCGCGGAACCGGCATCGCGCAGCAGGGTGTCGTTGTGCGCGTACAGGCTCATGTAGCCATTGCCATGGTCGACGATGAGGATCATGCCGTAGCCGGTCATCCAGTCGGAGAACACCACGGTGCCATCGGCCACGGCGGTGACCGCGCTGCCGGCGCTGGCCCCGATCAGCACGCCGCTGCTGGTGCGGCCATCGGGCAGCTTGCCGCCATATCGTGCGAGCAGGTTGCCCGACAACGGCCAGCCCAGGCCGCCGACTTTCGGGGCCGGTGCGGAGGCCACCTGCGGCGGCACCTTGGTGGCACGCGGCGGCGGCTTGGTACCGCTGGCGGCAGCGGCACGCTCCGCCTTTTCGGCAGCGGCTTTTTCCGCTGCGGCCTTGCGCGCGGCGGCGCGGCGCTCGGCTTCGGCGCGCGCGGCGGCGGCGCGCAGGTTGGCGAGCAGGGTTTCCAGTGCCTTGGCGTCCTGTCCGAGTGCTTTTTCGCGCTCGCTGCGGTCCTTGTAGCGCTCGTCCAGGCTGGCCACGGTGGCGGCGCGGTCGCGGCGGTCCTTGGCCAACGCGTTGGCCTGCTGCTTCTGCTGCTGGCGGGTGCCTTCCAGCGCCTGGCGACGCTCGCTGATCTGCGCTTCCAGGGCTTGCAGTTCGGTAAGGTCGGCGGTGAGCGTGCCGATGCGGCGGGCGCGCTCGCGCTGCAGGTAGCGGTGGTACGCCAGGCTGCGGTTGGCGTCGGCGACGCGGTCCTGCGACAGCAGCAGCTTCAGCGGTGCGTGGTTGCCGATGCGGTAGGCGGCCTGCAACAGGGAGGCGAGCTCCCTGCGCTGCTGTTCCAAGCCCGTTTCCAGCTCGGCGCGACGCTGCTGCGCCTGTTCGAGTGCGCGGGTTTCCGCCTGCAGGGCGGTTTCGGTCTGGGCCAGCACGCGCCCGGTGCGCGCCACTTTTTCATCGGCCTCGCGCAACTGCCGCGAGGCCTGCCCGCGCTGGCCTTCCAGGCTGCGTCGTTCCTGCGCCACGCCCTTCAGTTCGGTGCGCAGCTTCTGCAGCTTGCGCTCGGTTTCCTTGGACGTCTGCGCCGGCAGCGGAGCCGGGAGCAACAGGCTGGCCACCAGCAGCAGCGCGGTCGCCAGCAGCGGCCCACGCGCTTTCATGCCCTGCGCGGCGATGGATTTGTTATCCCGGCGTGAGGAAAAAGCGTTGGGGCGCAAGGGCTTTCCAGTGACTTCAGGCAGATGCGGATTGCAGCACTGCATGGTGACATTCCTGCACGCGGCCTGCCAGCCGCTCATACGACCGAAGAGGACCTCATGAGACAGTTTTCGCTTCCGCTGTTGTTCGCCCTGCTGCTGCCCTTCGGGCCGGCCTGGGCGCTGGAGGACGTGAGCAAGGTCAACGGCAGCATCAAGGTGGAGGCCGGCCAGGCCTATGGCGATCTGGAAACCGTCAACGGCAGCATCCGGGTCGGTGCAGGAGCCAGCGCGAAAAGCGTCAGCACCGTCAACGGCAGCATCCAGGTGGAGGAAGGGGCCCGCATCGGCGCGGTGGAGGCGGTCAATGGCGGGATCAAGCTCGGACCTCGGGTCACCACTGCAGGTAACGTCGAGACGGTCAACGGCAGCATCTTCGCCGACCGCGGCGGGCAGATCGAGGGCGGCGTTGAAACCGTCAACGGCCCCATCGGACTGGTTGAAACCCGGGTGCGCAACAGTCTGAAGACGGTCAACGGCGACATCACCGTGGGCATCGGCTCGCAGGTCGAAGGCGGCATCCACATCGAGAAACCCAACTTCAGCATCTCGCTCAGCGCACCGCGCAAGCCGCGTGTGATCATCGGCCCGAAGGCGTCGGTGGCGGGCGAGTTGAAGTTCGAGCGCGAGGTGGTGCTGTACGTGCATCGCACTGCCAGCATCGGCCCGGTCAACGGCGCGGAGCCGATCCCGTTCGAGACCGATACCGCCCCGCAGGATTGATACCCTTTTCATCCGGTGCCCTGCCCGGGTACCGGCCCTTTGTCACCAGGAATTGATGATGCCCCGCAAACTTCTGCTTTGCCTGGCCGCCACTGCCGCGTTGACCGCGTGCAAGGGCGAGCCCGATGCCCCCGCTGCCGCGCCTGCGCCGGCCACCGACGCTGCACCTGCAGCAAGCGCCCATGCGTTCTCGCCCGAGATCAATGAGGCCGACTTCGGCGAACTGGTCAAGACCCTGGCCTCGGACGAATTCGAGGGCCGCGCCCCCGGCAGCGCCGGCGAAGAGCGCACGGTGAACTACATCCGCGACCAGATGCAGCGCATCGGTCTGCAGCCGGGCAACGGCGACAGCTGGTTCCAGGACGTGGCGATGACCGAAACCACGGCCGACGAAAGCACCGTGCTGAAGCTCGACCAGGCCGGCAAGAGCCGTGACCTGAAGTTCGGCACCGACATGGTGATCGGCACCCGCAGCGGGCAGCAGGAAGTGAAGATCGACGGCAGCGAACTGGTGTTCGTCGGCTACGGCGTGGATGCGCCGGAGCAGAAGTGGAACGACTACGCCGGCCAGGACTGGAAGGGCAAGACCGTCGTCATGTTCGTCAACGACCCGGGCTTCCACGTCAATGACGAGAAGCTGTTCGACGGCAAGCGCATGACCTACTACGGCCGCTGGACCTACAAGTTCGAGGAAGCGGCGCGCAAGGGTGCGGCTGCGGCGCTGATCGTGCACGACACCGCTGGTGCCTCCTACGGCTGGGACGTGGTGAAGAATTCCTGGGCCGGCCCGCAGTACGACCTGCCGGCCAAGGGCGACCCGGAACCGCGCCTGCCGGCACAGGGCTGGCTGAGTGCGGATGCGGCGCGTCAGCTGTTCGCCGACGCTGGGCTGGACCTGGACCAGGCGTACAAGGATGCCAACAAGCGCGGTTTCAAGCCGGTGCCGCTGAAGGCGAAGATGTCGGTGGACCTGAAGAGCACCATCAGCGAGAAGACCTCGCGCAACGTGGTGGGCGTGCTGCCGGGCAGCAAGCAGGCCGACGAAGCGGTGCTGTACATGGCGCACTGGGATCACCTGGGCAAGCACGAGGGTGAGCAGGGCGACAACATCTACAACGGTGCGGTGGACAACGCCACCGGCGTGGCTGGCATTCTGGAGATTGCCGGTGCGATGGCGCAGCAGAAGCCGGCTCCGGAGCGTTCGGTGGTGTTCCTGGCGGTGACGCTGGAAGAGTCGGGCCTGCTGGGTTCGAAGTACTACGTGACCCACCCGACCTTCCCGCTGGACAAGATTGCCGGTGTGATCAACATCGACGCCATGTCGGTGGCGGGCCGCGCCAAGGACATGACCGTGACCGGCTTCGGCAGCTCGGAACTGGAGGACATCCTGAAGCCGCTGGCGGCCAAGCAGGACCGCACCCTGCACGGTGAAACCTCGGTGCAGAGCGGGTTCTACTTCCGTTCGGACCACTTCAACTTCGCCAAGGCGGGCGTGCCGGCGCTGTATGCGGATGGCGGCGAAGACCTGCGCGACGGCGGCGTTGAAGCGGGCCGCAAGGCGGCGGAAGCCTACGGGCGTGACCGTTACCACGGGCCGAAGGATGAGTACGACCAGGCCACCTGGAAGCTGGACGGCACGGTGGAAGACCTGCAGCTGCTGTACGGCGTGGGCCAGGAACTGGCAACCGCAGGCAAGTGGCCGAACTGGTACGAGGGCAACCCGTTCAAGGCGGCCCGCGACGAGATGATGAAGGGCAAGGTGGTGGAGCCGGCTGCGAAGTAAGCAGCGGGTTTCGGTTCAATCAGGAACGGCATCCTTCGGGGTGCCGTTTTTGTTTGTGCTTGCTGCCGCCTCATGCAGCCACCGGTTCCATTGGTGGGGATAGGCCTCCGGCACCGTGACCAAACCAGCACGCACTGGATTTTCGATCAGATACTGGGCGTGGGTACGCAGGGCGTCTTCACTGCGAAGGCAGTGGTCGTAGTAGCCACGTTGCCAGACGGAGCTGCCATAGCAGTCGTGGAGCAGGTTGAAGGCACGTGCAGAGCGCGATTTGAAGCGCTGCATGCAGCGGCTGAGAGTGTCGTTGCGCAGTTGCATGAGCCAGTGCACGTGATCCGGCATGACGACCCAGGCGAAGGTTCGGGAGCGGTGTTCCTGATCGGATTGGCGCAGCGCATCTACGACGCATTTGACGCTGACTTCGTCGGTGAAAAGGCGACGGCGCGTGGCCACGGTGGTGGTGAGTGTGTAGTAGGCGAAGCGAATGGAGCGACGACCGAAGAGCAGGTGGGAGCTGGACATGGATCGAGCATCGCGCCTGGCATCGCGCGCTTCTATCAGAGGAGTGCGCGTTTGCTGGTCGGGAACTGGTTGCCCGGGCGCGTGGCGACGCGTTCATCAGTGCGGTGTGTCGGTGTTACTGTGGCGCGGGTCGCACGACAGTCGACCGCCGATAGCGTGTCCGCGTTCGGTAGGGCATTACCCGGATCGGAGTGAACGCGGGATGTCAGGCGTTCGATTGCACGGGTCCATGCGTTATAGCGATCACGCAGGTTATCGGCCGTCGTCTTGCGACCGACGCTACCAGTTCCAAACAGCCCGGCGTTCTGGGATTCCAGCATTCCGGCATTCCGGCATTCCGGCATTCCGGCATCCGGCATCGTGGTCGGCGATTGGTTTTCCGGGCGCGTGGCGACGCGTTCATCAGTGTGGTGCGTCGACGCTATGGTGGCGCGGGTCGCACGACAGTCGACCGCCCGTGGTGCGTCCGCGATCGATGGGGCATGACCCGGAACGGAGTGAGCGCGAGATGTCACGCGTTCGATTGCATGGTTCCATGCGTTATAGCGATCACGCAGGATATGGGCCGTCGACTTGCGACCGACGCTACCCGTCCCAGGCAAAGAAAAACCCCGCTGCGCTAGCAGCGGGGTTTTGGGTGTAAACCCTGGCGATGACCTACTCTCGCATGGCTTGAGCCACACTACCATCGGCGCAGCTGCGTTTCACTTCCGAGTTCGGGATGGGATCGGGTGGTTCCACAGCGCTAATTTCACCAGGGAGACGGTTGGAGCAGCGCGTGTTCGCGCCAGCTCGGCGTTGGTCTCCGTGCCACACGACCAACGGTCGTGTGCTACCGGGATCAGGCGACCGAGAATCAGGTGCCTGCAATAAAAGAAAAACCCCGCTGCATGAGCAGCGGGGTTTTGGGTGTAAACCCTGGCGATGACCTACTCTCGCATGGCTTGAGCCACACTACCATCGGCGCAGCTGCGTTTCACTTCCGAGTTCGGGATGGGA
>JBCNQC010000053.1:0-14555 GCA_039592995.1 Stenotrophomonas sp. | reverse complement strand
TGAAAAACCCGGACCATAAAAAAACCCGCATCGACCGATGCGGGTTTTCTGGTATCCGGGCGTATTTCTGGTTCTAGCCCTGGTCGCAGTCCCGCATCGGCCGCGCACGATTATTCGCGCGCAGATTATTGCGGTTGTTATTGACGACGGTGGTCAGGGGCGAGGCCATGGATCGAACGTACCCGGAAATTTTCGGGCGTGCAACTGTTGCTGTCGCAACTTACATGGATTGCATGGGCTGCGTGCCGCCGGGCTGTGCCCGGCTGCTGTTGGATTCGTGCGAAAAGCCCTCGGCTGCTGCTCTACGTGTTTAGGGCCATCAGATGGGGGTACGGGACACGCCGTTAACCCATCCATGGGGGCTGGTAGAAAACATCCATGTTTTCTACGGTCCCGTACCCCCATCTGATGGCCCCTTGATACATGGTTGGTCGCCCATGGCAAAAGCCAGATCAACGGCGGTGTCGATCTGGGGTCATGCGTTATCGGATGTTGGAGATTTCACGACCGTCGTCTGTCGACCGACGCTACCAAAGCGACGTGCCTTTGATCTTCCATGGCCCCCGGCCACTTGTCCGGGGTAGGTCGGGGTGGGTTTGCGGGACCGTGAAGGCACATGGATGTGCCGCCCGAGCCTAACGGGAGATTTATGGCGTGTCCCGCAAACCCACCCCGACCTGCTCCAAACCGTAGACCACCCACCGAGGGCTGTTTGCCCGAATCCAACAGCAGCCGGGCAAGCCCGGCGTCAGGTAGACCGTGCAATCCGAGCGTCAGGCCAGGAGGCGCTCGATCAGGCGCTGGTAGAGGGCTGGGAGGGCTTGGAGGTCGGCGACGGCGACGTTTTCGTTGACCTGGTGGATGGAGGCGTTGACCGGGCCTACTTCGATGCACTGCGCGCCCAGCGGGGCGATGAAGCGGGCGTCGGAGGTGCCGCCACCGGTGCTTTCTTCCGGGGCTGCGCCGGCGAATTCGCCCAGCACCTGGCGGGCTACGCTGCGCAGCGTGCCTTCCGGGGTGTAGAACGGCTCGCCGCTGCGGTGCCACTTCAAACTGTAGTCGAGCGCATGTGCATCCAGCATCGCGGTGATCGCCGCTTCCAGCTTCGGTGCGTTCCAGTGCGGGTTGTAGCGCAGGTTGAACAGCACCTGCAGTTCGCCCGGAATGACGTTGTTCGCGCCGGTCCCGGCGTGGATGTTGGAGACCTGCAGACTGGTCGGCGGGAAGCTCTCGAAACCGTCATCCCAGTGCCGTGCGGTCAGTTCAGCAAGCGCCGCTGCCGCCAGGTGAATGGGATTGCGCGCCTTGTGCGGATACGCCACGTGCCCCTGCACGCCCTTCACCGTCAGCGTGCCCGACAGGCTGCCGCGGCGGCCCACCCGCAACAGGTCGCCCAGCACCGCCGTCGATGAAGGCTCGCCGGTAATGCACCAGTCGATGCCCTGACCGCGTTCGCGGAACAGGTCGGCCACGCGGCGCACACCGTCGATCGCATCGCCTTCCTCATCGCTGGTCAACAGCACCGCCAATGTGCCCGGGTGGTCCGCATGCGCTGCCACGAACTGCTCCGCCGCCACCACGAACGCCGCCACGCTGCCCTTCATGTCCGCCGCGCCACGTCCATACAACACGCCGTCGCGGACCTCGGGGGCGAACGGATCAGTCGCCCAGGCCTCGCGCGGGCCGGGCGGTACCACGTCGGTGTGGCCCAGCAGCACCAGCACCGGTGCGCCGCTGCCGTGGGTTGCCCAGAGGTTGTCGACCTCGCCCAGGCGCAGGTGCTCGCAGTCGAAACCGGCCGCCTGCAGACGCCCGGCCAGCAGCGCCTGGCAGCCCGCGTCATCCGGCGTTACCGATGGTCGTGCGATCAGGTCGCAGGTAAGCGCGACGACGTCGTTCACGCCCCCACCCCGAACCGCTGCTTGAAGCCATTGTCGCTGAAACCCTGGCTGACCTTGCCATCTGCCGTAACCACCACGGGCCGCTTGATCAGCTGCGGGTACTCGCGCAGCAGCAGCTTCCACTCGGCGTCGGAAGCAGCCGCCTTGCGGTTGTCCGGCAGCTGCCGCCAGGTGGTGGACGACCTGTTCACCATCGCGCCCAGCCCACCCAGCTGCGCCGCCCATTCCAGCAGCGTTTCCGGAGTGGGCTTGTGGTCGCGATAGTCGATGAAGGTATGGGCCACACCGAACCGGTCCAGCCACTTGGTGGCCTTCTTGCAGGTGTCGCAGTTTTTCAACCCGTAGATGATGGTTTCGCTCATGCCCGGATCATACCGCATGCCATCTGCGCCCTACTCCAGCAAGGTGTCCAGCAGCATGCGCTGCCACGAATGCAGCCCGCCCGGCGATGGCAGCGCCGGCCCCAGCAACGGACGACCGCAGGTGTCGACCAGGCATGCCAGCTGCTCATGCATGAACCCGTGCAGGGCGTCCATGCTCCGGCCAGACAGCGTACCCAGCGGGGTTGTCAGCGCCACGTGCCGGTACACCGTGTCCAGGTCCAGCACCATGCGTGCCCGGTCAGCCCCGGAAAGGGGGAACCGGCTCTGCTGAACCAGGGTCATCGCCATGTCGGCCACATCCAGTGCCACGTCTCTCTGTGCCCGGGTTGAGCGAGCGTCTTCTGACAACGCCGACGCGACGGCCGCCAGCCGGCCCAGCGCGGCCCCCTGTGCCGACCGCCGGCTGTCCTCGTGGGATTCCTCCGAGGTAACGGCACGCCTGGCGTGGGCCGCCCACGACATCGATGCGGCGCGCGGGGCCAGGTCGGGCGGCGCGTCCGGGCAGCGCTTTTTCATCCACTCTGCGTAACGCTGAGGCACCGACCCGAGCGGGTCATCGAACCGGTTCGACGTGGTGGACGCCCGGGTTGCGTCCCTTTCCAGCACCACGTCCGCCGTTCGCGAATCCGGAGTATTCAACTCGTCGATGCAGCGCTTGATCAGCAGCGCGATGCGCCTTTGCCGGACGCCTGCGGTCGCCAGGCCAGCCGCGGCCTCTTCCTTGGCCAGACTGTGCAGATAATGCATGGCATGTTTGGCCAGCAGTCCCAGCGACCCGCTGTTGCAGGTCTGGAGCAGATCCGGAAGCGTCTCCATGATCCCGTGCAGGGAATCCACCAGCAGATCCGCCGAGGTGCACTGGCGCAGAGACCCATCGTCATCCCGCAGTTGCAGTTCGGATGCGCGCAGGATGCTGACCAACCCGAACGTCGCGTCCGCGCCGGTCAACTCGGCAGGTTCCATCGCGAGCAGTCCGCGATGGAAGCCTGGAGCCAGATGCGCGTAGATGAGCTCGGCGCAACGCAGCTGCACCGGAGGGAATGTCATCAGCTCGCCAAGATGGAACATGATGACGCCACAGGTTTCCAGCGCAAACTGTTCACGCCGCAGAATCAACGTGGCGCAGAGCTCCACCGCGCGGGCCAGCGCGGTACGGTCGATCCTGGACCTTTCGCGGCTACGCCAGATACAGCACAGCACCTTCAGGGCCTTGCCCAGCGTACGGTCATCAATCTTTGCATCCGCGTGGTTGCTGCAGGCCGCACGCTCAAGCACGACGTTGAGGCGTCCCTGCTGGCCGATCAGTCCCTGCAGGTTGTCCTGGTTGGCGATGCGCTCATACAGCGCGATCACGGTCTCCGTGGGCAGCGACCGGACAAGCGGCGAACTGAGTACGTGCGACGTTGCATTGACCACTTCGGTCGGGGCAACACGACGTGGCGCACCCGCGACGGCCTCAGCGGGGGAAAAAGGTGGAAAGTCAGCTGCTGCTGTCTGCGCAGCGGAGGAAATTGAGCGCATGAGTACCTTCAATCGGCGGAAGCGGGGCATGCATCGAACACAATGCAGTACCGAGCATAGCCACGCTGCCCGGGGACAGCGCACCGAAGGTCTCAAGCTGTGATGCGGCTGCCGAAGCGCCACGCCTTCAGCGTGGCGCTTGCGACATTCAGTCGGCCAGTCCGCGCAGCAGGTCGTTGACACTGGTCTTGCTGCGGGTCTTGGCATCGACCTGCTTGACGATCACCGCGCAGTACAGCGAATGCGTGCCGTCCTTGCTGGGCAGCGAGCCGGACACCACCACGCTGTAGGGCGGAATGTAGCCATAAGTGACTTCGCCGGTAGCGCGGTTATAGATGCGCGTACTCTGACTCAGAAATACACCCATTCCGATCACGCTGTGATGGCCGACCACGACGCCTTCAACCACTTCCGAACGCGCGCCGATGAAGCAGTGGTCTTCAATGATGGTCGGGCTGGCCTGCAGCGGCTCGAGCACGCCGCCGATGCCGGCACCGCCGGACAGATGGCAATGCTTGCCGATCTGCGCGCACGAACCCACCGTGGCCCAGGTGTCGACCATGGTGCCCTCGCCCACATACGCACCGATGTTGGTGAAGCTGGGCATCAGCACCACGTCCTTGCCGAAGTAGCTGCCGCGACGGGCGATCGCACCTGGCACCACGCGCACGCCGGCGCGACGGAACTTCGCTTCATCAAAGCCGGCAAAGCGCGACTCCACCTTGTCCCAGAACGGAGCCGGACGCGCATCCACCACGCCCATGTCGTTGACGCGGAAGTACAGCAGCACCGCCTTCTTCAGCCACTCGTTGACCTTCCAGCCACCGTGACCATCCGGCTCGGCAACGCGGAACTCGCCGGTTTCCAGCCCGTCAATGACGCGGTTGACCAGCGGCCTGGTCGACCCTTCGATCTCGTGCAGGGTCAGCGTGGCGCGGCGCTCGAAGGCGCTTTCAATACCGAACTTCAGCTCTTCCACGCCCGGCGTGGCCGGCTTGCGCAGCGACTTGCGGGCGATGGTTTCGGCCCGCTTGGCAGCGGCTTCAGCCGCGCTGGCAGCCGCCTTCTTCGCCGGTGATTTTTTCGCAGCGGCCACGGCCTTCTTTGCTGCGGGCTTCTTCACAGCCGGGGCAGCGGCAGCAGTCTTTTTGGCCGCTGCGGTCTTCGCGGCGGTCTTCTTGGCAGGCTTGGTGGCCATCAGGGGGTCTCTCCAGCTTTTCGATCAGGATCCAGGCAGGTCAGCATCGCGTCATGCAGCTGCTGCCGGGCGGTTTCAGTCAAAGGTTGGTCGTGCTCGTCACTGATCACGAACATGTCTTCGGCGCGTTCGCCGAAGGTGGCAATGCGTGCATCATGCACACGCAGGCCCTGGTTGCGCAGCACGAACGCCACGTCGGCCAGCAGACCGGGACGGTCCGGGGCCACCAGGCTGAAGCGGGTGCTGCCCGCTTCGTTGTCGGTGGCGTCGCGGAATTCGATGCGCGGAGCAAAACGGAAGTGTCGCAGCTGACGTGGAATGACGCGCCGCGACGGGCGCAGCCGGGTGAGGTCGCCGGACAGTGCTTCACGTAGCGCGGCTTCCAGACGCGGGGCATCGCCGTCGGCGAAGCTGTCAGCGGGGGTCACTTCGAACGTATCGAAGATGGTATCCATGGGGCCGTCGAGCACGCGCGCGCGGTGGATGCCATAACCCTTGCGGTCGAGCGTCATCACGATCGCGGCGAACAGGCCATCCCGGTCCGGCGAGTGCACGAACACTTCCAGCGCATCGTCCTCGGGGGTCAGCCGGCGCACTTTGACCAGGGTCTGGCCCTGCTTCACCGGCACCAGCGCGGCGGCCTGCCAGGCCAGCTGCTCGGGGCGCAGGCGGATGAAGCTTTCGTCCGGCATCACCGTGAACTGGCGATCAATGGTGGCATCGTCGTAGCCGCGCTCGCGCACCAGCGCGCGCACCGAATCGCGGGCTTCCTGCACCCGTTCGGCGGCCGGCATCTGATTTTCCAGGCCGTCGCGCAGCGCGCGCCGGGCGGCAAAATACAGGTCGGCCAGCAGGCGGTCCTTCCACGCGTTCCAGAGCTTGGGGCTGGTCCCGGCGATGTCGGCGCAGGTCAGCAGATACAGGTAATCCAAGCGGTCGCGACTGGCCACCAGCGAGGCGAAGCGATGAATCACGTCCGGGTCGGAAATGTCCTGCTTCTGCGCGGTCACCGACATGCGCAGGTGCTGCTCGACCAGCCAGGCCACCAGTTCGGTATCCGACGTACTCAACGCGTGGGCCTGACAGAACTCGCGCGCATCCACCGCGCCCAGCTCGGAATGGTCACCGCCGCGGCCTTTGGCGATGTCATGGAAGAGACCGGCCAGCAGCAGCAGCTCCGGCTTGCGCAGTCGGGGCCAGACCTCATGCGCGATCGAGAAGCGCTCGTCGGCGCGGCTGCTGGCAAACAGGCCGATATTGCGCAGGACCATCAGCGTGTGCTGGTCCACCGTGTACACATGGAACAGATCGAACTGCATGCGCCCGGAGACCTGCGCGAACGCGGGAATCCACTGCCCCAGCACGCCCAGCCGTGCCATGCGCGCCAGCGTGTCCACCGCGCGTGGACTGCGCATGAGGGCCATGAACTGCCCACGGGCATCAACGCTGGCCTCGGTGTAGGCCGGCAGCACCGCCAGCGATTCGGCCAGCGCGCGCGCGGTCAGCGAGTGAAGCCCGCGCACCTCCGGGTTGTACGCCCAGCTGGCGAACAGCGCGAACACCTGCTGGATGTCCCCCTGCGGCCACTGCGGATCATTGGCGGCCAGGTAACCACGGCGCAGCGAGAAACCGACGCTGACCGGTTCGGGTACGGCTTCACCGTCGAACTGCTCTTCGAAGCGCTGCAGCAGGCGGTCGCTGATACGCCGCACCACGGTGGCGCTTCGGTAGAAGCCCTGCATCATCTTTTCCACCGCCAGGCTTTCCACGTCGTCATGGAAGCCCAGGCGCGCGGCCAGGGTTTTCTGGTAGTCGAAGCGCAGGCGCTCTTCCGGCCGGTTGGCGACCAGGTGCAGGCCAAAACGCAGCTGCGCCAGCGCGCAGCGCTCGCGGCGCAGGGCGGCCGCTTCATCCAGCCCGAGGTGCCCCAGCCCGACCAGCGCTTCCAGCTCACGCACGCCAAACGCGCGCAATGCCATCCAGCCCAGGGTATTGAGGTCGCGCAACCCACCCGGGCCGTCCTTGATGTCCGGCTCGAGATTGTCGGCGGTGTCGCCGAAACGCTGATGGCGAGCCAGCAGTTCATCGCGCTTGGCGACGAAGAATTCGCGCGGCGGCCACAACGCATCGTCGTTGATGGCACGCTTCAACGACTGCCGTGCAGCTTCATCGGCCACCAGGGGGCGCGATTCCAGCAGGGCGGTGAATACGGTCTGGTCGGCACTGGCGGAAACGCACCCCTGCGCCGAGCGCACTGCATGGCTGACCGGCAGGCCGCAGTCCCACAGCAGCGCGAACAGACGCGCGAGCGAAGCCTCATGCGCGTGCTGCGCCGACGCCTCGCCCAGCACCAGCAGGTCGATATCCGAGCGCGGGAACAGCTCGCCGCGCCCGTAGCCACCGACGGCAAACAGGGTCAGGCCACTCTCCGCCGGCATGCAGCGCTGCCAGGCCAGGCGGATCAGGTGGTCGGCTGCGCGTGCGCGCAGCGCCAGCAGGCGCTCGATGTTGTCGCCCTGGTCGAAGCGGCGGTACAGACGGGTATCGGCCTGCTGCAGGCTCTGCCGGGCCAGCGCCGCCCACTCGGGGTCGGCAACGGCATCGGCCGGCGCGTCCAGGACAGGGCTCGCCGGCAACATGCTCAGACCTGCGATTCGCCGGGCGCGAGGGTCAGCACGTCCACGCCGGTCTCGGTGACCGCGATCATGTGCTCCCACTGCGCCGACAGCTTGCGATCCTTGGTGACCACGGTCCAGCCGTCCGGCAGCACCTTGTTGTAGCGGGTGCCTTCATTGATCATCGGTTCGATGGTGAAGGTCATACCCGGCTGCAGCACCAGGCCCTGCCCCGGGCGGCCGTAGTGCACCACCTGCGGTTCGTCGTGATAGACCTTGCCGATGCCATGGCCGCAGTACTCGCGGACCACGCTGAAGCGCTCGCCTTCGGCCAGGCTCTGGATGGCGTGGCCGATGTCGCCCAGGGTTGCCCCCGGCTTCACCGCGCGGATGCCGGCCCACATGGCCTGGTAGGTCACATCCACCAGACGGCGTGCCATCACCGACGGGGTGCCGACGAAATACATGCGGCTGGTGTCCCCGTGCCAGCCGTCCTTGATGACGGTCACGTCGATGTTGATGATGTCGCCGTCCTTGAGCACCTTGCCTTCGCTGGGGATGCCGTGACAGATGACGTTGTTGACCGACGTGCACACCGTTTTCGGGAAGCCGCGGTAGCCGACATTGGCCGGAATGGCCTTCTGCACGTTGATGATGTGGTCGTGGCAGATGCGGTCGAGCTCTTCAGTGGTCACGCCCGGCTTCACATGCGGGGCAACGATGTCGAGCACCTCGCTGGCCAGCCGGCCGGCGATGCGCATCTGTTCGATTTCCTGGGGGGTTTTCAGATTCACGCTCATGCCCGCCATTATCGCTGATCCGGGCTCCAGACTGAACGGGCCGGGCGACAACGTAGAAAATGTGAAAAGCGGCCAGTTCTCCTCACGTTTCGCCGACGACCGCGCATTTATAAGGGACCCGCGTCCCTGAAACGCGCCTCCCCCGGCCCCACGACGGTATCGACTCGTTCATCCAGGACCCCCGTCCAAGGAGAAGACCCATGCGATCCCTGCGAACTGCGCTGTTCAGCTTCACCCTGCTTGCCCTGGCCTCCCCGGCCCTGGCCGCCGACACCACCACGTTCAACGTGCGCATCATCATCACCAAGGCGTGCACCATCACCGCTGCGGCGGCCACCGACGTCGATTTTGGTTCGGCGCTGTCCACCGCCACCACCCCGTCCAATGCACAGGGCTCGGTCACCGCCCAGTGTTCGGCACTGACGCCCTACACCATCGCGCTGAACGCCGGTGCCAACGCCGCAACCGCCAACGACGTCACCACCCGGCGCATGATCAACACCGACGCGGCGGTTACCACCAACAACTACGTCGGCTACCAGCTGTACTCCAATGCGACCCGCACCACCGTCTGGGGCGCGACTGCCGGCACCAACACCGTGGCCGGTACCGGCAATGGCCTGGCACAGGCGTATCCGATCTACGGCCAGGTGGCCAATCCCAGCGTGAACAACGCCGCGACCGGTAATTATCAGGACACCGTCACCGCCACCATCACCTACTGAGGGCGTCATGTCGGATCTCGAACGGAGCCGCGCGCGGCCCTCCGGCGTGGTGCGCTGTGCCAGCGCATGGGTGCTGACGCTGGTCGCGACGGGCAGCCAGGCCGCCAGCCTGCAGGTCGCTCCGACCTCGCTGCAGCTGACCGCCCGGCAGAACGCTGAAGCGCTGTGGATCAGCAACAGCGGCACCGCCCCGGTGGACGTGCAGGCGCGGGTGTTCCGCTGGACCCAGCGCGACGGCCGTGACGAACTGGAACCCACCACCGACCTGGTGATCAGCCCGCCGATGCAGGCGCTGGCGGCCGGCCAGCAGCAGCTGATCCGGGTGGTCCGGGCCAATCCGCAGCCGCCGCCCGGTCAGCAGGCCTACCGGGTCATCGTAGACGAGGTGCCCACCCTGGACCCGAACCGTGAAGGCATGCAGTTCGTGCTGCGCTATTCACTGCCGGTGTTCGTGCAGCCCGATGGCGACGTGCCCGACAAGCCCGAGCTGCAGGCGTCGCTCCTGACCCAGCCGGACGGGACGCTGATGCTGGAAGTGCGTAACCTCGGCAGCAGCTACGTCCAGCTGGCCGACCTGGCGATGGGCACGGCCGAGCGGCCCCAGATATTCAAGCCGGGACTGGTCGGCTACGTGCTGAGCGGCCAGACCATGCGCTGGCCGCTGGAGATCACGGCGGCCCGACTCGGCGGTGCCTCCCTTTCGGCAAAGATCAATGGCGCTTCGCAAGCCACGCCACTGCCTGCGTCGCCACCGGCTCGCTGAGGCCTGCGTGCGCGTCGCCCTGGCTGCTGCTGCGGTCTCGCCGGGAGTGCCGACCCTGCCGGCAATCGCTGCCACGGCACCGGCTGACAGTGGCATCGACACCGGCAGCATCGGGGCCGCCGACGACGTGATGCTGCCGCCACCGACCCCGCTGACCGCGCCGCAGACGCTGTATCTGGACGTGACCCTCAACGGCACCCCGCGCGGCCTGCTGCCCTTCACCGAATCGGCCGGCCAGCTGCGCGCGGATCCGGCGGTGCTGCGCCAGCTCGGATTTGGCGCGCGTGGCGACGCACCGGTGCCGCTGGAGCAGATCAGCGGCGCGGTGGTGCGCTATGACGCGGCCATGCAGACGCTGGCACTGGAGGTACCGCTGGAGCAGCTGGATCTGCCCACCACCGAACTCGGCCAGGCCCGCGAAACCACGCCGGTGGCCAGCGCCTCGCCGGGCGCACTGCTCAACTACGACGTATACGCAAGCCAGAACGAGGACGCCGGCAATCTCGCGCTTACCGCCGAGGCGCGCGTGTTCGGGTTGGGCCGCGGGGTGCTGCGCAGCAGCCAGCTGCTGCGTACCTACCAGGAGGGCGATGGCGACGGCTGGCGTGGCGAAAGCGTGCGCCTGGACAGCCGCTGGGAGCTGGATTTTCCGGATCACGCACTCACGCTCACCGTAGGCGATTTCTTCAGCGGCTTCGTCGACTGGAGCCGGCCGGTGCGGATGGGCGGCATCCAGATCGGCCGCAACTACGGCCTGCAGCCCTACCGGGTACTGACCCCGACGCCCAGCTTTCTGGGCGAGGCAGTGGTGCCGTCCACGGTTGAGCTGTACGTGGATGGCCTCCGCCAGTACAACGGCGAAGTGCCGGTTGGCCCGTTTCAGCTGGGCGCACAACCCGGCATCAGCGGCACCGGCAACGCGCAGGTGGTGATCACCGATGCCTATGGCCGCATGCAGACCCTGGATTTCTCGTTCTATGGCACCCAGCAACTGCTCGCTGAAGGCCTGTCCGACTGGTCGGCGGGCATTGGCCGCATGCGCCGCGATTACGGAATCCGCTCGTTTTCCTATGACGACGCCACCATCGGCAGCGCGACCTGGCGGCGCGGGGTAAGCAACCGGTTTACCGCCGAACTGCACGCCGAAGGCGGCGGCGGGGTGGCCAGCGCCGGGGCCGGCGGCTGGTGGCAGCTGGGCCTGGCTGGTGTGCTCAATGCTTCCTATGCGCGCAGCCGCCGCGACGGGCGCGATGGCGGGCAGTGGTCCCTGGGATACAGCTGGAACAACCGGGTGTTCAACGTCAACGCCTCCACCCTGCGTACCCACGGCGAGTTCCAGGACCTTGGCAGCCTGCAGGGCGCACGCCCGCCGGACGTGACCGACCAGGTCACCGCCGGGGCCAGCCTGGGCCGGATGGGCTCGCTCAGCGCCAGCTACCTGCGCCTGTCGTATCCGGACGGCGATGATCGGCGCTACGCCAGTGTTTTCTGGAACCGGACCTTTTCCGAGCGCTGGTCGGCCTACGCTTCGTTCAACCAGAACCTGGACGAAAGCGCCGACCGCAGCATCTACCTGTCGGTGTCGGCCAGCCTGGGGCGCAACCGCCAGAGCAACCTGGCCCTGCAGCGCAACGGTGACCGCAACCTCTATACGGTGGATGTGTCGCAACCGGTACCCGGCGACGGCAGCCAGGGCGGCTACGGCTGGCGGGTGCAGGCGCGGCATGGCGACAATGGCACTGGTGGCCTGGCCGAAATAGGCTGGCTGAACCGGATTGGCCGCTATTCGGCCGGTGCGGCGCGCCAGGGTGACAGCACCTTCGCCTACGCCAATGCGAGCGGCAGTGTGGTGTGGATGGGCGGCCATGTGTTCGCCGCGCGCGAAGTGCCCGATGCCTTCGCGGTGGTCTCCACCGACGGCGTCGCCGGCGTGCCGGTGCGGCTGGAGAACCGGCCCATCGGCGTCACCGACCGCAATGGTCTGCTGCTGGTCACCCCGCTGCTGTCGTGGCAGCGCAACCGCCTGTCCATCGACACCCTGGACCTGCCGGCGGACATGCGCGCCGAGCGGGTCGATGCGCAGGTCACGCCGCGCCAGAGCGCCGGGCTGGGCGTGAGCTTCGGACTGCGCCGCGCCCGCGCCATCACCCTGGTGCTGCACGACCTTCAGGACCAGCCGCTACCGGCCGGCAGCCAGGCCCGCCTGCCCGACCAGCGCAGCGCCACGGTGGGTTACGACGGCGAGGTGTATCTGGAAGACCTCCCCGCGCGCGCGCGGCTGGAGGTGGATACCGCCGAGGGCCGCTGCAGCGTGACCGTGCCGCTCGCCGATGCGGCCGGCAGCACACCGCTGCGACTTGGCCCGCTGCGCTGCCAGCCCGGTGCCTCGCCATGAACCTGAAGGCACTTCTGGGCCTGCTGCTGATGCTGGCCGGCGGGCTGCTGGCCGGTGCTGCGCGCGCCGACACCACCTGCACCACCAGCACCCCGGTCACGGCGGCGTTTGGCAACGTGGCCAACGCCGCCGGCAGCCCCACCGTGACCACCACCAGCTTCACCATCACCTGCAACACCACCGCGCTCAGCCTGCTGGCCACGGCGTCGGTGCGGGCCTGCATCGGCATTGGCGTGGGCACTGCCGGCGTGGCCATATCGCCGCTGCGGCGCATGACCAATGCGAACGGTGACCCGATGTCGTTCCAGCTGTTCACCAACGCCGCCTACAGCAGCATCTGGGGGCTGACCCCCGGCACCACGCCGGGACCGCTGGTCGTGGACCTGAACTACCCTGTGCCGCTGCTCACCGGGGGCAGCGGCGCGGTGACGGTGACCATCTACGGCCGCATCCCCGCCAGCCAGACCCTGGCCGCCGGCAGCTACTCCACCCGCTTCAGCGGGGCCGACCTGCGCCTGCAGTACGCCTTCAACGAAGTGCTGCTGGGTACCGCCACTGCACCCGCCGCGTGCACCACCACCGCCGGTGTGGCCGGTAACAAGACCGCGACCGGCGGCTTCCCCTTCACGGTCACCGCCACGGTGCTGCCGCAGTGCAGCGCCTATGTCACCACCGACATGGACTTCGGCAGCAACGCCGGGGCCATCACCAGCAACATCGACCGCACCTCGACCATCGGCCTGACCTGTCTCAACCGCACCGCCTACACCATCGCGCTGGACAACGGCCTGTACGCCAGCGGCACGGCCAGGCGCATGCGCCACACCACCGACAGCGCCTGGTTCATTCCCTACGAGCTGTACCGGGAAAGCACACGCAGCCAGCGCTGGGGCAGCACCGCCAACGTCGACATGGTCAGCGGCACCGGCACCGGCAGCGCCCAGACGCTGACTGTGTACGGGCGCGCGCCGCCCACCAGCGGACCCGTGGCGGCGGGCAGCTACAGCGACCAGATCAAGGTGACCATCACCTACTGACTGCTCAAGCGCGCCCGGCGCGGGCCGATACCGTAGGCGTCCCTCGCCTGCCCGCACGCGCCCATGTCCTGTCGTCCGTTCCTGCCGTGCGCCGCCCTGCTGGCCGCCGCCCTGCCCGCGCTCGCCGCTGCACGGTCGGCGGAACCCGCGCCGGCCCCGGTGCCGTTGCGCATCCATCTGAAAGTCGTGGATGCCTGCCACCTGGAACCCCGTTTCCAGCCAAGTGCGTGTGCGACCGCGCATCGGCGCAGCACTCCCGACACCCCCGCCCCGCCGCAGGTACAGGCGCTGACGCCCCCCGCGGATGCAGGCCCCGATGCACAACGCGCATGGCACACGCTGACCTTCTGATTCGACTGGCCGCCGTGCTGATGTTTACCGCCAGCAGCGCAACCCAGGCGCTGGAGGTATCGCCGCTGTCGGTCACGCTGGCTCCCGGCCAGCGCGATGACAGCGTGTGGCTGTCCAACGACAGCGATCAGCCTTGGCAGGGCCAGGCCCGCCTTTTTCACTGGGCACAGGACCTGGACCACGAGCGCCTGGAACCGGCCGTTGTGCTGGCCGTAAGCCCTTCTGATCTACAGATCCCCGCGCATGGCCGGCAGCGGATCCGACTGGTCTGGCCCGCGGCCAGCCCCGACACCGAGCAGAGCTACCGGCTGGTAGTGAGGGCCGGCCCGGGCAGCCCGGCGCTGCAGATCTCGCTGCCCGTGTTCGTCGCCGGTGCCGGTCACCGGGCGGGTCCGGCACTGGCGGTCAGAGTGCTGCCTGGCTCCGGCCCGGCGGTGCTCGAGCTGTACAATGGCGGGCAGCGCCACGCCCGGCTGTCGGACCTGTACTTTGTGCCCGATGGCAGCACGCCGTTGCCCTTGCTGCCCGGGCTGGCCGGCTACGTGCTCGCCGGGCAGACCCGGCGCTGGCCCCTGCCCGGACCGGCAGCGGCGTACATGAACGGGCGTTTCAGCGCCCGCCTGGGCCAGGACGACCCCGCGCTGCTGGCCCCGCTGGGCCCCGCAATTGCACCCGACACCCGCAGCGGGCTATAATCGACTGGATTTCCCGCGCCTTCGTGCGCAGGAACCCGCCAACGCCGGGCGTCACCGGTGAATACACACCTGCTACTGCCATTCGTGCCGGGGTGCTCCGCAAGGAGTTCGGTCACGGAAGCAGCAGGGAAGCCCAACCCCGGAACCTCCCGCCTCGCGGCGGACCGCCCA
>JBCNQC010000052.1:0-15426 GCA_039592995.1 Stenotrophomonas sp. | reverse complement strand
CGGTGGTTTTTCCCACCGGTTTGACGTCCAGCCAAGGAACGCCACGACAAAGGGAAAAGGATTAGCCATATTACCGTCTGGCCTCCCGCCCCATCAAGGAGCGGAGGCTTCAGAATGTTCAGATACGAGGGGTCACCCAGTCAACGACCCCGGCAAGGGCCGAGGCAAGGGCGGGCCCGTCCTCACCACCACCCTGGGCGAGGTCCGGGCGGCCGCCGCCCTTGCCCCCGATCTGACCGGCGATGTGGGACAACAGTTCCCCGGCCTTGACCTTGCCCATTGCGCTGCCGTTCACACCGGCAACAAGTGAGACCTTGCCGTCCTGGGCACCGGCCAACACGATGACGGTATTGACCAGTTGCTGCTTCAGGCGGTCCATCGCATCACGCAGGGCCTTGGCGTCGAAGCCTTCCAGGCGTACGGCCAGAATCTTCACGCCGTTCACCTCGACGGCCGAGCCGCCAAGGTCGGCGGTGGCTCCGGCGGCCTGCTTGGCCTTCAGGGCCTCCAGTTCGCGTTCCAGCTTCTTCTGGCGCTCGCCCAGCTGGCGGATCTTTTCGATCACATCGCTGGCGGCACCACCCAGCAGCGCGGCGGCCTCGGCCAGCTGTGCTTCTTCATGGCTGACGTAGTCCAGCGCGCCCTGCCCGGTCACCGCCTCGATGCGGCGCACGCCCGAGGACACACCGCCTTCGGAGGTGATCTTGAACAGGCCGATGTCGCCGGTACGGCCGACGTGGGTACCGCCACACAGTTCGGTGGAGTAGTCGCCCATCTTCAGCACGCGTACGTTTTCGCCGTACTTTTCGCCGAACAGTGCCATCGCACCGAAGTCCAGGGCTTCCTGCATGCCCATGTTGTGCACTTCGGCGGCGTTGTTGGCGCGAACCTGTTCATTGACCTTGCGCTCGATCACGGCCAGCTCTTCCGGCGTGATCGGCTGGAAGTGCGAGAAGTCGAAGCGCAGGCGGTCCGGCGCGACCAGCGAGCCCTTCTGCTGCACATGGGTGCCCAGCACTTCGCGCAGGGCGGCGTGCAGCAGGTGGGTGGCCGAGTGGTTGAGGATGGTGGCCCCTCGGCGCGCGCCGTCAACCTGACCGCTGAGCACGTCGCCAACTTTCAGCGAGCCGCTGGCGATCTGGCCAACGTGGCCATGGAACTGGCCGGCAAACTTCTGCGTGTCGGTCACCGGCAGCTGCACACCGTTGCCGGTGAGCGTGCCGGTATCACCGACCTGGCCACCGGATTCGGCATAGAACGGGGTCTGGTCGGTGAAGACGATGACGTCATCACCGGCCTGGGCGCTGTCCACGGCGCGGCCGTCCTTGAGCAGGGCGACCACGGTCAGACCGTCGGCCTGCAGGCGGTCGTAGCCCTGGAACACGGTCGGCTTGAGGGTGGCCACCAGTTCGGCCGACAGCGTCACGCCGCCACCGAACTTGCCGCCCTTGCGGCCGTCTTCGCGCTGCTTTTCCATGGCGGCATCGAAGCCGGCAATGTCCACCACCAGGTCGCGCTCGCGCGCGATGTCCTGGGTGAGGTCGAGCGGGAAGCCATAGGTGTCGTACAGACGGAACGCATCGACGCCCGGAATGATGCCGTCGGTGACCTGCGCGGCGACGTCATCGAAGATCTTCATGCCCGAATCCAGCGTCTGCGCGAAGCGCTCCTCTTCGGCCTGAAGGGCGCGCACCACGGTGTCGCCCTGGGCCGGCAGCTCAGGATAGGCTTCCCCCATCTGCTCGACCAGGGTCGGCACCAGCTTGCTGAAGAACGGCTGGCGCACGCCCAGCATCCAGCCGTGGCGCAGCGCACGACGGATGATCCGGCGCAGCACATAGCCACGGCCTTCGTTGGACGGCAGCACGCCGTCCACGATCAGGAACGAGCAGGCGCGGATGTGGTCAGCAATGACCCGCAGCGACTTGTTTTCCAGATCGGCCATGCCGGTCAGTTCGCTGGCCTTGCGGATCAGCGCCTGGAACAGGTCGATCTCGTAGTTGGTGTGCACGTGCTGCAGGATCGCGGTCAGGCGCTCCAGGCCCATGCCGGTGTCGACGCACGGTGCCGGCAGCGGCACCAGGGTGCCGTCGGGCTGACGGTCGAACTGCATGAACACCAGGTTCCAGATCTCGATGAAGCGGTCGCCGTCTTCATCCGGCGAGCCCGGGGGGCCACCGGCGATGTGGTCGCCGTGGTCATAGAAGATCTCGGTGCATGGACCGCACGGGCCGGTGTCGGCCATCTGCCAGAAGTTATCCGACGCAAACGGCGCACCCTTGTTGTCGCCAATGCGCACGATGCGCTCTTCCGGAATACCGACCATGTCGCGCCACAGCGCGTAGGCTTCGTCGTCGGTCTGGTACACGGTGACCAGCAGGCGCTCGGCCGGCAGCTTCCAGACCTGGGTCAGCAGTTCCCAGGCCCAGGCAATGGCGTCCTTCTTGAAATAGTCGCCGAACGACCAGTTGCCCAGCATTTCAAAGAAGGTGTGGTGGCGGGCGGTGTAGCCGACCTGATCCAGGTCGTTGTGCTTGCCGCCGGCACGCAGGCAGCGCTGCACGTCGGCCGCGCGCACGTAGCTGCGCTTTTCCGCGCCAAGGAACACGTCCTTGAACTGCACCATGCCGGAATTGGTGAACATCAGGGTCGGGTCGTTGCCCGGCACCAGCGGGGCCGACGGCACGATGGTGTGGCCCTTGCCCTTGAAGAACTCAAGGAAGTCGCTGCGGATCTGGGAGGTGGTGAATTTGGCGGATGCGGTCATGGTGGGGCTGGCTGTGTGCGGGCCGGTCGGTCCCTGGCAACTGCAGGACCGCCGAAACCACCAAGGGTATCAGGCCGGAGGCCAATCCGGGCAGGCCCCGCGGGCGTTGCATGACCCTTCGCCCGGTAGTGACACGTCATGCGTGTCAACGCGGACTGTCAGTCCTCGAGTTCGTACCGCGTCGCCCGCCGGATCGAGTCCCCATCGAACCCGCGCCGGGCCAGCAGATCGGCGGCCTTGCGCCGCTGCGGCAGATCCTGGGGGCCGGCCTCGCCGAACCGACGGCGGACCAGATCGCGGGCGTTCTCGGTCCAGTCACCCTCGAAGGTGTCCATGGCGGCGGCGATCTGGCCACTGTCCAGGCCGTGGGTACCCAGCTCGGCGCGGATGTGAAACGGGCCATAGCCGGTATTGGCGCGCATCCGCACCAGATTCTCGGCAAAACGGGTGTCGTCCTGCCAACCGGCCTCGGTCAGCTTGCTGACTGCCGCTTCGGCGTCGTCGGTTTCAATGCCACGCGCGGTGAGCTTGCGGGTAAGTTCCTTGCGTGAATGCTCACGGCGGACCAGCAGCCCCAGTGCCCGCTGGACGGGAGTCTGTTCACGAACGCGGCGCTTCTTGCGGCCGCCTTCCGGGCTGTCGGCATCGTGCATTGCAGTCTCGCAGGTGTGCGCCGTCCTTGGCGCGCCCCCGTCCGGGGGATGGGTTCCAAAGGGGAAAACTGCGGGGCAGCGCCTGCGTCACTGACGGCGCCGCCCTGCCCCGCAGGAAAACTTACTCGTCGTCGCCGTCGTCGTCGCCTTCCTCGCGAGCGGCTTCGGCCGGCTGGAACTTCTCGCGCAGCTCGGCTTCCAGGCGCTGGGCGACCTGCGGGTTGTCGCGCAGGTAACCGCGGGCGTTGTCCTTGCCCTGGCCGATGCGCTCTTCACCGTAGCTGTACCAGGCACCGGCCTTTTCAACCAGCTTGGCTTCCACGCCCATGTCGATCAGTTCGCCTTCGCGGCTGATGCCTTCGCCGTACAGGATCTCGGTGATGACCTGTTTGAACGGGGGAGCCAGCTTGTTCTTGACGACCTTGATCTTGGTCTGGTTGCCGATGATTTCATCGCCCTTCTTGATCGCGCCGATGCGACGGATGTCCAGACGGACCGAGGCATAGAACTTCAGCGCGTTGCCACCGGTGGTGGTTTCAGGGCTCTGGCCCGGCATCATCACGCCGATCTTCATGCGCAGCTGGTTGATGAAGACCACCAGGGTATTGGAGCGCTTGATGTTGCCGGTGAGCTTGCGCAGCGCCTGGCTCATCAGACGGGCCTGCAGGCCCGGCAGCTGGTCACCCATTTCGCCTTCGATTTCGGCCTTGGGGGTCAGCGCGGCGACCGAGTCGATGACCACGATGTCGATCGAGCCGGAACGGACCAGCATGTCGGCAATTTCCAGCGCCTGCTCACCGGTGTCCGGCTGCGACAGCAGCAGCTCGTCCACGTTCACGCCCAGCTTGGCGGCGTAGATCGGGTCCAGTGCGTGCTCGGCGTCGATGAAGGCAGCGGTGCCGCCCTTCTTCTGGCATTCGGCGATGGCCTGCAGGGTCAGGGTGGTCTTGCCGGACGATTCCGGGCCGTAGATCTCAACGACACGGCCCTTGGGCAGACCGCCAATGCCCAGCGCGATGTCGAGCATCAGCGAACCGGTCGGAATGGCTTCCACGGCTTCGATGACGCGGTCGCCCATGCGCATCACCGAGCCCTTGCCGAACTGCTTTTCGATCTGGCTCAGTGCGGCGGTAAGGGCGCGCTTCTTGTTCTCGTCCATCGGAGAGGTCCTTGCAGAGGTCATGTCGTTGGAGGGGGTGTCTTTGGTTGATTTCTTGGCCACGGGGTCACTTTAAGGTTGGCGTATCGCACAGGCTGAGATTCTGCCCGCCGTTCGGAAAAAAATTATCGGACATCCGTACCAACCTCAGCCAAATCAGAGAATCGCCACAAAAGACCGCGCGTTTGGAGCATGGAAGAACTCAGCGATTGGGCCGTAACAGGCCGCAATAGAGCCCTTCGATGGCGAAATCCTGGTCCGGCAGGACTTCGATCGGTTTGTAGTCGGGGTTGCGGGGCAGCAGCCGGATGCGGTCTTTGCCCATCTTCAGCAGCTTGACGGTGATCTCGTCATCGATGCGGGCCACCACGATCTGCCCGGAGCGGGCATCACGGGTGCGGTGCACGCCGATCAGGTCGCCATCGAAGATGCCTTCGTCGATCATCGAGTCGCCCTGCACTTTCAGCAGGTAATCCGGCGCGGGCGAGAAGAACACCCGGTCGAGCACCACGAAATCGTCCGAGCCGATGTCCGCACCGATCGGCAGACCGGCCGCGACCCGGCCCAGCACCGGCAGCCGCAGCACGCCCTCCGGCAGTGCCGGGGTGGGCAGCGAGTCGGGCAGGCCCTCCTGCAGCGGCGGGGCCTGGACCAGCCGGATGCCGCGGGCCTGGCCAGGAATGCGACGGATCGCCCCGGCCTGTTCCAGCGCCTCCAGGTGGTACTGCGCGGCACGCACGCCCTTGAAGCCGAACGCGCGGGCGATTTCCGTCTGCGACGGCGGCGCGCCGTCAGTCTCGATACGCTCGGCGATCAGCTGCAGGATCGCCTGCTGGGTGTCGGTGAGTTCCATGGTTAGTAGTATTACTACTAACGATAGGGGTGCGCAAGTGCACGGAACAAAAAAGCGAAGCAACCAACGCCATCTCAACGAAGGCACGTAGCAATTCGTAGCGCCGACCGTTGGTCGGCGACCGCGCAACGCGCGGCACAAGGCACCGAAGGCAATCGAATGCCGCGCCAGTGGACCGCCCGACGTTTACAGGGTCCGAAGCCGCCCCCGAGGTGTGCAGCCATGCGGGGCATGCACCCCGAAGCCACGCATGGCGCGTCCCTACCGGTTCCGAAGAATCGACACCAGGATCCACACCCCGCAGAACCCCGCCCCGATGAACCCGGCCACGCCCAGCGCCAGCAGCCAGCGGCTGGAGATCCCGCCCACGCTGTGCATGACAATCGACGAACCAATGATCAACGCAGCGGTGACGATCCCCACCACCAGCCGGTTCGCGGCCCGGTTCACCTGCTCGCCAAAGCCTTCCAGCGCATGGGTTTCCACCTTCAGCTGCAGCCGCCCGCGCCGGGCCATCTGCAGCAGCCGGCGCACGTCGCGCGGCAGGTCGCCGACCAGGTCCAGCGCGCCCATCAGGCTGCGCCGGCCACGCTTGAGCAGCGCCGAAGGTGCATAGCGCTGCAGCATCACCCGTTCCAGATAAGGCCGCGCGGCGCTGGCCATGTCGAACTGCGGGTCCAGCTGGCGGCCCATGCCCTCCAGGGTGAGGAAGGTCTTGATCATCAGCGCCAGGTCGGCCGGCAGGGTCAGCGAGTACTGGCGCAGCAGCTGGGTGATGTTGCCCAGCATCAGGCCCATGTGCAGGTCCTTCAGCGGCACGCCACGGTACTGGTCGACGAACACGCTGATGTCCTGCTGCAGGCGCGATTCGTCCACGTCCACGCCGCCCGCCCAGTCCAGCAGGATGTCGGCGACCGCTTCCGGTTCCTGATTGACCAGCCCGTGCAGCAGTTGCGCGACCTGGAAACGGCGCTGTTCGGAGATGGCCCCGACCATGCCGAAGTCGATCACCCCGATGCGGCCATCGCGCAGGTAGATGATGTTGCCGGGGTGCGGGTCGGCGTGGAAGCAGCCATCCTCCAGCACCATTTTCAGCACGATCCGCGCACCGGTGCGGGCCAGCTGCACCCGGTCCAGCCCGGCGGCATCCACGGCGGTAAGGTCACGGCCGGGTATGCCGTCGACGAAGTCCTGCACGTTGAGGCTTTCGCAGGTCCACTGCCAATGCACACGCGGAATCAGGATGTCCTTGCGTCCCTGGAAGTTGCGCGCGATGCGCTCGGCGTTGCGGCACTCGGCGGCGAAGTCGAGCTCGCGGCGCAGCGACACCTGGAACTGCTGCACCACCTCGGCTGGCCGGTAGCGCTGCAGGTCGGGCAGCCGCGCTTCGACAATTTCGGCCAGCCGCGCCAGCAGGCGCAGGTCGGCCTCGATCACGTCGCGGATGCCGGGACGGCGGATCTTCAGGACCACCTCGCTGCCATCCTGCAGCCGCGCGCGGTGCGCCTGGGCCAGCGAGGCCGCGGCCATGGGCATCACGTCCAACCAGGCAAATACCTGTTCGGGCGGCGCGCCGAGGTCGGCTTCCAGCTGCCCGCGCACCTGGTCAAACGGCAGCGCCGGCACTGCGTTCTGCAGTTCGGAGAATTCGGCGATCCAGTCCGGCGGGAACAGATCCACGCGGGTAGCCAGTACCTGGCCGAGTTTGACGAAGGTGGGACCCAGGTCTTCCATGGCCCGGCGCACACGCACCGGCGCGGTCATGCGCAGCATGTGCTGGGTGTCGTTCCAGTGCAGCAGGCGGCCGGCGCGTTCCAGCACGTCGGCAAGGCCGATGCGGCGCACCAGGTCGCCGAAGCCATATCGGATCAGGACCGAGGCGATTTCCTGCAGTCGCCCCAGGTCACGGACGGTTCCCAGTGTTTCCCACATCGCCACGCGCTCCGTTGCCTACACCCGCCCAGCATGTCACACCGGCGCGAAGATTCCGGTAAGCGCCTGCTGTACGGTCTGGCGACGGATGGCGTCGCGGTCGCCATCGAACTGGAACAGCTGCGCGCGGGCGTAGCCACCGCGCTGCTTCCACGCGATCCAGACGCTGCCGACCGGCTTGTCAGCACTGCCACCGCCGGGTCCGGCGATGCCGGTGACGGCCACGGCGACGCCGGCACCGGAATTGACCAGCGCGCCGGACACCATTTCCATCACGGTTTCGCGGCTGACCGCACCGAACTGCTCCAGGGTCTGCGCGCGCACGCCAAGCAGACGCTGCTTGGCCTCGTAGCTGTACACCACCATGCCGCAGTCGAAGAATGCCGACGAGCCGGCAATGTCGGTCATGGCCTTGGCGATCCAGCCGCCACTGCAGCTTTCAGCGGTGACCAGCTGCAGGTTGGCCTGCTGCAGGCGCTCGCCGGTGGCGCGGGCCAGATCGGCCAGGTCGAAGTCAGTGGGGACGGTCATGGTCATGTTGTAACCCGGATGCCAGGGGCGTGTCGTGTGCCCGATGGACGCGCATGGCGCGTCCCTACGCGGTCCCGTGTAGGGACACGCCATGCGTGTCCACGGAATCCATCACCATTCGGGCAGCTTCTCGGGCAGCATCGCCTTGATCGGTGCACCATCGGCGCTGGCCGCCAGCTTCTCGGCTTCAGCAATGGGCAGATCCACCTCCAGCAACCAGCCTTCCTCGTCCACCTGCTCGCCGCGCACCACCTCCAGCTGGTGCAGGCGCGAGCGCAGACGGCCGGCGCTGGGCGGCAGCCGCAGCTGGCCGGTAATGTGCTGCAGGCCCAGGCGTTTGCCGAGCACGCTCTGCAGCAGTTCGAGGCCGGTGCCGTCCCGGGCCGACATCCAGACCCGCTCGCGGCGCGCCGGATCGGGAATGCCGTCCTGGGCATCGTGACGCGGCTCGGCTCCATCGATGCGGTCGATCTTGTTGAACACCAGCAGCTGCGGCAGATCCCCGGCCCCCACTGCGGCCAACACTTCGTCCACCTGGGCGATGCGCTCCTCGCGGTGCGGGTCGGCCGCATCCACCACATGCAGCAGGAAATCCGCCTCACGCGCCTCGGACAGCGTGGAACGGAACGCGGCCACCAGTTCGTGCGGCAGGTCGCGCACGAAACCGACGGTGTCGGCCAGCACCACGTTGCCGCCGGGGATGGCGATACGCCGCACGGTCGGGTCCAGGGTGGCAAACAGCTGGTCGGCCGCGTAGGCCTCGGCACCAGTCAGGGCGTTGAACAGGGTCGACTTGCCGGCATTGGTGTAGCCGACCAGGGCCACGCGCGGCAGTTCGCTGCGCACGCGCGCACGCCGCATCTGGGTGCGCTGCACTTCCACTTTCTCAAGCCGCTTCTGCAGCTGCTCCACGCGCTTCTGCAGCAGCCGGCGGTCGGTTTCGAGCTGGGTTTCACCCGGGCCGCGCAGGCCGATGGCACCGCCGCGCTGACGCTCCAGGTGGGTCCAGCCGCGCACCAGCCGCGTGGCCAGGTGGCGCAGCTGCGCCAGCTCGACCTGCAGCTTGCCTTCGTGGCTGTGCGCCCGTTGCGCGAAGATGTCCAGGATCAAACCGGTACGGTCAATCACCCGGCGCTCGAGGAAGCGCTCCAGGTTGCGTTCCTGCACCGGGCTCAACGCATGGTTGACCAGGATCAGATCGGCCCCGGTCGCATCCGCAGCCGCCTTCACTTCATCAAGCTTGCCGCTGCCGATCAGGATCGACGGATTGGGCCGGTCGATCCGCGCGGTCAACGTGGCTGCAATGCTGGCCCCGGCCGAACGGGCCAGGTCGGTGAACTCTTCCAGCACGTCTTCTTCCAGCTTTCCCGCGTGGGGCTGGATCAGGAGCGCGTGTTCGCCCCGCTTGGAACGGTCAAACACGCATCACTCCGGTCTTGCCTGTTTCATTCAACGTCGTCATCGCCCTGGACACCGTCGGTGCCGCCGTCATTGGACTGTACATAGCCGCCACCGGGACCGACCCGAACGTTGCGCGCCGGCACCACAGTGGAAATGGCGTGCTTGTACACCATCTGGCTCACCGTATTACGCAGCAGGACCACGAACTGGTCGAACGATTCAATCGTGCCCTGCAGTTTGATGCCGTTGACCAGATACACGGAAACCGGCACGCGTTCGCGCCGAAGTGCATTCAGAAACGGATCCTGCAGCGATTGCCCCTTGGACATTGCACACTCCTCATTATTGTTCTTATTGGGTAACCCGGCAGCGGTCACGGCCCCGTCGCCCACCGGAATCATTGATGGTACACCGCCCCGAGGGCGTGAAGACATGGTTCAGGTCGCAGTAAATGCACGGACCGCATCGGCCAGGGCCGTGGCATCCAGATGGGGGTCGAACCAGCGCGCATCAAGTTCGCCCCGCAACCAGGTGAGCTGGCGCTTGGCCAACTGGCGGGTGGCGTAGATGCCCTTGTCGCGGAACTCGGCAGCCGTGCCCTGCCCGTCCAGGAAATCCCAGGCCTGGCGGTACCCCACCGCGCGCACCGCCGGCAGGTCCAGCGGCGCGGCCACGGCGGCCATCTGCGGCAGGGCGCGCAGCGCACGCACCTCCTCGAGGAAGCCGTTGGCGAGCATCGCGTCAAAGCGGGTCTCGATGCGCTGATGCAGGGTGCTGCGCTCGCGCGGTGCCAGAATCAGCTTGAGACAGCGCACCGGCAGGCGGTCCACGCCCGGGCGCTTCTGCCATTCGGAGATCGGGGTGCCGGTCAGCCGATACACCTCCAGCGCCCGTTGGATGCGCTGCGGGTCGGTGGCGTGAATGCGTGCGGCTGCCACCGGGTCGACCTGCGCCAGCTCCGCATGCAGTGCCGGCCAGCCGCGCGCCTCGCCCTCCGCGCTGATCCGCGTGCGCAGCTCCGGATCCGCCGCTGGCATCGGCGACAGCCCCTGCAGCAGAGCGCGGAAGTACAGGCCGGTACCGCCGGCCAGAATCGGCATGCGGCCGCGCGCGGCGATGTCGGCCACCACGCGCGCGGCATCCGCGGCGAACTCGGCTGCCGAATAGGTCTGCCACGGGTCACGCAGATCCAGCAGGTGATGCGGGGCCTGCGCACGCTCGGCGGCATCGGGTTTGGCCGAGCCGATATCCAGGCCACGATAGACCAGCGCCGAGTCGACGCTGACGATCTCGCCGCCCAGTTGCTGCGCCAGTGCGATGGCCGTGGCGGTCTTGCCCGACGCGGTCGGGCCCATCACCGCAATCGCCAGCGGTCGCTGGTCGACGGCCATCAGTCCTCGTCCGGCCAGCGCGGCATGGCCGGGGCGGCGGCGGCGCGCGGCATGGGCACCGCGTCGACGGCGGCCCAGATCTTGAGCGCGTCCACGGTGGCGGCCACGTCATGCACGCGCAGGATTGTCGCGCCACGCTGGGCCGCGATCAGGTGCGCCGCGACCGAACCGGCCACGCGGTCACGTGGCTGTTCGCGCCCGGTGAGCTCACCGATGCTGCGTTTGCGCGACAGTCCGGCCAGCATCGGCACGCCCAGTTCCAGGAAGCGCTCGGAGCGGGCCAGCAGGGTCATGTTGTGTTCCGTGGTCTTGCCGAAGCCGAATCCCAGGTCAATGACCAGGTTCTTCTTGGCGATGCCGGCCATTTCCGCCGAGAACATGCGCTCGGCCAGGAAACGATGGACCTCGGCGACCACGTCGTCGTAGTGCGGCGTGTCCTGCATGCTGCCCGGCTCGCCCTGCATGTGCATCAGCACCACCGGCACGCCGAGTTCGGCGGCGGCGGTCAGCGCGCCGTCCTGACGCAGGGCATGGATGTCGTTGATCATGCCGGCACCCGCGGTCACCGCCGCGCGCATCACCTCAGGCTTGAAGGTGTCGATGCTGAGCGGCACCTGGGTGCGTTCGGCCAGCGCCTGGATCACCGGCACCACGCGGCGCAGCTCCTCTTCCACGGACACCGGGGCGGCACCGGGGCGGGTGGATTCGCCGCCGATGTCGAGCAGATCAGCCCCTTCCGCGACCAGCTGCAGGCCATGGGCCACCGCCGCTTCGGTGGTGTCATGCGCGCCGCCGTCGGAGAACGAATCCGGGGTGACGTTGACGATGCCCATCACACGCGGGCGATCCAGTCGCAGCACGCGGCCGCCGCAGTCCAGCTGGGGAGAAGTGTCGAACATGGGCCATCCACGAAATACGCCAGCGCACAGTTTACGCCGGTGCCCTGCGTGGTTGGTTCGCAGCGTGGAGCCACGCCCTGCGTGGCTGCGCGGTGTCTGGCATGGTCGCAGCCACGCAGGGCGTGGCTCTACGGGTGGGTTCCATGGGGTAATGCCACGCGAGGCGTGGCATTACTATCAGAAATCGCCGAGCTTGGCGTTGTCGGTCGGGTTGGCCAGCCACTCGGCCAGGTCACTGCCGATGGCGGTCACCACGCGCTCGAGCACGTCGCAGGAGCCCTTGAAACCGCCGAAAGCGCCGCCGCGGGAGACTCGACGCGCGGTCACGGTGGCCACCTCCTGGCCGCCGTCCAACAGCACGCCACGCACGGTGGCTGACTTGAAGTGTCCGCTGAAGGCATTGCCCGCACTCTGCGCTTCCACCAGTTCCAGCTTCAGTACCCGGCCCTGTTCACCGAGCTCGCCACTGAATTCAATGGTGTTGCCGAACTTGGCCGCGTTGCTGCCCAGCGCGGTCGCCAGCTGCGCGCCCATGCGGCACTCCGCCTTGATGTTGTCGGCGATGTAGGCCGAGTCGGAGAACGGAACCGGGTCCTGCACCTGGACGGTGGCAGCGAACGCGGGCGACGCACAGCACAGCAGCGCGGCAGCGGCCGCGCGGATCGGATGACGCATGGTATTCCCCCTGGAATGATGACCACGGCCGCGTCATGCGACCGTGTCCGCGCATCGTGCCGATTGCGGCAGCTGCGCGCAAGGGAGATTCAACCTTTGCGGCGCTTGTGATCCAGGTACAGGGTCTTGGCCACGCTGAGGCCGATGCCGAGTGCCACGCCAATACCGATGCCGAGCAGGTAGTTTTCCGTGGTCAGGCCGATGGCGGCACCGGCGACCGTGGCGATCACCATTTCGGTGGTGTGCGAGATCGGGGTCGGGGGCGGTGGGGTGGACATGAGGAACTCCGGTAGTACCAGGCTTGCCCGGCATTGTGGAACAGCGGGGCAAGCCCCGCTCTACAAAAAAGGAAGGCCGGGTTGCCCCGGCCTTCCGATGTCATGCGGTGGTGCTCAGTGCTGCTCGGCAGGACCGGCAATCGGTGGCACCGGACGGGCGTCGCCGCCCTTGTCGTTGTTGCCACCTTCGCTCTTGTTGTTCGACTTGCCCCAGCCGGCCGGCGGCGGCGGATCGCGACCTTCCATGATGGCGTCGATCTGCGGTGCGTCGATGGTCTCGTACTGCAGCAGCAACTGCGACATTATGTGCAGCTTGTCCATGTTGGCCTTCATCAGCTCGGTGGTCCGGGCATAGGCCTTGTCCAGGATGGTGCGGACCACTTCGTCGATGCGGCGGGCGGTGTCGTCGGACACGCTCTTGTGCTGGGTGACCGAACGGCCGAGGAACACCTCGTCGTCTTCCTCGCCGTAGGCAATCGGGCCGAGCTCGTCCGACAGGCCCCACTTGGTGACCATGTTGCGGGCCATCTTGGTGGCGCGCTCGATGTCGTTGGAGGCACCGGTGGTGACCTTGTCGGCACCGAAGATCAGCTCTTCAGCGACGCGGCCGCCGTACAGCGAGCACAGCTGCGATTCGATCGCCACGCGGTTCATCGAGTACTTGTCGCCTTCCGGCAGGTACATGGTCACACCCAGCGCACGACCGCGCGGAATGATGGTGACCTTGTAGACCGGGTCGTGCTCGGGGACCAGACGGCCGACGATGGCGTGGCCGGCTTCGTGGTAGGCGGTGAGGGTCTTTTCCTCTTCGCTCATGGCCATCGAACGGCGCTCGGCACCCATCAGGATCTTGTCGCGGGCACGGTCGAAGTGGTCCATGCGGACCTCCTTCTCGTTGCCACGCGCGGCGAACAGGGCCGCCTCGTTGCAGAGGTTGGCCAGGTCCGCGCCGGAGAAACCGGGGGTACCACGGGCAATGACCATCGGCTCGACGTCATCCGCCAGCGGCAGCTTGCGCATGTGCACGCGCAGGATCTGCTCGCGGCCCTTCACGTCGGCCAGACCGACCACGACCTGGCGGTCGAAACGGCCCGGGCGCAGCAGCGCCGGGTCGAGCACGTCGGGACGGTTGGTGGCGGCGATGACGATGACGCCTTCGCCCCCTTCAAAGCCATCCATTTCCACCAGCAGCTGGTTCAGGGTCTGCTCGCGCTCGTCATGACCGCCGCCCAGGCCGGCACCACGGTGGCGACCGACAGCGTCGATTTCGTCGATGAAGATGATGCACGGAGCCTGCTTCTTGGCCTGCTCGAACATGTCGCGGACACGGCTGGCACCGACGCCGACGAACATTTCGACGAAGTCCGAACCGGAGATCGAGAAGAACGGCACCTTGGCCTCGCCGGCAATGGCGCGGGCCAGCAGGGTCTTGCCGGTGCCCGGCGGACCCACCATCAGCACGCCGCGCGGGATCTTGCCGCCCAGCTTGGTGAACTTGCTCGGGTCGCGCAGGAAGTCGACCAGTTCGCCGACTTCTTCCTTGGCCTCATCGCACCCGGCGACGTCGGCAAAGGTGACCTTGATCTGGTCTTCGCCCTGCAGCTTGGCGCGCGACTTGCCGAAGGACATCGCGCCCTTGGCTCCGCCGCCACCGCCCTGCATCTGGCGCATGATGAACAGCCAGAAGCCGATGATCAGGATGACCGGCAGGAAGTTCATCAGGATGGCACCCAGCGAGATGCCGCTGGACGGCTCTTCCTGGACGATTTCGACGTTTTTGGCGCGCAGCACGTTGATCAGGTCACGGTCCATCGGCGCGGTGATGGTGGCCGGCTGGCCGCCCCGCGTGACGTAGGTGATCTGGTTGGTGCCGCTGCGCAGGTCGCCGCCGAAGGTGACCTTCTGGACGTTGCCGCTGTCCACCTGGTCCAGGAACTGCGAATAGGTGGCACCGGAGGCCCCCGCGCCGCTGGTCTTGGGCGAGAAGCTCTGGAACACGACCATCAGCACCACGGCCACGACCACCCATAGCAGGAGGTTCTTGGTCAAGTCGTTCATCCTCATTGGCTCCGTGGTTCCTCTAATGCCTGACGCGATTGGTATGGTCGAGCTTACTTGATCTGGGGGCGTTTGCCCTGCCCCAGGGCATAGACCTCGGGCGAGCGCTTACGCGAGGCTTCAGGCTTGCGGATGACCACCTTGTCGTACCGCCGGCGCATTTCACGCACGTAGTCGTCAAAGCCCACGCCCTGGAACAGCTTGATCAGGAACGCGCCACCGGGCTTGAGATGGTTGTCGGCAAAGTCCAACGCCAGCTCGGCCAGGTGCATCATCCGCGGCTGGTCCACCGCGTCCATGCCACTCTTATTGGGGGCCATGTCGGAAAGCACAAGGTCCACCGGCTGGTCGCCCAGCATGGCTTCAAACTGCGATAGGACCGACTGTTCCCTGAAATCGCCGTGAAGGAACTCGACCCCGGCCAGCGGCGGCATCTCCAGGATGTCCAGGGCCAGGACCCGGCCGGTGTCGCCGATCTGGCGGCGGACCTGCTGCGACCAGCCCCCCGGGGCTGCGCCCAGGTCGACCACCACCATGTGCGGCTTCAGCAGGCGGTCACGTTCGAGCAGTTCCTCCAGTTTGTAGGCCGCGCGCGAACGCATGCCCTCGGCCTGGGCCTTCTTCACGAAGGGGTCGGAAAAGTGCTCTTTCAACCAACGTTGACTGCTTTTGCTGCGCGTTGCCATGGGACTTGGGGCCTTGTGGGATGGTCATGATACCCTGATCGCCCTGATTAACCGTCCGTTCCTGAATGTCTACTGCCCTCACCTCCGCCCAGACCCGCTTCCTCCGCGGCCAAGCCCACGATCTGAAAGCCCTGCTGCAGATC
>JBCNQC010000051.1:0-16263 GCA_039592995.1 Stenotrophomonas sp. | reverse complement strand
ACCCAGACGTGCAGGCCCTCCAATGTCGTCTGCGGGGCCGCGGGATCGCCGCGACCGTCTTCCTTCACTGCCACCCGGTACCCGTCACATCTTCTTGATTCCGGGGCCAGTCTGCCCCGGTTTCGCGTCAAATGCGACCCGGGGGGTCCCCGACCATGGTCGGAGTGGCCACATTCCCGGTAGCGCCGGCCGTTGGCCGGCTCCTTCCGGACTCAGTATCAGGAGGGCCGGCCAACGGCCGGCGCTACCGGTTGGCGTCCGGATAAGCGCCCCCTTTTTGTTGAAGGGGGCGCGCCAACGGCGCGGGGATAAGGTGGAATGCGTGGGCCGAGTGACGGCAGGCAGGCCGTTACTCGGCCGGAACGCCCATTTCCTTCAGCAGCTCAGGGGCCGGATACACCTTGGCCAGCAGCCAGCGCAGGTAACGCATGTCCACGTGCACGGCGCGCTTGAAGCGCGGGTCGAACCACCAGCTGGCGCTGACCGACTCCCAGTTGCTGTCGAAATTCAGCCCGATCAGCTCGCCGCGCGCATTCAGCACCGGCGAGCCGGAATTGCCGCCGGTGGTGTCCAGGTTGGTCAGGAAGTTGACCGTCTGGGTCTTCAGCACCGGGTCGGCGGTGCTGCCGAAGTCACCCTTGGCGATCGCTGCCAGCAGCGGCCTGGGGGCATCGAACGGATAGGCGTTGGTGTTCTTCTCGACAATGCCAGCGACCGTGGTGACAGGGTCGAAATGCACCGCATCGCGCGGCGACAGCGCTTCCACCTTGCCGTAGCTGATGCGCAGGGTGCGGTTCGCATCCGGGTACACCGCGCGGCCCTGCCTGGCACGCCAGGCAAACAGCGCCTGCATGTAGGCCGGGCGCAGGCGCAGCTGCTCGCCCTCGCGCTGCTTGCGCTGGTCTTCCAGGCGCAGCTGCGCGGCCACCAGCGGGCCGGCCAGGTCGATCAGCGGATCCGCAGCCAGCGCCTTGCCTTCCTTCGCCGCGGCGAAGCGGCTCAGGCGCTGCGCTTCATCGCCCAGCGCGGTGCCGGCGTACAGCGTGTCCAGGGCCTTTGCCAGCGCCGCCGGAGTGCGGCCGAAGGCGGCGTCGAACTCGGGCACGCGCTGCGCGTCAGGCAGCTGCTGGTAGCGGGTGAGCAGGTTGGTCAGCAGCGCCTTTTCCACGGCCGGCGCATAGCGGCGCTGGACCTGCTTCAAGGTGCCTTCAATCAGCGCCTGGTCGCGCTGCTGGTAGCCGGTTTCGCGTTCGGCATCGGGCTTGGCCGATTCAATGCGCAGGCGCTCCAGCATCAGCGCCGAGCGCAGCAGCTGGCTCTGGCTGGCGGCCAGGTCCAGCAGCAGGTCGCGCTCACCGACCGACGCACCCTGCGACAGCGAGGCGAACAGCGCCTGGATGTCGCCCTGGTACTGCGCGTCGGTGGCCTGCAGCATGGCCGCTTCATCGCTGGCACGCTGGGCCTTGGCATCGCTGCGCAGCAGGCCTTCCAGCTCACCGGCGGCGCGCTTGCGGTTGTTCTTCAGCGACTGCAGTTGCGAGGCATAGCGGGTGCGCGCCTGCGCGTCCTTGGCGGTGGCTGCTTCGATGGTGTCGATCATCTGCTGGAACACGTCGACCCGGCGCGGCAGCACCGCGTCGATCTGGCCGGCGAATTCGGCGGCGGTGCGGTGGCGGTAGGTGATGCCCGGGTAGCCGGCCAGCATCGCGTAGTCGCCGGTCTTCGGGCCATCCAGGGCCATCTTCAGGTGTGCCGGCGGCTGGTACGGCACGTTGTCCGGGCTGTAGGCGGCGGGCTTGCCGTCCTTGCCGACGTAGGCGCGCAGCAGGGTGAAATCACCGGTGTGGCGCGGCCACATGAAGTTGTCGATCTCATCGCCGTAGTTGCCGATCGCGCGTGGCGGTGCGTACACCAGCCGCACATCGCTCAGTTCCAGCTGACGGATGCGGTAGAAATCGGTGCCGTAGTACATGTCGGCGATGCTGCAGCGCACGTTGCCGGCGCTTTCGCACTCGGCCACCAGACGCTTGCTGGCCTTGTCCACGGCGTCGAAATAGGCGCGACCGGTCTTGCCGCGCGCGTCGCGCAGCACCTCATCGGTGACCTTGTCGAAGCCGGTGGTCACCAGCACGCGGAAGTCCGGGTTGGCCGGACGCTCGTCGCTGCGGCCGCTGGCGATGAAGCCGTTGTCGATCAGGTTGTGCTCGGGCGAGCTGTTGTACTGGATCACACCCATCGCCACATGGTGGTTGGTCAGCAGCAGGCCATCGGCGGATACGAACGAGCCGGTGCCGCCGCCGGCACGGACCACGGCGCTCAGCGGCGGGGCGGTCACGTTGGCCAGATCAGCCGGATTGCCCTTGAAACCCGCCGCCTTCAGCGGCTTGGCCAGCTCGGGCAGCTGGGTCGGCATCCACATGCCTTCATCGGCGTGGGCGCTGGCGGCCAGGGTCAGGCCCAGGGCCAGGGCGGTGGAGAGGGCGGTGCGTGCGGACATCGGCTTTCCCGGCAGTACGAAACAGCCCGGGACCATAGCCGCTGGGGGGTGTGGGGGCAACGGCCAATGGTCAGGGGCCGCCCCATGTAGAGCCGGGCTTGCCCGGCTGTGGGTCATCGTTCGGGCGGTCTTCATTTGCAGAACGCCTGACAGACCCCGCGCTTCGATCCGTGGTCACGCGTTACCGGATGTTGTTCGTTTCACGGCCGTCGTCTGTCGACCGACTCTACCGAACCCACCATTTCGATCCCCGTCATGCGTGTCATCGCGGTGCCGGAACGTCCTTAGCCCCACCATCCCGGTGATGCCCGCGTAGTGACAGGCCCTGCGTGTCATCGCCCCGCTCTCCGCCAACCGATTGCAGCGTTCAACGTGAATCCCCGCATGCGTCCATGCAGGGATTCACTGGCGTAAGTTCATCGGCAGACCATCGCAATGCTGCCCGCCGGGCCCTGCCGGTCGCGCACATAGGTCACCGCCACCGTAGGCTCACTTATTGAAAGCAGGATGTAGCCAGGGCCGGCTTCTACTTTGACGCGTGTGCCCGGCTCGATTCCCGCGCGTGCCATCCACATGCCACGCAGCTTGATGCACGGAATCAACGGGTCGTCGGGCTGGCGCTCGATGCCCTCGTGATGCAGCGTGTGGACCTGCACGCTGCGCGGTGTGTGCCAGTGGTAGGTGATGCGGGGCTTTTCTTTCTTTTGCATGATTAACCTCTCGTAGAGACTCTTCCCCGCCGGGGTGGCGGGGAAGCCGGGAGGCTGAAAGCCGTTTGCATACGCACGGTGTGACGTATTTCCGCGAGGGTGTTGTATTTCGCCACCTTCCCGGCACTGTCTTTCTTACGTACGCAAAAAGAGCTTTCAGACTCTTGGGCTAACCATGCAACAGACGCAACGATAGCGGATGTAGGAATTTTTGCGTGATGTTGGCGGGGTGCGCGGTGGTGTTTGGCGGTGTGACGTGATTGGTTTGCGGAGCGACGTCAGGCGTTGTCGCGCGGGGAATTTCAGGTTTTGGTGAGTGTCGCAACCGGATTGGGTTTGGTTGCGGCGTGCCCGGTTCGCAGGGTTTCGCGGTGGCGCGATTGGCGTGTTTTTGACGGAGGAGCGCGGTTTCGATCCGGGGTCATGCGTTACCGGATGTGGGGTGTTTCCGTGCCGTCGTCTGTCGACCGACGCTACCGGGCCTTGCCCTTGAGTTTTGATTTTTCCCGTGGCCACCGGTCCCCTGTCGAAGGTGGGTCGGGGTGGGTTTGCGGGACCGTCAAAAACATGGATGTTTTTGACGAGCCCCCATGGGTGAAGGCGCACGGCTTGCGAGGCACTGCCTCGCGTGCGACTGAACGCCCAACCGCTGGCGGTTGGGCCGGGCCCCGGAGGGGGGTTTACGGCGTGTCCCGCAAACCCACCCCGACCCGCCAAACCAGGGATGCAGTGAACCGAGGGTTGTTCGCGTGAACCCAACAGCAGGCGCGAGGCTACTTCTCGCGCCGCCAGTTGAGGGAGCCTCGGTTTTCCACCGTGCTTGATTCGAGTTCGAGGTCGAAGCCGCGGCGCAGCAGGTACTTCAGCGTGAGCACCGAACCGCTGCCGACCATCGAGACGCCGTAGCCGATGTACAGCTTGGGCGAGATGTACTTGCCGAAGCCGATCACCGAACCGCCCAGCGCGCGCGACTGGCTTACGCCGGCGTCGTCCAGGCCCAGCTTCGCACCCAGCTGCGAGGCCAGCAGGCCACTGCCTGCCGACAGCGCCGCCGAGGCCGCCGTCACCTGCTGGGTCTGGTCGCTGCTCGCATTGGTCAGGCTGCGGCCCAGCACCAGGTAGGCCAGCGCCTCGGACTGCGACATCGCCGGTTCCGACCACACGTCCACGCGCGGCGACTGCGCCCGCCCGGTGACGTCGATGCCCGCCGTCACATCGCCAATCCGGCGCTCGGCACGGATGTTGATGCGCGGATCAGACACCGCGTTGTAGTTCCAGTTGAGGTTGCCACGGGTGATCGTCAGGTCCTGACCGTACGCCTTGTAGCGCCCGCGCACTTCCAGCGCACCGTTGGCCGTCATCTCCCGGCCCGGACGCGCCCACACCTGCATCTTGCCGCCCAGCCCGCCCTTCAGGCCGAAGCCGGCCATGTTGACCTTGTCGCCCAGGCTCACCGTCAGGTCCATGTCCAGCGGGGAGGTCGGGCCTTCTTCCGGGTCCGCAGGGTCCAGCACCACCACGTCTTCAGAGACGGATGTGCCGCGATCCAGCCGCTCCAGGTCCAGGTCCGCCTCGGGGACGTGTACCGTGCCGCGCAGCTCCATCGCCGTCTTCGCCAGGGTGAAGTCCAGGTTCGGATTCGCCACGATCCGCAGTTCCGGGGTGTTCGACAGCAGCACGTTCTCGCCGTGGATGTGCAGCTGCAGCGGCTGCGCATCGCCGAACCACGACAACCCGCCGTCCACGAACAAGGTGCCCTTGCCCGAGTTCGCCTGCGCCGTGATCTTGGCCGAACCATCCGGCTGCGCGGTGAAGCTGCCCGAACCCTGATCGAAGCTCAGGCCCAGTGCCGGGAACTCGCCCTTGAAGTTGCTCAGCTTGGCCTCGCCGCCCAGCGACGGCTGCCCGCGCGTGCCGCGCAAGCTCACATGACCCTCGATCAGGCCGGTGGGCCGCACGATGTCCGGCGAGAACAGCTCCAGCCAGTACAGCCGCGACATGTTGAGGTACAGCTCGCCGTTAAGCGGAGCGCTCGGCTCCCAGCCGGTCTGGAACTTGGCGTCAACGAAGCCATTGCCCTGGAAACCCACGCCCAGCTTGCCGACGATCTGCGCCGGGGTCATCTCCACGCTGGCCGAGAACTGGTCATAGCGCACCAGTTCGCCACGCGCGTTGTCGCCCAGGCGGATGCCGCCTTCCAGCGAGGCGATCCGTACATTGCCTTCCCACGCGTTGCCGCGCGGACGGATGCGGCCGTCCAGGGTGATTTCGCCGCGCAGGTAGATGCGCCGCCCCGACTGCGGCGGCAGCCACGGCTGCACCAGCGCCAATGGCAGTGCATCACCGCGAACCACCAGCCCCTCGCGCGGCCAGTTGGCACTGGCGCACAGCGCGCCGCCGGTGGCCGCACCCAGGCAGGTATCACTGAGGGTGAAGTTGCTGCCCTGCACCGCGAAGGTGGCCGGGCCGCGCAGGTTCCAGGCATCGCCCTTGACCGGTGCGATGTTCAACTGCGAAACATCGCCACGCCACGCGTTGCCCTGCTGGCGCACGCCGCCCTGCAGCGCCACCGCACCCAGTTCATTGCGCGCCTGCGCGTCCAGCCGCAGGTTCGACACACTGCCACGTGCGTTGACGCTGAGCGTGTCCAGCAGCATGCCCACCTGCACCGCCGTGCCCTGCAGCGCCAGCGTGCCGTTGTCGCCCTGCCACGGCAGGCGACCCTGCAGGCTGATCGATTCAGCGCTGTAGTCGCCGTAACGCAGGCCATTGCCGACCAGATCGGCGGTGATGTCCGGCGCGGTACGCGGCCCGCGCACCTGCACCGACCCGCGCAGGGTACCGCTGTTGCCGGGCAGCAGGTCATCCAGCTGCACCGGGTCCAGCTGCGCCTGCACGTCCAGGCGGTCGCCGACGCTGCCCCGTGCGGTCAAGCGGCTGTTACCCACCGCAAGACGCACGTTCCCCTCGCCCTGGGTGCCGCGGATCGCGAAGCGGCCCTGCGCGTCCACTGAGCGGTTGCGCAGCGTGCCCTTGATGCCCGGCACATCCACGGTGGCTTCATAGGTTGCCGCAGTACCGGGCGCGCTGCCGGGCGGCGGCGGTACCTGCCGGCCCTTGGAGGCCAGCGAGCCGGACAGCCGCCCGTCCCAGCGCGGCAAGAAGTAACCGGGGTCGAACGCGGCCAGCTTGGCGGCCACGTCCCAGTCCAGCTGCGGAGTCCAGGCCACCTGACCGGTCGCATCCAGCGTGCCGCCGGGGGTCCTGGCCTGCAGCTGCTTGATCTGTGCGTTCTGGTCGGTACCGCGGATGTCGAACTGCAGGTCGGCGCTTTGCTGCTCGCGCTCGACCGAGGCCTCGCCCACTGCGGCCCACTGCTTCAACGTGCCGGCCAGGCCCATGCGGGCCTCCTTCAGGGTCACCGGCACCGGTGCGGCTGCGCCCGGCGTGGCCGGGTCCGCCACCGGCACATAGGTAAGGTCATTGGCGACGATGGAGAAACGCAGGCTGGCGTTCTCGCGGTCGCTGAAATCAGCCTTGCCCTGCAACCGCGCCTGTCCGCCAAAGCCCTTCACCACCAGCGGCGACACGGTCAGCACCTGGTCGGCCAGCCCCACGTTGGAGGGAGCCAGTTCCACCACCAGATCGCCCTGCTGCAGGCGGCCCTGCAGATGCGCCTGCCCACCCTTGCCGTTGGCCTGGAAGTCCAGCGACAGCGGCGTGCTGGTGCTGGCGTCCATGCCCGGAACCAGCAGCGCCAGATCGAGGGCGTTGCTCTTCGCACTGGCCTTCCACACCGGGTCGTCGCGACCTTCAAAAATCAGGCTGGCCTGCAGCGGCTCGGGTGCATAACCGGCCAGCGCCACTTCCATGCGGCCCAGATCACCACGCGCCACCAGGCCGAGCCGGGCCGGCGTGCGACCGCGCGGAGCCGGCATCAATGCGCTGATGGTGATGTCGGTGGAGTAGTCGTTGCGGGGGACATAGCGGCCATCAATGCGGAAATCGCCATAGTCGCTATCCACCACCATCTGCCTGGCGCGGAACTCGCCCGTGGCAACCTCCAACCCGCCGCGCACCTTGTCGATGTCGATCAGCGGCTCGCCGGCCTGGGTGATGCGGAAGCCGTCGATGGTGATGGTGTCGACCTGGATCGCCAGCGGCATCTCGATCTGCGGCAGCGACTCCGGCCACGACGGCATTTCGAACGGCTCGTCACTCCTGCCCAGATTCAGACTGGCATCGGTCAGCTGCAGCGCATCCAGCTGCAGCTTGCGCCCCAGCAGCGGGCGCAGGTCGGGGTCGAGGTAGGCGCGCCTGGCGGTGAAGTGGATGTCGTTGTAACGGAAGTCCAGGTCGTGCAGCACCAGCGGCCCGGCCAGCGGACCGTCGACCTTGCTCCACTGCAGGGTCGCCCCGACCGGCAGACGTGCAATTACCTGGGCCAGCAGCACATCGCGGCCGGCCACGGTCTGCAGCAGCCAGTAGAGCAGCAGCAATGCCAGCAGGCCCAGGCCCAGCGCGGTGAAGCCCGACCACGCCCAGAAGCGACGCTTGCGGTAGAAGCGCACGCGCGGCGGGGCGATCTTGTTCTGCGGGGTGGGCGTGGGCGTGCTCACAGGTCCGCTCCGATGTTCAGGTACAGCTGGAACTGCGAATCCGGGTTGTTCAGACCATGCGCGATGTCCACCCGCACCGGACCCACCGGCGACTTCCAGCGCACGCCGAAGCCGACACCGGTATGCAGGTCGATGGTGTTGTCGAAGGCACTACCGGTGTCCACGAACACGGCCGCGCCCCACGGGCCGCCGTTGAAGTAATGCTCGTACTCGGCCGAACCGACCACCAGGTTCTTCGCGCCCAGCGCGTACTTGTCGGGCTCCGGGGTACGCGGACCCACTTCGCGGAAGGCATAGCCGCGGATGCTGCGGTCACCGCCGGCGAAGAAGCGCAGGCTGGGGGGCATGGCGACCAGATCGCTGGTCCAGGTGGTGCCGCCTTCGCCGCGCAGGATCAGCCGGTTGCTGTCGCCAACCGGGATGTACCAGCGCAGCAGCACGTTGGCCTGCACGAAGCTGGTATCCGAGCCCGCCCCCTCCACGCCGCCGCGCACCGTGGCGCTGCCGCTCAGGCCCTTGCGCGGGAACAGGTTGTCGTCGACGTTGACGTAGTCGGCGACCAGTTGCGGGTATACCAGGGTGGAGGTGTTGTAGATCGCGTTGGTGAACTCAGTGCCCGAGGCATAGCGCCAGCGCTCACGCAGCGCGTTGACCGAGGCGATCAGGGTCCAGTTCTCGTTGAGCTGGCCGCTGCGGCTGCCGATCAGCTTGAAGTTGCGCAGGTCGATGTAGTCGGTCTGCTCGTCATACGCACTCGCGGTGAGCCCGTACCAGCCATCCAGCCAGCGGAACGCCGGCACCCGGTAGCTGACGACCAGACTCTTGCGCTTCTGCGCGTAGTCCAGCTGGGTGTTCATCTTGTGACCGCGGTTGTTCAGGAAGCGGCGCTCGATGCCGCCGCGTACACCCGCCCCGCTCTCGCTGCCGTAGCTGACACCGGCGGTGTAGATGGTGCGCTTGGCACGGGTGAGATTCACGTCCACCGGCACGTTGCCGTTGTCGTCGGCCTGGTCCGGGCGCGGCTGGATGTCGATGGTGCTGAAATAGTCCAGCTTGGTCAGTGATTCGCGCAGGCGGTCCAGCTTGCCTTCGTGGTAGTAGCTGCCGGTGTCCCAGTACACCAGCGGGTCGAACAGCCTGTCGACGAAGTAGTCCTGGTTGAAGCGGATCTCGCCCATGTTGTAGCGGCGGCCGCTGTCCCAGGTGAGGTCGATGTCGGCGGCGTTCTCGGCGCGGGTGATCTCGACCCGGCGCTCGGTGTAGTCGGCGTCGAAGTAGCCACGCTCGGCCAGCCGGCGGGTGATGACGATCTTGCTGGCTTCGTAGGTGGTGTGCTCGAAGCGCTGGCCCTTGCGCGGGCGGAAGTTCTCCAGGTCGTCCTGCAGGTACTGGTCGAGCTGGGCCGGGCCGGTGATGTCGATGTGCTCGCGCCGCACCAGGGTGGGCGGGCCCTTCTCGACATGGATGACCACGCGCAGGGTGTCGCCTTCACGCGGGCTTTCCACGGTGATCTTCGGGTTGTAGAACCCGAACGGCTCCAGCGCCTGCCGGGTCTGGCGCTCGGCCTGCGACAGCAGGTACTCCAGGCGCGACTCGCCCTGCACCTGGCCGATGGTGTCGTACAGCGACAGCGAGACCTCGATGTTCTCGATCATCTCGGCGTCATCGCCCTTGTCCAGTCCCTTGATGTCCACCTTCTCGATGGTGCCCCGCGCCTGCGCAGCCGGAGCGGCGAGCAGGGTCAGAACCAGGAGGGGGAGGGCGTATTTCGTTGGCAGCATGGGGACAGGATAGCGGGAACGGGCTGAAAACGAAGCCTGTCAGTCGCAGATCGACACCGCATGTTGCCGGTCGGCATCACACCACGTTCACGCGCGAGGCAGATGTGCAATGAAGCCGTGCCAGTCCATCGCTGCTGACACCGAGATGTCATACGGCCCGCCGGTGCTCATGCCGGATTCGATGCAGACGCTGAAGAACATCGGTTGTCCCTGCTGCGGGCTGTAAAGGTAATAGCAATCGCCCACGCCCTGATTATCAAGGAAGCCAAACACCAGCGTGCTGTCGGACAGCTCCAGGTTCGTGGCGTCCGGGTCCACGCCGTCACGATGCGTGGCACCCGGCACCCGTCGCACTATCGGTCCGGGCTCACTGTCGGCAGCCAGGTAGCCCTGCTCAAGGTAGGCGGCCAGTTGGCCGCCCAGATCCTCACACATGGCAGCACGCACGGTGGTGTCAGACCCGCAGGCGAAGGTCAGAAAGCCGCCTTCAAATGCCTGAAGTGCCTCTTCCATCGACGCATCCAGTTCAGGCGGCTGCTCTGGCATGAGCGTGTTTGAAGGTTGTGTTGCCGTTAGTGAGGACCGGTCTTCGATTTTCATGTTGGTGACCTCGGGTGCCCCTGCTGGGAGGCGAACAATAGGACCCGCAGCGCCGGTGGCAGCACCACCGACGCTGCGCTTACGTTACAGGCCTTCCTGGCCGTTCGATACCCACAGGCGCGGCACAGGCGGTTGAATCGGATTTTTGAGCAGCTCCTGCTCCAGCCACTCGATTACGTCGGCCTTCTTCAACTCCAACGCGGCTCGTCTGCGCATGTCTTCCTCCGCGTAGTCCAGCGCGTCCCATGCGTCGCGGTTGCGCTCGATGATGCGCTGGATTTTCGCGTTTGTGATGTACTCCATACGTTCCTTCGGGTCGAAGTAGTGATAGAAGACCTTGACCTCCAGCTCCGGCAGCATCGCCATCAGCTCGGTCAGTCGCCGGTCGCAGCTCACCGCACAGGGATTCATGTCCGACATGATGACCAGCTGTCCCTTGAGGCCGTCAATGCTTCCCGGTGCCTTGCCTCGCAGGGTCATTGAAAGGTTCGGCAGCTTCCCAGCAAGCGCGTCGAACAACCCATCCATGATCTTGCTCTCACTGCAGGATCGGATCTGGTACATGTAATAGTCGCCTGGCTTCAGCGCACGAGCATTGCTGGGCAGCAGCTTTCCGTCGCCCACCCAATTTCCGAGCACATTGGAGAGGTCGGACGGCTCCAGCGCGGCGATCTCGCTGTCGCTGAGTTCGTGAAGCGGGCGGTCGGGCCCACCTGTCCTGGACTTCACCATGAGATCCTTCGCGGTCAGCGTCAGCTTCTTCGACGCCTGCCCGGGCTGGGCGAATGCACCCACCGCTGAAATCAGGTCGGCTCCAAGCGCGTAGTCTTCACGGAACAGGCCATTCTGCACCGGCCTCCCCTCGGCCTGTGCGGCAGGAAGGAACACTCGCCTTACCGGAACCGGATTGACGAACGTATCTTCGCCCACCATCCAGGCCCGGATGGAGGCACTCAGTGCAAAGCCTGATGACGGAAACAGGTCAGACAGGTCTACCGGTGCACCGTTGTAGCTCAGGTCATTGACCTCATAGTAGGCCGCGTTCATCCCGTCATATCCATTGATCGTGCGGAAATTCTGCTTCTGCAGGTACGCCAATCGTTTCGCATCGGCCTCGTCCAGCACCTGCTTGTTCTTCTTGAGCTCCTGTACCTTGTTCTGAAGTGCCTTGAACTCGCGCTGCTCCCGGCGGATCGGGGCGCACTTGGCGTCGAGACGTGCGTGCATTCCGGTGAGCGTATCGGCAACACTATCGCGCAGATCGACGTAGCTGCGGCCCAGAGAGATACCCGGTGGCGCATCACAGTCCAGTCCCTTTTTGACCAGCATCTTCCCGCCGGCCTTCCTGGGAATGGCGCAGGTTCCCGCCACCGGCGTCTCCCGCATGTGGTTCAACACGGAGTTACGCAGCGCGGTTGAATCCGCTACAGCTTGTTTGCCGTCCGGCGACAGCAGTTGATAGATGCCCTGCTCCCAGCTGCTCACGGTTTCGTCGGTGTCCGGTCCCTTGATGTGAACTTTCCCATCCGGCTCGAAGTCGAGAACGCGAACGACGTTGTTGTTGTCGTCTTTGCGGCGGAACGACAGTGCATTGCCCTGCCCGGAGCTTCCGGACTGCACCTGCCAACTGTGTTCAGGCAGCACTTCCCGAAGGTGTTTGTTGAGTTCGATGACCTTCGAGGGCGAATCGAATTCGCCCTTCAGTACCGACTCACGTTGCTGGCGCATGTTGCGTTCGGCGAGGATGTCGGCGACCTGGGCAGCGAGCGTGCCGGGGAAATCCCAGGCCAACACGTTCTGTTCCAGAAGCGGGTTTGATCTGATCAGAAGTTCAGCTTCTTCCCGCAACAGATCCGGGAAGTGCTTGAGCAGGTTGTCCACCGCGGTAGGCGTGTAGTTGAACTTCTGCAGCACGGCCCTCCAGGTTTTCAGCATCTGGGTCTGGTTGGCCTTGATGGTTCTGGCGATTTCCTCACGCACTTTCTGCACCAGCACGCTGCGATCTGCATCTTCGGGCAGCCCGAGTCGTTGGTGCAACGCGTTGATGTCGGACTCGTCAATCAGCCGGTTGACGTCAGGCAACTGTCGGGGGTCGCTGACCTGGATGCTCAAGCCGGTGGGCCCGCTGCCGATGCGAACGCCGGTGTACCGCTCGCCGTGCTCCATCACAAAGGTTTCCACGATGCAGCCGTTTCCAAGCAACGGGCTATCGGCCCATGCCCTGATCGTAATGGCCTCATCACCCGGTAGACCCAGCGAGTCCGGGTTCTGGATGATCTGGTCAATGCGCTCCTGCATGGCAATGTCGCGTACCCGCTGGCGCAGGTCCGGCGTTATCCGGGCACCGCGTTTGCCGATACCAAACACCACCTCCAGTTCATTCAGCTTGTCGGGCGGCAGTTTTTCGGCTTCGGGAACGCGGCTCACCCAATCCCCCTTCATCACCGAAGCTGGCGTGGTGGGGCCGGCGATGATGCTGCGCTGCGTGGTGGGAATGAACGCTGCATCACCCTGACGCTTCTGCCAGCTGCCATTGCGGTACTCAAGCTGCGGTCCGCCTTGCTCGGGCGAGGCCGGATCGATCAGACGCAGGTGGCTTTCTCCCTCCCTCTGCAGGACAGGCGCGAAGCGCTGTCCTTGTTTCACGTACAGCTGGTCACCCTGCTCGAACACGACACCGCCGCTCGGCAGTGCGCGCATGAGCATGGGCTGGGCGCTGGCGCTCAGCGCGCCCGACGGCAGCAGCATCCGTTCGCTGATCTGCCCATCACGGTTGAAGCGGGCATTGAAGGCGCGCCACTGGCCCAGCGCCTGGGTGGCTTCCTTGACCGTGGACAGGCCGCGCCTTCCCAGTTGCAACAGAATCCGCGGAAGGTCGGTCACCCCGGTTACGTCCAGGGCATCGGCCAGGCCGCCGCCCAACTCCATGATGGCTCCGTCAATGTCGTTGCGCTCCAGCAACTGCAGGCCGTTACGGATGCTGTCGGCCAGCAGCGCCAACGTGCTGGACACGCACAATGCCGCCAGCGTGCCGCCGGAAGCGAACGAACAGCTGAGCGCGGCCACCGCCGAACCGAACAGCTTCAACCCCTCGACAGCGCGCTCGAGCTGACTGACCGTGGTTTCGTCCACGTTCGAGATGCGCATCTGGATGTAGTCGCTGGCCGCCTGCTGCGGGCCCTTGCTCTTCTCGAAGCCCAGTTTGATGCCGCTTGCCGACTGCTTCCTGTCGAACATCGCGTTCAACGAATCGTGGTGACGCAGCGCGGCATGATTCAGCACGTAGGTCCTGCCTTCGTCGCCCGGCTGCACCAGCCAGAGGCGGAAGGCTTTCTCGTCCAGCAGCTGGTCACCGGCCTCGGTGTCGGTCAGGAACACATAATGCGTGCCGGCCGCTTCCAGGCTCCACACACCGGGAATGTCGTGGGTGCCCAGCTTCACCTTTTCCAGTGAGGACACGCCGTCCTTGCCGGGCGGCAGCCTCGCATGTGCTTTCTTCAGCGCGGCGTAGGCGGCGGCCTCCAGCTGGCCCTGCTGATATGCGGTCTCGATCATCCACAGGCTGTGGGTGACGATGCGATCGGCCACGGCGGAGTGGAACGAATGCGCCTTGTTGTTCCCGATGCCGCGCAGGTGCGCAAGATATGCTTCACCGAGACGGTTGCTCTGTGCGAATTCATCCAGCTCGCTGCAGATCGCCCGCTGCACGTCGGCGTCCTGCAGCTGTTCGGTCAGGCGGTCGTCAAGCACGTGGGTGTTGTTGCCGGCATAGGCGGTGAAGCGCATGCCGAACAGGTCGTCATCAGACGGCCACGCTTCGTTGGGCAGTGACTGCATCGGCAGCCCGGGGCCGTCCGGCAGGTCGGGCAGGTTGACCGGCAGCTCCGGACGCTTCAGCCCATGCTGCTGCCAGCCGTTGACCGCCCAGTCGACCAGGTTCATGGCCGGGCTGCCAGGTAGCGCCAATTCAATCTGGGCCGGATCCAGACCGTCAAACATGGCCCCGAAGCCGAGCTGGCTCAGCCGCTCGGTCAGCGCGCGCATCACGGCCGGGTGGGAAAAGGCCTGCACGGTCTGCACGTCGTCCTTCAGGCCCTGCTGATGCCGCGCTCCGCTGTCGGCGTTGGCGATGCCCAGCGGGCTCCAGCGCAGAGCGTTCCCAGCCAGACGCTGCTGCTCGCGCTGCTGGCCGTGGGTGACCAGTACGCCGGCCCAGTCGCCCAGCGCGTGGCCGGGTTCTGTGGCCGGCTTGAAGTCCAGCACGAAGGCGTCCTGCGCGTTCCAGGCCTGTTGACCGCCCTTGCCGGACTGGAACATGGCCTGCCGCTCCTCCCAGTGGTTGACCCGCTCGCGTACCTGCGCCTGCAGCGCGGGGGGCGCGGCGGCGACAATGTCGTCCATCAGGGTGCGATCCAGCTTGCGGCCCACGAAGGGCAGGCCGCTACCGGCGCGCTGCTTGTCCAGGAACTGGCGGAACGCCTTCTCGTTGTCGAAGATCTCAAATCGCGCCAGGTCCGCGCGGTACAGCACCACCTGCCCGTTCACCGCCGGGTCGGCGCTGGTACTGAGCAACAGCAGGTAGTTGGGCACCCGGATGGACACCGTGCTGCCATCGGCCAGGGTATCGGTGTAGGTCAGCGCGGCACTCTTCACGTCCTTGCCACCCTGCAGGTAGGCCAGCACGATGTCGGCACCGCGCAGGTAGTCGTTGCGGCCGCTGCCCAGGTCGCCCTTGTTCTTGGCCTTCAGCGCATCAATGACCAGGCGTGCGCGCACTGCGGTTTTCAACGGTTCGCGCAGCGATTCGCCGTGCTCGGTCACGCGGGTCTGCAGCTGGGTACAGCCGGTGCCGGCGATGAACGCGGAGAGCAGGCGGTGCTGTGCGCCTTCGACGACGACACCGTTGTGGAGGAAAGAGATCCTGTCGGGTTGCCCGCCGTCGGCGCGCAGCAGGCAGTACTCCAGCAGCGGCATGCGCTGCTGCACTGTGACGCCGGCCACCGTCGTGGGGCCCAGGTCGACTTCCATCGTGTCCGCGCTGCCGCTCCAGCCCGCGGTGTGCAGTGCCTCGTCCAGCAGCGTGGCCGGCACGGTTTCCAGGTTCGACAGGACCGCATCCAGGCCCTGCAACACGTGCAGCTGGCTGACCAGCAGTTCCTGTTCCGAGGACGGCAACTGGGCCACCCACTGCCAGCCATCCTGTGCGGCCACTTCCTGGGCCACGGCCAATGACCACGCCTGCAGTGACTGCAGGTCTGTTCGCAGGCCCTCATCGGCAAGCAGCTGATCGCGCTGCGCAGCGGTGATGCCCAGCTGCTCCAGCTCGTTGTCGGGTGCCGCCGTGGTGGGATAGAGCTCGTCCAGGGCCGCGCGCTTCAGGCGTGGACCTGGCAGGTCCGGGGTGCCCAGCAGCAAATCCAAGCCGGTGCCCCAGGCACCGTGGAAGGCGACCACTTCGTGCGCCAGCACGTCGGCCAGCTGGGTGGGCGTGAGCGGTGCGTCCTCTGGCACGGCCGGCCATAGGGTGTTGTAGAGCGTCTCCCCTGCCCGATACAGCCCGTAGCCCAGCGCACTGCCGGCGGCGGTGATGCCGGTGTACAGCAGGCCACGTTTCAGCAACCCACTGCGGCCAAGCGCGACAGCCGCCGCCGCCGGCTCGCCTCCGCGCAGCGGCTGGGCTTCCACGTCCCGGATCGCGTCAGGAGCCAGGTCGACCATTTCGACCATGGGTGGATCCTCCTGCGGCAACTGCTGGAACTGTCGCAGCGCACCGACCAGGCCCGCAAAGCTCGCCAACAAGGTCTGAGCGGAGTGGCCCGCGGCCGGTGCGGCCGAGGTGGCATGGCTGGACCTGGATGGTTGTGGAATGTGGATGCTGCCGCCCCGTTGCGGCCCCGGTACTGCGGAGCGCTCGAACGGAGGCGGTGTTGCGGGCGGCTCAGCAGCCGGTGCTGCCGTCGGCGCATCCGGCTCGGGCACCTTTCCCACCAGGTGCATATAGGCACGCATCACTGCATCGTCGGTCAACGCATCGGGTTGCTGACGGCGCATGAACT
>JBCNQC010000050.1:0-16464 GCA_039592995.1 Stenotrophomonas sp. | reverse complement strand
GCCAGTTCGGCCTGGACCTCCAGCCCACCTCTGAACTGCCCGATCTGACTGACGCGGCCTGACCGCCGCCGACCAAGGCCATGACTGAAACCACCGCTCGCATCATTCCCCTGCAGGTTGTGCAGGGTGACACGCCGTCCGCCGCCCCGCTGCAGGCGGGCGTCAAACAGCTGGGCGGTGACAAGATCGGCCGCTCGCCGGTGCAGTTCGCCGACGCGCCGGTTCTGCGCAAGCCCTCCTGGATCCGCGTGCGCATTCCCTCGGGCAATGCCGTGCAGACCCTGAAGGCCAAGCTGCGCGAAAACCGCCTGGTCACGGTGTGCGAGGAAGCCAGCTGCCCGAACATCCACGAGTGCTTCAGCCACGGCACCGCCACCTTCATGATCCTCGGCGAAGTCTGCACCCGCCGCTGCTCGTTCTGCGACGTCGCCCACGGCCGTCCCAAGCCGCCGGATGCCGGCGAGCCGGCCAGCCTGGCCCAGACCGTGGCCGACATGGGCCTGAAGTACGTCGTGGTCACCAGCGTGGACCGCGATGACCTGCGTGACGGCGGTGCCCAGCACTTCGCCGACTGCATCGGTGCGATCCGCACCAAGTCCCCGAACACCCGCATCGAAGTGCTCACCCCCGACTTCCGCGGCAAGGGCCGCATGGAGCGCGCGCTGGACATCCTGGCCACCAACCCGCCGGACGTGTTCAACCACAATATCGAAACCGTGCCGGACCTGTACCGCAACGTACGCCCGGGCGCGGACTACCAGTGGTCGCTGACCCTGCTGAAGAACTTCAAGGCCCAGCACCCGTCCATCGCCACCAAGTCCGGCATCATGCTGGGCCTGGGCGAGGACATGGACCAGGTACGCGCCACCATGCGTGACCTGCGTGCCCATGACGTGGACATGATCACCATCGGCCAGTACCTGCAGCCGACCGCCCACCACCACCCGGTGCTGCGCTACTGGACCCCCGAGGAATACAAGGCGCTGGAGGAGTACGGCTACGAGCTGGGCTTCAGCCACGTGGCCTCCGGCCCGATGGTGCGTTCCTCGTACCACGCCGACGTTCAGGCAAAGGGTGCGGGGATAGCGTAAGCGCATTCGCGCTTCGCCTCCCACGGTCTGCTGCGCAGACCGCGGGCCCCGCCCTCACCGTATCTCCAAACCCCCGCCGCTTCGCGGCCGCCCCCTGACTCAGGGGGCTCTCCACCAGGCATATTCTGGTAGCGCCGGCCGTTGGCCGGCCCAGGCGGTGTGTTAGTCGTCGCTTCTGCCGTTCACAAATCGATACGGACCTCGGTTTAGGCTGGAAATCCGCCGCAACTTTCGGCACTGTCGTGTTGTCTGATCTGCACGCAGTCTCCCCCTTGGCAAGGTGCCATGAGCAAGTTGATGAAACTTAAAGTTCCCGCATTCCTGATGGCCCTGGCGCTGACCGCGCCGCTGGCCCTGGCCGCCTATGCCGATTCGCCGGCGCTGCCTTCGGCCGCCACCGCCGACCAGGCCACCACCTCCAAGCTGGTCTACGGCCTGCTTTCGGACAGCCGTTACGCCTACCGGCCGCGCGCGCTGGATGCGGCCACCTCCAAGGACGTGTTCAAGCGCTACCTGGAATCGCTGGACGGCAGCAAGCAGTTCTTCACCCAGGCAGACATCACCAGGTTCGCCCCGTTCGAGGCCGACATCGCCAATGCCATCCGCGGCGGTGAGCTGGAGCCTGCGTTCCAGGTGTTCGCGGTGTACAAGCAGCGTGTCGGCGAGCGCGTCGGCTACGCGCGCAAGCTGCTCAAGCAGGACTTCGACTTCAGCAGTGATGAGCGCTTCGATTACGACCGCAAGGACGTGCCGTGGGCGGCCAGCAACGCCGAACTGGACGACCTGTGGCGCAAGTCGGTCAAGAACGACTGGCTGCGTCTGAAACTGGCCGGCAAGCAGCCGGCCGAGATCCGCAAGACCCTCGACAAGCGTTATGCCACGCTGGAAAAGTCGGTCAATGAACTGAAGGGTGAAGACGTCTTCCAGTTCTTCCTCAACGCCTATACCAGTGCCGTTGACCCGCACACCGACTACTTCACTCCGCGCACCGCCGAAAACTTCAACCAGGCGATGTCGCTGTCGCTGGAAGGCATTGGTGCACAGCTGCAGCGCCAGGACGACATGGTGGTGATCCGCGAGATCATCGCCGGTGGTCCGGCCGCGGTGAACGGCACGCTCAAGCCCGGTGACCGCATCGTCGGCGTGGGCCAGGGCAAGTCCGGCCCGGTCGAAGACGTGATCGGCTGGCGCATTGACGACGTGGTCGCCAAGATCCGCGGCAAGAAGGATACCCAGGTGCGTCTGGAGTTCATTCCGGCCGAGGAAGGCGTTGACGGCAAGCACCACATGCTGGTGCTGACCCGCCAGAAGGTGCGCCTGGCCGAACAGGCCGCCAAGGGCGAAACCCTCACCATTCCCGGCAAAAACGGCGAACCCGAGCGCAAGGTCGGGGTGATCAAGCTGCCCACCTTCTACCAGGACTTCGAAGGCCGCCGCCGCAACGCCACCGACTACGCCTCGGCGACCCGCGACGTGGCCAAGCTGCTGGCCGGCTTCAAGAACGACAAGCTCGATGGCGTCGTACTGGACCTGCGCAACAACGGCGGTGGTTCGCTGGACGAAGCCATTGAACTGACCGGCCTGTTCATTGAACAGGGTCCGGTGGTGCAGGTGCGCGAATCCGGCGGCCGCGTCACCGTCAACAACGACCGCAGTGAAGCGGTCGCCTGGGACGGCCCGCTGGCCGTGCTGATCAACCGCGGTTCGGCCTCGGCCTCGGAAATCTTCGCTGGTGCCATCCAGGACTACGGCCGCGGCCTGGTCATTGGTGAAACCACCTTCGGCAAGGGCACCGTGCAGAACATCGTCGACCTCGACCGTTGGCCCAGTGGCGAAACCCAGCGCTTCGGCCAGGTCAAGCTGACCATCGCCCAGTTCTTCCGGGTCAGTGGCAGCAGCACCCAGCACAAGGGCGTGGTGCCCGACCTGGCCTTCCCGGCCAGCGTGGACGCCACCGAGTTCGGCGAAAGCACCTACGACAACGCCCTGCCGTGGACCCGTATCGCCGCCGTGCCGCACACCCAGTACGGCAACTTCGGTCCGCTGCTGCCCAAGCTGGAAAGCCGTCACGCCGCGCGCATCGCCACCGACAAGGAATTCCAGTGGTGGAACGAGGACGTGGAGCAGTTCCGTACCGAAGCCGCCAAGAAGTACATCTCGCTCAATGAGGGCGAGCGCCGTGCGGAACGCGAACGCCAGGAAAAGCAGCGCAAGGACCGCCAGGCCATCCGCAAGGAACTCGGCCTGGACCTGGACCCGCTGGCCGACGACAGCAATGACGACGGCCTGACCGGCAACGAGCGCGACATCGTCAAGGACGCCGCCCGTGAAAAGGCCGCCGAAAAGCGCCCGGATCCGCTGCTGCGTGAATCTGCGTCGATCCTGGCCGATGCAGTGAATCTGCTGGCCGAAGACCGCCCGCTGTCGGCGCAGGTGCTGCCGCAGTCCACCGCCGTGGGCCGCTGGGCCGATTGATCGCCCGCAGTGAACCAACCGATAACGAAGGGCCGGCCACAGCACCGGCCCTTCGCTTTTTAGACCCTGCGCATACGCACCCGTCACTAAGCTGGGACGATCCCGTTATTGCAGGAGCGCCCATGCGGCTGTCCCACGCACTTCCGGCCGGCCTGCTGGCCGTGTCACTCAGCGCCTGCGGCGGACGCGCCGCCGACAGCACGCTGCTGCGCGAATCGTTCGACTCCGGCGACACCTATTCGCGCACCGTGCCCGGTTCCCCGGCCACCGCCTGCGAAGCCGCGCGACGCACCCTGCTCAGCCAGGGTTACGCGATTGCCCGCTACGGCAGCGATGCGGTCGAAGCGAACAAGAACTTCCAGCCACGCGATGACGAGCACGAACAGCTGGTGCTGCGCATCTCCTGCGCACCGCGCGGTGACGAGGCGCTGGTCTTCATCAGTGCGGTGCAGGACCGCTACGCCTTGAAGAAGAGCCCCACCTCCGCCAGCGTCGGCGTCGGTGCCCTGGGGTCGGTGTCGCTGCCGTTTGGCAGCAACGACGACTCGCTGGTGAAGGTGGCCAGCAGCACCGTGCAGGATGCGGACTTCTATCGCCGCTTCTTCGCACGCCTGCAGCAGTACCTGCCGGCCGCTGCCGCCGGTACACCCCCGCCGCCGACCCCGGCCGAGACACCCGCGGAGCCCATTCCGGCCACGCCGCCGGCACCCCCGACTCCGGCCGCGGTACCCACTCCGCCCGAACCGGTGCCGGAGGCCACCCCGTCCACTGACGTTCCCTCGCCGCAGGCCTGAGCGGGCGCGCGGCACTGTGCATCGTGTGAGACGGCTGGTCGTCACCGCTGCGCTGGGCACGATGGTGCCTGCTGCGTCGGCTGCCGACTGCACCGAATCATTGCTGCGTGAGCTGGGCTGGCAGATAGGGGCCACCTCCGCGTCGACGCCCCAGGTGCATGGCGGCGCAGTCTGCGAGCGCGCCGACCTGGCCGAGGCGCGCGCTGCCGGCGATCTGCGCATGCAGCTGCCGCAGCAGTGGAATGAATCACAACGACGCGACTATCTGCAGTCGCTGATCGATGCGCCCGCCACGGTCTGCGCCTATGCCTTCAGGCTTGGGCAGGCGACCCGCCGCGCCACCACGCAGCTGCAGGACAACCCTGGCTACCGCTTTTCCGCGCTGCAGCTGGGCTGGATTGGCTTCGGCATCGGCGGCAGCCGCTCGCAAGGCTGGCAGGGTTTCCGCAGTTTCGGGCGCGGGTACCAGCCCAGATCGCGTAACAGCACCGCGTTGGATGCGTTCTACACGGGCAACGTCCGCAGTGAATGCGGGGTAGGGCGACAGGTCGCCCAGCTGGCCACCCAGCGCGAGCTGTACGGTGACCGCGCCTTCGACGCGGAGTTCAGCCCAGGCGAGCTGTCCATCGGCACGTTCCTCACCCTGCACGATACCGACAGCATCCTGCTTGGCCGGCATGCCGGCCAGTTCCTCGCCGACGGCAAGGCGGCACGCACTTCGCAGCGGGGCCGTCAGGCGTTCGTGGGTGCACCGGGCTTCATTGAGCACGTCTTCGACAAGACCTATCTGGACGACATCAACAACCAGGCCGAGAACTTCGTCGTCGTCGAGGTCAGCAATGCGGCGGCGCAGGCACTGCGCGCGCACGGGGGCTTTACCCATTACGACCGCATCAACCGGCGCATCTGGGAGCTGGCCAAGCAGCTGCCGGGCCACAGCGCCCGCCGCTTCGAACGGCTGCTGTTCGAGCGCGACCCGGGGCTGCGGCGGGCGCTGCCGGCCGCCCAGCAACCGGTGCTTGCTGAACTGGACGCCTTGCTGGACGATCCGTTCTATCAGGGGTTCCTGATTTATGTGCACCCACGCGGTATACGTCCTGTGGGCTACCACGTGGTGCGCCTGCTCGACCGCAATCCGCGGACGCCATTCGCCTTCGAGCTGGGGCTGCACAATCTGCATACCACGCTGTACCGCCGTTGGATCGACGCCCGCCTGCGCCAGTGCGCGGCGGGGTCGGCATCGCATTCGCAACCCGAGCATAGGTGATTGATGGACATTGCAATGATTGGACTGGGGCGCATGGGCGCCAACATGGCCGAGCGCCTGCACCGCGGCGGGCACCGCGTGATCGGTGTGGACCCGGGCGCGGCGGCACGCAATGCAGCCGCCGCACGCGGCTTCGAGGTCAGTGCCTCGCTGGCCGACGCGCTGGCCAAACTGCCGGTGCCGCGCGTGGTGTGGCTGATGGTGCCGGCCGGTGAGGTGGTCGACCAGACCCTGGGTGCGCTCGCTCCGCACCTGTCAGAGGGTGATGTGGTCATTGACGGCGGCAATTCGTACTACAAGGACAGCGTGCGCCGCTCCGCACAGCTGCTGCAGGATGACATCACCTACCTGGACTGCGGCACCAGCGGTGGCGTGTGGGGCCTGCAGGAGGGCTACAGCCTGATGATCGGCGGTGAAAAAGCCACGGTCGAGCGCCTCGGCGACATCTTCCGCACCCTCGCCCCGGCGGCCGATCGCGGTTGGTCGCATGTGGGCCCGAGCGGGGCAGGGCATTACTGCAAGATGATTCACAACGGCATCGAGTACGGCATGATGCAGGCGTATGCCGAAGGCTTCGCGCTGATGCAGCGCAAGGCCGAGTTCAACCTGGATCTGGCCGAAGTGGCCCGCACCTGGCAGCACGGCAGTGTGGTGCGCTCGTGGCTGCTGGACCTGAGCGTGGAAGCGCTGGAAAAGAACCCGCAGCTGGATGGCATTGCACCGTACGTTCCCGATTCGGGCGAAGGCCGCTGGACCGTCGCCGAGGCCATCGACCTGGATGTGTCCGCCCCGGTGATCACGCTCTCGCTGCTCGAGCGCCTGCGTTCGCGCGAAGGCAATTCCTACAGCGACCGCATGCTGTCAGCGCTGCGCAACCAGTTCGGCGGCCACCAGATGAAAACCGACTGACCCCCGTAGCGCCGGGCTTGCCCGGCTGCTGTTGGGCCATCCGCGATCTCATCCACGACGGGGGGAATTCCGCCCCCCTCTTGCTGTGGTAGCGTCGGTCGACAGACGACGGCCCTCAGACACCCAACATCCGGTAGCGCATGACCGTGATCGACGCGGCGACACGCAATGCGTGTCGGCTACAAGACCACCCGCCGCCCTTCCGCAGAACTGCAAACCCCCGCCTCCAACAACCGCATCACCTGCAGCGCCTGCGCCGCACTCACCGTGGCTTCTTCCTCACCCCGAATCGCCGCCGCAAACGCCGCATACAGCCGCCGATAGTCCCCCACCTCACCATCCACCGTACTCCGGCTGACACGCCCCTGCGCATCCTGCCGCACCACAACACCATGCACCGGGTCCACCCCATACCCCGGCGCGCCCGGCGCAACCCCGGCACGCAGCTGCTCCTCCTGCACATCCAGCCCGTCCTTGAGGTAGCTGCCACGCGTGCCATGCACCATAAAACGCGGTGCAGATGCACTCACCAACGACCCCGCATGCAAAATCGCACGCATCCGCGGGTAATGCAGCACCGCATGGAAGTAGTCGTTACTCAACGCCCCCTCACGCTGCGAAGCAATGTCCGCAGTAATCGCCTGCGGCCAACCAAACAGCACCAGCATCTGGTCCAGCAGATGCGGCCCCAGATCCATCCACAAACCCGCACCCGGCACATCACTTTCGCGCCAGCGCTCGCGTACCTGTGGGCGGAAGCGATCAAAGTGCGAATGGCACTCTGCAATCTCGCCCAGCGTTCCGTCAGCCATCAATCGCTGCAGGGTCAGAAAGTCCGAATCGAAACGCCGGTTCTGGAACACCGTCACTACGCGCTCCGCCTCGCGCGCCGCCGCGATCACTGCCTCGGCTTCGGCCTCGCTCAATGCAAATGGCTTATCCACCAGCACATGCTTGCCCGCACGCAGCGCCGCAATCGCCAGCGGCGCATGCTGCGCATTCGGCGTGGCGATCACCACCGCATCGACTGCCGGGTCGGCCAGCAGCGGCTCCAGCTGCGCATGAATGTGCACATCGGTAAACCGCCGCATCAGGGTGTCGCGCTGAGAGCTCACGATGCTGTGCAGGGCCAAACCAGGCGTGTGCTGCAGCAGCGGCGCATGGAAAACGCTTCCAGCCAGCCCGTAACCGATCAAACCCACCTGCGCTGTCGTATTCATCCGAAAAAGCCTATGGGAAGCGCGATGATCGTAATCGTAATTGATGCAGTGCGGAACATGAATAATTCTGAATCGATTCCGACGATTCACGACGACGTTATTTCAAACCGACGCGGTTTCCACGCGTGTCCTCCCATAGTGGAATCACAAACACGGGAGACAACCGCAATGAGCCACAAGACCCGCAATCTGCTTGCCGCTTCCCTCGCCCTGGGTATGGTGTTTGCCAGCACCGCCGTGATGGCCAAGGATCCGCCGAAGACCAGCGACAAGACCATGAGTCACGACGCCATGAACCATGCCGACAAACACGACTCCAACGAGCCGGTCACCGACAGCTGGATCACCACCAAGGTCAAGGCGGACCTGCTGGCCAGCAGCAACGTGCCGGGCACCAAGGTCGAAGTGGAAACCGTCAATGGTGTGGTCAGCCTGAAGGGCAACGTTGCCACCAAGGCCGAGCATGACAAGGCGGTGACCACCGCCAAGGGCATCAAGGGCGTGACCCGCGTTGATGCGAGCCAGTTGAAGGTGTCGGCGGCGGCTAGCCGCTGATTCCAAGTTGGTGTTCGATTCGAAGAAGGGCGCGCCTGAAGGCGCGCCTTTCTCTGTTCGCAGTGTTGGTCAACACTGGCGGGCGCGGTCGGGTCTGTTTGAGCCTCGGCGGGGTCGCGCTGCCTGACGGTTTTCTGGCTTCGATTTCCAAGGCGCGCGAACCGGTGACTTTTCTTTTGCTTAATTTGTCCTGAATGGAGGCCCATTCACGTTAGTGTGGAGTATATTCACCGCATTGCTTCCCGCAGGGGTGGGGGCAGGGGATGCGGACATTCTGACGAGGGGTTATGGGGCTGTGTTTCAGTGGTGATCTCAATACAGGGCAACGCCTCAACGGCAGGAAAAGGAGCTTCCATGCCCCGTAACGGCGCGGTTCTGGGGCACCTGCGCATCCTGCTGGTGGAAGATTCCCCCGGCGACGCGGAGCTGCTGAGCGGGCAGATCCTGGCCGCCGGGCTGGAGGCCAGCTTCGAGCGCGCCGAAAGCGCCGCCGAGCTGCGCAATGCGCTGGCGCGTAGTACCCCGGATATCGTCCTCTCGGACCTCAGCCTGCCGGGCTTCTCCGGACTGGACGCGCTGCGGATCGTGCGCGACAGCCACCCGGACATGCCGTTCATCTTTGTCTCCGGCACCCTGGGTGAAGAGCCGGCGGTGGCCGCCCTGCGTGAGGGGGCCAATGACTACATCATCAAGCACCAGCCGGCGCGCCTGCCGTCGGCAGTGGCGCGGGCAGTGCGCGACGCGCGCGGCGCGCTGGACCGGGCCCGGGTGGAAGCCGAACTCATGCGCGCCCAGCGGCTGGAAAGCCTGTCGCTGCTCGCGGCCGGGTTGAGCCACGACCTGCGCAACATCCTGCAGCCGCTGCTGATCATGCCGGACCTGCTGAAGGCGCGCACTGACGACCCGCAGCTGCGGCACCTGGCCGACGTGATCGCCGAATGCGGGCGACGCGGGCACGAGATGGCCGAATCCATGTTGTCGTTCGTGCGGGGGTCGCGCACCCCCAGCGAGCCGATCCGCGTGGCCATGCTGTTCGAGGCCGTGGCCCTGCTGCTGCGGAGCAACCTGCCGCCTGAAGTGGAGCTGGAACTGCAGGTCGCCGATCCCGACCTCACCGTGCATGCCAACTACACCGAACTGCAGCAGGTGCTGCTGAATCTGGCGTTGAACGCCATCCAGGCCATGCCGACAGGCGGGCGGTTGACCCTGCACGCGCAGGCCGAGTCGGATGCGCAGGGGCTGGCGTGGTTGCGCATGGCGGTGTCCGATGAAGGCACGGGAATGAGCGCGGAGGTGTTGTCCAACCTGTTCAATCCGTTCTTCACCACCAAGCCGAACGGCACCGGCCTGGGCCTGATGTCCTGCAAGCGCATCATCGAAGGCGCGCAGGGCCGCATCACCGTGCGCAGTGCCCCCGGTGAGGGCACACGTTTCGATCTGCTGTTGCCAGCGTACGTTGCGGCGGCCGATGCACCGGCGGTGGAAGCACCGGTAGCCGCCGGCAGCGGCCAGTCCATTCTGGTGGTGGACGGCGAAGCGACCCGTCTGTCGTTGCTGGGCAACGCGCTGTCCAGCCAGGGTTACCACCTGCAGCTGGCCTGCGACGGTGCCGCCGCGCTGCGCTGGATGCAGCAGGAAGCGATGCCGGCACTGGTGATCGCCGATGCCGGCTCCAAGCTGCTGTCAGCCAGTTCGCTGCTCAGGGAGATGGCTGCGCTGGGTTACCACGGGCCGGTGCTGGTGCTGGAAAGTGAGGACGTCCCGGTGCGGCGCAGCCGCTTCCCGGCTGGCGTGCCGGTGCATGTGCTGCGCAAGCCGCTGGAAATGCAGCAGGTGTTCCGTTCTGTTGCTGAGGCGTTGGGGTAGCATGCGATGTACCGCCTCAGGCGCGTCGTGTTCCTTTCACGAATCGCTAACCTGATCTCACTGCAAGATTAGGGTGCGGGGGCGCACAGACTGGCTGAAGGTGTCGCCATGGATAAGTACATCCCCCGCGGTAACCCCAAGTATCTGCGTCATGATCGTGTGTTCGCGTGGCTGGAACCGATCACTGCGCCTGCAGGTTCATACACAGCGAACTACTGGACGAAAGACTCTGACACCAGCAAGGCAGTGGTTGAGTTTATCGCCGTCTGCCTGGACCCGGTCGCGGAGCAGCCTTTTGATTATTACCTGAAGATAGAAACGTTGAGTGGAAACCTCGCAATCTCCGGATTCACCCGGACCAGGCCATTGTACGAAGCTTTTACTCAATGCCTGCTTCGCATGAAGAAGGAAGTGGTCGGCGTAAACGAAATCAACGCAGCCAGCATCGCGCACGCCAATGGGCCTCAACCCGCGAGAGGCGATACGGCCATGGACATGACGCTGCGCTATGTTGAACAACGCGCGACGATTCTCTCGGCGTCGTCCATTATCAGGGCCCGCCACGAAAACGGAGTGGTCTTCATTTATGGTCACGCTGATTACGCGCTTGACCATGACATCGTAACCGGCATCGCAATGCAGATCGAGGCATATCCGCATGTCAGCAAAGTCGACATGTCGGCGGTAACGACATTTTTAGGATCTGAGGCGCAGCCGTTAGTTTGACCAGCGCAGCCTTGCCGGGGTGCGGAGGAGGGGAGTGGCCGAAGCCCGGAACCTAGCCTTCCCACGGAAAGCGCGGCAAGGCCGCCACCGCCTGTTCCAGCCGCCGCGACCAGTTGCCGTGGATGTCGGCATACAACGGGCTGTCAGCGGCCAGGCGCATGCGCTGGGTGATCTGCAGGTCGCCCGCGCGCAGCAGCACCAGGTCGAACGGCAGGCCCACTGAAAGGTTCGAACGCACGGTGGAATCCAGGGATACCACCGCCGTGCGCGCCGCATCGTCCAGCCGTGTGTGCGGACGGATGATGCGGTCGAGGATCGGCTTGCCGTACTTGGACTCGCCGATCTGCAGGAACGGGGTCTCCGGCGAGGCGGCAATGGCATTGCCCAGCGGATAGATCATGTACAGCCCCGGACGCTCGTTTCCCACCTGGCCGCCCAGGATCAGGGTGGCCTGGGTGTTCACCCCGTCATGGCCGTGCTCGGGGGTGTTGCTCTTGACCTGGCTGTCCACCAGTACCCGGCCCACGTATTCGGCCACCTCGAACAGGTAGCGGTAGCCGACAAGGCTTTCAGGACGCTGTTCCTCGGCATCGCGGCGCAACCGCGAGACCAGCAGCTGGGTGGTGGCGAGGTTGCCCGCCGCCATGAGCACGAACACGGCCTGGCCTGGAAACTCGAACTCGTGCAGCTTGCGGTGCACGCGGACATCGTCCAGGGAGGCGTTGGTCCGGGTATCGGCGGCGAAGACCAGGCCCTCGTCCACCTCGATGCCGACGCAATAGGTCATGACAACCCTCTATGATGTGCACCCCGATTCTATGCGGTGGCCGTGACGGCACCATGTGGATTCGCCCCACGTACGCTGAACACCATGACCACTGTGCTTCTGAGCCTGGGCAGCAACCTGCAGCCGCAACAGTATCTTCACGCCGCGGTGGAGGCCCTGCGCGCGCGGTTTGGCGCGATCAAGGTCTCGCCGGCCTACCGTACGGCGGCGGTGGGCTTTGACGGCCCCGCCTTCCTGAACAACGCCGTGGCGATTGAGACCGAGGTTCCGCTTGAAGCGCTGGATGCGTGGCTTCACGCGCTGGAAGACGCCCATGGGCGCGACCGCAGCGGGCCGCGCTTCTCCGACCGGACGCTGGATATCGACGTAGTGTTCTACGGGGACTTGATCGTGGAAGGCCCGGGGCACCTGCGCATTCCGCGGCCTGAGCTGAAGCATGCGTTTGTGATCAAGCCGTTGGCGGATATCGCGCCGGAGTTTGTGGATCCGGTAAGTGGGTTGACCCTGGCCGCGCTGTGGCGGGCGCATGCGCAGCGGGATGAGGCGTTTGAGATCGTGGATCTCGTGCCGTAACGGATGCTCCATGGACCGCGTGGGCCGGCCAACGGCCGGCGCTACCCATGGGGTTCGCGCGGTCCCGGTAGCGCCGGCCGTTGGCCGGCCCACGCGATGCCGCCAAAGGTCAGCTCAGCTGCCGTCCCCCATCCACCCGCAATGTGTGCCCGGTCACAAACGGCGCATCACTGGCCAGCCAATACACCGCCTCGGCAATCTCCTCCACCGTGCCGGTCCGCCCCAGCGGCGTGCGCGCCAGCAGCGCCTGACGGGCGAAATCATCCTTGCCCTGTTCCGGCCACAGAATCGCCCCCGGGGCCACCGCGTTCACCCGCACCTTCGGGGCGAGTTCCAGCGCCAGTGAGCGGGTGATCATCTCCAGCGCTGCCTTGGCCGCGCTGTACACCGCGTGGTCGCGCATCGGGTCGGTGCCGTGCAGGTCGGTGAGGTTGACGATGCAGCCCTGCTGGCGGCGAAGATGCGGCGCAGCGGCCTGGGCCAGCAGCAGTGGGGCACGCGCGTTCACGGCGAACAGGTCATCCCAGTGCTCGGCGGTGATCTGGCCCAGCAGGGTGGGGTAGAAGTTGGAGGCGTTGTTCACCAGCGCGTCCAGCCGCCCGAACTGGCCCACCGCCTGTTCCACCAGGTCGGGCAGGGCGGCGCTGTCGCGCAGTTCGGCCTGCAGCGCCAGCACGCTGCCCGGCCGCACCATGTCCAGGTCGAAGGCGGCCTGCTGCAGCTCGGCGGTCGAGGTGTTGGCATGCAGCACCACCGACCAGCCGCAGGCATGGAACTGGCGGGCAATCGCCGCGCCAATCCGGCGTGCGCTGCCGGTGATCAGCACCACGGGTGCGCTGTCGGTCATCGGGGGGTCTCCGTGCTCGGCTATGCTGTGCATTGTCACCGCAATCGACCGCGCCATGCATTCTTCCCTGCCTCAACCCGACTCCGACGCGCTGGCCCACAGCGACCAGCTCAGCGCCGCGCTGCGCGCTGAAATCCTTGCCAATGGCGGGGTGATGCCGTTCTCGCGCTTCATGGAACTGAGCCTGTACGCGCCGGGCTGGGGCTACTACAGCGCCGGTGCCAGCAAGTTCGGCCCGGCGGGCGACTTCACCACCGCCCCGGAAATGGGCCCGCTGTTCACCGCCACTCTGGCAAACGCCGTGGCCCCGGTGATGCAGCAGTTGGGGCCGCAGGCGCGCTTCCTGGAGCTGGGCGGCGGCAGCGGTGCATTTGCCGAGATCATGCTCAAGCGCCTGCTGGAGCTGGACGCGCTGCCCGAGCGCTACGCCATTCTGGAACCCAGCGCCGACCTGCGCGAACGCCAGCGCGAGCGGTTGGAGAAGGCGTTGATTCCGCCGGTGTTCGCGCTGGTGGAATGGCTGGACCGCCCGTTCGATGACGACTGGGACGGCATGGTGTTCGCCAATGAAGTGATCGACGCCCTGCCCACACCGCGTTTCCTGGCCAAGGACGGCATGATCCACGAGGAAACCGTGGAACTGGATGCCGAAGGGGCCTTCATGCGCGGCGCGCAGCCGGCCGATGCGCTGCTCAGCGCCGCCGTGCGTCATGTGGAGCGTTATCTCGGCCAGCCGTTTGCCGATGGCTACCGTTCCGAGTTGCTGCCACAGCTGCCGTATTGGATCCAGGCGGTGGCCGGCGGGCTCAAGCGCGGTGCCATGTTGTTCATCGACTACGGCTACCCGCGCCACGAGTATTACCAGCCCGAGCGCGATGACGGCACCGTGCGCGCGTTCTATCGGCACCATGTGCACAACGACGTCTACAAGTGGCCCGGGCTGCAGGACATTACCGCCTCGGTGGATTTCACCGCGCTGGCAGAAGCGGGCACCGGTGCCGGGTTTGACCTGGCAGGTTACTGCACGCAGTCCAGCTTCCTGCTGGGCAACGGGCTGGATCGATTGTTGGCGCTGGCCGAAGAGCGCACGGATGAAGTCGGCAAGCTGCGCCTGCGCGACCAGGTGAAGAAGCTGACACTGCCCACCGAGATGGGCGAGCGCTTCCAGGTGATGGGTTTCCAGCGTGATGTGAGCATGGATGCCTCGTTCCTGCTCGGTGATCTGACCTGGCGACTGTGAGATGACGATGACAGGGATGTTGAAGCCGCTGCGGCGGCCGCGGTTCTGGTTGGGGTTGTGGTGGCTGGCGGTGATCAGCGTGATCGTGGTCTGCCTGATTCCACCGCCGCCGTTGCCCGACCTGCCGAAGAACAGCGATAAAGTCGAGCACTTCCTCGCCTACTTCGTGCTGGCCGGCTCGGCCGTGCAGATCTATCGCACGCGCGCGGCCTTGTGGTGGGCTGCGCTGGGGTTGGTGCTGATGGGCATCGGCGTGGAGTTCGCGCAGGGCGCGTTGACCGATAACCGCAGTGCGGATCCGGCGGATGCGTTGGCCAATGCCATTGGGGTTACCGCCGGCATGGCGATCCGCTTCACACCGTTGCGTGATCTGTTGGTGCGATTGAAGGGGTAAACCATGCGTTGCCCGTGACGACAGTGCTGGACTTGGTAGGGTCGGACGACAGTCGACCGCCGATAACAATCATCACTGCTATAACGCATGACCATCGAACGCAGACGCGCTTCTACGTTGAAGGTCATACGTTACCTTGCCGATCACCGTTATGGGTGGTCGTCTGTCGACCGGCCCTACCGGAGCATTGCGCGTGAGAAGTGGTCAACACGTCTTCGTTCCGGTCGTCACTGTGCATTCCGCGCCCCATGTTGCGCCCAGACGCGCATGGCGCGTCTCTACAGGTTGCGGAACCAGGCGGCGAAGACCTCGTCGCCCATCCAGGTGTTCTTCCGGCACAGGTGCGTCATCAGCGCCTCGTCTTCCTCCGCGCGCGCGAAGCGCTCGGCATCGCCGCTGCAGCGGGCGGAATCCAACTCCTGTCTGGCTTCGGACAGAAAGCGCGACAGGCGGTCCTCAATCGCCCATACCGCCATCTCAATGCGCGGCAGGCGCGTGGTGGGTGCCACACTCACCCCATGCAATGCCATCTGCAGGCGCTCGATGTGATCCGGGTTGTTCTTGAGCGCGGAGCGCAGACTGCGCGGTACCGGGGGAAGCGACGGGCCCGGCCGCGTGGTGGGAGGGCGCGGATAGCCGGGAAGAATCTGACGAAAGCGCTTGATCACCATGTGCGCACCTCCTCGCAGCTGTGCGGCAGGATGCGGCCCGCCGGCACCTGCGCGGTTTCAAGATCAAACCGGACCTGCAGGTTCATCCAGAACCACGGCGAGGTGTCGAAGTACTGGCCAAGACGTATCGCGGTGTCCGCGGTGATGGCTGCCTTGCGTGAGGCGATGGTGGCGATGCGCGTGTGGGAAACGCCAATGGCGCAGGCGAGGGCGCGGCCGGAGAGCTTCAACGGGCGCATGAAATCTTCGGTGAGGATGTCGCCGGGATGCAGGGGTGGGTGCTGATCGCTACGTAGTGCTGTCTTCGGAGCGCGGCGTTTCGCGCACGGGGTAGGCGAAGTGTTCATGGGAATCTCTCCGATGTGCCGTTGGAGGATGCACGCCAGGCGTAATGCGAGCGGCGTGCATGAAATGCACGAAGTGCTTGGGGCGGGGTGGGGTCGCTCGACAGACGACCGCCGATAACGGTAATCGGCACGGTGACGCATGACCGTTGACGGAGAGGCGCGATCCGAAAGCGCACCGCCGACTTGCGCGGGCACTACGCCGGGGAATTGGGTTGTTCATGGTTGTTCTTGTTTGGGTGCTGGGTGACCCGCACGCGCGGGCTTGAAGAACGATGTGGGCTTCATGCCGACGCGCATGGCGCGTCGCTACAGAACCCTATGCGCATGAGCAGGATTTCGACCTGGTGTGCGCAGGTATGTGGCGATTATTCGCTGGTGACAGCGGTGGCTTCAGGTCGCGTAGGTGCGACGTCATCGTTCGCGGGTGTGTCTGGCCAGTGTGTCTGCAAGGCATGCCTCCTGTGAGATGCGACCCCTGTCAGGGTGACGAGGGGTCGGGAGGTTAGAAACCGTAGAGTCAGCAAAAGCCGGCGGGCGTATTCCCCCCTTACGGGGGTGTTTTATTAGCCACCCTCCCGACGTAGGACACGACATCTCCCACGCAGGGCATCAACTGCTAACTCTTAGGAGTTTCTACGCTCCGGGGACAACACTGCAGCAGATGAGGGGTGGTGCACATCAGAAAATTCCTACGCATCGTCG
>JBCNQC010000005.1:0-220977 GCA_039592995.1 Stenotrophomonas sp. | reverse complement strand
AAAACAATTAATAGTTGCTTGATCAAACGTCTGCAAGATGGACAATCATCCTTCCTGCAGGCGCCTTCACAAGATACCTGCGCATACTTTCAAAGAACCAGGGAGTCGGCCTCAGCGCCTTCCTCCGCGTGCCCCGACGTTTCCGTCGTTGCGAGCCGCCCATTATAGCCGGCTTTTCCGCTTCGTCAACACCCTTTTTCGAGGGCCGCCTCACCGAAGTGGACGTTGTTGCCGATGCTGCTTCGTCGTTGCGACCCGGAGGTCTTTTCGTCGAAGCGAGCCGCCTATTATGTCAGGCTTTTCGTTTCCGTCAACACCTTTTTCCGAGGTGGTTGGCGATCCGTTCCGTTGCTGTGGCCGCCTTGCGGTGGCCCCTGCGTCGGGGGAAGGAAAGTATGTGCCCTTCAGGTGAATTTGGGAAGGGGGTTGATGAAATTTTTTTGACGCCGCGTGAAGAGCAGCCGGGCAAGCCCGGCTCTACGTCAAGGAACGTCATTGCATCGGCGCGTGGCGACGCGTTCATCCATGCGGCGCATCAAGGTTACGGAGGCGCGGCAAGCCCGGCTCTACGTCAGGCGGCGGTGACCAGGAGGACGCGGGCGAAGTTGCGCTTGCCGACCTGCAGCAGGCCTTCGAAGCCGGGGCTGAACACCTGCTGGGCGTCTTCCACTACGTCACCGTTGACCTTCACGGCGCGCTCCTTGAGCTTGCGGCTGGCCTCGGAGTTGCTGGGGGTCAGGCCGGCGGCGGTGAGCAGTGCGCCAATGCGCAGGCCTTCGGTCGGGATGGCCACTTCCTGCAGCGGCAGCAGGCTGACGTCCCCCTGCCCGGTCACCGCGGCGTTCCAGCCGGCAATGGCCAGTTCGGCGGCATCGGCATCGTGGAAGCGGGTGGTCAGCTCGCGCGCCAGGCGCAGCTTCACCTCACGCGGGTTGAGGCTGCCGGCTTCGACCTGCTCACGCAGGCTCAGCGCTTCGGCCTGGCTGATGTCGAAGGACAGCAGCTCGATCCAGCGCCACATCAGGTCGTCGCCGATCTTCATGGTCTTGGTGACCATATCAATGGCCGGCTCGCTGATGCCGATATAGTTGTTGAGCGACTTGGACATCTTGGCCACGCCGTCCAGGCCTTCCAGCAGCGGCATGGTCAGCACGATCTGCGGCTTCTGCCCGTAGTGCTCCTGCAGGCCACGGCCCATCAGCAGGTTGAACTTCTGGTCGGTGCCGCCGAGTTCCACGTCCGCTTCGAGGGCGACCGAGTCGTAGCCCTGCACCAGCGGGTACAGGAACTCGTGCAGGGCGATCGACTGCTGGGCGGCGTAGCGCTTGGCGAAGTCGTCGCGCTCGAGCATGCGCGCCACGGTGTGCTGGCCGGCCAGACGGATCATGTCGGCCGCGCCCATCTTGCCGAACCACTCGGAATTGAAGCGGACTTCGGTCTTCTCGCGGTCCAGCACCTTGAACACCTGCTCCTCGTAGGTGCGGGCGTTGGCCAGCACGTCGTCCTTGCTGAGCGGCTTGCGGGTGGCGTTCTTGCCGGACGGGTCGCCGATCATGCCGGTGAAGTCACCGATCAGGAAGATCACCTGATGGCCCAGGTCCTGGAACTGCCGCAGCTTGTTCAGCAGCACGGTGTGGCCCAGGTGCAGGTCGGGCGCGGTGGGGTCGAAGCCGGCTTTCACCCGCAGCGGGCGGCCGCTTTCCAGCCGCTGGCGCAGCTCCTCGATCTTGAGGATCTCATCGGCCCCGCGGCCGATCTGGGCAAGGGCTTGATCAATCGATGACACGTTGCAACTCCCGGCGGTGCCGTATTTATATGAATGACGTTAAGTACAAGTTAACCGCAAGTGCTTCACAAAAGCCAATAGGCACAAGGGTTTGACGCGATATTTATAGGTGTCTATGGTAACGGGCGTTTAGGCCCGAGTCGCCGGGTCAGCCAGGAACCGCTCGACGATGCTCAACTCCGATCAAGGCCGCGCCCGCAAGCAACGCTTCAAGGAACGTCTCCACGTTCTTCACGACACTGCCCTCCATCGGAAGCTCAAGCAACACCTGCCGGCGGCCTTCAACGAGCGCTGGACCCGCCGCCACTGGATGCACGCCAGCCTGTTCGCCACCATTGGCGCGCTGGTGGCTACTATTGTGCCGGGCTTCTCGCACACCATGGACGGCCCGTACTCGGCTGACCATTCCACCCTGGCCCTGCCGTTGCCGCCGCTGTCGGCCGAACGCCGCAACCAGACCCCGGGTGACAGCTGGCAGGTGCTGCGCGTGCAGCGCGGCCAGACCCTGAGCGACCTGTTCGACGAGGCCGGCATTCCGGCCACGGTGATGCATGATGTGCTGGACCACCCCGGCGTGCGCGATTCGCTGGTGAAGCTGCGCCCGGGCACCGAGATTGCCTTCGATGTACCGCTCTCCGGCGACCTGCGTGCGATCCGCTACAACCGCGACGGCGACAACCGCGTGGAGCTGACCCTCAAGGACGGCAGGATCAGCGAGCAGGTCACCAAGCGCGAGAGCTCCACCCGCCGGGTGGTGACCAGCGGCGAGATCACCAGTTCGCTGTACGCGGCGGCGCGCAAGGCGGGACTGTCGCCTTCGGCCATTGCGACGATGACCGACGAGATCTTCAAGTACGACATCGACTTCTCCAAGGACATCCAGCCGGGCGACCGTTTCAGCGTGGTGCTGGATGAAACCTGGCGCGAGGGCGAAAAGGTGGACACCAGCAAGATCCTGGCGGCCACCTTCACCTCTGACGGCAAGACCTACAGCGGCTTCCGCTTCGACCGCAACGGCAAGTCGGAGTACTTCGACGTCAGCGGCCGGCCACTGAAGAAGAGCTTCATCCGCATGCCGATCCAGTTCGCACGGCTGAGTTCGACGTTCGGCGCGCGCCGCCACCCGGTGCTGGGCAAGATGCGCATGCACAAGGGCGTGGACTACGCCGCGCGCACCGGCACCCCGATCATGGCCGCCGGCGACGCCCGCGTGCAGTTCGCCGGCGTGCAGCGCGGCTACGGCAACGTGGTGATCCTGGACCACGGCAAGGGACACACCACCCTGTACGGGCACATGTCGCGCTTCGGCAAGATCAAGACCGGCCAGCGCGTGGCGCAGGGCACGGTGATCGGCTACGTCGGCTCGACCGGCCTGGCCACCGGCCCACACCTGCACTACGAATTCCGCGTCAACGGCGTGCACCGCAATCCGCTGTCGGTGACCATGCCGCCGCCGGAACCGCTGAAGGGGGCTGAACTGGCTGCCTTCCGTGCGCAGACCGCGCCGGCGCTGGCGCGCATCCAGGGGATGGAGAAGCTGATCTATGCGGAGGCCAGCCCGGCTCCGCAGGCTGCGTCGGCGGAGAAGGCTACGGCCAGTTCGGCCAAGCCGGGTAAGAACACGCGCGGTTGATGGGTGCAGCCACGCAGGGCGTGGCTCTACGGGCGCTGGATTGCGATGATGGGCGGGTTCTCTATCGGGACCCGCCTTTTTCATGACTGCCGTTGACCCTGCCCTTCCCCTCTATCTGGGCCTGATGTCGGGCACCAGCGCCGATGGCATCGATGCCGCGCTGGTGCAGTTCCCCACTGAAGGCGGCTGCCGCTTCGTGCACGGATACACGCATCCGTGGGAGCCGGAGTTGCGCGCAGAGCTGATCGCGCTGGGCGAAGGCGGCGGTGTGGACTCGCTGGATACCCTGGGGCGCATCGACGCGCAGATCGGGATCACCTTCGCCGCCGCTGCGAACGAACTGCTGGATGCCAGCGGCGTGGACCGTGCGCAGGTACGGGCCATCGGCTCGCATGGGCAGACGGTGCGCCACCGGCCGCTGGCCGATCCGGCCTTCACCCTGCAGCTGGGCGATGCCAACCGGATTGCCGAGGCGACCGGCATCACCACGGTGGCCGACTTCCGCCGCCGCGACGTGGCCGCCGGTGGCCAGGGTGCGCCGCTGATGCCGGCATTCCATCTGGCCATGCTGGGCCACAGCGACGAGGACCGCGCGATCCTCAACCTGGGCGGCATTGCCAACCTGACCCTGATTCCGCGTGGCGGCACGCCGCGGGGCTTTGATACCGGCCCGGCCAACGCGCTGATGGATGCGTGGTGCCAACGGCACCAGGGCGTGCCGTTCGATGCGGACGGGGGCTTCGCGGCCAGCGGCCAGGTCGATGAGGCGCTGCTGGCGCAGTGGCTGGCCGAGCCGTGGTTCGCCCTGCCCCCACCGAAGAGCACCGGGCGCGAGCAGTTCCATCTGCCGTGGGCGGAGGCCGCGTTGTCAGGAAGGACGCTGGCCGCTGCCGACGTGCAGGCGACCCTGCTGGAATTGACCGCTGCGACCGTGGCCGACGCCCTGCTGGCGCATCTGCCGGACGCGCGCCGGGTGCTGGTCTGCGGCGGTGGCGTGCGCAACCCGCAGCTGCTGCGCCGCCTCAGCGCGCGGCTGCCGGGGGTGTTGGTGGACTCCAGCGCGGTGCACGGACTGGACCCGGACTACATGGAAGCGATGGGCTTTGCCTGGCTGGCACAGCGAACCCTGGACGGGCTGGCGGGCAACCTGCCGAGCGTGACCGGGGCCGAGGGGCCGCGGATTCTGGGCGCGATCCATCCGGCCTAGGTGAACGCAGCAGGTCTGGCGTGCGGCGGGCGTATTGCCCGCGCCCCAAGGCAGGCGCATGATCGACCCTGTTGTGCCGTGGGGGCGGTGCTGTACGCAAGGGGAGAACACATGGCCGATCTGGTGCTGCGCGATCTTGATCCGCTGCTCGACGAACGCATCCGTCGCGTCGCCGTGGCGCGCGGGTGGACGCGCGAGTACACCTGCGTGGTGCTGCTGGAGCAGGGGCTGTTCTCCAGCGAGCTGGAGGTTCGCCATGGGTTCCAGAACCCGGAAGTGGATGCGTTGGCCGATGCGATCGCAGCGCTGCAGGCGCTGCCGGATGCGAAGTCGTTCTGACATTCCTTGGGCCGGCCAACGGCCGGCGGGTACGCGTCATCGCATACGCGCTGCCGCCCCACGATCCGCGTTGCGGACCGCGGGCCCCTCTTATCATGCTTCCGCACCCCCGCCGCTTCGCGGCCGCCCCCGGACCCCGGGGGCTCTCGCCCCCGATCAATCAATAGACCGTATCCCGGGCGGTCAGGCGGCAGCGGTACGTTGCCTTCGCTGCTGCCAGATCAGGCCCACACACAGCAGCACCACCGGAATGGCGATCAGCGCGGTGCCGATGAAGAACAGCGCGTAGCCCTCCAGCAGGGTGCGGCCCTGCGCCAGGCTCTGCACCGCCCAGCCGGACAAGCCCTTCAGCGCCTTGCCGGGCATGGCATAGAACGAGCTGAGCAGCGCGTACTGGGTGGCGGTGTAGCCGATGCTGGTCAGGCTGGACATGTAGGCGATCAGCGCGGTGCCGGCAAACCCGCTGGCGACGTTGTCGATGGCCATGGCCACGGCGAAGTGGGTGGTGTCCGGGCCGACATAGGCCAGCCAGGCGAACGCCAGGTTGGAACACGGCCCGAGCACCGCACCAACCACCAGGGTGACCAGCACGCCCCAGCGCACCGCGATCAGACCGGCCAGGGCGATGCCGACGAAGGTGGCCACCAGGCCGACCGAGCCGCGCACGGCACCGACCACGTCTTCGTCCAGCCCCAGGTCCACATAGAACGGATTGGCCATCGGACCCATGATGAAGTCCGCCATGCGGTAGGCGCTGATGGCGACCAGGATCAGGATCGCACCGCTGCGATGCTCCTTGATGAAGGCCACGAACGGGCCAACGACGGCGTCGAACAAGCCGCGCGGGGTCCACAGCGCGGCGGTCTGGCCCTGCCCTGCCGCGCTCTGCCGCGCGGGCTCGTCGGCCACCAGCACGGCCGCCACGCCGACCATCATCAGCACGGCCATGAGTTCGTAGGAGATCTGCCAGCCCACACGCGAGGCGACCAGCAGGATCAGCGCGTCGGTGACCAGCAGGGCGCTGCGGTAGCCCAGCGCGGAAGAGGACGTGAGCAAGCCGAGCTGTTCGCTGTCCTTGGCGCTTTCAATGCGCCACGCATCGATGACGATGTCCTGGGTGGCCGAGGCGAAGGCGACAATGACCGCCATGACCCCGAACACCACGATGTGCTCCCAGGCGATGCCCAGGAACTGGATGTGCCCGCCCTTGGGCTGCACCAGCGCCATGCCGACCAGGCCGGCGGCGACCACGATCTGCGACAGCAGCATCCAGCCACGGCGACGGCCAAGGCGGGCGAAGCCCGGCACATCGGTGCGGTCGACGATCGGGGCCCACAGGAACTTCAGCGTATAGGCCAGGCCGACCCACGACAGGAAGCCGATGGTGCTGAGGTCGATGCCTTCCTTGCGCATCCAGAAGCCGAGCGTGTTGCCGACCAGATAGATCGGCAGGCCGGAGCTGAAGCCCAGCAGCAGCATGGCCATGACCTTGTGATCGGTCAGGTTGGCCAGCACCCGCTGCCACGGGCGTTGGCGCTTGGCAGCAGCCGCTTCACTCATGGAGCGTAGTCCACCGTGAACGGGGCATGGTCGGAGAAGCGCTCGTCGCGGTAGATCGAGCAGCTGCGCAGGCGTTCACGCAGCCCGGGGCTGACGAACTGGTAGTCGATGCGCCAACCGACGTTGTTGGCACGCGCGGCACCGCGGTTGCTCCACCAGGTGTAGTCCTCTCCCTGCGGGTGCAGCAGGCGGTACGCGTCGGTCCAGCCCTGACCGGCAGCGATGTCCATGGCCTGATCGGTGTCCACGCACTGACCGTTGAGCCAGTCGCGCTCGGGCGGCAGGCAGCCGGAGTTCTTCTGGTTGGACTTCCAGTTCTTGATGTCCAGCGCCGAACGGACGATGTTCCAGTCGCCACACAGCACGTAATCGCGGCCGCTGGCCAGCCACTGCGCCAGGATCGGCCGCAGCCATTCCATCACCTCGTACTTGAAGCCCTGGCGCAGGTCGCCGGAGCTGCCGGACGGGATGTAGAACGAGACCACGCTGAGGTTGCCGTAACGGGCCTCGATGTAGCGGCCTTCGTCGTCGAACGGGGCCCAGCCCAGCGAGGTGATGACCTGGTCCGGTTCCTTTTTGCTGTAGATGGCCACGCCGCTGTAGCCCTTCTTGGTGACGGCGTCGCGGTAGAAGCAGTGGTGGCCGTCCGGTCGGAACATGGGGTCGGCCAGCTGGTCTTCCTGGGCTTTGGTTTCCTGGATGCACAGCACGTCGGCATTCTGGGCGCGGAACCAGTCAAGGAAGCCCTTGCTGGCGGCGGAGCGGATGCCATTGGCGTTGAAACTGATGATGCGCATGCGATTCCAGGGTTGGTGCGGGAACCGACAAAGCATACCGGGTTGCCCGGGCCGGCGGCTGGCCGGATCCGGCCGCTGCCGGGGCCTGCGACGGCCGGCCGCGAGCCTGAATCGGGGCCAATGCATTAGCATCTGCGCTCCAAAGAGAATTGAATAGTCCTTAGATGAGCGACCATCGTTACCGTTTCCTGCAGCTGGCGCTGACCGCCGACGCGCTGCGTTTTGGCCAGTTCACCCTGAAGTCGGGCCGGCTGAGCCCCTATTTCTTCAACGCCGGCCGTTTCGACTCCGGTGCCCGCATGGCCCAGCTGGCGGCCTGCTATGCCGACGCCGTGGAAGCCACCGGGCTGAAGTTCGACGTGGTGTTCGGCCCGGCCTACAAGGGCATTCCGCTGGCCACCGCCACCGCCTGTGAGTTTGCCCAGCGCGGCCGCGACCTGCCGCTGTCGTTCAACCGCAAGGAAGCCAAGGACCACGGCGAAGGCGGCAACCTGATCGGCGCGGACATGAACGGCAAGCGCGTGCTGATCGTCGACGACGTGATCACCGCCGGCACCGCGATCCGCGAGGCCCTGACCATCATCAAGGGCGCGGGCGGCACCCCGGCCGGCATCGTGGTGGCACTGGACCGCCAGGAGATCGCCTCGGAAACCGACCGCCGTTCGGCGGCCCAGGCGGTGGCCGAAGAGGCCGGTATTCCGGTGGTGGCGGTGGCCACGCTGGCGGATCTGCTTGATTTTGCCTCCGGAAATCCGGAACTTGTCGGGTACCGGCAGCCGCTGGAGGACTATCGGTCCCGTTACGGCAGCCGTCCTACGCGTTGATTGCAGCAGGGGGCTGCTCACCATGTCCAGGTTCACCACGTTATCGCTGACCGTCACCGCGCTGGCCCTGCTGCTGGCCGCGCCGGCGCTGCAGGCCCAGCAACAGCCGGCACCCAAGTACCAGCGGGTGCAGGCCAAGCCGAAGAAGCTGTACTGCTGGAACCAGGGCAACGAGCGGATCTGCAGCGATGCCCTGCCGCAGGAAGCGGTGAACAGCGCGCGTGAGGAATTCGGGGTGAAGAGTGGCCTGCGCCGGGGCAGCGTGGAACGCACCCTGACCGAGGACGAGCGTGCCACCGAAGCGGTGGCCGCGGCCCAGCGCAAGCTGGACGAGGCTGCCGAGGAAACCCGCCAGCGCACCGAGCAGGCGATGCTGGTCACCTATCAGAACGAGGATGACCTGCGCCGCGTGTTCACCGAACGCACCGGGATTCTGGACAACAACGTGCAGACCGCCAGCTACAACGTCGCCAGCCTGCGCGATGCGCTGGTGACCCTGCTGTCCGGTGCCGGCGACCGCGAGCTGGCCGGGCAGCCGGTGACGGACAAGCAGACCCAGGACATCCGCCAGCGGCATACCGAGCTGGTGGCGCAGCAGCGCCTGCAGGCCTCGTTCATTGCCCAGCGCAAGGCGCTGGATACGGAAATCGAGGAAACGCTGCAGCGGTACCGGGTGTTGAAGGGGACTGCGGTGGCGAACGATCCGCGCGGGTGAGGTTGTAAGGCAGCCGGGCAAGCCCGGCTCTACGTCATGGCAAGTTGTTGCACGGGCGCGTGGCGACGCGTTCGTCCATACGGTACGTCGGTTTTACGGAGGCGCGGCAAGCCCGGCTCTACGTCATGGCAGGTCAGTTCATCGGCGCGTGCGTTGCACGCGTTTTTTTATGGTTCTTTTACGGGAGTCCAGCGGGGCGGGCGTGGCGTGTTTACGCGGCTGAGGCGGACGATGGCGATCTGACGTGGAGTGGTTCCACCTGGACGTCCCATGAGCCTGATTCTGCCTGTTGTTGCCGCCGCTGCCGCAACCCCGCCCACCCTGCCCGCCTGGCTTGCCCTGGTCTGCGGCGTGCTGGTCATCGTTGCCGCCGCATATCTCCTGTACGTCGTGCTTGCGCCCGAAAAGTTCTGATCGGAGCCGACCATGACCGAGATCATGTTGATCATCCTGGCCAGCATTGTGCTGGCCTTTCCGCTTGGGCTGTACCTGGCCCGGGTGATGCGCGGCGGCCCGATGGCGGGCGATGCGCTGTTCGGGCTGATTGAAAAGCCCCTGTACTGGGCGCTGGGGGTGAACCCGGCCCGCGGCATGAACTGGCGCGGCTATGTGTGCGCGTTCCTGCTCAGCAACGTGGTGATCGCGGTGCTGGTGCAGATCGTGTTCATGACCCAGGCCTGGCTGCCGTTCAACCCGGACCAGATTCCCAACATGCGTTGGGATACCGCGCTGCACACGATGGTGTCGTTCCTGACCAACACCAACCAGCAGCACTACTCCGGCCAGGCACAGCTGTCGTACTTCGCGCAGATGACCGCGATCACCGGCCTGCAGGTGGTCACCCCGATGATGGGGCTGGCCCTGCTGGTGGCTACCTTGCGTGCGCTGTTCATCAAAAACGACTCGGCAACGACCGCCCAGGCCGAGCCGGTGGCCAACGGTGACCGCCTGGTCAACGTCGGCAACTACTACGCCGACGTGGTGCGTGCCTGCGTGCGCTTCCTGCTGCCGCTGTGCCTGCTGTGGGCGGTGCTGCTGACCAGCCAGGGTATTCCGTCCACGCTGGCCGGTGGCCCGACCGCCACGCCGATCGACGCATCGGCCGGCATGGAAGGCCAGAAGCTGCCGCTGGGTCCGGTTGCCGCGATGGTGGCGGCCAAGCAGCTGGGTGCCAATGGTGGCGGGTGGTATGGCCCCAACAGCGCCGTGCCGCTGGAGAACCCGACCCCGCTGTCCAATGCCATCGAGATCGTCAGCATTCTGCTGATTCCGATCGCGGTGGTGTTCATGCTGGGTGCGTTTACCGGGCGCAAGCGCTTGGCCGGCCTGGTGTTCGGCTGCATGCTGGCGATGTCCAGCGTCTCCGTCGCCGCCACGGTGTGGCTGGAAGGCCATTCCTCGACCGCCAGCAGCCCGCTGCTGATGGAAGGCAAGGAAGTGCGCTTCGGTTCCGATGGCACCGCGCTGTGGGCGGCCGTAACCACCCAGGTGACCAATGGTTCGGTCAACGGCATGCATGACTCGCTGAGCCCGCTCGCCGGTGCCGTGCCGATGATCAACATGCTGGTTGGCGCGATCTGGGGCGGCATCGGCTGCGGCCTGCTGCAGTTCATCGTCTACATGCTGCTGGGCGTGTTCCTGGCCGGCCTGATGACCGGCCGTACCCCGGAACTGCTGGGGCGCAAGCTGGAAACCTCGCAGGTACGCCTGCTGGCCCTGCTGATCCTGCTGCAGCCGATCACCCTGCTGGTGCTGACCGGCATCACCCTGGCGGTGCCGTCGCTGACCGGCAATTCCAACCCCGGCTTCCACGCGATCAGCCAGGTCTTCTACGAATACACGTCGGCATACGCCAACAACGGTTCGGGCTTTGAAGGGCTGGGCGACGCCACGCCGTGGTGGAACCTGACCTGCACCCTGGTGCTGATCCTGGGCCGCTACCCGCTGCTGATCGTGCCGCTGATCATCTGCGCGCAGCTGGCGGCCAAGCGCCGTGCCCCGGAAACCGCCGGCACGCTGCAGCTGGAAACGCCCACCTTCGGCATCACCCTGATTGCGGTGATCGTCATTCTGACCGTGTTGCAGTTCATGCCGGCACTGGTACTTGGCCCTGTGGCCGACCACCTGTCGCTGACCCTGCAGTGAGACAAGATTCCATGAGCACTCTTCCCTTGAATGCGTCTTCCCCACGCCGCCAGCGCCTGCTGGATGGGGCCGGCCTGCGCCGTGCCCTGCGCGATTCGGTGGTCAAGCTGTCGCCGCGTCACCTGGTCCACAGCCCGGTGATGGCGGTGGTCATGGTGGGCACCCTGGTGGCATTGCTGGTCACCCTGACCGGCAACGCACCGCTGGGCTTCGGCCTGACCGTTACCGCGATCCTGCTGCTGACGGTGCTGTTCGGCAACTTCGCCGAAGCGGTGGCCGAGGCCCGTGGCCGCGGCCAGGCTGCGTCGCTGCGTCGTGCCCGTCAGGACCTGATCGCACGTCGTCTGGCCGCCGCCCATGCCGGTGCCAGCGAAACCCATGTGCCGGCGGCGGAACTGCGCCCGGGCGACCACGTGATCGTCAGTGCCGGTGAACTGGTGCCGGCCGATGGCGAGATCGTGCAGGGCCTGGCCACCATCAACGAAGCGGCGGTGACCGGTGAATCGGCCCCGGTGCTGCGTGAAGCCGGTACCGACCGCAGTGGTGTGATCGGTGGCACCAAGGTGCTGTCCGACCAGATCATCGTCAAAGTCACCGCCGAACCCGGCAACAGCTTCCTCGACCGCATGATCGCGCTGGTCGAAGGGGCCAACCGCCAGAAGACGCCGAATGAAATCGCGCTGACCCTGCTGCTGGCGGCCATGACCCTGACCTTCCTGGTGGTGGTCGCCACGCTGCCGGCGATCGGTTCGTTCGTCGGCGTCACTGTCGACCCGCTGCTGCTGATCGCCCTGCTGGTGTGTCTGATCCCGACCACCATCGGCGGCCTGCTGCCGGCCATCGGTATCGCCGGCATGAACCGCGCCCTGGCCGCCAACGTGCTGGCCAAGTCGGGCAAGGCGGTGGAAGTGGCTGGCGACGTTGACGTGCTGCTGCTGGACAAGACCGGCACCATCACTCACGGCGACCGTCAGGCCACCCACTTCCACGCGCTGGCAGGCATCGATGCCGCCCAGCTGCGCGAAGCGGCACTGCTGTCCTCGCTGGCCGACCCGACCCCGGAAGGCAAGTCCATCGTGCGCCTGGCGCGCGAACAGGGCTGCGTCACCGCCGAACCGGATCGCGCGGAATACCTCGCGTTTACCGCGCAGACCCGCATGAGCGGCGTTGACCTGGACGGTGGCCGTCGCATCCGCAAGGGTGCCTCGGACGCCATCACCGCCTACGTTCGCGAGCAGGGCGGCACCGTGCCGGCCGAGCTGGCCGGACGTGTCGAGCAGGTCGCACGCAACGGTGCCACGCCGCTGGTGGTGTGCGAAGGCCGCCACGTGCTGGGCGTGATTGAACTATCCGACGTGGTCAAGCACGGCATGCGCGAGAAGTTCGCCCAGCTGCGCGCGATGGGCATCCGCACGGTGATGATCACCGGCGACAACCCGCTGACCGCTGCTGCCATCGCTGCCGAAGCCGGCGTCGACGATTACATCGCCGAGGCACGCCCGGAAGACAAGCTGGCCCGCATCCGTGCCGAACAGGCCGGCGGGCGACTGGTCGCGATGGTCGGCGACGGCACCAACGACGCCCCGGCGCTGGCCCAGGCCGACATCGGCCTGGCGATGAACTCGGGCACGCAGGCGGCGAAGGAAGCCGGCAACATGGTCGATCTGGATTCGGATCCGGCCAAGCTGCTTGCGGTGGTCGAGGTGGGCAAGCAGCAGCTGATCACGCGCGGTGCGCTGACCACCTTCTCGCTGGCCAACGACGTCTCCAAGTACTTTGCGATTCTGCCGGCGCTTTTTGCTGCGGCGCTGCCGGCGATGGCCACGTTGAACATCATGGGCCTGTCCAGCCCGCGCAATGCGGTGCTGGCGGCGCTGATCTTCAACGCGCTGGTCATTCCGGCGCTGATTCCACTGGCGTTGCGTGGCGTCCGCTTCCGTCCAGCCACGGCCACCGCGCTGCTGCGCCGGAACATGCTGGTGTATGGGCTGGGCGGCGTACTGCTGCCGTTCGCGGCCATCAAATTGATTGATCTCTTCCTTGTCATGGTGTTTGGCGCATGAACCGCTCAACGACAGCTTCGCTTTCCCGCCCCCTGCCTTCGCGCGCCGAAACCACGGTGGCGCTGGAGGACGGCACCGCGCTGCGCCCGGCCATCGGGCTGGGTGTCGCCAGCCTGCTGGTGCTGGGCCTGGCCTACGCGGTGGCCACCACCAGCGTGGTCGGGGCGATCTTCCCCGACCAGGCCAATGGCAGCCTGCTGGTCCAGGACGGCAAGGTCCGTGGCTCGCGCCTCGTGGCTCAGCCGTTCGTGGCCGACGGCTACTTCCAGTCGCGTCCGTCGGCGGCCAGCTATGACCCGATGGCCGCTGCGGGCAGCAACATGGCGCGGACCAACCCGGACCTGCAGGCCCGCGTGAGGGAGGCCACCGAGGCGGTGGCCGCCCGCGAAAGCATTGCCGTGGCCGATGTGCCCGCCGACCTGGTGACCCAGTCCGGTGGTGGCCTGGATCCGCACATCTCGCCGGCCGCCGCGGCCGTGCAGGTGGCGCGTGTGGCCAAGGCGCGTGGGATGACGGTGGAACAGGTGCACGCCGTGGTTGAGGCGAATACCGAGGGGAAGACATGGGGGGTTTTCGGGCAGCCGCGGGTGAATGTGCTGGAGTTGAACGTGGCGTTGGATGGCGCGAAGAGCAGCCGGGCAGAACCCGGCTCTACGGGGCTGTGATGTTGTTGTGGCGCGGTTGCGAGCACAATGCTCTCCCATGACTGATTCCCGTACCCGGCAGGCCGATGCCCTGGTGGAAGGCCTGCAACGCGAGGTTGGCGGCAAACTGACGGTGTTCCTGGGCGCGGCCCCCGGCGTAGGCAAGACCTACAGCATGCTGGCCCGCGCCCACGAACAGCTGCGTCGGGGCGTGGACGTGGTGGTGGGGCTGGTGGAAACCCACGGCCGCGCCGAGACATCGGCGCTGCTGGAGGGCCTGCCGCAACTGCCCCTGCTGGAGCGGACCTACCAGCGCCACATCCTGTATGAAATGGACCTGGATGCCGTGCTTGCACGGCATCCGGCATTGGTGCTGGTCGATGAGCTGGCCCATCGCAACGTTCCCGGCAGCCGCCATGAGCGACGCTGGCAGGACGTGATGGAACTGCTGGACGCCGGCATCGACGTCTGGACCACGATCAACATCCAGCACCTGGAAAGCCTCAACGACGTGGTGATGCGGATCACCGGTGTGCGGGTGAGCGAGACCGTGCCCGATGCGGTGCTGGACCGCCTGCACGACATCGTGCTGGTGGACCTGCCGCCGCGCGAGCTGATCGAGCGCCTGCAGCAGGGCAAGGTGTATGTGCCCGAACAGGCGGCACAGGCCCTGACCCAGTTCTTCTCGCCGGCCAACCTGACCGCGCTTCGCGAGCTGGCGATGCAGGAAGCCGCCGACCGGGTCGACACCAGCCTGCGTGAAACCCGTGCCGCCCGTGGCGAAGGCAACCTGCCGCTGCGCCGGCGCGTGCTGGTGGCCATCGATGGCGGTGGCCAGAGTGAGTACCTGGTGCGCGTGGGCCGGCGTATTGCCGAGCGCCGCGACGCGCCATGGACGGTCGTCACCGTGCAGAACCGAAGCTGGGACGAAAGTACCCAGCGTGAGATCGATGCGGCGTTTGCCCTCGCCCGTCGTCTCGGCGGCGACGCGGAGCTGCTGCATGGCACCAGCATCGCCGACGCACTGCTGGACCATGCCGGACACAACAGCGTGTCCACCCTCGTGCTCGGCCGCACCCGCGAGCGTCCTTTCGCGCGCATGCTCAACCGCACCCTGACCCAGCAGCTGGTGCAGCGCGGCGCGCATTACGAGATCACCATCATCGGCACCCCGCAGGCACGCGCGCATGCGCGTCGCCATGGGCTGTCGATGCCCACGCGGAGCACCGGCAAGGACACAATGCTGGCCGTGGCGGCAACGGCCATGGCCTGCGTGGTGGCCGCCGTCATCGAACGCTGGGTGGGCCTGGTCGATCTTTCGATGGTGTTCATCGTGGCGGTGGTGCTGGTGGCCGCGCGCAGCCGCACCAGTGCGGCGGTGATTGCCGCCGCACTGTGTTTCCTGGCCTACAACTTCTTCTTCATCACGCCCCGCTTCACGTTCGCCATCAGTGCGCGGCAGGGCGTGATCACGGTGTTCCTGTTCCTGGCGGCCGCCTTGGTGGCCGGGCGGCTGGCCTCACGCCTGCGCATGCAGGTGGTGGCATTACGCGCCGCCAACCGGCACGCCAATGCGCGCCAGGTACTGGGCGGGCACTTGACCCGTGCGGCCAGTGTCGAGGCCGTGGCGCAGGCCGGGCGTGAAGCATTGGAACAGGCGCTGGATGCGCCTGCCTGGTTGCGTATCGGCATGGACATCAGCACCAGCGGCAGCGCAGCGCCAGGCGATACCGATCTGGCCGCCGCAGACTGGGCCTATCGCCACGGTCAGCCGAGTGGCCGCTATACCGACACGCTGGCAGGTGCCGAGTGGTGGTTCCTGCCGCTGCTGGACGGCGAGGAGCGTCCGGTCGGCGTGGCCGGCATGCGCTTTCCCCGCAACGTTCCGCGGTTGACCCCGGAGCAGCGCCAGCTGGCCGAAGCGATGGTGGACGACATCGCCCAGGCGGCCCTGCGCACGCGGCTGGTGGCCGACCTGGAAAAAGCCCACGTCAGCAACGAGACCGAACGCCTGCGCTCGGCGCTGCTGTCGTCGGTGTCGCACGACCTGCGTTCGCCGCTGTCCGCCATGATTGGTTCGGCTGAAAGCCTGTCCAGCTATTCCGACGCGATGGATGTCACCGATCGCCGCGCCCTGCTCAACACCATCCTGGTCGAGGGCGAGCGTCTGGACCGCTATATCCAGAACCTGCTCGACATGACCCGGCTGGGCCACGAGGGTCTGCAGATCAATCGCGACTGGATCGGCGTGGACGAGCTGATCGGCTCGGCGGCGCGCCGCCTGCAGCGCTACCAGCCCGACGTGAAGCTGCAGCTGGATATTCCCGCCACGCTGGAGCCGATCTGGGTGCACCCGGCCCTGGTGGAACAAGCGGTGTTCAACGTGATGGAAAACGCCGCGAAGTTTTCCCCGCCCGGGGAGGCGGTAGAGGTCACCGCGCGGCTGGTCGAGGGCGAACTGCGCATCGACGTGCTCGACGCCGGCCCGGGTATTCCAGATGAAGAACGCTCGCGCATCTTCGATATGTTCTACACCGTGGAGCGCGGCGACCGAGGCCGCCATGGAACCGGCCTGGGCCTGACCATCTGCCAGGGCATGATCGGCGCACACGGTGGCCGCGTGCAGGCCCTGCCGGGACATGACGGACGCGGTACCCTGATCCGGATCACGCTGCCCCTGCTCAAACCTCACCCTGCTGATGACCACGACGAATCCTGATACCGCCCAAGGCGTACCGCCGGCCCGCGTGCTGGTGATCGACGATGAAGCCCAGATCCGCCGCTTCCTCGACATCAGCCTGCGTGCGCAGGGCTACCGCGTGCTGCAGGCCGAAACCGGGCAGCAGGGTCTGGAGCTGCTGGTCACCGAAGGGGCCGAACTGGTGATCCTGGATATCGGTCTGCCGGACATGGAAGGCCACCAGGTACTGGCCGAGCTGCGTCAGTGGAGCCAGGTCCCGGTGATCATGCTGACCGTGCGTGCCAGCGAAACCGAGAAGGTGAAGGCGCTGGACAATGGGGCCAATGACTACGTGACCAAGCCGTTCGGCACGCAGGAGCTGATGGCGCGGGTCCGCGCGCTGCTGCGCTCGCGCACGGTCAATGCCGATGGAGCCCTGCCCCATTTCGATGACGGGCATCTGCATATCGACCTGGTGCGGCGCGAAGTGCATCTGGACGGCACGCCCGTGGCGTTGACCCGCAAGGAGTACGCGTTGCTGTCACTGCTGCTGCGCAATGCCGGGCGGGTGGTGACCCAGCCGCAGATCCTGGCCGAGATCTGGGGGCCCACCCACCGGCACGACACCCATTACCTGCGCATTCTGGTCGGCAAGCTGCGGCACAAGCTGGGCGACTCTGCATTGGAGTCGCGATATCTGTTTACCGAACCTGGGGTGGGCTTGCGGTTCAAGGGCTGACCCTCGACGGTAGCGCCGGCCGTTGGCCGGCCCTCAGCAATGCGTGGGCCGGCCAACGGCCGGCGCTACCGGGCTTCGATGCATCGTTAGAAGGGCAGCTCTGTCCCATCCGGCAGCAACGGCTGCAGCTGCTCGCGGAACAGGCCCTTGATCCGGTTCAACGCGGCCTCGTCATTCGCCTCGAAGCGCAGCACCAGCACCGGGGTGGTGTTGGACGCGCGCAGCAGGCCCCAGCCATCCGGGAAGTCGGCACGCAGGCCATCGATGGTGGACAGACGCGCGCCGGCAAACGGCGACTCCTCGCCCTGCGCCGCCGACACGAACAGCGACACCAGCGCGTGCGGCGTGCCCGATTCCACCGACACCTTCAGTTCCGGCGTGGACACACTGTCGGGCAGCTCATCCAGCACTTCCGAAGGGGTCTCTTCGCGCTGGGCGAGGATTTCCAGCAGTCGCGCAGCGGCATATAGGCCGTCGTCGAAACCGAACCAGCGCTCCTTGAAGAAGAAGTGGCCGCTCATCTCGCCGGCCAGCTCTGCATCGGTTTCGCGCATCTTGGCCTTGATCAGCGAATGCCCGGTCTTCCACATCATCGGGCTGCCGCCGTTGCGCAGCACGTAGTCGGACAGCTTGCCGCTGCACTTGACGTCGTAGATGACCAACGCGCCGGGGTTGCGCATCAGCACGTCGGCCGCGAACAGCATCAGCAGGCGGTCGGCGTAGATGATCTTCCCTTCCCTGGTGACCACGCCGAGGCGGTCGCCATCGCCGTCGAAGGCCAGGCCGATATCGGCATCGAAGCGCTTCACGGTCTGGATCAGGTCTTCCAGATTTTCCGGATCGCTGGGGTCCGGATGGTGGTTCGGGAAGGTGCCGTCCACATCGCAGTACAGCGGAATGACCTCGGCACCGATCGCTTCCAGCAGCGGCTGGGCCAGCTCACCGGCGACGCCGTTGCCGGCGTCGGCCACGACCTTCAGCGGGCGATCCAGCTGCACGTCGTCGGCGATGCGCTGCACGTAGTCGGCATTGATGTCGCGCTGCTGCAGGCTGCCCGGTTCGGCGGCCACATGCAGGTCGCCATTGCGGATGCGGTGATACAGCTCGGTGATGGCCTCGTTGGCCAGGGTTTCACCGCCGACCACGATCTTGAAGCCGTTGTAGTCGGGCGGATTGTGGCTGCCGGTGACGGCCACGCAGCTGCCGGCGCGCAGGTGGAAGCTGGCGAAATACACCACCGGGGTGGGAGCCAGGCCGATGTCGATGACGTTGCAGCCGGCACGGCGCAGGCCCTCGATCAAGCTGTTGCTGAGTTCGGGGCCAGACAGGCGACCATCGCGGCCGACCACGATGTCGCGCAACCCCTGCACCTGCAGCACGGAACCAATGGCCTGGCCGATCAGCGCGGCTACCGGCGGGGTCAGCTCGCGCCCGACCACACCGCGGATGTCATAGGCACGGAAGATGTCTTCGGCGACCTCGTTGCCCGGACCGCGCGGCAGCGGCGGCGGAGCGCCCTCGTCGGCGGCAGCAGCCGCTGCCAGCACCGGTTCGCGCGCGAGGCTTTCGCTGAGCGTGGGACCTTCGTCAACGGGGGCGGCCGCGGCGCGGCGCACCGGCAGCTTGACCCGCCCCTTGCCCACCTTGAGCAGCACCGCCACGACCAGCAGCAGCACGCCCACGATGAGGCACGGGATGGGTCCCAGGCCCAGCGGGCCGGGCTCCACGTCCGGCACCGCAGCGGCCAGACGCAGGCCGCTCTTGCCGATCGGGCGAGCCAGCCCTTCGGCGCGGGAGGCCAGGCCGGAGTCGCCTTGTTCGATGACGCTGTGGCTGCCCTGGCGCAGTGCCAGATAGCCGTTGCCGGGCACACGCACCTGGTCGAAGGTGCCGATCAGCTTCAGCAGCGGCTGGCGCACGTAGACCACGGCAAGGCCCTGCGAGCCCAGCTGCACCGGTGCGGCCAGGCCCAGGCGTTGACCGCCGGCATCGCGCACCACGCGCGCCGCAACGGCGTCGTTGGCCAGCGCCGCTTCAAGCAGCGCCAGACGGGCATAACCAAAGGTTTTGGGATCGCTGTAGCCGGCGTCCAGTGCAGCCGGCAGGACCTGCACTTCTTCGGTGCCCGGCCAGCCCTCGCGGACTGCCAAGGCAGCGGCATCGGCATCGCCGTTGGCCAGCGCGGTGGTCACCCGCTCGCTCTTGAGCACTTTTTCCAGCTGGGAAACCTGGCCGCTCCAGGCGGTCAGCAGGCCACCGGCGATCTGGTCACGCGACTGCTCCAGCGCCGTACCGGCCGAAGCCTGCTGCCACTGACGCACTCCACCCCATAGGAACCATGCCGCCAACAGCACCAGCAACACCACCAGCAGCCACTGCTTCTGCGAAGCGCTGAGTTGGCGCTTGCCTTCCGCCTTTGCCTTGCTCATCTACAACCCCCTGTCAGCGCACCCCGGTATGGCCGAATCCACCCGTTCCCCTGGCGCTGTCGGTGAAAGTATCCACTACCTGAAGCCCCACGCGTGCAATCGGCATCACCACCAACTGTGCAATACGGTCCCCGGGCTGCACTGTGAAGGCCTCGCGGCCGCGGTTCCAGGTGCTGATCAGCAGCGGACCCTGGTAGTCGGCGTCGATCAGGCCGGTGCCGTTGCCCAGCACGATGCCGTGGCGATGGCCCAGCCCGGAGCGCGGCAGGATCACCGCGCACAGGTTCGGGTCGGCGATGTGGATGGCGATGCCGCTGGGAATCAGCGCGGCATCGCCGGGCTGCAGGGTGAGTTCGGTCTCGAGTGCAGCGCGGAGATCCAATCCGGCGCTGGCTTCAGTGGCGTACGCCGGCAAGGGCCAGGTATCGCCGAAACGCGGGTCAAGCAGCTTGACCTGCAAGGGCTGGAGCGACGGATCAACACTCATGCATGCAACCTCTGGGCAATCAGGGACAACAGTTGTTCGGCCAGGCGGGTCTTGCTGGTGCCGGGAAAGACCTGTTCCCCACCCTGCCAATAGGCCGTAGCGGCATTCTCGTCGCTTTCAAAGCCACCGTTTGTGATGCCGACCTGATTGGCGATCACCAGATCCAGGCGCTTGTCGATCAGCTTGCCGCGCGCGTACTTCTCGACATCGTGGGTTTCGGCGGCAAAACCGACCACCAGCTTGAGCGCGTTGGTCTGCTGCGCGACTTCGGCCAGGATGTCCGGCGTGCGCACCAGCTCCAAGGTCAACGTCTGCGTTCCTGCAGTCTTCTTCAGCTTTTGTGCGGCGATCTGGCGCGGGGTGTAGTCCGAGACCGCGGCGGCACCTATGTATATGTCTGCCGGCAGCGCATCGAGCACGGCAGTGCGCATCTGCGCGGCCGAGCGCACGTCCACGCGCTGCACGCCCGGCGGCGTGGCCAGATGCACCGGCCCGCTGACCAGCACCACCTGCGCGCCCTGGCGGGCCGCGGCGGCGGCCAGGGCATAGCCCATCTTGCCGCTGCTGCGGTTGCCGACGTAACGCACCGGGTCGAGATCTTCGTAGGTGGGGCCGGCACTGATGACCACGCGCAGGCCCTGCAGTTCCTGCGGTGCGGCATCGCCATCTGCGGCGGCCGGAGCGCGCAGCGCCGCCAGCGCGGCGACGATCTGATGCGGCTCGCTGAGCCGGCCAGGGCCGGACTCGCCTTCGGCAAGCGGGCCATCTTCCGGACCAATGACCTGCGCGCCGCGCTCGCGTAGCAGGCCGATGTTGGCCTGGGTGGCCGGGTGCAGCCACATGCGGTGATTCATGGCCGGACACACGGTCAGCGGCGCGGTGGTGGCCAGACAGAGGGTAGTGACCAGGTCGTCGGCGTGGCCGTGCGCCAGCCGCGCCAGCAGGTCGGCGGTCGCGGGCGCGACCACGATGCGGTCGGCCCAGCGCGCCAGCTCGATATGGCCCATGGCCTGTTCGGCCGCGCTGTCCCACAGCGTGGTACGGGTGGGCTGGCCCGACAGGGCCTGGAAGCTGAGCGGGGTGACGAACTGCTGGGCACCGGCGGTCATCGCCACCTGGACCTGGGCACCCGCATCACGCAGGCGTCTCACAAGGTCCAGCGACTTGTAGGCCGCGATACCGCCACCCACGCACAACAACAGCTTCTGGCCGTCCAGCGGGCGCGTCTGCGCCGGGGATGCCTGGGGGGAGTCAGCCACCTGCGGAATTCCTGTAGATCTGAGGCGGGTAGCTTACCCGATGCGATGTGGCGGCCCTGATGCGCCAGGGGCATGAGTGGGGGATTTCTGGTTATGAGCGGTGCAACCCGACAGACGTATCAGATAAATCTGATAGACATTCCCGGGGCTGTCCTCTAGTTTTCCGGACCACCTTGGTTGCGGCGTGTTCAGGACCGCAACCATCACTACGGCCAAGGACTGACCCGTCATGCGCGTTTCTGCCCTGCAACTGCTGGTTGCCCTGCTCCTGTTGAGCCCTCTGCCAGCCAGCGCTCAAGACAAGGTCATGGTCGACATCTGGATGGTTCACCATCAGGGTGATCTGGGCACGAATGAAGTGTTCCTGATCGATGCCAGACCCAGCGAGATCCTGGACCGTGGGAAGGGTGTCCGCTCGCTCGCGCTCTATCGGATTTATGAGGACAGCACTCTGCGGAACATGACCACCTACGACGTTGAGGTGGACTGTGCCAAGAACCGCGTGCGCCTGAAGGCCGCGCACGACTTCTCCACATTTTCCCGCATGAGAACTCCGGTCAAGGTCTCTTCGGCCTGGCAGAAGTCACCGGAAAACTGGCTGGTGCAGGGCCGTGATTTTCTGTGCAAGCCAGCAGAGCGCGAAGCAAGGAAGATGGATCACTGGGGCGTCATCGACGGCGTGACCCTGATCGATCGAGGCGAAGCTTACTTCCGCAGCCTCAAACGTGAGCAAAGCATCCAGAAGATTCTGCAGATCATCGACCAGGCATTCGATTCGATGCCTCAGACCCCAAACGGCGATACCAAGGAGCTGGTGCCATGAAATGGATGATCGCTGCGGGCGTTTCTGCCCTGCTGTTGAGCGGTTGCGCCAGCACCCCGAGTACCCGTTACAACTCCGACTGGCAGGGGCGACCGGTACGGGACGTGATTGAGCACTTCGGCGTTCCCAGCCAGTTCGGCACCGTGCCGGACCGGCAGTGGGTAGTCCTGGTCTACTCCAACGACACCTCGTACACCGTGCGCGAGGCCCAAGGCACCTTCACGGGCCCCAAGGACGGACGACTGGTGCACGAGGAGTACTGGGGCGACGTGACCTACAAACGCAACTGCGAGATCCGTGTCGCCATCAGTCGCGACCGCAAGGTGGCTCAGTTCGCCATGAAGGGCAGCAACTGCGGCAGTCTGACGTTGAAGCCCACAAAGAAGTGACGTATCGCGCCCCTTACACGGGGCGGTAGATCGCGCACAGCTTGTTGCCATCCGGGTCTCGGACGTAGGCCAGCCAGGCTGCGCCCATGTTGCTCTCGCGCAGTCCCGGCGGGGCCTCGATCGAGGTTCCGCCGGCCGACACCGCCGTATCGTGGAATGCCTGGACCTGCTCCGGCGACGTGCACTTGAAGCCGATGGTGGCTCCGTTGGCGGGCGTGGCCGGCTCGTCGTTGATCGGCTGGCTGACGCAGAAGCTGCTGCCGTCATGGCGGTAGAACAGGCGGACATGGCCGGAGTCGGCGCGGTTCTCATACGGCTCGCGGGCTCCGAACACGCCGCCGAGTACGGCGTTGTAGAACGCTTTCGAGCGCTCGATGTCATTGGAACCGACCATGACGTGGTTGAGCATGTGTCACCCGGGTACCGAAAAATGGAGAATCCGATGGTAACGCCAACGACCCAGAAGGAAGAGGCTTCGTCAGTCCTGCCGGGCGTTTCGTCGGCCTGATTGCGCTTACATCGCCGGGCGACTTGTTCGGAGGAGCAGCACCGGGCACGCTGGCCGTTCATCCGCAACCGAGGTTTGCCGATGCACAGGGACGTCAGCCTATCGACATGGGCAAGGGGGGTGGTCGCATCCCTCTCACTGTTGCTGGCACCCGGGGTGCTGGCCGAAACGCCCCCCGACGCCTGCCAGCTTGCCCGCGTGGCGGCGACGGACGCAACGGTTCACCAGCCCTTCCAGATCGTGGACGGGCGTATCTACGTGCAGGCCACGGTTAATGGAAGTGGCCCGTACCGATTCGCTGTCGACACTGGAGCCAGCGGCATGGGGCGGCTGGATGCGAGCCTGGTCGCCCTGCTGGGCCTGCAGAAGCACGGCGAAGCCGCCACGTCAGATGGCGTCAGCACAGCCGAGGTCGAAACCACCCGCGTACAGTCGTTGGCCCTCGGCGATCTGGTCCACCGCGACCTTGAACTGATTACCCGGGACTACAACAAGCGCAACAGCCCCGAGGCTGCGTTCGACGGCATCCTAGGCCGCGAGTTCTTCGGCGATGGCCTGCTGGTGATCGATTACCCGCGCAGGATACTGAGCTTTACCCAGCGCCATGCGATCTCGCCGTCAGACAACAACGCCCTGCCTTATGAGCGTGCCTTCCGAATTCCCGTCACCGTTACCGGGCACGCGCTTGTCGCCCAACTGGACACCGGAGCCAACGTCAACCTGGTGCTGCCCCAGGCGGTGTATGAAAGGATTTCGAACGCGCCACTGCAGGACGCGGTGCGTTCACAGCTGACCAACGGTCAGCTCGAGACATGGCGTGCGAACTTGAAGGGGCCTTTGCGGGTAGGTCAAGAAAGCGTGCAGGACCTAGAGGTCAGGGTTTCTGCAAAATTCCCCGAACCCCTGGTGGGCGCAGGAGCGCTGCAGCAGAGCGTGGTGCTGATCGACCAGCGCTCGAAGGCCGTCGCGGTCTGTCGCTGAGCGGGAACCGCTGAGCACGCACTACGTTGTCGGCACACTGCACCGTCCTAGCCGAAACCTCGGCACACCCCGCAACTGTTCCACCAACCACCGCGCCTGTCCCGATAGCGGCCATTCGGCGCGATGAATCAGCCACAGCGTGTCGATCACGGGATCGCCACAGTCCACCACGCGCAGCGCCTCAGGGTGAGCGAACGATTCGCGGGCATGGCGCGGGATGACGGTGAAGCCCAGCCCGCGTGCCACCGGCTCCAGAATGAGTGCGACCTGATTGGTGAAGCCATGCACCGGCAACGTGCCGACGCCCGGATTGCCCGGGTAGCGACGCGAGAGCAGGCGGGTGGCCATGCCGCGACCGTCCGGATGGTCGATAAAGCCCAGTCGCTGCAGGTCGGACCACTGCTCTGCCACTTCGCCTGCGGGGACCACCAGTTCCAGCGATTCCTCGGTGAAAGGGGTGGCGAGCAGGCGAGGATCATCTGGCTTGAGCGTGACCAGCCCCAGCTCGTACTGCTTCTGCAGCACGGCCTGCAGGATGTCCGGATCCGGGGCGAAGCGATGCCGGATGCACAATCCCGGATGGTTTTGCTGGTAGTCCAGCAGAATCGGGTAAAGCGCCAGGCCGACACTGCCGGGGGTAATGAAGCTCACCTCGCCCACGTCGGTGACCGCATCACTGAGACTCGCCCGCAGCCGGCGCTCGGCGCGCTCGGTGTCCTCCACGTAGGCGAGCAGCGCCACGCCCGCGGGGGTCAATTCGATCTGGCGCGATCGGCGAATGAACAACGGACCAAACTCGCCCTCCAGATGCCGCACGTGCTGACTGACCGCCGCCTGGGTAAGTCCCAGCGCGTGGGCGGCGCGGGTAAAGCCGCCGGTGCTGGCGACGGTGGCGAATGAGCGCAGCCAATGCGGGTTGTGCATAAGGAACTCTTATCCGAAGGATAAGGTTCGATTAGATCATCAATGGGTCCGGGGCCCCTACCCTTATCGGGTGAAATTCCCCTGCCCGAGACCCTGATGGCCGCCCTGTTTACCCCGTTCCAGCTGAAAGACGTCACCCTGCGCAACCGCATCGCCATTCCGCCGATGTGCCAGTACTCCGCCCATGAGGGCTACTTGAGCGACTGGCATGCGCCCCATTACGCCAGCATGGCCCGTGGCGGGGCCGGCCTGGTGATCGTGGAAGCCACAGCTGTGTCGCCGGAGGGCCGCATTACGCCCGGCTGCGCGGGCTTGTGGGAAGACGGACAAACTGAGGGCCTGGCGCGCGTCGCCAGTGCAATCAAGGCCGCTGGTGCGGTGCCCGGCATCCAGATCGGTCATGCCGGACGCAAGGCCAGCGCCAACCTGCCGTGGGAAGGCGATGACCACATCCCGGAAGGCGACCGTCGCGGCTGGCCGACCCTGGCTCCCTCGGCCATTGCCTTCGGCGCGGGCCTGCCGAAGGTGCCCCGTGCGATGACGCTGGATGACATTGCCCGCGTGCAGGCGGACTTCGTCGCTGCCGCCAAACGCGCACTTGCCGCCGGGTTCCAGTGGCTGGAGCTGCACTTCGCACACGGCTATCTGGCGCAGAGCTTCTTTTCGCCTGCGGCCAACCAGCGCACGGATCAATACGGCGGTAGTGCCGAGAACCGTGGTCGCTTCCTGCTCGAAACCCTCGCCGCCGTGCGCGCCGTGTGGCCGGAACACCTGCCGCTGACCGCTCGCTTCGGCGTGGTGGAGTACGACGGCCACGACGACAGCTTCTATCCCGAAGCCGCACAGCTGGTACGGCAGATGCGCGACGGCGGGCTGGACCTGATTGATGCCAGCATTGGCTTCTCCACGTTGAACAGCAAGGCACCATGGGGACCGGGGTTCTTTGTGCCGGTGGCCGCGCGCCTGAAGCACGACGTGCAGATGCCGGTGGCGGCCAGCTGGTGCATTGATGATCCGCACATGGCGGAGAAGGCGGTGGCCGATGGGAGCATGGATCTGGTGCTGATCGCACGGGCCCATCTGGCCAATCCGCACTATCCGTATCAGCTGGCGATTGCGCTGGGTGAGGAGAATCCGGCGTGGACGCTGCCGGCACCGTATGCGCATTGGCTGTCGCGGTATCGCGGACCTGGGAAGGGTGCTGCGCAGTAAAAAGCAGTGTGAGACAGGGCCCTCTGCAGCAGCTGCCGAGGGCCATAGAAGCCGTTGGCGACACATGTGCGCTCTGCGAGCCGCATCAAGTACCCCATAGAATTCGCGGCGATTCAAGGCAGATGTGAAGCTGGTGTCGTTGATGGCCTCGCGGCTGCTTCAAGGAAAGCGTAGCGTCCATCCGAAGCTGCGAGACAACACCACCCATTGTCGATCGCGGGTACTGGTCAACAATTGAGTACACCCGGATGGATCAACGAAACAGAAAGACCAAGTGGCTTGTGTACACGGTCATGATCGGCCTGATACCGATCCTGACCAGGCTGATGGCGTGGGCGGTCACGAAGGAGGGCGTAGTCCAGATCTTCTCTGCATCCGACGTCATCGCATTCGGACTGATCCTGCAGATATCCAACATCAATGAGATCGAGCACATCGCGGATCCCGGCAGGGAGTGGAAGACCGCGCAGAACGGAACTTCCATCATGTTGATCTCGCTTTACTGCGTTCTATACACACTTGTCCTGATCGGATACTCGGTCATTGAGACGGTTGCCCTGATGGTCTGTGCAATCGCACTGATCACTGCATCCCTTCTCACGAGCTACTCAGTGCTCGACAAGATTTCCATCTCAGACAATCAACAAATGGGGGAATCCAAATGACAACGTTCGTGGTCGTCGCCTCAGTCGTGATTTCAATTCTCGGCCTTGCTACTGGCATCTGGTCCGTCATTGCTCACCGGAGGTACAGTCAAGGCAAGGGTGATGCCAAACGTCAGTGACTGGCCACAGGACGAGCGCCCTCGGGAGAGCCTGATCGCCAACGGACCGGCGGCATTGACCGATACCCAGTTGGTGGCACTTCTGCTGATGACCGGCCAGAAGGGACGCCACGTCATGGAGATCGCGCGCGAACTGCTGGAAACCCACGGTCCACTCCGTAAGTTGCTCGACATGCCGGCCAATGATCTGGCTAAGTTGCCAGGCCTTGGCATGGCCAAGGCCTGCATGCTGGTGGCGAGTCTTGAGCTTGCGCGTCGACATCTCTCGGCGAAGCTCGCCCAAGGCGAACTGCTCAGCGATCCGCTCGCTGCCCGACAGTACTTCAAGCAGCGTCTGCGCGGCCGGCCGGTGGAGGTGTTTGCCGCCCTCTTCCTGGACAACCGCCACCGCATGCTGGCCTTCGAAGAGTTGTTCTCCGGCACGATCGACGCGTCCGGGGTCTACCCCCGTGAAGTCGCCCGCCACGCCCTGCTGCACAACGCGGCGGCCGTGATCGTCGGCCACAACCACCCGTCCGGGCATGCCGAGCCTTCGGCAGCGGACCGGCATGTCACCGTTGAACTAAAAGCAGCGCTGGAGCTGGTCGGGGTGCGGCTGCTGGACCATATCGTGGTTGGGGAGGGGGAGCCGGTGTCGATGGCCGAGCGGGGGTGGTTGGGGCGGGTTTGAGGCTGAACGGGGCGGTCAGGTCACGGGGGTGCCGGCATTTCGTGGGCCGGCCAACGGCCGGCGCTACCGGGTTGTCCCCTTGCTGGGGGGCGGTTCAATGGTTTGGGGCCCATCTGGGCTAAAATTGCCGATTCCGCCGCTCCAGTCTCAAAGCAGGCCTTGTGAAAAATCTCCTCCGCGCCCTGATCAACCAGGGCATTGAAGCCCTGCGTGCCAACGGTACGCTGCCGGCCGATACCCTCACTCCGGACTTCGTGGTGGAACGCCCGAAGACCCGTGAGCACGGCGATTTCGCCACCAATGCCGCGATGCTGCTGGCCAAAGCCGCGCGCAGCAATCCGCGCGCCGTGGCCCAGGCCCTGGTCGATGCGCTGCCGAAGAGTGACGACGTGACCGGCGTGGACATTGCCGGCCCGGGCTTCATCAACTTCCGCCTGGCCGCCAGCGCTTACCAGCGCGAAGCCGCCTTCGTGCTGAAGGAAGGGGCCGATTACGGCCACAACCTGAGCGGCAACGGCCGCACCGTGGGCGTGGAATACGTTTCGGCCAACCCGACCGGTCCGCTGCACGTTGGTCATGGCCGCGCTGCCGCCATCGGCGACTGCCTGGCACGCCTGCTGGACGCCAACGGCTGGAACGCCAAGCGCGAGTTCTACTACAACGACGCCGGCGTGCAGATCGAGAACCTGGCCCTGTCCACCCAGGCCCGTGCCAAGGGCCTGAAGCCGGACGACGCCGGCTGGCCGGAAGCGGGCTACCGCGGCGACTACATCCAGGACGTGGCCGACGCCTATCTGGCCGGGGCCAAGGTCGAGCTGGAAGGCCACACCGTGGTCGGCGAGCGCGACCCCGACAACCTGGACGGCATCCGCCGCTTTGCCGTGGCCTACCTGCGCAACGAGCAGAACCAGGACCTGGCCGCGTTCGGGGTGGATTTCGACATCTACTTCCTGGAAAGCTCGCTGTACAAGGACGGCAAGGTCGAAGAGACCGTGGCCCAGCTGAACGCGGCCGGCCACACCTATGAGGAAGGCGGCGCGCTGTGGCTGCGCTCGACCGACTTCGGTGACGACAAGGACCGCGTGATGCGCAAGTCCGACGGCACCTATACCTACTTCCTGCCGGACGTGGCCTACCACCTGAGCAAGTGGCAGCGCGGCTACGAGCGCGCCATCACCGAACTGGGCGCGGACCACCATGGCTCGCTGGCGCGCGTGCGTGCCGGCCTGCAGGCGCTGGACGTGGGCATTCCGAAGGGCTGGCCGGAATACGTGCTGCACCAGATGGTGACGGTGATGCGCGGCGGCGAGGAAGTGAAGCTGTCCAAGCGTGCCGGCAGCTACCTGACCCTGCGCGACCTGATCGATGAAGCCGGCCGCGATGCGACCCGCTGGTTCCTGATTGCGCGCAAGCCGGATTCGCAGCTGACCTTCGATATCGATCTGGCCCGTCAGCAGAGCAATGACAACCCGGTGTTCTACGTGCAGTATGCGCACGCCCGCGTGTGCAGCCTGCTGCGCCAGGCCCAGGAGAAGGGCTTGAGCTTCAGCCAGGGCGATGTCGCTTCGCTGGCCACTCTGGGCGACGAAGCGTCGCTGTGGCTGATGGTGGAAATGTCGCGCTTCCCGGAAGTGGTGGACGCAGCAGGCATTGCGCTGGAACCGCACCTGATCGCGCAGTACCTTCGTGAATTGGCGCACGCCTTCCACACGTGGTATCACGGCACGCAGGTGCTGGTGGCTGACGATGCCGAGCGTAATGCCAAGCTGACGCTGGCGTGCGCGGCGCGCCAGGTGCTGGCCAATGGCTTGAACCTCCTGGGCGTTTCCGCCCCGGAAAAAATGTAATCACTGGAGTAGCAGTAAATGGCAGCACGACGCGGCAAGAGTCAGGCACGGCGCAACAGCAGCCAAGGCACGCCCGGGTGGGTGTGGCTGGTGGCCGGCGTGGCGATTGCCGCAGTGGTGTTCCTGGCGGCACCGAACCTGTTCAAGAGCGAAGGTGACGGCTTCCTGCGGGTAGGCCCGCAGCCGAACCCGAACGCGCAGCCGGCCCCGGTGAGCGACGCCGACACCGACGTGGGCACGGAACTTCCGCGCCCGGGTGCGACCAAGCCTGCCGAACTGGCCAAGCCGGCGGCCACCCAGTACGACTTCTACACCCTGCTGCCCGGCAAGGAAGTGGAAATGTCGGATGCGGAACTGGCGGCCAGTACGCGTGCGGAAGAGCAGCGTCGCGCCAAGGCGGAAGCCCAGCGCGCGCAGGCGGCCCTGGAAGGTCGCCCGGTACCGGCGGCCGCAGCGACCTCCACCTCGGTCGCGTCCACCGCGCCGGCCGCAACGACGATGCCGGCTCCTGTGAGCGAGCGTCCGGCGGCGACCGCAGCACCCGCTGCGGCCACGCCGACTGCCACCGCCACCGCGGCGGCTCCCAAGCCGGCGGAAGCGACCCCGGCGGCAGCTCCAGCTGCGGCGGCGACTGCTGACAGCAACGTCCGCTACATCCTGCAGGCCGGTGCCTTCGGCGCCTCCGGCGATGCCGAGGCGACCAAGGCGAAGCTGGCGATGCTGGGCCTGGCCGCACGGGTGGAGTCCGCTCAGATCAGCGGCAAGACCGTGTACCGCGTGCGGATGGGGCCGTATGGCACCGCTGGCGAGCTGGCCGAGGCCAAGCAGAAGCTGTCCAGCAGCGGCATGCAGGCGATGGCGATCAAGGCGCAGTAACAACGCAAGCCAGGGAAGGCACTCAATGACATTGCGATACCAGCCCAAGGTCGGCGAAATCGTCGAATGCGATTTCGGGCAGTTTCCGGATCCGCCCATTGCCCCTCCTGCGAATGGCCGCATCCCCAATGAAATGCGCAAGCGACGGCTGTCGGTCGTACTTAACGGACGGCTGCCCAACGGCTGCGTGCTGGTGGTCCCCCTCTCGTCTTCGCACAACCCCGATGCGGTGCGCCGGGGTTTTCACGTCCACCTGCCATCTGCACTGGTGCCCGTAACCCACGCGTACGACCCGCGCGACCGCTGGGCAATCGCCGAGTGCGTGAACCACGTGGCCCGCGCGCGCCTGCACCCGCTGCGCGACCGCAACGGCCCGCTCAGCGTGCACCTGCCGCGCGAGGTGGTGACGGCGATCCAGACGGCGGTCCTGCGCAGTTGCAGCGGCTTGTCCCTGCTGGCCCCGGCGGAGGCCCCCGTCACCGAGGCTGAGCCTGCCTGAACGGGCGCGCGCCCTAGGTTTGACGGCACGGAGGGGCTGCGCTAGGATCGCCGCATTGGCCTTTGAGCCCTTTGCTTCACCTATTTGGCCTTGAGCCATGAAAAAGCCCCGCTTGCGGGGCTTTTTCTTTTTCCGTTCAAGGGGTGACGCGCATGGCGCGTCGCTACAGGGTCGAGACGGCGCGCCACGCAGTGCGGCATGCTGGCCCCTCCTTGGATTGGAGTGCACGCATGGGCAGCTCGGAAGGCAACGACCGCCGGATCGACAACATTGAGTTCAACGTCAGCGACATCGCCCGCAGCAAGGCGTTCTACGGCGGGGTGTTTGGCTGGACCTTCACCGACTTTGGCCCCGGTTACACCGAATTCGACGATGGCCGGCTGAAAGGCGGCTTCACTACGGATGGCCCGGTGCGCGCCGGCGGCCCGCTGGTGATTTTGTATGCGGATGATCTGGACGCGGCCCAGCAGCGGCTGGAAGCAGCCGGCGCGGAGATCTCCAGGCCGGCGTTCGATTTCCCGGGCGGGCGGCGGTTCCACTTCCGCGACCCGGATGGGTATGAGCTGGCGGTGTGGACCGCGCAGGGGTAACGGTCAGTCGCGGGCGACCTGGAAGCCGGCGAACGACTGGGTCACCGGCATCACTTCCAGGCGATTGATGTTCAGATGCGCCGGCAGGCTGGCGACCCAGAAGATCTGTTCGGCGATGTCCTCGGCGGTCATGGGATTGGCTCCGCTGTAGAGCTTGTCCGAGGCCGCCTGGTCGCCATGCGTGCGAACCACGGTGAATTCGGTTTCGGCCATGCCCGGCTCAATGGTGGTGACGCGCACGCCGGTGCCGTGCAGGTCGGCGCGCAGACCCAGCGAGAACTGGCTGACGAAGGCCTTGGTGCCGCCGTAGGCGTTGCCGCCCGGGTACGGATACACGCCGGCGACCGAGCTGATGTTGATGATCGCGCCCTTGCGCTGCACCAGTTGCGGCAGCAGGCGGTGGGTCAGGGTGACCAGCGCGGTGACGTTGGTGTCGATCATGGTGCGCCAGTCCTCCAGCGAGGCGTTCTGGGCCGGGGCGGTGCCCTGGGCCAGACCGGCGTTGTTGACCAGCAGGTCGATACCGGCGAACTCGGCCGGCAACGCGGCCAGCGCGGCTTCCATCGCGGCGCTGTCGCGCACGTCGAAGGCGGCAGGGTGCACCAGGCCCGGATAGGCATCCACCAGCGGCTGCAGGCGCTCGGCACGCCGGCCGGTGGCAATCACGCGCCAGCCGGCCTTGGCGAAACAATGGACGGCAGCGGCACCAAAGCCGGACGTGGCACCGGTGATCAGGGCAGTACGGGTCATCGCGGGTCTCCGTGAGAAATCCCGACCATTTTCGCACTGGATGAACGCGGGTGTGTTGCCCGCGCTGGCGGCCTCAGCGGATGCGGAACACGCGCGCCTTGGGCAGATCTGCGTCGACCTGCAGGAACCAGCGCCCGGCAATGCCTGGCACCACCACGACGGCGGGATTGCTGACCGGCTTCCTGAGCTTCATCTCACCCTTGAGCACCTGCCACTGCTGGCCATTGTCGAGGCTGAATACGGTGCCGGACTGCCAGCCTTCGATGGTCCCGGTGGCATGGGCTTCGATGGGGCCGTCGTCCAGGCCGGCGAACATCGGTGCCGCCGCCGGAACCGATGCGGAGGCAGGCGCGGCCGCCACGGGCGCGGCCGGAGCCCGCTGCTCGGCCTCGCGCAACAGCCGGTTCAGGGTCTGCAGCTGGGCTGGACTGAGCCCCACCTCGGCCAGCGCCTGGGCGTCCACGCGCTGCTCGATGGCCACATACGGGGTCTGCGCGGCGGTCGTTGCGGCCAGCCAGACCATACCCACACCCGCCAGAACCTGCCACCTGCGCATTGCCGCTCCACCTGGAATTGATGCCTGAGGCCGGCACTGTGCTTCACTTTCATGGCAGCCAGATGACAGCCGTCATCACCCGAACCGGGGCCGCACGTCCGCCCGGGGTAAAATGAGCACCAGCCGCGCAGCCGCGCCGGCGGTATTGGAACCCCCATGATCAACAACGATGTACTGCGCAGCATCCGCTACATGCTCGACCTGAGCGACACCATGGTCGCCAACACCTGTGCCCTGGCCGACCCGGCGTTCGTGGTGGATCCGGCCGATGTGGCCGGTTGGCTGCGCAAGGAAGACGAGGCCGGCTTCATCGCCTGCGATGACCGCAGCCTGGCGCACTTCCTGGACGGCTTGATCGTGCATTACCGCGGCCGCGACGAAAGCCAGCCGCTGCGTCCGGTGGAAAAACGCATCACCAACAACCTGGTGCTGAAGAAGCTGCGCGTGGCCTTCGAGCTGAAGGACGTGGACATGCACGCCATCTTTGAAAGCGCCGGTTTCCCGGTATCCAAGCCGGAGCTTTCCGCCCTGTTCCGCCAGCCGGACCACAAGAACTACCGGGCCTGCGGTGACCAGATGCTGCGTAATTTCCTGAAGGGACTGACCCTGCGCGTCCGTGGTTGAGACGCATGCACCGCTGAGCCGCTGGCAGGTGTTGCTGATGGCCTTCGCCACGGGTGTGGCGGTGGCCAGCAACTATTACGCCCAGCCGCTGCTGCACACCATCGCCGGGTCGCTCGACATCAGCTTCGCGCGGGCCGGCATCCTGGTTACCGCCGCGCAGCTCAGCTACGGGCTGGGGGTGATTCTGCTGGTGCCGCTGGGCGACATGTTCGAGCGCCGTCGGCTGATCGTGGTGATGTCATTGCTGTCGGCGACCGGCCTGGTGATCAGTGCACTGAGCCAGCAGTTCCTGTGGCTGGTGGTGGGCACCGCCTTGACCGGCCTGTTCTCGGTGGTGGCGCAGGTGCTGGTGCCATTCGCGGCGACACTGGCGCGGCCGGAAGAGCGCGGCCGCGTGGTCGGCGTGATGATGAGCGGGCTGCTGCTGGGCATTCTGCTGGCGCGCACCGTCGCTGGCGCACTGTCCTCACTGGGCGACTGGCGCACGGTCTACTGGATGGCCGCCGGGGCGATGGTGCTGACCACGCTGGCGCTGTATCGCGCCCTGCCCCGCTTCCATGAGCATGCCGGGCTGGGCTACTTCGCCCTGCTGCGCTCGATTGGCACCTTGTTCGCGCAGGAGCCGGTGTTCCGCCTGCGCACGCTGCTGGGCGCGCTGAGTTTTGCGATGTTCGCCATCTTCTGGACGCCGCTGGCGTTCCTGCTGGCGGCCGAGCCCTACCACTACAGCGACGCCACCATCGGGTTGTTCGGACTGGTGGGCGCGGCCGGCACGCTGGCCGCGGGCATTGGTGGGCGGCTTTCCGATCGTGGCAAGGCGGGTCTGGCCACAACGGCGGCACTCGTCCTGCTGGCCGCGTCGTGGCTGCCGCTGGGGTTCTCCGCGCACTCGCTGATCGCGCTGCTGGTCGGTGTGATCGTGCTCGACCTGGCCGCGCAGCTTCTGCACGTGAGCAACCAGAACGTGGTGTTCGCGCTGCGTCCTGAAGCACGCAACCGCCTCAATGCCGGCTACATCACCGGGTATTTCGTCGGCGGCGCGCTGGGCTCGCTGGTATCGGCGCAGATGTACCAGCGCTTCGGCTGGACCGGCGTATGCCTGACCGGCGCGGCCGTGGCGATGATGGCGCTGCTGGCCTGGGGCCTGCGCAGGCGCTGAGCGGGGTCGCCGGGCACAAGCCCGGCGTCCCGGTTGGCATCGACTCAGAACGCGGTCTGGATGGCGAACTCCATCCGTGAACCGGCGTTGCTGCCGAACAGGCGCTTGCCTGCATTATCGGTGTCGTGCGCGGTCAGGCGCAGTTCCCACGGACCGTGCACCTTCCAGATGGCACTCAGCTGGCCGTGCAGGTAGTCGTCGGCATATTCCTTGTCCAGGAAGTATTGGCCCACCGCACCTTCGATGCGCCACTGGTCGTTGATCGGGAAACGCGCGCCGAGCTGGGCGTAGATACCGGTGGTATCGGACGCCAGCGCGTCGTCGGACACGCCCACGCTCAGCCAGTAGTTGCCCTTGAAGGTCACGGTGCTGTTGAGCTCGGTCCAGTCCAGGTCGACGCCCGTGTCGGTGGATGGGTACATGTAGTGGGTGAGGTTGACGTCCAGCGCCCAGTCTTCCGACAGCGAACCGCCCCAGCCCGCCACGAAGTCGAACTCGCCGCGCGCGCCCGCGTCCGGCTCGAAGGACACCCCCGAACCCCAGACCGAACCGTACCATCCGGATTCACTGCTGAGCTTGACGCCAGCCTGCACGGTCGGGTCTTCCATGGTCTGCGAGCTGCCGCGCCAGACATAGTCGGTGGTCAATGTCGCGTTACCGTCCACGCCAGCCAGCGCCGAACCACTGATCGCCAGGCCGATCACCAGCCCCCCCATGCGGCGCATCGTGCGCCCTGCTGTCTGCTTTGCCACGTTGAAACACTCCAGAAAACGGCCACGCCGTTGAAGCGACCAGTGTCGCCAGCGCGGGCATAACGGAGCCATTCGCGCGGGGCCGCCACGGCGCAAATTCCACGTAAAGACGGCGACGGAGCCTTCAACCCCCGCGCGGTATCATGGCCACCTTGAACCCTGCAGCGAGAATCACGTGGACGCGATCCTGACCCCGGTGTCGATTGGCGAACTGATCGACAAGATCACCATTCTGGAAATCAAGGCCGAGCGCATCACCGATGCCGGCAAGGTCGCCAATGTCCGCAACGAGCTGGACGGGCTGCTGCCGCTGTGGCACCAGCAGCTGTCCGCGCAGCCGGGCCTGGACGCGCTGAAGTCGCAGCTGAAGGTCATCAACGAACGCATGTGGGACATCCAGGACCGCCTGCGCGACAAGGAAGCCGCCCAGACCTTCGACGACGACTTCATCCAGCTGGCCCGTGGCGTCTACGGCACCAACGGCGAGCGGGTAAAAGTAAAGAACGAGATCAACCGCATCGCCGGCTCGCACCTGGTGGAAGAAAAGCAATACCAAGGCGAATAACCGCGTAGAGCCACGCCCTGCGTGGCTGCACCACCCTGACCACACGCACAAAAAAGGGCCCGGCAATGCCGGGCCCTGGATTGCCACGCATGCAGCGCGCGGCAAACGGTCAAGCGCCGCTTACCAGCTGAAGCGCGGGCCGACCGACCATTCCTTGTCACCGTGGCGGTCCATCTTGAGGTCGCCGCTCAGGCCCCAGTTCTGGTTGAGCTTCACCTGGCCACCGAGGCGGCCGTAGAACTGGCCGTCCGGATTGATGCCGTGCTTCTTGCTGTAGTCCTCGTAACCGGCCATGGCGTATACCTCGGCGTGCTGGCCGAAGGCGGTGCGGATGCCGGCTTCAGCGCTGTAGCCGTTGAAGTCCAGGCCGTGGCGCGGGTCGAACTTGTTGTAGGCGACGCGGCCGACGAAGTCGGTGCTGCTGCCGATTTCCTGGTTGTAGCCCACACCCACGCGCCACTGGTCGATCTTGAAATCGCCGATGTCGGTCTTCTGCTGGTTGAACTCACCGAAAGCGTGCACGTTCGGCAGGAAGCCGTAGGAGCCCTTTACGCCCCAACCGTCAGCCTTGCCGCCGTCAGCGTCAGTTTTGACGTAGTTGCCTTCGGCGTAGTTGTAGGACAGGCCTTCAGCGGCCGAAGCGGTGAACGGGAGAGCGGCAACCAGGGCCAAGGCGATCAACGAAGTCTTCATGCGGTACATCCTTTCTTTCTTATGTCGTGCAGTGGCAACGATCGGCTGCTGCATCGGGAATGCAAAGTTTCCGTTATTTGGCGCAACGCACCCTGAAGTTGGACGCGTTCGACACCCTGAATTTTTGGTGTGCATTCAGGCGCGAACGCGTACACGCGTGCGTACACGCGATCGACGGTAGTGCCGGCCGCTGGCCGGCAACCTCAAAATGAAACGCAATGTAGTGCCGGGCCATGCCCGGCAACCTCAGGAAACTCAAGAGAGAAAAGAAGGAGCGCTGGTCACGACGATACCCTTGCGGGGCGTCACGCGCTGGGGAAGCCGCTCTTGGGGAGTAGTCGGCTAACGCGTCCAATCTCCGTATTGCACCGGGGCCAACGCAGCTCAGGCGTCGAACTGCAGGTCACAGTGAGTGAGCATCCTGCCCGGCATGCCCATATTGATCCGGATTATCCAACTCGCATATCAGGGTATTCCTCACCGAGACTAGGAATTTTCTGACCCCATTCACGTTGCAATGCAGCGATAAACCAAGTTAACGCATTGATTTCATATTGATTACCACCGGTTACCCGGACTCATCACAGTTCCGGCACGGCGTGGGAGGCACGGTCGATTTTCCTCGCGCTGGTGCGTCGTATCTGATGAAGGTGCCCGTGGTGGCGCACCCGCTCCCAACCGGAGGCTGCACATGTCGTATGTAGACGGATTCGTACTGGCGGTACCCACTGCCAACAAAGAAAAGTTCATCAAGCACGCCAACGAAGGCGATTCGGTATTCATGGAGTACGGCGCAATACGCGTACTGGAATGCTGGGCCGATGACGTACCGCCTGGAGAGACGACCGATTTCTTCCGCGCGGTGAAAGCCGAGAAAGACGAAACGGTAGTGTTTTCCTGGATTGAATGGCCGGACAAGGCGACCCGCGATGCCGGAATGAAGAAAATGATGGAAGATCCGCGCATGGATCCTGCCAACAACCCGATGCCATTCGATGGGAAGCGGATGATCTACGGTGGGTTTGTTCCGATCGTCGTGCTGGAGAAGTAATACGGCCGGTTGCCCGTCGGGTCGTCGCCCGGCATGCTCAGGGGCATGCCCGGGCTCGGCCCTACCAGGACGCGAACGCATGACAGAAGGACCTGTGGGAATACGCCGCATCGTCGCCGGCATCTGTGTTGCCGGTAGTCTTTCCCTGGCAGCATCCGCTGCGCCGACCGCAGATGACTATGCGCGCGCCGAGCGCGTGCTCGACGCGAACCTGCGCGGCAAGGTCCCCAATGCGACGGTGCGGCCCAATTGGCTGCCAGATGGGCGTTTCTGGTACCAGCGGGCGGACGCATCCGGTCGCAGCGAGGTCGTGCTGGTCGATCCGGCGCGCGGCTCGCGACAGGTTGTGGCAGATGCCGCGGCACTGCGCGCCTCCATTCCCGCCGCGTCCCCGCAGGAACTGCTGTCACCGGACGGTCGGCACAGGCTGAGCGTGCGCGATCACGACCTGTGGCTGGCCACGGGAACCGGCCAGCCCACGCCGCTGACCCAGGACGGCGAAGCATCGTTCGGCTATGGCGTGCTGCCGGATTTCGCCCTGCGCGGCATTCCACGCCGGGATGGACGATTGAAACCGGCCCCGTTCGCGGTGAGCTGGTCGCCCGACAGCCGTCGCGTGTTCGGTGTGCGCTATGACGAGCGCCGGGTGCTCGCTTATCCCTACCTGGCTACCGCGCCGACCGATGGCTTCCGCCCGGTGGTGCACGAGGTGAAGCTGGGCCTTCTGGGAGATGCCGAACAGGTCCGCGATGGGTGGTTTTTTGTTGACACCGACAGCGGGCGCACCCATCACGTCGCGGTGCCTGAAGGTTGGTACGCCCTGACCGAGGCCGGCGTGCTGGGCTGGTCGGCGACAGGCGAGCAGGTGTACACCGCCATCGTGCGCTACGACCGCCCCGCAAGGATCCGCCTGGTGGAGATCGATCTACGCAGTGGCAAGGTGCGCACGATCCTGGAGGAGTCCTCCAGTACCCGGGTTCAGCTCAATACGTACACCTATGGCCGTCCAGCCGTGCGCATACTGGGCGGCCGCGATCAGGCGGTGTGGTATTCCCCGCGCGACGGGTGGGGTCATCTGTATCTGGTCGATCTGCGCGACGGTCGCATCGTGCGGCAGCTCACCGACGGCCATTGGGGTGTGCGTGACATCATCGGCGTGGACGCACATGAGCAGCAGCTGATCTTCACCGCGGCCGGCCGCGAGCCCGGGGACCCGTATCAACGCCGCCTGTACCGGGTGCCGCTCGACGGCGGCAAGCCCGTTCTGCTCAGCCCCGAGGCCGCCGACCATGCGGTGGACGCCGGTGCCAGCGCGGTCATGGGAGGGCGTGACCCGCAGTTGCTGTCGCCCTCTGGCGACTATGTGATCGACAGCTGGTCCACGCTGCAGCAGCCGCCGGTCAGCGTGCTGCGCAGCACCGCCGATGGCCGCGCGATCGTACCGTTGGAGCACGCCGATGACCGCGCCATCCGAGCGGCGGGCTGGCAGCCGCCGCGTCGCGAGCGCCTGCTGGCCGCGGATGGCACCACCGCCATCTACGCGACGGTTTATCTGCCGCCCAACTACACCGACGACGGCACGTTCCCGGTGATCGACGCCATGTACGGTGGCCCACACGTCACCAACGCGCCGGTGGGCTTCGTCGACGCCACCGCGACGATGAATCCCGTCGCGCGCGCCAGCCTGGCCCAGCTCGGGTTCGTGGTGGTGAGCATCGACGCACGCGGCACACCGGGTCGCTCGAAGGCCTTCCATGACGTGAGCTACCTCACCGCCGCGGACGTCCAGTTGGACGATCATGTCAGCGGCATCCAGCAGCTGGCCCGGCGTTACCCCGGTATGGATCTGGAACGAGTCGGCATCTACGGCCACTCGTTTGGCGGCTACAGCGCCGCCCGCGCCCTGCTGCGGCACCCGGACTTCTACAAGGTGGGCGTGGCGTCGGCCGGCAGCCACAGCTTCCAGGGCATGTACGGCGGCGGCATCCATGGCATGGATCGGCTGGTGGGTGGCGCACCGGTGTATGCCGAAGGTAGTGCCCAGCGGCCTGGGGACGATGCGGTACCGACGCTGTTCCGCCCGCTGGACAACGGCGCGCTGGCTCACCAGCTGCGCGGCAAACTGATGCTGGTCTATGGCGATCTGGACGAGAACGCGATGCCGGCGCTGACCCTGCAGCTGGCGCGTGCGTTGAACGCGGCCAACAAGGACTACGACCTGTTGTACCTGGCCAACCAGGACCACGAGCTGTTCCGCAATGACCTGTATTACATGCGGCGGATGTGGGACTACTTCGTCACCCATCTGATGGGCGACACGCCACCGGCCTACCAGCTGGGCGCGGCGCGCGGCTGAGCTTTCAGCGCGCGCCACCGTCGTCGTCGCGGTGTGCGATGCCGGCTCCCATACCCATTCCCATCCCGATGCCCATCCCGCCGCCGGCGGCACCACCGCCACTGCCACTGCCACCCTTTCCGCCAGCGCGATCGCCCTCGGCTTTCGGCTTGGTACCTGTAGGGCGCGCAGGTCCCTGTGCGGGAATGCTGACGCTGGCGGGGATGGGCTGCAGGTCCAGCGCCTCACGGATGAAGTCACGCAGCGACACCACCAGTTCGGCGGTCTGTACCGGCCGCCCCTGCGCCAGTTCGGTGGCGGCCACAGCAGCCAGGCGCACCTGGTCATCGGTGCCCAGCAGGATGATGTCCGACAGCGCGGCTTCGACCGCATCGCGGATGCGGCGGGCACGGTCGCTACCGGTATCGGCGGCGGCGTCTCCGCTTTCCGGCACGGTGCTGGCGGTCTGGCGCAGATCGCGCAGGTGACGCGGGTCTACGTCCAACGAACCAGTGAATGAGCCGCCCAGCGTCTTGTAGGCCGCAATCAAGGTGCGCAGGCGTTCGTTGATCTGGCGGTTCTCGCGTTCACGCCGCTGCTGCATGGTCTGCATCACCAGCAGGCGGATACCCACGCCGATCAGGGTGATGACGGCCAGCCCGACCAGGGTCGAGAGCAGGGCCTGCCAGGAGCTGAAGTCCAGTCCGCGCATTGAGAGTCCCCATTCGCCAGACACGATGCTGGCACGGCGGGTGTGGCCGCGACGTAGAAACCGCTGCCCGCCCTGAAGGCGGGCAGCGGTGGCATGCGATTACTTGCGGGCGCGCTTGGCCGGAGCCTTGCGAACCGCCTTCCTGGCGGTGGCGGTCTTCTTGGCAACGGCCTTCTTGGCCACAGCCGACTTCTTGGCGACGGCCTTCCTGGCGGTGGTGGTCTTCTTGCCGACAACCTTCCTGGCAGCCGCGGTCTTCTTGGTCACGGCCTTCTTGGTGGCGGCAACCTTCTTGCCGACAACCTTCTTGGTCGCGGCGGTCTTGCGGGTCGCGGCCTTCTTCGAAGCGGCGGACTTCCTGGTCACGGCCTTCTTGGTGGCGGCGACCTTCTTGCCGACGACCTTCTTGGCAGCGGCGGTCTTCCTGGTCACGGCCTTCTTGGCAGCGGCGGTCTTCTTGCCCACGGTCTTCTTGGCGGTGGCGGCCTTCTTGGTCACCGTCTTCCTGGCAGCAGCGGCCTTCTTGCCGGCAGCCTTGGTGGTCTTGGTCACGGCCTTTTCGGCAGCAGCCTTCTTCTTGGCAACCTTCTTGGTCAGGGCAGCGGCTTCAGCCTTGGCGTTGCTCTTGGCGGCTTCCAGCTTCTTCTTGGCGGTAGCCAGGCGCTTGCTGACGGTCTTGGCGGCCTTGTCGGCCTTCTTGGCAACGGTCTTCTCGGCCTTCTTGACGGCCTTCTTGACCTTGGCAACCTGGGTGGTGGCAGCCTTGCGGGCGCGCTTGACGGTCTTCTTCACCGAGGCCACTGCTTCTTCGGCGGTGGTGGCGATGGCTTCGCCCACATTGCCAGCGGTTTCTTTAACGCTTTCGACGCCCTGCGACAGGGACGTCGCCACACCGTTTCCATTGCTCATTTGTTGCCTCCAAGGGGGCTAGGTTGGTCAAATCGCTGGCGATGCTATACCGGCAATGCGGATCGTGGAACGACTTTTGCGCGTTGTCCATGTGCTCGGTCATGGCGCGCGCGCAGCGCCATCCGCACGCGACCACCCCACTTGTGCAGCAAACCCCTTGAAAACAGCATCCGCGCGCGCATTGTGTCACTCAGAACGGTGCTCGACATCAGCGCGAATATTGTGCGGAACGATCATCGAAACCGCCCGCGCGCAGCGTGCCAAGCGGCGCTGCAGCGCGGAACTGCGCAGCAATGCGGTGGCAGCGCGCGGCAGATGCCTCGGTGTCGTCAGTGCGCGCGGCAACCGACAGACCTGCCTGACCCCGGTTCCAGCCGACCGTGCGGCGGCCATTTTTCATCGCCGGTTTAGGCCGTTGCCTACACACTCATTCAGCTTGGTTTACCGTATGCCCACACCGTTCCCCGCCCCGCCTGTTCCTACGCCGGATCTGCCATGCGCCCGCTGCCCACTCTACTGACGCTTGCCCTTGCCGCCGCCTTCGGCGGATTCGTGGCTTCCGCCATCAACGCCCACCTGGACAACCGCGCCGAAGCCGCGCCGCTGCCGGCCGCCGCACTGACCGTGCCGACCACCGCAGCGCTGCCGGCGTCAGTCGCCGGGCAGCCGGTTCCGTCACTGGCCCCGATGCTGGAACGGGTGATGCCGGCGGTGGTCAGCGTCAACACCAAACAGGTGGTGCGGGTGCGCAACCCGTTCTTCAACGACCCGTTCTTCCGCCGCCTGTTCCCGGAAGTGCCACAGGAACGCATCAACGAATCGCTGGGCTCGGGGGTGATCATCGATGCCGCCGAAGGCCTGGTGCTGACCAACCACCACGTCATCGACAACGCCGACGACGTGCAGGTGACGCTGTCGGACGGGCGGACCGTGAAGGCTGAATTCATCGGCTCGGATGCTGATACCGACGTGGCGCTGATCCGCATTCCGGCCGGCAACCTCACCGAAATCAAGCTCGGCGACAGCACCCAGCTGCGCGTTGGAGACTTCGTGGTGGCGATCGGCAACCCGTTCGGCTTCAGCCAGACGGTGACCTCGGGCATCGTCTCGGCGGTGGGCCGCAGCGGCATCCGCGGGTTGGGCTACCAGAACTTCATCCAGACCGATGCCTCGATCAACCCGGGCAATTCCGGCGGCGCGCTGGTGAACCTGCAGGGCCAGCTGGTCGGCATCAACACTGCCAGCTTCAATCCGCAGGGCAGCATGGCCGGCAACATCGGCCTGGGCCTGGCGATTCCATCCAACCTGGCACGCGACGTAGTCGACCAGCTGGTCAAACATGGCGAAGTGGTGCGCGGCACGCTCGGTCTTGAAAGCCAGAACCTGACCCCGCAGCTGGCGCAGAGCCTGGGCCTGAGTGAAACCCGCGGTGCGCTGGTGACCCGCGTGCTGCCCGGTTCGGGTGCGGCCGCGGCCGGGCTGAAGCCGGGCGATCTGGTGGTGTCGGCCAATGGTCAGCGCGTGGACAGCGCACAGGCCCTGCACAACATTGAAGGCCTGCAGGCGGTGGGCAGCACGCTGACCCTGGACATCCGTCGCGACGGCAAGGCGCAACAGGTGAAGGCCGTACTGAAAGAGCAGCCGCGTGCGGTCACCGGCGAGTCACTGGATCCGCGCCTGAGCGGTGCGACCTTCGCCGACCTTCCGGAATCGATGCGCCAGGCAGGATTGAGCGGCGTAGTGGTCAGCGAGGTCAAGCGCGGCAGCCGCGCGGCCAATAGTGGACTGGCCAGCGGCGACGTCATCATCCAGGCCAGCGCTGGGGAATTCGCCGACCTCGCCAGCTGGCGCGCCAACTTCCAGCAGCGTCCCCAGCAGCTGGTGCTGCGGATCGTGCGGGGCGGTGCCAGCGGCCAGCTGGTCATGCGCTGAACCGGCGTGGTGTACCTTGACGTGCACCACGCAGCTACGTAACACCCTCTACACCCCGGCGATGCTATTGATGGCGCTCGTTACCGCCGGGGTCATCCGCGGTCACCTTCCCCATCGCATACAGGAGATACACGATGAGCCCCACCAATACCGAGAACCTGAAGGAACACCTGGGTGAAGCCGGTTCGCACCTGAAGTCCGCCGCCAGCGCCGCGGGCACCTCGATCAAGGGTGCGGCAGGTGCCGCTACGGATGAACTGCGTATCGGCAAGGCCAACGTCAAGGCTGAGCTGTCCGACACCGCCCTTTCCGGCCTGGCCGCTGCCGAGTTCGGCGGTGCCGCCGCCAAGGAACAGGTCGACGCACTGATGGACAAGGGCAAGGACCTGGTCGACAGCGCCGCCGAACTGATCCGCGAACGCCCGCTGGCCTCGTTCGGCGTCGCCTTCGCCGCCGGCTGGATCATCGCCAAGCTGGCCCGCAGCGGCGGCGACAAGTAATCCGGCGTGAGCGACCAGACCCAGTTGCCCCCCGACGGTGGCGCGGCAAACCCGCCACCGGACGGTGACGCGTACAAGGCTCCCGGCCTGGAAGAAAGCATCCGTGATGTCGGCCAGGCCGGCCGCGCCACGGTGGATTCGGCCAAACACACCCTGCGCTCGTTGCGGCGGCTGGCCTCGTTCGAGTTCGCGCTGGCCCGCAGTGCGTTCGGACGGGCACTGGCCTGGAGCGGCGTGGCGATTGTGTTTGGTGCCTCGGCCTGGCTGCTGCTGGCCGGCACCCTGATCGCACTGATGCAGCGGTGGGGCCTGTCCTGGTTCCACTCGCTGCTGATCACCTCCCTGCTCAGCCTGGCGGTTACCGGCTACGCGGTCTGGCGGGTATCGTTCTTCTTCCGGCATACCGGCATGCACGCGACCCGTCGTCAGCTGTCCCGCTTGGGCCTGTTTGACGAGCCGCACGACGATGATCCGGAAGGACGCGACGACGACACGGAGCGCACGCCATGAAGTTTGAAGCCCTGCGCCAGCGGGTCAAGCGCGCCGAGAAGGTGGTGGACATCCGCCGCCATGAAACACAGTGCAACTGGTTCACCCTCAGCCAGGTCTGGCGCGAAGGGTGGACCCCGCTGCGCATCATCACCGTGGGCCTGGCCGGCGGCTTCATCGCCGGCAAGCTGGAACCAGGCAAGACCCGCTTCCACGGTGCACGCTGGCTGCAGATGATCGGCTCGGTATCCAACCTGCTGGCCAGTGCACAGGCCGCGTTCGCTTCGATGCAGGCCGCCGAAGCGGCCGATACCGCCGAGCAGGCCGCCGACAAGGTGGACGGCGCCGCCGATGACGTTGCAACTCCAGCGGCGGCCCGTGTTCAGCCACAGTCCGCGGCGGCGGCCCCGCGTGGCGAACCGCAACCGCAGCCGGCTGAAGCCGCTACCGACGTTTCGGAACGGTAAGCGGTAGTATTCCGACCCCAACACGATCCGCCCGGCTGAATGCCGGGCACTACCTTGCAGGCAATCGGCATGAGCGTTCCGGTGACTCCCTCTTCCGATGCGGTCGTGCCGGCACCCGACGGCCCTGCCCCGGCCTCACCCTCTCCACGCCCGCGCGCACCGATGTCGCTGGTGGTACTGGCCACCCTGGCGGTCTGCTACACCTTATGGGCGGCGCAGGACATCATCCTGCCGGTGCTGCTGGCGATGTTCTTCGCGCTGGTCGGCAACCCGATCCTGCGCTTCCTCGGCCGGCTGTGGATTCCGCGCTTCCTGGCTGCGGTGCTGGTTATAGGTGTCGGCCTGAGTGGCGCGGCCGCTTTAGGCGTGCAGCTGGTCGGCCCGGCCATGGACTGGGCCCAGGAAGCCCCGCAGCAGCTGCGCAAGGTGGCCCGGCAGGTGCAGAACCTGACCAAGCCCGTGCAGCAGGCCAACCAGGCGGCGGAGAACTTCGCCCGTGCCGCCGGCGGTGAGACCAATCGTCGCGTGCAGATCGTGCGCACCCAGCTGGACGATCCGTACCGGGTGTTGACCCGGGCACCGAAGCTCGCCGCCTCGGTGCTGGCGGTGGTGCTGCTGACGCTGTTCTTCATGATTTACGGGCAGAACCTGCAGAAGCATGCGATCGCGCTGTTCCCCAGCCGCCAGCAGCAGCGCTTCACGACCGACATCCTGCGCTCGATCGAACGCGAGGTGTCGCGTTATGTGCTGACCATTACGGTGATCAACACACTGGTCGGGCTGGTGTTTTCCGGGATCCTGCTGTTGCTGGGAATCGGCGTGCAGGAAGCCCTGTTGTGGGGCACGGTGGCGGCGCTGCTGAACTTCGCGCCGTATGTCGGGCCGTTCATCGGGGTCACCCTGATGCTGCTGATGGGCTTCGTGGAGTTCAGCGACCCGTTCAAGGCGCTGCTGCCGGCGGCCTGTTATCTGGCCCTGCATACCGTGGAAGGCCAGGTGATCACCCCGATCGTGCTGGGGCGGCGGATGGCGATATCGCCGCTGATCCTGATCCTGGCGCTGATGGTGTTCGGGTGGTTGTGGGGGATGGTCGGGTTGCTGCTGTCGGTGCCCCTGCTGGTGTGCATCAAGCTGGTGCTGGCGCGCCTGGACGGCACCCAGGGCTGGGCCCGCCTGCTGGAGTAGAGCCACGCCCTGCGTGGCTGCGGGCACAGGCGTACAATAGCCGGGTGAATTTCCCTGTCCAAGCCATCACCCTCGACCTCGACGACACGTTGTGGCCGTTCGCCCCCATCGGGGCCCGCATCGACCAGGTGCTGCACACGTGGATGCTGGAGCACAGCCCGACCACCGCTGAAATGTACCCGGTGGCGGCCATGCGCGAACTGCGCGAGCGCTCCTTCCGCGAAAACCCCCACCTGCACTACGACCTGAGCGCCCTGCGCCGGTTGACCCTGCGCGAGGCGCTGGAAAACAGCGGGGCCAGCCTGGACCTGGTGGAGCCCGCCTATGAGGCGTTCTACGCCGCGCGCAACCAGGTGGAATGTTACCCGGACGCCCTTGACGCCTTGGCGCGGATCGCCGCGCGGGTGCCGGTGGCGGCGGTCAGCAATGGCAACGCCGATCTTGAGCGGATCGGCCTGGCCCACCACTTCGCCTTCCAGCTGGGTTCGCGCGAACACGGCGCAGCCAAGCCGGCGGCCAGCATTTTCCACGCCGCCTGCGAGCGCCTGGGCGTGGCCCCGACCCACGTGCTGCACGTGGGCGACCACATGGACATGGACGTGGTGGGGGCGATGCAGGCCGGCCTGCGCGGCTGCTGGATCAATCGCGAGGCCCACACCTGGACCCATCCTTCGCTGCAGCCTGACCTGCAGTTTGACACCCTGACCGGGCTGGCCGACTGGCTCGATGCCAACCCGGGCGCAGCGCGCGCCTGATCCACTACGGAACCCTTCCCGCATGACCCAGATAAACGGCTTCACCACCGATACCTCCAAGGCCCTGCCGCTGCACGTGATGGAGCGCGAACAGTTCGCCGCCTGGCGCGCGCAGCAGTCCCCGTCGCTGGTGGCCTGGCTGGACGCGCAGCACTTCAATGGCAGCGGTGGCAGCGTGGTGCTGCTGCCGGGCGACGCCGGTATCGGCGGAGCCATCGTTGGCGTGGGTGATCCGGGCGATGCCTATGCGTACGCGCACGCGCCGTTCGCACTTCCCGAAGGCAGCGTGTGGCAGCTGGCCGGAGAACTGCCGGACACCATGCAGACCCTGCTGCACCTGGGCTGGGGCCTGGGCAGCTACCGCTTCAGCCGCTACCGCAAGCCCAACCGCGCCCCGGCACAGCTGGTGGCCAGCCCGTCGGCGGAAGTGCGCGACGTGATCACCGCCAGCCTGCGCGTGCGCGACTGGGTGAACACGCCGACCGAAGACATGGGTCCGCAGCAACTGGAAGACGCCGCGCGTGAACTGGCCAGCGCCCATGGCGCACAGATCGAGGTGATCACCGGGCAGACCCTGCTGGAACAGAACTTCCCGGCCATCCATGCCGTGGGTCGCGCCTCGCACCGCGCGCCGCGCCTGATCGCGCTGCGCTGGGGTCAGGCCGGTGCGCCGCACGTCGCGCTGGTCGGCAAGGGCGTGTGCTTCGACACCGGCGGGCTGGACATCAAGCCGGCCGACGGCATGCGCAACATGAAGAAGGACATGGGCGGTGCCGCGCATGCGCTGGCGCTGGCCGGGCTGATCATGGCCCAGCAGCTGCCGGTGCAGCTGACCCTGCTGATTCCGGCGGTGGAAAATGCGATCGGTCCGGACGCGTTCCGTCCGGGCGAAGTGATCGCCACCCGCAAGGGCCTGAGCATCGAGATCGACAACACCGACGCCGAAGGCCGGGTGATCCTGTGCGACGCGCTCACCTACGCCAGTGAACAGAAGCCGGAGCTGCTGCTCGACTTCGCCACCCTCACCGGCGCGGCGCGCATCGCGCTGGGCCCGGACCTGCCTGCGCTGTTCAGCAATGACGACACCGTGGCGCAGCAGTGGCTGGAGGCGGGCGACCGCACCCGCGACCCGGTCTGGCGCATGCCGCTGTGGCGTCCCTACCTGCGTTACCTGCACAGCGGCATTGCCGACCTGGCCAACGCCGGCTCGCGCATGGCCGGCTCGGTCACTGCCGCGCTGTACCTGGAGCGCTTCATTGGCGACGGCCAGAAGTGGGCGCACCTGGACGTGTACGCGTGGAACGACGGCGAGCGCCCGGGCCGCCCGGCCGGCGGTGAAGCGCTGGCGCTGCGCTCGGCGTGGCAGATGTTGAAGACGCGGTACGCGTAATAACCACGATCCCCGCCCCGGCGGGGATCGTCGTTTTCAACCTTGTCGAAAATGTGAATATCGACCGGACACCGGTTCTGCGAGGATGAGCGCCAGCCCACCCACTCACTTCGTGAAGGCAGGTATTGGCCCATGTCGCTCTTCCGCTACACCCGTGCCGGCCAGGAGCCCGGTGCTCCCCGCCGGCATTCCCCGCTGCTGTGGATCGGGCTGATCGCCTTCATTGCCGGCCTGTTGATTCTGGCGTTTGCCTGGCTGGCCGGTTGGCTGGGGCGCGACCGCGCGACCGCGCAGTCCTTTACTGACACCATTGAAGCCACCGGAGCCAGCCATCCGGGCTTCCGCCGTGCGCACAGCAAAGGGGTGTGCGTCAGTGGTACCTTCCAGGGCCTGCCCGCGGGGGCCGAGCTGAGTTCGGCGCGGGTGTTCCGCCAGCAGCAGGTGCCGGTGCTGGGGCGCATGTCGATCGGCGGTGCCGACCCGCACGGTGCCGATGCCAACGCGCGCGTGCGCAGCATGGCGCTGCAGCTGGTGACCGACGACGGCCAGGAATGGCGCACCGCGATGAACAGCTTCCCGTTCTTCGCCGTGCCCACCGCCGATGCCTTCCTGGAACAGACCAAGGCACAGATTCCCGACCCGGCCACCGGCAAACCCGACCCGGCGAAGATGGCCGCGGTGGCGGCGAAGTACCCTTCGGTCCGCGCGTTTGGCGAGTGGGCCAAGAGCGCGCCGTGGTCGACCAGCTGGGCCAATACCGACTACAACGGCGTCAACAGCTTCCGCTTCATCAACGCTGCCGGCAAAGAGCAGGTGGTGCGCTGGAGCATGCGCCCGACGGCCGCATTTGAAGCCATGAGCGCCGAACAGCGCGCGCAGGCCGGGCTGGATTATCTGGCCGACGAGTTCCGGCAGCGCCTTGCGCAGGGACCGGTGCAATGGGAAATGTGGGTGACCCTGGCCGAACCTTCCGATGCGATCAACGACCCGTCCATTCCGTGGCCGGCGGAACGTCGCCAAGTGAAGGTCGGCACACTCAGCCTCACCGCGTTGCAGCCGCAGGCCAGCGGCGCGTGCCGTGACGTCAACTTCGACCCACTGATCCTGCCCACGGGCATCGACGGCACCGACGACCCGATCCTGGCCGCGCGTTCGGCGGTGTACTCCGTGTCGTTCAACCGCCGCGAGCGCGAAACCGCCAGCGGTGCGGCCAAGGCGACGGGAGAAGCGAAATGAAGCAGAGCAGCGGACACTTCAACCTGACCGCGCGGGTGCTGCACTGGCTGATGGCCGCGCTGATCCTGGCGATGCTGTTCATCGGCGTGACCATGGTGGCGTCGCTGCACTGGCGACCGGCGCTGATCGACCTGCATCGCCCGCTGGGCATCGCGATCCTGCTGCTGGCGGTGGTGCGCCTGATCAACCGCCTGCGCCACCGCCCACCGCCGCTGCCGGCCGACCTGCCGGGCTGGCAGGTAGCTGCGGCGCATGCTTCGCACTGGCTGCTGTACGGGCTGATGTTCGCCATGCCGCTGGTCGGGTGGGCGATGTTGTCGGCCGGCGGCTACCCGGTGCAGATGTGGAAGGGTGTTGCGCTGCCGCACATCCTGCCGCACAGCCCGGCGCTGTATGCGGCCCTGCGCAGTGCGCACAGCCTGCTTGCCTATGTGCTGTTTGCAACGGTGGTGCTGCATCTGTGTGCGGCCTTGTTCCACGCCTGGGTGCGGCGCGACGGGGTGTTCTCGGCGATGGCGCGGGGGCCGGGGCGCGTTGGGAAATCCGCGCAATCGTAGAGACGCGCCATGCGCATCTGCAGGGCGTGCCGGCCAATTGATTCCTGCGGACACGCATGGCGTGTCCCTACAGCCAGCCTTTCTGGCGGGCAAGCCGGTAGGCCTCGATCCGGTTGGCGACACCCAGCTTGCCGATGCATTCGGACAGGTAGTTGCGCACGGTGCCGTGTGACAGGCCCAACTGGGTGGCGATCTCGCTGGCCGAGCGGCCATCGCCGGACAAGCGCAGCACCTGGCGTTCGCGGTCGTTGAGCGGGTCGGCCATCGACCACGCATCCAGCGCCAGCTGCGGGTCAATGGCGCGACCGCCGAGCTGCACCTGGCGCAGCGCATCGGCAAGCTTTTCCGCCGGTGCATCCTTGAGCAGGTAGCCGCAGACATCCGCATCCAATGCGCGGCGTAGAAAGCCAGAGCGCGCGAAGGTGGTCACAATCACCACCTTGATCGGCAGGCCTTGACGCGCGATGCGCTGCGCCAGCTCCAGGCCGGACAGCCCCGGCATCTCTATGTCGGTCACCAGGATGTCCGGCTGCAGCTGCTGCAGCATCCGCCAGGCCGCTTCGCCATCCGCGGCCGCGCCCAGCACGTCGATATCCGGCTCCAGCCCGAGCAGCGCCGACAGCGCGCCGCGCACCATTGCCTGGTCTTCGGCCAACAGGATGCGGATCATGACAGCGCCTCGCGGGCCACTGGATGCGTGTCCAACGCAAGCGGGGGTATCGGCACGGTGGTGGCCGGCAGTGGCACCTGCACCAGCAACGTCGTGCCCTGCCCTCGCGCGGATTTCACCTGCATCGTGCCGCGCAGCGCGGATACCCGTTCGCGCATGCCGGTAAGCCCGTTGCCCTCGGTCTGCACATCGCCACGCCCGTCATCGCGGATCTGCAGGGCGAGCTGGCGGCCGTCCTGGGTGAACTCGACCCAGGCCTGGTGCGCGTCGGCATGCCGCACGATGTTGGTGGCCGCCTCGCGCAGGATCAGCGCCAGGCCGTGTTCAATCTCCACCGGCATCGGCGGCGGCGGGGTGTAATGCAGATGGACGTGCTGGCATTCCAGCAGCAGCCGCGCGGCGGCGAGTTCGGCCGCCAGATCGCTCGCGCGGATGCCGGTGACCGCACTTCGGACTTCGGCCAGTGCCTGGCGCGCGATGCCCTCGGCCTCGGCCATCTCCAGGCGTGAGCGTTCCGGGTCACGGTCGAGCAGTTTGCGCGAAAGCTCCAGTTTCAGGGTGATAAGCGACAACGTGTGGCCAAGCAGATCGTGCAGGTCGCGGCCGATGCGCTCGCGTTCAGCAGTGGCGGCCAGCCGGCGCACTTCGTCCTGGGACAGCTGCAGGGCCGCGTCGCGGTCCTTGTTGGTGGTTTCCACGTTGACGATGGCACCGATGATGAACGTCATCGAGGAAATCCAGACCAGCTGCTGCCAGTGGTATCCCGCCGACAGCGCGGTAGCCACGAAGGCGGCGTTGAGCACCACCAGCTGGGCGAGGTAACGCCACGAGTTGCCATTGCGGCACACCCGCAAGGTGACGCAACCGAAGATGAAGTAGCTGAGACCGGAGGGGTACCACGGCAGCAGCGACAGTCCCAGGACGACCATGCCGAGCGCGTAACCGGGCGCGTGCCGCCGTGGTGCCAGCAGCTGGCGGGCGTACAGCGCCAGGAACACCGGATAGGTCAGCAGGGTCAGCCACAGCCAAGGTAAGGTGTAGCCGGCTCCGAACATCGGAGTGAAGAACACCCAGCCGGTCCATAACAGATGCACCGCGTCGGACCACGCAGGTTTGCCGCGACGCAGATTGTCGGCAACGGCCGAATCCTGCGCGGGTTGCAGGGCAGAGGTCAGCCAGCGGGGCTGCATGATGGGTTCCCGGTCATGGGGGCGAGGCGAGATCATGGCAGCTTCCTCTTGATGTGGGATGGGTTTCGGCCGTAGAGCCACGCCCTGCGTGGCTGCGTGGTTCACCGGTCGCGGACGGAGCAGCCACGCAGGGCGTGGCTCACGGTGCGGGGTTGGTGGTTGCACTTCCAGTTGCGCAGGTCACCCCAACCAGGTGACAGCTGTCACTGCCGCTGGACCCCGCCGGGCATGCATGCTGTGCCCCAGTCAGCCGTTGCCGTTTGCCCGCGACCGTCGTTGCGGTCACACTCGGCCCGATTCCACGTCTTGAGTCCCATGAACGCATCCGCCGAACTGCTCAAGGAACTTCGTATCGACCGCCAGAAGGGCGCGGCCCCGCCGCCGTCCCCGCCGCGCCGCGGTCTCTGGATCACACTGGCCGTCGTGGCCCTGGTGCTGCTGGCCGGTGTTGGCTGGTTCGCCTTCGGCCGCGAAAAGCCGCTGGAGGTCACCACCGCCCCGGTGCTGGCCATCCAGCAGGGCACCGCCAGCAGCTCGGTGCTGGACGCCAGCGGTTACGTGGTGGCCCGGCGCATGGCCACGGTGTCGGCCAAGATCACCGGCAAGGTCCGCGAGGTGATGATCGAGGAAGGCATGCGGGTGGAGGCCGGCCAGATCATGGCCACGCTGGACCCGATTGATGCCGATGCCCAGCGCAGCCTGTCAGCCTCGCAGCTGGAAGCGGCGCGCGCGCAGCTGGCCGGGTTGAAGGCGCAGGTGGCCCAGGCCGACGCTGAAGCCGCCCGCTTACAGCAGCTGGTCGGCCAGCAGCTGGTCTCCCGTTCGCAATATGACCAGGCCACCGCCCAGCGCGACAGCCTGCGTGCGCAGCTGAAGACCGCCGAGCGCAACACCCAGGTGGCGGCCGATTCGCTGGCCATTGCCGACCTGGGCGTGGACAACAACATCGTGCGCGCACCGTTCTCCGGCGTGGTCACCGCCAAGGCCGCGCAACCCGGCGAGATCGTGTCGCCGCTGTCGGCCGGCGGCGGCTTCACCCGCACCGGCATCGGCACCATCGTCGACATGGATTCGCTGGAGATCGAAGTCGAAGTGGGCGAAGCCTACATCGGCCGCGTGCAGCCGAAGATGCCGGTGGAAGCCACCTTGAATGCCTACCCGGACTGGAAGATTCCGGCCGAGGTGATCGCCATCATTCCCACCGCGGATCGCGGAAAGGCTACGGTGAAAGTGAGGGTGGCGCTGAAGGTGAAGGATCCGCGCATCGTGCCGGAAATGGGCGTGCGGGTGAGCTTCCTGGAAGCCGCAGCGCCGGCCCAGGCGGAGGCCCCGAAGGGGGTCCGCGTGCCGGCGTCGGCACTGGTCGAACGCGACCAGAAAACCGTGGCCTTCGTGGTCAGCGATGACGGCCACGCGCAGCAGGTACCCGTGACCGTGGGTGTGACATTGAACAACGACCGCCAGGTCACCGCCGGGCTCAGCGCCGGCCAGCAGGTGGTCAACAACCCACCGCCGGAACTGCGTGATGGCAGTGCGGTGGTGGAGAAGCAAGCGCCGTAACGGGTGACACGACCAACGGTCGTGACCTACCGGTAGCGCACGGCCGTTGGTCGTGCATGCGTCAAACCTCTTGAATCGGAGAACCACCCATGTCCACCCTGGTTTCGCTCCGCAACATCACCAAGACCTACCAGCGCGGCCCCGAAAAGGTGCAGGTGCTGCATGGCATCGACCTGGACATCCAGCGCGGCGACTTCGTGGCGCTGATGGGGCCGTCCGGCTCCGGCAAGACCACCCTGCTCAATCTCATCGGCGGTCTGGACACCCCCAGCGGCGGCGAGATCGAAATTGAAGGCGAGCGCATCGACCGCATGAGCGGCGGCCAGCTGTCCACCTGGCGCAGCCACCATGTGGGCTTCGTGTTCCAGTTCTACAACCTGATGCCGATGCTGACCGCGCAGAAGAACGTGGAGCTTCCGCTGCTGCTGACCCACCTGGGCGCGACGCAACGCAAGCGCAACGCGGAAATCGCGCTCACGCTGGTCGGCCTGGCCGACCGCCGCAGCCACCGCCCGAATGAACTGTCCGGCGGCCAGCAACAGCGCGTGGCGATTGCGCGTGCCATCGTCTCCGACCCGACCTTCCTGATCTGCGACGAACCCACCGGTGACCTCGACCGCGCCTCGGCCGAGGAGATCCTGTCGCTGCTGCAGCAGCTCAACCGCGAGCACGGCAAGACCATCATCATGGTCACCCACGATCCCAAGGCCGCCGAGTACGCCACCCATACCGTGCACCTGGACAAGGGCGAGCTGGCCGACGCGCCAGCGGCGCACTGACGGAGGAGCGCCGCCATGAAATATTTCTCGCTCATCTGGGCGCAGCTGTTCCGCAGCAAGACGCGGACGCTGCTGACCCTGTTTTCAGTGGTGGCTGCGTTCCTGCTGTTCGGCATGCTCGATTCGGTACGCGTAGCCTTCAGTTCGGGCGGCAGCGTGGAAGGGGCCAACCGCCTGATCGTGGCCTCGCGTCTCTCGATCACCCAGTCGCTGCCGATCCGGCTGGAGCCGCAGGTGCGGCAGGTGGCCGGGGTGAAGGACGTCACCTACGGCATGTGGTTCGGTGGCATCTACCAGGACCCGAAGAACTTCTTCGCCAACTTCTCGGTGGCCCCGAACTATTTCGACGTGTACCGCGAACTGCAGTTGCCTCCTGACCAGTTGAAGGCGTTCCAGGACACCCGTACCGGTGCAGTAGTGGGTGAAACTCTGGCCAAGGAGTTTGGCTGGAAGATCGGCGACACCATTCCGCTGCAGGCGACCATCTTCCCGCGCAGTGGCAGCAACGACTGGCCGCTGCAACTGGTGGGCATCTTCCGTTCCAAGGACCGCACGTTGGCCGCGAACGAAGAACGCCAGCTGATGATGAACTGGAAGTACTTCGACGAAAGCAACGATTACATCAAGAACCAGGTCAGCTGGTACACGGTCACCCTGGACAACCCGGACCACGCCTCGCGGGTGGCGCAGGCCATCGATGCGATCTCGGCCAATTCGGACCATGAGACCAAGAGCCAGACCGAATCGGCGTTCCAGCAGGCCTTTGTCAAGCAGTTCGCCGACATCGGCCTGATTGTCACCTCGATCATGGGCGCGGTGTTCTTTACCCTGCTGCTGCTGACCGGCAACACCATGGCGCAGGCGGTGCGCGAGCGCATTCCGGAACTGGCCACGCTGAAGACGCTGGGCTTCAAGGACAGCACGGTGCTGGTGCTGGTGATGATCGAATCGGTGCTGCTGATCGGGCTGGGCGGTGCCATCGGCATGGGCTTGGCGGCGATGATCCTGCCGGCGCTGGCCCCGAAGACCCAGGGTCTGCTGCCGCCGCACGTGCCCACCCAGACCTGGGTGATGGGCGTGGCGCTGATCATCGGCATTGGCGTGGTGGTGGGCCTGCTGCCGGCGCTGCGCGCCAAGCGCCTGAAGATTGTGGACGCCCTGGCGGGCCGCTGAGGAGAATCGACATGATCAAGCACTGGTTGAAGAATGCGGTGACGGTCGTGCTGCTGGCGGTGGCACTGGGAGTGTGGATCGCCCTGCCCTGGCCTGGCGTGCTTGCCGTGGCCGTGGCGGTCGCACTGTGGCTGCTGCTGACCCGCAGCGGCCGGCTGGCGCTGGCCGCCACCCGGATTGGCGTGGCCAGCCTGCCGCAGCGCTGGGGGGCCTCCTCGGTGGTGGTGGTCGGCATTGCCGGCGTGGTCGGCGTGCTGGTGGCGATGCTGGCGATGGGCCAGGGCTTCCAGTCCACCCTCAACAGCACCGGCGATGACACCACCGCGATCGTGCTGCGCGGCGGCTCACAGGCGGAAACCAATTCGGTGATCACCCGCGAACAAACCCCGCTGCTGTCCACCCTGCCGGGGGTCAGCAAGGACGCACAGGGCCGGCCGATGATCTCGCCAGAACTCTCCCAGGTGGTCAACCTGGTATCCAAGGGCGACGGCACCGACGTCAATGCGCAGTTCCGTGGCGTGGGCGAGATGGGCTGGCTGGTGCATGACAAGGTCAAGGTCACCGAAGGCCGGCAGTTCAAGCCGGGCCTGCGCGAGATCGTGGTCGGCAAGGGCGCTCAGAGCCAGTTCCGTGGGCTGGATGTGGGCCAGACCCTGACCCTGGGCAACCAGCAGTGGACCGTGGTGGGTGCGTTCAACTCCGGCGACTCGCACGATTCGGAGCTGTGGACCGACGCCGAAACGCTGGCCACCACCTATCAGCGTGGTGCCTGGCAGTCGATCAGCGTGCGCACCGATGGCAAGGCGGGGTTTGATCAGTTCAAGGCCGCCGTGGCCGCCGACCCGCGCCTGAAGCTGGACGTGGAAACCACCAAGGCCTACTACGCCAAGCAGGGTGGCGGGCTGACCAAGCTGATCAGCGTGCTGGGCACCGTGATCGGCGCGATCATGGCATTCGGCGCAGTGTTTGGCGCGCTCAACACCATGTACGCAGCAGTTGCTACACGTGCGCGTGAGATTGCCACCATGCGCGCCATCGGCTTCCGTGGCCTGCCGGTGGTGACCGCGATCATGCTGGAGACCATGCTGCTGGCACTGATCGGCGGCCTGCTGGGCGGGCTGGTGGCATGGGCCATCTTCAACGGCTACAGCGTCAGCACCATTGGCAGCAACTTCAGCCAGGTGGTGTTCCAGTTCAAGGTTTCGCCGGAACTGCTGTGGAGTGGCCTCAAGTGGGCGCTGGGCATCGGGCTGGTCGGTGGGCTGTTCCCGGCCCTGCGTGCGGCGCGTCTGCCGATCACCACGGCGCTGCGCGAAACCTGAGTCGTGTGTGTGGGACCTGCAGCGCCCGGCGGGGCGCTGCAGGGTGTCGTGTTACGGGTGGATCACGAAGCAGTTGAGTCCATCGTCCATGCGACTGCAGTCGAAACGCACGTCTCTGCCGCTGGCCGGCATCTCACCGTGAACCTTGGCCCCGGCCCATTTGGCGCGCTGCAGGAAGTAGGGTGCCGCGTCCTGGAACGTCCTGGAGTAATAGAAGGAACGTGCGCCGCCATCGGCACGCAGGAAGTCTTCGGGAGACTCCTGGATGAAGTGCCGCATGTCGGCTGACTCCAGGTACTCCCAGTTGCGGGTCTCGTGGTCAAAGTAAAAATCCATGTAACCCAGATCCGTCCTGCCCGTCCTCAGCCGCGCCCGGTAGGGAACGGAACCATCCAGCTGAAAATCGAAGCGAATGACCCGACCATATGGGTCTGCCTTGAAGTGCCGGAAAATTGCGGTGTTGTTCAGTACGCGCTGCACGATCGCGCGCGCCTCTTCATGCAGCGGATGCAGGCTGGACACATGATGCCCCCACATCATCGTGTCGCTTCTTACGCCAGGCCAGCCCGGCGGCACCAGCTGAAGCAGTCCCCAGTCGTAATAGAACTCACCGCTACCGGCGCGGAAGTGGAGGATCATCGCGTCGAATTGTTCTCTGAGCCAGGACGCGGGAGATCGTTTTTCGACGACCAACTCGCTGCCAACACGCTCCACCCGGTAGGCGTAGAGAAGCCCGTAGTTGAAACCGGTGTAGACAAGGTGCGGCCCCTCGCCTTTGCGCAACGCAAAGGCTTGCCGTTCTTCTTCGGTGCAGTAGAAGCAACTCCATGCCACCGGATCCTCCAGTCGCTCCTGCGCCTGGGCGGGAACTGCGGCCAACCCCAGTGCAAGCCCCAACAGATGCCTGATCATCATCCACTCCTTGAACTCCCGCACATGCGGGCTGTTGAAGTGGAGCAGGCGCGGGCAACGGCGACCATCGGAACCGAGCGAAATGTGGGGGGTCGCCGCAGCAAGGCGGATCATGCAGTATCCAGGTAGCGCCGGCCGTTGGCCGGCCCAGGCATTGCTGGCGCTACCGCAGAACGTGCCCAGTGCGCCAAACCCGTAGAGCGGGGCTTGCCCCGCTGCGAACCGCCCGACATCCACGACAGCCGGGCAAGCCCGGCTCTACGCACCTCCTCAGTTCAGCCGCGCGCACCGCACGTTTGAACTTTATCTGATATTGCGAAACTCCCATTGCGAGGCCACAACGCACTCGCTATTTTCGCGCCCTCGCAACAGGCAGGCGTCGCGGACGGATTGCGACAACTGCCCACCTAAGGAGCGTTGGGATGTCGAACAGCAAGTGGGCCAAGGGACTTCAATCGCGTCTGCTGGACTTCCCGGAAGGCTTACTGGTTGCGGTGCTCTACGCTGCGGCATGCTGGGCGTCGAGACAGGTGTCGCTTGATCAGTTCTTTCTGCCCTCTGGTATCCGGGTAGCACTCCTGTTGGCGCTCCCATTCCGTCTTTGGCCTTACCTGCTCCTTGGCGAGTACGCCTACTTCGCCCACATGCGCATTCCGATGATTGAAGATCACGGCTTGACGTGGGTCGTGCTCTCGTCGGCTTATCAGCTTCCGGCGGTTGCTTTTGTCGTTTTCCTTCACCGACGATCCATAGCAAGCCAGGCCGACAGCTGGCTACTCACGCTTGCGGGTGCTGCGGCCCTTATTATCGGCCTCACAAACCTGACGCTGATGCACGTCTTCTGGGACTCGCCACCCAATGGCGGATTCCTGCCGATAGCGCTGCGCTACGTGCTCGGTCATTACGTAGCAATACTAACGCTGGCACCGTTGGCGCTACTGCTGGCAAGACGTGACCGCGTCGATTGGGCCAGGTGGAGTGAGCGGCCTACCGTTTACGCCGTGGTTTTGCTTGTAGTCTGCGGATGGGTGTCCGTAATGATTCCGCAGGAGGCTGCAGGCGAACGAGCAACGATCCAGCTTGCGATGGCAGCACCATTGATTGCACTCACCTGTCTGCAAGGCTGGTGGGGGGCCGCCATTGGCATACCGCTGATGAGCGCTTTTGTTCGACTCGGCACGCCTGTCACTGGCCTTCCCGGTTCATTTGACCTTGACTCCTTCAAGATCCAGCTGATCACTGCTCTTGCCGGCACCGCGCTACTAGCTCTCGGCTCCAGAATCACGCATTTCTATCATGACAATCTCATCCACATAAAGGCCAGACGGCAGGCAATCTCAAATGCTCGCGTCTCGCAGTTCGCTGGTGAGCAAGAGCTGCGCAACCGAGCACTCAGTATTCGAAGAATAGGAGATGGCCTGGATGCATGCCTCAGCGAAACCATCGATTGGCTCAGGGTCAGAGGCCACCACGACATGGCGTCTTGTCTACTTGACGCCGCGACGGTTCACTCTCGAAAGTTTCGCGAGCAGGCGAACATGGTATATCCAACGACAATGGAACATGTTGGGCTTTACCTCGCGCTTCAAACCATCGGCATCGGCGACGCGTGGGATCAGGATGATCGCCTGCTCCAACCGCATCTCGTGGGTGACCCATGTTGCCTGAGCCTGGATCTACAATTGACGACCTATCGCGCCCTGATGGAGGCGGTTTCATTGCTGCTCGAGATGGAGCGCGGCCCATTGAAGATTCGCGCCAAGTGCGGTCGTTTCCAGACCGTACGCGGCATCGTTGTGACGGTGGGCATGGCGGATTCACGACATCACCTTGCCCGGAGCACGGCCACCATGGCAGTTGGACGTCTTAGTGGTCGCACCCAGGCCTTTGGCGGAACTGTTCAGTGCCGCCGCAATCGGATCCGGATGTTCTTCGCTGAGTCGGTGGGACGCTAGGGGCTGGGTGGTAGCACCTGCACATGCCATGAGGTTGCGCCGGCTGTTTCACTTGCGAGTAGCCGGAATTCTGGATGCTCATAGACTACTTTTGCACTTGTAGAAATCACCGGCGCAATAGTGTTTCCAGGCAGTTCGATATGTGCGTCTGTCGGTCCAGCCGGCAACAGCCAAAAGTGATCTCCTGCTTTTCCGAGAATGAACTCAATGCCCCCCGTCACACTGCCAACCTGGAAGTAGCTGATGTCATCGCGCTCAAATGCATGGACGCTCCAGCGAGGATCATTGCTTATATCGGCGGCGCGCGGCTGGCTCTGTCCGATCCCGCTGCCGGCAGGCTCGTTTATCTGCCCTCCTGTAGGGCAGCATAGCGCCCATGCGGACATCGGGGAGAACATCAGCATTACCAGGTGATACCTGCGTCGTGTCGGCATCTTCATCTTCCACACAGTCGACCTCCAAATCTCAAAGACCCGGCATCGGGTTCGCGCGATGCTAATTGGATGTCGCGTGTGAGGCGATGATGATTTTCTGAGAATCAGCTGTGTAAGGCCGGTGGAGCTGCGCGTGCGGTCGGTTTGCGGGACGATGATGGATTCAGCCACGCATGGCGTGGCTCTACGCGGAGTTTGGATCGAGGGTTTGGATCGGGGTTGGTAGCACCGGCCTGGAACAGGAGTTTGGAGCGCCCCGTTTGAAGCAACGATTCGGAGCACGGGTTGCGTCGCGTGGGCCGTTGCATGATCCGGTCCCGCGCACGGCAGGGTGGCACCGCCGTCAGCGCGTCGCCGCCTTCCGCGTCCGCCACAGGCTGTCGCCGATGAACAGCAGCAGGCCGACCCAGATCGCGGCGAAGCCCAGGGCCTTGCCGGTATCGAAGGGTTCGCGGAAGAAGAACACGCCCAGCAGCAGGCCGATGGTGGGGGCGATGTACTGCAGGATGCCAACCAGCGACAGCGGAATGCGCTTCACCCCGTAAGCAAAGCCGATCAGCGGCAGGGCGGTGACCGCGCCGCCCAGGATCAGCAGCAGGTCGTTCTTCCAGCCCCAGCCGCTGAAGAAGGCCCCGCCGTGCGCGCCTTCGCTCCAGATCGCAAAGCCGATGGCGGGCAGGAACAGGTACAGGCTTTCAATGCCCAGACCGGCCACCGGGTCCACCGAGATCAGCTTGCGCAGCAGGCCGTACAGGCCGAACGAGCAGGCCAGGCCGAGCGCGATCCACGGCGGGCGGCCGGCGTCCACGGTCAGCCAGGCCACGCCCACCGCGGCGCAGCCCACCGCCAGCCATTGCAGGCCGCGCAGGCGCTCTTTCAGCACCAGCACGCCGAGCAGCACGCTCACCAGCGGGTTGATGAAGTAGCCCAGGCTGGTTTCGATGACGTGGCCAGCGTTGATGGCCCAGATGTACAGGCCCCAGTTGAAGGCGATGGCCACACTGCTCAGCGCCAGCGTGGGCAGCGCGCGCGGCTGCGCGGCAATGGTCTTCCACCAGCGCCGGCCGCTGCTGAGCAGCAGCCAGGCCACCACCAGCACCGTGCTCCAGATGATGCGGTGGGCAATGATCTGCTGCGAGGGCACCGCCTTGAGCAGGTGCCAGTACACCGGCACCAGCCCCCACAGGGTGAAGGTGAATGCGGTGATGGCCAGGCCCCGGCGCTGCTCCTGCAGCGCCTGCGCGTCCACCGCACTCACCTGGCGCGGGTCCGGGCAAGGGTCAGCACCACCACGCCCGCCAGGATCACGCCCATGGCCAGCAGGTCGTGCGCGCCGAACCGCTCATGGCCGATCCAGGCCCCCAGCAGCACGGCGATGACCGGGTTCACGTAGGCGTAGCTGCCGGCCAGCGCCGGACGCACGTTGTGCAGCAGCCACACGTAGGCGGTGAAGGCGACGATGGAGCCGAACATGCACAGGTAGGCCACCGCCAGCAGCCCATTCATGCTGGGCCAGCTGGTGGGGCGCTCACCGGTGGCCAGGCCGAGCGCAACCAGCATCACGCCACCGCAGATCATCTGCCCGGCGGCGGTCATGAACGGGGCCGGCAGGTCCAGGCGGCGGGCGCTGACCGAACCGAACGCCCAGCCGATGGGGGCGATCAGCAGCAGGATCAGCCCCTGCGGGGAGGCGGTGAGGCTGCTACCCGCATTCAGCCAGACCACGCCGAGGAAGCCGATGGCGATGCCCAGCCATTCGCCCTTGGTGGCGTGTTCGCCCCGGATTGCGCCAAACAGCGCCATCCACAGCGGCACCGAGGCCACCGCGGTGGCCGCCAGACCCGAGGAGACGGTGCGCTCGGCCAGCACCACCATGCCGTTACCCAGCACGAGCATGGTCAGGCCCATGAACACCAGGTTGCGCCACTGGCGGCGGGTCGGGGCGGCCATGCCACGCCAGCGCAGCACTGCGTACATCAGGCTGCCGGCAACGATGAAACGGGCTCCGGATACGGTGGTCAGCGGCAGCGCCCCCCCTTCCAGGGCCAGCCGGATGCCCAGGTAGGTGGACCCCCACACCACATAGACCAGCAGCAACGCCAAAACCACCATGCCGGTACGCGGCGCGGGGGCGGGAACGGGGGTGGGGACGGCCATTGCACGACCAGCAGGCGGGGGGAACGGCGATTCTAGGGCCGCTGTCGCAGCTGGACTAGTCACATGGTGCAATGTCCACTGGTCATGCACGTGGGGTAAGGTAAAAGCAGGTGCCCATCCCGGGCCCGACGCTTTCCAGATCCACCGCTTCACCGCGAGGAACGATTTTCCGCATGAGCCACTCCCCCTCCCTTTCGACGCCCCTTGATGACAAGGCGGCGCTCAAACGCTCGATCTCCAACACCCTGAAAGGCTCGGCCGGCAACCTGGTCGAGTGGTACGACGTGTATGTGTACTCGGTGTTCGCGGTCTACTTCGAGTCGCAGTTCTTCTCGGCCGAAGACAAAAACTCAACCATCTATGTGTGGGCGATCTTCGCCGCCACCTTCCTGATGCGCCCGATCGGCGCATGGTACTTCGGTCGCTTTGCCGACCGTTACGGCCGCCGCCTGGCGCTGACCGTGTCGGTGACGATGATGGCCGCCTGTTCGTTCCTGATCGCTTTGACCCCCACCGCCGCAACCATTGGCGGCTGGGCGGCATTGATCCTGCTGTTCGCACGCCTGCTGCAGGGCTTCGCCACCGGTGGCGAGTACGGGGCCTCGGCCACCTACATGTCCGAAGCGGCCATTCCGGGCCGCCGCGGCTTCCTGTCCTCGTTCCACTACGTCACCCTGGTGGGCGGCCACGTGCTGGCGCAGCTGACCCTGCTGACCATGCTGATCTTCTGGGCCAAGCCGGAAATCTCGGCCTGGGGCTGGCGCATTGCGTTCGGCATCGGCGGCCTGGCCGCGATCGTGGTCTTCTGGCTGCGCCGGACCATGGACGAATCGCTGGGCCATGACTCCATCGAAGCCGCGCGCGAGGGCAAGGCCAAGGCCTCCGGCTCGATGCGCGAGCTGTTCGTGAACCAGTGGCGTCCGCTGCTGCTGTGCTTCCTGATCACCGCCGGCGGTACCGTGGCCTTCTACACCTACTCGGTGAACGGCCCGAAGATGATCCAGAGCGCCTTTGCCGGCAACGACGTGATGACCGGCACGCTGATCAACCTGGGCGTGCTGACCTTCCTGATGCTGCTGCAGCCGGTTGGCGGGTGGCTGTCGGACATGATCGGCCGCAAGAGCCTGCTGGTGTTCTTCGGCGTGGGCGGCGTGCTGTACAGCTGGTATCTGATCACCGAACTGCCGAACCAGCATGACCCGGTGTGGGCGTTCCTGACCCTGGCCTTGGGCTTCGTGATCCTGACCGGCTACACCTCGATCAACGCGGTGGTGAAGGCGGAACTGTTCCCGACCCACGTGCGTGCACTGGGCGTGGGCCTGGGCTACGCGCTGGCCAACTCGCTGTTCGGTGGTACCGCGCCGCTGCTGTACCAGGGTGCGCTGAAGACCGACCGGGTGGGCGAGTTCGCCATCTACGTCACCGCGATCATTGCCGTTTCGCTGTTCGTGTACGTGTTCTTCCTGAAGAACAAAGGCCCGAACTGGCTGGATGGGACGAAGAAATAACCCATTGATGTGATAACAAAAACGCCGGGGCATGCCCCGGCGTCTTTGTTTGGGATTCCCGGTGGCCGCGTCACGACCAACGGTCGTGACCTACCGGGTAGCGCACGACCGTTGGTCGTGCGCGCCGCGTCAGCGGCGGGACGCCTCGCTCTTTTCACGGATGGCGCGGAACTCCGAACCTTCTTCCCAGTGCGGCCAGCGGCGGCTGTTGGCCAGCTCCATGCCGAGGTCGTAGACCAGCAGGGTGTCGGCGGCGTGGCCGGCCGGGTTCCAGCTCGGGGTCCAGGCGTCGCAGGCCTGGTGGTAGCAGTCGGCGAAATACTTGTCGCGCAGCGCGCGGCCGGCTTCGACGCCGCCTTCCAGCTTGTCCAGGCCCGGGCCGATGGTGATCGCCGGCACGCCCAGGCGGGCAAAGGCGAAGTGGTCCGCACGATAGAAGAAGCCGGCTTCCAGGTTCGGGTCCGGCGAGTAGCTGCGCCCGCGCGCCTTGGCGACGCGCTCCAGGTCGCCCTCAAGCGACACGCGGCCCTTGCCCCACGAGGCAATGTCACGGGTCGCGCCGTCCGGGCTGAACATCTCGATGTTCAGCACCGCAGCGGTCTTGTCCAGCGGGGCCAGCGGATGCGCGGCGTAGTAGTTGGCACCGAGCAGGCCCTTTTCCTCGGCCGTGAGCGCAACGAAGTACAGGGTGCGCTGCGGCTGCGGGCCAGCGGCGAACACGCGCCCCAGCTCGAGCACGGTGGCCACGCCGGTGGCGTTGTCGATGGCACCGCGGCGGATGCGGTCACCCTTGGCGTCGGGCTGGCCGATACCGAAGGCATCCCAGTGCGCGGAGAAGATCACTGCTTCATCGCCGTGTTCGCCGCCGGGCAGCTTGGCCACCACGTTGCGGGTGATCACCTGCTCACGCTTGAGCTTGAACTGTGCCGACAGCGTGGCATCACCCAGCGCCACCGGCTGGAAGCCCGGGCTCATCGCCTTGCGCTTTTCGGCCTCGAAATCCAGGCCGGCGTCGCGGAACAGCTGTTCGGCCAGCGCACGCTGCATCCAGCCGCGCACCGGCACGTGCTGGGCCAGTGCCTGTTCCTGGGTGCGTTCGATGTCGAACAGGGGCGAAGTGCCCGAGCTCTTCACCGTGGCCCAGCCGTACGCGGCGGGAGCGGTTTCGTGCACGATCAGCACGCCCTGCGCGCCACGGCGGGCGGCCTCTTCAAACTTGTAGGTCCAGCGGCCGTAGTAGGTGACCGCCTTGCCGTCGAAGGCACCCGGCGCTTCGGCTTCGAAATCGGCATCGTTGATCAGCACCACTGCGATCTTGCCGTGCAGGTCGACGTCCTTGTAGTCGTTCCACTGCCGTTCCGGCGCATCGATGCCGTAGCCGACGAACACCAGCGGGGCGTCCTTGAAGTTCACCTCGGCCTGCGGGCGCAGGCTCTGCAGGGTGACGTCGACGCCATTGGCCAGCGTCTGGGTCTTGCCCTTCTGGCGCAACTTTGCGGTGACCGGTCCGTCGACCTGGGCACGCACCATCGGCACCGGCTGCACCCAGCTGCCGTCCACGCCGCCCGGCTGCAGACCCGAGGCTTTGAACTGCTCGATCAGGTACTGCACGGTACGCTCTTCACCGGGGCTGGCCGGCGCACGCCCTTCGAATTCGTCCGAGGCCAGCACGCGCACATGGCGCGACAGCGCCTGCGGATCGATGCCGCCGCCGGGAAGGTCATTGGCCGCGTAGGCCAGGCCCCCTGCAAACAGGCAGGACGACAGCAGCAGGATGCGCATCGGATTCACGGCAGTACACCAGACAGAAACGGAATGCCAGAGTGTAACGTGACAACTGCATGACGTCGCACGCAACCCCGCCCCCGGAACACCGACGTATCGCAATGACGAACGCGTCGCTACGCGCCCATGCAATGACTCACCGTCACGTAGAGCCGGGCTTGCCCGGCTGCTCTTGAACTACCGCCGATCCCGATCCAGCCAACACGCCAGCCCCTGCGCGTTGAGTTCAATATCCATCGCCAGCACCCGAACCACCGCCGCCTCATCCAGCCGGCACCCATGCGCCATCGCCCGTTCCACGTAAAGCTCGGTCAATGCCGCCACCAGGCACCGGTGCCGATCCGCACGCCCATCGCACTGCCGGCCGATCTCCACCATCGCATCGATCTGCTCAACAAGATCCGCACCCAGCTTGGGAACATCCCCCACCCGCCCGAAATGGGTGAGGTAGACCGACTGCGGCTGCAGTGCCAGCAGACGACCGATGGAATGCTTGAGCGGCTCCGGGTCGAACTGCACCGGTGACGAGGTGGGCACCACGAACGCGCCCTGGTCACTGTCCAGTTCACGATAGGACAGCCCGAAAGTGTCGCCGGTAAAGGCGCTGCGGCTGCGCTCGTCCCACACGCACAGATGGTGGCGGGCATGCCCGGGGGTGTCGATGCACAGCAACGGACGGCCGGCCAGGTCGACGTGGTAGCCGTCTTCGGCAATCACCACGCGCTCGGCCGGCACCGGCAGGATCGGACCATAGCTGCGGGCGATCTCCTCGGCCCCGTAGACCTCGGTCGCTCCGGCAATCAGGCGCGCCGGGTCGATCATGTGCGGCGCACCGCGCGGATGCACCACCAGCTGCGCGTTGGGCAGCTGCTGCATCAGCAGGCCTGCGCCACCGGCGTGGTCCAGGTGAACGTGGGTGACGATCAGCCAGTCGACCTGCCCGGGGGTGAAGCCCACCCGGGTGAGCGCGGCGAGCATGGCCGGCACCGACAGCCCGGTGCCGCAGTCGATGAAGGCGGCGCGGCCGGCCTCGGTGATCAGATAGGCGGCACCGAAGTCATCGCGCTGGAACGCGGTGTCGATGGTATGAATGCTGGGGTCGATAGGCATCTGTGCCTCCCTGGCAATGAAACGGGTGGGGCATCGCCCGTGAGGCGATTGCCCTAAATTTACGCCGAACCGGCGGTCGGCTTCGATTCTGCTTTGGTCGCACGCCGGGCCAGCCAGCTGCCACGCAGCAGTATCGCCAGCACCAGCACCGCCAGGAACGCTCCGTAGGCGTACAGCACCGCGAGCACCTGCCGCCAGATCGGGCCGGCATCGCCCTGGACCACGCCGGTATGGTGGCCCCAGAGCATGGCAATGGCGCTGAGGGTGAAGGCCAGCAGCAGGGTGAGGGTGTCGAAGGCGCGGCGGGCGCCGGTGCGGGGTTCGCGCGGGAACCACCAGAACAGGGCACCCAGCAGGGTGAACCACGGCAGGAACAGCAACAGAGACAGCCAGGGCATTGCGGTCATCCTGTTGGGGATGACTGCATCATGCCATGAGGGAGCAGCCGGGCAAGCCCGGCTCTACGGGGTCACGGTAGGTGCCGAGGAGATCGGCAGGAGCCGATCCCAACGTCGCGAAGCGACGGCCCAACGGGTGCCCGCCAGGGATGGCGGGCATACCGTTGGTCGGTACCCCCCACGGACATCAGGCCTCGCGAAGAACCGCGAGGGCGGCGAGGATCTGGTCGACCTCGGCTTCGAGCTTGAACAGCTCGCTCTGCAGCTGGTCGCCCTGCTCGGCCTGCTTGAGCACGGCGATCAGCTGGCCGGCGTCGCGCGGGGAGTCGAAGCCCTCGCTCTGGATCAGCAGGGTGCCGTCGCTGGCCTGCAGCTTGAAGTAGAAGCGGCCGTCCTTCTCGCGGTACTGCTTGAACAGCGGCGGGGCGGCGCGCAGTTCCTGGGCGTCGTCGGCGATCGCTTCGCGTGCGGTGGAGAGGTCGCGCAGGCCGACCGCGTGGCGCAGTTCCTTCAGCAGCGGAATGGCGTACTGCTCGCGCAGCTGCTGGCCGCGGCGACGCAGCAGGGCTTCGATCTTCTCCGGCTCGGCCATCAGCGCGTCATAGCGCTCGCGCAGCGGGGTCAGTTCCTGATCGATGCGCTCGAACAGCTGCTGCTTGGCATCGCCCCAGCTGATGCCGTCGGCGAAGGCCTGGGCGAACGCGGCCGTCTGCTCCGGGCTGGCGAAGGCCTGGTACATCTGGAACAGCGCGGAGCCTTCGGTGCTCTTGGGTTCGCCCGGCGCGCGCGAGTCGGTGAGGATCGAGAACACCAGCTTCTTCAGCTCCGCGCGCGGTGCGAACAGCGGGATGGTGTTGTGGTAGCTCTTGCTCATCTTGCGGCCGTCCAGGCCGGCCAGCGTGGCGACCTGCTCGTCGATCACCACGTCCGGCAGCGGGAAGTACTCCTGGCCGTACACGTGGTTGAAGCGCTGGGCGAAGTCGCGCGCCATTTCGATGTGCTGGATCTGGTCGCGACCGACCGGCACGCGGTTGGCCTTGAAGATCAGGATGTCGGCGGCCATCAGCACCGGGTACATGAACAGCCCCGCGCTGATGCCGGCATCCTCATCCAGCTGCTCTTCGCGGTTCTTGTCCACCGCCGCCTTGTAGGCATGGGCGCGGTTGAGGATGCCCTTGCTGGCAATCACGGTCAGGAACCACATCAGTTCGGTGGTTTCCGGAATATCGCTCTGGCGGTAGAACCACACCTTGTCCGGGTCCAGGCCACAGGCCAGCCAGCTGGCGGCAATCTCCAGGGTGGAACGCTGGGTGCGCTCGGGTTCCTGCGCCTTGATCAGGCTGTGCAGGTCGGCCAGGAAGAAGAAGCTCTCGATCTCCGAGGCCTGGCTGGCGGCAATGGCCGGGCGGATGGCACCAACATAGTTGCCCAGGTGGGGCGTGCCGGAGGGGGTGATGCCGGTAAGAACACGGGTGGTCATGGGGGAATCATGTCGGACAGGTAAACGCCCCCAGTTTACCTGCCCCGGCGCAACCCCGTTGGCCCGGGTGGCACGTTCAACCCACTACCTTCCCAGCGGATGCGCTGCCATGAAATGCCTGATCCTGCCCCTGCTCGCCGTTCTGGCCCTGACCGGCTTCAAGCCTTATCCGCCGGACCCGGGCCAGAGCTCGCCGGTGGAGCTGAACATCGTCGACCGCGACCAGGGCAGCGCGCTGCGCTATTACAGCCAGCGCGGCCAGCGCTGGGTGGCCGGCCAGAACGGCCATCCTTACAGCCTGCGGCTTTACAACCGCAGCCCCGGGCGCGTGCTGGTGGTGCTGTCGGTGGACGGACTGAACGTGATCAACGGCGAGGTGGCCTCTCCGGACCAGACCGGCTACGTGCTGGAACCGTGGCAAAGCGCGGACATCACCGGCTGGCGCAAGTCCCGGCAGGAAGTGGCGCAGTTCGTGTTCACCGATCCAGGCCGCAGCTACGCCAGCCGCACCGGCCGCCCGGACAACATCGGCGTGATCGGCATGGCGGTGTTCCATGAAGCACCGCAGTTCCGCCCGCCGGTGTCGCCGGCAACGCCGCCGATGGCGCGCCGGCGCGCGCAGGCACCGGCGGCAGAGTCGGCTGACCGCGCATTTTCGTCAGTCGAGGTGACGGGGTCGGCGGTCGCGTCGGCCCCGGCCCCCGCGCTGGGCACCGGGCATGGCGCGCGCGAATCGTCGTATTCGGGAATCACGGATTTCCGCCGCGCCAGCCGCAACCCGGTGCAGCAGGTGTCGGTCCGCTATGACAGCGAGGGCAACCTGATCGCGCGCGGCATCATCCCCCCGCCGCGTCCGGTGGCGGGAGAGCCGCAGGCGTTTCCGGGCCAGTTCGTGCCGGACCCGCCGCCGTACCGCTGGCGTTGATCGGACACACAGAAGAACGGGCCGCACTGCGGCCCGCCTCTTCTTCGCTGCACGTTGCCGGATCAGACCGGCACCCGATCAGTGGTAATCCGGGTATTCCTTGCGCATGGCTTTCTCGAAGTCACGGACTTCGGTTTCGGCGCGGTCTTTTGCCCAGCCATAACGTTCCTGCAGACGGCCGGCCAGGTATTCGGCATTGCCCTCGGCGACCTTGAAGTCGTCGTCGGTCAGATCGCCCCACTTGGCCTGCGCCTTGCCCTTCAGCTGCGTCCACTTGCCGGAAATGATGTCTTTGTTCATGGGTTGGCATCCTGTTGGAACGGCAATGTCGCCGCAGGTGCAGAGTGCGCAATCGCGTGTTGGCCGACGGTCAAGCGTGAATGAAAACGATGCTCACGTCGTTGAACATGCGGACAGCGGTGTGCAGCGCACATGAAAAAAGCCGGGTTTCCCCGGCTTTTTCCCGATGCGTGCCGGCCAGGGCCAGCACAGTCATCAATTGCCCTTGGCGGCGTCTTCGACCTTTTCGCCGGCCTTCTGCACGTCCTTGCCGGCACCGGCAACGGTGTTGCAGCCGGACAGCACGGCAACCGAGAACATCGACAACAGCATCAGTGCAATAACACGCTTCATGGGCTTCTCCTCAAGGTTCAAAAACGGCACCGCAAATCGGGGCCCACCTGTAAGACGGGCACGGGCCCGCCTTCCTGATCGCGGTGACCTCGCCGCCGTTTCCGGCAGCGCCGCCGCGTGGGTGCAATCTCGCCGTTGGCGCGTGCAATCAATGTGAACACGCCACCGGCGCTGTTCAGCCAGCCGCGGGGAAACGCCGTGAGTACGGTCAGTCGCGCATCAAGGTGGACTTGCCAAACAGGCTTTCCACCAGGTCCACGGCCACTTCCGCGGTGATGTTGCGGGTGTCCAGCAGCGGGTTGAGTTCGACGATATCCAGCGAGCCCATCTGCCCGGTGTCGGCAATCATCTCCATCACCAGCTGGGCTTCGCGGTAGTTCACCCCGCCCATCACGGTGGTGCCCACACCCGGGGCAATGCTGGGGTCGAGGAAGTCCACATCGAAGCTCACATGCAGGTGCGTGTTGGCATCCATGCCGGCCAACGCCGCCTCCACCGTGCGCTTCATGCCCACCTCGTCGATGTAACGCATGTCGTACACATCGACCTTGTGCTGCTTGATCAGCCGCTTCTCATCCGGGTCCACCGAGCGGATGCCGATCTGGTGCACCTGCTGTGGCGAGATCGCCGGCGCACTGCCACCCAGATGGGTCAGCGCTTCGGGCCCCAGCCCGCACAGGCAGGCCACCGGCATGCCGTGCACGTTGCCGGACGGGGTGACGTCGCTGGTGTTGAAATCGGAGTGTGCATCCAGCCACAGCACGCGCAGGTTGCGGCCCTGTTCACGGCACCAGCGCGCCACGGCGGTGATCGAGCCGATGCCCAGGCAGTGGTCGCCGCCCAGCATGATCGGCACGCGGCCGTCCTGCAGTTCAGCGTAGGTGGCGTCCATCAGCGCGCGGTTCCAGGCCACCACTTCGTCCAGATGACGGTAGCCCTGCTCCGGTGCGGTCCACGGATTACGCGGGCCGTCCAGGTTGCCGCAGTCGCGCACGCTCACGCCGCGCGCTTCCAGCGCCTGGGCCAGTCCGGCAATACGCAGTGCCTCTGGCCCCAGCCCCGCGCCACGATGGCCGGCCCCCACGTCGGTGGGCACGCCAATCAGGGACACCGGGGGAAGACGCTTGCTCATGCTGACTCCGAACACGTGAAATTAGTCCCTCAGTCTAGTGATGTGATGCTTTTCACACTCGCGGCGATGCAGCACCGGACGCCCGCGGATGGTGATGAAATAACCACATCCAACGCGCTGCGCCGAGACGTGACGCAGCGTGAAAGCCTTGCGTGTCAACGGTTTGACACTTGAGTGAGAGGAAGTGTGATTTACCTTACATTAGCCAAGATGACGTCACCTGCGTGATACATTTCGCACTTCTTCGCAGTGCTGATTGACTAACCCGCAACGGGTTGGTCTGTCGTTCGTCGTTCTAGGGGGCAGTACGTGCAGCGCAGTAACATTCATCAGATCGTTCGCAACGCCAGTGGTGAAAGCCAGCCGGCGCGCCAGCTGTATGACGCCGCCGCCATTGAAGATGCCTTCCGCCAGGCCCGCGAACGCGAGTCCGGCCTGACCCTGCTGATGCTCTCGACCGCCGACGGTCGCGCCGTCGCCGAAGATTCGGCGCTGGGCGTGGACGGTCGCCGCCTCGCCGCGATGGCCAATTCCTTCCTCACGCTGGGCGAAACGGTTTCGCGCGAGCTGGCGCTGAGCGAAGCCGACTACGCCACCATCTGCACCAAGCTGGGCAACGTGGTGCTGATCCGCATCAGCGCCGACAAGCCGCTGACCCTCACCGCTGTTGCCAGCCACGACGTCAACATGGCGGTGCTGCTGTTCCATGCGCGCGAATGCGCGGGACGCCTGCACGCCCTGCTGCCGCCACGCGCGGGCTGACCTTCTTCGTTTTGTTGTGCCCTACCGGCAGACGTCTGTCTGCTGCCCCCTGTGTCTGAGCAAAAAGGATTTGTCGTATGCCGAATCATTCGCTTGAAAAGCTGAACTCCCTCGCCGGTTTCGTTGGCGCGGCCCTCGTTGACGGTGACAGCGGCATGGCCCTGGCCATGGCCGGTGGCGGCAACATCAACCTGGAGCTGGCTGCGGCCGGCAACACCGAAGTGGTGCGCGCCAAGCGTCGCGTCGCCACCTCGCTGGGTCTGTCCGATTCGATCGAAGACATCCTGATCACGCTGGACACCCAGTACCACCTGATCCGTCCGCTGGAAAGCAACCCGATGCTGTTCCTGTACGTGATCATGGACCGCAGCAAGGCCAACCTGGCCATGTCGCGCCACGAACTGAAGGCCATGGAAAAGACCCTGGACTTCAGCTGATCGCCTGAGGCCCCACGCGTGTGGCACCTGCTTGCGGGTGCTGCGCGCGGGCCGCGCGACCTGTCCCGATGAATACCCCCCTTCGTAGTTTCCGCGTGGCCGCCGCCGGTCTGGATGTGCTGCATCAGACCCGCTTGAAGCTGGCCTGTTCGATGCTGCTGGCCGAGCGCATGGATGTGCAGCTCATTCCCTGGAGCGGCGATGCCGACCTGCTGGTGATCGGCCTGGATCATGCCGACGCCGCCCGCACGCTCAGCGAAGCGAACGCATCCAACGTGCCGATGCTGTCGATCGCGCGTCGCTACGCCGACGCCGCCTCCGGTCGCCTGCCGCACGGTGCCACCGTGCGTGACATCAACGAACAGCTGTCGAGCCTGCTGCTCAATGCGCCGGCCGCGGCTGCAGAGCGCCCCTCGCCCGGCGTGCCCAAACTGCTGCGCCTGGCGCAGATGCCGGCCAGTACAGATCTGCACCTGCTGCAGCGGGGTGGGATCAGCGCAGCGGTCGATACCACCACGCGCAGCATCGCCCTGCCCGCCTCGCTGTCGCTGGCCGAGCTGATCGCGCAGCTGGATGACACTACGTGGTCGTCGGAAATCATTGACGTGGCCGCCTTCCAGCACCAGTACACCTACCGCCTGCCGCAGCGACACTCCTTCGAGGCGCTGTATTTCGCGCTGGCGCGCTATCGCCCTGAGCTGCTGCCGGCGCTGGACACGCCACCGACGCTGAAGTTGCGGCATTGGCCTGACCTGCATGCCGATGACGTGCCTGCGGGCTGGCTGCTGGCGATTGCCAACCTGCATGCGCGCCCGTGGCAGCCGGCTGCACTGGCTGCGGCTTGCCATCTGCCGCGTAACACGGTGGAATCGATCTTCTGTGCTGCTGTTGCCAGTGGCCTCGCTCTGAACCAGGATGCCGCCGTGCCCAGCCCCACCCGCCGTAAAGACGCCAGCGACTCACGTTTCTTCTCGTGGGTGGCGCGCCGCTTCGGCCTGAACCTGTTCCAAGGGGGTCAGTGATGAGCCTTCCTGCAAACAAGCTGGTGTTCGTCGGCAGCATGGGTGCCGGCAAGACCACTGCGGTGCGTGCGATTTCCGATATCGAGCCGGTGAGCACCGAAATGCCGCTCAGCGGTGACACCGTCGGCGACAAGGTGGAAACCACCGTCGCGTTGGATTACAGCTCGATTGAACTGGACGACGGCGAACTGCTGCATGTGTACGGCGTGCCCGGCCAGCGTTATCTGGATTTCATGTGGCCGATGGTGTGCGAAGGCGCACTCGGCGTGATCGTGCTGGTCAGCGCCGGTCACCCGGAAGCGGTGGAATCCACCGTGGAGCTGTTGCAGGAGTTCTCGCGGATTGCGCCGGAGGCGAGTCTGGCGGTGGGTGTGACGCGTTCGGATGAGTACCCGGCGCTGCAGATTCCTGACTTCCGCAATGCGCTGTTTGACGCCGGGCATCGGTTGCCGGTGATGCGGGTGGATGCGCGTTCGGCGACCCAGGTGACGTTCCTGGTGAAGTCGCTGTTGTCGTATCGGTACGCTGAGGCGAATTGATCCGGATGGCGGTGACGCGCGTGGCGTGTGTACGTGCACAGGATCATGGCTTTGACACGCATGGCGTGTCACTACGACCCTTGGTCGCCCGGGTTGGGGGTCGCCCGGGTTGGGTTGATGGGTGACCTGTAGGGACACGCCATGCGTGTCCGCTGTTACCTGGAATGGTGCCGACACCCGGATTCGAACTGGGGACCTACCGCTTACAAGGCGGTTGCTCTACCAACTGAGCTATGCCGGCACAGGCATGACGCGCGCCAAATCGGGCGCGGACGGCGATTCTAACGCAGGCGGGCGCATTCCAGCGAGCGCTGTTGCGCGGCCCCGCTGCGCTGGCGGGCTGCATTGGGGCTGGCTGCGTCAGCTAATGTCGCATCTACCCACCACTGGGCGCTGCCGTCGCCGCCGCTGGCGACCAGCCGGGCGTTGAATCCGGCGGCACTGAGCGCGGCCATGCGCCGCTCGGCCCCTTCGCGGTTGCGGTACTGGCCCAGGGCAATGGCGTTGGCGTCTTCGCCCTGGCCGAGAATGTAGTAATCGCTGATGCCGGCGGCGGCAATCTGCTTGACCAGGGCCTGGGCCTCTTCGCGGCTGGCCGAGGGCGGCATCATCACCCGGTAGGTGCTGGCCCCGGCATTGGGTACTTCGCGCAGGCGTGAGCGCTGCAGCAGGTCCCCGGCCTTGCCCTGCGCGGCAATGGCGGTATCGCGGCTGGTGAACGGACCGAGGCTGAGGCACTGCGCTGGGGCGGGTGTCGGCGCCGCGGGTGCGGGGGCAGGTGCAGCGGGGGCGGGCGCGGCGGCCACCGGCGCAGCCTGAGTGGCTGCGGGCGGTGCGACGGGTGTGGTGCCGGAAGCACCCGCTGCTGCAGGGGCTGCGGCCGTAGCATCGGTCAGCGGTGCCGTCGAGGCGGGGTCCGTCGCTGCCGCTACAGGCGCGGCAGCCGCGTCGTGCGGCGTATCCAGGAACTGCAGGCGGGCCACGCCGGCCGGTGCCTCCACCGGGGCGGGCACGGGTTCGCCGCGCAGCATCCACCACAGCGCAACACCCACATTGAGAATGGCCAGAACGACGATCAGGGCACGGGTCAGCATGCGCTCGATCCTACCGTGCCGCCGGTGGCTGATGCACGGCCCAGCGCGCGAGACCGTCCAGCACCAGTGCAGGGTGGAACTGCGCGTCGGGCAGCAGCGGCATCAGGGCCGGTGCACCGCCACCGTGAACCAGCAGCGCGGGCCGCGTGCCCAGCACTTCGGCCGCGCGTTCGCGGCTGCGTTCAATCAGGGCCACGGCGGCACCGTCGCAGCCGGACGCCAGCGCATCGGCGGTGTCGTTGGCGAATTCGCTGTACTGCCCTCCGCTGGCGGGCAACTGCACCGCACGTGCGTGCAGGGCTTCGCGCATGGTGGTCGGCGAAGCGGCAATGCGTCCGCCGTGGTGCTGCCCATGCCCGTCGAGCAGGTCGATGGTCAGCGCGGTACCCACCCCCGCCACCACCACCGGCTCGCGGCGGTCGGCAACGGCCAGCAGGGCCAGGTAACGGTCCACGCCGAACTTCGCGGGGTCGGCATAGGCGATGCGCAGGCCGGCGAATTCGGCCTCGGTGCGAGCGACCCGCACCTGCTTGAAGCGCTGCGCCAGCACCGCCTGCATGCCCGCAGTGAGTGCGGGCGCAGCCACGCTGGCCACGTAGGCGACGTCACCGGTCGGCAGGTTTTCGATCTCCTGCGCCGGCATGGCTTCGGCACCGTGCGGCCACGCCTGCACGTCACCGGCGCGGACGCCCTGCAGCGGGGCGAACTTGAAACGGGAATTCCCCAGGTCGAACAACCAGTCGCTCATTGCGCCCTCACGCTGACTTCCCCGGCATGGAACACCCGTTCCACGCCCTCGATGCGCACGCGCAGCGCGCCGTCCTCGGCCAGGCCCAAGGCCTGCCCTTCGTGCCACGTGCCGCCGTCTTCCACCCGCACCGTGCGCCCGGCCAGGCTGTCGAGCGCGGAGTAGCGCGCCAGGAACGGAGCCAGCCCGTCCTGCTCGAACAGCTCCAGCGCCGGCAGCAGGTGTGCCAGCAGCCCGGTGACGACGGCGTTGCGGCTGACCTCGCCGCCGATCAGGGTGGTCAGGTCGGTCCACGGCTGGGTGATCTGCGCGGCGAATGCCGGCGGCATGCGCACATTGATGCCCAGCCCGATCACCGCGCGTGCCGGGCCGGCGAACTCGCCGCCGCCTTCCACCAGCAGGCCACCGAGCTTGTGCCCGTTGACCACGATGTCGTTGGGCCACTTCAGGGCCACGTTCTTCACACCCTGGTCTTGCAGGGCCTCGGCCACGGCCACGCCGGCAACCAGGCTCAGCCCGCCCAGGCGCGACAGCCCGCCAGCGAAGCCGCGCAGCACCGACAGGTAGATGTGCGCGGCCAGCGGCGAGGCCCACTCGCGACCCCGGCGGCCGCGACCACTGGTCTGGCGCTCGGCCAGCAGCACGGCCGAGCCGCGCTGCGGTGCGCTGCACCGCAACAATTCGGTGTTGGTGGAGCCGACATTCCAGGCGACCTGCAGGTCGTCCAGCAGGGGAGCCAGCGCAGCCGGCAGCCCGGCGGTGATGGCCGCCGCATCCAGCAGTTCGACCGGCTGCTGCAGCTGGTAGCCGTCACCGGCGCGGCCGTCGATTTCGATGCCCGCCGCCCTAAGTCCTTGAATTCGCTTCCAGATTGCGGCGCGGGTCTGGCCCAGCTCGCGGGCCAGCGCGTCGCCGGACAAGCGCCCGGCACTCAGTTTGGCCAGCAGTTGGCGGTCGTCCACGGCGGTGTCCATCGGAGAATCGGGAAAATTATGCGGGAAAGCGCCGGGCCGCGCCCGCCGGGGGTTCCAAACCGGGACCAGAATCGGGCTAGAATCGAAAATTACCCCACCCGCCCCCACCGGATGTCGACGATGCGCCTGTTCGCCCATTGCCTGCTTCTGCTGACGGCCCCGATGGCCGCGCAGGCTTCCGATGCGCTGACCCACCAGGGCCGGGGCGGCTGTGTGTATTCGACGGCGGAAGCCGAGCGCACCACGCCGGCCAACCCGCCGGCCAATAGTGCGCCGTCCAGCAACAAGCCCGGCGTATCTCCGGCCGGCAGCACCGGCGGCGGCGGCGATGACGACGTGCTGCCGCGCCTGCGCGCGCCGAAGTGGCACAGCTTCCTGCCGGGCATGTTCCGCTGATCCAGTCGTTGCTGCAGTGGCTGCGGCCCGGTCCGCGCCCCATTTCTGAAGAAGATTGGCAACACACCTGCCAGCGCACCGCGTGGCTGCGCGGGTTGCCCGATGCCGATCGTGCGCGGCTGCGCGAACTGAGCGCGGCGTTTCTGCATGGCAAGACCGTCACGCCGGTGGGTGGACTGGTGCTGCAGGAGCGCGACGCGGTGCTGATTGCGGCATTGTGTTGCCTGCCGCTGTTGAAGCTGGGCGAGGTCGGCCTGCAGGGCTGGTCGCAGGTGCTGGTGTACCCGGAAGGCTTCGTGGTGCCGCAAAGCGAGGTCGACGAAGACGGCGTGCTGCACGAGTGGGAAGAAGATGCCATCGGCCAGGTGTCGCATACCGGGCCGCTGCTGCTGTCATGGCATGACGTGCAGGCCGAGCTGGCGCACCCGCATGAAGGGGCGTGCGTGGTGGTGCATGAGATGGCGCACCGGATCGACATGCTGGACGGCGTGCTGGACGGCACCCCGCCGCTGCCGCGCGACTGGCAGCAGAAATGGGCGGCGGATTTCCAGGCCGCGTTCGATGCGCTGTGCGCGCAGGTGGATGCGGACGAAGAGACGGTAATCGACCCGTACGGGGCGGAAGCGCCGGATGAGTTCTTCGCGGTGGCGACGGAGTATCACTTCTCCGCACCGGACCTGCTGGCGCAGGAGATGCCAGCGGTGGCCGCGCATCTGCGGCGGTTCTATGGGGAGCCGCCGGCCCTTGCCGGCTGACCCGGTAGGTGCCAACCCCTGGTTGGCACGCTCTACGGCCCGGGCGGCAACTTCACCTCAAACCGCGCGCCGCCCAGTTCCGGCGAACGCTTCACCTGCAGTTCGCCGCGGTAATCCTTGATCAGGTCCTGCACGATCGACAGGCCGATGCCATGGCCCTGCACACGCTCGTCGCCACGCACACCACGCTGCAGCACCTTGGCGATATCGTCCGGGGCGATGCCCGGGCCATCATCGTCCACCGACAGCAGCAGGCCGGCGCGGCGCACACCCGGCGCGGTGAGCGGCTTGGCGGTCAGCAGCACGCGGCGGTTGGCCCACTTGAAGGCGTTTTCCAGCAGGTTGCCCAGCAGTTCCTGCAGGTCGCCCGGTTCGCCGTGGAAACGCGCGGCTTCGTCAATGTCGAATTCGCACAGCACGCCCTTGCTGGCGTACACCTTCTCCAGCCCGCGCACGATCTCTTCCGCATTGGATTCGATCGGCAGCGGCGCGGAGAACAGCTTGTGCCCGGACGACGCAGCGCGCGCCAGCTGGTAGGACACCAGGTTGTTCATGCGCCGCAGCTGCACGTCGAATTCCTCGCGCAGGTCCTGGTCGTGCGCGCCACTGTCGAGCTGCGTGCGCAGCACCGCCAGCGGGGTTTTCAGGCTGTGCGCGAGGTCGGCCAGGGTGTTGCGCTGGCGTTCCAGGTTTTCGCGCTCGCTTTCAATCAGCGCGTTGATACTGTCGGTCAGCGGCTCCAGTTCGCGCGGGTGGCGCTCGCTCATGCGCTCGGTTTCGCCGCGCTGCACCTTGGTCAGCTCGGTGATCACCCGGCGCATCGGGCGCAGGCTCCACTGCAGAATGACGGTCTGCAGCAGCAGCAGGATCAAACCCGCACCGCCCATCCAGAACCACACCCGGCCACGGAACACGCGCAGCTGCGCACCCAGCGCGCGCGAGTCTTCCATCACATAGATGGTGTACGGGAATTCAGTAGCGGGGTCGGCGTCGGCGTCCCACACCAGGCCCAGGCCATAGCGGTACACCGAGCCCTCGCTGCCGTCGATCTGGATCATCGGCAGCGGGCCTTCGAAGACTTCCTGGCGCGGAGCCAGGATGCCGCCGCCCACGGTGGGCAGCATCGGGCCTTCGGCGGACATCGAGTTGCCCTTGCCGTCCGGCATCACCACCTGCAGGTACAGACCACTACCCGGCACGTCGAAGCGCGGATCCGGTGGCTGTTCGCGGATGTACAGCGAGCGGTCGCGGGTGAAGTCGATGCCGGCCGCATACGCGGTGGCGTAGTTCTTCAGCCGCTCGCGCAGGTTGGCGCGGGCGGTGTCGGCGAAGGCAGCATCAAGCGCGTAGCCTGCGATGGCCAGGAAGGCCAGCAGGCTCACACTGGCAGCCAGCAGCTGGCGAGCCTGCAGTGAGCGCGGCCGCCAGCGTTTGAAGAACCACAGACGGCCGGACATCATGCAATCGCCAACGTTGGATCTCAGCCTTCGTTGGTGCGCGGAATCGCGAAGCGGTAACCGCGGCCACGCACGGTTTCAATCGGCTTGAGCTCGCCGTCGGCGTCCAGCTTCTTGCGCAGGCGGCCGATGAACACTTCCAGCACGTTCGAGTCGCGGTCGAAATCCTGCTGATAGATGTGTTCGGTGAGGTCGGCCTTCGAGACCAGTTCACCGGCATGCATCATCAGGTATTCCAGCACCTTGTACTCGTAGCTGGTGAGGTCCACGTTGCTGCCATTGACGCTGACCGTCTGTGCGGCAAGGTCCAGTGCAACCGGGCCGCATTCCAGGGTCGGCTTGCTCCAGCCAGCGGCGCGGCGCAGCAGCGCGTTGACGCGGGCGAGGAGTTCTTCGACATGGAACGGCTTGACGAGGTAATCGTCAGCGCCCTGCTTGAGGCCTTCCACCTTGTCCTGCCAGCTGGAGCGGGCGGTGAGGATCAGCACCGGGAACTTCTTGCCTTCGTCACGCAGCGCCTTGATCAGTTCCATGCCCGACATCTTGGGCAGGCCCAGATCGATGATGCCGACGTCGAACGGCACTTCGCGGCCCATGTACAGACCTTCCTCACCGTCCTGCGCAGCATCGACGGCAAAGCCTTCGCGCTTGAGCCGGGCTGCCAGTGTTTCCCGCAGCGGGGCTTCGTCTTCGACCAGAAGGATACGCATGAACTCTCCCTAGTGTCCTGGGTGTGGCCTGGGGCCAGTGGATTTCGTTGTTGACGGCCAACTATCCCTGTTCAGGGGTTATCGCCGCGTAGTGATGACATATCCGACCGGGGCGTGCGGGGCTGTGAACGTGGCTGCGCCGGGTCGTCCATGTAGCGGACGCGGCCCCGGTCATCCATGTACTTCACGCGGTTGATGTCCCGCCCGTCGAACGGCACCCGCTCCGCACCCAGGATGTGGCCGCCGGTGGTGCGCTGGACCCGACGCACGGCGTCGGACAGCGACCGCTCCTGCGGCGCACTACGCGCGGCCCGCATGGCCTCGGCCCGTGCCGGGTCCGGCGGCGGCACCTGGGCACTGGCACTGCCAACAGCAGCGACGGCACCCGTTGCCAGCAGGGCGGCGACAGCAAGGCGGCGGTGGCGGGTCACGAAGAGCATCGGTTCGATCCTAGCGGACGGCGTCAAAACGTTCAAAAGTTGTGAATCGGGAAGTGCGGGCGTTGGGCCAGCGCTTTACGAATCTTTTGCAAATTCTTGGTTTTACGCAGTGAATCCGGTCTGAACTTTTCCGAGTGCCCCGTGGCTACGTTCATCTAAGTGAACCATAGCGGGAAAACGCCAAAAGGATCAAGCGGCGGCCGTGACCGCCGTCACATTGGTTCAGGTCAGGCCGCGACCCGCTCTGCCTGGGCGCGGGTGATCTCCAGCGCCAGCTCGATCACGCTCCAGTCCGCGTCCGGACGGTGTGCGCCCTCGCTGAGCACCTGGCGGAACGCGCGCCCCCCGGGCTGGCCGTGGAACAGGCCGAGCAGGTGGCGGGTGATGTGCTTCAGGGCCAGGCCGCGCTCCAGCTGGGCCTCGATGTACGGGCGCATGGCCCGCAGCAACGCCTCACGGGACTGCAACGGAGCGCCGGTCTGGGCGGCTTCCAGCTGATGCAGCACGTAGGGGTCGTGATAGGCCGCACGGCCCAGCATCACCCCGTCCAGCGCCGTCAGCTGGGCCTGGCAGGCCTCCACGGTGGCCAAGCCACCGTTGAGGACGATAGGCAGGTGCGGGCGGTCGGCCTTGAGCTGGTGCGCCCACTCGTAGCGCAGCGGCGGCACTTCGCGGTTTTCCTTGGGCGACAGGCCCTTCAGCCAGGCATTACGGGCATGCACGATGAACATCGCGCTGCCGGCTTTGGCCGACTGATCGACGAAATTCAGGAAGTTTTCGTAGCTGTTGTCGTCATCGACCCCCAGGCGGCATTTCACCGTCACCGGGATGTCCACCGCCGCGACCATCGCCGTGACGCAATCGGCCACCAAGGTGGGCTCACGCATCAGGCAGGCCCCGAAACGGCCGGCCTGGACGCGTTCGGACGGGCAGCCGCAGTTGAGGTTCACCTCGTCATATCCCCACTCCTGGGCGATGCGGGCAGCCTGCGCCAGCAGCTCCGGATCGCTGCCGCCCAGCTGCAGGGCCAGCGGGTGCTCGCTGCCGTCGTAACCCAGCAGGCGCTCGCGATCGCCGTGGATCACGGCGTTGGCGTGGACCATTTCCGTGTACAGCCGCGCACCCGGGGCCAGCAGCCGGTGGAACACGCGGCAATGGCGGTCCGTCCAATCCATCATGGGGGCGACGGAAAGGCGCAGGGAAGCGGCGTAACGGTCCGCAGCGGTGGAGGCAGGCAGGGTCATGGGCAGGTGGGGCTATTGGGGGCGGGGTTTGCCCGCGCAATCAATAGTTTACCTGCCTGGGGTGAATGGTGGCTTTTGGGGGGTGTCTCGTAGCGCTGGCTTCTGCGCTGATGCTCACTCGTTACCGTGCCGATCACCGTTACCGGCCGTCGTCTGTCGACCGACGCAACCGACGCCCGAGTCGCTTCGATTGCGTCGATTGCGTCGATTGCGTCGGTCGTCGAATCGACAGCATGCCATCGCAATAAGTAGCACCGCCGTTCAAGCTATCTGGCGCGGAGGCAGGAAGCCAACCGCCTTGGCGAGGTCTGGCCAGGGTGAAACGGTCTCGCCGCATACCTGCCAACGACCCGCACTGCGGCGCAGCCGCAACTCGTACAGCGCGGGGTCGGCGGATGCTCCCATGCGCCGGTAAAGCAGCGCGACTGCGGTGTCACCGTCCTGTTCCACATGCAGCACTCGCTTCTCGGTGGAGAGCGGCGCTTCACCCGCCGCACCACGCTCGCGGAACTCCTGGAACATATCGTCACGTGACAATCGTGCAATTCCGCCTTCCGGGCTCAGGACCAGGAACGCCAGGTCATCCGTATACAGATCCTCCATCTCGTCCATGCGGTAGTGGCTACCCGTTTCCGCCAGCACGTCGATGAAGTTCAGCAATTCAGTATTTGATTGAGTCGTCATGGTGGTGATCTCCAACAGGTATCAAGACAGGAACATGCCGCCGTCAACCCGAAGCTCGGCACCGTTTACGAAACTGCTTTCATTTGAAGCGAGAAAGAGCGCGGCATTGGCCAGTTCCTCTGCCTCACCCATGCGCCCCGCCGGGATGCGGTCGCTCATCGACTGAAGAAAGGCTGCGCGATCAGACTCGGGCACGCCCAGCTTTTCCACGATGGCGGTATCCACAGGGCCCGGGCTGAGCACATTGACCCGGATGCGGCGGTCCTTCAGCTCAAGCGCCCAGCTACGCGCGAACGCTTCGATCGCCGCCTTTGCGCCGGCGTACACGGCGTGGCCAGGCAGCACCCTTGCTGATGCCAGCGAGCTGGTGACGATGATGCTGGATCCCTCTCGCATTACCGGGACCGTCGCCTGCACGCCGAAAAATACGCCGCGTGTGTTGATGGAGAACTGCGAATCGAACTCCTGGGGAGATACGGCGGCAGAGTCATTGATGGTCAGCACACCGGCGTTGACCACGTATGCGTCGAGGCCGCCAAATGTTTCCCGCACGTACGCGGCTGCCTGGGAATGATGCTCGAGATCGGCAACATCCCCGCGCAGTCCAATCGCGCCGTGGCCAATGCGCTCAAGCGCCTCGTCCAGGACGACTTGCCGGCGCCCGGTGATGACCACCTGCGCCCCCTCACGGGCGAAGAGACAAGCCGTCGCCAGACCAATACCGCTGTTGCCACCGGTGATAAGCGCGACCTTGTTTTCCATTCGTTTCATGGCTGATATACCTTGCATCTGGGGAATGCGCAGACCTTAGTCCTCACCCGTCCCGGCCGGAAGACGAGCTGTCGAACTTCAGTTGTTCCAAGGAGTCATAGATGAACCTGCTCAGCAACACGGCTACCTTGCTGGCCTTCGTTCGCTCTGTGGAAGCGGGGTCATTCAGTGCAGCCTCGCGTGCACTGGGCCTGACGCCTTCATCGGTGTCGAAGTCGATCACCAGGCTCGAAGCCGAGCTGGGTGCGAAACTCTTCCACCGATCCACGCGGTACCTGCAGCCGACCGAGGAAGGGCTGGCCCTGTTCGAGCGCGTGGCTCCACTGCTGCGAGGATTGGAGGATGCGGCCGATGCGATCCGCACCGATGGTGATGCGCGCGGCCTGCTCCGCGTCAGCATGCCGAGTGAAATCGGGCGGCTGCTGTTGGAGCCTTTAGCCACCCATTTCCTGGATGCTCACCCTGGACTGGAGTTGGACCTGTCGCTGTCTGATCATCTCGTCGATGTCATTCGTGAGGGCTACGACGTCGCGTTCCGCATCGGCCATCCCGCGGACAGCGAGCTGATGGCCCGACCTATCGCCTCATTGACGATGATCCTGGTTGCCTCCCCGGCGTTACTGTCGCGCCACGGTACGCCCGGCACGCCAGATGACCTGCGCAGGATGCCAATGCTGCGATACCTGTTCGAGAGCCGAACTGCCGCCATCATGTTCGCCGACGGAACCAGCGTGCAGCCAAGAGGCCGGGTTGGCCTGAATACCGGTGCCGCTCTCCGTGCGGCGGCACTCGCCGGCGTGGGTGTGGCACACCTGACGCGTTGCACCGTGCAGCACGACCTCGACAGCGGCGCACTGGTGCAGGTGCTCCCATCGCTGCCTCTTCCCAGCCTTCCGTTGCAGTACATCCATGCGTTTGGCCGCCTTCTGCCGGCGCGCGTTCGTCTGCTCACTGACTTTGTTGAAGCAGAGATGCGTCGGATCCTGGATGACCGACAATGACCCGCCGGGCCAACAGGGGCGACTGTGCGCCCCTGTCGTATAGGTTGAATCAGAAATCCCAGAACACCGGCACCCAGCGGAAGGTCTCGCCTTCCATCGACACCCGGCCCACCGACGGGAACGGCAGGTGTGTGGCCACCAGCATTTCGCCGGTGCCCGCCAGTTGCTGCAGCAGGGCGATGCGCACGCGCGCCGATTCTTCCGGGTCGTGCTCGAAACCGTTGTGCCAGTTCGGCTGGTCGAAGCCGACCGCGAACACCGCATCACCGGCGAAGGTGAGTGCCTCGCCGGCAGAGGCCACCCGCACCACGCAGTGGCCCGGGGTATGGCCGCCGGTACGGCGGGCGGTCACGCCCGGCGCAATCTCCTGCTCGTCCTGGAAGGTGTGCACATAGCTGCTGTACTCCGCCCAGAAGTGCCTGGCGGTGGCCCGAAGGGCATCGGGGAACCCCGGCGGCATGTTGACGCGGCTGAAATCAGGCGACTTCCAGAATTCCACTTCCGCGGCCGAGACGTGGATCTTCAGGTCCGGCCGCAGCTGTTCCTTCACGCCGTCTACCAGCAGGCCGCCGATGTGGTCCATGTGCATGTGGGTGATCACCACGTCGGTGATTTCGCCCAAGTCGATACCGGCCGCACCGAGACGGTGGATCAGCTGGCCGGCGCGTGGCAACTGAAGGTCTGGATCCATGCCGAGCCCGGCGTCCAGAAGGATGGTGCGGTCGCCGCTGTGTACCACCATCACATTCAGAGGCCAGTCCAAGGTTTCCTGAGGCAGGTACATCTCTTCCAGCCACTCGGCACGTTCTGACGTGGATGCGTTGTGACCCAGCATCTGGGTGGGCAGCGGCAGAACACCATCGCTGATCACCAGGACTTCGATATCACCTACCTTCAGGGCATAGCGTGAGGGCACCAGCTCATCCAGAGCGGGGGCAACGGGCGCGGCGGCATTTTCAAGGCTGAACATGACGGGATCTCCACATGAATTGGCTAGCGGGCAGGGCGCGGGCTGGCGTGGCACGGCAGGTGCCGTGTGGAGGCAGCTTAGATAGCGCGCCGCGATGGCGGTAGGCGCGTGGGCGGGCACGTGATGTTGCTCTTTGGGAACCAATCCCTGCAGCTGCCGCAGGGATAGCGTCGGTCGACAGACGACGGCTCGTAACACTTGTCACTGCTGTAACGCATGACCTTCGAGCGCGAAGACGCTTCTGCGTTGTTGTTCACTCGTTACCGTGCCGATCAGCGTGATCGGCCGTCGTCTGTCGACCGACGCTACCGGCGCGGCACGGTGAAGGGCCATTCCATGCTGAGGATGCCGCGCGGCACATGACGCGCGGGGTGTCGATTGCGTCATTCGGAATGTTCATTGGGACCGTTGGGCCGGAGAATCCCATCCGTTGTGGGCGTCAGCTGTTGAGCCCATGGGAGAACTGAAGATGCAGGACGTGTGGACGCAGGATCAGATGATCGAGCGCTTCTGGAGCGCGGCAAACAAGGGTTTGGAAGGCGAGGTGATCAAGAACCACTCCATGGATCCGAAGCTGCTGGCGATACGGCTGGTTGCGGTGCATGCCGCGGCGCAAGGGTTGGGGGTGGAGCTTCCGCCGGTTTATCTGCTGCGGAAGGCGGTGCGGCGGTGTCCGCGGTTCTTGCGGATTCGGTGGGTGAAGGGGCCTAAGGGGACCAGGGCGGTTAGCTGTTGGATTTTCAAGAGGTAGGTTTGGGATGGCGCCCGGCACGTGCCGGGCGCATCTGGGTAGCGGGTTACGCGGCGGACGGCAGCTGCCGGATGGGGTCGGCGTGTACGTCGGTGAAGTGGATCTGGTGGATCTCGCCGTCGGGTCCGTTGGGCGTCACCTCGTCCACCAGGTCGCGGGGGCCAATCAGCGCTACGGTGACCAGGCCGAGGCCAGCCTCCACGATCACGCGTGCGCCCACTCTCATGCCCATGTCGTGCAGCCATGTGCCGTGCAATAGGATGAAGGGTACGGGTTGGTTGGATAGCACCGGTGGCCGCAGCAGGCTGTTGCAGCAGCGGCAGCGCTGGGTCAGGCCGGTTGTTTCTGAGGAGGTTGCGTCACGATCAGGCGCGGATGCGCGGTTCTTGTGCATATGAAATCTCCGTCGACATTGAATACCCCTCGCCGATAGGGCGAGGGGGTCGGGAGGTTTGCAGCCGTTAACGGACACGGTGTGGCGTATTTCCCCCTCACGAGGGTGTTGTATTAACCACCCTCCCGACGCTGGGATGCACAAACATTATTTTCCGGTACAGGGCTGCAACACCCGGACAGTGCGCGCTGTGGCGACGAAATGAAATTGGCATTTGCGACATGGGGTTGCGCGTAGATGGTCGGAATCGACTCAGAGTCGCAATTGGCACGCAAATTTTGAGATGCGTGTTCCAGAAGTGGAAGAATCAATCGACCACAGCACCGCGATATCAGCAGCAAGTCGCGAAGTCACGTCGAACAAAGATGATGCTTTGATCAGGCAGGCGACGCGATCAACCCGCATGGCCGCATCAGTGCGCGTGGCGCAGACAACAACCGTGTTCCGCACGGCATCAGCCGGTGGCGCGTTGCACGCCACCGGCCTTTTGCAGCCCTTACATCCCGCGCGAGCGGTTCTGTTCCTGCTGCTGGGTCTGGTTCTGTTCCTGCTGCTGCGACTGGCTCTGTGTGTCGGCCTGACGAGTGCTGGCTTCCACGGTCTGCTGGGCGGCCTGGTTGTGTTCCACCAGCGCGCGGCGCGAGGCCGGGTCACCGAGGGTGCCCTGCACCGCAATCACGCCGGTGCCGTCCGGACGGGCGACCACCGAGTCGATCTGCTGCATGCCAGCGGCCTTGCTGGACACCACCATCTGCCCGGCCACACGTTCCAGCTGTTCCTTGTCCGCGTACAGCGGCTTCAGGCCACCCTGCACGCGCTGCTGTTCCAGGTTCTGCAGCTTCTCCACGGCTTGGTTGTAACGGCCGTTGTCGGCGTGTGATGCGTCGCGCATGCTCGGTTCTTTCGGAGCCTGCTTCTTCTCGGCAGTGGCGGCATCCAGCGCACCCAGAGTCTTTTCGCCGGCCTTGCCGTCGTCCTTCAGACCGTGGTCGCGCTGGAACTTCTGCACCGCGGCAAGGGTGTCGTCACCGAAGTAACCAGTGTTGGACAGCGGCTTGCCGTCCTTGCCCTGGTAACCCAGACCGGCCAGCTTTTCCTGCATCGCCTTGACGTCATCGCCACGCTCGGTCTTGGTAAGCATGCCGTCGGCCATGGCACCGTGCGACGGGCCGTCCTTATGCTGCGGGCCCTGCTTGTGCACGTCACCGCCCAGAGTGACGCGGTCGTTGAGGATGTCGCCCATGTACTTGCGGAACTGATCCGGTTCCAGCTCGATGTGGGCATGCACGGCACCCGGGGTGCCGGCATCGGACTGCTTGATCAGCGGCGCGCCGTATTCGACGAAGTCGCCGGTCTTGTAGGGCGTGGTACCCCTCTGGCCGTGCAGCACCTGACCCACCAGCTCGCGGTCGGGATGACCGGCCGGGTGGCTGTAGATGCTGATGGAATTCCACTTGTCCTGGTTGACCTGCACGTAGCCTTCAACCGGATTGGGGATCATCACGCCGCGGCCGCCGGCCTGGTTGGTCATGATCAGGTCTTTGTGCACCAGCGGAATGCCGTTCTTGTCCTCACGGGTGCGGACCGTCTCCAGCTCGCCCTCCACCATCTGCGACGGGCGATCGGCCTTGCTGGCGTCGCCGGTGCGGACGGCCTCGCGGTTGGCGTTGGGATGGTGGATGTGCATTTCGCGGTAGGCGTCCTCACCGGAGGTGCCATGCGGAATGGTGCGGTTCGCCTTGCCGTCGGCGCTGCCCATGGGCTCGACGAGGCGGATGCGCTCGCCGCCGGGTGCCGCCGCCGGAGCGGGACCAGCCGGCGTCTGCTCCCGAGCAGGGGCCGCTTGATCGCGAGCCGGTGCAGCCGGCGTCGGCGCAGCAGGTGCGGCCTGCTGGGGCGCCTGACCATTGATGGCGTCGAGGGTGTTCTTGCCGGCCTTGCCGTCTACCGACAGCCCGTGGTCACGCTGGAACTCGCGCACGGCGTGCTCGGTGTTGGGGCCGTAATGCTTGTCGGCGGTCAGCGGCTGGCCATCCTTGCCGGTGTAGCCGGCCTGGATCAGCTTGTCCTGCAGCGCGCCTACTTCATCGCCGCGCTCGCCCGGGGTCAGCATGCCGTCGGCCATCGGGGCTGCACGGGTGCGGCCGCGCGACTGCTGCGGCTCCGGCTCGCCGAAGGCCTGCTGGTAGTCCTTGCCCTGATACTGTTCCGGATGCTTGTTGACCTGGTCATAGCGCGCCAGGCTGACTAACGAGGTCTTCTCGTTGAGGGCACGGTTGGCCAGCGAATCCCACAGGTCCGGCGACTTGGAGAAGTGGGTCTTCACGTTGTCGTGCTTGTAGTCCTGCACCGCGCGGACGATCTGCTCGTCGCTCAGATCCGACAGCTTGTAGTCCTTTCCGTACGCGGTTTCCAGACCCTTCTCGAACACCGAGCGGGTGATGCCGCGGTACTGCACCGAGGTGCTCCACAGCGCATCCTGGACCGCCGGACCACGATCAGACAGGTCGATGCCGATGTCTTTCAGGCGCCCCATCTGCACGTCGTAGTACTTGGTCTGGATGAAGTCGTGCTGGTCCTGCGCGAACTCCTTCGGATGTTCGGCCGCCACTTCCTTCCAGCGCGCGGTGAACTCCGGCGTGCCGGGCTTCAGACCGGTGAACTCGTCCTTGTATCGCGAGGCCGCCACATACTCGGCGGCACCACCGACGTTGGTGGCGTACTGGTAGCTGCCGTACGAGACACCGCCATGGTCACCCTTGCCGGTGGACACGTGACCGGGGCCACGACCGCCGGTTTCATAATGGGCCGAGGTGGCACCACGGTGCCAGTCGTCCATCTTCTGCTTTGCCTGGGTTACAACGTCCATTGCCTACACTCCTTTGTGGGATGAATTACTTCGAGGTGAGCGCCTGCAGCGCGTCAGCGCGGTTGGCGTAGCGGTTGATGCGGCACGACTGCGCGTCCAGCATCTGGCCCTGGCCGTCTTCATCCGGATTCCAGGTGCAGTTCTTGTCGGTATCTTCCATGTAAGCGGCCTGTTCGTCGGCCAGCTTGTCCTTCTCAACGCTGTCCGGACCGTCAGCGATCTTGCCCCACACGGTTTGCAGACGCTTTTCCTGCCACGCGAACTCCTCGTCCTGGCAGGCCTGGATTTCCGGGGTTACGCCCTCGGTGGCCTTGATGCACTTGGCATATTCCGGGCGCAGGGTGGCCTTGTTGTAGGAGTCATCCAGCGGGGCGGCGGGTGCGTCATCGCCTGCATCGGCGGCCGTGGCGGCCGGCGCGGTCTGCCCTGCGTCGGTGGCCGGCGCGCTGTCGGTCGTGGCGGCCGATGCCGGGGCGGTGGCTTCCTGCGTGGCGGCCGGCCCACCCAGCGTCTGCGCTTCATTGTCCGGGGCTTTGCAGGCGCTCAATGCCAGTATCAGCGCCAGGGCGATGAGCGAACGCTTGCCGGGCATGACAAGGCGGCGGCGCGTGTTGATCGTGTCCTGCATTACGAAGTTCTCCTTAGGTGACCTGCGGGGCACCGATGCCCCCTGCGCGCACGGAGCGCTATGGCTTCTTCTGGTTGATGCGCGCCGACATGTCCGCCAGCGCTTCCAATGCATCGGCCCGGTTGGCGTAGCGATTCATGAAGCACGACTCTGACTCGCCCACCGGAAGCTCTTCCTCGTCGTCGCGGCAATTGGCGTTGGTGTGGCGCATGTACTCCGCCTGCCAGTTCATGACCTCGTCCTTGAAGTACCCGTCCGGGCCGTCAGCGATCTTCGCCAAGGCCGCGCTCATCCGCTTGTCCTGGAAGGCAAGCTCTTCGTGCTGGCAGGCCAGCATGTCGGGCATGACGGCCCCACTGGCCTTGATGCACGCCTTGTACTGGGGACGCAGGTCGGCGATGCGATAGGAATCGTCAAGGCCGGGGCCGGACGTGTCTTCCTCGGCGGCGAATGCCGGGGCGCTGGCCGCGGCAACCGCACAAATCGCAAGCACGGCCCAACGGCGCAGGCTTGCGCTGACGGTAGGTTTTCCGTTGTTCAAGATCATGTTCTGCACTGTTCCCTCTCCCTGCGTGTTGCCGCACCTGATGAGGCGTGCGGCAGCTGATGTATCCATACTGCACAGCGAATCGTTACCAGCAGGCGATGCGACGCCCCGTCTGGCCGGCAACCTCCCCGAGGCTGCGGTGGCAGGATTGTACGGGATCGGCGTCAAATTGATGACGCACGCAGCCCGGGACGATTGGCCCTTCATTCAGATCAATCACTTACGCGCCCCTACCTCCCCTGTCACGGGCGACATGCACAATGGGTTACGTCCATTCCCACCCCTCGCACCATGCGCAGCACCCGTCCCTCCCGCTTCGACCCCACCACCGAACAGGGCGTGCTGAGTCTGTCCATTGCGGCCTCATTTGCGATGGCGGCGGCGGCCGTGGCCTTCGGGCTGATGGCCAACTCCTCGTTGATCATCTTCGACGGCATCTATGGGTTGATCGACGTGGTGATGACCTGGCTGTCGCTGCTGGTGGTGCGGCTGATCAGCCTTTCCACCAATGTGGATGCGCTGCAGTCCCGATTGAACCAGCGCTTCACCATGGGCTTCTGGCACCTGGAGCCCATCGTGCTGGGGGTCAGCGGGACGCTGATGATCGGGGCGGCGCTGTATGCGGCGGTCAACGCGGTGGACGCGCTGATGTCGGGCGGACGGCATATCGCGCTGGGGCCGGCGATTGTGTTCGCAGTGCTGTCGATCATTGCCGAGAGTGCGCTGGCGATCTTCGTGCGGCGGGCGAACCGGCGCATCGGCTCGGAGTTCGTGGGGCTGGATGCGAAAAACTGGATGGTGGCTGCCGCGATGTCCGGGGCCTACCTGTTGGCCTTTGGCGGCGGCTGGCTGCTGCGCGACACCCAGTGGGCCTGGGTGGTGCCTTACATCGACCCGACCATCCTGCTGGTGGTGTGCGCGTTCGTGGTGCTGGCACCACTGGGCACGGTGCGGCGGGCGCTGTCGGATATTCTGCTGATCACGCCGGTGGGTTTGCAGGCGCACGTAGATGACGTTGCGCGGGCTGTCGTCGCCAAGCATGGCTTCATTGAACACCGCAGCTATGTCGCCAAGGTGGGGCGCGGTGATCAGATCGAGCTGTTCTTTGTGGTGCCGGAGAATGATCCGCCGCGTGCGCTGGTGGAATGGGACCGGCTGCGCGATGAGATTGGTGAGGCGCTGGGGGAAGAGTCGCCGGACCGGTGGTTGACGATCATGTTTACGACAGATCGCGAGTGGACGATCTGAGGCTGGGTGCCGGACGGGGTCAGATTTGATCCCGCACAACCGTAGGATGCAAGTTGTTGCATTCGAGATGATGCAGGCGGCGCATTAGCCTCGATCCGGCGCGATGAATCCGCGTCGCGGTTGATCAAGGGAGTGAATGCCATGAAGTTGATCGTTCCAGCAATGCTTGCGCTTGTACTGGCAGCCAGTGCCACCAGCGTGGCGGTGGCGAAGGCACCATCGAGCGCTACCGTCGTCGTCAACCACACCTGGGCAGCAAACCAGAGCGAGGGGCAGAAAGTACTCGCGTGGGTCTCGAATCACGCGCCCCGGTTTCCGCCACTGAGCGGCGCAGGCGTGGTGTCCGTGGAGAGGATCCAGCACTTCCCGCTCACCCAGCGCAACACTCCGACGCCGCCCGGCGGGCTGCCGGACTCGGGCTATCCGGGCGAGGTCTACAGCGTGGAGAACACACTGCCAGACGGCACGATGCAGTCGTGGACGTTCCAGTGGACCGAACCTTCCACCGGTCACGGTGGGCACTGGGTAATGACCGGCTACGCGTACAAGAAGGGCGACGATCCGCTCAACATTCAGTAGCCCGTCCCGCCGTGGCGGCACCTCACGCCGTCACGGCAGCTCTGGCTTCCACGCCCTGCTTCCACTGCCGTGGCGACTGTCCGGTCTGCGCCTTGAATGCGCGCGACAGCGCCGCCTCGCTGCCATATCCCACGTCAATCGCAATGCGCTTGAGCGGCTGCCCTTTGCGCAGCGCCTGCTGCACCAGCCGGGTACGCCAGCCCTGCAGGTAGTGGCCGGGCGTGCTGCCGATGGTGTCGCGGAAGCTGTCGGCGAAGGCGCTGCGCGACATGCCCGCACGTTGGGCGAGGCTTTCCAGCGTCCACTCTTCGGCCGGCGCTTCATGCATGGCCACCAGTGCGTGGCGCAGACGGGGATGTGCCATGCCGGCCAGCAGGCCGACGCGCAACTGGCCGTTCTCCATCAGCACACGCAGCACCTGGATCAGGACGATTTCGAACAGGCGATCCAGCAAGGCCTGACGACCACAGCGCTGGGCGAAGGCTTCTTCAAACAGCACCTCCAGAATCGGCGCACCGCCGTACAGTTCCTTCAGCGGCAGGCAGATCACCGGTGGCAGGGCGTTGACGATGGGATTGTTGATGCCGCCTTCGAACTGCACGTGGGCGCAGGCAGTTCCTGCGCCGGTGCTGGGGTCTACGACCAAGCGATGCGCGTGCGCGCGGGGGTACAGCAGGATGCTGGGCTGGTCGATGTCCAGCACAGAGCCGTCCTGATGCCTCACCTGGATGCGCCCGTCGCGGATGAGGTGCAGCTGGCCGCGCTCGCCGTCGCCGGGCAGGTCGTTGGTGCCGTTCAGCGCGCCGGTATGGAAGACCTCGGCACGGACCGCGAAACGGCTGAGCAGGGATTGCAGGCGGTCGACCATGGCGGACTCCAGATCAAGTTTTCTGGACGCCATGTTGCCACACGTCCATCCGTTGCGGGCAAAGTACACCTCAACAACGGTTCACCCCTTCACAGCCAGGAGATATCCCATGTCGATTGAAAAGGTTCTTTACACCGCCCAGGCCACCGCAACCGGCGGTCGCGAAGGCCGCGCCGTCTCGTCGGACAACGTGCTGGACGTGCAGCTGTCCACCCCGCGCGAGCTGGGCGGTGCCGGCGGCAATGGCACCAACCCGGAACAGCTTTTCGCGGCCGGTTACTCGGCCTGCTTCCTGGGTGCGCTGAAGTTCGTGGCGGGTCAGGCCAAGGTCGCACTGCCGGCCGAGACGCAGATCACCGGGCGTGTGGGTATTGGTCAGATCCCGACCGGCTTCGGTATTGAAGCCGAGCTGCAGATCAGCGTGCCGGGCCTGCCGCGTGAGCAGGTGGAAGAGCTGGTGCAGAAGGCGCACATCGTCTGCCCGTACTCGAATGCTACGCGTGGCAATATCGATGTGACGTTGACGATTGTTTGAGGCATAAAAATGGGCGGCTGCCTGGCTTTTGAGCTTGGCAACCGCCCATCCCACCGCGGTGGATCCCGTTTACGGGATGCGTTTGGTTATCGGGAGGGCCGGCCAACGGCCGGCGCTACCGTTGCCCCATCGAGATTTGAGGGGGTGAGTGTTTTAGCGGTCGGTCGTGAGTAGCTGGACGACGCTGCTGAAATCGAGCTTGCCGCGGCCGGCCTGGTGGTTCATGGAGTACAGGTTGCGGGCGAGTTCGCCGAGCGGGATGGAGGCACCTACGCTCATGGCGGCCTCTACGGCCAGGCCCATGTCCTTGAGCATGAGGTCGCTGCCGAAACCGCCGCTGTAGCCGCGCGAAGCGGGCGCATTTTCCAGCACGCCCGGCCACGGGTTGCACACTTCAGTGGCCCAGCTGCGGCCGGTGCTGACCGCCATCATCTGCGAGAGCACCTTCGGGTCCAGGCCGTGGGCGACGCCCAGGGCGATGGATTCACCGGTGACCGCCATGATCACGCCCAGCGCCATGTTGTTGCACAGCTTGGCGACCTGACCGGCACCGCTGGCACCGACATGGAAGATGTTCTTGCCCATGGCCTGCAGCAACGGGCGGGCGCGTTCCAGCGCATCGGCTTCGCCACCGACAATGAAGGTCAGCGTGCCTGCTGCCGCGCCGGCGGTGCCGCCGGAGACCGGCGCGTCCAGCATCTGCAGACCACGTGCGGCGGCAGCTTCGGACACCTTGCGTGCGGTGGCCGGCGCAATCGTGCTGCAGTCGATCACCAGCGCGCCGCCGGGGATGTCGCCCAGCAGGCCGTCATCGCCGAGGTACACGCCTTCCACATGGCGGCTGGCGGGCAGCATGCTGATGACCACTTCGGCGTCGGTCAGCGTGTCCAGCGCAGAGGTGGCGGCGGTGGCACCGGCGTCCACGGCGGCCTGCACGGCGGCGGGCACCAGGTCGAATACGCGCACGGCATGGCCGGCCTTGGCCAGGTTGGCGGCCATCGGCCCGCCCATGTTGCCCAGCCCAATGAATGCGATACGGCTCATGCAAGGCTCCTTTCAGTAACGGTGGCACCGAGGTCGGCCAGCGGATGCGTGGCATCGTCCCACGGCGAAACGAAGAAGGTCTGCGCCCAGGCCGGAGTGGCCTCGGCCAGGGTGGCCGGCTGCCATTTCGGGCTGCGGTCCTTGTCGATCAGCAGCGCGCGGATGCCTTCGGCGAAATCACCATGGGCGGCGCAGTGCAGCGCGGCGACGTACTCAAAGCGGTATACGTCGGCCAGCGAAGCACCTTCGGCACGCTTCTGCAGTTCCCAGGCCAGCCGTGCCGAACCGGGGGCACCGGCGGCCAGGGTGGCCTGCGCGGTCTGCAACCAGGGATCTTCCGTGCTCAGCGCGGTGATCGCGGCGACGACATCAGCGACATCGACCCCCTCGCACAGCGCGTCGATGCGGGCGGCATTACGCAGCAGCGGGCCGGTGGCGGCATCGCTGGCGTGCTGCTGCAGCAGGGTGCTGAGCTGGGTGTGATTGCGCTGGGCGTCATCGCTCCAGTGCACGCCGGCCAGCGCGTCGAACACGGCCGGGCGGTTGGCTTCGGCGATGTGGATGTCGGCCAGACCCGCGTAGATGGCATCACCCGCATTGAGAGTGGCACCGGTGAGGGCAAGGAACAGCCCGCCCTTGCCCGGCACGCGCGGCAGCAGCCAGCTGCCGCCAACGTCGGGGAACAGCCCGACAGTGATCTCCGGGAACGCCAGCTTGCTGCGCTCGCTGACCACACGGTGGCTGGCACCGGACATCAGGCCGATGCCACCGCCCATGACAATGCCATGGCCCCAGCACAGGATCGGCTTGGGATAGGTGTGGATGGCGTAGTCGACGCGGTACTCCACATCGAAGAACTCCGCCGCGTAGGCGTTGTCGCGCACATCGGTGCTGCCGTCGGCGCGGTAGATCTGCATGCTCTTGTACAGGCTGTGCAGATCGCCACCGGCGCAGAAGGCCTTCTCGCCTGCACCCTGCAGCACCACCAGCGCGATGCCGGCATCGTCGGCCCAGGCCTGCAGGCGCTCCAACAGCAGATGCGCCATCGGCAGCGAGAAGCCGTTGAGGGTGCGCGGTGCATTCAACGTAGCGATGCCGATGCGCTTGCCGTTGGCGGCGCTGCGCTCTTCGAACAGCACCGGGGCCTCGTCCATCGACGGCGCGCTGCTCATGCGTTCTTCCACTGCGGTGCGCGCTTTTCCAGGAAGGCGTTCACGCCTTCGGCCTGGTCGGCACGGTCGAACAGATCCACGAACGCCTCACGCTCGGCCACCAGTGCAGCGGCGTGCGAACCGGTGCGGGTGAACTGCACCAGGGTCTTGCAGGCCGCGATGCTGGTCGGGCTCTGCTTCTCGGCCTTGTGCGCCCACTCCAGCGCCAGTGCCTTGGCCGCGCCCTTGGCCACTTTCTCTTCCGCCAGGCCGATACGCAGCGCGGTATCCGCGTCGATGCGCTCACCGAGCAGGATCATGCGCTTCGCCCAGCCCTCGCCGACCAGACGGGTCAGGTTCTGGGTACCACCGGCGCACGGCAGCAGGCCGACGGTGGCCTCCGGCAGCGCCACCTGGGCGTGTTCTTCGATGATGCGCAGGTCGCAGGCCAGAGCGCATTCCAGCCCGCCGCCCATGGCATAGCCATTGATGGCGGCGATGGAGACGCCCCGGAAGCCGGACAGGGCTTCGAACGCTTCACCAAAGCGGCGTGCGGCTTCGCGCGCGGCGGCCTTGTCGCCGGAGGCGAACTGCTTGAGGTCGGCACCGGCGGAGAAGAACTTCTCACCGCCACCGGTGATCACCAGCGCGTAGATGTCCTTGTCGGCATTCAGCGCGCCGACCAGGTCACGCAGCGCGGACAGGCTGTGCACGGTCCAGGTGTGCGCCGGCGGATTGTCCAGCGTCACGACGGCGACGTGGCCATCGGCCTCGACCTTCAGTCCGGTGTGTTCGTGCTTGCGCCAATCCATCATCGCAGTTCCTCTTCGGTGTTGAGCAGGTGGCGGGCCACGATCACACGCATGATCTCGTTGGTGCCCTCCAGAATCTGATGCACGCGGCTGTCGCGCAGCAGGCGTTCAATCGGGTATTCGCGAATGTAACCGTAACCGCCGTGGATCTGCAGGGCTTCGTTGCAGATCTGGAAGCCGGCATCGGTGGCAAAACGCTTGGCCATCGCACACCACACGTTGGCATCGCTGGCACCGGCATCGAGCTTGCGCGCGGCGCTGTGCACCATCTGCCGTGCGGCCACCAACTGGGTGACCATGTCGGCGAGCTTGAACTGCAGCGCCTGGAAATCGGCCAGGGTCTTGCCGAACTGGCGGCGCTCGCCCATGTAGCGGCGTGCGGCATCCAGAGCGCCCTGTGCCGCGCCCAGCGAGCAGGCGGCGATGTTGATGCGGCCGCCATCCAGGCCCTTCATGGCCAGCTTGAAGCCGCTGCCCTCTTCGCCGAGCAGGTGGTCGACCGGCACGCGCACGTTTTCAAAGGTGATGCCACGGGTGGGCTGGCTGTTCCAGCCCATCTTCTCTTCCTTGCGGCCGAAGCTGATGCCCGGCAGATCGGCCGGCACCGCAATCGCGCTGATACCGCCCGCACCGGCACCGCCGGTACGTGCCATCACCACCAGCAGTTCGGTGGCACCGGCACCGGAGATGAAGGCCTTGGAGCCGTTCAGCACGAAGTGGTCACCGTCCCTCACAGCGGTGGTCTTCAGCGATGCGGCGTCCGAGCCCGCGCCGGGTTCGGTCAGGCAGTACGAGGCCAGCTTGGTACCGGCCGAGAGGTCGGTGCACCAGTGCGCACGCAGCCCGTCCTGGCCCCAGGTCGACACCATCCACGAGGCCATGTTGTGGATGCTGATGTACGCCGCAGTGGACGGGTCCACGTTGGCGAGCTCCTCGATGACGACGGCGGCGTCCAGACGGCTCAAGCCGCTGCCACCGACCTCGGGGTCCATGTACAGGCCACAGAACCCGAGTTCCCCTGCCTTGGCGATCGCCTCGCGCGGAAAGATGCCCTCCGCATCCCATCGCGCGGCGTGCGGTGCCAGTTCGGCCTGGGCGAAGTCACGTGCCGCCTCCCTATAGGCCTGCTGCGCTTCTTCGAGTTCCGTCGTCATCGAGTGGCTCATGGTGAAACTCCTGCTTACTTCAGGCTGATCGTGGTGTTGACGCCATGACCCAGCGTCTCGTCATCGAACCAGCGCGAGGTGATGGTCTTGGTCTGGGTGTAGAACATCACCACCTGCTTGCCGTACGGGCCCAGGTCGCCCAGCTTGGACGCACGCGAACCGGTGAACGAGAACAGCGGCACCGGCACCGGAATCGGCACGTTGATGCCGACCTGGCCGACGTCGATGTCTTCCTGGAACTTGCGTGCGGCCGCACCGGACTGGGTGAACACGGCGGTGCCGTTGCCGTTCGGATTGGCGTTGATCAGCTCGATGGCGTCTTCCAGCGTGTCCACCTCGAGGATGACCAGCACCGGCCCGAAGATTTCCTCGTCATAGATGCGCATGCCCGGCTTGACGCCGGAGAAGATGGTCGGGCCGACGAAGTTGCCCTTCTCGAAACCATCGACCTGCGGGTTGCGGCCGTCCAGCACCAGCTTCGCGCCCTGCTCCACGCCGGAGGCGATCAGGCCTTCCACGCGCTCGCGGGCGGCGCAGGAAATCACCGGGCCGACATCGGTGCCGGCGACAGTGCCGGCGCTGACCTTGAGGGTCTTGGCCTTGGCGACCAGGTCCGGCACCCACTCACGCGCTTCGCCGACCAGCACCAGGGTGGAGGCGGCCATGCAGCGCTGGCCCGCGGCACCGAAGGCGGCACCGACCATGGCGTTGAGGCTCTGTTCCTTGTTCGCGTCCGGCAGGACCACGGCGTGGTTCTTCGCGCCCATCATGCACTGCACGCGCTTGCCGGCCAGCGAGGCGCGGTTGTACACGTGGGTGCCGACGCGGGTAGAGCCCACGAACGACACCGCCTTGATGTCCGGGTGGTCGCAGATCGCGTTGACCACTTCTTCGCCACCGTGCACGACGTTGAGCACGCCCTTGGGAATGCCGGCTTCCAGCGCCAGTTCGACCAGGCGCATGGTCACCATCGGGTCCTGTTCGGACGGCTTCAGGATGAAGGTGTTGCCGGTGGCGATGGCCATCGGGAACATCCACAGCGGAATCATCGCCGGGAAGTTGAACGGGGTGATGCCGGCGCACACGCCCAGCGGCTGCAGCAGGGTGTAGGTGTCCACGCCGTTGGCGACGTTGTTGGCCAGCTCGCCCAGCTGCAGGTTGCCGATGGCGGCGGCGTGCTCGACCACTTCCAGGCCGCGGAACACGTCACCTTCGGCGTCGGGCAGGGTCTTGCCCTGTTCGGCGCTGAGGATGTGGGCCAGCTCGCTCATGTGCTCGCGGATCAGCTGCTGGTACTTCAGGAAGATGCGGGCACGGGTGCCGATCGGGGTCTTGCGCCAGGTCTTGAAGGCTTCCTTGGCGGCAGCGACGGCCGCGTCCACTTCGCTCACGGTGGCGAACGGCACTTGTGCCAGGACGTCCTGGGTGGCCGGATTGACCACGTTCTGCCAGTGCGAGCTGGCCGACTCGACGAACTGGCCGTCGATCAACATGCGGATACGGGGCGCTGCAACAGTCATGACAATCCCGGCGGGTGCGAAAAGGTGATTGGCATTATTCACAGGCCAAGGCTCGATTTCCGGGCTGTCTGCGCTTAATCTGGCCAACGCCCGCTACGATTCTTGTGAATTTTGTGAATAGCCAGCCTCCTCTCCGTCAGATCGGCCTGCGCCTGCTCAAGCTGCGCGAGCAGCGCGGCTTCAGCCAGGCCGACCTTGCCCGGGCGCTGGGGCTGTCGGCCAGCTACCTGAACCAGATCGAGCGCAACAAGCGGCCGCTGACCCCGGCAGTGCAGCAGAGGCTGGGCGAGGTGCTTGGCGACCTCGGCGCGTTGTTCGAGGACGACGAGCCGGCGGCGCTGCAGGAGGCACTGGGGCAGACCCTGCGCGACCTCGGCCTGGACAACGTCAGCAGCACCGAGCTGCGCGCGATGGCCGGCAACCTGCCGCAGATCAGCCACGCCCTGCTCGACCTGCACCGCCGCCACCTGCTGCTGCGCGAGCACGCGGCCGCGCTGGAGTTCCAGCTGGGCGACCCGCAGGCGGGCCAGGCGCTGCCGGCCGGCGACCAGGTGCGTGATTTCTTCAACCGCATGCACAACCACATACCCGAGCTGGACGACCTGGCCGAGCAGCTGTTCGCCGAATGGGGGCTGGTGGCCGGGCACGTGGCACCGCGCCTGCGCCAGTTGCTGGCCGACCGCCACGGGGTGCTGGTGGAAGTGGCTCCGCTGCAGGCCGGGCGCGAGAAGCGGGTGTATGACGGTGGCAGCCGCACGCTGTGGCTGCCGGATTACCTGGAGCCGGGCCAGCAGGCGTTCCAGATGGCGGCCGAACTGGGCCTGCTGGGCTATGCCGCGCAGATCGATGCGGTGATCGCGCGCGCCGGCTTCCGCGAGCCGGAGCAGATTGCGCAGGCACGCATCGGCATGAGCAACTATTTCGCTGGCGCGCTGGTGATGCCGTATGCGCAGTTCCTTCGCGCGGCGGAACAGAGCGCGTATGACATCGACCTGCTGGCACATCGGTTCGGCGTGGGCTTCGAGGCGGTGTGCCATCGGCTGAGCACACTGGCGCGGCGCAGTGCACCCGGGCTGCCGTTCTTCTTCATCCGCGTGGACCGCGCCGGCAACGTATCCAAGCGGCATTCGGCGACCGACTTCCACTTCTCGCAGGTGGGCGGCTCGTGTCCGCTGTGGATCGTGTACGAAGCCTTCAACCAACCCGGGCGAGTGCTGACCCAGACCGCACGCATGCCCGACGGCCGCCGCCATTTCTGGCTGGCACGACAGGTCAGCAGCGGCCCGATCGGCCACGGGCAACCGCGCAAGACGTTTGCAGTAGCACTGGGCTGCGACCTGCAGCATGCCGAGCGGCTGATCTACACGCGCGGGCTGGACATCCAGAGTCCCGGCAACTCCGTATCGATTGGGCCGGGTTGCCGGGTGTGTCCGCGCGAGGACTGCATGCAGCGCGCGTTCGCGCAGCTGCCGGGACGCGGCTAAACCCTTCGCCTGCGGCCTGCATCCAACCTGTTCCAGCCCTGGAAGGAACCGGATCGATGAAATCCCTGTTCGCAGGCGTAGTGCTGCTGCTCTGTGCATACGCGCTGCCAGCACACGCCACCTTTTCCATTGCCGCCTGCGATGACACTGGCAGCTGCGGAGTCGCCGTGGCGACGCACAATCTGGCGGTGGGTGGGTCGGGCGTGACCTGGGCGCAGGCAAACGTGGGCGCGGTGGCGAGCCAGTTCGAGACCAACCCGCATTACGGGCCTGAAGGATTGCGCCTGCTGGCGGCCGGGACGTCGCCCGAGCAGGCGCTGAAGCTGCTGCTGGCCGGAGATGGCGGCTACGACGACACCACGGTGGCCGAGCGCCAGGTGGGGCTGGTGGACGCGCGTGGACGACAGGCGCAGTACACCGGGGCGACGGCGCTGGCGTCGACGTGGGCTGGGGCGAAGGGTGGGCGAGGTTTCAGCGTGCAGGGCAACGGGCTGGCTGGGGCAGTCGTGCTGGATGCGATGTGCGATGCCTATCTGGCAGCGAAGGGCCCATTGGCCGAACGGCTGCTGCTCGCGCTGGAAGCGGGCGAAGCCGCTGGCGGGCAGCGCAGCGGCCGGATGTCGGCGGCGCTGTTGGTGCGCACGCCGGAAGGCGACTGGCGCGATACCGACCTGCGCGTGGACAGTGCCGCGCAGCCGATTGCTGGATTGCGGGTGATGTTCGAACAGCGCCAGGCGCACGCGGCGATGATTCGTGCGGAGCAGTGGGTGCGGCAGGGACGGAACGCAGACGCGGATGCGGCGCTGGCAGAAGCCCTGTCGCTGGCGCATGGCTGGGATCGGATCTGGGCGCGAGCCGCGCGGCTGGCGATAGCGCGCGGGGAGGCGGCGCGGGCGCGGGAGTATCTGGGGGTGTTGTGGTCGATCAATCCGGTGATGGTGAGGATGGAGTTGGAAGGGGAGCGATATGTGGGGTTGAAGGATGACCCCGTGGTGGGGGGGATGGCGCTGATGGACGGTTCCGGGACATCTCCCGGTAGCGCCGGCCGTTGGCCGGCCCACGTGATGTGGATGGGTTCATGAGGGCCGGCCAACGGCCGGCGCTACCTAGTAGCTCGGGGTGACCTTCATCTGCGGTAATGGCCGCGGCGCACCATCGGTTAGATCCGGGCCAAGGTCCTCCCACGCTTCCCCCTGCTCCACCATCATCCGCCACAGCTGCTGCGACTCACGCCGCTTCTCTTCCGAGCTCAGCCGGTACGACGGCTCCAACGGCTCGCCGATGGCCACCGTCTCATACGCTGGAGCCCACGCCGCCACACGCTGCAGCGGATCATCGGTGCGCGCGATCTCCAGCGTGTAGCGCTGATACGCCGAGGCCAGATTGCGCCAGCGGATCCAGTAGTGATTGGCGAACGAGAAATCACAGAAACGCTCACCCGCCACACTGCCCTTGGCGGCGATGCGGCTGAGCACAGCCTGCGGCATGTCCAGGTTCATGCCGCCTTCGTCGCCCTGCAGCGACACATGCACGATGCGGTCGCGGTAGCCGGGCGCGCGCGCCTGCAGCACGTCACGCCAGTTCTGCATGGTGGACACAATGGAGAACAGGAAGCCGCTCATCTCCGCTGCCGCCAGCGGCCGCGCGATGGCATGGTAGCTGCGCTGCCAGCCATGGCGGTTCTCGGTGGGCAGGAACACGGCGGCGTTGATCGCATCCGGTGAATCCGGCGACAGACGCTCCGGCTCGGCGTGACGCGGATAGACCAGGTTGATGCCGAACGTCGGCCAGCGTGGCAGCGCTGCATCGAACAGGTGGATGGGGAAGTTGCTGCTGATGCCACCATCTGAGAACCAGCACACCCGGAATGCGGTAATCACCGGACCACAGCTGTGACCGCCACTGGTGAGTCCTTCCATGCTGTCAGCGACATTGCTGTTGTCGCGCGGCGGGGCCGGATCCGCCATCGGTTCGCAGCGGCGTTCCCGACGCGCAGGCTCATGCAGCGGCACCGCGCTGATCAGCAGCGGGAAGCTCAGGCTCATGCGCGTGGCGACCAGCACCGGCAGGTGTTCGCCTTCCGGCAGCCGGTAATAGTCGATACCGTCGACGGACTGCGGCGTACCGGCACGCTCGACCAGCCAGCGCACCATGCTGGCCGGGAACAGCCGTTCAAACTCCTCGCGGCGGAACCAGAACTGCGAGGCGGTGAACGGCAGCGTCCGCGGTTCGGTGTGCGACACGCAGGTGGTGATCATCTGCAGGCTGATTGCATGCGCGCCGACCGGTTCGCCCACGTAGCGCGGCGCGTTGTGCAGGTCGGCAAACGTCAGCGGCTGGTCGAGGGGTTTGCCGGAAAGCGCCTGTAACTGCGTGTGCAGCCAATCGGTCAGCGCCGGCGCGCCGGCATCGGGCTGGGTGGAACCGGAGCACAGGCCGAGCAGGTTGCGCCGCGCCACCCGCGCCACGCGCAGGGCTGAGGCCAGCACGCCGGCACCGTAGGCGCATAACAGCGACGGCAGCAGCGTGGCCCACACGCCAGCCATGCCCCCGGCCAGCCAGCCTATGCCGAGCAGGGCCACCAATGCGGCCAGCAGCTCCAGCGGCGCAATCGCGAACACCGCTGCCAGCAGGCACATCACCTTGCGTGGCAGGCCGGCCTTGCCGGCCAGCATCACCAGCAGGCGATAGGCAGTGCGTGCGCCGTACACCGGCTGGAACAGGCTGTAGATGAAGCCGCGCCGCGACAGCTGGGTGCTGACATCAGCCAGCCCGGCAAAGCCAGCATTGGGCCCCAGGGCTTCACCGGCCCGGCAGCGCCGGTCGCCCATCGCCGCCGCGGCGGCCACGGCCGCGGCGATGGCTCCGGCCGAGGTGCCGCCAATGTTCTTGAACCGGTACTCGCGGGCCAGCGACAGCACCGCGTTGGGATACACGATGCCGCTGGTGATACCGCCCTTCATGACCAGATCGCAATACTTGTCTGCCACTGCACTGCCCCCGTTGCGACAACGTATGACGCTATAGGGGCAGTATGACCAATCCACTTCTCATGACCTGAGACCTTTGCCACGCTTCTACGTGTTCAGGTGCGAGCGTTCGTCTCCTTGCGCTCCGCATGCGCGCAGGCGGCGGCCGTGAACACCACGTCCGAGGACGAATTGAGCGCGGTTTCCGCTGAATCCTGGACGACGCCGACCACGAAGCCGACGGCCACCACCTGCATGGCCACGCTGTCTTCGATACCGAACAGGCCACACGCCAGCGGCACCAGCAGCAGCGAACCGCCCGGCACGCCGGAGGCCCCGCACGCCCCGATGGCTGCCACCACGCTCAGCAGCAGCGCGGTGGGCAGATCGACCTGGATGCCCAGCGTATGTACCGCGGCCAAGGTGAGCACCGAGATGGTGATCGCCGCACCGGCCATGTTGATCGTGGCCCCCAGCGGAATGGCCACCGAGTAGGTGCCCTCATGCAGGCCCAGGCGCTTGCACAGGGCCAGATTGACCGGGATGTTCGCGGCCGAGGAGCGGGTGAAGAACGCGGTGATGCCGCTTTCGCGCAGGCAGGTCAGCACCAGCGGATAGGGATTGCGACGGGTCACGAGGAACACGATCAGCGGGTTGGCCAGCAGCGCCACCGCCAGCATGGCCCCGAGCAGGACTGCGAGCAGGCGCGCGTAGTCGGCCAGCGCGCCCAGGCCGGACCCTGCAATGGTCGAGGCAACGATGCCGAACACGCCGATCGGGGCCAGAACGATCACCCACTGCACCACGCGGGTAAACGCAGCGGAAACATCGGCCAGCGTGGCGCGGGTGGTGTCGCTGGCATGCCGCAACGCCAGCCCCAGGCCCACGCCCCAGGCCAGCACGCCGATGTAGTTGGCCTTGACCAGCGCGTTGACCGGGTTGTCCACGATCTGCAGCAGCAGCGTGTGCAGCACCGCGCCGATGCCGGTGGGGGCAGCCTGGGCGGCGGTGTCGGCCGCCTTCAGTACCAGCGTGGTCGGGAACAGCAAGCTGGCGGTTACGCCGACCAGTGACGCGGCCACGGTGGCCAGCAGATACAGCATCAGCACAGGGCGCATGTGAGTGCCGCCACCGCGGTGGCCGGCAATGGAGGCCACCACGAGGACGAGCACGAGCACCGGCGCGACCGCCTTCAAGGCGCTGATGAAGACTTCACCCAGTAGACCGAGCGCCAGCGCGGTGGGCGGGTGTGCGACCCCGACCACGATGCCCAGCAGCAGGCCGATGACGATGCGGGTGACAAGGGAAGTACGGCGAAGGAAGGCAGGTACGACAGTCATGCAGGGATCACGTACGAAGCAGGAACCGTATGGTGCCTGCAATTGCCCGCGCGTGCAGGCCGCGCGTCGCGCTTGGCCTGCTGAACAGGCACAATCGGTCTCATCCCGCATTGCCAGGAAGGCTGATGACCTCTCGACGCCGCTTCATTGCCGGCTGCAGCAGCGCGGCATTGCTGGGTGCCTGCACGCGTCAGGCCACGCCGACCGTGAATGACATCAGCCAGCTGGAGCCCACCGAGGTGGCGGCGGTGGTGCCGATCCGTCATACCGCTGACGTGTCCGCCACCTTGGGGCGCCATGCCGGAACCGTCTGCGTGGCCGGCGCACGCTTCAGCATGGGCGGGCAGACCAGTGCGGCGCAGGCCGTGCAACTGGACATGAGCCGCTGCAACCAGCTGGTGTTCCTCGACGTACCCGGCAAGGTGGTGCGGGTGCAGGCCGGCATGCGCTGGCGTGCGCTGCAGGAGCAGCTGGACCGCCACGGGTTGGCGGTGAAGGTCATGCAGAGCTTCAGCAACTTCAGCGTGGGCGGCTCGGTGTCGGTCAACTGTCACGGACGTTACGTGGGCAGCGGCAGCATCGCCGGCAGCGTGCGTGCCCTGCAGATCGTGCTGCGCTCGGGGGAGGTGCTGGAGGCCTCGCGCACCCTCAACAGCGACCTGTTCCGCGCCGCGCTGGGCGGCTACGGCCTGCTGGGGGTCATCACCGAGGTGGAGCTGGACGTCGTGGACAACGTGGCCATGGCCCGGCATACCCAGCGCATGTCGCTGGAGGCGTACGTTGACTGGTTTGGCGAACACGTGCTGGCTGATTCACGCGCGATCATGCACAACGCCGACCTGATGCCGCCCGATTTCAATGCACCGCTGGCGGTGACCTGGTATCGCACGGACGCCGCGTTGACCGATACGGCGCGTCTGGTGCCCGTCGGCGCGCACTACGGCACCGAACAGAACCTGATCTGGGCGGTATCCGAACTGCCGGGCGGTGCGCAGCTGCGCGAGCAGCTGGTGGTGGAGAAGACCCTGCGCGAGCCCCGGGTGGTGCGCCGCAATCTGGAAGCCAGCCTGGACGTGGCCGCGCTGGAGCCGCGCACGCGCAGAATGTCCACCTACCTGCTGCAGGAGTACTTCATTCCGGTGGGGCAGTTCCGTACCTTCGCGCGATTGCTGGCGAACATACTGAAGGCCTATCACGTCAACGCATTGAACGTTTCGATCCGTCACGCACCAGCGGATCCGTTGGCGGTGATGACGTGGGCGCGCGAGGACGTGTTCTGCTTTGTGCTGTACCACAAGCAGCGAAGACTGCCGTGGTCCGATGATCGTGCCGCGGAATGGACACGTGCACTGATCGACGCGGCCTTGCTGTGCGGCGGGCGTTACTACCTGCCCTACCGGCCGCATGCCACGCTGGACCAGTTCCAGCGCGCCTACCCGCAGTGGCCCGAACTTGTGGCGTGCAAGCGTCGATACGACCCACGCCTGCAACTGGTCAACCATCTGTGGCAGCGCTACCTCGGCCCATTGGCCGGCGCTTGACGTCCTGAACAGGAGGCGTAGCATTGCGCTCAAGCCAAGGGACAGACCCGCGGCACTCACAACGACATGAGGGATTCTCATGGAATTCGACTATCTCGTCTTCATCGGGCGTTTCGAGCCCTTTCATAACGGCCACGCTGCCGTTGCCCGCCTGGCCCTGAGCCGGGCCCGCAAGCTGATCTTCCTGGTCGGCTCTGCCGATACCCCCCGCAGCCTGCGCAATCCCTGGACGGTGGCCGAACGCGCCGTGATGATCCAGGCCGCCCTTGATGGCAGCACCGATCGTCTGATCATCCAGCCGCTGCGCGACCACCTGTACAACGAAGCACAGTGGATTGCCGGCGTGCAGCGCAACGTGGCTGAAGCCCTGCGTGCCGACGGTGCCGCCGCCGATGCCAGGGTTGGCCTGGTGGGCATGGACAAGGACGCATCGAGCTACTACCTGCGCGAGTTCCCCCAGTGGCCACTGGTGGATGTGCAGCACACGGCCACGCTGTCGGCCACTGAACTGCGCCGCTACCTGTTTGAAGCCGGTGATGTGGATTTCCACGGTGCCCTGCTGATGCTGCGTGGCAATGTGCCGGCCCCGGTGTACGACATGCTGGAAGCGTTCCGCAGAAGCTCGCCGGCCTACGACCAGCTGGTCGCCGAGTACCGCTTCATCGAACAATACAAGGCGGCGTGGAAAGACGCGCCGTATGCACCCACCTTCGTCACCACCGATGCGGTGGTGGTGCACTCGGGCCACGTGCTGCTGGTGCGCCGCCGTTCGGAACCGGGCAAGGGCCTGTGGGCGCTGCCGGGCGGATTCGTCGGCCAGGACCAGACCCTGCTGGACAGCTGCCTGCGCGAACTGCGCGAGGAAACCCGGCTGAAACTGCCGCTGCCCGTGCTGAAGGGCTCGCTGAAAGGCCAGCAGGTGTTCGACCACCCCGAGCGCAGCCAGCGTGGCCGCACCATCACCCACGCCTTCCACTTCGAGTTCCCGGCCGGTGAACTGCCGCCGGTGCGCGGTGGCGATGATGCCGACAAGGCGCGCTGGGTTCCGGTGAGCGAAGCGCTGGACATGGGCCCGCGCCTGTACGAAGACCACCTGCACATTCTGGAGTACTTCCTGGGTCGCGGCTGAACCCGACCTGGTTCCATCACCGGCGGATAGACCGCCGGTGCCACTCGACGCGAAGGAGCTTCCCGTCATGCATTACCTCGATAATCTTCTCCTCAATACCGACAGCTACAAGGCCAGCCACTGGCTGCAGTACCCGCCGGGCACCGACGCCACGTTCTTCTATGTGGAATCGCGCGGCGGCCTGCACGAGCGCACCGTGTTCTTCGGCCTGCAGTCGATCCTGAAAGACGCGCTGGCCCGTCCGGTCACCCATGCCGACATCGACGAGGCGCGCGATCTGTTCGCCGCCCACGGCGAGCCGTTCAACGAAACTGGCTGGCGCGACATCGTCGACCGTCTCGGCGGGCATCTGCCGGTGCGCATCCGCGCCGTGCCCGAAGGCAGCGTGGTGCCCACCCATCAGGCGCTGATGACGATTGAATCGACCGACCCGCAGGCGTACTGGGTGCCGTCGTATCTGGAAACACTACTGCTGCGGGTGTGGTACCCGGTGACCGTGGCCACCATCAGCTGGCACGCCAAGCAGACCCTTCGCGCTTTTCTGGAACTGACCAGCGATGACCCGGAAGGGCAGCTGCCGTTCAAGCTGCACGACTTCGGCGCACGTGGCGTGTCGAGCCTGCAGTCGGCAGCGCTGGGCGGAGCCGCGCATCTGGTCAACTTCCTCGGGACGGACACGGTATCGGCACTGTGCCTGGCGCGTGCGCACTATCACGAGCCGATGGCGGGCTTTTCGATTCCGGCCGCCGAGCACAGCACCATCACCAGCTGGGGCCGCGAGCGTGAGGTGGATGCCTACCGCAACATGCTGCGCCAGTTCGGCAAGCCCGGCGCGATTGTCGCGGTGGTGTCGGACAGCTATGACATCTACCACGCCATTCGCCAGCACTGGGGCACCACGTTGCGCGATGAGGTGATCGCCTCGGGGGCCACGCTGGTGATCCGCCCGGACTCGGGCGACCCGGTGGAAGTGGTGGCCGACAGCCTTGCACTGCTCGACGAAGCCTTTGGCCATACGGTAAACGGCAAGGGCTACCGCGTGCTCAACCACGTGCGGGTGATCCAGGGCGACGGCATCAACCCGGATACGATCCGGGCGATCCTGCAGCGCATCACCGACGCCGGCTACGCCGCCGACAACGTGGCCTTCGGCATGGGCGGTGCCCTGCTGCAGCGGCTGGACCGCGACACCCAGAAGTTCGCACTGAAGTGCTCGGCGGCACGGGTCAACGGCGAATGGATCGATGTGTACAAGGATCCGGTGACCGACAGTGGCAAGCAGAGCAAGCGCGGGCGGCTGCAGCTGCTGCGCAACGTGGAGGATGGCCGGCTGAATACGGTGCCGGCCACTGACGGTACGCTTCCCACCGGTACTGAAGACGCGATGGTCACGGTCTGGGAGAATGGCCAGCTGCGGGTTGACGAGGCGTTTGCCACGATCCGGGCCCGCGCCGACAGCCCTCACGTTTGAGGCCGCCGGCCGTTCTTGACCTTCGCCCGCCCGAGGACTACCTTGTGCGGGCCGAAGGTTTTCATCTCTTCATGCAGATGAAGGGATGAAATTAAACGGGAATCCGGTGAAAGCGTTCTGCGCTCATTCCGGAGCTGCCCCGCAGCGGTGAATGGAAACGACCCCCGCCACACAGCACTGGGCTTCGTGCCTGGGAAGCGGCGGGCACTAGGTGGGCCTGCGGGCCCGTGTCCATCAGCCCGAATACCGGCCCCGGCCAGGGAGCACGACCGCTCTCTGCTTCGACCTGGAACGTCCGCGGGGAGGTTGCCGGGGCCCTCGCCATGCTGCACGCGTGGCGTTGTGCCCGTGCGTCCGCTTCACGGCATCCGGTTCGCCCGCGGGGGCGAAGGTCGCTGGTGAAGCGCACATGGCCGCAAAGGCGTGGACGCTGCACGGTTCCTTCGTTCCTCAATGCCGCCAAGCAGTGAGGACACTTTTCATGACCACGGTTACCAATCTGGGTTTCCCCCGCATCGGGGCCAAGCGCGAGCTGAAGCGTGCGCTGGAAGCGTTCTGGTCAGGCAAGAGCAGCGCGCAGTCGCTGCTGGACACCGCCGCGACGCTGCGCGCCACGCACTGGCGGCTGCAGCGCGATGCTGGCGTGGATATGCCGCCGAGCAACGATTTCAGTCTGTACGACCAGGTGCTGGATGCCGCCTTTCTGTTCGACGCCATTCCGGCCCGCTATCGCACCCTGGCGGATGCGGATCCGTTGACCGCTTACTTCGCGATGGCCCGTGGCCTGCAGCGCGACGGGCATGACCTGCACGCCCTGGAAATGACCAAGTGGTTCGACACCAACTACCACTACCTGGTGCCGGAGCTGCAGGCTGGCCAGTGCTTCGCCCTGCGCGGCGAGAAGCCGCTGGCAGAGTACCGCCAGGCCCAGGCGCTGGGCATTGAGACACGCCCGGTGCTGATTGGCCCGGTGACGTTCCTGCTGCTGTCCAAGACCACCGACGGCAGCCCGGCGCTGGACCTGCTGGATGCGCTGCTGCCGGTGTATGTGGAGCTGCTGGGCAAGCTGCATGCTGCAGGTGCGGCCTGGGTACAGCTGGATGAACCCGTGCTGGTACAGGACCTGGACGATGCCGCGCGTGCTGCTTTCGTCCACGCCTATTCGGAGCTGGCCAAGGCGACCCGCTCGAAGCTGCTGGTCGCGACCTATTTTGGTGCGCTTGACGACAATCTTGAACTGGCGACATCGTTGCCGGTGGACGGCCTGCATGTGGACCTGGTGCGCGCGCCGGAACAGCTTGATGCGGTGATCAAGGCACTTCCGGCCGGACGCGTGGTCTCAGCCGGTGTGGTCAACGGCCGCAACATCTGGCGCGCCCATCTGGACAACGCCTTGCTGCTGGCGCGCTATGCGCACGGTCACGTGGGTGGCGACCATCTGTGGCTGGCCCCTTCGTGTTCGCTGCTGCACAGCCCGGTTGATCTGGCGCACGAAACCAAGCTGGATGACGAGCTGCGGGGTTGGCTGGCGTTCTCGAAGCAGAAGCTGGAGGAACTGCGCCTGCTGGCCAATGCCATCGACAACCCGGCCGTGGCCGAGAGGCCGTTGGCGGCGGCCCGCGAACGGCTGGAAGCGCGCCGCCGCTCGCCACGTGTGCACAATCCCGCCGTGGCCCAGCGCCTTGCGGCGATCACGGCCGCCGACTCGCAGCGGCACAGCCCCTACCCGCAACGCCACCTTGCCCAGACCGCCGCGCTGAATCTGCCGTTGTTCCCGACCACCACGATCGGCTCATTCCCGCAGACGCTGGAAGTGCGCGAAGCGCGTGCCCGCAACAAGTCCGGCAAGCTCTCCGACGCCGACTACGACGCGTTTCTGGCCACCCAGACTGAATTCTGCGTGCGCGCGCAGGAACAGATCGGGCTGGATGTGCTGGTGCACGGCGAGTTCGAGCGCAACGACATGGTGGAGTACTTCGGCGAGCAGCTGGAAGGCTTTGCCTTTACAAAGAATGGCTGGGTACAGAGCTATGGCTCGCGCTGCGTGAAACCGCCGGTGATCTATGGCGACGTCGGTCGGCCACAGCCGATGACGGTGCGCTGGTCGAAGTACGCACAGTCGCTGACCGAGCGGCCGATGAAGGGCATGCTGACCGGACCAGTGACTGTGCTGCAGTGGAGCTTCGTGCGCGACGACCAGGCCCGTGCCGATACCTGCCGGCAGATCGCCCTGGCGCTTCGCGATGAAGTGCTGGATCTGGAAGCGGCGGGCATCGGGGTCATCCAGATTGATGAGCCCGCGATCCGCGAGGGCCTGCCGTTGCGTCGCGCTCAGTGGCGTGACTACCTGGACTGGGCGGTGGAAGCGTTCCGGATCACCGCCAGCGGCGTGCGTGATGCCACCCAGATACATACCCACATGTGCTACTCCGAGTTCAACGACATCATCCACTCGGTGGCGGCAATGGACGCCGATGTCATTTCCATCGAGACCTCGCGCTCACGCATGCAGCTGCTGGATGCGTTCGTGCGCTTCCAGTATCCGAACGAGATCGGGCCGGGGGTGTATGACATCCACTCGCCGCGTGTTCCGGACAAAGAGGAAATGGTGGCCCTGCTGCGCAAGGCCGCCGAGGTGCTGCGGCCGGAGCAGATCTGGGTGAATCCGGATTGTGGACTGAAAACCCGTGCCTGGCCGGAAACCCGCGCTGCGCTGGAAGCGCTGGTGGCGGCTGCCCATCAACTCCGTGACGAGTACGCCGACGCCAACGCGGCTTGACCTTCCCTGCTGTAGACCGTGGCCAGCGCCGCCGTTGCCGGCGCTGGCCACATTGGAACTGCCATGAACGACTTTGTACGCCCCACCCTTTCCCTGCCCGATGGTCATAACAAGCTGCTGTTGCACTCATGCTGTGCGCCATGCTCGGGTGAAGTGATGGAGGCGATTACCGCCTCCGGAATCGACTACACGATTTTCTTCTACAACCCCAATATCCATCCTTCGCGCGAGTACCAGCTGCGCAAGGAGGAGAACATCCGCTTTGCGGAGAAGCACAACGTGCCGTTCGTCGACGCCGACTACGACACGCGTGAGTGGTTCGCGCGGGCGCGCGGCATGGAGAATGAACCCGAGCGCGGCATCCGCTGCACGATGTGCTTTGACATGCGCTTCGTACGCACCGCGCTGTATGCGCATGAGCATGGGTTCCCGGTGATCAGCAGCTCGCTGGGCATTTCGCGCTGGAAGGACATGAACCAGATCAACGACTGTGGGCATCGTGCGGCCGCGCATTACCCTGGCATCCAGTACTGGGACTACAACTGGCGCAAGGGCGGTGGCGCGGCGCGCATGGTGGAGATCAGCAAGCGCGAGCAGTTCTACCAGCAGGAGTACTGCGGCTGTGTGTACTCGCTGCGCGACACCAACCTGCACCGGCAGGCGTCCGGGCGCGGGAAGATCGAGATCGGGGTGCTGTATTACGGGGACGAGGACAAGCCGTAGAGCGGGGCTTGCCCCGCTGCGCCGTACACGTACTACAGGATGCCGCCGTTCTGCGCTGCAGGCGTAGAGCCACGCCGTGCGTGGCTGCGGCGGTATCGCGAGGTTCAGCCGGGCAAGCCCGGCTCTACGACAGCGCGAGGTTCAGCCGGGCAGGCGTCAGCCCACCCGGGGCGTGGGCGTACGGGTTTTTGCGTGCGATAGACTGTTGTCCCCCGCGCCCCTGACTGCCGCCATGAATCGCTTCCCCGTCGATGTTGCCTTGATCGTGGTCGATCTCCAGCCCGACTTCATGCCCGGCGGTGCACTGGCCTGCGCGGACGGTGATGCCATCGTGCCCGGCATCGCGGATCTGCTGGCGCAGAGGCGCTATCACACGGTGGTGGCTACCCAGGACTGGCACCCGGCAGACCACGCTTCGTTTGCCAGCCAGCATGCCGGGCATGCGCCGTTCGAGCAGGTGACCCTGCACGGTCACCCGCAGACGCTGTGGCCGGACCACTGCGTGCAGGGCACGCCTGGGGCTGCGCTGCATCCGGGTGTGAACTGGAATGCCGCCGATCTGATCCTGCGCAAGGGAACCCGCCGGCAGGTGGACTCGTATAGCGCGTTCCAGGAGAACTTCGGGCCGGAGGGCACGCGTCCGGCCACTGGTCTGGCCGGTTGGCTGCGCGAGCGTGGCATTGCCGAGGTGCATGTGTGCGGGCTGGCGCGGGATTACTGTGTGCTGTGGACGGCGCAGGATGCGCTGGCGGCCGGCTTCCGGGTGGGATATCTGTGGGAGCTGACCCGCGCGGTGAGTGCGGAAAATGATGTGGCTACGCGCGATGCGCTGTTGGCGGCGGGGATTGCGATTCGGTAGTGCCGGCCGCTGGCCGGCAACCACGCACGCTCCTCCGAAGGTCATGAGGTTGACGGCCAGCGGCCGTCACTACCGACCGCGAGCGCGTCCGTAGATCATTACGCCATCCATACCAGGCGGATGGCAAACCCGATCAACAGCACCCCCATCAGCCGCTCGAACCAATGGCTCACGCGCAGGAACCGCTGCCGCACCGCGGCCGCTGACAGCGCCACGCTGACCAGCACGAACCACGCCGCATTGACCAGACACATCCACACGCCATAAAGCGCCTGCACCGCCAGCGGCGTCTGCGCACTTACCAGCGTGGTGAACGCCGCCAGGAAGAACAGCGTGGCCTTGGGGTTGGTCGCATTGGTCATGAACCCGATCGCGAACGACCGTCCCGGCGTCTGCGTGGCGGCCATCGGAACGCCCGCCTCCACCGCGCTGTGGTCGGTTTCCGGTTTGCTGAGCAGGAAACGGATGCCCAGGTAGAAGATGTACGCGGCACCGACCCAGCGGGCCGCCTTCATCAGCCATGGCGTGGAGTTCAGCAGTGCGGCGACACCGATCAGGGTGTAGATGACATGGACCGACATGCCCGCGCCGATGCCCAGCGCGGTGTAGATGCCGGATCTGCGGCCGAAGCGCACCGTCTGTCTGACGGCCACCGCGAAATCGGGGCCCGGGACGATGACGGCCAGGAGGTGAACGATGGCGAGGGTGAGGAATTCAGCCCAGTACTGGTGAAGCACGTCAAATCCGCAATGGAATGGGTGTGCCGGACATTATCGGAACACGACGGTGCGGTGGCCGTTGAGGATGATGCGATGCTCCACATGGCGGCGCACGGCGCGGGCCAGCACCTGCGATTCGGTGTCACTGCCAAGGCGCACAAGGTCACGCGGGGTCATGGCGTGATCGACCCGGGCGACGTCCTGCTCGATGATCGGGCCTTCATCGAGGTCGGAAGTGACATAGTGCGCGGTCGCGCCGATGATCTTGACCCCGCGTGCGTGAGCCTGATGGTACGGCTGCGCACCCTTGAAGCTGGGCAGGAAGCTGTGATGGATGTTGATCGCGCGGCCGGCCAACGCTTCGCACAGGCGCGGTGAGAGGATCTGCATGTAGCGGGCCAGCACCACCAGGTCGATGTTCTCGCGTTCGACCAGGTCGATGATCTGCTGTTCCTGCACGGCGCGGTTGTCCGCGTTCACCGGCAGATGGTGGAACGGTATGCCGTAGGAGGTGGCGAGCGGACCGAAGTCCTCATGGTTGGACGCAACGGCGGCGATATCCACCTGCAGCTGCCGGCTGTGCGCGCGGAACAGCAGGTCATTCAGGCAGTGACCCTGCTTGCTCACCAGCACCAGCAGGCGCGCCTTGCGACGGGCGTCGTGCAGCTGCCAGTCCATCTGGAAGTCCGCAGCCAGCCCGGCCATGCGGGCCTGGATGGTCTCGATCGGCTGGGCCGCGTCGCGGTCGAAATGCACGCGCAGGAAGAAACGGCCGCTTTCGTCATCGCCGAACTGCTGGGCATCGAGGATGTTGCAGCCCTGCTCGAACAGCAGGCCGGAGACGCGGTAGACGATCCCGGTACGGTCCGGGCATGACAGGGTAAGGATGGAATCGGGGCGCATGGTTTGAGTTTAACCGGCGCGGCGTGGGGCTGGCGGGGATGTTGTCAGATGCAACTGTTGGGGTGACCGTGAAGCGGGCGATCTTCGTAGAGCCGGGCTTGCCCGGCTGCACGTCGCGCGCGAAACGCAGCCGGGCAAGCCCGGCTCTACATGCGGAGGGCAGTCCCGTCGATCAGCACGGCGGTTGTCAGCCGGGCGGATGCACGGTCAGTGCCACCAGTCGCATTACCAGCGGGCGCACCACCAGCACACAACAGAACGCAGTCGGCATGGCCAGCTGGTACGCACCCAGCACACGCAGCGGGTAGTCGGCATTGATGCCCGCATTGGCGGCGGTGATCACCAGGCACATCAGCATCGCCATGATCGCGGCCATGAAGAAAGCGAAGACGAACGGCGTGGTACGCGCTGCCAGCTTCCAGCGGCGGGCAGCAACAGAAGTGGAATTCATCCTGCTCAGTCCAGTAGTCAGGCAACACAGCGGTTGCGGGACAGGCACGATATTCGGCCCTCCGCAGATACGGTAGGTCGCCTCGCCTTTGCACAGAGCAAAGCAAAACTTGGCAGCAACCGGCGACAATAGCGGCATCATGAACATTCTTCACTGCATCCGCAGCTTCATCCGTACCGCAGACGCCGGCAGCCTGGCTGCCGCCGCGCGCACGCTGGGCATCAGCTCCGCCGCGGTTGGCCAGAACATCGCCCGGCTCGAAACCCACCTGGGCGTGCGCCTGTTCAACCGCACTACGCGGCGGCTGGTGCTGACCGAGCGTGGCTCGCTGTACCTGGCCAAGGTGCGGCACGTCGAGGACGACCTGCAACGCGCGCAGGACGCCGTGACCGACCCGGAAGCAGAGCCGGAGGGCCGCCTGCGCATTGCCAGCACCGCCGCCTTCGGTCGCCATGTTCTCGCACCGCTGCTGCCGTCACTGCAGGCGCGCTTCCCCGGGTTGGACATCGAACTGCTGCTGTCCGACCGCAGCGTGGATCACGCGCATGAAGAAGTGGACGTCAGCATCCGCATCGACCCGCAGCTGGAAGAGGGCCTGGTCGCGCGCCCGCTGGCCCAGGTGCCGTTCGTGGTGTGTGCCTCGCCGGTGTACCTGGCCCAGGCCGGCGTACCCGAAACTCCGGAAGACCTGGGCGATCACCGCTGCCTGGTGTTCCGCTACCCGGTGGATGGCCGCCACCTGCGCTGGGGATTCGTGCGTGACGGCCAGCCGTTTGATGCGGACTTGACCCCCGCGCTGGTCAGCGACGACATCGACGCACTGGCCGCGATGGCCGCAGCCGGCGGCGGCATCGCCCGGCTGGCCGCGTTCGTTGCCGCGCCGTGGCTGGTGCGCGGCAACCTGCAGGTGCTGTTCGCCTCGGACGACGGCGCGCAGACCTCACCGGAGCCGATGCGGCTGTACCTGTGCGTGAGCGACCGCCGTGATCTGACCCCGAAGGTGCGGGCGCTGATGGAGCACGTGGTGGAGGGGCTGCCGGAGGCGTGGCGCGTCGGCGGCGATTGAGGCGCGGAACGAGCAAAGAGCAGCCGGGCAGAGCCCGGCTCCACAGGTGCGCCCGGCGCTACTTGCCGGGTGCGATGAACACCCCACGCGCTTCGCGCGGTTCGCAGCGCAGGTACTGCGGTGCGGGGGTGATGCTGTCGCCGAGTGCGGCGGCGGCGTGCCACGGCCAGCGTGGGTCGTAGAGAATGCCGCGTGCCAGTGCGACCGCATCGGCGTGACCGTGGCGCAGGATCGATTCGGCCTGCGAGGGGTCGGTGATCAAACCGACCGCGATGACCGGCATCCGCACCTTGGCGGCTTTGATCGCCTGCGCGAACGGTACCTGGTAGCCCGGCTCCAGCGGAATCTTCTGGCGCGGATCGAGGCCGCCGCTGGAGACGTGCAGGAAGTTGCAGCCGCGCAGGTCCAGAATCTGCGCCAGCGTGGTGGTCTGTTCGATGTCCCAGCCTCCGGCGACCCAGTCGCTGGCGGAAATGCGCACGCCGACCGAGATGCGGTCGGACACCGCTTCGCGCACGGCGTCGAACACGCGGATCAGCAGGCGCATGCGGTTCTGCAGCGAGCCGCCGTATTCGTCGTCGCGCTGGTTGCTGAGCGGCGACAGGAACTGGTGCAGCAGGTAGCCGTGCGCGGCATGCAGTTCGATCAGGTCCAGGCCGACGCGTTCGGCACGCTGGGCGGCGGCAACGAAGGCGTCGACGATGGCGTCGATGCCGGCCACGTCCAGGGCTTCCGGTTTCGGATGGTCGTTGAAGGCCAGTGCGGACGGTGCCAGGGTGGTCCAGCCATTCGGATCCGTGGCCGGCAGCCCGCCACCGCCGTCCCACGGCCGCGCCGAGGAGGCCTTGCGGCCGGCGTGGGCCAGCTGCACGCCCAGCGGCATCGGCGACCAGGCCTTCACCGAGGCGATCACGCCGGCGAGGGCGGCTTCGGTGGCGTCGTTCCACAGGCCGAGGTCGGCCCAGCTGATGCGGCCTTCGGGCAGCACCGCGGTGGCTTCCAGGATGAGCAGGCCGGCACCGGACTGGGATAACTGGCCCAGGTGCTGGCGGTGCCAGTCGTTGGCCTGGCCGTCGGTGGCGGAGTACTGGCACATCGGGGCGATGACGATGCGGTTGGGCAGCTGCAGCGGCCCAAAGGAGACGGGGGAGAAAAGCTGGCTCACGGGGGACTCGGAGTTGGGGGGTTGAACCGGTGGGTATTGCACTCTGAAGCGGGGTTGCAGGCAACCGTTTGTGTGGCTTTTGTAGAGCCGGGCTTGCCCGGCTGCGGGTGTCACGTGAAGGGCAGCCGGGCAAGCCCGGCTCTACGAGGTTTCACACAATCGGTGGGTTACAACAGGAACGACAACGCCGGGGCACAGGGCTGTTCCACCTTCAGGGTCAACAGGTCATCGGCGCGGGTGCGGCCGAGGTTGAGCGCGGCCACCGGCAGGCCGGCCTTGGCGGCGGCCTGGACGAAGCGGAAGCCGGAGTAGACCATCAGCGAGGAGCCCACCACGAGCACCGCGTCGGCGCGGCCCAGGTGGTCGTGCACGGCCGCCACGCGCTCGCGCGGGACGTTTTCGCCGAAGAACACCACGTCCGGCTTGAGAATGCCGCCGCAATTCGGGCAAGACGGGACGTTGAAGGCAGCGAAATCCACCCCCTCCAGATCAGCGTCGCCATCCGGAGCCTGTGCGGCGTCCAGGTGCGCCCAGTCCGGGTTGAGCCCCAGCAGCGCATGCTGGAAGTCCTCGCGCGGGCTGCGTGCTTCGCAGCCCATGCAGCGCACCTGGTCGAGGCGGCCGTGCAGGTCGATCACTGCCCGGCTGCCGGCGCGCTGGTGCAGGCAATCCACGTTCTGGGTCAGCAGCACTTCCATCTGGCCGCGATCTTCCAGCGCGGCCAGGGCGGCGTGGGTGCCATTCGGCAGCGCCTGGCCGAAGCGCGGCCAGCCGAGCAGGCTGCGCGCCCAGTAGCGCTGGCGGGTGGCCGGCAGGGCCATGAAGTCCTGGAAGTTCACCGGCGGGGTGCGCTTCCACTGGCCGTCGGCGTCGCGGTAGTCGGGAATGCCCGAGTCGGTGCTGCAGCCCGCGCCGGTCAGCACGAACAGGCGGCGGGCGCGGTGGATGAAGTCGGCCAGAGGGAGTGACATGAAAAGCAGATGGGGGCACAAGGCCCCCATCGCAATTGCCGGTTCAGGGTCCGGCGATGTCCGCCGGCAGCGGCGGTACCGCAGTGGGCTGGTGGTTCTCGTCCAGCGCGATCATCACGAAGTGCCCGCGGGTGCACAGCTTGCGCTCGCCGCTGTGCAGGTCCTCGGCGATCAACTCCACTTCCACCTTCATCGAGCTGCGCCCGACCTCGACGATGCGGCCCACGGTTTCGACCATCTGCCCGACCGTGATCGGCAGCTTGAAGTCGACCTGGTCCGAGCGGGCGGTCACCACCGCGCGGCGCGAGTAACGGGCCGCAGCCAGGAACGCCGCCTTGTCCATCCACGCCAGCGCCTGGCCACCGAACAAGGTGCCCATGTGGTTGGTGTGGTTGGGGAAGACGATCTCGGCCATCCGGACTTCGGTAGGCGGAACGACTTCAGCAGCGGCGGTCATGGCGGCGTGGACCTCAGAAGTTCATGTCGAAGGCGACTTCGCCCTGCACGCCCACCTGGTAGGCCGAGGGGCGGCGTTCGAAGAAGTTGGTCAGCTCCTGCACGTCCTGCAGTTCCATGAACGGCAGCGGGTTGCGCACGTTGTACTTCTTTTCCATGCCGAGGCGGTGGAAGTGGTTGTCGGCGCAGTGCTGCAGGTACTGGCGCATGTCGCGGGTGGAAATGCCGGCCACGCCGCCGGACAGCACGTCCTCGGCGAACTGCACTTCGCATTCGATGGCGTCGGCCAGCATGTCATAGACCTGCTGCTTCATTTCGTCGTCGAACAAGTCCGGCTCTTCCTCGCGGATCACGTCCACGCATTCGAAGGCGAAGTCCATGTGCGCGCTCTCGTCTCGGAACACCCAGTTGGTGCCCGAAGCCAGGCCGTTGAGCAGGCCACGCGAACGGAAGTAGTACACGTAGGCGAACGCGGCGAAGAAGAACAGGCCTTCGATGCACGCGGCGAAGCAGATCTGGTTGAGCAGGAACTGGCGGCGCTGCTCGCGGGTTTCGATGCGGTGCAGATCCTGGATCGAGTCGATCCACTTGAAGCAGAAGTCGGCCTTCTTCTTGATCGAGTCGATGTTCTCCACCGCCGAGAACGCCTTGGCGCGCTCTTCCGGGTCCGGCAGGTAGTTGTCGAGCAGGGTCAGGTAGAACTGCACGTGCAGCGCTTCTTCGTACAGCTGGCGCGACAGGTACATGCGCGCTTCCGGCGCATTCAGATGCTGATACAGGTTCAGCACCAGGTTGTTGGACACGATCGAGTCGCCGGTGGCGAAGAACGCAACCAGACGGTGGATCAGGTGGCGCTCACCCGGCGACATCTTGGTGTGCAGGTCGCTGATGTCGATCTGGAAGTTGATTTCTTCCACGGTCCAGGTGTTCTTGATCGCATTGCGATACATGTCATAGAACTGTGGGTAGCGCATCGGGCGCAGGGTCAGTTCAAAACCGGGATCGAGCAGCATCTGCTTGCGGGTGTCGGCCATGGTGTTTCGTCCTTCAAATGGTTGTGCCGACCAGGGGTCGGCACCTACCGGGTGTTTTGGGTTCTGTAGCCGGGCATGGCCCGGCTCTACGGCGCCGAGGTGCCGGCGCAATGCGCCGGCACAGCGCGATTACTGGCAAGCCTCGCAGGCTTCCGGGTTTTCCAGCGAGCAGGCGATGGCCTCTTCCGGGCTGAACACCTTTTCCGGAGCTGCCGTTGCAGTGTGGCTGACCGTAGTCTTGGCGATCTTGGTGGCCGGACGCGAACGGAGGTAGTAGGTGGTCTTGATGCCCTGCTTCCAGGCGTACATGTACATGGACGACATCGCGCCGATGCTCGGGCTTTCCATGAACAGGTTGAGCGAGGCGGACTGGTCGATGAACGCGCCACGTTCAGCGGCCATGTCGATCAGCGAGCGCATCGGCAGTTCCCAGGCGGTGCGGTAGACCTGGCGCAGGCTTTCCGGGATCTGGCTGATGCCCTGGATGGAGCCTTCGGCCATCTTGATGGTGTCGCGCATTTCCGGGGTCCAGTGGCCGAGCTTCTTCAGCTCGTTCACCAGGTAGCGGTTGACCTGCAGGAAGTCGCCCGACAGCGTTTCACGCTTGAACAGGTTGGACACCTGCGGCTCCACGCACTCGTAGCAGCCGGCGATGGAGGCGATGGTGGCGGTCGGCGCGATCGCGATGATCAGCGAGTTGCGCAGGCCATGTTCCTTGATGCGGGCACGCAGGGCATCCCAGCGCGCGCCGTCTTCCGGCACCACGTTCCAGGCGTCGAACTGCAGCTCGCCGCTGGCGGCGCGGGTGTCGTTGAACGACGGGTGCTTGCCGCGTTCCTGCGCCAGTTCGACCGAGGTCTCCAGGGCGTGGAAGTAGATGGTCTCAGCGATCTTCTTCGACAGCGCGCGGGCTTCGGCGCTGTCGAACGGCAGGCGCTTGCGGAAGAACACGTCCTGCAGGCCCATGCAGCCCAGGCCGACCGGGCGCCAGCGCATGTTGGCGCGGCGGGCGGTTTCGATCGGGTAGAAGTTCAGGTCGATGACGCGGTCGAGCTGACGCACGGCCAGGCGCACGGTTTCGGCCAGCTTCTCGTAGTCGAACTCGTTGTGCTCGTCGAAGTGGTTGCCCAGGTTGATCGAACCCAGGTTGCACACCGCGGTTTCATCGTTGGAGGTGACCTCCAGGATTTCGGTGCACAGGTTGGACAGGTGGATCACGTTGCCCGGACGCAGGGTCTGGTTGCTGGCGCGGTTGCACTTGTCCTTGAAGGTCATCCAGCCGTTGCCGGTTTCGGCCAGGGTGCGCATCATCCGCGAGTACAGCTTGCGCGCGGAGATGGTGCGGTTGGCCTTGCCCTGGGCTTCGGCCTGCAGGTAGGCCTGCTCGAAGGCTTCACCGAACAGGTCGGTGAATTCCGGCACCACGCGCGGATCGAACAGCGACCATTCCTGGTCGGCTTCGACGCGCTTCATGAACAGGTCCGGCACCCAGTTGGCCAGGTTCAGGTTGTGCGCACGGCGCGATTCGTCGCCGGTGTTGTCGCGCAGTTCCAGGAAGTCTTCAATGTCGGCGTGCCAGGTTTCCAGGTACACGCAGGCCGCGCCCTTGCGCTTGCCGCCCTGGTTCACCGCGGCCACGGACGAATCCATGGTCTTCAGCCACGGCACGATGCCGTTGGAGTGGCCGTTGGTCGACTTGATCAGCGAACCACGCGAACGCACGCGGGTGTAGCTGACGCCGATGCCGCCGGAGAACTTCGACAGCTGGGCGATGTCGCCGTACTTGGAGTAGATGGATTCCAGCGAATCCTGCGGCGAATCCAGCAGGAAGCACGAGGACAGCTGCTCGTGGGTGGTGCCGGAGTTGAACAGGGTCGGGCTGGACGGCAGGTAGTCCAGGTTGCCCATGCGCTTGTACAGCGCCAGGGTTTCCGGCACGTCCTCGCTCAGCGCGCTGGCGATGCGCAGGAAGAACTGCTGCGGGGTCTCGATCACCTTGCGGGTGTGCGGGTGACGCAGCAGGTAACGGTCGTACAGGGTACGCAGACCGAAGTAATCGAAGTTCAGGTCCAGCGAGATGTCGATGGCGTCGTTGAGCTTGCGCGCGTTGGTCTGCACGAAGTTCAGCAGGCGGTCGTTGATCAGGCCGACTTCGTGGCCACGGCTGACCGACTGCGAGAAGGCGTGGATTTCCTGCCCCGACACTTCCTTGGCAATGTAGTTGGCCAGCAGGCGTGCGGCCAGACGGCCGTACTCGGGTTCTTCACCGATCAGCAGGGCGGCGGTGCGGATCGACAGCTCGTCCAGCTCCTGCGTGGTGGCCCCGTTGTACAGGCCGGAAATGGTGCGGGTGGCGACGCGCATCGGATCGACCGCGTGCAGGCCTTCGGCCGAACGCTGCACCGCGCGCACGATCTTGTTCAGGTCCACCAGTTCGGTCGACCCGTTGCGCTTGGTCACGCTCATCGTGTTGGAGGTCGGCGGCGAGGTCAGCAGGAACTCGCTTTCCTTCTTCTCGATGGTGGCGCTGGATTCGGTGCTCACGGCGGTGTCCTCTTGGCGTGATATGGGCGGGCACTACGATTGCCGACAGGGTTGGCAACCGGCCGGTGCGCACGGGCCTCAGGGTGGCAGAACGGCGTCTCATGGGACGCGACAGACGCGATCCCCTTGTGACACCAGCCCTCTCCCCCCGGAGACTGTCGCAACCGGCACCGTCTGCGGTGGGCAGGCGGCTCGTCGGCGGGAAGCACGATCCGGCTTCCCTGTGGTTCCACCCGCCTCGTCTTGGGGTTGGTGGAACCGCCAGCCACAAGATAGTGGGGGTGTCAGGGATCGTCAACGCTAAATGTAGGAGATTTCATCAATCCCTTGTGGCGCAAGGATTGGCCGATAACGGCGTCCGACGAACGGTTGGAACCCGTCGAAATGGACTGCGCTGTCAATGGGTGAAGGCGACTTCCGGCGGTGAAAACAGTGTGTGAAAAACGGAACGGCACGCATCACGTGGGCGTAACAAAGTCGCGACGTGCGGGTGGTTCAGCCACGCAGGGCGTGGCTCTACGACGTGTGGATCATGCACGGTGGGGGGTGCCCAGGTATTCGGCGCTCTGCATCTCGATCAGGCGCGAGGCGGTGCGTTCGAACGCGCCCTGCAGGCGGGTGCCGGTGTACAGGGCGACCGGGGTGTCGGTGGCGGTGCAGACCAGGTTGACGTGGCGGTCGTACAGCTCGTCGATCAGGTTGACGAAACGGCGCGCGGCGTCCTCGTTGGTGCGGTCGAAGTGCGGGATGTCGCCCAGCAGCACGGTGTTGAACTCGTGCGCGATCTCGATGTAGTCCGAGGGGCCGCGCGGCCCCTCGCAGAGGGCGGCGAAGTCGAACCAGGCGATGCTCTTGCCACGCCCGCGGACCGGAATCTTGCGGCCCTCGATCTCGATGTTGCCTGGCTTGGCCGGCTGGCCGCCGCTGAGCTCGGCCCAGCGGGTGCCCAGCCAGGCGTCACTGCCGGGGTCGCGCGGAGACTGGTACACCGGCGAGCGGGTCAGCGCGCGCATGCGGTAGTCCTCGGTGCCCTCGGCATACAGCTCCACGCAGTAGGTCTGCAGCAGGCCGATGGCGGGCAGGAAGCTGTCGCGCTGCAGGCCGTTCAGGTACAGGTTCTCCACCGCCGTGTTGGAGGTGGTGACCAGGGTGACCCCTTCGGCAAACAGGCGCTCAAGCAGGCGCGCCAGCAGCATGGCGTCGCCGATGTCGGTGACGAAGAACTCGTCCAGCACCAGCACGCGCAGCTTGTTGCGCCATTCCTGGGCAATTCGTGCCAGCGGGTCGCTCTGGCCCTGGTGCTCGCGCAGGCGCTCGTGGATGCCGCGCATGAAACGGTGGAAGTGGGTGCGGTACTTCTGCTGGATCGGCAGCCCGTCATAGAACAGGTCGACCAGGAAGGTCTTGCCACGCCCCACCCCGCCCCAGAAGTACAGGCCTTTGACCGGCTCGGGCTTCTTCCAGAACGCGGAAAGCCGGTCCAGCCACCCGTCCTGGTCGCTGTCGAGCAGGGCGGTGTGGATACGGTCCAGCTCGGCCAGGGCCGCGTGCTGGGCAGGGTCGTTCTGCCATTCGCCCCGCGCTGCGCCTTCGGCGTAACGCTGGGAGGGGGTCAACACGGCGGAACTCATGCGGCCGGGCTGCCGGGTTCAGTGCCACCGGCGGCCGGCAACCAATGCTTCAGGCCGTGGGTCAGCGCGCCGCGCAGGTCGATCAGCTTGCGGTGGAAGAAGTGGCTGGTTTCCGGCATGCGCACCAGTTCGTGCGGCAGCTTCAGCTGTTCCAGCCAGTCGTACACGGCCTGGGGGTCGACGATCTCGTCCTGCTCGCCCTGGATCACCAGCCACTGCGCCGGCGGCTGCACGCCGTCGAAGTCCCAACGGCCGGCCGGCGGAGCGATCGAGATCAGCACCTGGGGCTGAAGCTCGGCTGCCGCGCGCAGCGAAACAAATGCGCCGAAGCTGAAGCCGGCCAGCCACAGGGTGGCGTTGGGCCGGGCCTCGCGCGCCCAGGCGACCACCGCCTTCAGGTCGTCCTGTTCGCCCACGCCATGGTCGAAGTCGCCCGCCGAGCCGCCCACACTGCGGAAGTTGAAGCGCACCGTGGTGATGCCCATCTCGCGCAGGGTGGTGGCCAGCATGGTCACCACTTTGTTATGCAGGCTGCCGCCCTCGGTGGACAGCGGATGGCAGATCACGGCGATGACATTCGCGTCGGCTACCTCAGCCTTGGGCAGGTCAATGACAACGTCCAGCGGGCCCGCCGGGCCGGCCAACGTAAGCGAGGTGGTTTCGTTAGGGGACAAAGGTTTTTGCATGGCACCATGATAACGTCCCCCGCCCGTGCGCTGCCCTGCCCCGCTCATGACATATCTGCTGTTGGCCGTGATCTGCTCGGTGCTGGTCTCGGTGTTGCTCAAGCTGGCCGCGCGCCGGCAGCTGGACGTGGCGCAGATGGTGACCTGGAACTACCTGGTCGCCGCCACCCTGACCGCGGTGGCATTGCGGCCGCCGCTGGCCTCGCTGCAGTCCGGGCATGCGCCGTGGCTGGCGCTGCTGGGGCTGGCGGTGGTGCTGCCGACCATCTTCCTGGTGCTGGGCCGGGCCGTGGCCGAAGCCGGCATCGTGCGCAGCGATGTGGCGCAGCGGTTGTCGCTGCTGCTCAGCCTGCTGGCGGCTTTTCTGTTCTTCGGCCAGACCGCCACGGCGTGGAAGCTGGCCGGGCTGGGGCTGGGCCTGGCGGCGATGCTGATGATCAGCCTGCGCCCGCGCGGCCCTTCGGTGACCGCCACATTGGGCAGCTGGCGCTGGCTGCTGGGGGTGTGGGTCGGGTTTGCGGTGGTGGACATCCTGCTCAAGCAGGTGGCGCTGTCGGGGACACCGTCGATGGCTGCGCTGCTGGCCTGCTTCAGCATTGCCTTCGTGCTGATGCTGGCGCTGCAGCTATGGCGGCACTTCAGCGGACGCAGTCGGTTGAACGTGCGCAATCTGGGTGCGGGGGCGCTGCTGGGCCTGCTCAACGGCGGCAACATCCTGTTTTACGTGCACGCCCACCAGGCGCTGCCGGACAGCCCGGCCACCGTATTTGCCGGGATGAACATCGGCGTGGTGGTGCTGGGCGCGCTGGTGGGAGTGCTGGCGTTCGGGGAGCCGACCTCGCGCTGGAACCGGATCGGGTTGGGGTTGGCGGTGGTGGCGATTTCGTTGATCGCGTGGGGGTGATGGTGTCGTACCGACCAACGGTCGGTATCTACCGGCGGCACACGCAACGGGACGCCGACCGGTAGCGCACGACGGTTGGTCGTGCGGCGCTTCAGCGATCAAATCCCAGCAGCAGCGGATCGTGGTCCGAGCTGCGCCACGGCCCGGCCTCGTTGCGGTCGCGATACCCGACATCATCCGCCTCGTCCGCATTGATATGCCATTCGGCCGCGCCACGCAGGCGCTTGGCCATGCCCGGGCTCAACAGGGCGTGGTCCAACCGGCCGGTCATACCGTTGTACACATAACTATAGGGGTGCTGGATCTTCGCCACCGCGAAGGCGTCCTGCCAGCCGGCGTCATGCAGGGTGCGAATCGGCGCTTCCATCGCATAGGCATTGAAGTCCCCCAACAGCACCGCGTCCGAAGTACCCGACCCGGTCGGGTCGGTCGCCAGCCACTGGTCCAGCAGCTTGGCCGACGTTACCCGGGTCGCATTCCAGCAGGCCTGGCCGTCCTTCTGGTCGGCGTCGGCCCCGGTGGCTTCCGAGCAGCCCTTGGATTTGAAGTGATTGGCCACGACCACGAACGGCGCGCCCTTGCCGGCACGGAACGCCTGCGCCAGCGGCACCCGGCTGTGCGGGCCGAAGGGCGCGGTTTCCAGTACCGCCGGTGCACCCACCGGCGTCACCTTCGAGGCGCGGTAGATGATGCCCACGCGGATCGGGTTCTCGCCCGGGCCCTTGCCGGCATCGACGAAGCGCCAGTCACCCTTGGCACCACGGTCCGCATTGAGCGCATCGACCAGCTGGGCGATGGCCGACTGCGGGCCGTAGCCGTCGTTCTCCAGTTCCATCAGCGCGGCCACGTCAGCGCCCAGCGCATTGATGGTGGTGACCAGCTTGGCCTTCTGCGCCTGGTGTTCAGCCAGCGTGCGCGCACCGCGCAGGGTCGGGAAGCCACCGCCCTGACCATCACCATTGAAGAAGTTCTCCAGATTGAACGCCGCGATCTGCAGGCTGCCGGCGACCTTCGGCACCGCCGGACGGGCCGGCGCGGGCAGTTTCAGCGGGGTGGTCACCTGCAGGCGAGCCACGCCCTTGTCGTCCACACGCACGATGCCTTCCACGTTGCGCAGCACCGTGCCGGTACGCAGATCCGCGCCGGCCGGCAGGTAGGCCACCGGGCCGGGATCGCGGGCACTGCTGCCGTCATCCAGCAGCAGGCGGCGGCGCTGGTTGTCGGCGATCACCTTGCCATGCGCGTCAGTGCCCGGCAGTGCGACTTCGCTGGGCTGCCACAGGCGGCCATCGAAAGCGACGGTGAGTTCGCCGAAGCGGGTCAGGCCGTCGGTGCCGGCCAGCGTCAGCGGCGCGGCGATGCGCACGTGCTGTCCGTCCAGCGCGCGCCAGTCCGCCGGGGCGGTGGTCAGGGTGACCGGGGCACGGGCCGCGGCAGGGGCGGGGGCCGGCTGGGCTTGCGGTTGGGCCTGGGCGAAGGCGGTGATGGGCAGCAGCAGGGACAGGGCAAGAGCGAGGGGACGGCGGCGCATCGGCGGGCACGGATCAGCAAGGGACGCACAGGGTATCGCCAGATTGTGGCGGGATGCGTCCTGTGACGATGGTTGACCGCGTTGGGCAAAAAGCGGAGCCCCGCCGGGCGTGCGCCCGGCGAACAGCGCGATCGTCCTGCGCACGTAGCAATTCGTAGGTACCACGCCATGCGTGGTACCCGCGCGCAGCGCGGCACAAGCGTCCGAAACCCGCATCCACCACGTTGCGACACGCCGACCAACGTTTAGAGGTGGCCGAAGACGTGTGTCCAGCGTCCATGACCACCGAACGAAGAGCGGACGCGCATGGCGCGTCCCTAAGCGTTCCCCGAGCGAGTCCGGGGGGACCGTTATTTCAGATTCGCCAGCATCCAATCCACGGTGGCGTGGATCTGCTCCTCGGTCAGTGCCGGGTTTCCGCCCTTGGGCGGCATGATCCCGCCGTCCGGGCCGGTGTAGCCCTCGATGGCGTGCTTGTAGAGCGTCTCTTTGCCCTGCCCCAGGCGCTGATCCCAATGCGCATGGTCGAGGGTGGGAGCCTGGCCGACACCGGTGGTGTGGCAGGCGGTGCACAGGTTGTCGAAGATCACCTTGCCGTCGGTGGTGCCGCCGTACGCCACCTGCGCGGCGGCCTTGGCCAGTGCGGCGGCCTTGGCGGCGGCCTGCTCGGCGGCACCGGTGGCACCGGCGTAGACCGCACCGGCCGGGGCAATGCGAAGTTCAGTGCGCTTGGCCGCCTGCGGTGACACTTCCGCCGGGATACGGGTGTGCACATACGCAGCGAGAAGGATCAGTCCGAGCGTGATGGCCATCAACAGCGCGATGACCATGGAAAAGCGTTTCAGGAACTCGAGGTCGTAATTCCGCACTCTCTATACCCCTGGCTGATAGTCGTTGGACCACGGCTTGTCGGGCGAGTATGACCAGCGGCGGCAAGCCTGTGCAAGCCGCATTCAAGTGCCGCAATGCAGCAATGGCAAGGCTTCAACCGCCTGCAGCGCGCAGGCAGACCTGGCAGATCGACGCCACCAGCGCGTCTTCGTCGCCCACAGCGTCACGACTGGGCGCAGTTGGCCCTACCAGCGCTTCGGTGAAAGCCCCCACGATGCAGGCCGCCGTGACCCGGGTGTCCTGGGCGGGAAAGCTGCCAGTTGCGACACCGTCTGCGACGATGCGGTGGAACACATCCCCGAACAGCCGTCGGCAGCGGATGCGCTCGGCCTCCACTTCCGGGTCCACCGGTTCGGCGATGAAGGCATAGGCCAGCCCGGGACCGGCCAGCGCGCGGCGCACGAAGGCGGTGATCGCCCGGCGCAGCCGCTCCGGCGCGGGCAGGGCCTCAGCGGCGATGCCCTCGAAGATGCGCAGTTCGTGCTCCACGGCGGCGGTCAGCACCTCCACGAACAATTCGGCCTTGGACGGGAAGTGCCGGTAGATCAGCCCGGTGGAGACCCCGGCCTCGGCCGCCACGGCGGTGACCGGAGCGTTGCGGTAGCCGCCCGCAGCAACCAAGGCACGGGTCGCCAGCAGGATCCGCTCGCGGGCCCCGGCCAGGCGTTCTTCCATCAGTGCGGAGCGTTTATAGGCCATTTTCTGATTCTATGTTCAATTTTTGAATTTGTATTCACTTTTACCCCGGGGCGGGCTAGGCTGGCGAAAATCGTGGAGCCCGCCATGCACGTCCCAACCCTGAACTTCGACCTCGGCGAAGAGATCGACCTGCTGCGCCAGAGCGTGGCCCATTTTGCCTCGGCCGAGGTCGCCCCGCTGGCGGCGAAGGCCGACGAGGAGAATCTGTTCCCGCACGCGCTGTGGCGCAAGCTGGGCGAACAGGGCCTGCTCGGCCTGACCGTGGAAGAGGAATACGGCGGCAGCGGCATGGGCTACCTGGCCCACGTAGTGGCGATGGAGGAAATCTCGCGCGCGTCCGGCGGCATCGGCCTGAGCTATGGCGCGCACTCCAACCTGTGCGTGAACCAGCTGCGCAAGAACGGTACCGAAGAACAGAAACAGCGCTTCCTGCCCGACCTGTGCAGCGGAACCAAGGTGGGCGCGCTGGCGATGAGCGAACCGGGCGCGGGCTCGGACGTGGTGTCGATGAAGCTGCGCGCGGACAAGCGCGGTGACCACTACGTGCTCAACGGCAACAAGATGTGGATCACCAACGGCCCGGATGCCGACGTGCTGGTGGTGTACGCCAAGACCGACCCGGACGCCGGGGCCAAGGGCATCACCGCCTTCCTGGTGGAAAAGGGCATGAAGGGCTTTTCCACCGCGCAGAAGCTGGACAAGCTGGGCATGCGCGGCTCGAACACCTGCGAGCTGGTGTTCGAGAACTGCGAAGTGCCCGAAGCCAACGTGCTGGGCACGGTGGGCGGCGGCACCAAGGTGCTGATGTCCGGGCTGGACTACGAGCGCGTGGTGCTGTCCGGTGGCCCGCTGGGGCTGATGGCGGCCGCGCTGGACGTGGTGATGCCCTACGTGCACGAGCGCAAACAGTTCGGCGAGGCGATCGGCACCTTCCAGCTGATCCAGGCCAAGCTGGCCGACATGTATGTGGGCCTGAATGCCTGCCGCGCCTATGTCTACGCAGTGGCGCGCGCCTGCGACCAGGGACGCACCACCCGCCAGGATGCGGCAGGTGCCATCCTGTACTCAGCCGAGAAGGCCACCTGGCTGACCGGCCAGGCGATCCAGATCCTCGGCGGCAACGGCTACATCAACGAGTACCCCACCGGCCGTCTGTGGCGCGATGCCAAGCTGTACGAGATCGGCGCGGGCACCTCGGAGATCCGCCGCATGCTGATCGGCCGCGAACTGTTCCAGCGCACCAAATAAGGGCCCTGCGATGAGCGTACTGAGCACCCAGCTGCAACCAGGCAGCGAGACGTTTGAAGCCAACCGCGCGGCACTGCAGGCCGTGGTGGATGACCTGCGCGCCACGCTGGCGCAGACCGCGCGCGGCGGCAGCGAAGCGGCCCGGCAGAAGCACACCGCGCGCGGAAAGCTGCTGGTGCGCGATCGTATCGATGCCCTGCTGGACCCGGGCAGTGCGTTCCTGGAAATCGCGCCGCTGGCCGCGCATGGCATGTATGACGACCCGATTCCCAGCGCTGGCGTGGTGGCCGGTATTGGCCGGGTCTCGGGCGTGGAATGCGTGATCGTGGCCAACGACGCCACGGTGAAGGGCGGCACCTATTACCCCGTCACGGTGAAGAAGCACCTGCGTGCGCAGGAAGTGGCCGAACAGAACCGCCTGCCCTGCATCTATCTGGTCGATTCCGGTGGCGCGTTCCTGCCGTTGCAGGACGAGGTGTTCCCCGACCGTGACCATTTCGGCCGCATCTTCTACAACCAGGCCAACCTGTCCGCACAGGGCATTCCGCAGATCGCCTGCGTGATGGGCTCATGCACCGCCGGCGGTGCCTATGTGCCGGCGATGAGCGATGAAACGGTGATCGTGCGCGAACAGGGCACCATCTTCCTGGGCGGCCCGCCACTGGTGAAGGCGGCCACCGGCGAAGTGGTCAGCGCCGAGGAACTGGGCGGTGCCGACGTGCACACGCGCATTTCCGGCGTAGCCGACCACATGGCCGACAACGACCTGCAGGCGCTGGCGCGGGTCCGCGCGATCATCGCCCAGCTCAACTGGCGCAAGCCCGAACCGGCGCTGGCGATGCAGGCTCCGCTGGAGCCGCGCTACCCGGCGCACGAACTATACGGCGTGATTCCCGCCGACACCCGCAAGCCGTACGACGTGCGCGAGGTGATCATGCGCATGGTCGATGATTCGCGCTTTGACGAATTCAAGCCGCGCTACGGCAACACCCTGGTCACCGGCTTCGCGCACCTGCATGGCTACCCGGTGGGCATCATCGCCAACAACGGCATCCTGTTCTCCGAGTCCGCGCTCAAGGGCGCGCACTTCATCGAACTGTGCACCCAGCGCGGCATTCCGCTGGTGTTCCTGCAGAACATCACCGGCTTCATGGTCGGCCGCAAGTACGAGCACGGCGGCATCGCCAAGGACGGAGCCAAGCTGGTGATGGCAGTGGCCTGCGCCAAGGTGCCCAAGTTCACCGTGGTGATCGGCGGCTCGTTCGGGGCCGGCAACTACGGCATGTGTGGCCGCGCCTATTCGCCCAACTTCCTGTGGATGTGGCCGAACGCGCGCATCGGCGTGATGGGCGGCGAGCAGGCCGCCAGCGTGCTGGCCACGGTGAAGCGCGACGGCATCGAGGCCAAGGGCGGGCAGTGGTCGTCCGAAGAAGAAGACCAGTTCAAGTCCCCGATCCGCGACCAGTTCGAGCAGCAGGGCCACCCCTATTACGCCAGCGCGCGGTTGTGGGATGACGGTGTGATCGATCCGGCCGATACCCGCCGCGTGCTGGCGCTGGCGCTGTCGGCCAGCCTGAACGCGCCGCCGCGCCGCACCGACTTCGGCGTGTTCCGGATGTAACCGCCCTGCCCGCCCTTCGCCGCCCGTCCACGCGCCACGAGACTGCCATGTTCACCAAGATCCTGATCGCCAACCGCGGCGAAATTGCCTGCCGCGTCATCGCCACCTGCCAGCGCCTGGGCATTGCCACGGTGGCGGTGTATTCCGACGCCGACCGCAACGCACGGCACGTGCGCCTGGCGGACGAGGCGGTGGCGATCGGTCCGGCCCCGGCGCGCGAGAGCTATCTGCGCGCCGATGCCATTCTGGCTGCTGCGCGCCAGACCGGAGCACAGGCGATCCATCCGGGCTACGGCTTCCTTTCGGAAAACGCGGACTTTGCCCAGGCGTGCGCCGATGCGGGAATCGTGTTCATTGGCCCCTCGGCTGCGGCGATCCGCGCGATGGGCGACAAGAGCGCGGCCAAGGCGCTGATGCAGCACGCCGGCGTGCCGCTGACCCCGGGTTACCACGGCGACGCGCAGGAACCGGACTTCCTGCGAACGCAGGCAGACGGCATCGGGTATCCGGTGCTGATCAAGGCCAGCGCGGGCGGTGGCGGCAAGGGCATGCGCCGGGTTGACCACAGTGCGGCGTTCGTCGATGCGCTGGCCAGCTGCCAGCGCGAAGCGCAATCCGCATTCGGCAACGCGCATGTGCTGGTCGAAAAGTATGTGGAGCGTCCGCGGCATATCGAGATCCAGGTGTTCGGCGACAGCCACGGCAACGTGGTGTACCTGTTCGAGCGCGACTGCTCGGTGCAGCGCCGCCACCAGAAGGTGCTGGAGGAAGCACCGGCTCCGGGCATGACTCCGGAGCGCCGCGCGGCGATGGGCACCGCGGCGGTGAATGCCGCGCGCGCGGTCAACTACGTCGGTGCGGGAACGGTGGAGTTCATTGCCGGTCCGGACGGCGATTTCTACTTCATGGAAATGAACACCCGCCTGCAGGTGGAGCACCCGGTCACCGAATGCATCACCGGCACAGACCTGGTGGAATGGCAGCTGCGCGTGGCCAGCGGTGAACCGCTGCCGCTGCAGCAGGAGCAGCTGCAGATCCGCGGCCATGCGCTGGAAGCGCGGCTGTATGCCGAAGATGCCGACCGCGGTTTCCTGCCCTCCACCGGCACGCTGCGGCATCTACGCCTGCCGGCGGCCAGCGCGCACGTGCGCGTGGATGCCGGTGTTGAACAGGGCGATGCGATCACCCCGTACTACGACCCGATGATCGCCAAGCTGATCGTCTGGGACGTGGACCGCGAGGCCGCGCTGCGGCGCATGCAGCAGGCGCTGGCCGAGTGCGAAGTGGTCGGCGTGACTACCAATGCAGCCTTCCTGCGCCGCCTGGTGATGACCGACTCTTTCGCTGGCGCGAAGCTGGATACCGCACTGATCGAGCGCGAGCAGGCCGCACTGGCTCCGCCGGACGCCACCAACGATGCAACGGCGTGGGCGCTGGCCGCGGTCGCAGCTATCGCAACAGAAAGCGCAGCGGTTGCCGATGCGCACGACCCCTGCTCGCCTTGGCAGGCACGCGATGGCTGGCGGCTGGGGGTAGCGGCTGCGCGCCGGCTGACGCTGGAACACGCGGGCGTGATCGCGGTTGTCGACGCCACCGCGCAGGGCGAGGCGTGGACCCTCCAGCGCGATGGCCACACGGTCATGGCGCACGGTGGCCTCAACGGCGAGCAGCTGACCCTGCAGGTGGATGGGCAACTGCACCGTGCGCGCGTCGTGCGCGATGGCGGCGAGCTGTATCTGTTCGGCGCGCAGGGTGTACGCCGCTTCACCCTGCATGATCCGGTCAGCGAAGCCGACCAGGGCGTGGTTGATGCCGGCAGCCTGGTCGCACCGATGCCGGGGCGCATCGTCGCCACGCTGGTGGCGGCGGGCACCGAGGTCAGCAAGGGCACGCCGCTGCTGGTGCTGGAGGCGATGAAGATGGAGCACACGCTGCAGGCTCCGGCCGATGGCACCGTGCAGGGGTACCGGGTGAAGGCCGGGGATCAGGTCGGGGATGGTGCGGTGCTGGTGGATTTCGAGGTGGCGTAGATCCCGACGACGCGCATGGCGCGTCGCTACGCGGAGCGGCCGCGTGTGTCGAGTGTCAGGCGGGCCAGACGGTGTGGTTGGGGTCGAACTCGGGGGTGGTGAGGGTGTCGCTGCGCCAGCCCACGCCCACGACTGCCACGGGTCCCTGGGTGATGCCATCCAGTCCAAACATCTGCTCGGTATCGACGTCGTTGATGGCGGCGGTGACAAACGCCGCCAGGCCACGTTCGGTTGCCGCCATGTAAAGCGCCTGCGAGATGTGGCCGATATCCAGCAACAGGGCGCGATACGCCTTGGCGTGATTGCGATACTTCCACTGCGTGCGGGCGTAGCGCGGTACCAGAACCAGATGTACCGCCGCATTGGCGAACCAGTCCTGGCCGGACACCATGCATTCGGCGACTGTCTGCAGAGGACGGTCGCACTGCCGTGGTAGGCCCACCAGCGCATGTTCCACCGGATGATAGTGATACAGACCCGGTTCCAGTCCGTCCACACGCTGCACCAGCAGGTAGGTCTCGGTGGCATGCAGTCCGCCGCCGGACGGAACGTTTTTCTTGAGGAACGCCGTGTCCGCATCCAGCTGCGCGACGCCCTGCGCCATTACCGTACGCTGCAGCAACTGCGCCAGCAGTTCGCAGCTGATGCTGCGATGTGCATCGAAGTTGCGGCAGGTGGTGCGGCGTTCGAGCAGGCGGTCGTATGCGCTGGCCTCCACCGCGGGCAGCTTCTGATAGGTTCCGGCACGCGTCTGTACGGCGGGCGGTGGCTCCCCGAGCTGCTGACGCAGGTCTCGGGCCGTTACCAGATTGTTCTCCCGCATCTCGGCCGCACTGTTCACCCCGCTCCAGCGACCGTGGCGATGCGCCAGGGCCGCCAGCGGCCACCAATGGCCATCGCGTATCCCTTCGTCGCGGTGGCGGTGCGCGGCATGTTGCTCGCTGTCGGAGATCAGCAGCCCGGCCTCGAGCAGGGCATGCCCGTCGCTGCCAGGATCAAACCGCTCGTCCGCTTCGCACCATTGACGTGGGCTGAGTGAACCCAGCAGCTCGCGCTGGGCAGCACTGACCGCAACCGGCTGATCCAGATGTGCGGCCAGAGCGAACCAAGCCGTGGTGGTGGACAGTTCGGTGCGCCCGGCAAGCATTGCCGGGAGGTCGATACTGACCTTCTCCTGCGGCTCGAACATGACAGTAGTGCAACGGCGCAGTTTCATTCGACAGGACGCGCGGGAAGACCTGGTCATTCTAGAGGCCACAACGGCATCTGGCCGCTCACCCGCGATTATTGCGTTCACCCCGCAACCGCGCCATCGTCGGGCGGCCTGCACTACATAACCGGCCGCACCGGCCGATATCCCTGACTCCTTCCACTGGACCCACCGCAATGAGCAATGGCACACCGGAATCCAACAAGATCGCTCCTGAAGCCGCAGCGCGGCTGGTCGCAAGGCTGATCGAGGATTCCGCCTTCCGCGCGTTATTCCAGAAGGACGCCTCCAAGGCGCTGGCCGAGGTCGGTATCAACGTCGAAGGACATCCGGACTGCTGCGACGTCACCCAACTGGCCAGTCCGGACGAACTGCGCGCGGTCCAGGTGCAGCTGGAGAAGTACCTGAGCACGTCCTACCAGTCGATGCTGGTGCCCCACTACTTCGAAGCTGGCAAGGCCAGCGATGCACTCAAGTAAGGGTACTGCCCGCCTGCGCCCGGCCTAGCGGGAGCGCAGGCTGGCGTCGGCCAGCGTGTCGTGCACGTTCAGTGGCTGCATGAGCTGCATGGCGGCCAGTTCGGCAATCGCCTGTCCGCGATGGGCGAACAGCCATTCGTTCTGCTTCTGGAACTCCTCGGCATTGCCGAGCCGACGTTGCACGTCGCGCAGCACCACCCGTGCCTGTACCGGCTCGGTACCGTCCAGGACCGGGCGCAGCAGTGCCTCGGCCTTTGCCGGCTGGTTCCTGCCCAGCTGCTGCATGGCCAGTGCAACGGCGTGCCATTTGCCGATCACCGGGCTCTTCTGCGCGGCGAACAGCGCCTCATGTTCGCGCAGCAGTGCGTCGGCCCGTGCCAGATCGCCTTGACGCTGCGCCAGATACACCAGCGAGAGCGTGCGCAGCAACCGGTCTGACAGATTCGGATTGGCGGTGTCCTTCAGCAATGGCAACAGCTGGTCGGACACGGCGGTCAGCGCGGCGGGATTGCGCCGCTCGCAGGCCGTGTCCACCACCACGTGCATCAGCAGGGCATGCGTGCGGTAGTCGGCCGATCCGTTGGGAGGCTCCTGGCTGGCCAGGGCATCGGCCATCCCGGTGCAGTCGTCCTGGTCGGCGGCCAGCAGCACGCGGACCCGCTGGTACATGAGCGCCTGCAGCTCGTCACGCGCCTTGGGCAGCTGTGCCAGCAGCGCCTGTGCGTCTTTGTAGCGACGCTGGGCAATCAGCACGTCCACACGCGTATCGCTTGCGCTGCGCCCGGTCAGCTGCTCGGAGACCTGGAAGCTGCGCAACGCTTCGTCGTATCGGTTGGTCGCCAGCTGGATCCAGCCGGTGTAGCCGATCGGATAGGCGCGCAGCGGAGCCTGCGGCACCGAAGCGGCGCGGGCATAGCGCTCGGCCTCCGCATAGCGGTTGTCCATCAGCAGGAAGCCGGCGGTATTGGCCTGCCCCGCGAACGAGTCCGGATAGACCTCGGCGAGCACGCGCCAATCTTCGAGCGGCCAGCCATCCGGGCGCAGTTCACTGCTCCAGGCTTTCAGGTACAGGCGCTCGCGATGGGGCAGCCGATCATTCAGCGCCAGAGCACGTTGCAGGTGGGGCAGCGCCTCGGACCGCTGGTCCAACCGCACCAGCAGCCGGGCCAGCCCCATGTGCGCCATGGCGAAGTCGGGATCCGCATCCAGGGCCGCCTCGAACAGCTTGGCGGCCTCGGTGAAGCGACGCCGCCCCATCGCGCTTTCCGCCAGCGCGAACGACTTCAGGGCCTGCAGATTGTCGGTGGAGGCCTGCGGCAGCGGTACCGACTGCTGCACCGACGCCACGGTTTCCCCCAGTCCGGCGCGCAGGCGTCCGACCACGTCGTCCACCGCCGCCACCACCTCATCGGGGCTCTTTGCGTCGGCGCGGTACGTGCGCACTACAGCGCGACTGGCCGGGTCCATCAGGTCGACCGCCACCTGGTAACGCCCGTTGGACCTGTTGATGCGGGGTGCCAGCACCATGCGTGCGCCTTCACGCGAGGCCACGTCACCGGCCAGGGCGCGGTCCAGGCCGCGCTCGGCCGGCACCCGCAACAGCTCGCGCGACTCTTTCACCCTGCTGTCGGACAGCACGTTGACGTAGCGCGATTGCTCCAGGCTGAGAAGCAGCGCGCGTTGCAGGCTGTCATCGAACAATGGGTTGCCGCTGGCGTTGTCGACGTCGGCCAGGACGACCCAGTCGCGCTCGGCAAACGCGATCGCCGGCTCCGGTCGCAGCAGGATCCAGGCACCGATGCCTACCACCGCCACCAGCGCTACTTCGGCCGCCAGCGCGGCCGGCCTGCGCCAGATCGGCAGCTTGCGGCGTGCCTTGGGGTTGTCCTTGGGCATGCGCAGCGGAGCGAAGCCGGGTTCGCCGACTTCGAACACTTCCTGCGCGGTACTCACGCCCTTGAACAGCCACGGACCATACGATCGCCACTGCAGCTTGTCGGCGCGTTCGCCGAGCTCGCTGCTGGCGCGGCGGGTCAAGGATTCGGCGACCGAAGAGAGCAGGATCTGCCCGGGACGGGCCAGCGCCATCAGGCGCGCCGCCATCGGCTTGGCCAGCCCTTCCACTTCCACCGGTTTGGCCCCGGCCTGGATCGCCTCGGGGCTGTTGTCCCAGATCAGCACTTCGCCCACGTGCAGTCCCGCACGGGCGCGCAGCGGAAGATTGCGTTGCTGCCCCAGCTTGTGCACTTCACGCTGGTAATCCAGCGCAAAGCCAAGGCCATCAATCGCGCGATCGAACAGCAGGAACAGACCATCGGACCGGTCGATCTGCTGGCCGTTCCACTGCTGCTGCAGCGCCAGCACCAGCCGGTCGTGGTGCTGGAAGAGCTCGGCAGCGGCGGCATCTCCGATGCGCTCGACCAGCAGCAGTGAGTCGCACAGGTCGGTGAACAGCAGGGCGCGAAGCTGCGGGGCCTGGGTCGACGGTCCGATGTCGCCGTTCATGAGTGGATTCCCGTCAGGGCTTGGCGGTCGCGGCACGCGACCAGTGCAGGCGGTTACCGCCCAGGCGCTTGGCCTGGTAAAGCGCGTTGTCGGCGCGAGCGTACCACTCGCTCCAGTCGGTGTGGGGCTCGAGCAGGCAGACCCCGATGCTGACCGGGCAGATGTTGGGATGCGCGGTGGCGCGGCCGAGCAGGCCCTGCACGGCGCTGAGGACGAATTCAGCGGCATGGTGCAGGCTGTCGCGGTCGGCGTGGCGCAGCAGCAGGCAGAACTCGTCGCCGCCAAGGCGGCAGGCGCGGTCGTCCTCGGTGGCCACCGAACGCAGGATGTTGGCCACGCTCTGCAGGACCCGGTCGCCGGCCTGGTGGCCGTGCTCGTCGTTGACCTGCTTGAACTGGTCGCAGTCGATCAGCAGCAGCCCCTGCGGGGCTCCGTGGTCGGTGCTGCGGCATTCCTGCAGGTACAGGGCCAGGCCGCGGCGGTTGTGCAGGCCGGTGAGTTCGTCGGTACGAACCAGTTCACGGGTATGGGTGAGCTGGTGGGTGGTGACGTACAGGTTGTCCAGCGCGGCTTCCAGATCATGGTTGCGGCGGCGCAGCTGGCGGATGAGCACCTGTTCATTGCTGACCACGCGCATGATGGTCCGGCGCAGGAAGTAGGCCACCATGCCGGGGTCGCGGTCGACCAGGCGCTGGAACTGGTCGTGGCCGAGTTCCAGCACCACGCTGTCGACGGTGGCGCGGGCGTCGGCACTGCGTGGGTGGTCGCCGATGAGCAGGCCAAGCTCGCCGAAGAATTCCTGGGGGCCCAGCGTCTTCACAACGAGGTCTTCGCCGAAGTCGAGTTCGATGCCGCCACTGACGATGACATACATGGTGCCGCCGGCCTGCCCGCTGTGGAACAGGTAGTCGCCACTGCGCAGCTTCACCTGCTGGCCGAATTCAGCGAACAGGGCAAATTCACCGGCGCTCAGCACGGCATGCACGATGTCAGCCATCGCGGTTTCCGCGATGCCTGGTTCCTGCGCGCACACTTGCGTAGCAAACTTGCCGGTCATCCCGTGCATCCGCTTCCCAGCGTCCCCCGGTGAGCAGACGAGAATAGCACTCCTTAAAAGTGTGCGCCTCATCCCAGTTCCATTAAAAACGGCCAAAATTTCTTGTGTTGGCCGTTGGCCGTGGTTGGTGGAACGCGGGTTTGGGGTGCGGGCGGCCACGGTTCGATGTGAAGAGCGGCGTTTCATTGCATCCGTGTGGGGCGGGCCGCTCAGGTGCGTGAAGGTGCCGGGCATTGCCCGGCACCCCTCAGATCACGCCGCTCGGCCGGCGCTGAACTGTTCTTCTTCGGTGGAGCCGGTCAGCGCGGTGGTGGAGGACTGGCCCTGCTGGATGGCCTGGGTGACGGCGTCGAAGTAGCCGGTGCCGACCTCGCGCTGGTGCTTCACCGCGGTGAAGCCGCGGTCGGCGGCGGCGAACTCGGCTTCCTGCAGTTCCACGAAGGCGCTCATCTGGCGGCGGGCGTAGCCGTGGGCCAGGTTGAACATCGAGTAGTTCAGCGCATGGAAGCCCGCCAGGGTGATGAACTGGAACTTGTAACCGTAGCTGGCGATCTCCTTCTGGAACTTCGCAATCGTCGCGTCGTCCAGGTTCTTCTTCCAGTTGAAGCTCGGCGAGCAGTTGTAGGCCAGCAGCTTGCCCGGGAACTTCGCGTGGATCGCCTCGGCGAATTCTCGCGCAAATTCCAGGTCCGGCTTGCCGGTTTCACACCAGACCAGGTCGGCATACGGGGCGTACGCCAGGCCGCGGCTGATCGCCTGGTCCAGCCCGTTGCGGGTGCGGTAGAAGCCTTCCGGGGTGCGCTCGCCGGTGGCGAACGGCTGGTCGTTGCTGTCGATGTCGCTGGTCAGCAGGTCGGCGGCCTCGGCATCGGTACGGGCCACCAGCAGGGTCGGCACGCCCAGCACGTCGGCCGCCAGGCGCGCCGCGTTCAACTTCTCGATCGCCTCGCGGGTCGGCACCAGCACCTTGCCGCCCATGTGACCGCACTTCTTCACCGAGGCCAGCTGGTCCTCGAAGTGCACGCCGGCCGCGCCGGCTTCGATCATCGCCTTCATCAGCTCGAAGGCATTGAGCACGCCACCGAAGCCCGCTTCGGCGTCGGCCACGATCGGCTGCAGGAAGTCGATCTCGTCCTTGCCTTCGGCGTGGTGCAGCTGGTCGGCGCGCAGCAGCGTGTTGTTGATGCGCTTGACCACCGCCGGCACCGAATCGGCCGGGTAAAGCGACTGGTCCGGGTACATCTGGCCGGCCAGGTTGGCATCGGCCGCGACCTGCCAGCCCGACAGGTAGATCGCGTTGAGGCCGGCCTTCACCTGCTGCATCGCCTGGTTACCGGTCAGCGCGCCCAGCGCGTTGACGAAGTCCTTTTCATGCAGGTACTTCCACAGCTTTTCCGCGCCCAGCCGGGCCAGTGAGTGCTCCACGTGCACCGTGCCGCGCAGGCGCACCACGTCGGCGGCGGTGTAGTTGCGGGTGATGCCGGCCCAGCGCGGGTCGGTGTTCCATTCGTGCTGGATCTGTTCGGCGGTCGGCAGCTTGCTCATGTCGGTTCTCCAGATGAACGATGGGGATGGGGTTTGGGTTCGGGGTCATGACCGGGATGGGGTCATGTAGAGCCGGGCTTGCCCGGCTCAGCGGGGCAAGCCCCGCTCTACGGTTGGTCGCAGGCGTTCCGGCGGGTCGAACGCGTTCCGATGGGTCGGTTGGTTGCGTTTCGGGCAACTCAATCCAGCCGGTCGTAAGCCGGCAGGGTCAGAAAATCGGTCAACGCATCACGCCGGCTCAGCTCACCCAGCAACGCAATCGCTTCTTCAATCCGCGCCCCACCCGGCAGCGCACTGCGTTCACCCAGCCGCGCCGGCAAGCCGGCCAACGTCGCATCCAGCAGCGCCAGATCGATCGCGGTGCCATCGTCCAGGTGCTGGCCCGGCACGTGCAGCCACTGCCACAGCTGGCTGCGACTGATCTCGGCGGTGGCCGCGTCTTCCATCAGGTGATGGATCGGCACGCAGCCGTTGCCGTCCAGCCATGCCGCGAGGTAGCGCACGCAGACTTCGACGTTGCCCTCGAAACCGGCGCGGGTGATCGTGCCGGCCGGCGTGGCAATCAACGCATCGCGATCCACCTTCACATCACGGCGCAGCACGTCGTGCTGGTTCGGCCCGGGCATGTGCTCGTCGAAGATCGCCTGCGCTACCGGAATCAGCGCCGGGTGCGCTACCCAGGTGCCGTCGTGGCCGGCGGTCACTTCGCGCAGCTTGTCCGCCCGCACCCGCGCCATCGCCTGTTCATTGGCGGCGGCATCGTGGTTGATCGGAATCTGCGCGGCCATGCCGCCCATCGCATGCGCGCCACGGCGGTGGCAGGTCTGGATCAGCAGCTCCGAATACGCCTTCAGGAACGGCTGGGTCATGGTCACCTGGCCGCGCTCGGGCAGCACCTTGTCCGGGTGGGCGCGGAAGGTCTTGATGTACGAGAAGATGTAATCCCAGCGCCCGCAGTTCAGACCGACGATGCGGTCGCGCAGCGCATGCAGGATCTCGTCCATCTCGAACACCGCCGGCAGCGTTTCGATCAGCACGGTGACCTTGATCTGCCCGTGCGGCAGGCCGAGCATGCCTTCGATATGCGACAGCGCGGTCTCCCACAGCGCGGCCTCCTCCATCGACTGCAGCTTGGGCAGGTAGAAGTACGGACCGCGCTGACGGCACATCAGGGTGCGCGCGTTGTGGAAGGCGAACACCGCCGCGTCGAACAGGCCGCCGGCCAGCGGCTGGCCGTCGATGCGCACGTGCTTCTCGTCCAGGTGCCAGCCGCGCGGGCGGACGATCAGCACCGCCTGCTCCTGCAGCGGGCGCAGCGCGTAGTGCTTGCCCGGCTTGCCATCCACCGACGGGCCGCTGAAGGTCAGGTCGCCGCGCACCGCGCCGATCAGCGCCTGCTGGCCGGCCAGCACGTTGCGCCAGGCCGGGGCGGTGGAGTCCTCGAAGTCGGCCATGAACACTTTGGCCCCCGAGTTCAGCGCGTTGATCACCATCTTCGGGTCGGTCGGCCCGGTGATCTCCACGCGGCGGTCCTGCAGCGCGTCCGGGATCGGCGCGACCTTCCAGTCATCGGCACGGATGGCGGCGGTGTCGGCACGGAAGTCCGGCAGCTCGCCGGCGTCGAAGCCGGCCTGGCGCTCGCGGCGCGCCTGCAGGCGGCGCTGGCGTTCCGGTTCCACCGCGCGGTGCAGCGACACCAGCAGCGCCAGTACCCCGGCCGGCAGCAGGGCCGATTGACCGGCCAGCTGGGTGGTCAGGGCAATGCCCGGGGTGGCCGGTGCATCGGCCGGCGTGGGCTGGGGCGTGGCGAAGGCGGCGACAGCGGACATGTCCAACTCCTGCGTGCGGGGTGGACTCCACCGTGCGCCGGAGTGTGGTATTTGACAAAACAGTTATTGCAATGCGTTGGATAAGTTCAACTTATAGTCGTGACGCCATGCCTACATCGCGCTCTGCAAGCCCCCGTTTTTCCTACAAATCTGATCGTCTCAAACCACTGCGAGCGTTCTGTCAGGTGGTGCGGCTGGGCTCAGTCTCAAGGGCAGCTGAGGCGCTGTTCGTCAGCCAGCCGGCGGTGAGCCAGCAGTTGCAGGCGCTGGAACGGGAGCTGGGGGTGGTGCTGTTCGAGCGCAGTGGTCGCCGCCTGGTACCCAGCCGCGAGGGCCAGCTGTTGTTCGAGATGGCCCAGCCACTGGTCGAGAGCCTGGACGGGCTGGAGGCCAGCTTCCGCGACAAGGTGAAGGGGCTCGATGCAGGCGAACTCAACATCGCCGCCAACAGTTCGACCATCCTGTACCTGCTGCCGCGCATCGTGGAGCGCTTCCGCCAGCGCCACCCGGACGTGCGCCTGACCCTGCACAACGCGATCAGCGCCGACGGCACCGACCTGCTGCGCAGCGATGCGGCCGACCTGGCAGTGGGTTCGATGACCGAAGTGCCGGCCGACCTGACCTACGCCCCGGCCTACCGCTTCGAGCAGGTGCTGATTGCCCCGCCCGACCACCCGCTGGCGCAATTGCCCGAGCTGACCCTGGAGGCGATCTCGGCCTACCCGCTGGTGCTGCCGCCCAAGCGGCAGATCACCTACCGGCTGGTCGACCAGGTGTTCCAGCGCCAGCGCATGCCGTACACGGTGGCGCTGGAGGTGGGCGGCTGGGAGGTGATCAAGCAGTACGTGGCCATGGGCATGGGCATTTCCATCGTGCCGGCCCTGTGTTTGAACGAAGCCGACCGCGACCGCCTGGTGACGCGCTCGATGAGCGCCTGGTTCCCCGAGCGCAGCTACGGGGTGATCGTGCGCCGTGGCCGCTTCCTGTCGCCGCAGGCGCGGGCCTTCATCGAGCTGATCCAGCCAGACCTGTTCAGTCCGCGCAGCTATGATGAAAGCGGACACTCGGAACGCTGAAGGCGCTCATGTCGATTGAACTGCGCCACCTGCGCTACTTCCTGGCCGTGGCCGACACCCTGCACTTCGGCCGCGCGGCCGAACGGCTGGGCATGTCCCAGCCACCGCTGAGCCAGCAGATCCGGCAGCTGGAAACGCTGCTGGGCGCGCGCCTGTTCGTGCGCAGCAATCGCCGCGTGGAACTGACCGAAGCCGGGCGAGTGCTGCAGGCGCAGGCCACCGAGGCGTTGGCGCGGGTGGACCAGGCGATTGAGCTCACCCAGCGTGCGCAGCGCGGTGAAACAGGCGAGCTGCGTATCGGGCTTACGCGTGCGACGCCACTGTCCACGCAGATTCCGCGCGCGATCTTCGCCTATCGCCAGCAGTTTCCGCAGGTGCTGTTGAAGCTGCGCGAGATGAACACCCTGCAGCAGATTGATGCGCTGGTGGCCAATGAGCTGGACGTGGGGCTGATCCGCAAGCGGGCGCTGCCGACCACGTTGATGTCACGCAAGCTGTTCAGCGATCCGCTGGCGCTGGTGGTGAATGACCAGCACCCGCTGCTGCGCGGTGTGCCGGAGGGAACGCCGATTGCATTGCGCCAGTTCGCGCACGAACCGTTCGTGGGCTTTCTGCGTGAAGTGGGTGCCGGCATCCACGATCACTTCATCGCGCTGTGCCGCAGCGCTGGGTTTACCCCGCGCATCATCCAGGAAGCGGGCGAGGCCTCCACGCTGATCAGTCTGGCGGCCTCGGGGCTGGGCGTGACCGTGTTGCCGGCGTCGTGCAGCCATATCCACGTGGAAGGCGCGCGCTTCGTGCCGCTGAGTGATCGCGCCGCCAGTTCGGAAGTACATGTGGCCTGCCGGCGCGGCAGCCCTTCCCCGCTGATCACCCACTTCACCCGCCTGCTGCAGGTGGGCATCAACGGCTGAGCGCAAGCTCAGGCTGCGGACGGGTACGACGGCGCAGCTGCCAGGCGATGCTGGCTCCGCCCAGGGTCATGACGGCGGTGAACGCGCACACGCCCCACCAGTCCCAGTGGGTGTAGAACACACCGCCAAGCGCGCCGGCTACGCTGGACCCCAGGTAATAGGCGAACAGGTACAGCGCCGACGCTTCTGCACGCAGGATGCCGGCGCGGCTGCCGACCCAGCTGCTGGCCACCGAGTGGCCGCCGAAGAAGCCGAAGGTGACCAGTGCTATGCCCACTGCCATGCAACCCAGCCACGGCAGCGCCAGCAGCACGATACCGGTGGCGATCAGCGCGTAGCAGATCGCCAGCACCTTGCCGCGACCATGCCGGGTGGCCTGCTGGCCCATCCAGGCCGAGCTGAAGGTGCCGACCAGGTACACGCTGAAGATCAGGCCGACCACGGTCTGGCTGAGCTGGTACGGCGGTGCCAGCAGGTGGTAGCCGAGGTAGTTGTAGAGGGTGACGAACACGCCCATCAGCAGGAACGCGGTGGCGAACAACCACGGTAGACCCGGGTCGGCGAACAGCGTACGCCAGCGCGCCGGCAGCTCGCGCAGGCCGCTGCGGCGGCTCTGGAAGTGGCGCGAGGGCGGCAGCTGCATCCACAACAGCGCGGTACTGAAGACGGCAATGATCGAGACGCCGCCGATACCCCAGCGCCAGCCCCAATGATCGGCAACCACGCCGGCGATCAGGCGACCGCTCATGCCGCCCACCGCGTTGCCACCGATGTACAGGCCCATGGCCAGGCCGAGCGCTCGGCTGTCCATTTCCTCGACCAGATAGGTCATCGCCACGGCAGGAACGCCACTGAGCGCTATACCCAGCAGGGCGCGCAGGATCAGCAGCGTGGTCCAGTCGTTGACCAGTGCGCTGGCGGCCGAGAGCACGGTGGAGGCCAGCAGCGCGGTGATCATCACGTTGCGGCGGCCGACCCGGTCGGAGATCAGCCCGGCGATCAGCATCGACACCGCCAGCAGGCCGGTGCTCAGCGACAGCGCCAGTGCGCTGTTGGCAGCGGAAACGCCGAAGTGGCGGGTGAACTCGGGCAGCAGCGGCTGCACGGTATAGAGCAGGCCGAAGGTGGAGAAGCCGGCCAGGAACAGGGCGACGGCGGTACGGCGGAAGGCGGGCGTGCCCTGCTGGATGTGGTCTGCGGCTGGGGAAGCAGCAGGAGCACTGCGGTCGGCCGGCAGCGCGGCGGTGTCACCGTTCATGGCGTCAGGGCCCCATGGGGGTGGGCCGGTACGTGGGGTCAGCGCTCAGGATAGGCCTGGGCTATGGGTCGATCCATAACCGCATTGGTCTTGATTGAGACGTCTGGTGTATGGGTACAGGTTGATGCCGGTTGCGCGTGGGCCGGCCAACGGCCGGCGCTACCGGGGGACCGGGATCCCGTAGAGCCGGGCTTGCCCGGCTGCCGTTCGCGTTACAACGACTTCCACGTAAACCCATCCCCACGCCGGTAATACACCCACGCGCCTTTCCCATACACCTCACTGGCATTCACCAGCCCGAAATACCGCCCATCGGCACTGTTGCCACGGTGATCCCCCAGCATCAACACCTTGCCGGCCGGAATGGTGATGCCATCAATATCCGGACCGCCGCCCTGATCCAGGTTCAGGCTGACCTCGCGGCCACCGAAGTCTTCCAGCGCACCATTGTCCTCACGCCGCAACGGCTGCCCATTGATGCTCAGATGCCCGTCACGCAGCGTCACCCGGTCACCGCCCACGGCCGCCACGCGCTTGATCAAGCGGGTGCCATCCAACGGCGAATTGAACACCGCCACGTCCCCGCGCTGGGGGTCACCGGTGTGCAGCAGTTCCTTGTTGGTAAACGGCAGGCGCACACCGTATGCCCGCATATCCACCACCACGCGGTCGCCCGGCATCAGGGTTGGCTCCATCGAACCGCTGGGCACCTGGTAGTGGTTGGCCAGGGTGTCGCGCGCGGCCAGCAGCAAGCCGAGCATGACCGCCATGGGCATGGCTTCCTTCTTCAGCCAGTGGACCAGGCCCTTGGGTTCGGTTTCGGCGGTTGCGGCAGTCATGGAGCACTCCTTGCAGGTAGGAAGGGCTGTGACCCGGTCGAGGGAGCACAAGTTCCATTCAACCACAGCTGAAGCGGGTATCACCGGCGGGCCGAATCTACGCGTTGTTTACGCCCTGCCCGACGCCCGGGCATGGCAGCTTTATGGGGGGCACGCGCATCGTGGCGACACCGCGCCAACCGGCGCAATTATCGAGGTGTTCCATGACCATCCTGTTGATCCGGCAGGCATCGCCGCAGGGCGCGCCGGACGTGGTACCCGCCCAGTTGGCCGGACATGCGGTGTTCTGCCAGGACTGTTCCACGCTGCCGGCGCTGCTGGCGTGCCTGGACCAGGCACGGGACAGCCGACCGGACTGCCTGTTGATCGAGGCCGCGCACATCGATGCGGTGCAGTGGGCCGAGCATGGCCCGGCGCTGTGCGCCGCGCTGGATGCGCTGCCGGTGCCCTATATCGAAATGGCCGCCAATGACGACGACGGTCTGGATGCACACCTGCATCCGCAGCATGCGCCGGTGGCGCGGGTGGTCTGCAGCAGCGGGCGCGATGACGCCTGCCGTTTGTCACTGGCCATTGCCGAACGTCGTCTGCTTTCCGCTGCCGTGGGGGTTTGAGTCATGTCGATTTTCATCATTCGTGGGCCGGAAGCGGCTGGGCAGTTGATCCGTACCGCACAGCCGTTGCCGGGGCCGCTGTTGAAGGCGCTGGTGCATCGCGCGATTGATGCGGGCACCACGGTGGCGATTCGCGCCTGTGGCTCTGAGCAGGAGTTGCTGGATGCGTTGCGCGTGGCCGATCACAGTCGGGGTGAGGTGACGTTGTTGGATCCGGGCGCGTGTGTGGGTAGCCTGCGATTGCAGCGATTGTTGCCGCATCTGCATAACGCGTATGTGGAAGTGCATGACGATGATTGTCGTACGCCTGAAGAGTGCCTGCCGGCCGGCGTTGGGGAACGCATCGGCGTGGCGCATGGGTATTGCGCGCAGAGTTACATGCATGCGCTGGAGATCGCGCTGGATCACCTGGGGTGTAGTGAGGTGGGGTGCCGGGTGGGGACGTGATGGGGCTGGTTCCGTGCGGGTGCCACGCAGGGCGTGGTACCTGCAGGCATTGCTATGTGCACAGGACGATTGCGCTGTTCGCCGGGCTCACGCCCGGCGGGACTTCGGATGCGTGGTCGCGGGCTGCATTTCGCGCAGATTGACGCACACGACACCTTCGCCATCACGAACAACGTCGCATGCCATGACGATGCGCGCACCAAACCGTGCCTGATGTCGATTGATTCTGTCTATTCTGGAACGCAGTTCTCACCAAATCAGGGCGCATGCGTCATCGCGTTGTATTGACTTCGAGATTTGTCGAAAGACGTCGTTTTTGCCTGTTTCAATACGATTTCTAGATCGGCATGGTGCGCGGACGGAGAGGAGATGCTCCGCATAACAGTTAAAGTTCGGATGTGCCTGGTCGGGAGGGTGGCTAATACAACACCCTCATCCGGGGAAATACGCCCTCCGTTTTGTTATGCACGGCATCTTACCTCCCGACCTCCCCTCGCCATCCGGGCGAGGGGCTCTTCCCAGTGGAGACGCATAAGATGCATAAGCAAACGGCTAACCGCCACGCAGTTGAATCATCCGCGCAACCCGACGCCCAACAAGACCACGTCGCACCCGCTGCCGGTCACGGCATCCCGTGGGACATTTACGACGATCCCACCACGCCTTTCCTGATGTCACGCGGCCACTGGCTCCACGAAGTCGGCATGGGCTCCGGAACCCGCATCCGCACCGAATATGGCGAAGGCTTCCTGCTGTACCGCGTGATTGGCCCGCACGGTCCAGTGGCCCTGCACGTTCCGAAGATCCTGGACCGCACCGTGCGCTACACCGAAGTGCTGCCGTACAGCCACATCCCGCCGCGTATGCGGAGGCGCTGATGAAGCATCCAAAGTGGTTCAAGTTCAAGATGGAAGACGAGATGCGGTGCCGGTTGAAAGGCATCGCCAAGCGGCGGAAATGCCATGCGCCGGATCTGGTGCGGCTGCTGGTGGATCGGCTGATTGCCTACGAAAGCGATCCGCATGTGGTGGATCTGACGGTGTGGAGCAACACGGTCAACAAGGCGGCTGTGGCGACCAGCAAGGCGGCCAAGCGTTCGGGCGAGCCGCCAGCGTATGGCGAGGAGGATGAGGTGGATCGGGCGCGGCGGGAGGGGTGGGCGAGTCCAACCTTTGGCAGACGGTAGACCCAGAAGGACCGATTGAGCCGCGCTGCCACATCCAACCACGTAGAGACGAGCCATGCTCGTCTCTACGTAGGGAGCAGGTCACCGCGCTTAACTCTTGGCCGGTAGGAGTTATCGCAGCGGAAGCAACTTTGAGGAAATCTTGATTGCGGATGCACCCATGAGGAACCTCGGGAACACGTTCATCTTAAGCACATTTTCCCCTTCTGTTATCAGGAGGGAAACGGAAAGTGAACCGTAGGCGCTGGAGAGGAAATCACCAGAGAAGTCCGCGCCCTAGATAGCGCGACATAGAAGAGCTTCGCCTGGGTACCGCTGCTATCCTCATTCAAGAAGTGACTGGCGTCGGGTACAGCGACTCGATCAAACTCTAACCCCTTCAACAAAAGCGGTGTCGACACTGTCCTCTTAGGTAGAGTTCTCCCCATGTGGCTCACCCGTTGGCGTGTCACGAATGCACTCGCCGCTAGATTGGTATGCTTACCCTCGGCTAACGCAGTAAGCGCCTTGGTCGTGTCACGAAGCAGCTCGGCCCGAAAAGTTCTAGCGCGGCTGTACAGCCGACATGCAGAGAGTACCTGGATCGCCGCGCTCGGATCACCTGTTGTTGAGAGTTCCTTGTACGCTGCTTGAGCCATTCCCTTAACACGGACATCTTCAGCAGCCTCCATCTCTCCCGGATTCAGCTGCTTGAATACTACTGCGGTCTTCACCAATGCGCGAAGCAGTGCCTCGCGCTGGCTGCTAGACGACCGGTCCCATTCCGCGCCAAAGTCCTGCAGTGCCTTGCATGCAATGTCTTCTATGGCTTGGTACGCAGCCTTGCTCGACTTGGCCAACTGGTCGCATGCACCGCGACGGCAGTGAATCGCTGCAACGCTCCCACTGACCTCTTCCAACCGGTGAAAGAGGGGCGACAGATCATAGGCGTCCTTACACGAAAGGTAGATAGCAGGACCGTCGGTCAAATCCACCGGCTCTCCACGTTCGAGCTTGCGCCTCACCACAGCTATCCATTCCCCAAGTTCTGGATTGGTGTTCTTCCACCGCATGGGCTGCCCAAGTTCCCCGACAAGGGGGAACGCAGGAAAGACATCCCGTTCCCAAGACACGGTCGGCCCGGCGAAGCCGAAGATTCCTTGCATGGCGTCGCCGAATAGAATGGTCGGCAGCTGCTCAGCTAGTGCCATCACCAAGTTGTGCTGGTGCAGGTCACAGTCCTGATACTCATCCACCAAAACCCGATCGTAGGAGGCTGCAATCACGTTCCGAACGGGAGAAGCCGAGAGTACGTCCAAACCTCCAGTGTAAAGGGTGCTCCACTCATTGCCACGAGGCATCCTGCCCAGGTGCTTGCCCAATCTCGGGAAGGCAGCCGTGTACCGTGACGCCCAACTTGCAAGCGTGTCGACTGCGATCGCTCGAGGGTGAACGCCCAAGCGGTTCATGCGCGCACGCAATGCATGGACTCCCGCGTGGGTGTGCGTCAGCACTAGCGCCCTGTCCGACAGGCCTGCCAGCTTGGCGATCAACTCGGTCTTCCCGTGCCCTGCGGGAGCCACCACGCTCCCCCGCCTAACACCCAAGAGGCTTTCTGGGCTAAGCATAAAGCCACTCCTCGATCTCCTTTAGTGCAAGAGCGATTTCAGACTTAGTTGCTTGTGCTACTGCATGATCGACTACAGGGGCCAGCCCTCGAGAGATGTACTGATTCTTGAACCATGCGTTCTGCTTCGCCAGTAAACCCAGTCTCTTCATGATCTCTCGGCGATCCACCCCCAGCGTGGCATCCATGTCAACGAACGTCCCATTACTGACGCCACTGGGACCGGCCTCGGGGAAAGCCTTGTTGAGCTGATCGATAACCGTCGCCTCCCCTTTGAATCGTTCAGCCTCGATCAGAATTTTGTCCACAAGAATGTCATCTTCGATGCCTGCAAACAGCGCCTCCTCGATTGCCATTGCGGTTTTATAGGTGATCGTGTGGGCTCCTGCATTCACCAGTGCCTTCTGCTGTTTCGCAGGAACAGGGACGTCCGAGTCCCGGTACAGTGCCGTCGCGTATCCCAGCGCGGCAAGCGCCGTCGCCAATTGCGGAGCATGCGCCCCCTCACCGTCCACCACGGCGGCACCACGTTGTTCGATTGACGCGCCGCTATGACGCGGCGGGTAGAGCTCACGAAGCCCGAGGATCAAGCCCAACTCTGTTTCGCCTTCGCAAACTAGGATCCGTCGCGCAAATAGCGCTCTGGGCATGTGCTTGAGAACCTTACGAAGCGCGTCTTGATCGGTGGGGTGGAGCAGTACGAGAACGCCCCCCGAGGGACGGCGGCAGACGAAAAGCCCTTCCGGCGGGATCTCGCTGAGAGCCACTTCGGAATGGGTAGTCATAACAATCTGACCCACAGGCCTAGACGTCGCTACCGCCGCCGTCTGCGCATTGCGTAGGTTGACGATGGCACCCAAGATGCGGTGCGGCTCCAAGCCTTGCTCGATCTCATCGACCAGGATGATCGCCCCCTCCTCGATCGCCGCACGCTGAATCGCCAAGGTCGCAAGTCGCCGCGTACCGGTTCCGGCCAGTCTCAGAGGCACGGCTCCGTCGTGTAGGGCGATAGAACCGGAAGAGAAGCCTCCCTTAAGCAACTCCAACCCTGGGACGTACACATTTTCAACGAGCGCACCAATTTCAACTGCGCGGGCTTGGGCTTCACTGGCCACCTTTGCCAGACTCGGGATCTTGTGAAGCTGGGTGCTATTTTTGGCGACCCTGTAAGCCTCCGCCAGTTGCTGCGCCGCCTCGTCTCCGGACTCTGTGAGCCTAGACAAGATGGAACCTTGCCCCCACGTCAGGTGCCGAGAATCGTCGCTAGACAGTCGTACCACCCGAAATAGGCTGCGGTCGCGGTTTGACATGGTCCGGGGGTAGGAGGCACGGTCGTTAACCACTTCCCAGACCGGTTCCAACGTGGCATCGACCGTCAGACGCACAGTCAGAACTGGCTCATCACCATCTTCCGGTTCATCCCGAAGAGAACCATCCGGAGCCAGCCCACGAATGTGAAGGCCGAATTTCTCATCTGAGAGCAACTGCTTCGACAGTTCAGCGATCGTGACTTCGATATTGATTGACTGGGAGGTATCACATTCCCAAAAGTCGGCCTCGCCAAAGGTGTACCACCGGGAAGATAGTGCCGCTTCGATCGCGTCCAAAACCGTAGACTTACCGGAATCTCCTGATCCTATCAAGCAACAGAGAGGCGACGCCCTCAATGCCCACTCTAGCTCACTGATCCCGCGAAAGTTTCGCACCGAAAGCTTGATTATTCTCATGATTCCCCTCGATCCGTCGAATGCCCTAGACAGGGCTTGACAAGTTTAACTCCTCCAGCGGCTTGCAGACTGACACCGGCAAAGCTGTCGGCGATCGGTGCGCTGATATTCGGCCCGGATGAATATTGAGGGAGATCTAGCCGGTCTAGAATGGTTCTATAACAGAAGGGGATACCGATATGAACACGGCTATGATCGACGCGTCCACCATTCAAGAGCACGCGAGGCGAACTTTTGAAACACTTAACGCTGCTGGAGTCCTTGCCTCCCAGTTGGGTCTGCCGGGTGGGCTCCCAGACCGGTTCCTTGTGGCATGGACGCTCGTCCGGATTTCGTTTGACCACGCCGCTGGGATCAACTCCCTGCTGGCTCACCACGGCATTGAACTCTCAGGTCCTGCCTTCGCACTCCTGCGCCCCATGAACGAAGCCCTCAAGCGAGGCACATGGATTGCATTCTGCGCAACCGATGAGCAGATTCAGACCTTTGTCACTGAGGACAGATTGCCCAGGATCAACCTTGCTGAGCAGATCGAACAGATCCCACCTTTTGATGAGTTTCCATTTTTCAGTGAGCAGTATGCTAATGCTTGGGACAAGCTCCATAGCTTCACGCACGCAGGAAGCCAGATGGTCGGCGCTTATACTCAGGGAGAGAGCATCGGCCCGGCCTTCTCGGTTGATCTGATCCATGACGTGCTAAGCCACGCTGAAGCCGTTGCAATGACTGCCGTTCATATCCTTGTGATGATTGCGGGCGAATTCGATCCTGACGTCGGCCGAGGTGTCCTGGAAGAGTTGAGCAAGATCGTTCCCGTTGGCAAGGTTTCAAATCTTGACGCGATTGCAGCCATTCCACCCCGGTAAGGTGTCAGCCAGGTTCGAGCTCGCTGGTGCCCGCCGCCGGTAAAATATGGGGCGACGAGTCGCGACTCTTTCAATTGGATCCGGTTGCCGCGTCTAATCTGAGCTCAAGTGCTCGAGCTCTTGCCTTGTGCGGTCTGTCGCATGTGGATGTTTAGAGCTGAGACTGACGACGATGTCTCAGGAAGTGCAGTCGTTGCAGGAGGCCGTGGCACAGGTTCAGGAGGTTAGCGTGCAGCGGGAGCAGCAGTTTGCCCTGAAGCAGCAACAGCATGAGCGTGTTCCGCGGATGGGGTCGGGGTATTCGCGAGGCGGCGAGGTTAAAGCATTTCGATTCAGGTCATGCGTTACCGGTTGTTGCGAGTTTCACGGCGATCGTCTGTCGACCGATCCCACCAAAGCAGCAGCAACAGCAACAGCAAAAGCCAAAGCCAACCCAATGTCATGGTCAGGCACAGGTGCAGGTGCGGCCAGCGCCAACCGGTGCCACAGCAGCACATACACGAACGGCGGGGTTTCCCCCGCCGTTCGTGTGTCAAACCATCACGCGATTATTTCAAACCGCGATTCACCAGCAGCGGTTCCACCGACGGATCCTTGCCGCGGAATTCGCGGTACAGGTCGGCCAGCTCCACGCTGTTGCCGCGCGAGAGGATCTTGTCGCGGAAGATCTGGCCGTTTTCAGAAGTCAGGCCACCGTGTTCCTTGAACCACTCGAACGAATCGTGGTCCAGCACTTCAGCCCAGAAGTAGGCGTAGTAGCCGGCCGAATAGCCGCCGCCCCAGATGTGGTCGAAGTAGGTGGTGCGGTAGCGCGGCGGTACCTGCGGCAGGTCGACCTTGAACTTCTTCAGTGCGGCCGCTTCAAACGGACCCACGTCCTGCAGCTTCGCATCCGCCGGCTGGGTGTGCCAGGCGAGGTCGAGCAGCGCGGCCGACAGGTATTCGGTGGTGGCGTAGCCCTGGTTGAAGGTGCGGGCCTTCATGATCTTGTCCACCAGTGCCTGCGGCATCGGTTCGCCAGTCTTGTAGTTCTTGGCGTAGTTGGCGAACACCTTCGGGTCCAGCGCCCAGTGCTCGTTGAACTGCGAGGGGAACTCGACGAAGTCGCGCGAGGTGCTGGTGCCGGCGATGGACGGGTACTTCACGTTCGAGAACATGCCGTGCAGCGCATGGCCGAACTCATGGAACATGGTGGTCACGTCATCGAAGCTGAGCAGCGCGGGTTGGCCGGCGGCGGGCTTGGTGAAGTTGCACACGTTGTACACCACCGGCTTGTCGCCAGTGAGGCCGTTCTGCTCGACGAACACGTCCATCCACGCGCCACCGGACTTGCTGTCGCGCTTGAAGTAGTCGGTGTAGAACAGGGCCAGCGAGGTGCCGTCCTTGTCGAACACTTCATACACCTTCATGTCCGGGTGGTAGGTCGGAATGTCGGTGCGCGGCTTGAAGGTGATGCCATACAGCTGGGTGGCGGCGTAGAAGACGCCGTTCTGCAGCACGTTGTCGAGCTCGAAGTACGGCTTGATCTGCGACTCGTCGAGGTCGTACTGGGCCTTGCGTACCTGCTCGGCGTAGAAGTCCCAGTCCGAGGCAGCCAGCTTGAAACCGCCGTTCTGGGCGTCGATCACCTTCTGCATCTCGGCAATCTCGCCACGTGCCTTGGCGGTGGCGGCCGGCACGGTGTCGGTCAGCAGCTTGGTCGCGGCGGCCGGGGTCTTGGCCATCTGGTCGGCCAGGCTGTACGCGGCGTAGTTTTCAAAGCCAAGCAGCTTGGCCTTCTGCGCACGCAGCTGGGCCAGGCGCTGCACGGTTTCGCGGGTGTCGTTGGCATCGCCACGCTCGGCGCGGGTTTCCGAGGCCTTCAGCACGGCGGCGCGCTGGTCGCGGTCGCTCAGCGAGGCGAGCACCGGCTGCTGGGTGGTGTTCTGCAGCGGCAGCAGGAACTTGCCTTCCAGGTTGCGGGCCTTGGCATCGGCGGCGGCGGTGTTGATCTCTTCTTCGCTCAGGCCGGCCAGCTTGGCCTTGTCGTCCACCACCACGGCGGCAGCAGCAGTAGCGGCGACCAGACGGGTGTGGAACTTGGTGGCCAGCGTGGTTTCTTCCACGTTGAGCTTGCGCAGGGTGGCCTTGTCGGCGTCGTTCAGCTGCGCACCGGCGCGCACGAACTCCTGGTAGTCACGCTCGACCAGGCGCTTCTGCACCGGGTCCAGGCCCAGCGATTCGCGCTGGTCGTAAATGGTCTTGATGCGCGCGAACAGCTTCGGGTCGAGGTTGATCTCGTCCTGGTGCTCGGCCAGCTTCGGGGCCACTTCTTCCTGGATCTTCTGGCGGGCGTCGTTGGTGTCGGCCTGCACAATGCCGAAGAACACGCGCGACACGCGGGTCAGGGTTTCGCCGCTGCGCTCCAGTGCTTCGATGGTGTTGTCGAAGGTGGCCGGCTCGGTGTTGTCGGCGATCTTGCGCACTTCGGCCAGGTGCTGCTTCATGCCTTCATTGAAGGCCGGCAGGTAGTCACTGTCCTTGATGCGGTCGAACGGCGGGGCCTGGAACGGCAGCGTGCTGGCGCTCAACAGGGGGTTGGTGGAGGCATCGGCCGGCTGCTGGGCAGCGGGGGTCTGGGCATCGGTCACGGGGGTGGACTCCTTGCCGGAACAAGCGGCCAGCGCCAGGCTGATGGCGGCGGCCAGAATGACGGTACGCGACATGAAACGGGCTCCTGGGAAGAGGTGCGGCTGCAGAAAGTTGCAGCCGGTCACCCTACTCCCATTGGCCGTGGCCGGCATGTGCCGGACGTGGCATCTGGCTGTGCCGGCCCCGGGAGCCGGCGTGAAGGCTCAGACGGTGCCGCGGTTCTTGCCCTGCCAGGGGCGGTACCACTCGCGGATGGTGGCCATGTCGGCGACGTCGTCGCCGGTGGAATGGAACACCGGGCCAAGGCCGATGATCTTTTCCGGGTAGTGGAAGTAGGCGGCCAGCACCGGCACGTCGGCCATGCGCGCGATCTTCAGGAAGCCGGCCTTCCAGTGCTCGACCGCCTTGCGGGTGCCTTCCGGGGTGATCACGTACCACATCTTGTCGGACTCACGGATCAGGCGCACGGCCTGTTCCACGGTCCCCTGCGGCGAGCTGCGGTCGAGCGGAATCACGCCCAGCCTGCGCAGCAGCGGCCCCAGCGGCCACCAGAACAGCGAGGCCTTGCCCAGCACCCGCACCTGCAGGCCCATGGCGATCTTGGCCGCCATGCCCCAGTAGCCGTCCCAGTTGGACGAATGCGGGGCGACAATCATCACCAGCTTGGGCACGTTCGGCAGCGTGCCCTGGATCTTCCAGCCGCCCAGGCGCAGCGCGCAGCGCGCAGCCCAGCGCCAGAAACGGCTGGGTTTGACCTGCGGCATGTTCGGCGGAATGGCCGGAACCAGCGGATGTGGGTTGTTCAAGCAATCACTCCCAATTGCGTGTGGTGCGCGCGCGTTTGATCTGCGAGCGCTCTTTCTTGGCGTCCAGGCGGCGCATCTTGGCCCCGAACGAGGGCTTGGTCGCCACCCGTGCCTTGGGCACGCTGAGGCTGGCCTGGATGAAGGCGGCCAGGCGTTCGCGGGCGTCTTCGCGGTTGCGGTCCTGGGTGCGGAAACGCTGGGCATCGATCACCAGCACGCCCTCGCCGGTCATGCGCCGGTCGCGGCGCGCCAGCAGGCGCGTGCGCAGCGCTTCGGGCAGCGACGGCGAGCCGGCCACGTCGAAACGCAGCTCGACCGCGGTGGAGACCTTGTTCACGTTCTGGCCGCCGGCCCCACTGGCGCGCACGAAGCGTTCGACGAGTTCCGAATCCGGAATCGTCAGGTGCGCGTTGATGGTGACAGGCCCATTTCCCATGGGCGGCATTGTAATGGGTGGATCGCCGCCTTTGGTGACTGGAACGTACGCCATTGGTATCGAATGGGCGGGTAACGGGTCACAACGGGGTGACTATCGTCACGATCTGCGGCGCGGTCACCACCGCGCCGTCCACCCCAGCCGGGTATGCTCGGGCTTTCCGTACTGCAGGACGCATCGAGATGACCCTGATCCACCTTCCGGCCCGCCGTGGCCTGACCCGTCTGGTGCTCGGCCTGGCCCTGGGCCTGGCCGCGATCGCGCCGGCCCTGGCCGCGCCGCCGACCGACGCCGACATCAACCGCCTGCTGGCCGCCTCGCGCGCGCAGAGCATGCTGGACACCATGCTGCCGCAGATTGAAGCGATGCAGCGCCAGCAGTTCGAACAGGTGGCGCAGCAGCGTCAGCTGGATGAAACCCAGCGCGCGCAGCTGCAGCGCATAGAGCAGCGCACCAACCAGACCATCCGCCAGGCGCTGTCGTGGCAGCAGCTGCGGCCGATGTACGTGGACCTGTACAAGAAGACCTTCAGCAAGGAAGACGTGCTGGCGATGGCCGAGTTCTATGAGAGCTCGGCCGGGCAGAGCCTGCTCGACAAGACCCCGGCGCTGATGCAGAACGTGATGGTGGCGATCCAGGAGCGCATGCAGCCGCTGTTCGTGGACCTGCAGAAGGATCTGGAAGCGATTGTGAATGAACAGCCGGCTCCGGCAGCGGCACCCGCCGGGAAATAATATCGGCCGCGACGGCACCGCGTGGACACGCATGGCGTGTCCCTACAGGTCGCCCGACCAAGGGTCGTAGTGACACCCCATGGGTGTCAAAGCCATGATCGTGTGCACGTACGCCGCCATGCGCGTCCGAGCGCGGACCTACCGCCAGCCAAACAGATCCATCGCCTTGCCGAATTCCCCATCCACCGGCGCGCTGACATCCATCAGGCCGCCGTCTGGATGCGGGAAACGCAGGCGCTCGGCGTGCAGCAGCATGCGGTGGATGCCCTGCATGCGGAAGCTGCGGTTGTGCCGGCCATCGCCGTGGCTGGTATCGCCGATCAGGTGATGCGACAGGTGCTTGAGGTGTCGGCGGATCTGGCGGAAACGCCCGGTCTGCGGCTGGCAGCGCAGCAGCGCATAGCGTGAGGTGGGGAATTCGCCCACCGGCACCGCGATCTCGCCGACCGCCACCCTCTGGAAGTGCGTGATGGCCTGCTTCTTCACCGGCTTGCCGGGGCCGCCGTCCAGGTCGTGGTCGACCGTGAACGCTTCTTCGGCCGGCCAGCCTCGGCAGATCGCCAGGTAATCCTTGGTGACATCGCCGCCCATCAACGCCTTGCCGAGGGTGCCGGCGCTTTCACGATCAAACGCCAGCAGCAGGCAGCCGCTGGTGGCGCGGTCGAGCCGGTGGACCAGGAAAATTGGCTTGCCCAGCTGCTCGCGCAGGCGGTCGGCGAGGAAATCGTCTTCGCCACGGGCCAGCTTGCTGTCGTGGACCATCAGCCCGGCCGGCTTGTTGACCACGGCCAGACGCTCGTCCAGATGCAGCAGCTGCAGCGGCGGCAGCGCCACAGGCGTTTCGAGGGCGGGTGATGCGTCTTCCACTGCAATCACCGCCGCCACCATGCTGCCCCCAGCGAGAACAATCCGGCCGCGCCGCTGGCAATGCTCAGCAACGGCGCATCACCGAAGTACCAGCCACCCGGCTGCATGCCGTACAGCACCGCAGCGACGATCAGCAGGCCGACACCGGCAATCGCAGCAACGGCGCGTTTCTGCAGCTTCTGCAGGTTGTTGTTCAGTGCGACCAGGTCCACTGAGCGCATGGACAGTTCATGGTCACCTTCGACCTGCTGCTTCAGCCAGGCATGCACCAGGCGGGGCATGTCCGGGGTGTGGGTCATGATTTCCGGCAGGCGCTTGCGCAGTTCCTTCAGCACGCGGCGCGGACTGTAGCGCTCACGCAGGATGCGTTCCAGCACTGGCCGCGCCACTGCCCAGATGTCCAGCTGCGGGTCGAGCTGGCGACCCACGCCTTCGATGTTGAGCAGGGTCTTCTGCAGCAGGATCAGCTGCGGCTGCAGGGTCAGCTGGTAGCGCTGGGCCACGCGGAACAGCTTCATCAGCACTTCGGCGAGCGAAATCTGCGACAGCGGACGGGTGAAGTACGGCTCGCACACCGAGCGCGCCGCCGCTTCCAGTTCATCGATGCGCACGTTGTTGGGCATCCAGCCGGCTTCAACGTGAAGCTCGGCCATGCGTCGGTAGTCCTTGTTGAAGATGGCCATGAAGTTCTCGGCCAGGTAGTACTGATCTTCTTCGGACAGCTGGCCCATGATGCCGAAGTCCAGCGCGATGAAGCGCGGGTTGTCGCGGCGGGCAGGATCGGTGTCGACCCAGATGTTCCCGGCGTGCGCGTCAGCGTGGAAGAAGTTGTCGCGGAACACCTGGGTGTAGAACACGCGCACGCCCTTGGCGGCGAGTGCCTTGCGGTCGATGCCGGCCTTGTCGAGCGCGGCGATGTCGTCCGACGGAATGCCCCACACACGTTCGAGGGTGAGCGCGCGTTCGGCGGTGTGGCTCCAGATCACTTCGGGCACGTACAGGTCGTCCGAATCCATCCAGAACCGGCGCAGCACGCTGGCGTTGGCCCCTTCGCGCTGCAGGTCGAGCTCGGCAGCCAAGGTGTTTTCCACCTCGGCCACGACTTCGCGCGGGCGGATCTTGTCGGCGCGCGGGTGGGTGCGTTCGACCAGCGCGGCGGCGGACTTGAGCAGGGCGATATCGGCGTCGATCTGCTTTTCGATGTCCGGCCGCAGCACCTTGACCACCACCTGACGGCCATCGGCGAGGGTGGCGGCGTGCACCTGGGCGATCGAGGCCGACGCCAGCGGCTGCAGGTCGAAACTGGCGAACGCCTCGCTGACAGGACGGCCAAGCGCGGCTTCGACGATGCGCTGGGCGGTGTCGCCGTCAAACGGCTTCACCCGGTCCTGCAGCAGCGTGAGTTCATTGGCCACGTCGGCCGGGATCAGGTCGCGGCGGGTCGACAGGATCTGACCGAACTTGACGAAGATCGGGCCAAGGTCCTGCAGCGCCAGGCGCAGGCGTGCGCCGCGCGACTGTGCGGCGATATCGGCCGAGGCACGCGGCACGAACGGTTTGGCCAGGCGCAGCCAGCGCTCCAGGGGCGTGCCCTGCAGTAGATCGTCCAGGCGATAACGCAGGATCACGCGGCCGATGCGGCTGGCGCGGAACACCGCCTTCATGCGCGCACCTGCTGCAGGCGCTGCACGCGGGCGGCGAGGCGTTCGACGTCGTCGCGCATCACGTCCACATCGTCATGGAAGGCATCCAGTTCTGCTCGGGGTACCACGTCGCGCGACTCCTCGGTGACAAATTCAGCGGCGGTGTGCGCCAGATCGGACGCGCCACGGCGCGCGTGCTGCAGGGCCGAGCGCAGCGTGTTGGCCACCTGAACGCCCAGAATCTCGCCGAACACGCGCACGAACGGCAGCTGCCAGTCCGGGTCGAAGCGGCTGGCCAGCTGCTGCAGGCGGCGCGCCAGTTCGGCATCGCCGGAGACCTTGACCCGCCCGGCCGGGGCGTCGCCGCCGCGGCGGGCGTTGGCGATCAGCGGCAGCTGCGCCAGCACCCCGCCCAACGTGCTGCGCACGGCCAGGTCGGGTTCCTGGCCCGGATCCACCGGCCCGACGGTGAGGCGATCACCCTCCACCCCGATGCGCATCGCCAGCGACGGCGATTCCAGGGTCAGGGCGATATGGCGGCCATCCAGCGTGGAAAGCGCGTGGCGGGTGTCCGGGTCCAGCGCCAGGGTGCGGTTCAATGCCAGTTGCAGGGCATTGCCGGCCAAGGGCTTGAGGGAGGAAAGCAGGGAGCGGGGCATGTGGCCATTCTACCTGCGGGCCTTGAATGGCGGGTGCACCTGGGCCGTAGAGCCACGCCCTGCGTGGCTGCGCGCAGTGTCAGGTGGGTCGAAGCCACGCAGGGCGTGGCTCTACAGCGCATCCGGATTGGTCGAAGCCGGAGGCCAGAAAGCGCGACGGCCCGGTCGTCGCGGGGACGCCAGGCCGTCGGGGTTGCCGCGGCAGTGCGGCGGGCAGGAGAGAGGTGCCCGCCGCACTGCCGTCAAGGCAGGTGCTGCGGGTACTACGTACGCTTACGGAACATCGAGATCACGGCCAGGACCAGGAACACAACGAACAGGATCCAGGCGATGTTGCTGGCGGCACCGGCGATGCCGGAGAAACCGAGCACCGCCGCAATGATGGCGATTACAAAGAAAACTACGGCGTAGTGCAGCATGTCGATCCTCGCGTGGTGATGCGTGCCGGATTGGCGTGCTGCCATGTTGTCGATTGGCCGGTGTTCAGCGAGTGATGGCAACCTCATCGCGCAATGAAGCCTTCAGCCTCGTGAGGCCTTCGTCAATGCTCACCTGCGGCACATAACCGAAGTCGCGACGCGCCGGCTCCATGCTGTACCAGTGCGGCGTGCACAGCTGCTCGGCGAGGAAGCGGGTCATCGGCGGTTCGCCCGGCAGACGCAGCAGCGGCCACAGCCGCTCGGCCACCGCACCGATGCGATAGGCGGTCTTGAAGCTGATCGACTTCTCCACGGAAGGAGCACCCGACGCTGCCAGCAGCTTGTTGAGCAGCACGCGCATCGGCAGCGGTTCGCCGTTGGAAATGAAGTACGCCTTGCCGGCGCAGGTCGCGCCAGGGGCGAGGTGATCGAATGCCTGGAAATGCGCCAGCGCGGCGTTGTCGATGTAGGTGGTATCGACCAGATTGGTGCCGTCGCCAACGAAACGCAGGCGACCGGCGCGCGCGCGTTCGGCCAGGCGCGGCACCAGCTGCTGGTCGCCCGGACCCCAGATCAGGCGCGGGCGCAGCGCCACGGTGACCAGCTGCGCATCATTGGCGGCCAGCACGCGCTGCTCGGCAATCGCCTTGGTCGCCGCATACGGAGCCTGGAAGTTTTCGCCGTAGGGCACTTCGTCCGCACCCAGCCCTTCCACCGGATGGGTGGCGCGATGGGTCACGCTGGGGGTGGAGGTGTAGACCAGCCGACCGACGCCGTTGGCACGGCAGGCGGCGATTACGTTATCGGTGCCCACCACGTTGGCCTTGTGGTAACTGTCATAGCTGCCCCAGGCACCGGCCTTGGCGGCGTTGTGGAACACCGCGTCCACACCGGCGACGGCATGGCGCACGGCTTCGGCGTCGGCGAGGTCGCCGCGGATCTGGCCGACGCCCAGCGCCGCCAGCGACGGGTAATGACCGCGATTGAAGCTGAGCACCTCGTGCCCGCGTTCAACCAGGCCACGGCACAGCGCCTGGCCCAGGAAACCACCACCACCGGTGACCAGAATCTTCATGCGTGTTGTTCCATACGGGTTGCGGCCCAGACGGTCAGCTTTTCGCGGCCGATCTTGGCGTTGTGACGGATGTCGACGGGGAAGCCGGGGTGCGGCAGGAAGTGTTCGATGCGTGCGGTGCCGGGATGCGCCAGCGCGTGTTCGCGCAGACGCTGCTGCAGCGCCGGCGAATCAGCAACGCCGGCTTTCAGCTCGTAGCACAGTACCGGCACCTGCTGGCCGGGTGCGCCTACGCCGACCAGCGCGGTGCGGGCGATGCCGTCGAGGGTGTTGAACACCGGCTCCACCTGCTCGGTGTAGAGCGGACCCTGCGCGGTTTCCAGGCGCTGGGTCTTGCGCCCGCAGAACCACAGCCGGCCCTGTTCGTCGAAGTAGCCGACGTCGCCCATGCGGTGCACCACGCGGGTGCTGCCGTCGGCCAGGGTCTCGTTGATCTTGGCCGCGGCGGTGGCCTGCGGGCGGTTGAAGTAGCTGTCGGTGGCGGTGGGGCCTGCGACGGTGATCTCGCCGACCACGCCGGTGGCCACTTCGCAGACCTGCGTCCACTGCGGCAACGGCGCATCGTCGATGGCGATGATGCGCACCTGGTTGGGCGCAACCACGTGGCCGACGCAGGTGCCTGCTCCGTGCTCGGTGGCCTCGCGGGTGTTCTCCAGTTCGCGGCCTTCCACCACCGCCACCGGCAGGCACTCGGTGGCCCCGTACGGGGTCCAGAACTGGGCGTCGTCGGGCAGCAGGCGACGGAACCGCGCGACGACGTCCGGCGGCACCGGCGCACCGGCCGAGGTCACCCGGCGCACGCCGGGCAGCGGCTGGCCGTGGTCGGCCAGCACCCGGATCAGCGCGGGCGAGCCGAACAGCTGGGTCACCCCGAAGCGGTCGATGGCGTCGTGCAGCTTGCGCGGGTCGGCCTTGGCCGGACGCGTGGGGTCCATATCCGGAATCACCGAGGTCAGGCCCAGCGCCGGGTCGAACAGCGCGAACGGCGGGAAGGTCGGCAGGTCCACCCCACCCGCTTCCATGCCGAACGCGGAGCGCAGCAGGTCGACCTGACCGACAAAGTGCCGATGGCGGTAGACCACGCCCTTGGGTACGCCGGTGGAGCCGCTGGTGAACAGGATCGCGGCCACGTCGTCGCCGTCGGTGGCGGCCATTGGCTGCGGCGCGCGGGCGCCCTGCGCCTCCAGCTGGGCCAGGGTGGTACCACCCCAGCCCCAGCGCCGGCCCACGGTCACCAGGCTCTTCGCGCCCGGGGCCCAGCGCAGCACCAATCGCGCCACGTGGGCCAGGCCGATGCCGATGAAGGCCTGCGGCTGGGCCTCGTCCAGGCACTGCTTGAGCGCGCGCTTGTCGATGCCAGGGTCAACCAGCACCGGCACCGCGCCGTTCTTGAACAGCGCGAACATCAGCAGGAAGAACTCCGGCGACGGCCGCACCATCACCACGGCGCGCATGCCACGGCCGATGCCGTAGGCGGCCAGCCCGGCCGCCATGGCGTCGCTGCGGGCGTTGAGGGTGCGGTAATCCAGGGTCACGTCATAGCGCGCCATGCCCGTGGGGCCCGGCTTTCCGGGGCAGCGGATGGCAATCTGGTCGGGGCGTTCGCGGGCCAGTTCTGGCAGGCGCGCGGCGATATTGGTGGGGCTGTTCATCCGTTCATTGTCGCCGCTGCAGAAAATTCTTGCGCGGCGGCCGCCGCCGTGGAAAATTCGCGCCCTTCCCTCCCGCTCTCCGCCGCCCGAAGGCCGGCATCCATGGCCCATCCCTGCATGACCTGCGGCGCGTGCTGCACCCAGTACCGCGTGGCCTTCCACTGGATGGAGTCGGACGAAGTCACCCCCGGCGGCGTGCCGCATGAACTGACCGAGGTGCTGGACCCGCACCGGCTGTGCATGCGTGGCACCCACTCCAAGCCGGTACGCTGCGTCGCACTGGATGCAGAGATCGGGGTCTACTCCCGCTGCAGCATCCACCCCAACCGGCCCAGCGTGTGCCGGGAGGTCGATGCCTCGTGGGAGTACGGCAAGGCCAGCCCGCAGTGCGACAAGGCCCGCATTGCCTTCGGACTGCCGGTGCTGACCGCGGCCGACTGGCCGTTCAAGGACTAGCCCGCCGTCGGCCACACCCAGGTCAGGTACAGGGTCAGGGTCAGCACGGAGACCAGGGTGGTCCCCAGCACCGTGGCGGCGGTCGTGCCGGCCTCGCGGCGGTGGAACTCGGCCAGCATGAACGGCCCCGTCCCGGTCGGCAGCGCGGCCAGCAGCACGGCGGCGTGGGTCAGCACCGGGTCGAGGTGGAACACCTGGGTGGCCAGCAGCCAGACCAGCAGCGGCTGCAGCAGCAGCTTGGCCGTGCCCAACCCCAGCGCGGTGCGTCCGGTACCCTCGGGCACGTTGCGGCGCTCGCCCAGGAACAGCCCCAGTGCGATCAACGCGCACGGCGATGCCGCGCCCCCCAGCAGCTTCAGGAACGTCTGCACGGGAGCCGGCGGGTGCGTGCCGGTGACCATCAGCGGCAGCGCCAGCAGCGGGGCCAGCACCAGCGGGTTGCGCAGCAGGGCCCGGGTGACCTTCCACAGCAGATGATGCAGGCGCATTTCGCGCTGCAGGCCGGTTTCCACGAGCACGATGGCCAGCGCGAACAGCACGCACACGGTCAGCAGGGTCGCCACCAGGGTGGGGGTGAGCGCCGCAGTGCCGAGCACCGCCACCGCCAGCGGAAAGCCGATGAAGCCGGTGTTGGCATAGGCGGCGTTGAGGCCGTCGATGCTGGCGTCGGCCAATGGCTGGCCGCGACGGCGCTGCAGCAGCACCGTCCCGGCGAACACCAGCGCGGTGCCGCCGCCGAAGCTGAGCAGAAAAGCGGGATTCCAAAGCGCCTGCCACTGGGCGTTGGCGACCACGTCAAACAACAGCGCCGGCAGCGCCAGATACACCACGAAGCGGTTCAGCTCGGAGGTCGAGTGCGGGCCCAGCGCACCACTGCGGCGGGCCAGCCAGCCGGCGAAGATCAGGCCAAAGATGGGCAGCACGATGGCCAGCACGGACAACATGGGGGATTCCCTGGAAGCGTGCGCTGCAGGCTACGCGCCGGAATCAATACCTTCCAATGCTTTCGGCGGCCTTCAGCGATACTCTTTGTGCATGATCGACATCCGCGCCCTGCAGTGTTTCCTGGCCGTGGCCGACGCCCTGCACTTCGGGAAGGCGGCCGAACAGCTGCACATGACCCAGCCGCCGCTGAGCCGGCAGATCGCCGGGCTGGAGAAGGCGCTCGGGGTGACCCTGCTGGAGCGCGACTCACGCCATGTGCGGCTGACGGCCGCCGGCACGCGCTTCGCCCAGGATGCGCGCGACGTGCTGGTCGGGCTGGAACAGGCCTGCCGCAGCGCGCAACAGGTGGCCGCGGGTGAACTCGGCGAGTTGCGCGTGGGCTTCATGATGCATGCAGCGCACAGCTCGGTGCCGCCGCTGGCCCGGCGCTTCATTGCCGCCCATCCTCAGGTGCAGCTGCGCCTGCGCGAGGCGCTGCCACTGGCTCTGCTGCAGGGCGTGCGCGAAGGCGAACTGGATGCGGGGATCGGCTTTGCCCCGGCAGACCTGCATGGACTGGCGCTGCAGCCGCTGTTCGAGGAACCGCTGTGCGTGGCGCTGCCGGCCGCACACCCGCTGGCGCGGCGGCGTCAGCTGGACGTGACGCAGCTGGCTGACGAGGCACTGATCACCGCACCGGCCGATGTGGTGCCGACCCTGCGCGAGGCGATTGACGCCTGTTTCGCACGCGAAGGGCTGCGCCCGCAGATCCGGCTGGAGGTGCAGCTGCAGCAGAGCATCGTCAGCCTGGTGGGTGAAGGGCTGGGCGTGGCGCTGGTGCCGGCGTCGCTTCGCCGGCTGGGTGTACCGGGGGTGGCGTTCGTGGCGTTGAAGGACGCGCCACGGGTGCAGCAGGTGGTCTTCTGGCGGGCAGGGAATTTGAACCCCGCCCTACCGAATCTGTTGGACGCAGCACGGTAGCGCCGGCCGTTGGCCGGCCCTCATGAACGCATCCGGCAAATGCATGGGCCGGCCAACGGCCGGCGCTACCGGATCCTGCCTTACAGCGGATGGCTATCGAGAAACGTGCGGATTTCCGGCACCAGCACTTCGTGCTTGTCTTCCAGCACATAGTGCCCGGCATCTTCAAACGCATGTACCTGCGCCTGCGGCAGTGCCGCCTGGAAGCCCTTCAGGAAGTGATGATCGAATACGAAGTCGCGCAGACCCCAGCCGATGAATGCCGGGCGGTCGGCGAACGACGGCAGCGCCTGACCAGCACGCTCCAGCAGCGACCAGGCCTTGTCAGCCGGACTCAGCGGAATGTCCTGCATGAAGCGGATGGTGCTGATCCGGTTGGCGTAGCTGTTGTACGGCGATACGTACGCACGGCGTACATCCGTCGGCATCTTCCGCTCCACGCCCAGCCACGACGCCCCACTGGAGAACGCGTTGAAGGTGCGGATGATCCACTCGCCGATCTTCCAGTGCCGGCCCAGCGCGATCTGCCACGGCATCTTCTTGGCCGCCGGCATCGGGAAGGCGGCGGTGTTGAGCACCACCAGACGCTTCACCTGCGCATGGTGCGACAGCGCCCAGCCGAAGCCGATCATGCCGCCCCAGTCGTGCACCGCCAAGGTCACCGGGCCGGTGATGCCCAGGTGCTTGAGCAGGGCATCCAGATCGTCCACGCGGGACTGCAGGGTGTATTCGTAGCGGCTGTCATCCGGCTTGTCCGACAGGCCCATGCCGATGTGGTCGGGCACGATGCAGCGGTACTTGTCCGACAGGCCGGCCACCAGAGTTCGCCAGTAATAGCTCCACGACGGGTTGCCGTGCACCATCACCACCACTTCGCCATCGCGCGGACCTTCGTCGAGATAGCTCATCGACAGGCCGGGGCGGACGTCGAAACGCTGCGGATGGGCGGGGTAACCGGGAAGCTGGGACATCGGATCGCACCTGTAAAAAGGGCCGGTAGTACCGGCCCCTGGAATCAACTGAAGTGTCGTTTTACCAGACCACTTCGGCCATCGAGCAGTTCAGGCCCGAGCCGATGCCGAGCAGGGCGATACGGTCGCCCTTCTTCAGCTTGCCCAGCTGCTTGAGCTTGCTCAGCACGATAGGCACCGAGGCCGGACCGATGTTGCCGTGCTCGCCGAAGATGGTCATCACCTTCTTCGGGTCGATGCCGAAGTTCTTGATGAAGGCGGCGGTGTGCGGCTGGCTGACCTGGTGGATCACGAACTGGTCCAGCTCTTCCACGGCCCAGCCCAGCGCTTCGCGGGCGGCCATGAAGGTCTTCTGGGCCAGCTTGATGCCTTCGATCAGCAGCATGCGGGTGTCGGTGACCATGCGGTCCAGGTTGCCGCGGCACAGCTGGTTCCACTCGGTGGCCGAGCGGGTGACACCGCCGCGGTAACGCGGGGCATCCGGCACCAGCTCGCTGCGCGCCATGACCATGGCAGCGGCACCGCAGCCCAGGGTCAGCGCGGCCATCTCGTTACGGAAGTCGTCGGCGGTCACGCCCGGCAGGGCCATGCGCTCGAGGGTCTTCTCGTACACCAGGTTGGCGGTTTCGCCATCGACAATCAGCGCGTAGTCGATCTCGCCGCGTTCCAGCATGCGGGCGGCGATGTCCATGCCGTTGATGAAGGCCAGGCAGGCATTGGCAACGTCGAAGGTCATGCACTGGTCGCTGACGCCCAGATTGCCCGAGACGATGCTGGCCGTGGACGGCTCCAGGTAGTCGCGGCTGACCGAGGTGTTGACCAGCAGGCCGATCTTGTCGGCACCGATGCCGGCGTCTTCCAGCGCCTTGCGGCCGGCCAGGGTGGCGGCGTCGGAGGCCAGCATGTCGGCGTCCCACAGGCGACGGGCATGGATGCCGGCGATGTCGCCGAGCACGTCGGTGCGGATGCCCAGACGATCCAGCGTCGGCTGCAGACGTTCGTTGATTTCCTTCGACGTCAGCGTATGCGGCGCGTCGATGTGCGCCAGACCGGCGATCGAGACATTCTTGAAGAGCATCAGTTAGCGCCAAGGCTCAGGCGAAGGGGGCGCTATTGTAAGCCCCAGCGGCTTTCACCGCATCTTTACGGATTCACGCCCGGGCGTATGGTCCGGGCGTAAGGCTGAATGCGTCAGCGCGGCGGGCACTGGAAGGCCAGGAAACGCTGGCTGCCGTCGGCGGGCGCGGCCGCCGCCTGGATGGCGTTGGCCTGGGCGCTGGGGGCCTCGTTGCGGGCCAGGGTTTCCAGTTCTTCCTGCACGCGCAGGGGGTTGCGGTTGTAGAAGCCGACCTTGCTCTTGACCGTGACCACCACTTCGCCGCGCTGCTGGCAGCCCGACGGGACCGGGCCGGAAGGCAGCACGCGCACGGTCTTGCCGCTGGGTTCGATCGGCACCCAGGTGCAGGCGGTGGCGGTCAGGGTGAGGGCGGAGAGGAGCAGGAGGCGCATGGCGGGGATGCTCGGGTAGGTCATGGGGGGATTTTGCCTGAATGGGCTGAATCGGGGGTGGATGGGGGCGGAACGGTGACGGGTTCATGTGGGCCGGCCAACGGCCGGCGCTACCGGATCCTGGTAGCGCCGGCCGTTGGCCGGCACCACGCAGGGGTTACTTCACCGGATTGCCATCGGCGTCGATGACCGTTACCTCGCCCAGATTCAGCGCGCGGACCTCTTTTTCGGTCTGCTTCAGGTCGCCCACCACCACCCAGGTCAGGGCGTTCGGGTCCAGCGTGGCGGCGGCCTGCTGGACCTGGGCCGGGGTCATCGCCTCGATCTCGGCCTTGCGCTTGAACACGTAGTCGTCCGGGCGCTGGTAGCGGACGATGCCGCTGATGGTGCCCATCACGGCGCTGGCGGTTTCATAGGCCCCGGGCAGGCTGAGGGTCTGGATGTTGCGGATGCGGGTCACTTCCGGTGCGGTGACCGGCTCGCCGCCGCTGGCGAAGTCGGCGATCTCGCGGCGCATTTCGGCCATGGCCTCGCCGGTCTTGTCGATCTGCACCGGGGCCATTGCCAGCCACGGGCGCTGGCCCAGGGTGCTGCTGGCGCTGCTGCGCGCCCCATACGACCAGTGCTTCTCCTCGCGCAGGTTCATGTTCAGGCGCGAGGTGAAGTCGCCGCCGAGCACGCCGTTGGCGATGTCGAAGCGGGTTGCGCCGGCATCCAGGGTGGAGGGCACCACCTGTCCGGCGAACAGGTTGGCCTGCACCGCGCCGGGCTGGTCGATCAGGTACACGCGGCCCTTGGCCGGGCGCGCCACGTCCACGGTGGCCTTCACCTGCGGGGCCGGGCCGGTGCTTTTCCAGTCACCGAACTGGCGTTCCAGCATCGGCACGATCTCCTTCAGGGTGGTGTCGCCGACCACGATCAGGGTGCCCTGCTCCGGACGCAGCCAGTCGCGGTGGAAATCCACCAGGTCCTGGCGGGTCAGCGACTGGATGTCGGCCTCGCGGCCGCTGCCGGTGAACGGGATGGCATAGGGATGGCCCTTGCCGTACAGCAGCGGGGGCAGCACGCGCATGGCCACCGCATTGGGGTTCACCTTTTCCTGCTGGATGCCGGCGATCCAGGTCGCCTTGACCCGGTCGATCTCGCCCTGCTCGAAGCGCGGGGTGCGCAGCATGTCGGCGTACAGCGCCAGCGACGGGGCCAGGTTTTCCTTCAGCGCGGACAGGTAGACGCTGGCGCTGTCCAGCGAGGCGCTGGCACCCATGCTCGCTCCCAGCATGTCGGCCGCGTCGGCGAAGGCCAGCGCGCCGAGCTTGCCTGCGCCTTCGCCCATCAGGTCCATGGTGAAGTTGGCGGTGCCGGACTTGCGACCCTGGTCGGCGGTGAAACCGCCCGGGAATTCATAGCTGAACTGCACCACCGGAATGTCGTGGCGTTCGGCCAGGATCACCTGGGTGCCGTTCTTCAGGGTGGCGCGGTGCAGCTGCGGGAATTTCAGTTCCGGGAACTGCTGGGTCTGCGGCACGCCGGCACTGCGGTCGACCTGGGTCGGCAGGGTGCTGAACTTCGGGTCCACCGCCGGCACATTGAACGGCTTGGGCGTGGCCGAGGGTTCCTCGGCCAGCGCGACGCGGGCACCGGGCTCGACCACCAGGGTATGGTCGCCCGGGCCCAGCCACTTCGCGCCGATGCCGCGCACGTCGGCCGCGGTGGCGTCATTGATCACCTTCAGCGAGCGGCGGAAGCAGCCCGGGTCGCCTTCGTACACGGTGCATTCGGCCAGCGCGTCGGCCTTGCCGCCGAAGCCGCCAATACGTTCGATGCCGCGGATGAAGCCGGCGCGGAAGGCGGTCTTGCCACGCGCCAGTTCCGCAGCGGTGGGGCCATCCTTGATCAGCTTGCGCACTTCCTCATCGATGATGGCTTCGACCTTGGCCGGGTCCACGCCCTGCTTCACCGTGGCCATGATCATGAAGTTGGAGCCCAGCTGCGAGCTGTAGGCCCCGGCGCTGACGTTGTCGACCAGCTTGTCCTGGTGCAGCAGGCGCTGGTCCAGGCGCGAGGCCTTGGCCCCACCCAGCACCTGCGCGAACAGCTGCAGCTGGTCGATGTCGGTGGTGCCGACTTCGGCCACGTTCCAGGCGCGGTAGATGCGCGCCTGCGGCACCTTGTCGGTCATGGTCTCGCGGGTGGATTTCTCGCGCTTGGCCACGTCCACCTTCGGCTGGGCCATGGTCGGGCCGGCCGGAATGTCGCCGAAGTAGCGCGCGACCTTTTCCTTGGCAGTGGCCACGTCGATGTCGCCGGCCAGCACCAGCACCGCATTGTTGGGGCCGTACCAGGTGCGGAACCAGGTCTTCACGTCGTCCAGCGACGCCGCGTTGAGGTCGTTCATCGAACCGATCACGCTGTGGTGATACGGGTGGCCAGCCGGATACAGCGCGCGGTTGAGCTTTTCCCAGACCTGGCCATAGGGCTGGTTCTCGCCCTGGCGCTTTTCGTTCTGCACCACGCCGCGCTGCTCATCCAGCGCCGCCTGGTCGATGGCACCCAGCAGGTGGCCCATGCGGTCGGACTCCATCCACAGCGCCATGTCCAGCGCGGTGGTGGGTACGTTCTCGAAGTAGTTGGTGCGATCGGTGTTGGTGGTGCCGTTCTGGCCGGTCACGCCGACCTGCTTGAAGGGCTCGAAGTACTCGCCGTCGTGGTTTTCGCTGCGCTGGAACATGAGGTGTTCGAACAGGTGCGCGAAACCGGTGCGGCCGGCAGGTTCGTCCTTGCTGCCGACGTGGTACCAGATGTTCACCGCCACGATCGGAGCCTTGCGGTCGGTGTGCACCACCACGCGCAGGCCGTTGGGCAGGGTGAACTCCTCGAACGGAATGTCGACCTTGGCCGTCTGTGCCGGCTTGGCCAGCACCGGTGCCGGGGCCAGCGTGCCCAGGGCGGCAGAAAGCGCAACAGCGAGCAGTGCGCCACGCGGTCGAAGGTGCAGGGTCATTCCGGGTCCTTGGTCGTGAAAGTGGAGGCCGATCCTAGCCCGCCCCCACTGAATCTGGCATCGGCCAACAGTCATTGCCGGCCTCAGGGGACGTCACATCGCGTCGTCCGGACAGTCCTGGCTTGCAGATCGGACAGGTGTCCGGACAGCGGACACTGCGATTCAGGCGAAAAACCCTTGTAAATCAACGGCTGAAAGTTGGCACGGGTCCTGCTTTGATCTCTGTGCGGACAGGAGGCGATCAAACCAAAACTGACTGATCGCTGAACAAAACGCCGGAATCGAAAATTTCTCTTGCATGCCCAGATTCGGTGTACTACCTTACTACCACACCACTGCTCACCAACACTAAACAGGCCCCGTCATGAACACCAAGACCATCGCAATTGCCATCGCCCTCGCTGCCGGCTCCGCGTTTGTTTCGAACGTGCATGCCGCCTCCGCCATCCCCACCCTGGAAACCGTCCAGGTCCGTCCCTCCGCCGACCAGCTGGCCCAGGCCGAATGGGAGCGCAACAGCGCGATCCCGACCCTGGCGCTGGTGGAAGTGCGTCCCACCGCCGGCCAGATCGCCGAGTACCGCCAGGAACTGGCCGACAGCCGCCGCGTGACCACGCTGGCCGCCGTCGAGGTGCGTCCCACCGCCGAACAGCGTGAAGCGCTGGCCGCCGAGCAGGACAGCCACCGCGACTACATGGGCACCTTCGCTGCTGCGGCCACGGCCTTGGCCAACGAAGTGATCATCAACCTGCCGACCCTGCAGGTGCGCCCGACGCCGAACGACCTGCAGGCCTTTGCTGCCGATGCGGCTTCGGTGCTGGTCCGTCCGTAACACCCAAGGTGTACCAGCCAGGGGCTGGTACCTACGGTGAAGGGTCGCGGCGTACACTTTGGCCATGACCTCCCCTCAGTTCCATGTTGTGTTGTTCCAGCCGGAAATTCCCCCGAATACCGGCAATGTGATCCGCCTCTGCGCCAACACCGGCGCGCAGCTGCACCTGATTGAACCGCTCGGTTTCGACCTGAGCGACAAGCAGCTCAAGCGCGCCGGCCTGGACTATCACGAGTACGCACGACTGCAGGTGCATCCAGACCTGGACACCGCCCTGCAGCGCATTGCCCCCAAGCGCCTGTTCGCCCTCAGTACCCGTGGCAGCGTGCGCTATGACACCCAGCAGTTCGAAGACGGCGACGCCTTCCTGTTCGGACCGGAAACCCGCGGCCTGCCGCAGGATGTGCTGGACGCGCTGCCACACGGGCGTCGGCTGCGTCTGCCGATGCGGCCGGATAATCGCAGCCTCAACCTGTCCAACACCGTTGCCGTGGTGATGTACGAAGCCTGGCGCCAGAACGGGTTTGCCGGCGGCGAATGACCGTCAGAACGCGTTGATGCCGGTGAGTTCGCGGCCGATCACCAGCTGGTGCACGGTTTCCGTTCCCTCGTAGGTGATCACCGATTCCAGGTTCAGCGCATGCCGGATCGCCACGTGTTCGGTGGTGATGCCCGCACCGCCCAGCAGGTCGCGGCAATCGCGGGCGATATCGATGGCCATGCGGCAGTTGTTCCACTTGGCCAGGCTCACCTGTTGCGGCTGCATCTGGCCGGCATCCTTCAACCGCCCCAGCTGCAGTGCCAGCAGCTGCGCGCTGGTGATCCGGCGCGCCATGTCGGCCAGCTTGATCTGGGCGCTCTGCGTGGCCGCCACCGGACGCCCGAACAGCACGCGTTCCCTGGTGTAGCCCAGCGCTTCATCCAGGCAGGCCACCGCCGCCCCGATCGGACCCCAGCTGATGCCATAGCGGGCCTGGGTCAGGCAGCCCAGCGGCCCCTTCAGGCCCTGCACGTTCGGCAGGCGGTTGCGCTCGGGCACGCGCACGTTGTCGAAGAACAGCGCGCCGGTCAGCGAGGCGCGCAGACTCATCTTGTGCTTGATCTCCTGGGTGGTGAAGCCGGGCATGCCCTTTTCCAGCACGAACCCCTGGATGCCGTCATCGGTGTGCGCCCAGACGATGGCGATGTCCGCCACCGGGCCGCTGGTGATCCACATCTTGCTGCCGTTGACGACCCAGTCGCCGCCATCACGCACGGCGCGCGTCTTCATCGCCGCCGGGTCCGAGCCGCCGTGGGCCTCGGTCAGCCCGAAGCAGCCGATCACCTTGCCCGCGGCCATGTCCGGCAGCCAGCGCAGCCGCTGTTCTTCGCTGCCGTAGGCGTAGATGGGGTACATGCACAGTGAGCTCTGCACTGACACGAAGCTGCGCAGGCCCGAGTCACCGCGCTCCAGTTCCTGGCAGATCAAGCCATAACTGACCGCGTTGAGGCCGCCACCGCCGTACTGCTCCGGCAGGGTGCACCCCAGCAACCCGAGCGAGGCGATCTCCGGGATCAGCTCGTCCGGGAACCGGCCCTGGTCGAACGCGTCGCCGATGATGGGCAGCACCCGCTCATCAGTGAACCGGGCCACGCTGGCCTGTACCGCACGTTCCTCCTCGCTGAGCAGGGAACGGACATCGAACAGGTCATACGGATTCAGGGACATGTCTACCTGGCAGGAATGAGCAGCAGAGGCCTCCATTGTCGACGCTCCGCGCCACCCGGCCAAGGCACGGCGCAGCACGCGCCTACAATGGCGACATTCCGTCGCAGAGCCTTCCGCCATGCAGATCCGTCCCGAGCGGCCCCAGGACATCGCCGCCATCCATGCCCTCACCCGCGAGGCGTTTGCCAACGCACCCCACCGCGACGGGACCGAGCAGGACATCATTGACGCACTGCGCGCGGCCGGCGCGCTGTCGGTGTCGCTGGTGGCCGAGGACGAGGACGCGCTGGTCGGCCATGTCGCCTTGTCACCGGTCACACTCAGCGACGGCAGCGAAGGCTGGTACGGGTTGGGGCCGATCTCGGTGGCCCCGGCGCAGCAGGGTCGGGGCGTGGGCAGCGCATTGATGCGGGCCGCGCTGTCGGCGCTGCGGGAGCGCGCGGCGGCCGGCTGCGTGCTGCTGGGCGATCCGGCGTATTACGGGCGGTTCGGGTTCCGGGCCGATTCGCGGTTGCGGTTGCCGGGGGTGCCGGCGGAGTACTTCCAGGCGGTGCTGCTGGACGGGACATGGCCGGATGCGGACGTTGGTTATCACCCAGCGTTCTACATCCGGTAACGCCGGCCGTTGGCCGGCCATCATTACCGCCTGGGCCGGCCAACGGCCGGCGCTACCGGTGATCCGCCAGAAATGCTGCGATGCGTCATTCTTGTCCCAAACCTTTACCAACGTCGGCGAACTAGGCGTAAACGCCGGCTCCCGGTACCCTGACGTACTGAACTGCATCCCCAGGCAACCGCCCTCGGCCTTTGGCCGCTGGCACTACCCAACGAGTTACGCACCACCATGAGCGAAGAAACCACCGCCCTGCCCCCGCGCGAAGCCATGGAATTTGACGTGGTGATCGTCGGGGCTGGCCCCGCCGGCCTGGCCACGGCCATCCGCCTGCGCCAGCGCGCCATCGAAGCCGGCCGTGAGCTGTCGGTCTGTGTGCTGGAGAAGGGCTCCGAGCCCGGCGCACACATCCTGTCCGGCGCGATCATGGACCCGCGCGCGTTGACCGAACTGTTCCCGGACTGGGCTGAGCGCGGCGCACCGCTGAAGCAGGCGGTCACCCGTGACGAGTTCCTGTTCCTCAGCCCCGAGGGCGCACGCAGCACCCCGCATGCGCTGCTGCCGGAGTGCTTCCACAACCAGGGCAACTACATCGTCAGTCTGGGCGAGGTCACCCGCTGGCTGGCGCAGCAGGCCGAAGCGCTGGAAGTGGCGATCTTCCCCGGCTTCGCCGCCGCCGAAGTGCTGTATGACGAGAACGGCGCAGTGATGGGCGTGGCCACCGGCGACATGGGCATCCGCAAGGATGGCTCGCACGGTCCCAACTTCGAACGCGGCATGGAACTGCACGCGAAGTACACGGTCTTCGCCGAAGGCTCGCGCGGCCACCTCGGCCGCCAGCTGATCACGCGATACCAGCTGGATGCCGGCAAGGACCCGCAGTCCTACGGCATCGGCATCAAGGAACTGTGGCAGATCGACCCCGCCAGGCATGAGCCGGGCCTGGTGGTGCACACCGCCGGCTGGCCGCTGGACAACGACACCTATGGTGGCTCGTTCCTGTACCACGCCGAAGGCGGCAAGGTCGCCGTTGGTTTCGTGGTCGGGCTGGACTACAAGAACCCGTGGATGAGCCCGTTCGAGGAATTCCAGCGCTTCAAGACCCACCCGTCGATCCGCAGGCACCTGGAAGGCGGCAAGCGCATCGGCTACGGCGCACGTACCATCACCGCCGGCGGCCTGTTCTCGCTGCCGAAGACGGTGTTCCCGGGCGGTGCGCTGGTCGGCTGCGAAGCCGGCTATCTCAACGCCAGCCGGATCAAGGGCAGCCACGCGGCCATCAAGACCGGCATGCTGGCCGCTGACGCCGCGTTCGATGCCCTGGCTGCGGACCGCCAGCGCGATGAACTGAGCGCCTACCCGGAGGCGTTCGACAAGAGCTGGCTGCATGACGAATTGAAGCTGTCGAAGAACTTCAAACAGTGGTTCAAGAAGGGCCGCACCGTGGCCACGCTGATGACCGGCATTGAACAATGGCTGCTGCCGAAGCTGGGCATCCGCAATCCACCATGGACGATCGGTCACAGCAAGCCTGACCACGAATGCCTGGAACCGGCGTCGCAGCACACCCGCATCGCGTACCCGAAGCCGGACAACGTGCTGACCTTCGACCGGCTCAGCTCGGTGTTCCTGAGCAGCACCAATCACGAGGAAGACCAGCCCAGTCACCTCACGCTGAAGGACGCCAGCATTCCGGTGCGGGTCAACCTGGCCGAATACGCTGGCCCGGAAGCGCGGTACTGCCCGGCGGGTGTGTACGAGTTCGTCGGCGGCGAAGGCCAGGAACAGCTGCAGATCAACGCGCAGAACTGCGTGCACTGCAAAACCTGCGACATCAAGGACCCCACCCAGAACATCGTATGGGTGACCCCGCAGGGCGGCGGCGGTCCCAACTACCCGTCGATGTGAGAACGCTGGCCTTGCTGGCGGTCGTGCTGCTCAGCGCATGCACGGCCGCACCGCAGACGCCCGAACAGGCGCGGCAACGCGAGCGCGAGCGTGCGTTTGCGATCTGCGGCGGCTGCCACACCGCGCATGCCGGGGGTGTGCACCGGTTCGGACCGAACCTGCACGGGGTGATCGGTCGTCGCGCCGGCAGTCTTTCCGACTATCCCTATTCGCCGGCAATGCGCCGCGCGAACCTGGTGTGGAGCGAGCAGACGCTGGATGCGTTCCTGCGCTCGCCGGCGAGCGTGGTGCCGGATTCACGGATGGTCAATTCCACCGCCGATCCGGAGCGGCGGAAGCTGGTGATCGAGTATCTGAAGGGCGACCACCCGTAGAGACGCGCCATGCGCGTCTGCGACCCAATCGGCTACGGCATGGACGCGCATGGCGCGTCCCTACGGGTCCAGGCTCTTCAGATACGCCTCCAGCGCCTGTTCGAACGCGCTGATGTCCGCAGCGCACGCCGCCACACCCTCGTTCTGGATCTGCTGCATCAGTGCGCGCGCCTGCATGGCCAGCGCCTCCGCACCCAACGTACCCAACCCGCCGACAATCCGGTGCAGTACCTCCACCGCCGTATTGCTGTCTTCCTGCTCGCGCGCCAACAGGCCCCGCTGCAGGTCCTCGCCGGTAGCCTTGCGCATGCTTTCAATCAGCACACTGGCAACGTGCTCGGACCCGAACCGCTGCACGATCGTTTCACGCGTGGGCAGCGGCGCAGGCGTGTCGGCATCGGCCGGAGCAAGATCAGCGGCAGTAGCGGCGTCGTCGCCGGGGCCGGTCGGCAACCAGCGGCGCAGGGCCCTGCGCAGCGTGGCCAGCGCCACCGGCTTGGCCAGCAGGTCATCCATGCCTGCTTCGCGGCAACGCTGCAGGTCCTCGGCCAGCGCGCTGGCCGTCAGTGCCAGAACGGGAAGGTGACGACCGGTGCCCTTTTCCTGTTCGCGGATGCGCCGGGTCAGGGTGTAGCCGTCCATCACCGGCATGCGGCAGTCGGTGATCACCAGGTCGAAGCTGGAGGCCGCCAGCAGCGCCAGCGCCGCCTCACCGTCCACCGCCAGCTCATGCTGCAGGCCAAGCTGCTGCAACCGCCAGCGCATCAGTGCCTGGTTGGTGGGATGGTCTTCAACAACCAGTACACGCCGCCGTGCCTGCCCTGGCGGCAACGGCTGTACCTCGGCGGTTCCGTGCGCGGCATCCTGGCCTGCATCCTCGCCCGGCACACGTGGCAGGCTCAGCACCACATCCACGCAGGTGCCCTGGCCGGGTTCGCTGTGCATGCCCAGCCGGCCGCGCATCAGCCCCACCAGTCGTTGGCAGATGCTCAGCCCCAGACCGGTGCCACCGTAATGGCGGGTGATCGCCACATCCGCCTGGGCAAAGGGCTTGAACAGGCGCTGGCGCTGCTCGGCGGAGATGCCGATGCCGGTGTCGGCCACGGTCAGCCGCAGGGTCTGCGCCATCTCGTCCGAGCGTTCGACTGTCAAAGCGATGCTCACCGCACCCTCGTTGGTGAACTTGATGGCATTGCTGAGCAGGTTGAACACCACCTGGCGCAGACGCATGCCGTCAACCAGATGCTGCGGCGCGACCTCGGGGTCTACCTGCAGGCTGAGGTCAAGGCCCTTGCTGGACGCCTGCGGTGCCAGCAGCTGCTGCACGTTGTCGAGCAGGCTGCGCAGCGCCACCGGCTGCGGTTCCAGCGGCAACGCGCCGGCCTCGATCCGCGAGTAGTCCAGAATGTCATCCAGAATCTGCCGCAGCATCTGTGCGGAATCTTCGATGACGCCGATGATGCGTCGCTGCTCGCCATCCAGATCGGTGTGCGACAGTGCTTCCACCATGCCCAGCACGCCGCTCATCGGCGTACGGATCTCGTGGCTCATGGTGGCCAGGAAGTTTGACTTGGCCGCGGTTGCCCGTTCGGCATCGGACTTCGCCGCCGCCAGGGCGTCGGCCTGGGCACGGGCCTCGGTCACATCCACCCAGTAACCACTCCACAACACGGCCCCATCAGCGGCCGCGTACGGCAGCGCGCGCGTTCGCACCCAGCGCACCACGCCATGCGGACTGGTACGGAACTCAATGTCCAGCGGGGTGAAGTTGCGGGCCGCATGCGTCATCGCCTCGTGGATGGCGTCGCGATCGCGGGCATCGATCTGCGCTTCCAGCAGGGTGTCGTCACGCATGACTTCCACGGTGCTGACCCCGAACATCGAGTTCAGGTCACCGGTGATGTACGGGAAGGTCACCCGGCCATCATGTTCGCGGCGTGCCTGGTACACGATGGCCGGCAGGTTGTCGGTGATCTCCTCGAGACGTTTCTCCAGGCCACGGCGCATGGACACTTCGCGGCGCAGGCGCAGGTAGCCCCAGCCATGCACCATCATGCCGGTGAGCAGCACCAGCGACAGCGGCACGGCCCAGCGCGCGATCGAGCGCCAGTCCAGTCCGGCGCGATACTCGGCAAGGAGCCAGTCGCCCCGGATCGCCGCATGCTCGCGCGGGGTGAGATTGGTCAGCACCCGGTCGAAGGTGGTCGCCAGCGGCGCGTACTGTCGCTTCACTGCCAGCGACAGCTGGTCGCTGAAACCGGCCGGTGCCGCCACATGCAGCCGGGCCGGGTACAGCTCGCGGATCACCCGGTCGGCCATGGCCAGGTTTCCGACATAGGCATCGGCATCACCGTTGGCCAGTCGCGCCAGTGCCTGCTCCACGCTGCGCGCCGGCACGATGCGGGCCTTCGGCGCGTACTGCAGGATGTAGCCGCGCAGCCGATCGGGATCGGACAGCAGGATGGTGCGCCCATCCAGGTCGCTCAGGCCCAGCACCGAACGGCTGTTGTTCGGTGTGACCACCACATTCGGCACGCTGATGAAGGGCTGGCTGAACACCCAGTCGTCGCCCAGGTAGTGCGCATCGTTGGGCATGCCCATGACCACGTCTACGGTGCCGCGCCGCATCTGGTCACGTACTTCAAACCAGTCATGCGCAGGGACGCGGGTCAGCTGGGCACCGACCATGCGCAGCTGCCGCAGGTAGTCACCTGCGACGCCCGCCGGTTCACCGGAAGCGTCTATGAACGACAACGGTGCCGCATGCGGAGCAAAGCCCATGCGCAGCGACGTGGCCAGCACGCCACGCTCGGCTTCGCCCAGCACCAGGCGCGACTGCGCCGACCACTGCAACGGGGTAAGCCAGCGCTTTTCGATGGCCTCGCGCTGGCTGGCCGGCAGCGTTGCCAGTGCGGCATCCAGCGCCTCAGCCAGCGGTTGACGGGCATTGGGCACACCGAAGTGCAGGCGCTCGGGCGCGAGGTCGCTGGGCCGCAGCAGGGTGATGCCTTCCAGCTTGCGGTCGCGGATGATGGCGTTTGCGACATGCGCATTGCCGATGTACACGTCCGCCTGGCCCTGCGCGACCATGTTCAGCGCCGCAGTGGTGTTCGCGGCGATGACCCGGCGCGCGCCCGGGAAGCGTGAGCGGATCTGTTCGCTGGTCAGGAACTCCTGTTCGGTTACCACGCGCAGCCCGGTGAGGTCCGGGTCGGCGGACGCACGGGTGTCGCCGGGGCGTCCCACCAGCGCCAGCGGTGCCTCGGCATACGGTGATGTGTACACCATGCAGCGGGTGCGCCCGGGGGTCAGCGCTATGTTCATTACGACATCGACTTCGCCGCGGCAGGCTGCGTCCAGTACGTCAGCCCAATCGCGATACATACGAACCTGAACGTTCAGCCCCAACTGGCGCGAAAGCAGCATCAGGTAGTCGTAACCGAGCCCTTTTGGCTGCCCGTTCGTTACAGATTCAAACGGCGGCCAGCCGCTGTCGTACAGCCCAAGTAAGATGGTAGGGTTGCGCTCGAGCCATTCGGCCTGGCGCGGTGAAAGCGCCGGTGCTGGCAAGGCACCGGGGGCAGCCATGGCGGAGGTACATGCAGTGATAAGCAGAGCCAGCACGACCAGCCAGCGGACAACCGAGGTACGCATGCTGTCTGATCTCCGTAAAATGATTCCAACACCCCGAAGGGCCCCGACGGGTCGCTGCCTTGCAGGCAATACTAGCCCATGACCTCACACCCGCTACTGCGCATCATCATCGCCGACGATCACCCGGTCGTTCTTACCGGGGCCGCTCACGTCATTGCGCGCATGAAAATCGGCAGGGTCGTTGCCCAGGCCCGCAGTGCCGGCGAACTGATGGAGATGCTGAAGACGCATCCCTGCGACGTACTGGTCACCGACTACTCCATGCCAGGCGGCGACAAGGCTGACGGTCTTGAGATGATCAAAAGGATCCGTCGCCTCTACCCGGACCTGCCCGTGGTGCTGCTCAGCGTGGCCAACAATCTGGCCATCCTGCGCATGGTGGTGTCGACCGGCGTGCAGGGGCTGGTAGACAAGGCGTCGAGGATGGAAGAGCTGCCGAACGCGATACTTGCCGTGTATCGCGGGCAGCCGTACCTGAGCAGCACATTGAAGGAACGTGTTGACGCAATCGGCACGCACGACGTCGATGAGAAAGACACCCGCGCGCTGTCGCCCAAGGAGGTGGAAGTTCTGCGCCTGCTCGGTGCCGGGCAGACCGTGAAGGAGATCGCCCTGCATCTACACAAGAGCGTCAGCACGATCAGCCGGCAGAAGGGCGATGCGATGCTCAAGCTGGGCCTGAAGGGCGACGCCGAACTGTTCGACTACCTGCGCGACAGCAAGCTTTGAGCACACCGCAGCACCGGATGCAGGGCTTGGACAACGACCACGTCCAGGCCGACTGGCCGGCACTGGGTGACGAAGAGCTGGCCTGGCTGGGCACGCGGCACGCCGCGCTGGCGGGCCACTGTCGCGCGCTGTGGCACAGCCCACGCCCGTTCTCGGCAGCTGCGCTGGTGCAGGGCCCGCACGGGCGCGCATTCGTCAAACGCCATCATGTGGCGGTGCGCAGTGCGGCGGTGCTGGAGGAAGAGCATCGCTTCATCGCGCATCTGGCCAGCGCCGGCGTACCGGTGGTGCAGGTGCTGCCCGGCCTCGACGGGCACACGGCGCTGACCCGGGATGCATGGACCTATGAAGTGCATGCTGAAGGCGTCGGGGCGGACCTCTATCGCGACATGCCGTCGTGGACGCCGCTGGCCGACCTGGGCCGCGCCCGCGCCGCCGGGGCGATGCTGGCCCAGCTGCACCTGGCTGCATCTGACTACTCCGCACCGCAGCGCGACACGCATGTGCTGGTCGCGCGTGACGACCTGATCCGCGCCCCCGATCTACTGGGCCTGCTGCGTTCCCAGCTGCACGCGCGCCCAGGGCTGGCGGCCTATCTGGCCGACGTGCCCTGGGAAGCCGACCTGACCCGCGCCGTGCAGCCCTGGCACGCCGCACTGGGCCACCGCTACGCCGCCGAAGCCGCGTGCTGGGGCCATAACGACTGGCATGCCTCCAATCTGCTGTGGCAGCACCACGGTGCCGACGCGTCCATCAGCACCGTGTTCGACTTCGGGCTGGCCGCCCGCAGCAGTGCCCTGTTCGATCTGGCCACGGCGATCGAGCGCAACGCGGTGGACTGGCTGGCCAGCGGCGGCCCGGTGGCCCATGCCGACACCGCGCTTGCCCTTCTGGACGGCTACCGCCGCCAGCGGCCGTTGTCCCCGGCCCAGCTCGCACTGCTGGCCGACCTGCTGCCGGTGGTGCATGTCGATTTCGCACTCTCGGAAGTGGAGTACTTCGACGCCATCACCGGGTCGCGGGCGAATGCCGATGTGGCGTACCACACCTTCCTGATCGGTCATGCCGACTGGTTCGCCGGCACCCCCGGGCGGTCCCTGCTCGACGCGGTTCGCAGCGCATCCTGAGACGCCGAGTGGCGTTTCTGGCCGGTTTGGTGTGAAAATGGTCGCTGAAGCGGGGGTGCCTGGATCTGCCAGGCTGAGAGAGTCCCTTGGAACCTGATCCGGTTTGCACCGGCGTAGGGAGCTTTGAGCAGCACACGCGGTGTCCGTCCAGGGCATTGTTGCGTGCGTGCCTTCGCTTCGTCTCCTCTGGCTGATGACGAAACGAATGAACCGCCTGCGCATTTCCCTGTTGACCGCCGCCCTCGGTGCCGCCCTGCCGCTGCATGCCAGCGAACCCGCCGCCGACGCGGGCGAACGCTCGCCCACCGACCTTGCCGGCATCCGGGTGCAGGCGCACCAGCAGACCAAGAAATCGCCGCCGTCGAGCAGCTTCGGGGTCGGCAGCTGGAAGGACACGCCCGCGTCGGTGAACGTGCTGGGCAGCGAGTTCCTTGACCGCCTGCAGGTGCGCGGATTGTCCGAACTGGCCCGGCATGACACCTCGCTGGGCGACAGCTATGCCCCGGTGGGCTACTACCAGAACGTCGCCATCCGCGGCTTCGCGCTGGACCTGGCCACCGGCTATCGCTTCAACGGGTTGTCCATCGCCGGTGAGCAGCGCCTGGCGCTGGAAAACATCGAGCAGGTGGAGATACTCAAGGGCGAGGCAGGGCTGGCGGCCGGAGTGATGGCCCCGGGCGGCCTGATCAACTACGTCGGCAAGCGCCCGGTCGAGGTGCGCAATGTGACGCTGGGTACCGACTCGGAAGGTTCGCGCTACGCTGCGGTGGATGTCGGCCACTGGCTGACCCCGACCTTCGGAATGCGCTTCAATGCGGCCTGGGACGACAGCGATTCCTACATCGAACATGCCGACGGCCGCCGTAACTTCTATTCGCTGGCGACCGACTGGCAGATCAGCGAACGCAGCAAGCTGGAAGTGGATGCCAACTACCAGACCAGCGCGCAACGTTCGGCGTCCGGTTACCAGCTGCTCGGCGCGACCGGCATTCCGAGCGGCGTGGACCGCGAGAAGATGCTCGGCTACCAGCCGTGGGTGCAGCCGGTCGGCATTGCCAGCACCAACCTGACCGCGCTGCACACCTTCGATTTCACTCCGGACTGGCAGTCACGCGTGTCGGTGGGGCACAGCCGCACGGTGATCAACGACAACGTCGCCTTTGCCTATGGCTGCTATTACAGCGAGGCCTGCGCCGACGGCAGCACCCCGGGCAACTATTTCGCACCCAATGGCGATTACGACATCTACGACTACCGCAGCCCCGACGACACCCGGGTCAACCAGCAGCTGCGCGCGGAACTTCGCGGCCGTTTCGCTACCGGCAACGTGCAGCACGGGATTTCGATCGGTGTGGACGCGTTCCACCGCACCGTGGACAAGCGCCAGAACGTCAACGAGTACGTCGGCACCACCAACATCCATGCCCCGCAGGTGCCGGTATTCGACCCTTCGCCGCTGCAGCCCGGTGCCTCGGCGCGCCGGCTGGACAGCTGGCAGCGTTCGGCGTTCGTGCTCGACCGGGTGAGCTTCACCGACCAGTGGCAGTGGCTGGCCGGCGGCCGTTACGTGCGCATGGACGAACGCGCCTATGACAAGCGCGGCACACCTGAACGCCACAGCCGGCTGTCGAAGTTCATGCCGCAGACCGCGGTGGTGTTCAAGCCGGATGACGCGATCAGCCTCTACGCCAGTTACGTCGAAGGTCTTTCGCTGGGCAAGGAAGCACCGTTCTGGACCCAGAACGGCGGCAGCTGGCTGCAGCCGCTGGAGTCACGCCAGACGGAAGTGGGGGTGAAGTTCGCCCGCACCGACGCGCTCACCCTGGGTGCGGCGTTGTTCCGCACTTCACTGCCCTTGCAGTACGCGCAGCCCGACGACAGCGAGGCCGGCTACACCTTCGTGGAGGACGGCCGCCAGGTGCACACCGGGCTGGAGCTGAGTGCCGACGGCCAGATCAGCGAGCGCCTGACGCTCACCGCCAGCGCCAGCGTGCTGCAGGCACGTGCACGTGACACCGGCACGCCGGCCTATGAGGGCCATCAGCTGGTTAACGTGCCGAAGCATCGCGCCACGGTGCATGTGGATTACACGCTGCCCTTCGTCGAAGGGTTGGCGGTGGGGGCGGGCTGGCGCTACGCGTCGTCGAACGTGGCCACGGTGGATGGCAAGGTGAAGGTACCGTCGTACAGCGTGTTCGATGCAGGTCTGCGCTTCCAGCACACCCTGGGCCAGCGCCCGGTCCGCTGGAACCTGTCGGTGGACAACCTGTTCGACCGCTTCTACTGGCGTGACACCGGCAGCACCGACGGCGACTACTATCTGTTCGCCGGCGCACCGCGCCAGGCGCGCCTGTCGGTGACGATCGGCCTATGAATCCGGCCGTGCTCGAATGGTCCGCGGTAGCCGCCAGCATCCTCGGCGTGTGGCTGATGGCGCGCCGGCACCTGCTGGCGTGGCCGGTGGGGCTGGTCGCCGTGGCGTTGTATGCAGTGGTGTTCGTGGAGGCGCGGCTGTACTCGGACACGCTGCTGCAGATCGCATTTGGGTGCTTCCTGCTGTATGGCTGGCTGAGCTGGCGGCGCAACGCGGCGGTCGAAGGGCAGATCACCATCGCACCGTTGTCGCGCCGGCAGCTGCTGCGCGACCTGGGCGTCGGTGTGCTGGGCGGCCTGCTGCTGGGTGCAGCGATGCACAGCTGGACCAATGCCGCGCTGCCCTGGCTGGACGCGATGCTGGCCGCGTTGAGCCTGGTGGCGCAGTGGTGGCAGGCGCGTCGTCATGTGGCCACGTGGTGGCTGTGGATCGTGGTCGATGTGGTGTACGTGGGTATGTACGTGGTGAAGTCGTTGAATGTGACCGCCGGGTTGTATGTGCTGTTCATCGGGTTGGCGGTGATGGGGCTGCGGGCGTGGAGCCGTGCGGCGAAGGTGCCGTTGCCGCACGCACGGTAGCGCCGGCCGCTGGCCGGCCTTCGGGAATGCCTGTGCCGCCGACGGCCGGCGCTACCGGTCACTGCAGATGGAACCTCATTGGCTCAGTTCCCATCGCCGGATCGGTCGTCCCCGCCCGACCGTTTTCCATCCGTCCCGCCAGCCGCTGCGATGCACCTGCTTGCACGATGTGCAGGTCATACCAGCCCGACGTCGGCACGGCAGGCCAGCGGATCTCCGCGTTGCCACCGGCTGGCAGGTCCACCCGTCTCGTCGGCATGTGTGCCGCATACGCCATCGCCCGCACCTGCACACTCATCGCAGCACGCGCCGGGTTGATCAGGCTCAGGCCTAGTTCGTCCCCGCTCCGGGTCAACGCCACCTGCACCGGCTCCACACCTGCCTCGCCCCGGTAATGCCGATGGAACCCATTCGGCCCCAGCAGCCACAGATCGTAGCCACGTTCCGCATCCACCTGCCACACATCCTGCAACGCCACGCCCGGCACCACCGTGTAGCGACGTGGAATCGCCTCCAGGTCCAGCCGGTCATACACATGCAGGACCACAGCGGCTCCCTCGCAGCGCATCTCAAGCCGCAGCCCTTCAGCATCGACTGCCGTCCCCACCTGCGGTTGATACGGCAACGCGCGCGCCGGACGCACGCCCAGCTCCTGGATGGCGGGCCGCAACCCTTCCGGTAGTTGCGGCACCGTACGCCCGGGCAGTGCAGCGGCGCGCGCGGCGGTTTCAGCCGTGGCCGGCAATGTGCCCACAAACGGACGCTCGTCGGTGCGTGAGAAATCGAATGCCGAGGTGAGGTCACCACACACCGCACGCCGCCACGGCGAGAGCTGCGGTGCTGCCACCCCGAAGCGACGCTCGATCAGACGGATCACCGAGGTGTGGTCGTACACCTGCGAGTCCACCCAGCCACCGCGGCTCCATGGCGAAATGACGTAAAGCGGAACGCGCGGGCCCAGCCCGTAGGGCCGACCACGCAGGTCCAGCGGATCAGCTTTCTCGTTACCCGGCGAGGCATGTTGGTGGTACTCGCCTTCTGTGGACACAGCCGACGTACCGGCCCATCCGCCCGGTCGCGTGGCGTCCGCCGAAGGCGGTGCCGGCGGCGGCATGTGGTCAAAGAAGCCGTCGTTCTCATCGAACATCAGCAACAGCGCGGTGCGACTCCAGACCTCCGGGTTCGCGGTCAAGGCATCCAGCACACGCGCGGTATACGCAGCACCTTGGGCCGGGCTGGATGGCCCCGGATGCTCGCTGCCAGCGGCATCGGCGATGATGAAACTGACCTGCGGCAGACGATTGTCCAGCACGTCTTCACGCAGCTGCGCCAACCCGCGCGTACTCACCCCGCGCTCGCGCAATTGCGCATCGTGACCGGGCGCGCCGCGCCAGGCCTGGCGGAAGGTCTCGAACCCGGCCAGCGGGTTGTCGGTGAAGTTGTCGGCCATGTCCTGGTAGATGCGCCAGTCCACGCCGGCCTGCTGCAGCTGTTCCACATAAGTGGTCCAGGTGTAGCTGTTGGGGTTGCCGCCCAGTTCCGGGAAATTGTCGTGCGAGTTGGCCACCGCCGGCCCACCGTGGCGCGCGTGCGGATCATTGTTTCCGGTCCACAGGAACAGGCGGTTGGGATTGGTACCCGCCTGCATCGCGCAGTGGTAGGCATCGCACACGGTGAACGCCTCGGCCAACGCGAACTGGAACGGCAGGTCGGCGCGGCGATAGTAGCCCATCGCATGATCCTGCTTGGCCACCGGCCAGTGCGCCATGCGTCCGTGGTCCCAGGCGCGCTGTGCGTCGGGCCAGGTATGCGGTGTGCCTTCCACGCGCATCACTCCAAACTGCGCTGCCGTGTCCAGCGGGAACGGTGCGATACCGCGTGTGCCGGCCGCGTTGGGCTGCAGCCACAGGGTACGCGCCGGCTGCCCCGCTGCCAGTCGTGCAGCGGGCGCGACGAAACGGTCGCCGAAGCCGCGCACCCCCGGCAGCGTGCCGAAGTAGTGATCGAAGGAGCGGTTCTCCTGCATGAACACCACGATGTGCTGCAGGTCCTGCAGACTGCGGGTGCGTGCATCGGGCGCAATGGCTGCGGCGCGCGTGATGCTGGGCATCAGCGCGGCGATGCCCGCGCTGATGCCCCCCTGCAGCAATCGACGACGAACGGGATCGGTCACAGATCAACCCGGACCGAGAAGCCGACGGTGCGCGGCGCGCCGATGAAGGCCGAGTTGCTGCCATCCACACCCGCCAGGTATCTGCGATCGGTCAGGTTGTTGACCACGATGCTCGCACCCACGCCCTTCAGCTTCGGCGACAGGCTCTGCAGGTCGAAGCCGATGTTGGCGTTGAACACCGTGGCCGATGACAGCTTCGCGCTGTTGGACGCGTTGAGATAGCGCTCGCCCAGGTAGCGGCCGGACAGACCGAAGTTCCAGTTCTCTCCCTGCCAGTCGGCCGACATCACCAGCATGTGGCGCGGCTGGCCGATCACCTGCGCGCCATCCACGATGCCCAGCGCGGCGTCGCGGTCGGCATTGCCGCTGCCCAGGTACTTGGAGCGGTTCCAGGTATAGGCCCCGTTGATGCGCCAGCCATTGTCCCAACCATAGCCGAGTGCGGCTTCCACACCGTTGCTTTCCACGCCGCCGAAGTTTTCGTACACACCATCGGTTTCATCCAGATAGTCGATGCCATCGGCCAGGCGCGCCGGCAGATAGACGATGCGGTTGTCGAACTTGATGTTGTACAGGGTGATCGCACCGGTCAAGGGCCAGCGGCTGATGCGCAGCCCGAGCTCGATATTGTCGGCGGTTTCCGGTTCCACCCGGGCGAAGCGCTGCGGATCGGTTTCGCCCAGCACGCCCGAGGGAATGGCGGCGAAGTTCTGCGAGAAGCCAGCGAACATTTCCAGGCCCTGCACCGGCAGCGTCCAGGTGCCGCCAGCGGAAATCAGCGGATCGGACTTCGAATCCGAACGCACGTTCTCGGCCGCGCCGATGGTGCGGTGGCGGGTCTGGTCGACGAAGAACTGCTTTACGCCGACGCGGGCGCTGAACGCACCAAAGCGGGCCACGTCTTCCACGTAGTACATCTGCTCATCGGTACTGTAGTCGTCCTCGAACTGCACCCAGTACGGCTGCTGGTCGAAACCGATGTCGGTGCCGACGTTGAGCAGACGGTGCCAGTCGCGGCGTGCGGTGCGGTCGAACTTCTCCAGCCACAGGCCGGCGCGGACGGTGTTGTTCACCGCACCCAGCTCCTGCGTCCACTCGACGTCGGCGGTGACGCCGGCGCGGTCGTTGTCGTAGTGGGTGTGGCGATAGGACTGCACGCCCTGCACGTTGGCGGCATAGCAGTTGGGGTCGTACTCGGCGCTGAAGCCAACGCGCGGCGTGCAGCCTGCGATCATCTGCGCGGCGCTGCCATCCGGATTGACGAAGTAGAACTGGCCCAGCGCGCTGCCACCATAGGTGGTGCTGCCACCCAGGTATTCCGACTCCGGCGCGCCGGCACCGTCATCGCGTGCCTGCACCAGGTACGGCGGCAGCCAGTCGCCCCGACCTTCCATCTTGTGCACATAGCCGCTCATCGTGGCCTTGAAGCCGTTGCCACTGTCGAACGCACCGCGCAGGTAGGCGAAGGTGTTCTGGCGCAGCGCGCGCGAACCCGAGCGGTAGTTCTGGTCCAGGTTCGGAATGCCGGTCAGGGTGCCGGTCAAACCGTCGCGGCTGGGGTTGGTGGCGAATGCGGCGGGGGTGACGCTGGTGTACTCCGGCTCATCGGCGTCGTTGTACGAGGCATAGCCACTCAGGGTCCAGCGGTCGAGCTCGGTGATGAACTTCGCGGCCACGTGGTCGTTGCTGGTCTTGCCGCTGCCGTCGATCCAGTCGCTGACCCGCGCCGACGAGGCACTGACCCAGGCCCGGGTATGCCCGCCGAGCACGCCGGTGTCGTAGCGGACGTAGTACTTGCGCATGTCGTTGTCGCCGGCCCCGACCACCATGCGCAGGCGCTGTTCGCTGAGCGGATCACTGGTGAGGAAGTTCAAGGTGCCGCCCAGCGCCTCGTTGGAGCGCGAAGAGATGTCGGCGGTGCCCTGGCTGACCTCGATGGTTTCCAGGTCCAGGGTGTCGATGTAGCGGTTGGCCAGCGAGCCGCCGCCGTAGCCTGAACCGCCATTGGGCAGACCGTCGATGGTGGTGCCGATCTGCTGGGTGTCACGGTTGGTGACGAAGCCGCGCATGCTGATCTGGGTGCCCCACACCGAGGAGCCGGTGGCGTCGGCTTCGCTGACCACCACGCCAGGCAGTTCATTGAGCGCGCCATTGACACTGCCGATGATCTGCTGGCGCTGCAGGGTTTCCTGGCTGACGCTGGTCTTGGCGTAGCTGGTGGCCTGGCCGATCACCTGCACCTGGTCCAGCGTGCGCGCATCGTCAGCGGGGGCATTCTCGGCCGCCAGTACGTCCAGCGCGGCGGTGAGGGTCAGGGCCAGCAGGGTGATGCGGGGAACACGTCCGGCAATGCGCATGGGTTCTCAGTGGGGGATGGAAGACGCGCCGGAGTATCGACAGCGCGGGTGACTTCCACATGACACTGTGCTCCAGCAGAGCTCATGAACCCCGGCCGGCAGCCGCTCATTCGGCTGCCGCGTGCGAATGGTGCGAGGACCGGTGACGGAACTTCCGCGACAGCCACTCGCCGACGTCATCGACCACGGTGAAGGCGGCCGGGATCACGATCAGGCTGAGCAACGTGGAGGTGATCAGACCGCCGATGACCGCAATGGCCATCGGCGCACGGAAGCTGGAATCGCCGGCAAAACCCAGCGCGATCGGCATCATGCCGGCACCCATCGCCAGCGTGGTCATGATGATCGGCTGCGCGCGCTTGCGGCAGGCATCGATCAGCGCGTCGTGCTGGCTCATGCCCTGCTCGTCTTCGGCCATCACCGCGTAGTCCACCAGCAGGATGGAATTCTTGGTGGCGATGCCGATCAGCATCAGAAGGCCGATCAATGCGGGCAGCGAGAGCATGTTCTGGGTGATCAGCAGCGCACCGAACGCACCGCCGGCGCACAACGGTACCGCTGCCAGAATGGTGACCGGCATCAGCGCGTGATTGAACAGCAACAACAGCACCATGTAGATGCAGATCAGCCCGGCCACCATCGCCAGCAGGAAGCCGATGAACAGCTCCACGAATACTTCAGCGTCACCAGTGTTGAGGAAGGTGACGCCCGGCGGCAGCTTCTTCACCGTAGGCAGCGCCTGCACTTCGGTCATCACCTCGCCCAGCGGACGGCCGTTGAGTTCGGCGGTCAGGGTGACGTTGCGCTGGCGCTGGTAGCGCGAGATCTGCGACGGGCCGCTGCCGGGCTGGATGTCGGCCACCGCGGCCAGCGGCACCGGACCGTCACGGCCGGGCACGCGCAGCTGATGCACCAGCGAGGGGTTGGCCAGGTCGGCTTCGGCGAAGCCGACGCGGATCGGGACCTGACGGTCGGGCAGGTTGAGCTTGGCCAGGCGCTGTTCGTAGTCACCGGCGGTGGCGATGCGGGCCGCCTCGGCAATATCTGCAGTGGCCACGCCCAGGTCGGCGGCGCGCGCCGGGTTCGGCACGATCTGGATTTCCGGACGCAGCAGCGAAGCCGTGGAGGTCACGCTGCCCAGCCCCTGGATGCCGCGCAGGTCGCGTTCCAGTGCGGTGGAAGCGTCCTGCAGGCGCTGCGGGTCGTCACCGGACAGCACCAGCTGCAGCAGGTTGCCCGGCTCGGAGCTGACATAGCTCACGCGCACGCCGGGCAGGTCGGCCAGGCGCTTGCGCGCTTCGCGCTCGAGCACACGCTGATCGCGGTCGCGGTCATCGGCGACGCCCCAGTCCAGCACCAGCGTTGCTTTACGCGGCTCGCCGACGCCGGTGGCGCTGGGGTCGCCGAGGTCGAGCACGCTGCCGACCGCGGTGTACACCTGCTTCAGCTCGGGGATGTCCTTGAGCAGCGCGCGCGCCTGTTCGGCCACCGCCACGGTTTCCTGCAGGCGGGTACCCGGCGGCAGTTCCAGGCTGAGGTTGCTGCGGCCGAGGTCGGACTGCGGGATGAAGGTGGCCGGAATCAGCGGCACCAGCGCCAACGAGGCCACGAACAGACCGGTCGCCAGCCACAGGGTGCGGCCACGGTGGCGCAGCGCTGCATCGACCCAGCCGAGGTACCAGGTCATCAACCTGGATTCGGGCTTTTCCTCGCCGTGCGGCTTGAGCAGGTAGGCCGCCATCATCGGCGTGAGCAGCCGCGCCACCAGCAGCGAGAACAGCACCGCGGTGGCGGCGGTCCAGCCGAACTCGCGGAAGAACTTGCCGGCAATGCCGGGCATGAACGCCACCGGGATGAATACCGCGGCCAGGGTGAGCGAGGTGGCGATCACCGCATTGCCGATCTCACCCGCCGCCTCACGCGCGGCTTCGAGCGGGGGCTTGCCCATGCGCAGGTGGCGCACGATGTTCTCGATTTCCACGATTGCATCGTCGACCAGGATGCCTACCACCACTGACAACGCCAGAAGCGTGATCATGTTCAGGGTGAAGCCGAAGAAGTACATCACCGCGAACGTGGGGATGATCGACAGTGGCAGCGCCAGCGCCGACACCCAGGTGGCGCGCCAGTCACGCAGGAACAGCCACACCACCAGCAGCGCCAGCAACGCGCCCTCGTACAGCATGGTCATCGACGAATCGTAGGAGCGATGCGTTTCGTCGATGGCGGTGGTGACCAGCTTGAAGTCGATGCCGGGGTGTTCGGCCTTGATCCTGTCCAGCGCCTCATGTACGCCGGCTTCCACTTTCACTTCGCTGGAGCCGCGCGTGCGCGACATCGAGAATGCCACTACGGCCTTGCCGTCGAGCAGCGCCGCCTCGGTCGGATCGGCAGCGGCGTCGGTCACCTTGGCCAGCGTGGACAAGCGCACCGAGCGGCCGTCCGGCAGCGCAATGGAATAGTCGCGCAGTGCCTGCGCGTCGCCCACCGTGCCCAACGTACGGATGGTCTGCTGTGCACCTTCGATCTCGGCCTTGCCGCCGGCACGCTCGACCTGGATCCGCGCCAGCTGCTGCGAGACGTCGCCGGCAGTGATGCCCATCGCAATCAGCGCGTTCGGGTCCAGGTCGACCCGCACCTGGCGCTGCACGCCGCCTACGCGGGTGACGCGGGCTACGCCCGGCACGCCATACATGGCGCGGGAGATGTCGCGGTCGACGAACCAGCTGGCTTCGTCCGGGGTCATGTGCGGGGCGACCAGCGCGTAGGTCATCAGCGAGCCGCCGATGTCGACCTTGGAGATCACCGGTTCCTGGATGTCCTGCGGCAGATCCGTGCGGATGCGGGTGACGGCGTCGCGGGTGTCGTCCAGCGCGGTGGCCAGGTCGGCTTCCAGCTGGAACTCGATCGTGGTGGTGCTGACGCCTTCGCTGACCGAGGAGATCACGCGCTTGACGTTGTTCACCGTGGCCACGGAGTCTTCCACCTTGCGGGTGACCTCCGCCTCCAGCTGGCTGGGCGATGCGCCCGGCTGGGTCACGGTAACCGTGGTCATCGGGAAGGCGATGTCCGGGAAGCGCGCCACTGGAAGCTGGTGGAAGCCCCACAGACCGGCCACGCACAGCACGAAGAAGATCAGCAGCGCGGGAAGCGGGCGCTTGATCGCCCAGGCGGAGAAATTCATTGCGCGGCCGCCTTCTTGGCAGCGTTGGCATCGACCACGCGTACGCGGTCGCCTTCACCCAGGAAGCCCGCCCCGTCCACCACCACCTTGTCGCCGGCTTTCAGCCCTTCCAGGATCGCGGTGCGACCCTGCAGGACCTGGCCGGTACGCACGCGGTGACGGGTGGCCTGCTGCTTGTCACTGACGCTGAACACATAGCTGTGGCCGTCGCGCTGCACGATGGCCGCGGTCGGGACGGTGAGCACTTCACCGTCGCCGGTGACGATGCGACCTTCCACGTACACGCCCTGCTTCAGCGTGCCCGGTTCCGGCAGGTCGGCGTAGACGGTGCCGGTGCGGGTCTGTGCGTCCACGCCCGGGGTTACGGCGCGGATGCGACCGGTGATGGTCTGGCCGGCGTACGGCAGTTGCACCGGGTTGCCGACCGCCACGCCGGTCAGCTGGTCTTCGGGCAGTTCGGCGCGCCACTCCAGGCGTCCATCGCGGATAAGGCGCAGCAGTTCGGTGCCGGCCGACACTACCTGGCCCGGCTGCACCAGTCGCTTGGAGATCAGGCCGTCGGCCGGGGCGCGCAGATCGGCGAAGTCGCGGCGCAGCTGCGCCGAGTCGCGCGAGGCGCGCGCGGTAGCGGTCTGCGCTTCGGCGTTGAGGCGATTTGCGCGCAGCTCGTCCAGGCTGCTTTCGCTGATCAGCTTTTCAGCCGCCAGCTTCTCGCTGCGCTGGTAGTTCAGGCGGGCCAGCTCCTGCGAGGCCTGCGCCTGACGCAGCGAGGCTTCGGCCTGCGCGAGTTCGCTGTCGAGGGTGCGATGGTCCAGCTGCAACAGGATCTGACCCTTCTTGACGTACTGGCCAACATCCACGTTGAGCGCCGTGACGCGCTGACCGCTGATTTCAACGCCCAGCTGCATTTCCTCGAAGGCGCTGACCGGTCCGGACACCAGCACCGTGCGCGGCATCACCTGCGCCTGTGCGGCGGCCACCGATACCGGCAGCGCCGAGGTCGCGGCTGCGTCGGTCTCGGCATCGTCCTTGCCGCCGCAGGCGGTCAGTACGGCCAAGGCAAGCAGCAGCAGGGAGGAACGAAGTAAGGGCGAACGCATGGGTGAGCTTCCGGGTCGGAGCAGCGGTAAGAAAAGGGATTCAGGAACTGCGGGCGAGGCGTTGCTCGATGCCGTCCAGCATCAGGTCCACGCCCTGTTCAAAGCGGGTATCGAAGTCCACCTGACGCCAGACCTCGCGGGCCTGCCAGCAATGCGGGAAACGCTGTTCGGCCAGGGCCATGAAGGCCTCGCCGAGTGCTTCCATGCTGCCGTCGCCCGGCCACGACTGTTCTTCGATGACGAAGCCCATCGTGTAGTACACCAGGTCCATCGCGGTGGTCGCGGCGAAGCAGGCCGGTGCACCAGCCGCGGTGAGCGCGGCAATGCTGGCCTCGCCCACCCGCAGCACGTTCTCGGTGGCGATGAAGGTACCGGCATACACCCGCGCGCCATCACGGCGGGCCTTGAACGCCACCCGGAACTCGCGCGCGATCTGCAGCAGGGTCTGTCGCCACGGCTGGCCTTCGGGGATGTGCCGCGCCACGTCGACGATCATGGCGTCGGCCATGGCGTCCACCAGCGCCTGCTTGCTCTTGAAGTGCCAGTACAGCGACGGCGCGCGGATACCCAGCGAACAGGCCACCTTGCGCAGGGTGACGCCCTCCATGCCCGCCTCGTCGAGGAGCTGGAAAGCAGCGTCCACAATGTTGTCGCGGGCGATGGCCTGGCGCATGGAGGGGAGGTTGCCTAACGTTGTTAGGGGCGAATCTAACAGTGTTAGGTTTGGGGGTGCAAGGGGTGGTGACGCGTTTGGCCCGGAGGCTTCGAGGCCTCGCATGCCGGATGGACGCATGGCACTGACCGGTAGGGTCGAACGACAGTCGACCGCCGTTATCAACCATCGCTGCTGGAAGGCATGACCTTGGAACGGAGCGACGCTTCTCCGCTGCAACTCCGCGTCACCCTGCTGATCGCCGCTATCGGCGGTCGACTGTCGTGCGACCCTACCGGGCTGGCGTTCATGCGGCCGCGTGGGTTGTCCGGGCGCGTGCGGATGCCCCTATGATGGCTGCAGGTCACCAACGGAATGGAATGATGCGTCGAACAGCTATTGCAATCGCTGTCTTCATGGGACTTACCGCGTGCTCGAATCCGGGCGACGTCAGTGATGGCGAAGGTCTGCTCAAGGAGTTCAAGTACCTGGGGTGCGAGGGGGACTGGGAGGATGAATCGTTCGCGCCCGAGGTTCTGCGCAAGCAGGAAGGTGACGTCACCACGTATCTGGTTCGGCATAACTACGGCTGCGGTTACGACAGGGGCTTGGAACCGAAGGCAAGGCTGAGCGGTGAAACGCTGAAGCTGGATTACCGGCTTGAAACATCTGGTGACGGTGATATGGCGGCCTGCATCTGTGAGTATCGGGCGAGGTTCAGGATCGCAACACCGGCCGCGAAGGTCAGGACGGTCAAGGTTAACGGTGACGAAGCCAGGCTCAGTGACGGAGAAGCATTCCGGTAGGGTCGCACGATAGTCGACCGCCGATAGCGGTGATCAGTGCGGTGGGGCATTGGCTGTGGCGGAGGAGCGTTTCTCCGTTCCAGGGTCATGCCTTCCAGCAGCGATGATTGTTATCGGCGGTCGACTGTCGTGCGACCCTGCCAAAGCGGGTCCCATGCGGATTCGAAGCAACATCCAGGCAGGGTCAAGGTATTACGTGCCCAAGAAGGTACCGGAGGCGTACCCTTCACCGCCGCAGCATGGGAAGCGGATTCGTCGGGTGGTGCAGACCGTGGTGCCACGCGAACTGCACCAGCCGGCGGTGAAATCCCAATCGCGGGAAGCGCGCCAGGATGCGCTTGAAGTCATCGCCCCGCACACCGAACCGGCGCAACCCCAACGTGACATCAATCCAGTCCGCCTTGCGGAACGCTTCAACGCGCGGATCCGCCGTCCGCTCCATCGCCGACACCTGATGGTGATGATCGATCATCGCCACGACCAACGGCACCAGATCCCCGCACCCCTCGACCTGCAGATAGGCGCGCGCCTGGGCCTTCGACGGTCCCAGGTAATCGAAGGTGCCGTCAGTCCAGATACCCAGGTCGTGGAAGGCAGCGGCGACCGACACCACGTACCGGTCCTCATCACTTCCGGGTAACAGGCACCAGTGGAAATTGGCCACCCGGTAAGCGTGATTGCGATACGGCAGGTGGTCCTTGCCCAGTTCGGCAGCGTGGCGCTGCAGAATGGCATCGAGCACGGGCAGGGCGTCGAGCATGGGGAGCTCCTCCGGACCCGGTCAGGGTCCACCTGTACGACACCATCCTACGCCCGCAATTGCGTGGCCGTTGCTCCCTGGCTTGTGCGTTGGGCTCTGGTACGGCATCTGCGGATGCCGGTCGCTCCCCCTGATCGCCGTCCCTGTCGCCTGCCACCCCGTGGCGGCGGCATGGGCGTCCCTCCCCGTCGTGAGGATCTGCCATGAACAGCACCCTGCATGCCGTCGCTTCCGGTCCCTGCCGCCCCGGTCCGTCGCGCAGTGAGGAGATCATCGCCGGCGGCGAGGGCGAACTCTTCATCCGCAGCTGGCGACCGGCCGGGGTACCCCGCGCGGTGCTGGCCATCGTGCCGGGCTTCAACTCGCACAGCGGCCACTACCTGTGGGCCGCCGAACAGTTCACCGCGATGGGGCTGGCGGTGTACGCGGTGGACCTGCGCGGGCGCGGCAAGTCCAGCGGACCACGCTTCCATGTGCGGCATTTCGACGATTACCTGGCCGACGTGGACAGCCTGTTGCGCCTGGCCCGCGCACGCGAGCCGGGCCTGCCGGTGTTCCTGCTCGGGCACAGTGCCGGGGGAGTGATCGCCACCGGCTATACCCTGGAACACCAGGACGAGCTGGCCGGACTGATCTGCGAGAGCTTTGCCTTCCGTGTGCCGGCTCCGTCGGCGGTACTGACCCTGGTGCGCTGGTTCAGCGGCCCGTTCCCCACCCTGCCGGTGCTGAAGCTGCCGAACAAGGAGTTCTCGCGGCTGCCGGAGGTGGTGAGGGCGCTCAACAGTGATCCGTTGATCGCCAACGAGAAGCAGACCGCGCTGACCGTGGCGCAGATGCTGGCCGGCAATGATCGGCTGGAACGTGGGTTCTCCAGCCTGCGCCTGCCGGTGCTGATCGTGCACGGCGATGCCGACAAGGTGACCGTGCCAGCCGGCAGCCAGATCTTCTTCGACACCGCCGGTTCGCAGGACAAGACCCTGAAGCTCTACAAAGGCCATGCCCATGACCTGCTCAACGACGCCGGCCGTGAGGAGGTGGTGGCGGACTTCAAGCAGTGGATCGAACGGCATCTGCCGACGCAGGACGCGGCCGGCGTTGCCTGACAGTGATGGCAGTGTCCTGACGCCCCCGGAATTGGGGGCGTTGGGCTACGTGGATTGATGGTGCTTTGGTGGCGTCGGTCGACAGACGACGGCCGATAGTGGTGGTCGGTGCGACGAACGCGTGACCCCGACGTCACGCGTGTCGCTGGCTCAACCACTCGCGTGGCGAGCTGCCGTTACGCCGACGAAACGCCCGCGAAAATGTGGGCGCATCGGCAAACCCCAGTTCCAGCGCCACCTGCTTCACCGGCCGCCCCGCACGCAGCAACGACGTCGCCACGTTGAGTTTCCAGTCCAACGCATACGCGGCCGGCGTGGCACCGGTCGCGGTTTTGAACGCCGCCGCGAAGGCGCTACGCGACATGCCGGCGTGATCCGCCATGCGCTCCAGCGTCCAATCGGCCTCCGGGCTGGCATGCACCGCCATCAGTGCCTTGGCCAGACGAGGCTCCGAAAGCCCACGCATCATGCCCGGCGTGACCTGCGCGCGCTGGGGGTGATCAATGATCCAACGCAACACCTGGATCAACACCACTTCGAACAACCGGTTGGCGAGCAGCCGCGAGCCGCAACGGGTCTGGTCGGCCTCGGCGAAGAGCAACTCCAGTGCGCCCCCGAGCCCGTCAATCTCGCGCAGCGGCAACACCACCGCATCGGGCAGCGCCTGCACGATGGGATTGCGGTTGCCGCCATCGAAATCCAGCGTGGCGCAGGTGAAGTCCGAACCGTCCACGGGTGGATTGATGAACTCGTGGTGCACGGCGCGTGGGAACAGCAGCAGCGTGGGCTCGCACAGCGGCGTGCGCTCGGTCTTCGCGCCCTGGCGCAGCAGAAGCTCCATCTCGCCCCGGCGCAGCACGTGCAGGAAGCCACGGCCCGGTTGCGCGTCGAAGGTGCTCAATCCACATAGCGGACCGGCGTGGAACAGGCTGGCCTGGACCCGGAAGCGCTCCAGTACCGGGGTCAGTCGGTCGATGGTCGGCATACCGGGATCAGACGAATTGACATCAATCAGCGACATATAGACACCAAACGTCCTGCTCGGGTGCCTAGTATGACCCTCAACCGGCCACTTCGGACCGGTCCTCAACAGGAATCCAGATCATGTCCCGTATCCCGCTTGTTACCCCCGCCGCCGCCACCGGCGACACCCAGACCCTGCTTGGCCAGATCCACTCGGCTTTCGGGGCCACCCCCAACATGTTCCGTGCCGTAGCCAACTCCCCGGCCGCGCTGAAGAGCATGTGGGGTTCGTTCGGAGCCCTGGGCGGCGGCGTCATTCCGGCCGCGCTGGGTGAGAAGATCGCCGTGGCCATCGCAAACCGCAACGCCTGCGAATACTGCCTGGCCGCACACACCGCACTGGGCCGCAAGGCCGGTGCCAGCAGCCAGGAAATGAGCGCGGCGCAGGGCGGTCAGTCCGACGACCCGAAGACCGCCGCCGCCCTTCACTTCGCCCTGCGCGTGGTGGAAGGTCGTGGCCAGATTGAAGATGGCGACGTGGCCCAGCTGCGCAGCGTCGGCTTCAATGACGAAGAGATCGTCGAGATCCTCGCCCATGTGGCCTTGAACCTGTTCACCAACTACGTCAACGTGGCCTTTGCGGTGCCGGTCGATTTTCCCGGCGTGAAGCTGCGCTGATTGATCTATCCAAGGAGTTCGTCATGTCCCGGCCTTATGTTCCGATCAACTGCGAGTTTCACGATGTGCTTGAAACCGTTGCGGTGCAGCGGCGTTCGGTGCCGATGGTGATTGAGGAAGATGGCGGCGAGCATGTGCTGCTCGCCCGCATTGTCGATATCACCGCGCATGACGGGGTGGAGACGATGCGGCTGGATGACGGCCGCATCGTGCGATTGGACGCCATCGTGTCCGTTGATGGCGTTCACCGTGAGTCCTTTGCACCGGCGTGCAATCTCCGGTAGCGCCGGCCGTTGGCCGGCCCACGCAATCCCATGGCCGGCCAACGGCCGGCGCTACCTACAGCTTCATGTTGAACCCGACGAACACCGAACGACCGGCAGCCGGTGAGAACATCGGCTGCGCCTGGTCCCAGAAGAAGCTGTCATACCACGCGTAGGCATACTCGCGGCCGGTCACGTTCTTCACCTGCACGTCCACGCTCCAGCGCGGGCTGAACTGGTAGCGGGCGCTCAGGTCGAGCACGGCGAAATCGCCGTACTTGCCGGCCACGTTGCGCTCTTCCAGGTAGAAGTCACCCTGCGCACGTCCCTGCAGCCCCAGCTGCAAGGCTTCGGTGGCCTGGTAGTCCAGGCCGATGTTGCTGATATGGCGCGGCACCGCTGCGACTTCATTGCCTTCCAGGCTGATGCTGGCGGCACGGTCGTCGCGGGTGATCTTGGCTTCCTGGTAGGCATGCGAGGCCCACACTGTCCATTTCTCGCCGATCTGGGCATTGAACTGTGCGTCCACGCCACGGCGGCGGGTCTTGCCCAGAGTCACCGTGGTGCCGGTAGCCGGCATGTTCGAGGTTTCGTTTTCCGCGTCCTGCTGCCACACCGCCAGGCGTGCCTGGCTGCCGGCAAACGGGCTGAACTTGAGGCCCAGCTCCACACCGGTGTTGGTGGACGGCGCAACCGCCGCCTGGCCGGGAGTAAGGTAGGCCGGCGGGGTGGAACCGGTCAGCACCTGGAAGGTGCGGCCCCAGTTCGCATACACGTTGGTGGTCGGGGTGAACGCGTACACCACGCTCAGCTTTGGCTGTTCGATGGTGCCGTAATCCTGCAGCGTGCCGGTGATGCCACCGGGCAGGTGGGTATCACCATCGAAGCGGTCCACGCGGTAGGCCGGCACGATCTTCAGCGCGTCAATCGGCTGGTAGATCGCCTGCACATACGCGCCCCAGTTGTCGAAGGTGTGGCGGTCGTCGTTCTGCACCCGTGCCGGCGTGGCCCAGAAGTCGGTGGGTTCGCTGTAGTTGAAGCGCTGGCGGATGTAGGCGTTGTCCTGGTGCTCGTAGTTCAGCCCCCCTTCCAGGGTCAGCACGTCGCTGGCCTGCCAGGTCACGGTGTTGAGCATCCCGACCTGTTTTTCGTCCCAGATGCGGCGCTGGCGCGGCGCATTGCCGGTCGGCAGGTCGCTGAAGGTGACGCGACGGTCGTCTTCGTAGCGGTTGTAGTACAGCTTGGTGCCGAAGAACACATTGTCGGCCAGCTTCAGGTCCAGATGCACGCCGAACTGGCGCATGTCACGGTCATCGCCATCGTTGGCGTTGCGGATGTCCGAGCCACGGCGGTCGGCGCGCATCTCGTCGGCGGTCATGAAACCGGCTTCGTCGGCCTCGTGGTGGTAGGCGCGTGCGGTCAGGCCAATCCGCATGCCGTCCTGTTCCAGGTCGCCGTAGAACCACTTGCCGCCGATGGCGTACTTCTTCGAGCTGTCGTGGTCGCGGTAGCCGTCGGTGTCATTCCATCCGACGAAGTAGTTCTGCGCGAAGCCATTGCTTTCGCGGCCCAGGGCGAACTGCGCCTCACGGGTGTTGTAGCTGCCATAGCCCAGCCGGGCATCGGTGTAGTTGCCGCCCTGGCGGGTGCCGAAGTTCACGTTGCCGCCGATGTTGTGCAGCCCGTAGCGCGGATCGTTGGTGCCACGCACGACTTCGATGTAGCTGATTTCCAGCGGGAACAGCATGTCGATGAAGCGCTGGTTGCCGCTGTTGACGTTGCTGGGCACGCCATCGATCAGAGTCTTGATCGCATTGAGGTAGCCCTCGCCGTTGAAGCCACGGAAGCTGACCTTGCCCGATTCGGCCCCCTGACGGGTCTCGGTCAGCTGCATGCCCGGTATCTGGCCCAGCAGTTCCCAGCTGTGCGAGACGTTCTTGTCCTCGATCTGGTCGGCACCGAGCACGTCCACCGAGGTGAGCACCTGGTGGGCAGTGAGCTGGCCTTCGGCGTGCTGGTGGACGTCCACCTTGCCCAGGGTAAGAGCCGAATCGCCCGACTGCGCGTAAGCAGTGGGGGCCAGCAGTGCAACCGCGACGGCGGCCACGAGAACGTGGATCTTCATGGGGGCTTGGGAACCAGAGACAGTGGGGGGTCACCCCTATGAAGGGGCAAGAATTGGGACATTATAACATTCCATGTATCACCTGACCTATCGGGCATGTCCGTATCGCTTTGTGTCAAATGCGAATGATTCGTGATACATTTGTTAAGTTTTCTGCCGCATTCAACCCACAAGGATGTCCCAGCCATCGCCAGCGGACCCTGCCATCAGGAGTACTGCTTCGATGTCGTTCCCCCACGTTTCCCGCGCTGTCTCGACCCTGGCCGTTGCCGTCACCCTCGCCCTGGCCAGCCAGGTCCACGCCGCCCCGGAGGCCGCTGCCGGCGGCAATGCCCAGCAGATGGACACCGTGGTGGTCACCGCCACCGGTGCCCAGCAGTGGATCAAGGACGCCCCGGCCAGCATCAGCGTAATCACCCGTGAGGAGATCGAGCGCAAGCCGGTCAGCAGCATCGGTCAGTTACTCAGCACCGTGCCCGGCGTGACCGGTGGCTATGCGCTGTCCGGTGCACAGTCCAAGATCCGCCTGCGCGGCCTGCCCGAGCAGTACACCCTGATTCTCATCGACGGCCGCCGCCAGGGCAGCTCGGCCGGCGTGAACTACCGCGACGACCTGGGTCCGCAGGACCTCAACTGGCTGTCGCCGGACATGATCGAGCGCATTGAAGTGGTGCGCGGGCCGATGTCCTCGCTGTACGGCAGCGACGCCATGGGCGGCGTGATCAACATCATCACCCGCAAGATCGCCACCGAGTGGGGCGGATCGGTCACGTTCAACTACAGCAAGCCGGATGCCGATGATCGCGGCAACACCACCCAGATGGGCGCGCTGTTCAGCGGCCCGCTGACCGAGAACCTCGGCGTTCGCGTGGGTGCGAATGTGACCGACCGCGAATCCGACCGTGGCGCGCGCCAGACCCCAGGCAACAAGGCCGAGAATGCCAACGTGCTGTTCAACTGGCGCATCAACGATGACCACACCGTGGGCATGGAAGCGTCGCGCGGCGTGCAGCGCAACAGCGGAGCCGGCGAGGTCAGCAGCTGGGGCCTGTCCAAGCTGGTGCAGACCGGCTACGTGCTGACCCACGATGGCAAGTACGGCGACGCCACCACCTCCAGGACCACGCTGGTGCAGAACGACTACGAGGACAAGGGCAGCGAGGTCGGTAACCACTCCAAGGAGACCGTGTTCGATACCGCCTTCACCAGCGCTTTCCACTGGGGCTTCGAGCACAGCCTGAACGTTGGTGGCCAGTGGAAGCGCGAGGAGCTGGAAAACAGTGACACCATCGGCACCGTGCCGGTGACCTGGACCGGCAGCGGCCGCATCAGCCCGACCAGCGAAGCCGATTCCTGGGCGCTGTTCGCCGAAGACCACATCACCCTGCATGAGCGCTTCATCCTCACCGTCGGCCTGCGCTGGGACAACACAGAGAACTACGACGACAACCTCAGCCCGCGTATTTATGGCGTTTGGCATCCCAGCGATGCGTGGACCATCCGGGGTGGCATCTCCGAGGGCTTCCGTGCCCCCAACCTGAAGCAGGGCACCGCAGGCGCGGCCACCCAGTCCGGTGGCAATGGCTGCCGCGCACTGACCGCGGAAGGCTGGAGCAGCCGGTCGGTGAACGCCGATGGCACGCGTGGCTGCTACATGGCCGGCAACCCCAATCTGGAGCCGGAAACCAGCACCAATTACGAGTTGGGCGTAGGCTTCGACAAGAACGGCTGGTCGGCATCGGCGACCTACTTCCTGACCAACTTCGACGACAAGATCGAGCAGGTGCCGCTGTCCCAGATTCCCGGCCAGACCACCAGCTTCGTCAACGGCTACTGGTGGACGGTGGCGCAGAACATCCAGAAGGCCCGTACCCGTGGCGTGGAAGCCAGCGTCACCGTGCCGCTGCACGAGCGCCTGAGCTGGACGACGAATGCGACCCGCATGCTGGAGTCGAAGAACCGCACCACCGGGGCCACCCTGCTGGTGGTGCCGGAGCTGACTGCCAACACCTCACTGGACTGGCAGGTGACCGATGCCTGGTCGTTGAACCTGAGCGCCCAGCACATCGGCAAGCAGCTGGTGTCGGCGACCAGTTCGACCTTTGCCAAGGCGTATACCACGGTGGACCTGGTGACCGGATTTGATGTCAACGAACACCTGACCCTGCGCACCGGCGTGCTGAACCTTGGGGATGTGTCGACCATCGACGAAGGCAACAACTACGACGGTGGCGCGCGTACGTTCTTTGTTGGGGCGACGGCGCGGTTCTGATTGCGGGCTGCGGGTGTGGTGACACGCATGGCGTGTCACTACGCGCGCCCTTCACCACGCAGGTAGTGCCGGCCGCTGGCCGGCAACCCCAATCATCCCTTCGCCGCAAACGTGCCATGAAACCCCAGCGGCACCGCATACGGCAGCCAGGCCTGTGCCAGCGGACCCTCATCAATCCGCCGCGCATCAAACACCGCAATGCCACTGCGCTGACTGGCCGAATCCAGCAGCGTGCCCACCAGCCAGCCATCGTCGGCCTTGCGGCTGCCCGGGCGCGGCACGAACACGTGTTCTTCGGCCAGGATATCGGTGCCGTAGCGCCACGCCTGGCCACGGCCACGGTCGACGTCAAACCCGGCCACGCCATTGAAGTACGGCGCACTGTGCTCGCCCTGGATCACCGGGGTGTACAGGCGAGCGCCCTTATCACCCGCGGTGCGGTTGTCGAACATCGGGAATTCAATACCGCGGATTCCAGTCTCCTCCCAGCGCGCGGTGCCGCTGCGCAGATCCAGATGCAGCTCCAGCAGGCTGGCATCGGAGTTGGCGGCATGTGCCGCATCGCCCTCCATTGCTGCCTTCATCGGCGAACGTGCTTCGTTGATGTCGTCATGCCGCACCGTGCGCATCACGATGCGACCGTTCTTCTCATACGCATCGCCGAAGTGATAGGCCGCAGTGAACGCCGCCTCGAACCAGCGCGCGGTGTCAGGCGCGTTCTTGGGCACCACGGCAATGCGGCAGGGTCGCTGCGGGGCGAACTGCATGCGTTCGAAGAACGCGCCACCGCCTTCCTTGCGATCAAACGGCATCAGCATGAACACCAGGTGCGAATCCGTCATCGCAAACGCATGCATGTAGCCCAGGAAGGGCGTATCGACCACGCTGGCGGAGCGCAGCTGACCGTCCGCCCCGATGTGCCACACCAGCAGCCCAGTGCCACCCAGCAGCGAGATGCTGCCGAAGTTCCACACGCTGCCGTCGCGGTCCACCAGCGGGTGCGCCGAGAACGGTATCGAAGCCAGGTCTGAACGCCACGTCGTAGCGCCCATCGTGGTCAGCTCGTGCGGGTCCATCTCGAACGCCGAGCCGGCTTCGCACAGCGCAAACAACCGGCCATTGACCACCATCACCGAGGTGTTGGCCGCATTGGCGTCGTCGTTGTTGCGTACCGCCTGGCGGTTCGGCACGTCGGTGCCCGCCGCCGGGAACAGAAAGCGGCCGGCCTTCTGCTCGCGGGTGAACTTGGGTGTCTGCACCATCTGGCCGCGATGGGTGAGCGTGCCGTTGCCGTTGAACTGCCAGCCGTGCACCATGCCGTCGCCGTCGAACCAGTGGTCGTAACGGAAACCGTTGCGCTCCTTCCAGGCCGGGCCGTTACGGTACAGCGTGCCGGCAAACCCGGTCGGCAGGCGGCCCTGCAGGTCCACCGTGGCCGGCCCCAGGCTTTCGCTGGTCACACTGCGCCAGCCGGTCAGCCAAGGGTGCTGGTCACGGGCAGCGGCGAAGGCGGCGGCATCACCAGCCAGTGCCGGCGCGGCACGCAGGGCCACGCCACCGATGGCGGCCGTGGTGGCGACAGACAGCAGCGACTGCAGAAAACGGCGACGGTCCATGATGCGAGCCTCAGCGCAGGATGACGGAAATGGTGGAGCCTTCAGCCGGTACGTGCACCCGCGCTTCTTCGAAGGTGGGCTTGCGCATCAACTGCGGGTTGTTGCTGAAACCGTAGCCCTCCACCGGAATGCCGAGCATGTTGGTATCCAGCTTGCCGTTGTCGTTCTGGTCGTGGGTGACCAGCACCGCGTAGTCGCCCGCAGGCAGGTTCTTGAACACCAGGTGCGCCTTGTCGGCCTCGGCCTTGAGCGACTGGGCCTGCACCGGCTTGGCCTGGTTGTTCCAGCCGGCCGGGCCGTCCACCACCGCCACATGCAGGGTGCCGGTATGGGTGAACACGTCCTGCAGATCCACCTGCAGGTCGCCGGCGGAGGCCGAGGTCGCCACCAGCAGGCAGGCGTAGGGGAGGCAGTTGAACAGGGTGCGGACCATGGCGCGGACTCCGGTTGGGTGTGTGGAGCCAGTCTGCGCGGCAGTGCCGGCCCAACCCATGCCCAGTGGTCATCCATCCGCAGTGCCAGAAGTCACTTTCTGCCCCGACCCCATTGCCGAACCGGGCGACGGGCGGGCAGCATGCGGCCATGTCCTCCTTCCTGCGCAACCTGATCAGCCCCCTCAGCCTGGCCGGCCTGCTGACCATCGTGGCGGTTGGGCTTTCGCTGGGGGTGGCCACGCAGGGCGAGCAGACGCTGCGCTGGGCGGCGCTGGGCGTGTTCATGGTGCTGTTCGTCATCTACGACCACCTGCCCGTTCGCTCGCGCTGGCGACTGGTCAGTGATGTGCTGCTGGCGCTGACCGCGCTGGCCCTGGTGTGGCTGGAACCACGTGTGGGCACCTTGCCGGTGCTGCTGGTGGTGCTGATCGCCCACCTCGCCGAGCATTGGCCGGCGCGCACCGTGCTGGTGTCGGCGCTGGTGGTCAATGTGTGTCTTTATGTTGCCTTGCGCACGGGCGGAGCCAATCATCCCTTCCTGGTCACCACCATCTACGCCGGCTTCCAGGCCTTTGCCGCGCTCACCGCCCACTACGCCCGCAGCTCCGAACTGGCCCGCGAAGCGCTGGCGCGGGTCAACGCCGACCTGCTGGCCACCCGCGCCCTGCTTGCCGACAGCGCACGCGATGCCGAGCGCCTGCGGCTGGCCCGCGAACTGCATGACGTGGCCGGGCACAAGCTCACTGCCATGCGACTCAACCTGCGCGCCCTGGCCAGCGACTCCACCCCGGCCACGCGCGAGCGCGTGCAGCTGGTGGAGCAGCTGTCGGCGGAACTGCTCGGCGACATCCGTCAGGTGGTGCAGAGCATGCGCGACGAGCGCGGGCTGGACCTGGCCACCGCGTTGCAGGCGCTGGCCACGCCGTTCCCGCGCCCGGACCTCCGCGTGCAGATTGGCGAACAGGTACGCATTGCCAACCCACTGGTGGCCGACGCCGTACTGCGGCTGGTGCAGGAGGCGTTGACCAATGCCGCCCGCCATGGCGATGCGCACACCGTGTGGTTGAACATCGACAAGGAAGAACACGGCGTACGCATCGACATCCGCGACGACGGCCAGCGTGCCGAACGCATTCGTGAGGGAAATGGCATCACCGGCATGCGTGAGCGGCTGGCTGCCGTGCATGGGCAGCTGGAGCTGGCACGCACTGATGCCGGTGGCATGCACCTGACCGCTCGGTTGCCGGCATGAGCGCGGTGACTGCCCTGCGAGTGGCCCTGGCCGATGACCAGGCCCTGGTGCGCGCCGGACTGCGCGCCCTGTTGCAGGGGCTGGGTATCGAGGTGGTGCTGGAGGCGGATGACGGACAGGGACTGCTGGATGGTCTGGCGGGACAGAAAGTAGATGTGGTGCTGAGCGATGTGCGTATGCCGGGCGTGGATGGCATTGCCGCCACGCGGCAGTTGCGCGCCCGTGGTGACAGCACGCCATTGCTGCTGCTGACCACCTTTGATGAGAGCGAGCTGCTGCTGCAGGCAAGCGAGGCCGGTGCGCAGGGGTTCATGCTCAAGGACGCCGCGCCGGAGGATCTGCACGAGGCGATTCTGAAGGTGGCCGGTGGGGAGACCCTGTTGCTGCCGGTGAGCACTGACCCGGTGCGGGCGCGCTATCGTTTTCACGACGAGGCCCCGCCCAGCGACACGTTTGGCGAAAAGGAAGTGGCGATCCTGCGGCTGCTGGCCGGGGGGTATTCCAACAAGGAGATTGCCCGGACGTTGTTCCTGGCTGAGGGCACGGTGAAGAACTATGTGTCCACCATTCTGGACAAGCTCGGCACACGCGATCGAACCCGAGCGGTGTTGAAGGCGATCACGTTGCGGATCATCTGAGCACCAGCGTCGCTTGCAGGCCACCGCCTTCCCGATTGGACAATCGAAGCCGCCCACCCAGCGCCTGCGCCAACTGCTGGGCAATCGCCAGCCCCAGCCCGGTTCCGCCGGTATCGCGACTACGCGACGGTTCCAACCGGGTGAACGGCTGCAGCACCTGCTCAAGTTGGTCTTCGGGAATACCCGGACCCCGGTCAAGCACATCTACGTGCACGACTCCACCCTCCACCCGCAGCCGGGTCTCCACCGCACCTGCATAGGCAAGCGCGTTGTCGATCAGATTCTGCAGCACCCGCCGCAGCACTGGCGGATGGGTGTCACGCAACGCGCTCTCTGACGCCTGCAGGTGTACGTCACGTCCGGCATCCTGATAGTCATCCACCACGCTTTCAAGGAACGCGCGCAGATCCAGACGCACCGGCGCTTCCAGCGCAATGCTGGCACCGCGCGCATAGTTCAGCCCATCGCGGACCAGCTGACTGACCTGATCAACATCGCGCATAAGCTTGTCCTGCGTATCCCCTTCGTCCATCGCCTCCACGCGCAGGCGCATGCGGGTAAGCGGCGTCTGCAGGTCATGCGAGATCGCCGCCAGCAGCTGGGTACGCTCGGACACGTGCGCGGCGACACGCGTCTGCAGGGTATTCAACGCCTGCGCCGCCTGCATGACTTCGGTCGGACCGTGCTCCGGCAGCGCTGCACCGCGGCCGGCCGGGTCCATCTGGCTGGCCGCCGTGGCCAGGCGGGCCAGCGGCCGTGTTGCCAGTCGCACCGCCGCCGCCACACAGACCAGCAACAGCAGCACCTGCAGTGCCAGCACCCACGGCAGCCAGGTGGCCACCGGCATCAACGACGGCGTGACTTCGATGGTGAGCGGGCTGCCATCGCGCAGACTCAGCTCCACCTCATAACGTTCGGGTACCCGTGACACCGCGCGAGGCCGCAGCGCGTACTCGCGCCCAAGCGCATCATTGATCAGGGCAGTCACCTGACGCGCTCGCGCACCGTCCAACGCGGTTCCCTGCTGCGCCGGGCGCAGCAGATAGCGGTAAGTGCGCCGCTCCAGGCGGGGAATCCACGCGGCGCGCTCGGCCGCAGGCAGGCGCTCCAGCAGCGCCACGCTCACCGGCACGTCCTCATACAGGTTGCGCAGCATCATGCTGCGCGTGGCATCCATGCGTTCCTGGAACAGCAGGGCAAAAGACAGCGCATGCGCCAACAGCAGCCCGACGCCCAGGATCAGCAGCAGCCGCATCCACAAGGTGCGCGGCAGCAGACGCCAGCGTCGGGCCGGCGCGTTCACGCGCCCTCGCCGATCAGCACCACCGGCTGGCTGAACACATAGCCTTCGCTGCGCACCGTCTTGATGTAGGTCTGCTCACGCGCGCCATCGCCCAGCCGCTGACGCAGCCGGCTGACCAGCAGGTCGATGGAGCGATCGAACACGTCGGCATCCCGTCCCTGGGTGAGGTTGAGCAGCTGGTCGCGGCTCAGCACCTGCTGCGGGTGGTCGATGAACACCCGCAACAGGCGGAACTCGGCCCCGCTCAGCGGATACGCGGTATCGGCGCTGTCCAGCAGGTGGCGCGCGGTGGTGTCCAGCCGCCAGTCGCCGAAGCCGATCAGCCGGCTGGCTTCAGAGACCTGCAGGTTGGGCGGCAGCATGCGCGTGCGGCGCAGCACGGCATTGATGCGGGCCAGCAGCTCCCGCGAGGAAAATGGCTTGGTGAGGTAATCGTCCGCGCCCATTTCCAGGCCGATGATGCGATCGGTCTCGTCGTCGCGCGCGGTCAGCAGCAGCACCGGGACCGCGCGGTGCCTGCCGGCGCGAAGATTGCGGCACAGCGACAGGCCATCCTCGCCGGGCATCATCACGTCCAGTACCACCAGGTCGATATCGCTGGTGTCCAGCGTGGCCTTCATCTCGCGGCCGTCGGCCGCGAGGCTCACCCGCAGCCCATTTCGCAGCAGGTAGTCGCCCACCATCTGGCGGATGTCACGGTCGTCATCGACAACCAGGATGTGATCGGTGTGGGTGGACATGAAGAACGCTCGGCCGCCGTCAGGATGGGGGCTCATGCCCCGTGGCGCTGATGTTAACGCCCCTGTGGCAGGCACTGGGACCGGCGCGGGTCGCTCTTTGTACCAAAGTGTGTACGAAGCCTGCCCGGGTGCATTCGGAGACAAAAAGCCGGGTTGCAGGACACCTCGTGGATACGCGCAAGGCGCGGAATGTGCCCAACGCCGGCGAGCCCGCCGGCGGCCATCCGAGGACCCTACATGAGCACTGCAGATTCCAGCATTCCCAAGACCGCCTTGGTATTCGGCGGTTCCCGCGGCATTGGTGCCGCCATCGCCCGCCGGCTTGCCCGGGAAGGCTACCGTGTCGCCCTGACCTACGCGTCCCGCGCCGACAAGGCGGCCGAGGTGGTGGCTGCCATCCAGGCGGACGGTGGCCACGCCATCGCCCTGCAGGCAGATGCCGCCGACGCAGACGCGATCAGAGGTGCCGTTGCCGCCGCTGTCGAGCAGCTGGGTGCTTTGAGCGTGACGGTAGTAAACGCAGGCATCTACCAGGGCAGCCCGCTCGAATCGTTCCCGCTGCAGACGCTCGACCAGATGCTGGCAGTCAACGTCCGCGGTGTGTTCGTTGCTATACAGGCCGCATCGGCACAGATGGAGAATGGCGGCCGCATCATCACCATCGGCAGCAACACCGCGCAACGCAGCGGCGTGGCCGGTAGCGGCGTTTACGCAATGAGCAAGGCCGCCGTGGCCGTGCTGGTGCGCGAGCTGGCGCTGGAGCTGGCCCCCCGCCGCATCACCCTCAACAACATCCAGCCCGGACCCATCGAGACCGACATCACCGCCGGGTTCCTGGACCACCTGGTCGCGCGCAGTCCCTCCGGCCGCGTGGGTCATCCGGATGAAGTCGCCGCGCTTGCCGCGTGGCTGGCCAGCGCCGAGTCCAGCTACATGACCGGAGCCAGCCTGACCTTGGACGGTGGCTTTTCGATCTGATCGCCCCGCCTTTCGATCCAAACCCCGCCCCATCCCTGATCTGGAGCCCTACACCCATGAACGCACTCGATACCGTCCTTTACACCGGAAAGACCCACACCCGCGGTGGCCGTGACGGCCACGCCCGTAGCGACGATGGCCAGCTGGATATCGTTCTTTCCCCGCCCGGCAGCCCGCGTCCCGGCACCAACCCCGAACAGCTGTTCGCTGCCGGCTGGTCGGCCTGCTTCCTGGGTGCCATGGGCTTCGCCGCGCGTGCTTTGCAGGTCACGCTACCCGCGGATGCGGCGGTGGATGCTGAAGTGGATCTGGGCCAGAACAGCACGGGCTACCAGCTGCAGGCGCGGCTGCGCATCTACCTGCCCGGGCTGGATGTTGCCACGGCACAGGCCATCATCACGCAGGCGCATCAGACCTGCCCGTATTCCAAGGCCACGCGCGGCAACATCGACGCGCAGATCGAACTGGGGTGAGCGCCATGAAGAAGCTGCCTGCCATCATCACGCTGCTGGGGGCGTCTGTTTTTGCTGCCGCCTGCTCTCCGTTGGCACCGGACGACCCGGTGCCGCCCACCCATGCCTCGCCATCACCGCTGGCCCCGGAGTTCGCCGGTATCGACCACTGGATCAACTCGCCCGCCCTGAAGATGGCCGACCTGCGCGGCAAAGTGGTGCTGGTGGAGTTCTGGACGTACTCCTGTATCAACTGCGCGCGGGTCGCACCGCATGTAAAGCAGTGGCATGAGCGCTATCGCGACCAGGGCCTGGTGGTGGTGGGCGTGCATACGCCGGAATACGGATACGAAAAGCAGTTAGGCAATGTGCAGGACGCGGTCAAACAGTTTGGCATCACCTACCCCGTGGCGATGGACAACGGCTATGCCACCTGGAACGCCTATGGGAACCGCTTCTGGCCCGCGCTGTACCTGATCGACCAGGAGGGACGGATCGTCTATCAGCACCTGGGCGAAGGCGAGTACGCGCAGACCGAAGCCAAGATCCGGTCACTGCTGTTGGGGCGCGGATAAGCCTACCGTTGCGCCGGATTGGGTACCGACTGGCAGCGTTCTGGAACAGCCCGACCTTCAACGAATGCACGCGTGGCATCGGCAAAGCACTGCGGTGCCACCAGTGCCAGAAAGTGCGCGCCGTCCTCCACTGTGTGGAACTGCACGTCGCCCGCTTTCGACAGCATGGCGGCGTGCAGCTTCGCCCCGGCGTAGCCCGTGCTCTGGTCCAGGGTGCCTTGCACCACCAGGGTTCTGGGCAACGTTGCTGGGCTTTTCCCGAATGCAGCATCCTTTGGATAGGTGGGAACGGGGCTGTTCACCAGCAGTGCGGGAAGGGGACTGACGAACAGCGCGTCCTTCGCCTCGGCGGCAACTGTTTCTTTGCTCAGGTCCGGGCGGGCGTTGTTCTCCGACGCCGCGATCAGCATCACCAGTGGCAATGCAGGCTGGTCATTGCCATTTTGGCCCAACTCGCCCAACAGGCGCTTCCAGTCCGTCACAGCTGCCTGCAGCGAGCGGGCATCGTTGTCAGACAGGTCCTTCACCAGCTGCGGAATGCGGTCGCGCAGTTCCGGGAAGCTCAAAAGTGCGGCGAAGAAACGACGCAGGTCGCCGCCGGGCACCTGTGCAAGCCACGCAGCTTCGGTGCTTCCGTCAAGCAGCGCCTTGTATGCGGCGGTATTTTCCACCCCCAACGCTTGTCGTCCCACCTGATCCACCAGCGCGGTTCGCCGACTGAGGTCCCATTCCTGGGTCGCTTCCGGCGGCACCAGTCCATCCAGAACGAGACCATCCAGCGGCACCGGGGCCACCTGAAGCATCCGCAGGGCCAACTGGGTGCCGTAGGACACGCCGTATAGCAGCACCTGACTCTGCCCCCGCTGCTGGGAGATGAGCTGGCTCAGGTCCTTGGCCGCCTCGGTAATCGTAAACGCCGATGTGCGCGCCACGTCGGCGTACATCGCACCGATGCACGGCCCCCATTCGTCACCTGCCAGGCCCGTTCCCTCAGCGCTGTCTACCGCTTCCTGCTCGGGGCAGATCCGGCTTGAGCGCCCGGTACCACGATGATCGGGAATGATCAGGTCATAGCCGGGAAATGCCCGCTGGTAAGCAGGAATTGAGGTGTACAGCGATGCCCCGGCTTCTCCGGGTCCGCCGGAAAGCAGCCAGACCTCGCCTCGTCGCGCTTCGGCCGGATGGACCGGGATCCGACGGACGAACAGCGAGAGCGCTTCGCCCTCCGGTTTGGCGTGGTGCAGGGGCACCTGCACGATCATGCAACGTGAGCCTTCCAGAAGCGGCGACCCGGATGCATCACCGCAGGCGACGTCTTGGGAGCGCGCGGCCGCGAACGACAGCGAAGGAAGCGTACACAACAGCGCGGCACACAGCACGGAGCGAAGCATCGGCGCATCCTTCCCTGGTTGGAAGTCATACCATGCGTGCGAAGCGATATGGCCGGCGAATGCCGAAAGTCACGGCGATCGGGATTCAGCGGATGTCGACGTAGCGGGGGATGTACGGCGCGACCGTCTTGCAGGCCCAGGCAGCGACCACTTCAGATTCACCCCCAGCGTGCCGACCACGATCAGCCCCAGACCAGCCAGCTGGATGGGGCTCAAAAGATGCCCATACACCACGTAGTCCAGCAGCAATGCCACCAACGGATACACGAACGCGATCACCGCAATGGTGGCTACCGGCAGATGGCGGTACGAAGAGTAGAACAGCACATACACAATGCCGCTGTGGATGATGCCCAACCCGATCAGCCACACCCAATGGCCGCCGAGGTGAAGCGCGCCGGCATCGGCAAACCCCGCCAGCATCAGCACACCCACCAGGCACTGCACGGTGACCAGCGCAAACGGCCGCTCGCGCCCGATCTGTCGCGACATCAGCAGCGACGCGCCGCACAGCAGCGCCGCCAGCAGGGTCAAGCCGATGCCCAGCAGATAGCCGTTGCTGCCGGCCAGCACCTGCATGGGATCAGCCGACGCTGCCACACCCACGAACGCCAGCACCGTCCAGCCCCAGTCGGCGGGACGCGTGCGCTCCTTCAACACCAGCGCGGCCAGAATCAGCATCACGAACGGGAAGCAGTGATAGACCATGGTCGCCACGCCGATGGACGAACGTGCCATGCCGGCGAACAGCGCCACCCAGTTCAGTACCAACAGCACGCCAGAGATCAGTGCACCGCGCAGAAACACGCGGTCACGCCAGACGCCCTGCAGATGGCCGCGCGCAACGCCCCACGCCAGCAGGAACACCGCACCGAACAGGCAGCGGTAGAACACCGCGGTGATCGGGTCCTGTCCACTTTCGTGCACGAACACGCCGACCGAGCCGATCAGGATTTCGGCCACCACCAGCTGCCAGAGAGCCAGCCGGGCCTGGGAGGGAGAGGACGCCTGCATGACCGCTTCCGATGAGGGGGAAGGCCAGTCTGTGCCTCCACAGGCGACCGATACAGACTCAGCTAGAATCAATTTTGACCAGTACAGATGGGAATGCCCATGCTGCTCTATTCCGCCATTGCTGCCACCCTGCGCGACCAGATCGCGCAGGGCGTGCTGCGCGCTGGCGAGCGCCTGCCGTCGATCCGCCAGCTGGCCAGCGGCCACGGGGTCAGCCCTGCCACCGCCGTGCAGGCCTGTCTGCAGCTGGAACGCGAAGGATTGGTGCAGGCCCGTCCGCGCTCCGGCTACTACGTGCTGGCCAGCCCGGAACCGCCACGCAGCACCGCACCGCGCCGGCGCGTGCCGCACGCGGTCGACAATCCCGCGCTGGCGCGACTGCATGAGCTGCTGGCCCGCACTGACCTGCTGGCGCTGCATAACGCCTCCCCCGCGACCGAACTGTTGCCGGCCAAGGCGTTGGCCACCTCGATGGCGCGCACCTTGCGCCGCAGCCAGCAACAGGCATTGGACTACGCACCACCGCAGGGGCATGCGCCACTGCGGCGCTTGATCGCCCAGCGGTATGCGCGGCTGGCAACGGATGTATCGCCTGACGAAGTGGTGATCACCGCCGGCTCCATGGAGGCAATCAGCCTGGCGTTGCGCGTGCTGACCCAGCCGGGCGACGTGGTGATCGTGGAAACGCCCACCTACCACGGCATTCTGCAGGCCGTGGCCGCGCACGGCTTGAAGGTGCTGGAACTGCCGCATCGCCAGGGCGGCGGGCTGGATCTGGCGCGGCTGGACGTGCTGCTGGAACAGACCCCGGTACGCGCTGCCGTGCTGGTTCCCAACTTCCACAACCCGCTGGGCACGGTATTGGCCGACGCGGACAAGCAGGCCCTGCTGGACAGCTGCGCCCGCCACGGCACCGTGGTGATTGAAGATGACATCTACGGCGACCTCGGCTGGTCAGGCGAACGCCCGCCGCCGCTGCGACACTTCGACACGCGCGGGCAGGTGCTGACCTGCAGCTCGTTCTCCAAGACACTGGCACCGGGGCTGCGGCTGGGTTGGATTCTGGGGGCCGGCTGGACCGATGCGCTGGTGCGTGCGAAGTACCACTCCACTGTGGGCAACCCTACGCTGCCGCAGTTGGCGCTGGTGGATTACCTGGAACAGCATGACCTGGACCGGCATCTTCGCCGCCTGCGCCAGCAGCTGGCCGACAACGCCTGCCGCATGCAGGATGCGATTGCGCGGTACTGGCCGGAAGGCACACGGTGCAGCTCGCCCAAGGGTGGGCTTTCGCTGTGGCTGCAGTTGCCCGATGGCGGTGATGCGGATGCCTTGGCCGCTGCTGCGATGGACGAAGGCATCGGGATTTCACCCGGCGTACTGTTCTCCAGCCGAGCCGATTACCGCGACCATGTGCGGCTGGGTTGCGGCATGGTGTGGGATGCGAAACTGGAGAAGGCCGTGCAGCGGTTGGGTGAGCTCGCCGCAGAGGCGGTGCAGCCATAGCGAGTGCACGCTTTGGTAACTTCGGTCGACAGACGACGACCGATAACAACAATCAACGCTGGGACGCATGACCACGGCTGGGGTAACGCGCCTCCCCGTTCAAAGGTCACTCGTCACCGTGCCGATCATTTCCATCGGCGATCGTCTATCGACCGACCCTACCTGCTCTTGACGTATCGAGGTCACGTGCTGAGTATCCGGTCAAAGATCCCTTCCATCGCACGGTAGTCCACCTTCACCCCATCAAGATTCGCCCGCAACCAGTCCTGCGGATCAACGCTTGACCAGTTCACGACGAACCCCGCGTGCAGCGCCAACTGTTCGAACATGATCAAGCCCCTCCAGCCATCGATCTTCCGCCAAGGCAGCAAAGCACCTGCGTGCCTCTGCTTCGATTCGCATGTGGGTACAGAAGCGCGTGCTTCCCTTCGATATGTCCACGTCCCTGATCTCACCGGACCACGCGTAGAGTTCCGAGAACAGCGTCCGGTGTATCGCTTGCAGCGTTTGCAGACTGTAGGGCGGAGGCGTGTAGACGACGGCACGGTGCATGAACGCCGTGATATCCCGCTCAGCCTCCTCAAGATCGCTCAGATCGGTGATACCCAGCTTGTTGATGAGCACGGCCGAATCGGCGTAGCAGTAGCGATCGGCAACTTCGTCGTAGAGGTCCACGCTACTTCTTGCGATGCCGGTTCAGCACCACCTGCAGTGAATCCGCTGGGCGTGCCTTCCGCATATCGATGCCCTCCAAGCGCGAGCTGTGGTGGAAATTCTGCGAGCGGGTTGCCTTGAACCGGACCGCAGGGTCGCGTGCAGCTGCTGCGAGCTTGGCAATAGCGCGTGAAAGCACCACCTGCTGCTCATGCGAGGGCTTTGCTATCGCGGAAGCGCTCAGAAGCACATCTGAGAGGCGGGTCTTGGCAGTCTCGGAGAGCGGTTGCGAAACACCTGTTCGAAGGGTGGGCTCGGTGAGCGCTACGGCCTGGATGTCGGAAATGAGCTGGAACAACGAATCCCAACTGCGGGTTGCAAGCCTCACCCCCAGCAAGGCGTCCATTGACGCCTTCAGCGTCGTGAACGGCCCCAGCGCGCGCAGATCCGTGGGCCCGCCAACGGAAAGGATGTCGCCTGCGGTGAGCGTCGTGGGTGCCATGCAGTTCACGTGTGCCGGTCTATAGGGTCCATTATACGAGTCCACGGTTTACCCGCGGCGGCGTGGAGGAGTTTTGGGCCATATCCGACACGCCATTCCGGCCCATGGCATCATTCCTGAACCCCTCCACCCAGCGATATCGCCCATGAAGGTCCACTTCGTCATCCACGAGTCCTTCGAGGCCCCCGGGGCCTACCTGCAGTGGGTACAGGAGCGCGGCCATGCCGCCAGCTTCAGCCACCTCCACGGTGGCGACACAGTGCCGGCGGATGCCAGCCAACACGACATGCTGGTGGTCATGGGTGGCCCACAGTCACCTTCCACACCCCAAACCGAGTGCCCACACTTCAATGCCCGCGCGGAGATGGCGTTGATTCGCTCGTTCGTCGAGGCTGGAAAGCCCGTCGTCGGCGTCTGCCTGGGTGCACAACTGCTGGGTGAAGCGTTGGGTGGACAGCACGAGCGCAGCCCGGAAAAGGAGATCGGCAAGTTCCCGATCACGCTGACGCCGGAAGGCCGCACCAACCCGAAGTTCGCCGGTTTCACCGACACGCTGGACGTCGGCCACTGGCACGGCGACATGCCCGGGCTGACCTCAGACTCGACGATCATCGCGTACAGCGAAGGATGCCCGCGCCAGATCATCGAATACAGCTCGCGCGCTTATGGCTTCCAGTGCCATATGGAGTTCACGCCAGAGGTGGTGGAGATGCTGATTGCAGCGTCCACGCAGGAGCTGGCCGCGCTGCGTGGCCGTCCTTTCGTGCAGCAGGCTGACGTGCTGCGCACGCAGGATTGGTCACAGATGAATCAGGCGCTGTTCGGCTTCCTGGACAAGCTGGAAGCCGAACGCGCTTCCTAACGGTGTGGTCATCGTCCGCCCCGGCCTAGTCGCGGGTGCGTGGCGGGACGTTGCTTTCGATGGTCAAGTCCACGTCCAGCGGTCGGGGTTGCAGTTCGATGTAGCGCTGGAACAACAGCCGTGCCAGTTCGCCCGGGCTGCGATTGGCGCGGCGCGCGGCCACGTTGAAGCTGCGCCGCATCGCCTGGCTCATGCGCACGCGCAGGCAGCCGGACCGCCTCATCGCACACTCCCTACGCCGCCCTTGCGTTGGCGGTTCGTCTCCACTTCCGTGTACTGCACCACGCGCTGGATGATGCGGGGCATGTGCCGGGCCACCGGGCCGCACGGACGAACCGGTCGTACCCAGAAGCCATCGTCCAGCGTCACCACTTCCAACCCTGCGCCCGCAGGCATGTTCATGTCGTAGATCCAGTAGCCCCGGAAGGTCATGAACGGTTCGTTGTCGTCGTTGCAGGCGTCGCAGACGTACGGCGGGTGGGCGGCCTGTTCCTGCTCGCTGTAGGCGTCTTCTACGTCATCACGGATGGGTCCAGCGTGGTGCGTGTCTGACCAATGCTTATGCATTTCACTTCCCTCATCGGTTTATACCCCTCGCCGGGATGGCGAGGGGGTCGGGAGGTTAGAAGCCGGAGAACCAGCAGCCGGTGCGACGTATTTCCCCCGTATGAGGGTGTTGTATTAGCCACCCTCCCGACTTGGGACGTCTTCAAGTATTTACTGGTTCAGGGCTTCTACACCCGGGCAGCACCTTGCCGGATGCGCGGCGGGAATGAAATGAGCATTTTCCTAGGACCTTTTGCGACACCCGTACAACAGCAGCGCATGACGCGAATGGCTCGCGATTTTCTGGCGTTTGTTGCAGATTGCGATGCGCGCTGTCGGATTCTGCACATCTTGATGTCGGGATTCTGGCGCATGAACTTCTTCGCAATCTGAAAATGGTGCGACGCATCTGACACCGCGCGGACACGCATGGCGTGTCCCTACACCGCAAGCCCGCACTCTTCTCATCCGATGCATCCCGGCCGCCGACCGGATCATGGGTGCCAATGCTCTGGTAGAGACGGTCGCAAGACGTCTGCCGATAGATGCGATCACTGCTTTAGTGCATGGAGCCCGACGGGCTCGCGCTTCAATCACCAGCGTTCAAAACCATGCACAAACAACAAAGCCACCCGAAGGTCGCTTCGGCCTGCTGCAAGAGCGGCACCCGCAGACCTGACAACTCAACCGGTCCACAGTCAGCCAGCGACTCGTTCTACTTCTCGAAGCCCAATGTCTGCCGCACGTCTGAATGCACCCTCCACTGCAACGATATCCGCAGCCGTCACGCCATGTTCTTCAAACACGTCCTTCCATGGCCTCACTGCAGCGACCAGCTCAAGAATCAGACGTGCTGCCTCGGCGCGCCTCAATCCAAACTGCCCCGCGCTGGAGAGTGCGTTGTCCAGCCTTGCAAGCCGCCCTTGCACGCCCACGCCAATGGCGAGATAGCGTTCCGTACCCGCGACAGGTGCAGGCACCACGTCGTAGAGCGGGCTCAATCGCCAGCGGCCCAGACGTGTCCCATCTGCCAGGGTATCGGTGCTGTCGTACAGAAATGCATGATTCCGCAGATGATCGTCATTGTTAGTGACAAGGATATTGAAGACCATGCGTCTAAAGAGCTCAGTCCTGTCAGCCTGGACCTGTTCTACAGGCCCGCGGGCACTGATGACTTCCGCCAGAGCGGCATAGGAGCCCTCAGCTGATGACATTTCGGGCAGCCCCAGCATGGTGAGCGCTGAGACCATGTGACGCCGCTGCATTCCCTCTTCTGTAGGCACACGATCGAAGCGTTCAATCATCATCGCGGTTCGCCCAACGTCCAACGGCACCAACCGTAGATCAGGCACGGTGAGTCCTGCGCGCTTGGCCAACTGCAACGTGGCGTGCTCCACGGCTGGCACGCTGAAACGCCGGTCTGATCGGGAAGGGAACTTAGCGACGTACTGCCGGCCGTCGTGGACGACTACCGCCTTCGGTCGCATGCCGCCGAGCGTGGGGCCACCATCGAAGTAGGGAGCCAACTGAGCTGGAATCGTCTCACCGGATTCAATTCTGTCCACCGCATCGAGCAGATAAGGTAGATCGACCTGGTGGGGCAGCGTACTCGGTGCCGGCGCGCTGTTCCTTTCACGACGGATGTCCAGTGCGCCCACCCTGTCGCTTCCGGCGTGATCCAGATAATCAACCTCAGACAACGTACCTTGTTGACGCAGGCGGTTTTCAATGACGCGGCGGCCCCACGAGTCCGGACTCGCGTCGCGGACAGCACCAAATGCTTCCAGTTGATTTGCTGGGAACCTCTGCCTGTCTGCCCCCGTAGGGAGGGACAGCGAGATCGGGTCCACTTCCACCGCCCCACCCCGCTGCAGATAGCGATCACCGTAGTTGAACGCAGAGGTCAGCAGTTGGCCGTTCTTCATCATCAGATCCAGTTGCCCCGCAGGCACGGCTTCGGTCTGGCCGGGTAGGTGGATAAAGACGTAACGACGAGCCATTTCAGAAATCCAGGTCTGCTGCTGCGGATGTACGTGCGCGCTTGCGGCCCTTGTGCTCCAGAAGCGCTTGCGTGGTCGGGTCGGCCAACTCGCTGATGTGGTGCAGAAGTCCGAGCTGTTCGAGCATCAGCAGCACGGTGCCGAGACC
>JBCNQC010000049.1:0-16597 GCA_039592995.1 Stenotrophomonas sp. | reverse complement strand
TCCCCCGGCGGCGTGCCGGCGGGCAGCCGGTCGCGCGGAATGTCGAAAACATCACGCACCTTGCCGCGATGGCGCAAGGGCAGGCCGGGGAGATCGGATTGCAACAACGTGGTCGGCACGGGCACTCCTGAGGCTTCGTCGAGACAGCTGTCCAGGGCACCCGGTGACGGGCCCGCCAGACAGCGGGCGGCCTAGTGTAAAGCGGGTTGGGCCCGCTGTGACGTAAAATGGATCACCTTTTTCAAGCGGCCGCCCCGACGACCATGCGCTGGTACGGAAAACTGCTCGGATTCATCGCCGGGGCCCTGCTGTTCCGGCCCAACCCGCTGTTCGGGGCGGTCATCGGCCTGCTCATCGGCCATGCCTTCGACGCCGACTGGTTCCGGCTGAACAGGGAGAACCCCTACCGCGAGCTGGGGCTGACCTCCGAGGCCACCGACGCCGAGATCGACCTGGCCTACCGCCGGCTGATCTCCCAGTACCACCCGGACAAGGTGGTGGGCGCGGCCCCCGAGCTGCGACAGCAGGCCGAGCGCAAGTCGCGCCAGCTCAACGCCGCCTACGACCGCATCAAGACCCTGCGCAAGCGCAGCTAGCGCTGCCCTCCCTTCTTCCTTCTGCAAGGCCCTGGCCATGTCCAACTGCATCATCGCCCCCTCCATCCTGTCCGCCGACTTCGCCCGCCTCGGCGAGGAAGTGGACAACGTGCTTGCCGCCGGTGCCGACTGGGTGCACTTCGACGTGATGGACAACCATTACGTGCCCAACCTGACCATCGGCCCGATGGTCTGCCAGGCGCTGCGCAAGCACGGCATCACCGCGCCCATCGACGTGCACCTGATGGTGGAACCGGTGGACCGCATCATTCCCGACTTCGCCGAAGCCGGGGCGACCTACATCAGCTTCCACCCCGAAGCCAGCCGCCACGTGCACCGCACCATCCAGCTGATCCGCTCGCTGGGCTGCAAGCCGGGCCTGGTGCTCAACCCGGGCACCCCGGTGGACGTGCTGGACTGGGTGCTGGACGACCTGGACCTGGTGCTGCTGATGTCGGTCAACCCGGGCTTCGGTGGCCAGGCCTTCATTCCGTCGGCACTGGACAAGCTGCGCGTGGTGCGCGGGAAGATCGACGCCAGCGGCCGCGACATCCGCCTGGAGATCGACGGCGGGGTGAAGGCTGACAACATTGGCGCGATTGCCGCCGCCGGTGCCGACGCCTTTGTGGCCGGTTCGGCCATCTTCAATGCGCCGATCAGCTACAAGGACGTGATCGAGCAGATGCGCCGCAACGTCGCCAAGGCGCGGGGCTGAGCATGGCCGCCGCCGGCGTGCTGATCCGCGATGCCGTTGCCGAGGATGCAGCGCTGATCCTGCGCTTCATCCGCGAGCTGGCGATCTACGAGAAGGCCGAATCGTCGGTGCAGACCGACGAGGCTGGCATTCGCAACAGCCTGTTCGGTGAAGGCGCGAAGGCGCGCGCGCTGATCTGCGAAGCGGAAGGTCAGCCGATCGGCTACGCGGTGTACTTCTACAACTACTCCACCTGGCTCGGCCGCAACGGCATCTATCTGGAAGACCTGTACGTCAGTCCCAGCAGCCGCGGCAGCGGTGCCGGCAAGGCGCTGCTGCAGCATATCGCCCGCCTGGCCGTGGCCGAGGGCTGTGGTCGGTTCGAGTGGTCGGTGCTGGACTGGAACACGCCGGCCATCGACTTCTACGAGGCCATGGGCGCGCGCCCGCAGAGCGAGTGGACGGTGTACCGACTTGAAGGTGATGCGTTGAAGGCGTTTGCCGACAGGCAGTAACGTCTCGAGATCGGGCGAGGCGGTGAGGTGACGGCAGTGCCCCACATGTCGTCATTGCCTCTGATGCAGAACCACGCATGCGGCGATGATCAGGGCACTCGCCCATCGCCTAGGAGGTTCTGTTGCTCCCCATCTGTCCGCTGACCGACAAGGTCAGCCATTCCACCGAACTCACCGCCACACTGGCGAGCACCGCACTTTCCCGATTCGGCGGCGCGCTCGAGAACCTGTTCAATGCGACTGACTGGCTCCGGGAACCACCTGCCGCTGCGTCCGACCGGGGGCTGGAACCATCAGAAAGCCAATGGCCGCTGGTTATTCTTTGGGGGGCTGCTTTGTGTGGGCTCGGCACTTGGGTAGCGCGGCGCGCTGCGACCCGCTGCCCGTCGATCGAAGCATCCCAGGGGAGCCCCGCAACCGCAGCGCTGCCAAGGCCAGGTGCGGCGCAGTTCGATACAGGCACTGCACACGCAGCGTCACCTCTTCCAGTGGCGCAGCCCTGCGTGGACTTCTCCAATCCTGAAGATCAGCGGATCTATCTGGGTGGTGTTCTCAACCGTGCTGGGCAAGGAAAACCACCGGCGCAGATCCGCGCGCGCCGCAATGCCATCGATGACTGCGCTCCCACGGTGGAAGACGCACGGTACATCGTCCGCTCTCTCCTGCCCGGTCGGACCTGGCAGCAGCCCGGCGGCATGTCGTTCGAGCAGTGCGTCGACGTGTGTGCCACCGGTACCCGTCGGGGCTACTACAGCGTCGTGGAAGATGATCGGACCGACCTGGATCGCGCTCTGGATGTCGACATCAGCGCGCTGGAGCGCCGATTCGGGGGTGTGGTGCGTGTGCTGCACCAACTCGGCGTCGATGCCGGCATCCGATGGGGGCGGGAGTGGATCTCGGTGGGAGTGGTTTCCGCCCGGACGAGCCCAGATGACGCCGCTGGCTAGACCCATTTCCTGCTGAAGAGAAAAGGCCGCGCCCTGCCAGGTGCGGCCTTTGGAATAGCGGGAGGCTGATCCTGCCTCCATCCATCGTCCCTGCTATGGCCTTTCATTCTCCGGGTGCCGGGTGACCGTTCAATGACAACGGCAGTGCACATTCACTACGAAGAGGTTTTCCATGTTGCCCCTGCAATGCCCCTTGCTTGCTGGCTCGCGTGGCGCTGTTGCGCTGGCTGTCACCCCGGCTCGCACGTTGGTGTCGGAACTAAGTCGTGCGCTGGAACACATCTGCAATGGCTCTGCCAGCGGAGGGGGCCACGCGCAGAGCGAACTGGATAGTACGGATGTGTTTCCTGCCGAACCGTCGCGGCTATGGGCCCTGCTGCCGGTGGCGGTTGGCGTCGCCGCGCTTGCATATGTGGGCAGGTCGTGTTGGCACACCTATCTGCGTCATGGGTCCATACCCGTTGGACCGATTGAGTCCGAGTGGTACAAGGACACCGCCCTGATCGCATGTGACGCAGCGCACGCACAAGGAAGTGCAGACGGGTATCGCGATGGAGTGGCGGGTTACCGACCACCGGCCGGCTCAGACGGCGAGGGTCCCAATGCCGGATACAGCACTGAATGGCTCAGCCCAGAGCTGCGATGCGTCTATGAGGCTGCCTACAGAGTTAGCTACGACGCCGCCCGGCGGGGCAACGAAACCGAACACGAGTCCACGTAGGGCCGCGTAGAGAGCCGTAACGGCCATTCACCGCGCCCAACGGACCGCACTGCTAGGCTGCGCATCCCACCCATGGAAGTGCCGCATGAGCCGTACCCGCTGGCGTCTGATCCTGAACGGAAAGTCCACCGGTAATGAGGACGTCCGCACGGCCGTGCAGGCGATGCGCACCAACGGCATCGCGCTGGATGTGCGGGTGACCTGGGAAAGCGGGGATGCCGAACGATACGTCGCCGAAGCCATCGAGCACGGGGTGGATACCGTCATTGCCGCCGGCGGCGACGGTACCCTGAGCGAAGTGGCGGAAGCCCTGGCGCACCGCGCAGAACCGGCCGATGCCCTGCCGTCACTCGGGCTGCTGCCGCTGGGCACCGCCAACGACTTCGCCACGGCCGCCGACATTCCGGACGATCCGCTGGAGGCGTTGATGCTGATCGATACCCAGTCAGCGCAACCCATCGATCTGCTCCGCATCGAGGCGGACGGCCGGCCATGGTGGTGTGCCAATGTCGCCAGCGGCGGCTTTGGCACCGAGGTGACAGTTGAGACCGACGAGGGCCTGAAGAAGGCGCTGGGCGGGTTGGCCTATGTAGTGACGGGGATCTCGAGGCTGGGGCGTATTGAGCCCATCCAGGCGCGCATACGTACCGAAGCCCTGGACTGGAAAGGCGGCTTCATCGCGTTGGGGGTAGGCAACGGTCGTCAGGCAGGTGGCGGTCAGGTGCTGTGCCCGGAGGCGCTCATCAATGATGGCCTGCTCGACCTGACCATCATTCCCGAACTCAGTGGTGAAGTGGCGTCCACGGTTGCCGCGCTGATCAAGGGTGGCAAGCGAGGTGCGCTGGAGCAGGTCGCCGAGCGCACCCGCGCGCAGTGGGTGGAGATCGACGCCGATCAGCCGATGACGCTGAATCTGGATGGCGAACCGGTCAAGGCGCGCCACTTCCGCATCGACTGCGTACCCGGTCGCGTTCGCATGCACCTGCCGCACGCCAGCGAACTGGTGTAGCCGGGTACGGCATCACCGCGCCGGATGATCCCGCCGGTACAACGTCCATTCCTCGAACTTGGTCCCATCCGGCAGGTGGCAGAACCCGGTCTGCGCCCCCGCGCTATCGGTCTCGATCACACTCTTCCCACCAAGCTTGACGCAGTACACGGACGCCGGATTGGCCATGCCCACAGCAGGATCGGCAGCGTCCGGCTTCGCCGTCGACCCACACCCGGCGAGCATCATCCCCGCACCCACCACAGCCGCACTCATCACCTTGCGCATGACAGCCTCCCATTGCGCGGGCTGATCCGCCCGATTTCATGACCCCGGGATCCGCCCGGTTGCGTGCAAAACGTCTGCACCGTCGGTGCTGCTCCCGTAGAGCCGGGCTTGCCCGGCTGCTTCACTCAAAGCAGCGGTATCTCTTCTTCTTTGTAGGGAAATCCGAAAGCCTTGCGCTTGTCCCGGATACCGTCAGGCATGGCGGGGCGCGGGATGTTGCGCGCAATCAGCCATTCCTGACACTTCTTCTGCCAAGGGAGTAGGTCAGGGGTGGTGATGCCCCAATAGATATGCTCGGCGATCAGCATTCTGTCTGGCTTCCCGATAGATGACTTCAGCAACACAGTGGGGCCTGCGCCATGCTGCAACAGCCAATAGGCGTGCTCGAATCCACCTCTTGTCGTGTACCAACTCAGCACTGTGTCGGCTGTGCCACGGTTGGACTCGTTGACGTCCGCCCCGCTCTCTACCAGAAGCTTTACGTTCTCCCACTGGTTTCCGCTGATGAATGCCTGGAAAAGTAGTGTTTCGTTGTTGACGTTCCTGATGTTTGGATCGCCGCCGTGCTTGAGGAGCAGGGCAAGATAGCGAGGATCATCCATCATCGCCGCGAACACCATGGCATTGTTGAAATGGATCATTTCCCCGTTCATGTGTTTCGACTCGCGCGCATTGGGATCTGCGCCAGCCTCCAGCAACGCTTGTAGTCCCTCTAGGCTGCGGGCACGCAGTGGCCACGCAAGCACTGGAATGCCATCGCGGCGGGCGAAGGTCTTGTCGGGATCGACGCCTTCCTGCTTTACCAAGCGTTTGATGGTGTCGGAATCGCCACTTTCAGAGGCCACTGCGAGCTGTAGTGCTCGTCCATCGAAGTAGTCGTCTGCACCGTGGGATGACATCGCGCCGCAAGCTGAAAGTGAAAGTAGCGCGAGCAAGCCTGCGTGCGCGAAGGAGAATCTAGCGGCAGTGCGTAGGGCGCTGTGGAAGCTCAAAGCAGCGGTATCTCCTCTTCTTCGTAGGGGAAACCGAAAGCCTTGCGCTTGTCCCGGATGCCGTCAGGCATGGCAGGGCGAGGGATGTTGCGCGCAATCAGCCATTCCTGACATTTCTTCTGCCAGGGGAGTAGGTCCGGGGTGGTGATGCCCCAGTAGATGTCTTCCGCAATGTGCATTCTGTCAGGCTTCCCAATTGATGACTTCATCATCACGGTGGGATCTGCTCCGTGCTCCAAGAGCCAGTACGCATGCTTGAATCCGCCGCGCGCGGTGTACCAGCCCAGGACCGTGTCTGCTGACCCGCGATTGGACTCATTGATATCCGCGCCGTTCTCGACGAGAACTTTCACGTTGTCCCACTGATTGCCGCTGATAAAAGACTGGAATAGCAGTGTTTCGTTGGCGGAGTTTCGGGTGTTCGGGTCTCCTCCATGCTTCAGCAGCGCTTCGAGGTACCTTGGGTCGTCAAGCTTCGCTGCGTACACCATTGCGTTGTTGTAGCCGAGTTTGCGGCCGTCGACCTCCTTGTACTTGCGCGCATTAGGATCGGCACCATTCTCAAGCAGAGCAAGGAGGCCTTCAAAATTGCGTGCGCGAAGAGGCCAGGCCAGAACGGGAATTCCGTCATCAGCCGAGAAGATCTTGTCGGGATCAACCCCTTCGTCTCTCACGAGGTGTCGGATTCTGTCCTTATCTCCGCTCTCTGTGGCGACGGCGAGTTCCAATGCGTCACCAGTGAAGTAGTCGCCAGCACCGTGGGTAGACGAGGCGGCGCACCCGCTTGCGAGGAAAAGTGTGACCCATGCCGCACTTGCGAGCACTTTCGACGCCAGAATGTGAAGCGTGGTGGGCATGATCGTCCTGATGGTTGATGCTGGATGGGGTGACATTAGCAAACTGTTCTGTTATTCGATAAGCATCGCGGGCCCCGGGGCCGCGTCCTTCACAGAGCAATGGAGCTTGCCATGAGTGGTCCGGATATCGAGGCGCGCGCCCGCGCCGTCCAGGAACAGAATCAGCTAGTCCGGCAGTTGCGCGAAAGCGGAAACGACAAAGAAGCAGACCGCCTTCAGGAAACGTATCACGCACGCGAAATGTCGGGCCTTGCCACTGACGTGTATCTGTCGGCGCAGCATGCGGGGGAGCCGCCCGCCGGTTGGACTCGCGCGAGTAGCAACCCGGCGGCCTTGCGTGCAGCAGGTATCGACCTTCCCGATCAGGAATTGCGGGATCTTCTCCAGCCGCCGCAGTCTGGCTTCCGCGCAGAAATTTACATTCCGGACAAGCGCATTTTTGGCGACGATGCCAAGCCCGTGGTGGTGTACAAAGGTTCCACCGGCGAGATCGTGGATCCGCTTTCACCCAGCGGCCGCCGGGAGTCCGGCGCGGAAGACTTTCTGAATAATGGTCAGCAAGGCATAGGCATGCGTAGTGACTATTACGACCGTGCCATGGGATTGGCGTCATTGCTGAACAAACAAGTAGGCAACAACTTCGAAATCGCCGGCCACTCACTCGGCGGCGGCATGGCCTCCGCCGCGTCCGCTGTCACCGGTGCCCGCGCCACCACCTTCAACGCCGCCGGGCTGCATCCAGACACACCCGCGCGATTCGCCAAAGAAAACGGGCTGCCCACGTTCAATCCGCAGAACACTGTTCGCACCTATCAGACCGGTGGCGAAGTGTTGAACGATGTACAGAACGGAATGCAGCGGTTGAGCGAGGAGCATCGGCACGGCTACGGTCTGCTGGCCAATGAGGCAGGCCTGCTGCTGCGCGAACCGATGATGCAGAAGCTGGTGGGCGACAAGCTTCGCGCCATGATGCCGCCGGGCGCACAGACGTCTGCGGCGCAGTTCATCGAGCAGCTCGCAACCAAGCCCGGCCAGGATGCATTGCGCAATATTCCAATCGCAGCGGGCCAGCTTGAGCTGCTTGAGTCCAAGACGCGTGTCGACGGGCAGCTGGTCGACCGCGCCAAGGTCAGTGCACCCAGTCAGGTGGCCGAGCTCGCCGGGCCGCTGTCCACTGTGCTGCACGCGGGTGCGCACGGCATGCAGGCTGGGCGCGTAGTCGGGCAGGGCATCGAAGCTGTTGGTGCCGGTGTTGGTTACGGTCTGGACAAGGTCGGCGACGTGGCCCAGCAGACGGCGCGCGTGCAGGGGATGGTGCTTGGCAGGACAGTGGATATGGGGTCGGCCACCCTGCAGGTCAGCACCAAGGCGGGGGCCACCGTCATCGCCAGCGGCCGTGAGGTGACCGGCATGGTTGAATCGACCCTGCACCGTGTGGAGAGCCGCGCCCAGTCCGGCGTGTGGTCGGCAGTGGCATGGGGAGCGGACCTGATCGGCAAGGACGATCTGGCCAAGGACCTCCGTGGCAAGGCCGATTCCGCCCGCCACATCGGGGACGCCCGTGCCGAACATGCCACTCGTGATGCGCGTGAGGACGCGGCTGAGGTGCGCGCCGCTGGGCAGCGGGTGGCCAACAGCATCGACAACGGCGGCCAATGGGTCGCCGGCTCGCTGCGGAACGGCTACGCCACTGCCGGTGCCTATGTCGACAAGGGCTATGACTTCGTTGGTTACCACGTCAAGCACGTCACCGCTCAAGCGCCTGCCGTGCTTGCTACGGTCGGCGGCACCACCGCCGCGCTGACTTCGGCGGCAGCGACCCACCTGCCGACCACGCCCCGGAACGCGGCCAACCTGGCGGAGACGGCCGCACTACGTGAGCGGGCAGGCCCGGCATTCGCCGAGGCCACTGCCCGCCACGGTATGGCCGAAACTGTCATCCCCAGCCTGGATTCGGAGCTGGCCAGGCAGGAGGCCGCCGCGCGCAGACTGGTCGAGCAGCACCAGCGCATCCAGCATCCCAACGACGGCCGCCAGGCCAGCCTGAACGCCGAGCCGGCGTCACTGGTGGTGGGCATCAACGACCCGCGCAACGCCGATTACAAGTTGTTCAAAGGCGCGCAGACCGGCGTGCACGCACTGGACGTGGCCCACAACCTCACCCCTGACCTGCACAGCGACCAGCTGGCCGGGGCACTGGCCAGCAAGGCCAAGCAGGGCGGGCTGGAGTCCATCGAACACGTGGTACTGAGCACCGACCGCACCCGCGTATTCGCGGTCGACACCCCGGACACGACCTCGGTGCACCGCAAGCTGGCCCAGGTGGACATTGCCGAGGGTCGCCAGCAGCCGCTCAGCGTGAGTACCGAGCAGGTCGCCGAGGTCAACCGCCGGCAGGTCGCCCAGGCCACTCCCGACAAGCAGCAGGCGCAGGATCTGGACGCCGGCCAGCGCGACCAGGAGCAGCAGGCCGCCGCCCGCCGCATGGGCTGACCGGCCCTTGGGCCGCTCCCGCCTGGGCTGCAGCGCCCGGGCGGGTTCCCCTGGCACCGGCCATGGGGTACAGTCCCCGGGTGTCCATTCTGACGACCCCGCATACCCTTTCTTCCGCTCGCCGTGGTTGGCGATGGTGGCCTGTTGCCGTCGTCCGTCCCGCCACCACCGTTTCCCGGAAGGAAAGTCGTCTTGATCACGCTCGAGCAGTTCCAGCAGCAGGCCGCTGAAGGCCACACCCGCATCCCCGTTGTCCGTGAAGTGCTGTCCGACCTGGACACGCCGCTTTCGGTGTACCTGAAACTCGCTGACGGCCCGCATACCTACCTGTTTGAATCCGTCGAAGGCGGCGAGCGCTTCGGGCGTTACTCCATCATCGGCCTGCCGGCGCGCCGGGTGTATGCCTTCCACGGCCACACCCTGACCGTGCGCGAGGCCGGGCAGGTGGTGGAAACCCGCGAGGTGGCCGACCCCTTCGCCGAAGTGGAGGCGCTGCGCAGCGCCCATTCGGTGCCCAAGCTGGCCGGCCTGCCGGGCTTCACCGGTGGGCTGGTGGGCTGGTTCGGCTTTGAATGCATCGGCTACATCGAACCGCGCCTGGCTCCGCCGCGTGGCCGCGACGAGCTGGGCACGCCGGACATCCTGCTGCTGCACTCGGAAGACCTCGCGGTCTTCGACAACCTCAAGGGCCGCCTGTACCTGATCGTGCACGCCGATCCGCGCCAGCCCGGTGCCTTCGACGAAGCGCAGGGTCGCCTGGACGCCCTTGTGGCCAAGCTGCGCGCCCCGGGCGCGGGCTATCCGGCCCCGATTACCCGCGACGTGCTGGACGAGAACGACTTCGTGTCCGGCTTCACCCGCGAAGGCTTCATTGCCGCGGTGGACAAGTCCAAGGAATACATCCGCGCCGGTGACATCTTCCAGGTGGTGCTGAGCCAGCGCCTGAGCGTGCCGTTCAAGGCGCGTCCGGTAGATGTGTACCGCGCGCTGCGTGCATTGAACCCTTCGCCGTACATGTATTTCCTCGACACCGGCGATGTACAGGTGGTCGGCTCCTCGCCGGAAATCCTGGTGCGACTGCAGGACGGCGAGGTCACGGTACGTCCCATTGCCGGCACCCGTCCGCGCGGGGCCACGGTGGAAGAAGACAACGCGCTGGAAGCCGAGCTGCTGGCCGACCCCAAGGAACGCGCCGAGCACCTGATGCTGATCGACCTCGGTCGCAACGATGCCGGCCGCGTCTCGCAGGCCGGCACCGTGGAAGTGGGCGAGCAGTTCGTGATCGAGCGCTACAGCCACGTGATGCACATCGTCAGCGAAGTCACCGGCCGCCTGCAGCCGGGCCTGAGCTACGCCGACGTGCTGCGCGCCACCTTCCCGGCGGGTACGGTCAGCGGCGCGCCGAAGATCCGCGCGCTGGAAGTGATCCGTGAGCTGGAGCCGATCAAGCGCAACGTGTACGCCGGGAGCATCGGTTACATCGGCTGGCACGGCGACGCCGACACCGCCATCGCGATCCGCACTGCGGTGATCAAGGACGGTCGCCTGCACGTGCAGGCCGGTGCCGGCATCGTCCATGACTCGGACCCGGGCAAGGAATGGGACGAGACCATGAACAAGGGGCGCGCGCTGTTCCGCGCTGTTGCGCAGGCTGCCAAGGGCCTTTGAGGTTTCTTTGTTGCCGGCCAGCGGCCGGCACTACCTACAGAATTCCAGGAATTTTCCAATGTTGTGGATGATAGACAACTACGACAGCTTCACCTACAACCTCGTGCAGTACCTGCAGACGCTGGGGGCCGAGGTCAAGGTGGTGCGCAACGACGCAATGAGCGTGGATGAGATCGCAGCACAGCGCCCTGAGCGCATCGTGATCTCGCCCGGTCCGTGTACGCCCAATGAAGCGGGCGTGTCGCTGGAGCTGATCCAGCGGCTGGGGCCGACCACGCCGATCCTCGGCGTGTGCCTGGGCCACCAGAGCATCGGCCAGGTGTATGGCGGCGACGTGATCCGTGCCGGCAACATCATGCACGGCAAGACCTCGCCGATCCGGCATGAAGGCAAGGGCGTGTTCGCCGGCCTGCCGGACCGCTACCAGGCCACCCGCTACCACTCGCTGGTGGTCGACAAGACCACGCTGCCGTCGTGCCTGGAAGTCACCGCGTGGACCGAGAACGAAGACGGTTCCATCGAGGAAATCATGGGCCTGCGTCATCGCGAACATCCGGTTGAAGGTGTGCAGTTCCATCCCGAATCCATCCTCACCGAGCATGGCCACGCCCTGCTGAAAAACTTCCTGCAGCGCTGAGCCGCGCTGCCCGCATCACAAAGGACACCCGCATGACCTTCTCCCCACAGGAAGCCCTGCAACGCACGATCGAACATCGCGAGATCTTCTTCGACGAGATGATCGACCTGATGCGACAGGTCATGCGCGGTGAAGTGTCGCCGGTGATGACCGCCGCGATCCTGACCGGCCTGCGGGTGAAAAAGGAAACGGTTGGCGAGATTGCCGGTGCGGCCACGGTGATGCGCGAACTGGCGCTCGCCGTGCCGGTGCAGGACAAGACGCATCTGGTCGACATCGTCGGTACCGGTGGCGACGGCTCGCATACCTTCAACATTTCCACCTGCGCGATGTTTGTCGTTGCCGCGGCTGGAGCCAAGGTCGCCAAGCACGGCAACCGCAGCGTGTCGTCAAAATCCGGCAGCGCCGATGCGGTGGAAGCGCTGGGCGCAGTGATCGAGCTCCGTCCTGAGCAGGTCGCACGCGCGATCGAGGAGACCGGCATCGGCTTCATGTTCGCGCCGATGCATCACCCGGCGATGAAGGTGGTGGCACCGGTGCGCCGCGAAATGGGTGTGCGCACCATCTTCAACATTCTGGGCCCGCTGACCAATCCCGTCGGAGCCACCAATGTGCTGATGGGGGTGTTCCATCCGGACCTGGTCGGCATCCAGGCGCGCGTGCTGCGCGAGCTGGGGGCCGAGCGCGCGCTGGTGGTCTGGGGCCGCGACAACATGGACGAGATCTCGCTCGGGGCCGGCACCCTGGTCGGTGAACTGCGCGACGGCAAAGTGCGCGAGTACGAGATCCACCCGGAAGACTTCGGCATCGCCATGTCCGCCAGCCGCAACCTGAAGGTGAACGGGCCGGAAGAGTCCATCGCCATGCTGCGTGGCGTGCTGGACAACGCACCCGGCCCGGCGCTGGACATCGTGGCGCTGAATGCCGGTGCCGCGCTTTACGTGGCCGGCGTGGCCGACAGCATCGCCGACGGGCTGGCGCGCGCACGCGCGGCCATTGCCGACGGCAGCGCCCGCCAGCGCATGCAGGACTACGTAGCCGCCACCCGCCGCCTGAACGACGCGGCCTGAGCCCGCCTTCACGCCCCGCCAACTGCTGGCCGATAATCGCCTGCTTGACTGCATGGCTGGCCCGAAGGACCCGAATTCCCCATGAGCGACATCCTCGACACCATCCTGGCCCGCAAGGCCGAAGAAGTAGCCGCGCGCCGGGCGCAGGTGCCACTGGAGACGCTGCAGGCCCAGGTGGCCAGCGCCCCGCCGGTGCGCGGCTTTGCCCGCGCGCTGCAGGCGGCGATCGCCAACGGCGACCCGGCGGTGATTGCCGAGGTGAAGAAGGCCAGCCCGTCCAAGGGGGTCATCCGCCCGGACTTCCACCCGGCCGACATCGCGGTCAGCTACGAGTTCGGCGGGGCCAGCTGCCTGTCAGTGCTGACCGATGTGGACTTTTTCCAGGGGGCCGACGCCTACCTGCAGCAGGCGCGCGAGGCCTGCACGCTGCCGGTGCTGCGCAAGGACTTCGTGATCGACCCTTACCAGGTCTACGAGGCGCGCGTGCTGGGCGCGGACTGCATCCTGCTGATCGTGGCTGCGCTGGATGATCGTCAACTGGCCGAGCTGTCCGACCTGGCCATGCAGCTGGGCATGGACGTGCTGGTGGAAGTGCACGACATCGACGAGCTGGAGCGTGCCCTGCAGGTGCCGGTGCCGCTGGTCGGCATCAACAACCGCAACCTGCGCACTTTTGAAGTCTCGCTGCAGACCACGCTGGAGATGCGCCAGGCGGTGCCGCGCGACCGTCTGCTGGTCACCGAAAGCGGCATTCTGGGGCCCGATGATGTTGCCCTGATGCGCAACGCCGGCGTGCATGCGTTCCTGGTCGGCGAGGCCTTCATGCGGGTGGAAGAGCCCGGCGAAGGCCTGCGTCAGCTATTCTTCAACGCATGACTGTGACCTACCCGACTCCGCGTGACGACGCCCCGCTGGTTGTTTTCGACTTCGATCACACCCTGTACGACGGCGATTCCGGCAGCCATCTGTTCGCCTCGCTGATCAAGCGCAATCCGCTGCGGCTGCTGGCCGCGTTGCTGGTCACCCCCATTGCAGGGCCGCTGGTGGCGATGCTGCCGACCCGGCGTACCGGAATCTCGGTCTACGTATGGATTGCCACCTTCGGGCTGCACCGCGCACGTGAATTCAACCGGGTCATCGACGCCTACGTGATCAAGCACGAGGCGCAGCTGCGCGCCAAGCTGCTGCCGCAGGCGCTGGCCGTGTTTGCCCAGCACCGCGCCAAGGGCGACCGCGTGGTCGTGGCCACCGGTGCGCCGCCGGAGCTGGCCCGTGCCATCCTCGCCTTCGTCGCCCACCAGGGCGTGCCGGTGATCGGCAGCGAAGTGGGGCCGCGCCTGGGCGCGGTCGGGGCGACCCGGCACTGCCACAACGAAGAGAAGATGCGCATGCTGCGCGAGCGCGGTTACGGCGATATCGACGTGGCGTACTCGGACAGCACCGCCGACCTGCCGCTGCTGCTGGCGGCGAAGGATCCGGTGGTGGTGAATCCGAAGCATTCGAAGGTGGCGTTCTTCCGCCAGGTGCTGAAGCCTGGGACGCGCATCCTCAACTGGGGGTGTGTCGACCGCGGGGGCGACCGGTAACGACCAACGGTCGTTACCTACCGGCCCGGTAGCGCACGACCGCTGGTCGTGCGACAACGCACCTGGTCGTGCGACGACGCATCGCGTCGTGCCATCACCCGGCCAACCACCCCTTCATGGCGTTGCCCACCTGGAACAGGCTGATCCCCAGCACCAGCACGCCCACCGCGATCAACACCCAGCGCTCCCTCACGCGCTTGACCAGCACCGCAGCCAGGGGCGCGGCCATCATGCCGCCGATCAGCAGGCCGGCGACGATGTTCAGGTACTGCAGCCCCATCGACAACAGGAAGGTGATCGACACCGCCAGGGTCACCACGAACTCGGCAGCGTTGACCGTGCCGATGGTGGTCCGGGCCTGGCCGCCACGCGCCAGCAGGGTCGACGTAGCCACCGGGCCCCAGCCACCGCCGCCGCTGGCGTCCAGCATGCCGGCCACGAAGCCCAGCAGCGGCACGCGCTTGACCTCCTGACGCGGAACCAGCCGCCCCGCTGCGCGCAGCAGAATGAACACCGCCAGCACGAGCAGGTAGGCGTAGATGAAGGGACGGATGGCATCGCCCGGCAGCTGGGTCAGCACATAGGCTCCCAGTACCCCGCCCACCGCGCCGGGCAGGGCCAGGCGCAGGAACAGCCGTTTGTCGACGTTGCCGGCGACCAGGTGGGACACTCCGGACGCCCCGGTGGTGAACACTTCAGCCGTATGCACGCTGGCGCTGACCGCCGCCGGCGGGATGCCCATGCTCAGCATCACCGAGGACGACACCAGCCCGAACGCCATGCCCAGCGCGCCGTCCACCAGCTGCGCGCCGAGGCCGATGAGGATGAACCAATAGAATTCGCTGCCCAGTTCCATGGCTTCAGCCTATCCGGTCCAGGTGAAGGCCGCGGTACGGCGTGACGACCAACGCTCGTCACCTGCCAGGGGGAATCGGGATTCGGTAGCACCCCAAGGGAACGGCAGGAGCCGTTCCCAACGTCGCATGGCGACGGCCCGAAGGGTGGCCGCCAGGGATGGCGGGCATACCGTTGGTGGGGTGACGGCGCAACGCGCCGGGTGTTACCGGGTGCCGTACAGAACAACGGTCTTGCCGCGCGCATGCAGCAGGCCATCGCTCTGCAGCTTCTTCAGCACGCGCCCGGCCATTTCCCGTGAGCAACCCACCAGCCGGGCCAGTTCCTGGCGCGACACGCGCAGCTGGGTGCCTTGCGGGTGGCTCATGGCTTCGGGTTCCTTGGACAGATCGTGCAGGGTGCGCACGATGCGGTCGGTGACATCCAGGAACGCCAGCCGGCTGGCCTTGCGGCTGGTGTCCAGCAGGCGCTTGGAGACCTGCTGGCCCAGGGCATACAGCAGGCGGGGCGCGTCAGACGAGAGCGGCCCCAGGAACAGCTGGTGCAGGCGCTCGTAGCTGATCTCGGCCAGCTCGCAGGGGGTACGGGTGCGCAGCACCACTTCGCGGCGGTCGGATTCGACGAACAGGCCCATTTCGCCGACGAACTCGCCCGCGCCGAAGTAGCCCAGCACCAGCTCGCGGTCGTCTTCTTCCTCGGCCATTATCGAAACCGAGCCGCTGATCACGTAGTAGAGGGTTCCGGCGGGGTCCCCGGGCCGGAACACGTCGGTCCGGGCGGGGTAGCGCCGGCGGTGGCTGTGGGCCAGAAACCGGTCAATGGTGGCGATGTCCAGGGCCAATGGACTTGTAGCAAGGCGCACAGTTGACACGGTAAGGCGCTCCCTCTGCTCATGAAGAATTCACGGCTGTATCCCGCGAGCTTAACGATCAGCATTGTGAAGGGCAAACCCAGCACACGAACTTGCCTCGATGCAAGTTTCGCCCCCGGCCGGTTTGCCCCATAATTCCCCCTTTCCCACCAGACACAGGATCGACCGCCGTGGTCAAGCCGTTGCCTCGCCTGAGGTTGCAGGGTTTCAACAACCTCACCAAGGCGCTGAGCTTCAACATCTATGACGTGTGTTACGCCCGCACCGAAGAGGAGCGCCAGCGTTACATTGAATACATCGATGAAGAGTACAACGCCGATAGGCTGACTCAAATCTTGACCGATGTCGCTGAGATCATCGGCGCCAACATCCTCAACGTCGCGCGCCAGGATTACGATCCGCAGGGTGCGTCGGTGACCATCCTGATCTCCGAAGAACCGGTGATCGACAAGAAGCTGGCCGGCAAGGAGCTGATCTCCGACGCGGTGGTCGCGCACATGGACAAGAGCCACATCACCGTCCATACCTACCCGGAAACCCATCCGCAGGAAGGCATTGCGACGTTCCGTGCGGACATCGACGTGGCCACCTGCGGCGTGATCTCGCCGCTGAAGGCGCTGAACTACCTGATCGAGAGTCTGGAATCGGACATCGTGATCATGGACTACCGCGTGCGTGGCTTCACCCGTGACGTGAAGGGCAAGAAGCACTTCATCGACCACAAGATCAACTCGATCCAGAACTTCCTGGCCAAGAACATCAAGTCGCGTTACGAGATGTTCGACGTCAACGTCTACCAGGAAAACATCTTCCACACGA
>JBCNQC010000048.1:0-16786 GCA_039592995.1 Stenotrophomonas sp. | reverse complement strand
CGCGCAAGCCTGACTTTCACTGCGTCGAATGTATCCCTTGGGCCGGCCAACGGCCGGCGCTACCGTGCCCGCGATTTGGCGAACGTCTGGCCGCGGGAACAGCATCCGCGAACACGGTTGCTACCAATCCCCGATCACCCCGTAGTGACACGCCATGCGTGTCATCGACCATGCCCGGTGCCGCGCGGACACGCATGGCGTGTCCCTACGATGCATCACCCCGCCGTTGGCGCGGCCAGTCTTGCCTGCACCTCTTCACGCAGGCGCGCGAGTTCCACTTCCGCCTGCTGGCGCTGCTGCATGCCTTCGCGGTGGATGGTGCGCACTTCTTCGACCGTGGCGATCAGCTGGTCGTGGGCGTGGCGCAGGGTGGCCACGTCAATCACCGCACGCTGGTTGGCCTTGGCGGTTTCCACCGAGGTCTGGCGCATCAGGTCGGCATTGCGGCGCATCAGGTCGTTGGTGGCGTCGTCGATCGCGTTGGACAGCTCCACCGCGCTCTTCTGCTCGCTCAAACTCAGCTGGATCGCGAACTGACGCTTCCACGACGGAATGGTGATGTCGCGGACGGTGTTGAACTTCTCGATCAGCTGGATCGCATTGGCCTGGATCAGCCGGATCATCGGCAGCGACTGGTCCGCCGCATGCTGCATCACCACCAGGTCGCCCACGCGCTTGTCGAGCAGACGGATCGCATTGTCCAGTTCACCCTGACGGATACGCACCTGCGGATCGTCGTTGCCCAATGAGGCCTGCTGTTCGCTGCGCAGTTCGCCCAGCCGCTGCTTGCCGGCGGCGATATGCAGGCCCAAGGCGTGGCGCTCTTCGCGCACGATCTCGTGCATGCGATCGAACTCGCCGACCCGCTGCCCCATCAGCGCCTGCTGGCTGCCCACATCACCCAGCAGCTGTTCGATCTGACGGTTGGTGTCGCTGAACTTCTGTACCAGTTCGCCCTTGGACGCGCGCAGCTTGTCGATCAGGCCACCGATGACCGGCACCCTGGAACGCTGGGTGAGACCGTCGAGATTGAGCGTGCGGGCGATGCGCACTACTTCACCCAGCTTCTCGCCGCTGGCGTCCAGATCCCGGTTGCGCACCTGATCCAGCAGCTGGCTGGAGAACGCTGCGGTCTTGGCTGCCGCGTCGCGGCCGAATACCTGCAGATTGCCCGGGCGGATGTCTTCCAGGCTGCGACCGATTTCGGCGATTCGCGGCAGGTCGTCCTGGGCCAGGCCCAGTGCCTTCAAGGTGGCGTCATCCACCGTGGGCGATGCCACGGCAAGGGCCGAGCTATTCGGCGTGTCCTGGGTCATGGCGAAGTCTCCTTGAAGTGGGTGGCAATGAAATGCATGGGTCAATCCAGTCTAGCCTGCGCTGAGGCGACCTCGGCGTGGATCTGGGCCTGCAGCTGTGCGGCCTGCTGGTCGCGCTGCTGCTGGTCGCCTGCGCGCCGCGCCAGCAGGGTCTGCCGCCACGCTGGCAGCAGGGTTTCGGTAATGCGCTGGGCGCGGGCCAGCAAAGCAGCATTCTGCTCACGCAGCAATTGCCACTGCCCTGCCTCGACCTGCTGCAGCGCCGCCAGACGGCGCAGATGGTCCAGTCGCTGCGCCAGCACGTCCTGCAACGGCGCAGCCAGCGCGGCCATCTGCAGATGGCCGGCCTCGGCCCAGGCATCCAGGGCGATGGCGGCATCTGCGGCGCGGTCCTGGGCCGCCGCCTGCTGCGCCACCTGTGCACGGACGCCCTGCACGGCCGCATCGGCCTGCACCAGCAGCACACCCAGACGCGACTGGCTGTCGTGCGCGTCCATCTCCTGTTCGACATCGCGCCCGAGCAGACGTCCCCACCAGCTGACGCGACGCCGCGCAGCAGCGGGATTGGCAGACTGCACCACCGTGCCCAGTTGCGTCAGCACCGCGAGCAGGCGTGCAGCGGCCGGATCATGCCCGACCGGAGGCGTTGCCCCGTGCCCCAGCGCATCAAGCAACGACGCGCCGTAGCGTGACAGGCCGAGCGCGTCGGCCGCCACGGGCACCGGCACGGGCCAGCCACGGATCATGCCGGCGCATCATCCGCAGCGCCGGTCCACTGCGGCGGCAAGGTCGATTCGCCGTAGAAGTGACGCATCAGGGCCTCGTCAAGCGCGCGCTCCTGCGGCGTGCTGGCACGGCGCGCACGTGGGCGCGGCTGTGCGGCCGGGCCGCGCTCCATCTGTTCGCGCACCCAGCTGGCCAGCAGCGCCAGGGTTTCCCCGGTGCGGGCCTGCTGGGCATTGGCCTGGCCCAGCAGCTGCAGCAACGGGGCCAGGCCTTCCTGCAGGCCCTGGGCAATGGGCTCAACTGCGGGCAGTGGCGGCGGCGTCGGAACGGCTGGCCCGACGTCGACTGGAGTGACGACCGGAGCCTGCACCGGAGCCGGAACCAGGCGCTCCAATGCCGCCAGCAAGGCGGGCCACGGTGCCGGTTCCGGTGCATTCAGCGGTGCGGGATCAACACTGCTCTGCAGGGCGGTGGCGATATCGGCCAGCTGCGCCACCACGCGCCCGCCGACATCGGCATCGCCCGCACCCATCGCCTTGTTGCGCAGGAAGTCGCGCTTGATCTGGGCCCAGCGCTGCTGTTCGTCCTCACCGAGAACGCCGCGCAGCTCGCCCAGCTTGAGCAGGTTTTCTTCCGCACCGGTCGTGAGCAGCTGTGCTTCGCCGAGGTAGTGGTCGGAGATCAGCTGCTGCAGCTCGGCCTCGTTCATCACCGGCGAGATCTTCTCAGCCAGCTTGTTCATGTTGCGGTAGCTGCCCTGCAGCCGGAACGGCGGCTCGGTGCGGTAACGGTCGTCCTGCGCGGCGCTGGCGATGTACTGCTGGTTGACCCGATAGACCACATCGCGCACGCGCAGCATGCGCTGCAGGGTGGCGACGATTTCGTTGATCTCCGCGCCGCTGTAGGCATGGCTGAGCGCATTGGTGGAGACTTCCTTGCCCATCGCGCGGTCGACCAGCAGGTACAGGTCGGCCATGTCGCGGGTGGCCAGCGGGGCCAGCACGGCGTTCGAGGTGAGGCTGTTTTCGATGTAGCTCAGGGTGAAGGCCTCTTCCATGCCGCCCAGCACATCACCCAGGTTGTAGATGTCGGCACGGTTGGCGAGCATGTCCGGAATCTTGAACACCTCGCCCGACTCGGTGTACGGATTGCCGGCCATCACCACGCAGAATTTCTTGCCGCGCATGTCGTAGGTGCGCGTGCGCCCACGCCACACGCCCTCGATGCGGCGGGTGCCGTCGCAGAGCGAGATGAACTTCTGCAGGAACTCAGGATGGGTGTGCTGGATGTCATCGACATACAGCATGGTGTTGTTGCCCATCTCCAGCGCCAGGTTGAGCTTTTCCAGCTCCTGCCGCGAGGTGGCGTCCGGAGCCTGCGCCGGGTCCAGCGAGCGCACTTCATGGCCCAGCGCCGGCCCGTTGATCTTCATGAAGACCAGGCCGAGCCGGTGCGCCACGTATTCCATCAGCGTGGTTTTGCCGTAGCCCGGCGGCGAGATCATCATCAGCAGGCCCATCAGGTCGCTGCGCTTGTTCTCGCCGACCGTGCCCATCTGCTTGGCCAGGTTGTCGCCGATCACGCCCAGGTAGACATCGTTGATCAGCTTGTTGCGCACGAACGAGGACAGCGGGCGGGCCTTGAACTCGGACAGGCGCAACGCATCGCGTTCGCGCACGATGATGCGCTGGCGCACGCCCTGGTAGGCATGGAAGGCCGGCACGAACTGCTGCAGGTGGGCGCGCAGGCGCGCCAGGAAGTCATCCAGCGACAGCGTGAGGTGACCCTCCTGGATCCGCGCGTGTTCGCCCAGCAGCCCCTGCACCTGCACCTGCAACGCCACTTCGCTGGGACGCGTGCGCAGCGCGCGCGACACCAGCAGCAACGCGGCCGCCTCATCGGCGTAGCCGGCGTGCGCGGCATGGGCCGGCAGCTGGCACAGCGCCCGCAGCCACTGACCGGCCAGTGTCCAGCGCGCAGCGAGGCCGTCCTGTTCGCGCTGCAGGGCGCGGTCGAAGGCTTCGCGCTGGCCGGCGGACTGCAGGTGCTGGGTCAATGCGTCCAGTAGTGCCTGTGCATAGCGACTGGTGCTGAACACCGGTTCGCCTGCGCTGAGTTCTGCGGCCAGATAGGCGGCTGCCGCCTGCGCATCGGCTGGCAGGAAGGGCAGTTGCCGCTCCTGCACGAACGCATCCAATGCGGCGGTCATCTCGGCCAGCAGCGCCTGCTGGCCTTCGCTGGAACCGAACAGGCGGGCGATGGCATCAGCGCCAGCCTGGCGCGTGGCCCACTGCGCCACGTCTTCGCGGCGCTGCTGCGCGGCCCAGAACAGCAGGGCCAGTGCACGTGCGCGCGGTGCGTGCTGCAGCGTGCCGGCGGCCTGCTGCAGGGGCAGCAGCGCGTGCAGAATCAGGCTGGCGTCGTGGTCGTGGATGCCACGCTCATAGCCTTCGCGATAACGCGGCGCGGCGAAGTCACGAACGATCTTCTCCAGCGCATCCGGTTCGGCCGCGGCATGCTGCAGGGCCGGAAGGTCCAGACCGTCGCGCCCCTCCATCGCAGCCAGCAGCAGGCTGCCGGCCAGGTACTCGGCACGGTACAGCTGCGCGGATTCCGAATCCAGGCCCAACTGCCAATAGGCCTTCAGCTCGGCCAGTTCCGGGTCGTGCAACGCTTCCAGGAAGTCGGTGCCGGTGAGGTGGATGGCCAGCTCGTCGCCGCGTGGCAGCAGGGTCAGGTCCAGCGCCTGGGTGTTGACGCTGAAGCGATGACGCGGTCCCAGCCGCACCACATTGCCGCCCGCTTCGAACAGCTCACTGCGGTCACGCAGTGCACGCACGGCCTGGTCGCGCACGCCTTTCAGGCGCGCTTCGACGTCGTCGGCCTTGACGCTGTCGCGCAGCTCACGCAGACGCTCGGCCAGCTCGCGCAGCTTGAGCACCAGCGGATCGCCGGCGAAGAAGGCGTTCAGTTCGTCGGCGCTGGCAAAGCGCTCGGTGCGTTTGGCCAGGCCGTCCAGGATGCGGGTGGCGGCGTCGAGCACCGAGCGCGCCTTGCGCTGGCGCTCATCCAGCAGCGCCTGCTTGTGCGTTTCAAAGGCTTCGATCAGCTCTTCGCGCTTGGCCAGGATGTCGCCGAGGAACTGCTCGTGCTCGCCGAACTGGCTTTCCAGCTCTTCCAGCTGCACCAGCAGGCGCGACATCTGTTCGTCGGCGCGCTCCGGATCGGTGGCCATCCCCAGCGCACTGGTGATGGACTGGGAGAACAGCGCGAACTGCGCCGCGAACTGGGCCACCGCCTCGGCGGAACCGAGGGTGCGACGACGCTGCTCGGAACGCACCCGGCTCTGGTTGAGCTTTGCATACACGCCCGAAATGGCTTCCACCACCCGGGTCCGGGCAGTGGCATCGTCCACCTTCAGCCCGGCCATCAGCGCGGACAGCATGTCCAGGTCGGCGGCCATGCCGCGCATGCCGGCCAGTTGCTCATCCAGCACACGCGCGCTTTCCGCCTGCTGCGCGGCTGCATCCAGCACCTGCAGGCGCTCGCCCAGCGGGGCCAGCGCGCGTTCGTCGGCGAGGAACTGACCGGTGGCGGCACCGATACGGTCGTGCGCCTCCTGCAAGGCCGTGGTCATCGCATCGATCACGTCGGTGTCGATGTAGCGATAGTCGCGAATGGTCAGCAGGTGACCGCGCTGGGTGGAGATCGCGTTGAGCGCTTCCACGAACGCCTGCACGTCGGTCCAGTTCTCCGGCTGCAGCCGGCCCAGCAAAGCCTTCTGGCTGGACTGTGCCTGGGCCATGGCCTGCGCGGACTGCTGGCGGATGCTCTGGACCTTTTCGTACTCGTCCAGCACCGACTCGCCGGTGGCACTGATCTCACGCAGCAGACCCGCCGCGCCGTCGCAGCTGGCGTCGTCGAGCCAGTGGTGGGCGTCGAACATGCGCCGGGTGTCCTGCACCAGCCGCTGGTAACGCTGCACCGAAACGTCCTGGCCTTCAATGGTGCGGGCGAGGTCGAACAAATTGGAAATGCCGCGGACCAGCTCGGCATTGCCGATACGGCCCATGAAGGTATTGCCCGGCGGCCGGCTGGCGGCAAATTCGTCACTGCTGAACGGGGTCTGCCAGACCTGCATGGGATGGATGCGGGTCGGCTCGGTGCCTTCGGCATGGAACAGCACCATGCGGCCGTCGTGCATGAAGGCGTAGCCGTGACCGAACACCGGGTTCTGCAGCACGCGCTGGATGGTGTTGTAGACGAACAGCGCCGAACGCCCGCCCTCACGCTCGTAGAAGATGTACAGCACGTCCTCGCCGTTGGGCGAACGGATCGCGCGCTTGAACTGCATGCCCTGCATCGAGGCGTCGAACGCTTTGTGCTCGCCGCTCTGCAGGTAATAGCCACCCGGGAAAATGATGCCGTGGTCTTCGGGCAGCTGCACGCAGGCCTGGACGATGGCGTCATTGCGCACGATCGCACCGGTGAGCGTGTTGTAGATCAACCCGCGCCAGACGGTTTCGCGGTACGGCAGGACCTTGAGCAGCACCAGCGAGCCAACCCGCGCGAAATCGAACTGGGCATCGTCCAGCGACTGGGTGCTGTCGTCGACGGGCTCGCTGTAGATGCCCTGCCCGCTTTCGGTGTTGTTCTCGACCTTGATGGTGAGGTCGCCACCGGTGGTTTCGACGAACAGGGTGTCCAGTATGTTCAGGTGTGAATGACGTCCACTGACCGCCATGTCACGCGTGGCACGGGTCCACTCGAAATCAAACGGGGGCGGCAGCGCGATGTCACGCTCGCCGCGCGCATCCAGATAGGTCAGCTCACCCTCGCGCGACACCGCCCAGCGGAACACGCGCACGTCACTGCTGCGCTCGCCGATCTGGAACGAGGCCAGCAGCTTGTCGCCGACCTTGATCAGCTGCAGCAGGCGCGCATGCTTGTAATAGGCATACAGCTCGCCGAAGTCGTGCACGAAGCCGGCCTGGGCCAGGAAGCTGCCCTTGGCATCCACCGGCACCACGTCATAGCCGTCGCCCGACTGCACCAGCCGGTACAGCCCGAACACGTCCTCGACCCGGGTCTGGGTCTTCAGGCCCAGGTAGACGTTGTAGCCGAACAGCAGCAGGTCCGGCCCCACCTGCACAATGTCGCGGCCAACGCAGTTGTTCTCGCTGCGGATCCGGAACCGGCCGATAACCTCCAACCGGCTGTCGCCGAACTCGGTCAGGCGCTGCCGGTTGAGCGCGTCTGCAAGCCCGCGCAGGCGCGTGCCCTGCTCGCCGAGGCGGCGGCGCAGCACTTCATAGGCACCGCCCTGGGCGACCGCCTGATCGACAGTGGAGGTGGCGTCCGCCGACGGGGCGTCGGGACGGGGGGCGGAATCAGACATCGGCTTCCTTCCGGGTCACGGAGCACCGGCCGGAGGTACCGGCCGGTGAACATGGTGAGCGGGGCTCTGCCCCGCTGAAAATGCAAAGCGCGGCTCTGCCCCGCTCAGCGGGCGTCGACCACGGTGGCCGACACGGTGTCGGTCACGGCAGCGTGCTCGTCGGCGATCTGACGCGGCGCATCTTCGCGTGCGGTGACGCCCAGGTAACGCTGCATCAGGTCCTGCACGATTGGGCTCTTGCCGGCCAGGCCTTCAATCGACTTGCCCAGCGATACGGCCTTGATCAGGTTCTCGAACATGCCGCCGTCGCCACCGACCAGGTCGATGTCCGCATTGCGCAGCGCGCTGGCGATGACGCCGGCGTTCTCGCGCGAGACTTCCTTGCCGGCTTCGATCGACGCCAGGGCCTGCTTGAGGCTGTTGTCGAGCATCATGCGGAACTCTTCGTGGCCGCGGGCGCTGTCGCTGAGCGAAGCGATGGCTTCGAACTTGCGGACCAGGCCTTCGGCCTCGGCCAGCAGCTTCTTCTGCACCACGCCGGCTTCGGCTCCGCCGACCGATTCGGTGGCGGTGGCACGGGCACGGCCCATCTGCTCCTCACCCTGGGCCTGGGCCTGCAGGGTTTCAGCCAGCACGCGGGCGTCGTTGGTGCCCTGCTTCAGGGTGGCGTCGGCCTTGGCCTCGATGACGCGGGCTTCGGCAATACCCACCTTCTCGATGGCCAGTGCCGAGGCTTCACGCACCTGCGCCTCGGCCAGGCCCGGCGCAGCCTGTTCGGCCCGGGTACCGTCAGCCAGCAGGCGCTTGGCTTCGGCCTGCTTGCCGGCGGCTTCGTGTTCGGCCTGGGCCAGCGTGGTGATCTCGACCGCGCGGTGCTTGGCTGCGGTTTCCGCCGCCTGCGCTTCCTTGACCTGACGCACCAGCAGTTCCTGGGCCTTGGCTTCGGCCTCCAGGATCAGCACCTGCTTCTGGCGGTCCGCCTCGGAGACTTCACGCACTTCCTTGATGCGCTCTTCTTCCTGGGCCACGGTCTTGTCGATGGCGACGCGCTCGCGGGTGATGTTGGCCACGTCCATCTTGCCCACTTCGACCACCTTGTCGCGCTCCACGCCCTGCAGCTGCACTTCGCGTTCGGTGGTGACCTGTTCCAGCTGGCGCGCGCGTTCGACGCGCTCGGCTTCGATGGCCACAGCACGCTGGCGGTTCTGCTCGGCCACCTCGACTTCGCGCAGGCGGTTCTGCTCGCGGATGTCGATCAGCTCCTGGGCCTCGATGCGGGCATGCTCGGCCAGCTGGCGCTGCTCTTCCTGGACCTTGGCAGTTTCAGCCTGCTCGCGGGCCTGGATGGTTTCGATCTCGCGCTTCTGCCGGGCTTCGGCTTCGGCCTGCTGGCGTTCCAGCGCCAGCAGCGCTTCACGCGCTTCGACGTTCTTCTTGGTGATGGCGAGCTTTTCGTTCTGTTCCAGCTCGTTGGTGACCACATTCTGCGCGGCGGTCAGCTCGGTGATCTTGCGGATGCCCTGGGCATCGAGAATGTTGTTCTGGTCCAGCAGCGACTTGGGGGTCTGCTCCAGGTAGTCAATGGCGACGTCTTCCAGCGCGTAGCCGTTGAGGTCGTTGCCGATCACCGCGATGATCTCGTCGCGGAATTCCTGGCGCTTCTCGAACAGTTCGGTGAACTCGAACTTCTTGCCGACAGTCTTGAGTGCTTCGGAGAACTTGGCGTTGAACAGATCGTCCACCGCGTGCTTGTCCGAGGCGCGGTCGGCACCAATCGCCTTGGCCACGCGCAGCACGTCGGCCTGGGTTTCATTGACGCGAAGGTAGAACGCCACGGCGATGTCGGCACGCATGTTGTCGCGGCAGATCAGGCCTTCCTTGCCGCGACGGTCGACCTGCAGGGTGATCAGGCTGATCCGCATCAGCTCGGCGCGGTACAGCACCGGGATGATCAGTGCACCGGTGAAGTGCACCTTCGGCTGGGAGCTCATGTCATTGACGATCAGCGCGACGCCCTGGTCCACCTTGCGGTAGAACGCCTTGAACAGGCCGGCAAGGCCGAGCAGCAGGACTATCAGTACGCCCACGCCGATCAGGAACGGGGCCATGGCAGCAACACTCATCGATGGATCTCCTTATCGCCCGCAATCAGGCTGTCTTGGAACGAAAGCGCAGGGTGGCTGTCTTCGGCAGCGACCCGGTAATGGTTGTGTTCGGCAACGTAATCGATCAGCACCACGCGGGACCCGCGCGGCAGGGTCTGGCCCTCGGGCAGGCGGACCTGCAGGATCAGTCCGGCACCGCCATCGTCAACGGTGGCGTAGCCCGTGTTGGCAGTGACCTGCGGCGAGGCGATCACACCGATGCGCCCCAGCAGTGACGTCTGCGGTACCGCGCGCAGGCGCAGCAGCAGGCGACGCACCGGGCGCAGGATAAGCGCGGTGAGCGGCACGGCCGGCACCAGCGCCAGCAGCGCCACCGCGCTGCCGGCGGCCCAGCGCAACGGCACCGGCAGCGGCTGCAGCAGGAACAGATGGGTAAGATAGGTGCCGGTCCAGCCGAAGAAGGCCAGCAGCGCGATCACCAGCATGACCGGTGCGCCGCCGAGGCCGAGCCGCGAGAACATGCCGGAGATGCCGTGCAGGCCCTCTTCCCCGCCTCCAAGGTCGATGCCGTCGGTGGCGAAGCCGTCGTCGACCACGCCGCAGGCCGCCAGCAGCCAATAGACCATGGCGAATGCCAACACGATGCTGTACGGCAGCGTGGGGAATGTCAGCGCGACATTGAGAAATTCCGTCATTTCACGACTTCCTTGCATCGATGCCGCGGTTTCCCCCTGCGGCGTCCCTGGGTCCGCGCTCCGGCGGGCCCTTGTTCTGTTGATGCTACGTGAAATTGGCGGTGGCGCACATAGGGGGTTTCTGACCCTGCGCGATAACTGCGTGTTCATGAGACGTCGGTCGGTAGCGCCGGCCGTTGGCCGGCCCTCGGTATCGCCTGGGCCGGCCAACGGCCGGCGCTACCGCGGATTCGCCCCTTCGGGGCTAATCCGCTTCGTGACAATCCGCGCGGCGGACTTCTTCAACGAACTTGCGCATCCTGTAGCCGTCCTTGATGCCGGGTTCGGTCTCGATGCCGCTGGAGACGTCCACGCCCCATGGCAGGGTGGCGACGATGGCGTCGAACACGTTGTCCGGAGTGATGCCGCCGGCCAGCAGGAACGGACGATGCAGACCGGTCGGCAGACGCGTCCAGTCGAAGGTCACCCCGGTGCCGCCGCCACCGCCGGGCGCATGACTGTCGAACAGGAAGCCGGCGGCGCTGGGATAGCGCAACTGCAGCTGACGGGCATTGACCTCTTCACGCCCGCCCATGGCGACGGCTTTCAGGTACGGCATGTTGAAGCTGCGGCAGAACGCCTCGTCTTCGCCACCGTGGAACTGCAGCAGCGTGGGCCGCACGGTGCGCAGCACCTCGCGCACTTCCTCCTTGCTGTTGTCGCGGAACAGGGCGACCACGTCCACCATCGGTGCGATCGCCTGGCGCATGGCGCGGGCTTCAGCCGGGGCCACGCGGCGCTTGCTTTCACGGGCGAAGATGAAGCCCACGGCGTCCACACCCAGCTCGCCGGCCAGGCGTACGTCGCCGGCGCGGGTCATGCCGCAGAACTTGATGCGGGTGCGGTAGTAGGAGCGGCTCATAACGTAACCTCGGCAGGCAGGTGCCAGTTGTCGGGATACAACGGGCCAACAAAGACAAGACCCTGAGGCGGTGCGGTGGGGCCGGCCACGGTGCGGTCCTGGCCGGCGAGCAGCTCGGCCATCCATGACACCGGTTGTTCCCCGCAACCGATCAGAATCAATGAGCCGACAATATTGCGCACCATGTGATGAAGAAATGCATTGGCCTGAACGCACACCTCGATCACCTCCCCCTGCCGGGTCACGCTGATCGCCTGCAGCTCGCGCCGGGCATGCAGGGCCTCGCACTGCACGCTGCGGAACGCACTGAAGTCGTTTTCGCCCAGCAACGCCTGCCCGGCCGCGTGCATGCGGCTGGCGTCCAGAGGCCGGCGCTCCCAGCTGAGGGTCTGCCGGTACAGGGCCGGTCGCACCTGGCGGTTCAGCAGGCGATAGCGGTAGCGCCGCGCCCGGGCAGAGAAGCGGGCGTGGAAATCATCGGCCACCGGCACACACCAGCGCACCGCGATGGAGCGCGGCAGCCGCGTGGTCGTGCCCAGGGTCCAGCCGCGCGGGTCGCGCACGGCGTCGGTGTCGAAATGGACCACCTGGCATTCACCGTGCACGCCGGCGTCGGTGCGCCCGGCGCAGGTGACCTGGATCGGCGCGTCCGCGACTGACGACAGCGCTTCCTGCAGGCTGGCCTGCACACTGGGGCAGCCGCTTTCGCCCAGCTGCTGCCAGCCCTTGTACTCACTGCCGTCGTACTCCACGCCCAGTGCGTAGCGCATGGTCAACCTCGATTACGTCGATGAAAGCCGGCCCAGCGGCCGGCCAGGGCTTGCGCCCGGTGTATCACGGCAGGCGGGCCAGCAGCTCGCGCGCCTGGATCTGGCTGTGGATGTCACCGGCAGCCGCCACTTCCTGCAGCAATGCGCGGGCGGTGTCGGCATCACCCAGGTCGAGGTAGGCGATGGCCAGCTCCAGCCGTTCACGCCCCGGGGTGCCCAGCGGCTCCCCGCCAGCCACCGGCTCACTGTTCGACACGGCGGCGGCGGGCTCGACCGGATCCGGCGCGGCGACGGGCGCAGCGGACTCTTCGGGGAACTCGAACACGCCGCGGTAGGACGGCTGCGCCGCCGCATTCCATGCATGCGCGGGAACCACCACGTGATCATGATCCGCCACGCCCGCATCGGCGGCGGGGCTGCCCTGCCCGGGCTGCGGTTCCAATGTGAACACCGGTTCGCGGCGCGCCACTTCAGCAGCGACCTGATCGGCAGTGCTGTCGTATTCGGCCGAATCGTAGGCCAGCTCAACGTCCTGGTCGGCCTGTTCCTGGTCTGCCCGCTCCTGTGTGGCCAGCTCATCAACGTAGCCGGCAGCCGGCACCGTGGCTGCCAGTGCAGCGGCGTCGAAACCATCACGGCGCAGCGGCGGCAGCGGCGACGGCTTGCGACGGCGCGCCAGCGCCCAGCCGGCCACCACTACCAGCAGCACGCCCAGGCCCAACCAATACCAGCCGCCACCGCCGCCCTCGCGGGCCGCCGGGGCGTCCGCCAGGCGCTGCTGGGCTGCGGCCAGGTCGCTGTCCTTCATGCTGATCAGCGCCTCCTGCTGCTTCTGCAGCTTTTCCAGCTCGGCCACGCGGCCGCGCAGCTCCTGGATTTCCGCATCGCGGGTGGCCACGTCTTCCTTGGCCTGCTGCAGTTGTTCGTTGCCCAGCATGTCACCCTCACTGCCGGCAGCCGTGCCGGTGATAGTCCCTGCGTTGTGGTCGGTGGCGGCAACCGCGGGAGCGATTTCCAGGCGCCCGCCGGCGGTTGCCGGAGCGGCCGCCGATGCTGCGCCCGCTGCGTTGGCCGGGGTGCTGGCCGGCGTGCCTGCCACACCCATTGCCGCCGGCTGTGGAATGGCCGAACGGGCCTGACGCCACTGCGCGGTGTGCTCGCGCACCATGGCAGCGGCTTCGGCCGCGTCTACCGGGGTTGCTGCTGCGGCATCCGCCGTACGCAGCACTGCGCCCTGCTTGAGCAGGTTGACGTTGCCACGAATGAAGGCTTCGGGATTGGCGCGCAGCAGCGCGATCATCGCCTGGTCACGGCTGAGGCCGCGTTCACGGGCCAGGCCACCGGCGATTTCCGACAGGGTCTGGCCGCGCTGCACGGTGATGCTGCCATCAGCTGCAACCGCCGGAGCCGGTGCGGAACGTGCCGGTGCGGGCGCGCGCGCTGATGCGGGCGCAGCATTGCGGGACGGCACCGGACTGGTACGCGACGGGGTCGCTTCGGCCGGCTGCGATTCGGCGGCCAGGGGTTCGGCCACCGTCGGTGCCGGTTCGGGCTCGCGCACGATGGCGTTGGACATCGCCCCTTCCGGCGCGACGATCTCCGGTTCGGCCACGGCCACCGCACTGTCGGGCGCATCGACCAGCGCGGAATACTCGCGCACCAGACGCCCCTGCCCCCAGTCGGCTTCGATCAGGAAGTTCAGCGACGGCGTGGTGACCGGTGCCTGGCTGCTGACCCGGACCACGGCGCGGCCCTGGGTGTTGCGGGTGAGTTCGAACTGCAGTTCGCTGACCAGCCCGGTGGGACGGTCCAGGCCGACCCGGGCAAAGGTGACCGGCGAGGCCAGCGCGACGCGCAGGTTTTCCAGCTCGGACGGGTCGGCGGAAATGATCGGGATTTCGGCCAGCAACGGCTGGCCGGGCTTGGACAGCACGCGGATGTCGCCCAGGCCCAGGGCCATGGCCGAGCTGCTGGCCAGGGCCAGCAGCAGGGTGGAAACCACCTTGAGCGGGCGCTTTGCGCCCGGAGCTCGTTTCTTCATGCCGGCAATATAGCGATTCCGGACGATTCCAGCCACGCAGGGCGTGGCTCTACGGCATACGAATCGTAGGTACCACGCCCTGCGTGGTACGAAACCATCAACGCTCGGCGGCGACCAGCTCGGCCAGCTGCACGGCGTTCAACGCCGCACCCTTGCGGATGTTGTCCGACACGATCCACAGGTTCAGGCCGCGCGGATGCGACAGGTCCTCACGGATGCGGCCGACGTACACCGCATCGGTGCCCGAGGCATGGGTCACCGGTGTCGGGTAGCCACCGGCTTGGCGGCGGTCCACCACTTCCACGCCCGGCGACTGTTCCAGCAGTTCGCGTGCGGCTTCTGGCGTGACCTTTTCACGGGTTTCAATGGCCACTGCTTCAGAGTGGCCATAGAACACCGGCACGCGCACGGCAGTGGGGTTCACCAGAATGCTGTCGTCGCCAAGGATCTTGCGGGTCTCCCAGACCAGCTTCATTTCTTCCTTGGTGAAGCCGTTGTCCTGGAAGTCGTCGATGTGCGGAATCAGGTTGAAGGCAATCTGCACCGGGAAGCGCTGCGGATCGATGTCCTGGAAGCTGAGCAGCTGGCCGGTCTGCTTGCCCAGCTCTTCAAGCGCCGAACGGCCGCCGCCGGACACCGACTGGTAGGTGGCAACATTGATGCGCTCAATGCCGTAACGGCGGTGCAGCGGGGCCAGCGCGACCAGCATCTGCATGGTCGAGCAGTTCGGGTTGGCGATGATGCCGCGCGGACGGTTGGCGACCTGTTCCGGATTGACTTCGGAGACCACCAGCGGCACGTCGTCGTCGTAGCGGAAGGCCGAGGAGTTGTCGATCACCACCGCACCGGCGGCGGCAAACTTCGGACCGTATTCCTTGGAGACACTGCCGCCCGCGGAGAACAGCGCGATGTCCACGCCCTTCGGATCGAACCCGGCCAGGTCCTGCACCTTGATCTTCTGGCCCTGGAACTCGATCTCACCGCCGGCCGAGCGCGACGAGGCCAGCAGGCTCAGGGTGGCGATGGGAAAGTTGCGCTCGGCCAGGATGGACAACATGGTTTCGCCCACCGCACCGGTGGCACCGACGACGGCGACGTGGAAACGACGATCTGCATTGCTCATAAGAACCTCGATTTAAGGTGTGCCGACCAACGGTCGGCACCTACCGTGTGGGGTGTGCCGACCAACGGTCGGCACCTACCGCATTATTTGGATTGGAAAACGCACAGCGGGCTGGGTTCGGGGAACCTCACGTGTTGGCCGCGGAGGTTCCCAGTCGTTTTTCGCCTTTTTTGCCGCCCACAGCAGCGCCGCCGGCTTTCACGGCAGTCACTGCGGCGGCGTTGAGCGCGCTCGGCGGGTGATTCGCGTTCGGGCCCTGCCCCAGCGCGGCGGTCAGGTTGTCCACGGCCAGCTGGACCATGGCGCGACGGGTCGCCTGGCTGGCGCTGCCGATATGCGGGGTCAGCACGATGTTGTGCAGCGCCAGCAGTTCCGGGCGCACCGTCGGCTCTCCCTCGAACACGTCCAGGCCAGCGGCGGCAAGGCGGCCGTGGGCCAGGGCGTCGGCCAGGGCGAGCTCGTCGACGATGCCGCCCCGGGCAATGTTCACCAGCGTGGCGGTCGGTTTCATCTTCGCCAGCGCGGCGGCATTGATGATGTGATGCGAGCTGGCACTATAGGGCAGCACCAGTACCAGGTGATCGGCTTGCGCCAGCAGCGTATCCAGGTCGACAAACTGCGCCCCCACCTCTGCCTCGGTGGCGTCGGGCAGGCGCGAGCGGTTGTGGTACAGCACGCGCATGTCAAAGCCGAGCGCGCCACGGCGGGCGATGCCCTGGCCGATACGCCCCATGCCCAGGATGCCCAGCGTGCTGCCGTGGATATCCGCACCCAGCATGGTCTGGAAGGACCACTGCCCCCACTGCCCGTCACGCAGCCAGCGCTCGGCCTCGGTGATGCGCCGGGCGGTTGCCATCAACAGCGCAAAGCCGAGGTCGGCCGTGGTTTCGGTGAGGACATCGGGGGTGTTGCTGGCGAGGATGCCGGCCGCGCTGAGCACGTCGATATCCAGATTGTTGTACCCCACGCCGACGTTGGCGATGGCGCGCAGCTGCGGTGCATGCGCGATTTCAGCCGCGCCAATGCGTTCGTTGAGGGTGATCAGCGCGCCATCCACCTGGGCCAACTGGTCGGCCAGCATGTCCGGCGTATAGCGCGTTACCGCGTCGGTCACGGTCAGGTCGAAATGCTGCCCGAGCTGCTCGATGACGTCATCGAACAGCGGCTGGCTGACCCACACCCTGGCACGCGTATCAGCCATGGATGCTTCCGGGAATGCGCGGGGTGATCTCGCCGACGTCGCCGCACTGCGCGCGATGGCGCAGCGCCTGGTCCATCAGCACCAGCGCCATCATCGCCTCGGCAATGGGGGTGGCACGGATGCCCACGCAGGGGTCGTGGCGGCCGGTGGTGATGACGTCCACGGCCGCACCGGTGGCGTCCACCGTCGCGCCGGGCAGGCGCAGGCTGGACGTGGGCTTGAGCACGATGGACGCGGTGACCTGCTGTCCGGTGGAAATGCCGCCCAGGATGCCGCCGGCATGATTGCTGGCGAAGCCTTCGGGCGTGATCAGGTCACGGTGTTCGGTGCCCTTCTGCGCGGCACTGGCAAAGCCATCGCCGATTTCCACGCCCTTGACCGCATTGATGCTCATCAGCGCGGCGGCCAGTTCGCCGTCGAGCTTGCCGTAGATGGGTTCACCCCAGCCCGGCGGCACGCCGTCGGCGACCACGTTGACGCGCGCGCCGACCGAGTCGCCGGACTTGCGCA
>JBCNQC010000047.1:0-17000 GCA_039592995.1 Stenotrophomonas sp. | reverse complement strand
TGCTGTCGGCGGTGTTCGTGCCGATGGCCTTCATGACCGGCTCCACCGGCGTGATCTACCGGCAGTTCTCGGCCACGATTGTGTCGGCCATGGCGCTGTCGGTGCTGGTCGCCATCGTGCTGACCCCGGCACTGTGCGCGACCATGCTCAAGCCGCTGAAGAAGGGCGAGCATCACACCGCGCACAAGGGCTGGTCGGGCCGCTTCTTCAACGGCTTCAATCGCGGCTTTGACCGTTCCAGCGAAACCTACCAGCGCGGCGTGAAGGGCATCATTGCGCGCCCGGGCCGCTTCATGGCCGTGTTCGCGGCGCTGGCGCTGGTGATGGGCGTGCTGTTCGCGCGCCTGCCCAGCTCGTTCCTGCCCAATGAAGACCAGGGCATCCTGATGGCGCTGGTGCAGACCCCGGTCGGTGCCACCCAGGAACGCACGCTGGAGGCGATGAGCAAGCTGGAAGATCACTTCCTGAAAAATGAAACCGAAGCCGTGGAATCGATCTTCGCGGTGCAGGGCTTCAGCTTCGCCGGCATGGGCCAGAACGCCGGCATGGCCTTCGTCAAGCTCAAGGACTGGAAGGACCGTGACGCCGACCAGGGTGTGGGTCCGATCACGGGTCGCGCCATGGCTGCGCTGGGCGGGATCCAGGACGCGTTCATCTTCGCTTTCCCGCCGCCGGCGATGCCGGAGCTGGGCATCGGCTCGGGCTATACCTTCTTCCTGAAGGACAACAGCGGCCAAGGGCACGAGGCGCTGTTGAACGCGCGCAACCAGCTGCTCGGGGCCGCTGGCCAGAGCAAGCTGCTGGCCAACGTGCGCCCGAACGGCCAGGAAGATACCCCGCAGCTGCGCATCGACGTGGACGTGGAAAAGGCAAATGCACTGGGGCTGTCGATCACCTCGATCAACAACACCCTGGCCACCGCCTGGGGCAGCAGCTACATCGATGACTTCATCGACCGTGGCCGGGTCAAGCGCGTGTATGTGCAGTCCGATGCCGATTTCCGCATGAACCCGGATGACTTCAATGTGTGGTCGGTGAAGAACAGCGCCGGCGAGATGGTGCCATTCAGTGCCTTCGCCTCCAAGCGCTGGGATTATGGTTCGCCGCGCCTGGAGCGCTACAACGGTGTGTCGGCGATGGAAATCCAGGGCGAGCCTGCACCGGGCGTGGCCTCGGGTGATGCCATGGCCGAGATCGAGCGCATTGCCAAGGACCTGCCGCCGGGCTTCGAGATCGAGTGGACCGCGCTGTCCTACCAGGAACGCCAGGCCGGTTCGCAGACCCCGCTGCTGTACACCCTGTCGCTGCTGATCGTGTTCCTGTGTCTGGCTGCCCTGTATGAAAGCTGGAGCGTGCCGACCTCGGTGCTGCTGGTGGCCCCGCTCGGCATTCTGGGCGCGGTGCTCGCCAACACCTTCCGGGGCATGGAGCGCGACATCTACTTCCAGGTGGCGATGCTGACCACGGTGGGCCTGACCAGCAAGAACGCGATCCTGATCGTGGAGTTCGCCAAGGAAAACCTGGAGAAGGGCGTCGGTCTGATCGAGGCCACCATGCATGCCGTGCGCGACCGTCTGCGCCCGATCATCATGACCTCGCTGGCGTTCGGCCTGGGCGTGCTGCCGCTGGCGATTGCCTCCGGTGCCGGTTCCGGCGCACAGCGTGCCATTGGTACCGGCGTGCTGGGTGGCATGGTGGTGGGCACGCTGCTCGGTGTGTTCTTCATACCGTTGTTCTTCGTAGTCGTGCAGAAGCTCTTCAACAAGAAGCTGCGCAACGCCAAGGACGCCTGATCGCGGTAGCGCCGGCCGTTGGCCGGCCCTCCCGATGCCTGAATTGCTACGTGGTGCCGGCCAACGGCCGGCGCTACCGGAGACACCCCATGAAACAGTTTTCCCTTGCGCTTTCCGTCGCGGCGGTTCTACTCGCCTCCGGCTGCAGCATGCTCGAGCCGCGCAGCACCGAGGTTGCCCCGGCGATCCCGGCGCAGTGGCCGGCCACCGCATCCACCGCGCCAGCGATCGAGGTCGACGCCATCGGCTGGCGCGACTACTTCGTCGACGCACGCCTGCAGGCCGTCATCGACCAGGCGCTGGACAACAACCGCGACCTGCGCGTGGCCGTGCTCAATGTCGAGAAGGCGCGTGCGCAGTACCGCATCCAGCGCGCTGACCGGGTGCCGGGCATCGCCGCGCAGGGGCAGATGACCCGCACCGGCGGCGACGCCCCGGTGGCGGAGCAGTTCAGTGCCAACCTGGGCGCGGCCGAGTTCGAACTGGATCTGTTCGGGCGCGTGCGCAACCTCAGTGAGGCGGCCCTGCAGCAGTACTTCGCTGAAGCGGCCAATCGTCGCAGCGCGCAGCTGTCGCTGGTGGCCGAAGTGGCCAACGCCTGGCTGACCCTCGGTGCGGACCGCGAGCAGCTGCGCATCGCCCAGGACACCCTGGCCGCGCACCAGGATTCGCTGCGCCTCACCGAAGCACGCCACCAACTGGGTGGTGCGTCGGCGCTGGAACTCAGCCAGACCCGTACGTTGGTGGAAACTGCCCGTACCGATGTCGCCCGTTACCAGGGCCAGGTGGCGCAGGACCGCAACGCGCTGACGTTGTTGTCCGGTGGGCCGGTCGATGACAGTGCCTTGCCTGACGGCGCGGTACTCGACGTTGCGGCTGTACGCGCCATTCCGGCCGGTGTGCCCGGCGAGGTGCTGCTGCGCCGCCCCGACGTGATGTCGGCCGAGCACCTGCTGCTGGCGGCCAACGCCAACATCGGTGCGGCGCGTGCGGCGTTCTTCCCGTCCATCCGCCTGACCGGCAGCATCGGGACGGCGTCGGACGAGCTGTCGGGCTTGTTCGACAGCGGCACCCGGGTGTGGAGCTTCATGCCGCAGATCAGCATCCCGATCTTCCAGGGCGGCAAGCTGCGCGCCGGACTGGGTGTGGCCAATGCCAACCGCGATATCGCGCTGGCCCAGTACGAGAAAGCCATCCAGTCCGGCTTCCGCGAGGCGGCCGACGCACTGGCACTCAATGACAGTCTGGATGCGCAGCTGGAGTCACAGCAGGCGCTGGTGGCAGCGGCCGAGCAGGCGCAGACCTTGTCGCAGGCGCGCTATGACGCGGGGTTGGACAGCTTCCTGACCCTGCTGGATGCACGCCGTACCGCCTACAGCGCGCGCCAGTCGCTGGTCAGCACCCAGCTGGCACAGCAGTCCAACCAGGTGTCGCTGTACAAGGTGCTGGGCGGTGGCTGGCATGAGCGCGGCGTCGCCTCGCGCTAGGAAGAAACCGGCGTAGAGCCACGCCCTGCGTGGCTTCGACCATCTTTGGCACCGCGCAGCCACGCAGGGCGTGGCTCTACGTCTCCGATGGATTCTCAGCCACGCAGGGCGTGGCTCTACGGCGATCAAGGGCTGTACGCGCCGCCTGCGCCATCTGCTCGTACTCGCGACGAATCTGCTCCAGCCGGTCTTCGTCCAGCTCTTCCAGGTCCAGCAGCTCGTTGTTGGCCTCAGCCACCGCGCGGATCAGTTCGTCCAGCTTGATCTGCACGGCGGCCGCATCCGCGTTCTGTGTATGCTGGATCAGGAACACCATCAGGAAGGTGATGATGGTAGTACCGGTGTTGATGACCAGTTGCCAGGTGTCGTTGAACTGGAACACCTGGCCGGTCAGGGCCCATATCACGACGATGGCAACCGCTGCCAGGAACGTCCACGGCCGTCCCGTGGCCCGGGCGGCCTTCTTGGCCACCGTATTGAACAGATCACGTAGATTCATCACAGCTACCCCTGGCGAGAGTGGCTGGCATCTTCAGCGGCGCTGTGTGTAGAGCCCGTGCAGCAACGATCAGGCGCTGGCGGCAATCAAGCGGGGGCGCGCGGCGCGGTCGGTCTGGCTGCTCAGATAGACATGTTCCCAGCACTGGTCGACAAAGGCGCGCGCTTCGTCTTCGGTCAGGCGCGGCATGATCTTCAATGCGTACTCGGTCTGGAAAGCGGCTTCGCGTTCCTCGTCGCTGGCGCGGGGATGGGTGATCAGCGAGTCGCAGGCAAACTTGATCCACGGCACATAGTGGCCGAACGATCCGCTGCCCATGAGGCTGTCGGCATGACGCTGCCGCCAGTAGTTCACTTCGGCGTCTACGTTGATCACGGCAGGAACGGAAAACGATACTGAGGGCATGGTCGCGTCGATTCGGCAGAGGGAGAGGTGCGTGTGCCCAGCATGCGTAAAGATCAGTGCATGCAACGTAACGACGGTGTGCAGCGCGCGTGGCGACATCGCGTTGACGCCCTCTGCACGGCAGCATTCCGCGCGCAGGCCCTGCATTCCCGGTGCATTTGCCGTACTACGCGTCTCTGAAGCATTCATGACTGCGCGTCGTAGACTGCGACACGTTGTCGCAAGCAGCGCGCCACGAGTGCGGTGCGCTGCAGGAAAAGCGGATTATTCGCCGATGTCTTCGTTCCACACCTCGGGGTGGGCCGAGATGAATCCACCCAGCAGGTCGATGCATTCCTGGTTCTGCAGGTCGATCACCTGCACGCCGTTCTCACGCAGCCAGTCGATGCCGCCGCGGAAGGTGACAGACTCGCCGACCACCACCGTGCCGATGTTGAACTGGCGCACCAGCCCGCTGCAGTACCAGCACGGGGCGAGGGTGGTGACCATGATGGTGTTGCGGTAGCCGCGCTGGCGGCCGGCCTTGCGGAAGGCGTCGGTTTCGCCGTGCACCGATGGATCGCCTTCCTGGACGCGGCGGTTGTGGCCACAGCCGAGCAGGCGACCGTCGTTGTGGTACAGCGCTGCGCCGATCGGAATGCCTCCTTCTGCCAGGCCCTGGCGGGCTTCGGCGATGGCGGTCTGCAGCAGGGCGGCGTAGTCGGGCGTGGTGATCATGGCGGTTCCTGTCCAAAGTGGCTGCCATGATAGGCGGCACCGCCCGGCTTGGCTGCCCCGGGTGCCGCGAACGCCCCGGCAGTGCGATAATCGGGCCATGAGCGAATCCCCCTACAAGACTGGCACCACCCATTTCGGCTTCCGCGACGTCGCCGCCAAGGACAAGCAGAAGCTGGTGGGTGAAGTGTTCACCTCGGTTGCGCGCAGCTACGACCTGATGAACGACCTGATGAGCCTGGGCATTCACCGGGCGTGGAAGCGCTACTACGTGGCCACCGCGCACGTGAAGCCGGGCGACCGCGTGCTTGACCTGGCCGGCGGCACCGGCGACATCGCCGCGCTGATCAAGGAGCGGGTGGGCGACGAGGGCGAGGTGGTGCTGGGCGACATCAACGCCGGCATGCTGTCGGTGGGGCGCGACCGCCTGACCAACCGCGGTCTGGTCTCGGGCCTGCAGTATGTGCAGTGCAACGCAGAGGCGCTGCCGTTCCCGGACAACAGCTTCGATCTGGTCACCATCGCCTTCGGACTGCGCAACGTCACCGACAAGGACGCTGGCCTGCGCGAGATGTACCGTGTGCTGAAGGTGGGCGGCCAGGCCCGGGTGCTGGAGTTCTCGGAAGTCACCGCCGACTGGTTCAAGCCGATCTACGACTTCCACTCGTTCAAGATCCTGCCCAAACTGGGCCAGCTGTTCGCGCGCGACGCCGACAGCTACCAGTACCTGGCCGAGAGCATCCGCAAGCACCCGCCGCAGGAGCAGCTCAAAACCATGATGGGCGAGGCCGGTTTTGCCCGCTGCCATTACAAGAACCTGACCGGCGGCATTGTGTCGATCCACTCCGGGTACAAGGTTTGAGACATCGGTCAGGTTCCCGCCGGGGAACCTCGTCCACACTGCAGGCAGGCTGTTGAAGAGGGCCTGCCATGCGTTTATATCGCGGCCTGGCCCGCGTGTTTCCCCGATCCTTCAGCGCCCGGCTGATGACTGTGGTGTTCGTCGGGGTGCACGTGCCGCTGCTGGTGCTGCTGGTGTGGATGGCGCTGAGCGGCCACTACCAGCAGGAAACCCTGTGGACCGTCGTCGCGGTGGTGCTGGCTGCCACCCTGATCGGCACGGTCATGGCCATGGTTGCGCTTTATCGGCTGATGGCCCCGCTGCGACAGGCGGCCGAAGCGCTGGAGGCCTATTACGCCGAACAGCGCCTGCCCCACCTGCCGGACCTGGGCCACGATGAGATCGGCCGGCTGCTGCGCAGCATCAACCGCAGCCTTCATGGGGTGGACGCCGGTCTCCGCGACCTGCGCCGCAGCGTCCTTCAGGACCCGCTGACCCAGGCCCTGAACCGACGTGGCTGCGAACAGGCGCTGGATCGCTCGGCCACGCTGGCCCAGTCCCAGGGCACCCCGTTCACCCTGTTCGTGGTTGACCTGGACAACCTGAAGCCGATCAACGACGCGCATGGCCATCTGGCCGGCGACCAGGCGCTGATCCAGGTAGTGGAAAGCGCGCGCCGCTGGTTGCAGTCCAGCGACTGGATCGGCCGCTGGGGCGGCGACGAGTTCCTGCTCGCCGTGCATGCCGAGCACGGTGAAGCCTGCGCGCGCCTGCGCCGCTGGCTGGCCGCACTGGCTGCCCCGGCCGACCCTGACGATCCGGCCCTGCATGCCAGCGCGGGCGGGGCCAGCTACCGCTCCGGCGCAGACCTGCGCGAGCTTTACCGTCGCGCCGATGCCGCCATGTACCGGGCCAAGTACGCCGGCGGCGCGCGGCTGCTGTGCGAGGGAGACTGAATGGGGCAGCGGCATCGCGCTGCTCCGCCAGCGGGTCCGGACAGGGGTAAACTGGCGGTTTCACCCTGACCGGTCCCGATTCATGCGATCCCCGTTCCTGTTGATTCCCCTGGCTGTTGCCCTGGCCGCCGGCTGCTCGAAAGAGCCGGCCGCGCCTACCGCCCAACCCGCCGCCCAACCTGCCGCTGCCAACGCCGTGAAAGCTGAAAACCGCAACCATGACGAAAGCTCGTACGCCCAGCCGGACAAGGTCGTCATCAAGGACCTGGCGCTGGATCTGAAGCTGGACTTCGACAACAGGCAGATCGGTGGCACCGCCACCTATACGCTGGACTGGAAGGACAAGGCCGCCAGGCAGCTGGTGCTGGACACCCGCGAACTCACCATTGAAAAGGTCGAGGCAGTCAGCGCCGACGGCAAGACCGCGCCGCTGCAGTTCGCGCTGGCCGCCGCCGACAAGGTGTTCGGCAGCAAGCTCACCATCGAAACCCCGGAACAGCCGGCCAAGGTCGCGATCACCTACCACACCGCGCCGACCGCCTCGGGCCTGCAGTGGTTGGAGCCGTCGATGACCGAAGGCAAGCAGCTGCCCTTCATGTTCAGCCAGTCGCAGGCCATCCACGCCCGCTCCTGGGTGCCGCTGCAGGACACCCCCAGCGTGCGCTTCACCTACAGCGCGCACGTGACCTCGCGTCCGGACGTGATGGTGCTGATGAGCGCCGACAACGATCCCAAGGCCGCACGTGACGGTGACTACACCTTCAAGATGCCGCAGCCGATCCCGTCCTACCTGCTGGCCATCGCCGCGGGCGACCTGGTGTTCGAGCCAATCTCCGGCCGCTCCGGCGTGTGGGCCGAACCGACCATGGTCGGCAAAGCCGCCAAGGAGTTCGAAGACACCGAGAAGATGATCGGTGCCGCCGAGAAGCTGTACGGCGAATACCGCTGGGGTCGCTACGACATGCTGGTGCTGCCGCCGTCGTTCCCCTTCGGCGGCATGGAAAACCCGCGCCTGACCTTCGCTACCCCGACCGTGATCGTCGGCGACAAGTCGCTGGTCTCGCTGGTTGCGCATGAACTGGCGCACAGCTGGTCGGGCAACCTGGTGACCAACTCCAGCTGGAAGGACATCTGGCTCAACGAAGGCTTCACCACCTACGTGCAGGGCCGCATCACCGAGGCGCTGTACGGCCAGGAAATGGCCGAGATGGAGCGCGAGATCGACCAGAACGACCTGCTGGCCGAGGTCAAGGACATGAGCCCGGCCGACCAGGCCCTGGCCCTGCCGCCGCTGACCGAGCGTGACCCGGACGAGGCGCTGAGCAACGTCGCCTACGTCAAGGGCTCGTGGTTCCTGCAGTTCCTGGAACAACGCTTCGGCCGCGAAGTGTTCGATCCGTTCCTGCGCAGCTGGTTCGATGACCACGCCTTCCAGAGCGCCAACACCGATCAGTTCGTCGAATACCTGAAGAAGAACCTGCTTTCGAAGAAGCCCGGTGCGGTCACCGAAGCCGAGTTGAAGGCGTGGCTGGACGAGCCGGGTATTCCGGCCTTCGCCACCAAGGCCCGCTCGCGCAACTTCAGCATCGTCGACACCGCCCGCATCAGCTGGGAAGGCAGCAAGAAGCTGCCCAGCCCGCAGATCACCAGCGAATGGGGCACCCAGGAGTGGGTCCACTTCATCGACGGCATGGGCAAGACCCTGCCGGTCGAGCAGCTGGCTGCGCTGGACCGTGCCTACCACTTCACCGGCACCGCCAATGGCGAGATCGCGATGCGCTGGTACCCGCTGGCCATCCGCAGCGGTTATGCCGAAGCCAATGAAGCCGCCGGCGCGTTCATCGAACGCGTGGGTCGCCGCAAGCTGATCCTGCCGATCTACGCCGAGCTTGTGAAGACGCCGGAAGGGCTGGCGTTCGCCAAGGCCGCGTTCGAGAAGGCCAAGCCGGGCTACCACCCGATCACCACCGCTTCGGTGCAGGACATGCTGGACAAGGCGTCGCCGGCCGCGGCACCGGCACCGGCACCTTAACAGCATCGGTCGTGCGCACAGAAAGACGGCGGGGGAAACCCCGCCGTTTTTCGTTTCGGTACACTTCAACGACGTCTTGAAACCGGACCTGCCCATGAAAAAACTGATCCTCATCGCCGCCTGTACCCTGGCGCTGGCCGCCTGCACCGACCCGGAAAAGGAGCGCCAGGCCCAGGAAGCTGCGGCTGCTGCGGCCAAGGCCGCGCAGGAGGAGAAGGCGGAAGGCGTGGCCAAGCAGTACGACATGGCGGTCGCGGCGCAGGACTGGGAAAAGGCCCGCATCCATGGTGGCTCGCTGCTGGACATCTACAAGGACACCGACGTGGCCGCGCGCATCGAGCCGGGCTTCGGCGAAGTCAAGGCCAAGGCCGAGGCCGCGCGCGACCTGCGTCGCATGCAGGGCCTGTGGCAGTACAACACGGTGCCTGTGGGGACCAAGGGCAGCCAGATCTCCGCGTCCATCTACAGCAAGGAGCGCGTGGACGTGGACGGCAGTGGTTCCAAGCCGGTGCAGCTGGTGTTCCGCGACCACCCCGAGTGGAAGCGCCACGCCTACCTGGTGCTGCAGGCCGGTGATTTCCGCTGCCCGCAGTGCACGGTCAAGGTCACCGTCGACGACGGCAAGCCGGTCAACATGGCCGCGTGGCGACCCAAGACCGACGAGGCCATCGCCATGTTCATCACCGACCAGAAGGCGCTGTGGAAGCTGGCTCGCAAGGGCAAGTCGATCAGCATCGAATTCCCGGTCAAGGCCGGCGGCACCCGTACGGCCGTCTTCGAAACCGGCGGCGTAGACGCCAGCCGCATGCCCAATTGGTGGAATTGAGCGATCGTTGATGCAGCGCGTGGGCCGGCCAACGGCCGGCGCCACCGGAATCGCCGCGCAATCCATCTGGTGGAGAGCCCCCTTGATGTTCAAGGGGGCGCGCCAACGGCGCGGGGATTAGGTGGAATGCGCGGGCAGCAAGTTGGTTACGCGTTCAACGCGTAACCAAATTGCTGCTTGAATTGCTCATTGAATTCTTCGAACGTAAACCGCTGGTTCTGCGTGCCCGGGTGTTCCACCTTCAGCGCGCCCATCAGGTTGCCCATGCGGCCGATGGTCAGCCAGTCGTAACCCTTCTCGATGCCGTAGATCAGGCCGGCACGGAACGCGTCGCCGCAGCCGGTCGGGTCAACCACACGGCGTTCGTGCGCAGGCGGGATGTCGTAGGTCTTTTCCGGGGTGTGGATCACCGCGCCCTTCGGGCCACGGGTGGTGATGTAGGCCTTGACCCGGCTCACGATCTCTTTTTCGTCCCAGCCGGTGCGTTCCTGCAGCAGGTTCGACTCGTAGTCGTTGACCACCACGTAGTCGGCCTGCTCGATGAAAGTGCGCAGCTCCGGGCCGTTGAACAGCGGCATGGCCTGGCCCGGGTCGAAGATGAACGGCACGCCGCCGGCGGAGAACTCCTCGGCGTTCTGGATCATTCCTTCGCGGCCGTCGGGGCCGACCAGGCCCAGGGTCACGCCGGGCACGTCCTTCACGTGGTTTTCGTACGACCGCATCATCGCGCCCGGGTGGAAGGCAGTGATCTGGTTGTTGTCGTGGTCGGTGGTGATGAACGCCTGCGGAGTGAACAGCTCGTCGATCACCTTGACCCGGCTCAGGTCGATGCCCAGGCCCTGGAAATACTCGCGGTACGGGCCGAAGTCCGAGCCCACGGTGCCCATCGGAATCGGCGACCCGCCCAGCAGGTGCAGGTTGTAGGCGATGTTGCCGGCGCAGCCGCCAAACTCGCGGCGCATGCGCGGCACCAGGAACGAGACGTTCAGGATGTGCACCTTGTCCGGCAGGATGTGATTCTTGAACTGGTCCGGGAACACCATGATGGTGTCGAAGGCAAGAGAACCACAGATCAAAGCGGACATCGAATAAGCCTATGCGAAAGGGGTCTGGGGGCCCGGCAGCCGGGCATCAAAACGGCGCCGTCCGGCACCCAATGGCGCAAAGGTTAACGGGTGAATGGCCTCAGGGCCAGAACCCCCGGTGACGGGGATCGGCTGAATGGCCGTGAAGACAAGCTTTCCAGCAGATTTCTCCTTGCTCGCGCACAGGCGGATTGCTAGGCTTGTCAGCCTCGATTTCTGCCCATTTTTTCGCCATCCCGCGGCGGGCACGACACCCCTCAGGACTCCTTCCTCAGATGTTCAAGAAACTGCGTGGCATGTTCTCCAATGACCTGTCCATCGACCTGGGCACGGCCAACACCCTCATCTACGTGCGCGGGCAGGGAATCGTGCTGAACGAGCCGTCGGTCGTGGCGGTGCGCCAGGACCGCGCCATCGGCGGCACCCGCTCGGTTGCCGCGGTGGGTGCGGAGGCCAAGCAGATGCTGGGCCGTACGCCGGGCCACATCACCACCATCCGCCCGATGAAGGACGGCGTCATCGCCGATTTCACCTACACCGAGGCCATGCTCAAGCACTTCATCAAGAAGGTGCACAAGTCGCGCGTGCTGCGCCCCAGCCCGCGTGTGCTGGTCTGCGTGCCGGCCGGCTCGACCCAGGTCGAGCGCCGCGCGATCAAGGAATCGGCGGAGGAAGCCGGTGCCCGCGACGTGTTCCTGATCGAAGAACCCATGGCTGCGGCCATCGGTGCCGGCATGCCGGTCACCGAAGCGCGCGGTTCGATGGTCATCGACATCGGCGGCGGCACCACCGAAGTGGCGGTGATCTCGCTGAACGGCATCGTCTATTCGGCTTCGGTCCGCATCGGTGGCGACCGCTTCGACGAGTCGATCACCAACTACGTGCGCCGCAACCACGGCATGCTGATTGGTGAAGCCACCGCCGAGCGCATCAAGGTCGAGCTGGGCTGCGCCTATCCGCAGGCCGAGGTCATCGAGATGGAAATCTCCGGCCGCAACCTCGCCGAGGGCGTGCCGAAGATGATCAAGATCAACTCCAACGAGGTGCTGGAAGCCCTGCACGAGCCGCTGTCGGGCATCGTCAGCGCGGTCAAGCTGGCGCTGGAGCAGACCCCGCCGGAGCTGTGCGCCGACGTCGCCGAGCGCGGCATCGTGCTCACCGGTGGTGGCGCGCTGCTGCGTGACCTGGACCGCCTGATCTCCGAGGAAACCGGCCTGCACGTGCAGGTGGCCGACGACCCGCTCACCTGCGTGGCACGGGGCGGTGGCCGCGCGCTGGAGCTGGTGGACATGCACGGCAATGAGTTCTTTGCGCCGGAATAAGCGGTTCCCACTGTGCCGCCTTATGCCGGACCTCCCGTAGCCTCCCGCCAGGGAGACGCCAGCAGCCCCCTGCGGTTGCTGGCCTACCTGGCCCTGGCCATCATCTTGATCGTGCTGGACGACCAGGCCGGCTGGCTGGCGCGCGCGCGCGCCCAGGCCAACGTGCTGGTGCAGCCGGTGTGGGCACTTGCCGGGCTGCCCGGTCGCCTCGGCACCCAGGTCAAGGACAACGCCGCCAGCCACGGCCAGCTGGTCGCCGAGAACCGCGAGCTGCGCAACCAGCTGCTGCTCGCCAACGCCCGCCTGACCCGCCTGCAGACTGCCGCGCTGGACAATGCCCAGCTGCGCGAGCTGCTCAACGTGGCCGAGCGCAGTGGCCTGGACGTGCAGTTGGCTCCGATCCTGGATATCGACCTGGATCCGGTGAAGCAGCGTCTGGTGCTGGCGGCCGGCAGCCGCGACGGCGTGCACATGGGGCAGGCCGTGATCGACGCGGGCGGACTGATGGGGCAGGTGATCGCCACCACCGGCAGCACCGCCACCGTGCTGCTGCTGACCGACCCCGACCACGCCGTGCCGGTCACCGTGGCCCGCAACGGCGTCCGCCTGATCGTGTACGGGCGGGGCGACAGCCTGGAGCTGCGCGACATCCCACTCAGTGCCGGGGTGGAGGTAGGCGATGAAATTGTCACCTCGGGTCTGGGCGGTCGGTTCCCGGCCGGTTTCCCGGTCGGCAGGATCACCGCCCTGCGCCCCGACGACACTCACGCCTTCCTGGTCGGCTCGCTTGAGCCTGCCGCCAAGCTCGACCGCGGCCGTGATGTGTTGTTGCTCCGCCCAGGCGCAGCGATCCGAATCCCCCCGAACCTGCGCCTGCCCGCCGACGCCCCCGGTGGCCCGGCCGAATCGCCGATCAACGCCGCCACGCCTGCGGTCGCGCCGGCTGCCTCTCCGGAGGCAACTCCGGTAGCGCCGGCCGTAGGCCGGCCCACGCAGCCTCCGGCCCAACCGCAAACTGCGCAACCCCAGGAACCCACCCGATGAGCCGCCTGCGCGACAAAGGCTGGGTCCTGCCGGTCAGCATCATCCTGGCGCTGCTGCTGGGCCTGCTGCCGCTGCCCGAACTGCTGCAGCCGCTGCGCCCGTACTGGCTGGCACTGGTGCTGGCGTACTGGGTGATCGAAGCGCCCGAACGCGTCGGCCTCGGCGTGGCCTTCAGCTGCGGCGTCATCGCCGACCTGCTGTACGGCGGGGTGCTGGGCGAACAGGCGCTGCGGCTGGTCATGCTGACTTTCATCCTGCAGCGGTTCCGCGCGCGCATCCGCTTCTTCCCGATGTCGCAGCAGATGCTGGCCATTGGTGGCCTGCTGTTCAATGACCGCATCGTCAGCGCCGTGGTCCACATCGCGGTGGGCGAACCGACCCTGCCGTGGTCGTACTGGTGGGCTCCGCTGCTGGGCATGGCGCTGTGGCCGCTGGCGTTCGTGCTGCTTGATGCGGTGCGCTTCGGGCGACGCGGGCGCTGACATGTACATGCGCCGTCCGGCCAAGAACCCCCACGCCGAAGCTGAGCAGTTCCGGCGCCGCGCCGCGCTGGGTTTTCTCGGCGTGCTGGTCTGCCTGCTTGGCCTGGGCGGCTGGTACTTCAAACTGCAGGTGCTCGACCACGACGTCTACGCCACGCGCTCGGAAGCCAACCGGATCAAACCGCGTCCGGTGGTGCCCGGGCGCGGCATGATCTACGACCGCAACGGGCGCCTGCTGGCCGAGAACGTGCCCGCGTTCCGGCTCGACATCACCCCGGACAAGGTCAAGGACATGGACGCCACCCTGGCCGGGCTGGCGAAGATCCTGGACATCAGTCCGGAAGAGATCGAGACCTTCAACAAGTCGCGCAAGGCCCGTCGCAGTTTCCTGCCGGTCACCCTGAAGCTGCGCGTCAGCGACGAAGAGATGGCCCGCTTCGCGGTCGACCGCTGGCGCTACCCCGGGGTCGAGCTGGAGCCTTACCTGACCCGTCGCTACCCGTATGGCGACCTGTTCACCCACATCATCGGCTACGTCGGCCGGGTCGACGACAAAGACCTGGAGATGCTGGGCGAAGGCAACGCGGCGCTGACCCATATCGGCAAGTCCGGGCTGGAGCGCTATTACGAGCAGCAGCTGCGCGGCAAGGTCGGCTACGAGCAGGTCGAAACCAATGTGCAGGGCCGTGCCATCCGCACCATCGGGCGTGTCGCCGCGCAATCCGGCAGCGACCTGCGCCTGTCCATCGACGCCGACCTGCAGCGCGCCATGGTCGCCGCCTTTGGCGAGTTCGAAGGCTCGGCGGTGGCGATGGACCCGCGCACCGGTGAGATCCTGGCCATGGTCAGCCTGCCGTCGTACGACCCCAACCTGTTCGTCAACGGCATCTCGCACACCGACTTCAAGGCGTTGAACGAAAACCCGTCGCGGCCGCAGTTCAACCGCCTGGTGCTGGGCGGCGTGGCTCCCGGTTCCACCATCAAGCCGCTGATCGGCCTGGCTGGCCTCGACAGCGGGGTGCGCAGGCCCGAGGACAAGGTGCTGTCCACCGGCATGTTCTACCTGCCCGGCACCTCCCGTGGCTGGGGTGATGCCAACCGTGGCGGACATGGCTGGACCGACCTGCGCAAGTCGATCACCCAGTCGGTCAACACGTATTACTACAAGCTTGCCCTGGACATGGGCATCGAGAAGTTCGATCACTACATGGGCTACTACGGTTTCGGCGAGCCGACCGGCATCGACCTGACCGGCGAGATTGGCGGCATCCTGCCGTCGCCGCAGAACAAGGCCAGGTCGCGCAAGGAACGCTGGTATCCAGGCGACACGGTCAATGTGAGCATCGGCCAGGGCGACTGGAAGGTCACCCCGTTGCAGCTGGTGCACGGCGTGGGTGGCATTGCCGATGGCCAGCTGCGCACGCCGCACCTGGTGATGCAGTCGCGCGAGGGCTTTGATGCCGACTGGGTGCCCATGCCCGCCGGCAAGAGCAAGCCGATCAGCCCGACACCCGGCAATCTGCAGGCCGTGCGCGAAGGCATGATGGGTACCATGCAGCCGGGTGGCAGCGGCGCGCGCGCCGCCGCTGGCGCGCCGTACACCATTGCCGGCAAGACCGGTACCGCGCAGGTGATCAGCCGCCGCGGCACCGCAGCGGTGAACCCCAAGAGCCTGCCCATGCACCTGCGCCACCGCTCGCTGTTCGTCGGTTTTGCGCCGGCCGAGAATCCGGTGATCGCGGTGGCCATCGCGGTGGAAGGCGGTGGTTATGGTGGCTCGGCGGCGGCCCCGATCGCGCGCAAGCTGTTCGATGCGTGGCTGCTTGGCAAGATGCCCGACGGCATGGAACCGCTGGACAGCGAGCGCGGTACCACGGCGATCGGCCTGACTGCGTTTGACGGCGGCGACACCGCCGCGCGCGAGGCTGGTGATGCGGCGGCGCTGGCGTTGGAGGTCCTTCCGGTGATGGTCGGTACGCAGCAACCGGTTGCACCACCCGCGCCTGAGCCGGGCGCGCCGCCACCTGCCGCTGTAGCACCGGCACCAACCGTACCCACGCCGGAGCGCAGCCGATGAAAGTATTCCTGCGCTGGGCGACCGACATGGTCGTGCGCTTCGTCAGCACCCTTGACTGGGTGCTGTGCCTGGCCCTGGGCAGCCTGATGGTGATTGGCCTGGCCGTGCTGAAGAGCGCTGGCGGCGACAGCCTGGTGTTTGCCCAGGGTGCGCGTTTCGCGGTCGGCCTTGGCGCGATGTGGGCGATCTCGCGGATATCGATCCTGCGCATCCGCTCGGCCACGCCGCTGATCTATGCCATTTCGATGATTCCGCTGCTGGCCGTGTTCGTGCTCGGCACCGGCAAGTATGGGAGGCAGTGGCTGGACCTGAAGCTCTTCTACCTGCAGCCGGCCGAACTGCTCAAGGTCAGCCTGCCGATGATGGTGGCCTGGTACCTGCACCGCATGCCGCTGCCGCCGCGCTTCAACACTGTGCTGGTCAGCGCGGTGATCATTGGCGTGCCCACCGGCCTGGTGATGCTGCAGCCGGACTTCGGTACCGGCGTGCTGATCGCCGCCAGCGGTGCCTTCGTGCTGCTGCTGGCCGGCCTGCCGTGGTGGTGGGTGGGCGTGGCTGTCGGCGGCGTGGCCGCGGCGGCACCGGTGGCCTGGATCTGGCTGCTGCGGCCCTATCAGAAGGATCGCATCATGATGTTCCTTGACCCGGAGAGCGACGCGCTCGGGGCCGGCTGGAACATCATCCAGAGCAAGATCGCGATCGGCTCGGGCGGTCTCGACGGCAAAGGATGGGGGCAGGGCTCGCAGTCGCACCTCAACTTCATTCCCGAACAGACCACCGACTTTGCGTTCTCCGTGCTCAGCGAGGAATTTGGCTGGATCGGGGTGGCCGTGGTGTTGACCCTGTACCTGGTGGTGATCGGGCGCTGCCTGTGGATCGCCTCGCAGTCGCGCGATTCCTACTCCCGGCTGCTCGCCGGTGCCTCCGGCCTGGCCTTCTTCGTCTATGTGCTGGTCAACGGCGGCATGATCTCCGGCCTGTTGCCGGTGGTGGGCGTGCCCATGCCCTTGATCAGCTACGGCGGCACCTCGGCGGTTTCGCTGCTGGCCGGCTTCGGTCTGGTCATGGCCGCACGCGCGCACCAGCCGGTCCACGGCGGCTACAGCTGAGCGGAAGCGCAGCGCTGGCGGCTTTCTGACAGTTACACAGCCTCGCGTCAAATCACTGCCTTTCCGGGTCTGTGATTTAGTGTGATTTGCGCAAAATTAACATTCGCCCCCGTTTGGACGCCTCCAAACCGGCGCTTTTGGTGCATGTCGCGTCAACAAAGTGGCGATAAAGTGCGATGCAGTGCACAAAAATGAATTCGGTTGATCCGGATCAATGGACATGTCGCAAATGGCACGCACAATGGCGGCCCGTTCAGCAGCCGCGCATCGAGCCAAGCGAAGCGCGAAGGGGAGCCGAACGGGATAGCAGTTGACTCAACCGATACAG
>JBCNQC010000046.1:0-18196 GCA_039592995.1 Stenotrophomonas sp. | reverse complement strand
TTGAACTCAGCGGCAACCGTCATTGCGTACTGCACCTTCGACAGGAAGTTACAAATGATATGAATTGCCATGTTAAGGAAGGCGTACGAAAAAGCCGTCCTGCGGCGCAACAAGGAAACCGCCTGGCAGCCCCCGGGTATACCCCTGCGAAGCCGGAAAGGCCAATAACATCAACGTATTCAGTTGCCGCAACGGCGCATGAGCGTTCTCTCGCGGGGGTGTCCGCGGCAATGGGTCGCAGCCGCGGCCGCGCTGAACGGGGCGACCACACGCTACCGTAGGGCGGCCGCTGCGCTACGCTTGCACCCCCTCATGCGGTCACCGCCATGTCTGTCGAAAAGAACCAACGCGATCTGGAAGCCGGCATCCACACCGACCTGGAGGGCCGCCTGACCTACGGGGGCTACCTGCGCCTGGATCAGCTGCTGAGCGCCCAGCAGCCGCTGTCCAACCCCCCGCACCACGACGAGATGCTGTTCATCATCCAGCACCAGACCTCCGAGCTGTGGCTGAAACTGCTGGCCCACGAGCTGCGCGCGGCGATCGGCTTCCTGCAGCGCGACGAGGTCTGGCAGTGCCGCAAGGTGCTGGCCCGCAGCAAGCAGGTGCTGCGCCAGCTGACCGAGCAGTGGTCGGTGCTGGAGACCCTGACCCCGTCCGAATACATGGGCTTCCGCGATGTGCTGGGGCCGTCCTCGGGCTTCCAGTCGCTGCAGTACCGCTACATCGAGTTCCTGCTGGGCAACAAGAACGCGCAGATGCTGCAGGTGTTCTCGCACGACCCAGCCGGGCAGGCCCAGCTGCAGCAGGTGCTGGACGCGCCCAGCCTGTACGAGGAGTTCCTGCGCTACCTGGCCCGTTTCGGCCATGCCATCCCGGAGGTGTACCAGCACCGCGACTGGCAGACCTCGCATGTGGCCGACGACGCCCTGCACCCGGTGTTCGAGCGCATCTACGAGAACACCGACCGCTACTGGCGCGAGTACTCGCTGTGCGAGGACCTGGTGGATCTGGAAACCGCCTTCCAGCTCTGGCGCTTCCGCCACATGCGCACGGTGATGCGGGTGATCGGCTTCAAGCGCGGCACCGGCGGCTCCAGCGGGGTGGGGTTCCTGCGCCAGGCGCTGGAACTGACCTTCTTCCCGGAGCTGTTCCAGGTGCGCACCACGATCCGCAACGACGATCCGCTGCCGCCAGAGTAAGGCCCTATTCAGGCAGACACGCTGAAGTGTTTATTTGACGTGAATGCCCAAGTTCTGGAATTCTCCCGGGTTGTTCCGCACATCGGACGTGCATGTCTTCCACCGAACCCAGGAATCCCGCATGAGCGTAGACGCCGCGAAACCCGTTCCAGAACCGGCGCTGCCGGAGTTCAATACCACCCTCGGCCATCCGCGCCCGCTGTGGATGCTGTTCATGACCGAGTTCTGGGAGCGCTTCGCGTTCTACGGAATCCGCTGGGCCCTGGTGCTGTACATCGTGGCGCAGTTCTACAACGGCAACGCCGCCGGTGAAGGTGACGCCAGCCGCATCTACGGTGCCTACCTCGCGCTGGTGTATGCCGCGGCGATCTTCGGCGGCTATGTGGCCGACCGGGTGCTGGGTTACCAGCGGTCCATCCTGACCGGCGCGGTGATCATGGCTGCCGGCTTGTTCATGATCTCGCTGCCGAACGAGCAGATCTTCAAGCTGGGCCTGGCCACGATCATCGTCGGCAACGGTCTGTTCAAGCCGAACATCTCCACCATGGTGGGCAAGCTGTACGGCCTGAAGGACGAGCGCCGCGACTCGGGCTTCACCATCTTCTACATGGGCATCAACATCGGCGCGATGATCGCCCCGGTGCTGACCGAGTACCTGGCCCGCAAGGTCTTCGGTACTGATGCAATGCCGTCCTACAAGGTCGTGTTCATCGCCTCGGGCGTGGGCATGCTGATCTCGCTGGTGTGGTTCTACATCGGCCGTGCCGGCCTCAAGGGCATTGGCGCACCGCCGGCCGGTGCCGAAGGGTTCGGCCGCGTGATCATGGTGCTGGTGGGCTCGCTGGTGGCCATTCCGGTGGCTTACTTCCTGCTGGCCACCGGTGCCGCCGCGCTGGCGTGGATCCTGGGCGTGATGTTCGTCGCGCTGGGCGTGCTGCTGCTGGTGGAAGGCATCCGCGAAGGCAAGGTGCAGCGCGACCGCGTGATCGCCATGCTGATCATCTTCACCTTCAACGTGATGTTCTGGATGTTCTTCGAACAGGCCGGCAGCTCGTTCACCTTCCTGGCCGAAAACATCGTCAACCGCGAGCTGGGTGGCTGGACCTTCCCGACCGCATGGTTCCAGTCGGTGAACTCGGTGGCCATCATCACCCTGGCCCCGATCATTGCCTGGATCTGGGTCAAGCTCGGCAGCGCCAACCCGTCCATTCCGCGCAAGTTCGGCCTGGGCCTGCTGTTCAACGGTGCGGCCTTCGCGCTGCTGATGCTCGCCCTGTCGAGCATGGTGGTGGACGGCAAGATTCCGTTCTGGACCCTGTTCATGGTGTACGTGATCCAGTCGGTGGGTGAGCTGTGCCTGTCGCCGATCGGTCTGTCGATGGTGACCAAGCTGGCCCCGGTTCGCCTGGTGGGCTTCGGCATGGGTGGCTGGTTCCTGTCCACCGGCATCGGCAACAACCTGTCCGGCATCTTCGCCGGCGCGGTCAGCGGCGAAGGCGGCATGACCGTGGAGTCGGCGCTGAAGGGCTACACCTTCGGCTTCTGGGCGTTGATCGCTTCCGGCGTGGTGCTGTTCCTGATCGCGCCGCTGATCAACAAACTGATGCACGGCGTCAAGTGAGGTCTGCGATGCGCATGAAGATCGGGTGTTCGTCGTTGATCGTGGCCGGGCTGCTGTGTGCCTGTTCGCCGTCTTCGCCGCCGGCCCCGGCTGCTGCGCAGTCGCCTGCCGCCTCCGCGCAGCCACCGGACGCTGTCTCCAGCGTACCGGTGGCCGCCGATGTGGCGGCATTGAATACGCGGTTCGACCCCGCGCGTGACCCGGCCGCCGACCTGGCGGTCGCGCAGGCCGAAGCCCGCCGCACCGGCAAGCGCATCGTGCTCGATGTGGGCGGCGAGTGGTGCTCCTGGTGTCACCTGCTGGATGCCTTCATCGAGGGCGACAGCGAGATCCGCGGTCTTCGCGATACGAAGTACGTGTGGATGAAGGTGAACTACAGCGAAGACAACGAGAACGCGGCGTTCCTGTCGCAGTTCCCCGCGATCAAGGGCTATCCGCACCTGTTCGTACTCGAGGCTGACGGCAAGCTGGTGCACTCGCAGTTCACCGGCGAACTGGAAGCGGACAAGGGCCAGCCCAAGGGCTACAACCGCGAACGCTTCCTCGGCTTCCTGCAGGCGTGGGCTCCGTAACACCGGACCGATGCATCGTCTGGCCGTGATGAACGCATCTGCCATGCGCCGATGCAACGCATCGCCATGACGAACGCATCCGTTCTGCGCTGATGCACCGATTCGCCATGACGAACGCATCCGTTCTGCGCCGATGCAACGATTCGCCATGACGTAGAGCCGGGCTTGCCCGGCTGCTCTTGGCGGGTCGCCAGAAGCAGCCGGGCAAGCCCGGCTCTACAGTTCTTCCGCGCGCTGCCGCTACCCCCAAGGACCTGACGCCACGCCTTCGAGGACCGACATCGCATGCACCCGGGCACCAGCGATACCGTTGACGACACTGCTGCGACCGGCGTGGCGCTGCCGCCGGCCGAAGTGCTGCTTGATGACCACTCCGCGCCGGATGCCCTCGGCAGCGAAGCGGAGGCACCGTCGCCGGGCTCCACGCTGTACCGCCTGCCGCTGATTTCGGTGCCGGACAACGTGCTGCTCAAGGCCGCCGTCCAGAAACTGGTGGAACAAAAGGCGCAGCTGGACCGTCTGGCCCGCAATCCCACCCTGGCCGGGCTGCTGCCGAGCGAGTGGCAGGGCGCTGGTAACCGTGGCGTGGACCTGCAGGCCTTCGTTCTGTCGGTGCTGCCCTATCTGCACAACGCCGCCACGGCAGACACCCAGCCGGCGCGATTGCCGCTCAAACACGTGATCGGCGACAGCGGCCGCTGGGAACACGCCGATGTCGCCGAACCCAAGTCGCTGGCGTTCTTCCTGGCCAGCGATGACCGCGCCAGCGCCGGGGTGAAAGACCCGGCCGAGGCGTATCTGGTGGCCGCGCTGGGGCTGGCCTGGGCGCATGAAGGGCGGACCCGCCCCGGCTTCCTGCGCCAGATGGGCTACGACAGCATGGCCGCGCGCGTGCACGTGCTGCCGTACCCGGAGCCGGGCGAGCTGGCGCTGTACAGCGTGATGGCCAATGGCACCCCACAGATCTGGTGCGTGCTGGGCCGGCGCAAGCTTCGCCCGCTGCTGGCTCCGTGGCTGAGTGTGCCGTTGCTGGCCGCCTATGGCGTGGCCGCGCCCACCACATGGCCGGCGTCCTACCCGCCTGTGGAGGAGGTGGCGCAGACGCTGGCAACGCTCCGCCAGGGCAAAGGGCCGGTGGAAGTCGATCTGGTCAAGACCGCCGCCAAGGTGGCTGAAGACGCCTCCGGCGAGGCGTGGATGCCGGTCAGCCTGCTCCAGGTCGGCACCTGGGTGCCGCGCTGGCGCTACTTCATGGCCACGTTCATCGGCCTGCCGTCGGCCATCCTGGTGATCGCGGCACTGGCCCTGCCCAACGCCGTCGAGGCTGCGGCCGTGGCGGCATCACTGGGGCTGGCCGCCGGTGCGATCGGGGCGCTGGCCGCGCCTTGGGTGCACGCGCGGAAAAAGCATCTGAGGTGACGACCAACGGTCGTCACCTACCGGGTGGGCACGAAACGCGGTAGGTGCCCACCGTCGGTGGGCACGCTCTGGTCACCCCTCATCCATCCGCTGCAGGCCGTCCCCGGCCAGGCGCAGGATCAGCTTTTCCAGCAGCTGCTCTTCCTCTTCGCTGAGCACCGACATCAGCTTGCGGGTGATCTCGATCACCAGCGGAGCAATCGTCTCGTAGACCTCGAAGCCCGCGGCCGAAAGCGCCAGCACCGAACGGCGACGGTCGTCGCCATGGGTTTCACGCTTGATGAAGCCCCGCTCCAGCAATCTGGCCACGGCGCGGCTGACCGCCACCTTGTCCATCGCGGTGCGGTCGGACACCTCGCTGGCCGAAGACCCCGGGTATAACGCCAGGATGGTGATCACCCGCCATTCCGGAATTGCCAGTCCGTAGCGGTCGCCGTACAGCTTGGCGATGTTGCCGCTGACCCGGTTGGACAGGACGCTGAGCCGATAAGGCAGGAACTGCTCCAGGTCGAGCAGGGCGTGCGAGGCGCGGATGCGCTGGCTGGCGGGATCGGGCGGATTCATGCTGCAGTGCACCTTGATGGTGGTTTCATGTGAAACTATAACCTTCATTCCGGACACCGCATTCTCGCGGGTCTGCCTTCCGCCCGTCATCTGGTTTTTTCAGAGGGGCCAGTTTTTGGAGCCACGTCATGAGCAGCCAGCCAAGCACCGCCACTCACGCCCCCAACCCGGGCATGCAGGTGACCACCTTCGAAAACCCGATGGGAATCGACGGTTTCGAGTTTGTCGAATTCGCAGCGCCCGCAGGACGTGGTGCCGAGCTGCACGACTATTTCCGCAGGATGGGTTTCACCGCGGTGCTGCGCCACAAGCAGCGCGACATTACCGTGTACCGCCAGGGCGACGTGAACTTCCTGGTCAATGAAGACCCGGACTCGTTCGCCGCTGACTTTGCCGCCAAGCACGGTCCGTGTGCCTGCGGTTTCGCCATCCGTTTCCAGAAGCCAGGCGAGCAGGTGTACCAGATGGCGCTGGGCAACGGGGCTGAGGCGGTCGACTTCAAGCCCGAGTCGAAGGCAGTGCCGGCTCCGGTGATCAAGGGCATCGGCGACTGCATGCTGTACCTGGTGGACCGCTACGGTGCCAATGGCAGTATGTTCGACACCGACTACGCGCCGATCGATGGCGTGGATCAGCACCCGGTCGGCTTCGGTCTGACCTTCATCGACCATCTCACCCACAACCTGTACTTCGGCAACATGCAGCAGTGGTCGGACTACTACGAGCGCCTGTTCAACTTCCGCGAGATCCGCTACTTCGACATCAAGGGTCTGAAGACCGGCTTGGTGTCCAAGGCCATGACCGCACCGGACGGCATCGTGCGCATTCCGCTGAACGAGTCGTCCGACCCGAAGAGTCAGATCAACGAATACCTGGACGCCTACAAGGGCGAGGGCATCCAGCATATCGCCTGCTTCACCGAGAACATCTACGAAACGGTGGAAGCAATGCGTGCGCAGGGCGTGGAGTTCCTGGACACGCCGGATACCTACTTCGACGTGATCGACCAGCGCGTGCCCAACCATGGCGAAGACGTGGCCCGGCTGGCGAAGAACAAGATCCTGATCGACGCGGATCCGGAAACAAAACAGCGCAAGCTGCTGCAGATCTTCACCCAGAACTGCATCGGCCCGATCTTCTTCGAGATCATCCAGCGCAAGGGCAACGAAGGCTTTGGCGAAGGCAACTTCACCGCGCTGTTCGAAAGCATCGAGCGTGACCAGATCAAGCGCGGCGTACTGTAACCGGAGCCCGATCATGTCCCCGTCCATCGCTTCACGCGGCTACCAGACCGGCTTCGGCAATGAATTCGCGAGCGAAGCCCTGCCGGATACCCTGCCGGTCGGGCGCAACTCGCCGCAACGCGTTGCGCGGGGCCTGTATGCCGAACAGCTGTCGGGCACCGCCTTCACCGCCCCGCGCGGCAGCAACCGCCGCAGCTGGGTGTACCGCATCCGTCCGGCGGTCACCCATGGTGAGTTCACCGCCTACGCGCAGCCGCACCTGCACAGCGACTTCGCCCACGGCGCGGTGTCGCCGAACCAGTTGCGCTGGGACCCGCTGCCGCTGCCGACCACGCCGACCGATTTCGTGGACGGGCTGTACACCATGGGCGGCAACGGCGCACCGGACGCGCACCATGGCGTGGGTATCCACCTGTATGCCGCCACGGCGGACATGCAGGGACGCTACTTCTACAACGCCGATGGCGAACTGCTGATCGTGCCGCAGCTGGGTCGCCTGCGCCTGCTCAGCGAGTTCGGGGTGATCGAGGTCGAACCGCAGCAGATCGCGGTGATGCCGCGCGGCGTGCGCTTCCGCGTGGAGCTGCCCGACGGTCAGGCGCGGGGTTACATCTGCGAGAACTTCGGTGCGCTGCTGAAGCTGCCCGACCTGGGGCCGATCGGCTCCAACGGGCTGGCCAATCCGCGTGATTTTGAAACGCCGCATGCGGCGTTCGAAGACGTGGCGGGCGCGTTTGAACTGGTCGCCAAGTTCCAGGGGCAGCTGTGGCGCGCCGACATCGATCATTCACCGCTGGACGTGGTGGCCTGGCACGGCAACTATGCGCCGTACCGCTATGACCTGCGTCGCTTCAACACCATCGGCTCGATCAGCCACGACCATCCGGACCCGTCGATCTTCCTGGTGCTGCATTCGCCCAGCGACACGCCCGGCACCAGCAACATGGACTTTGCGATCTTCCCGCCGCGCTGGCTGGTGGCGCAGGACACGTTCCGTCCGCCGTGGTTCCATCGCAACATCGCCAGCGAGTTCATGGGCCTGATCCACGGTGCCTATGACGCCAAGGCCGAAGGCTTCGTACCTGGCGGCGCGTCGCTGCACAACTGCATGAGCGGGCATGGGCCGGATGCGGCCACGTTCGAGAAGGCCTCGGCGGCGGATCTCTCCAAGCCGGACGTGATCAAGGACACGATGGCCTTCATGTTCGAAACGCGCGGGGTGATTCGACCGACCGCGCAGGCTATCGATGCCGCGCATCGGCAGCGGGGTTACCAGCAGTGCTGGCAGGGGTTGAAGAAGCAGTTTGGCGAATGACGAAGCGGCGTTGCCTGCGCCGCCGCCGTTCGTGCGATACCCCATCCGCTGACGTTGGCGGGATACCCGGTCCGTTGACGTTGGCGGGATGCCCGGTCCGTTGCCGCTCGCGGGATACCCGTCCGCTGCCGTTCGCGGGATGCCCCGTCCGTTGCCGTTCGCGGGATACCCGTCCGCTGCCGCTCGCGGGATATCCCGTAGAGCCGGGCTTGCCCGGCTGCTCTTCGAGTAATGCCAAAGCAGCCGGGCAAGCCCGGCTCTACATGGTTTCGCCATGCTCCAGCGGCAGCGCTTCCATGACGCGCTGCCGTACCCGCTGCGAGTAACCCTCCGAGGTCATCGCAGGCAACGCGTCCAGTGCCGTACGCAGGCGGGCGACTACATCCCCCTCGGCACGCGCCATCTGCAGATCACGGTACAACGCTGCCGCCTGCGGATTGCGCTGCAGCTCCAGAATGCCGAGCAGATAAATCCGCGCGGCCACCAATGAGCGACGTCGCTCCGGTGCGGGCTCCGCCGCAGCGGGAGCCGCTGCCGCGGCAGGCGCCGACACCACCGCCGGCTCCGGCGCAGACACCAGATACCCGGACTGGATCAGCTGTATCACCATCGCCGGCGCTTCCGGGCCGATCAGTGCCGTCAGCTGGCCGATGTCGCGCTGGCCGTCACACATGATCAGCAGCCGCCGCTGGCGCATGTCCAGCGGCGCACGATGGGCCTGCAGAGCGTCGCGGGCGAGATCGGTCTTGCGCGGTTGCATGGGGAGAGGTGTCGATGCGGTGCACGCCGAGCCTGAATGGGCCACGTGAAAGCGTGATGACAGCCGCGTGCCTGCATGCATCCGCTGCACGCCCGAGGGACTACGCTGCCGGCACTGAACGGAGGAGATGTGCTCATGAAACAGCTGGGAGGCGTTCTGGCCATCGGTATGGTGTTGTCCCTGGCCGCCTGCGACCGGCGGCCACCGGCGGTGGTGCCCGCCGATGAATCACGGCCCGCCGCCGGTGAACCGGCCGCATCCGCGCCGATGGCCACCACCGCAGCAGGGGCGGAGTCGGGCGGCGGCCCGGCACGTCTGGATGGCTACGGGGCGGCGACCCTGGGCGCTTCGCTGGACGCGCTCAAAACCGCCTGGAACGAGCCGCTGCAGGGCGACGTGCCGGACGACTACTGCCATGCGCTGCGCCCGCAGGGCGCGCAGGCCGACGATGTGATCTTCATGATCGAAGGCCGCAAGCTGGTCCGTTATGACGTACGCAATGACCGGATCGTGGCCCCGGGCGGGGGCAAAGTCGGCATGACCCTGGGCGAACTGCAGGCGCTGTATCCGGAGCGGGCCGACCTGACCCCGCACAAGTACGAGCAGAACGGACACAACCTGCGGGTGCGGCCGGCCGCCGAGGGCGGTGCGATCCTGAACTTCGAGATCGGGGGCAACGGCACCGTCACCGCGTGGCGGGTCGGCCAGACCCCGCAGGTGGACTACGTGGAAGGCTGCAGTTGAGGTAGTTTAGGCACCGGGAGGTGCCTTGCCGGGCACATGGGAACGCCGGGCCATGCCCGGCATCATGGGGAGAGACCAATGTTTGCTGCTGCCATCTGGTTCGTGCTGGGCCTGGTGCTGCTGGCGCTGGGTGGGGATTCGATCGTCAAGGCGGCCTCCGGGCTGGCGCAGCGCTTCGGTGCGTCGCCGTTCGTGGCTGGCCTGCTGCTGGTTGCTTTCGGCACCTCGCTGCCGGAACTGGTGGTCAACGCGCGGGCCTTCGCGGTCGGGGCCGAGGACCTGGCGCTCGGCAACGCGGTGGGCAGCAACATCGTCAATGTTGGCCTGACCCTGGGCCTGGCGGCGATGGCCACGCCGTTGCTGGTGCGTGCGCGAGTGCTGTCGCCGCTGCTGGTGCTGCTGGCGGTGGTCAGCCTGGCGCTGATCGTCTTCGGCCTGGACGGGGTCATCGCGCGCTGGGAAGGTGCGCTGTTGTTGCTCGGTTTCGTTGGCGTGCTGGCGTTCCTGCTGCGTGCGGCGCGGCGCGAAGCCCAGCCAGTGCGCGAAGCCATTGCCGGCTACGCCATGACCCGCACCGGCCTGTTCCTCAACGCATTGCGGGTGGTGTTTGCCGGGGTGGCGCTGTACTACGGCGCGCGCTGGATCGTGGATGCCGCGCCAGTGCTGGGGGCCGGACTGGGCTGGTCACCGCTGCTGGTGGGCCTGTTGCCGGTGGCCATCGGTACCGCCTTGCCGGAAGTGGCGGCGGCAATTGTGGCCGCGCGCCGCGGGCAGGGCGACATGGTGCTGGGCCACGTGATTGGCTCCAGCCTGTTCAACCTGCTGGTGGTGGTGGGTGGCATGGCCGCGCTGCGCCCGATCGCGCTGCCGGAGTCGTTCGTGAAGCTGGAGCTGCCCGCAGCGATTGCGTTCGTGCTGGTGCTGTACCCGATGCTGCGTGGGGACCTGGCCCTGAGCCGGCGCGAGGGTGGGATTCTGCTGGTGGCGTTCGTGGGCTGGGTGGTGCTGGAGCTGGCGTTGATTGGTGGGTAACCGCCAGGTGACGGGGGCCCGCGGACACGCATGGCGTGTCCCTACGGTTTTTCTGCGTCCGGTTGTGGGGGCGGCAACTGCTCGTCTTCGGCTTTGTCATTGCCCGGCAGGCTCGGTCGCTTTTCCATCATCAGCGACAGCGCGGCCTTGGCCATCATGTGCGCGCTGATCGGCGCGGTGATGAACAGGAATGCGGTGATCAGCAGCTCGCGCGGTTGCGGATCTTCGCCCAGGAAGATGTGGTACGCCACCGAGCCGGCCAGCACGCAGCCCACGCCCAGCGTGCTGGCCTTGGTCGGCGCATGCAGGCGCTTGAAGAACGTGGACAGCTTCACCAGGCCCAGCGCACCGACCAGGATGAAGAAGCAGCCGAACAGCAGCAGCAGCGACAGCAGTATCTGGATGAAGGTGATCATTCGACGATGTCCCGGCGCAGCACGAATTTGCTCAGCACCACGGTGCTGCCAAAGCCGAGCATCGCAATCACCAGCGCTGCTTCAAAGTACACCGCCGAATTGAGGTACATGCCGAACAGCATCAGCTCGGCAATCGCGGTCACCGACAAGGTATCCAGCGCCAGGATGCGGTCGGGCACGGTCGGCCCGCGCAGCAGGCGCCAGGTGGCCAGCAGCATGGCCAGCCCGACCACGTGCATGCACACCACCAGCGTGGTCTGGATGAACACATAACCGGTCATGGGAAGATCTCCATCAGCGGGGCTTCGTAGCGGGTCTTGATCTGCCGGATCAGTTCGTCCGGGTCGTCCAGGTGCAGCACGTGCACCAGCAGGTAGCGGCGGTCGTCGGACAAGGCGGCCGACACCGTGCCCGGGGTCAGCGTGATCATGCTGGTCAGCGCGGCGATGCCGTGGATGTTGGCGATGTCCAGCGGCAACCAGATGAAGCCAGGGTGGATGCGGCGCTCCGGCCCCAGCACCTGGATCGCCACGCGGATGTTGGACACCAGGATGTCCCACAGGGTGACGCAGACCAGCTTGGGAATCGGCCGCAGCGAGCCGATGCGGGCGAACTCGCGGTCCAGGCGGGCGGCAAACAACGGCACCACCACGCCCAGCACCATGCCGAGCAGGATCTGGCCCAGGGTGAAACTGTCTGACATCAGCACCCAGAACGCGAGCACCGTGACGCTCAGCATCGGCGAGGGAACCAGGCGGCGGTACAACGGACGTTTGCGCGTCATGGGCGGCGGATCTCCGGCGTGGTCGCGCGCAGCTCGCCCACGTAGTCCTGCGGCTGCAGCAACTGGGCGGCCATGGCGTCGGTGTAGCGCATCAACGGGTTGGCGAACACCGCCATGCCGATGCCGTAGACCAGCAGCAGGCCAGCGGCGAACAGCTCCACCGTGCGGGTAGGGGCCTTGCGCGGTGCGGGTACGCCCTCTTCGGCGACCGGCACGCGCCAGAACAGGCGCACGCCCCCGCGGGTGATGCCGACGATCACCATCAGGCTGCTGATCAGCACCGCGCTCCACACCAGGCCGATGTACTGCGCCGGCATGCCGGCCAGCAGCGCGGCCTTGGCCAGGAAACCGGACAACGGCGGCAGGCCGGCCACCGATACCGCAGCGATCAGGAACAGCACTGCCGGGGTCTGTTTGCCCGGCATCGGCGCGATCACTTCCTTGCGGTCACTGGCACCGCCGCGACGACGCCGGATCAGGTCGGCGATGAGGAACAGCGCGGCGGCGACAAAGGTGCTGTGCGGCAGGTAGTACAGACCGGCCGACAGCACCTGCGGCGTGCGGATCGCGAACGCGATGAACAGCGTCGCCGCCGACACCACCACCAGGTAGGAGATCAGCACGCGCAGGCGCGCCGCGGCCAGCACGCCGAGCCCGCCCAGAACCAGCGTGGCCACGCCGGCCCACAGCAGCCACTGGCTGCCGTAGCCGGCCATCGGGCCGGCGTCCTCGCCGAACCACAGCATGCTGACCCGCAGCATCGCGTACAGGCCGACCTTGGTCATGATCGCAAACAGTGCCGCCACCGCCGCCGGTGCGCGCGCATAGGCCTCTGGCAGCCACAGGTACAGCGGCATCAGCGCGGCCTTGCTGCAGAACACCAGCAGCAGCAGGCCCAGCGTGGCCTTGGTCAGGGTCAGGTGGCTGGCCGGCACTTCGGCAATGCGCTGCGACAGCTCGGCCATGTTCAGTGAGCCCAGCGTGGCGTACAGCAGGCCCAGCGCGATCAGGAACAGGGTCGAGGCGGTGACGTTGAACACCACATAGTGCAGGCCGATGCGCATGCGCAGGCCGCGCCCGCCGCTGAGCAGCAGGCCGTACGAGGCGATCAGCATCACCTCGAAGAACACGAACAGGTTGAAGATGTCGCCGGTGAGGAAGGCACCGTTCAAACCGACCAGCTGGAACTGGAACAGCGCGTGGAAGTGCGGTGCGCGCCGGTCCCAGCCGGAGCACGCATGCAGCAGGCAGGCAATGGCCAGCAGCAGGGTGGTGAGCAGCATCCAGCTTGAGAGCCGGTCGGCCACCAGGGCGATGCCCAGTCGCGACGGCCAGTCACCCAGCAGATAGACCGCAATGCTGCCGTCGGCGGTACGCGAGAACAGCAGCGCGACAGCCGCCGCGAGTGCTGCCAGCGTGGTCCACGCCACCGTGCGCTGCACCTTGGGGCCATAACGGCGGTGCTCGACGAACAGCGAGAGCGCCGCGCCGACCAGCGGAATCAGGATCGGCAGGATCACCACATGGTTCATGCGCCGCCCTCCCGGCCCGGCGCGGTGTCAGGTGCCGGCTCTTCCTCGTGGGCGTCCACGTGGTCGCTGTGGTTGTCGCTGCGGCTGCGCATGGCCAGCACGATGCTCACTGCGGTCATCGCAAAGGCAATGACGATGGCGGTCAGTACCAGCGCCTGCGGCAGCGGATCGGTGTAGTTGCCCAGGTTCGAGGCCACGCCTTCCTTCAGCACCGGAGCCTTGCCGCTGACCAGACGGCCCCCGGCGAAGATCAGCAGGTTGGTCGCGTAGGACAGGAAGGTCATGCCCAGAATGACGTCGAAGCTGCGCGCGCGCAGCAGCAGGTAGACGCCGATCGTCGCCAGGACACCAATCGCGCTTGCCAGGGCCAGTTCCATCAGTGCATCTCCCCGGTCAAGGCCGAACGGCGGTTGGGATCGATCTCACCCTTGCGGGCGTTGCGGGTGCGGTGCGGCTTGATCGTGCCCATCATCGACAGCATCAGCATCGCGCCACCGAACACCACCAGGTACACGCCGGTATCGAAGCCGATGGCGCTTGCCAATGGCACGGTGCCGATCAGTGGCAGCTCCAGGTCGATATGACCGCTGGTGAGGAACGGCACCCCGAACAGCATCGAGGCGCAGCCACTGACAATGGCGATCAGCAGTCCGACGCCGATGCAGCGGATGTAGTCGAAGCCGAAGCGCGACTCTACCGATTCGGTGCCCTGGATCACGTACTGGATCAGCAGCGGCACCGCCAGCACCAGGCCGGCGATGAAGCCACCGCCGGGCGCGTTGTGGCCGCGCAGGAACAGGAAGATCGACACCGTCAGGGTGAGCGGGAACATGATCTGGGCCAGATCGGCCGGTACCGGCAGCTTGATCGGCGGACCCGGCATGATCTGCTCCGGTGCCATGCGCGAACGTCGCAGCAGCGCATGCACCACCAGCGCGGCAATGCCGAACACGGTGATCTCGCCGAAGGTATCGAAGCCGCGGAAGTCCACCAGGATCACATTGACCACGTTCTCGCCGTAGGCCTCGGGCAGGGCGCGCGCCAGCATCTCGCCCGCCATGGTGTTCGGCGGCAGTGTCATCGCGCTGTACGCCATGGCCCCCAGGCCGCCGCCGGCGATGATGGCAATCAGCGCGTCACGGCGCTTGCGCCAGTGCGACTTCTCCGGCGGCGACTGCGCCGGCAGGTAGTTCATGCCCAGCAGCATCAGCACCAGGGTCACCATCTCGACCAGCAGCTGGGTCAGCGCCAGATCCGGCGCGGACAGGAACACGAAGGTCAGCGACACCATCAGTCCCACGCCACCGACCACCAGCACCGCCAGCAGGCGCTGCCGGTACACGAACAGCGCGCCGAACGAGCAGACCACGATCACCGCCCACAGCACCCAGCCCAGCAGCGGAATCGGCTGCGGCGACGGCCAGTTCGGCGAGATCGGGTTGGCCACGAATGGCGCGGCGGCGACCACGATGGCGACCACCACCAGCGCCATCAGCATGCGCTGCAGGCTGCCGTTGGCCAGCGCATGGGTCAGGCCGTGGGCGAAGCCGAACACCAGGTCGAGCTGCTTGTGGAACAGGTTGCGGCCGATGGTGCGGGAGACCACCGCATGCAGGTTGATCAGCCGGCGCAGGCCGAAGTACAGCGCGATGCCGCCGAGCACGCCGACGATGCTCATCACCAGTGGCAGGTTGAAGCCATGCCACACCGCCAGACTGAAGGCGGGCATGGCCGGGCCCAGGATGGCCTGCGCGGCGGTGTGCAGCACCGGCGAGATGGTGATCGCCGGCGCAATGCCGACCGCAAGACAGACCACCACCAGAATCTCGACCGGCACCTTCATGAAGCGCGGCGGCTCGTGCGGCACCCGGTCCAGATCGTGCGGGCCTTTGCCGAAGAAGGTGTCGTGAACGAAGCGCAGGCTGTAGGCGACGCCGAACACGCCGGCCAGCAGCGCCGCGATCGACACCGCGATGCGCATCGGCTCCGGTCCCTGGGCGGTGATCGCCTCGGCGAACAGCATTTCCTTGGACAGGAAGCCATTGAGCAGGGGAATGCCGGCCATCGCCAGTGAGGCGATGATCGCCAGCGCGCTGGTGAACGGCATCAGCCGGCGCAGTCCCCCCAACTTGCGCATGTCTCGTGTGCCGGTTTCATGGTCGATGATGCCGGCGGCCATGAACAGCGAGGCCTTGAAGGTGGCGTGGTTGAGGATGTGGAACACGCCGGCCACCACCGCCATCGGCGTGGACAGGCCGAACAGCAGGGTGATCAGGCCCAGGTGCGAGATTGTTGAATAGGCCAGCAGGCCCTTCAGGTCATGCTGGAAGATCGCGTTCCACGCGCCGATCAGCAGTGTGATCGCGCCGATGCCGCTGACCGTGTAGAAGAACAGGTCGGTGCCGGCCAGCGCCGGATGCAGCCGCGCCAGCAGGAACACGCCGGCTTTGACCATGGTGGCCGAGTGCAGGTAGGCCGACACCGGGGTCGGCGCGGCCATCGCGTGCGGCAGCCAGAAGTGGAACGGGAACTGCGCGCTTTTGGTGAAGATGCCGGCCAGCACCAGGAACAGGGCATACGGGTACAGCGGGCTGCTGCGGATCACATCGCCCGCAGCCAGCACCGCATCCAGCTCGAAGCTGCCGACAATGCGGCCGATCAGCAGCACACCGCCGAGCAGCGCCAGGCCACCGCCGCCGGTCACCACCAGCGCCATGCGCGCGCCTTCACGTGCGTCCTGGCGGTGCGACCAGAAGCCGATCAGCAGGAACGAGCTGATGCTGGTCATTTCCCAGAACACCATCAGCAGCAACAGGTTGCCCGACAGGACCATGCCCAGCATGGCTCCCATGAACAGCAGCAGGTAACAGTAGAAGCGGCGCGCGCTGTCGCGGGCGCTCAGGTAATAGTGGGCATACATCACCACCAGTGCGCCGATGGCCAGCACCATGCCGGCGAACATCCAGGCCAGCCCATCGAGCCGTAGCGAGAAGGCCAGGCCGATCTGCGGCAGCCAGTCGCCGAAGCTGCGCACCACCTCGCCGTGCATCACGGCCGGGGTCATCGTCGCGAGCAGGGCCAGCCCGCCCAACGGAGCGACGCCGGCCAGCCAGGCGGCAGTGGCGCGGGAACGGGTGCGGAATGTGGCCACGACCGCTGCCATCAGGAAGGGCAGGGCCAGCAGCAGGAGCAGGGCAGGATTCATGCAGGGAATGCGCGATTCACGAGCAGGTTGTTCAGTCTAACAGGCGGTCATTTGTCGCCGATATACCCGATCACGCCAGCAACTGCAGGGAACGTGCGTGGTTCATTTTTTCGGCGCTCCTATCCACCCCATCCGGCACCCGTCAAAGCCGTATGGACAATCCCGTCCGCTTTGCCGCTTCTGGCCCCCCGGTTGTTCAGCGTGAGCGTTTCCGCCCAGCAATGGCAGGGGCTGCGACCACACCCTGGCTGGCCTGGGCATGAACGGCCGATGTCGAAAATGGAGCACCCACGGCGATGCTGGGCGCGGGCCTGTGCAGCGCCGGTGATGATCGATTTCGTTCAGGTTGGGCGGTTAATATTTCCAGCCCATCTGGCGGAACAGCTTGGCCATCACCCAGGCCGGCCCGATCAGCAGGTAGGTCAGGTCGGTGAGGAAGCTCGGCTTGCGCCCTTCAAACTTGTGGCCGATGAACTGTGCGATCCAGGCCACCACGAACACGCCCAGGGCGGTCCAGCCCAGACCGGCAATGCCGATCTGCGCTTCCAGCAGACGGCATACGCAGCCGCACACGAACAGCAGGCCCAGCATGCCGATGCCCAGCGACCGCGACAGCCGGTTGTAGAAGCACCACGCGGTGAACATCGCCAGGCCCGCCCAGACCCCGTGCTGGAACCAGGTGATCAGCGGCGGGATGCACCACAGCAGGCCCACCACCGACCACAGGATCGCCGGCACCGCGACCACGTGGATGCGCTGGTTCAGCGCATTGCGGTGGTCGTCGGAGTAGCTGGCGAAGTAGCGGTCAATCGGCCGCACAACCTGGGTGGTGGTGGACATGGTGGTTTCCGTCAATCCACGCTGATGCCGGCCAGACGCTGCAGCGCCTCGGCGTACTTGGCGCGGGTGCGTTCGATGATGTCGGCCGGAATGCTCGGGCCCGGGGCGGTCTTGCCCCAGTCCAGCGTTTCCAGGTAATCACGGACGAACTGCTTGTCGTAGCTCGGCGGGCTGGTGCCCACTTCGTACTGATCGGCCGGCCAGTAGCGCGACGAATCCGGGGTCAGCATCTCGTCCATGATGTACAGGCGACCGTCTTCATCGGTGCCGAACTCGAACTTGGTGTCGGCCAGGATGATGCCGCGCTCACGGGCGTAATCGGCCGCGAACTTGTAGATGCGCAGGGTGGCGTCGCGCACGCGCTCGGCCAGGTCCACGCCCACCTGCTTGACCATCGCGTCGAAGTCGATGTTCTCGTCGTGGTCGCCCACCGCCGCCTTGGTCGACGGGGTGAAGATCGGCTCCGGCAGCTGCTCGGCCTGGCGCAGGCCGTCGGGCAGTTCGATGCCGCTGACCTTGCCGGTGCGCTGGTAGTCCTTCCAGCCGCTGCCGATCAGATAGCCGCGGGCAATGGCTTCCACCGGCACCGGCTTCAGCTTGCGGGTAACCACCGCGCGCTTGGCGTACAGCGCCGGGTCCACGCCTTCGGGCAGGACGCTGGCGACATCAATGCCGGTCAGGTGGTTGGGCATCAGGTGCGCGGTCTTGGCGAACCAGAAGTTCGACACCTGGCAGAGCATTTCACCCTTGCCGGGAATCGGGTCCGGCAGCACCACGTCGAAGGCCGACAGACGGTCGGTGGCGACCATCAGCAGGTAGTCCCCCGGCGGCGTGCCGGCGGGCAGCCGGTCGCGCGGAATGTCGAAAACATCACGCACCTTGCCGCGATGGCGCAAGGGCAGGCCGGGGAGATCGGATTGCAACAACGTGGTCGGCACGGGCACTC
>JBCNQC010000045.1:0-18957 GCA_039592995.1 Stenotrophomonas sp. | reverse complement strand
CTTCGACCTTGTCACGGAACTGGCCGTCGGCCTGGGCGATCACCTGCCAGGTACGACCGAACTGGTTGAAGTCGTTGACGTACGACGAGCCCAGGTAGGTCTGCAGGGTGTCGAACAGCTCGGTCAGTTCCACGCCCTGGGCCTTGGCCTTGACCCGGTCCACTTCCGCATCCAGCTGCGGCACGTTGGCCTGGTAACTGGTGATCGGGAACGCCATGCCGGGGGTCTGCGCGACGGTACCCTGCATCGCCTGCACTGCATTCTGCAGCGCGCCGTAACCCAGGTTGCCACGGTCCTCGATGAACATCTGGTAGCCGTTGCCGTTACCCAGGCCCAGGATCGGCGGCGGCATCATCGCGAAGGCAAAGCCCTCGCCCAGCCCGGCGATCTTCTGGTTGATCTCGGCATTGATCTCCGCAGCGGTACGACCATGACGCTCGTTGAACGGCTTGAGTGGAATGAAGGCCACACCGGTGTTCGGCGTGTTGGTGAACTGCAGCGCGTTCAGGCCCGGGAACGAAATGGTATGGGCCACGCCATCGGTTTCCTGGGCGATCCTGGCGACCTTGCGCAGCATTTCGTCGGTGCGGGCGATGGACGAACCTTCCGGCAGCTTCACACCGGCGATCAGGTACAGCTTGTCCTGGGTCGGGATGAAGCCCGGCGGCACGATCTTGAAGATGAAGCCGGTAGCGACCAGCAGCACCGCATAGACCACGAACACCGCACCGCGACGGCCGAGGATCTTGGCCACGCTGCGCTCGTACTTCTCCGAGCTGGACTTGAAGAAGCGATTGAACGGACGGAACACCCAGCCGAACAGACGGTCGATCAGACGGCTCGGGGCATCCTTGGGCGCACCGTGCGGCTTGAGCAGACGCGCGGCCAAGGCCGGCGACAGGGTCAGCGAGTTGATCGCCGAGATCACCGTGGAGATGGCAATGGTGACCGCGAACTGCTTGTAGAACTGACCGGTCACGCCGGACAGGAACGCCATCGGCACGAACACCGCGCACAGCACCAGCGCGATCGCGATGATCGGGCCGGACACTTCCTTCATGGCCTGGTGCGCTGCGGCGGTGGGCGATAACCCTTCTTCAATATTGCGCTCGACGTTCTCCACCACCACGATGGCGTCGTCGACCACGATGCCGATCGCCAGCACCAGACCGAACAGGCTCAGGGTGTTGATCGAGAAGCCCAGCACGTACAGGGCGGCAAACGTGCCCACCACCGACACCGGCACGGCGATCAGCGGAATGATCGACGCACGCCAGGTCTGCAGGAACAGGATCACCACCAGCACCACCAGGGCGATGGCTTCGAGCAGGGTGGAGACCACGGCCTTGATCGAATCACGCACGAAGATGGTGGTGTCGTACACCGCTTCGTACTTGACGTCGGCCGGGAAGGTCTTCTGCATCTCGTCCATGGTGCCGATCACCGCATCGCGGATCTCCAGCGCGTTGGCCCCCGGGGCCTGGAAGATGCCGATACCCACGGCGTTCTTGCCATCCAGCTGCGAGCGCAGGGTGTAGTCGCCGGCACCCAGCTCGACGCGGGCGACGTCGGACAGACGCACCACTTCGCCGTCTTCACCGGCCTTGAGCACGATGTCGCCGAACTCCTGTTCACTGCGCAGGCGGCCCTGGGCATTGATCAGGGTCAGGAACTGGCTGTTCGGCATCGGCTCGGCACCGAGCTGGCCGGCCGACACCTGCACGTTCTGCTCGCGCATGGCGCGTACCACATCGCTGGCGGTCAGGCCGCGTGCGGCGACCTTGTCCGGGTCGAGCCAGGCGCGCATGGCGTAGTCGCCACCGCCGAAGATCTGCGCATCACCCACGCCCGGAATACGGGCCAGCGCGTCCTTGACGTGCAGGCGGGCGTAGTTGCGCAGGTACAGGGTGTCGTACTTGCCGTTCGGCGAGGTCAGGTGCACCACCATCAGGAAGGTCGGCGACTGCTTCTGGGTGGTGACGCCCTGGCGGCGCACGTCTTCAGGCAGGCGCGCCTGCGCCTGGGCGACGCGGTTCTGCACCTTGACTGCGGCATCGTCCGGGTCGGTGCCCGGGCGGAAGGTGACGGTCATCTGCAGCACGCCGTCCGAACCGGCCACCGACTTGATGTACATCATGCCTTCCACGCCGTTGATCGCTTCTTCCAGTGGCGTGGCCACGGTTTCAGCAATCACCTTGGGGTTGGCACCCGGGTAGACGGTACGCACCACCACCGACGGCGGCACCACTTCCGGGTACTCGCCGATCGGCAGGATCGGTATGGAGATCAGGCCAGCGGCGAAGATCACAATCGACAGCACCGCCGCGAAAATCGGCCTGTCGATGAAGAAACGGGAAAAGTCCATGAGGGGATTCCTGGAGGTTTTCGCCAACGCCGGCATGCAGGACCCTGGCCGCGCCCGGGAACGGACGCGGAGAGGGAACCCCTGCATGGGGCGATGGCAGACTTTGAACGACCTGCCCTAAGAGCCGCCGACCAACAGTCGGCGCTACCGGTTGGCCGTACCGGTTATTTCAATGCAACCGCAGGTGCCGGCTTGGCTTCGGCCTGCATCGCCACCGCCTTGGCCTGCACCGGCATGCCCGGCATGAACACCTTCTGCACGCCGTCGATGATCACGCGGTCGCCGGCCTTCAGACCCTGCTGCACGATGCGCAGGCCTTCAGCACCGCGACCGAGCACGATGTCACGACGCTGCGCGGTGTTCTTGTCGTCCACCACGTACACGTACTTGCGGTCCTGGTCGGTAAGCACGGCCCTTTCATCGATCAGCATGGCCTCGAACTGGCCACTGCCGAGCAGCTGCACGCGGGCGAACAGGCCCGGGGTGAAGGCGCGGTCGGCATTGTCCAGCAGCGCACGCACACGAATGGTGCCGGTGCTGCGGGTGACCTGGTTGTCGAGGAAGTCGACCTTGCCCGTGTGCGGGTAGCCTTCCTCACCGGACAGGCCGACCTTCACCGGCAGTTCGCTGTCACGCTCGCTCGGGCGCTCGCCCTTGCGGGCCATCTGCGCATAGCGCAGGAAGGTGCCCTCGTCGGCATCGAAGTACACGTGCACGGTGTCCAGCGAAACCAGCGTGGTCAGCACACTGGCGCTGTCGCCGGCGGTGACCAGGTTGCCGGCGGTGACCATCGCTCGGCCGGCGCGGCCGTTGATCGGTGCACGCACCTTGGTGAACTCCAGGTTCAGTGCGGCGGCATCCAAGGCGGCCTGCGCGGCCTGCACGGCAGCGCCGGACTGATCGGCCGCGGCGCGGCGCTGTTCCCAGGTTTCGGTGGAGATGGCCTGCTGGTCGGACAGCTTCTTGGCGCGGTCCGATTCACTGCGGGCCAGGCTGGCCTGGGTACGGGCACGGGTCAGCTCGGCGCGGGCGCGGTCGTACTCGGCCTGGTAGCTGCGGGCGTCGATGGTGAACAGCACGTCCCCCTTCTTCACCTCTTCGCCTTCCGTGTAGTTGACCTTGTCGATGTAGCCGCTCACGCGCGGACGCAGCTCGACGCTCTGTACGGCTTCAACGCGGCCGCTGAAGTCGTCCCACTGGCTGACCGGCTTGATCAGTACCGGTGCGGCGGTGACCTGCGGCGGCGGCGGCGCGGCGGTTTCAGCGTGGCTGCCGCTGCAGCCGACCATCACCGCCAGGGCCAGGGCGGTCACGGTACCCAGCGCAACGCGCCGGACAATCGGAGTAGAGGAGGAAAAGTTCATGGGAATCATCCGTAGGGGGTGGTAACGGGGAAGCAGTTGCAACAGGGCGCGCATGTTCGGACCTCAACAATGGTTGAGGTCAAGCCATGTCGAGCGAGTTTTTCCAGGGAGCCGGGCCGCTCATCTTCAGCAGGCCCTTGGGCAGGACGCTGTCGCGGGTGTCACAGCGCAGGAACGGGCGGGTGTCGCGGCAGTCATCCAGCACCGACACCACGCGGCGGCCGACCGCCAGCGCGCTGGGCCATTCGGCGCAGGCATTGGCGGCGTTCACCGGGGTACAGACCGGGTGCGCCACTTCCAGCATCTGCGCACGCACGCCGACACCCTGCGCTTCTTCGTGCAGCACCTGCACGAACATGCGCAGCGCGGCCGAAGCCACCGAGGTGTCGCCGTGGCCGGCCCAGGGGCGCATGCCGCACGGGCTGCCGATGACCACGTAGTGGGCACCGCCGGCGCGCGGCTGCAACAGCGGCAGCAGGTGGTGGGCGGCGTTGACGTGCGGCATCAGGTCGGTTTGCAGGCGCTGCTGCAGCCAGTCGGCGGACTGGTCGAGCAGCCGCGCCGAACGCAGCGGCGCGCCAAGACTGGCGATCACGGCAGCGAGCGCACGCGGACGCTGGGCGATGCGTTCGGCCAGCGCGCGCGCCGAGCCGTCGTCGGCCACCGAGCCCAACATCGTTTCCAGGCCGGGTTCGTCAGCGAACTGCTCGCGCAGCGCGGCCAGCCGGCCGGGGTCGCGGCCGACCACCAGCACCGGGCTGCCGGCCTCCAGCAGCGCGGCGACAATACCCTGCCCCACGTTGCCGGTGCCGCCCAGCACCAGCACTTCGGGGGCCAGCGTCCCGCTCATGGGACTTTCACTCCCGCAACCGGGATAATCCCAATTCCGGCCAGTCGGCCGGGCTGACGGGGAGCGAGACGAACGGTGCCGCCACGCTGGGCCCGGGGAGCCGGGGTGAATTCGCGGAAAGCCTTGTCGGAGAACGGACCCGGGCGCTTTTCAACGGTCATGGCCAGGTCCAGCGAGGTGTTGCGGCCACCAAAGATGTGGCCGAGAATGTTCCGCAGGCGCATGGCCAGGGTCCTTCAGTTCGGGAATGGGGGCAGATTAGTCCTCAAACTCCCCCTTGATTAGTCCGGATTAAGGGGAATAATCGTCCCGTACCCGGCACAATCTTTCGGGCACTCTATCTCCACCCCCGACCTGGACTCCGTCATGGCCCACGATCTCAACGACACGCTGATCTTCGTCAAAGTGGTCGAGCAAGGCAGCTTCATTGCAGCTGCGAACGCGCTCGGCCTGCCCAAGACCACGGTCAGCCGCAAGGTGCAGGAACTGGAAACGCGGCTGGGCGCGCGCCTGCTGCACCGGACCACGCGGCGACTGGGCCTGACCGAAGCGGGTTCGGTGTACCACGAGCACTGCCAGCGCATCGCGCGCGAACTGGAAGAAGCAGAAGGCGCGGTGAGTCAGTTGCAGTCCGGGCCGCGTGGCTGGCTGCGCTTCACCGTGCCCTACTCGATCGGCATCACCTGGATCGCGCCGCTGCTGGGGCAGTTCCATGCGCAGTACCCGGAGATCCAGCTGGACATGCACCTGGGCAACGAGAAGCTGGACCTGATTGCCGGCGAAGCCGACCTCGCGCTGCGGGTGGGTGCGCTGCCGGATTCCAATCTGGTGGCACGCAAGCTGGGCAGCCTGCGCACGCAGGTGTTTGCCAGTCCGGCCTACATCGAGCGATATGGCGAGCCGCTGCATCCGGACGAACTGCAGTTCCACCGCATTCTGGCGATGCGCAAGGCGCGCAACCTCAACAACAACCGGTTCTTCTGGCAGCTGGGTGAAAACGGCGGGGATCTGCGCGATTTCCCGGTGAATCCGCTGCTGGTGGCCAATGACCCGTCGGCGTTGAACGGTGCACTGGTGTGCGGCGAAGGCCTGCTGCTGACTGGCGACGTGATGGCCAAGCCGTTCATCGAATCAGGCATGGTGCGGCGCGTGCTGGCCGGCTGGACGGGCCCGGAAGTGGACTTCAACGCGGTGTTCGCGGGCGGTCGGCTGGTGTCGCCGAAGGTGCGCGTGTTCGTGGACTTCCTGGTGGAGAAGCTGAACTTCGACGCCAATTACATGCTGGCACAGTGCCCGGCGGCAAAGCTGGCCAAGCAGCAGCAGACGCAGGCGGAAGCGGAGCTGCAGGAGACCGGAAAGCGGATTCTGGAGACGGTGACGGCGGGTTGATGTCCGTAGAGCCACGCCCTGCGTGGCTGCGCTTGATGTTGGATCGCGCTGTAGTAGAGCCGGGCTTGCCCGGCTGCTGTTGGGTCCTCGCGAAAGGCCAGCCGGGCAAGCCCGGCTCTACAAAAAATGCCGCCCTGATGGGCGGCATTTTCGCAATAAAACGCGTGAGCGTTTTATTGCTGCAACGGAATCACACGAATCTCAACACGACGGTTCTTGGCACGACCCGCATCGGTGCTGTTATCGGCAATCGGATAGGCCTTACCAGCACCCAGCGTTTCAATACGCACCGGCTGCACGCCCTGTGCAGTCAGGTAAGCAGCCACCGAATCGGCGCGTTCCTTGGACAGCTTGTTGTTGACCGCATCGCTGCCGATGCTGTCGGTGTGGCCGACCACTTCGATCATGGTCTGGTTGTACTCGTTCAAGGTGCTGGCCACGCCATTGAGGGCACCGTAGAACTGCGGCTTCAGGGCGGACTTGCCGAAGTCGAAGGTGATGCCGTCCGGCAGGTTCAGCACGATGTTGTCGCCCTGGCGCTGCACATCAATGCCGGTGTTGGCGGTACGCTCACGCAGCGCGCGCTCCTGGCGGTTCTGGTAGGCACCGACGCCGGCACCGGCGAGTGCGCCAATACCTGCGCCCACCATGGCGTGCTGGCGGCGCTCGGTGGCGCTGTCGCCGGTCAGCAGGCCAGCGGCCACGCCGATGGCGGTGCCGATCAGGGCATTGCGGCCGGTGCGGCTCTGCTGCTCGGTCGGGTTGCCGTACTGGTCACTCTGCACATAGGAGCCGCCCGTGGCGCAGGCCGTCAGGGCAGCGGCAGTCATCAGGGCCAGGGCCACATTGCGGGGTGCGGAAAGCTTCATGGGTTTCTCCTTGGTGCCGCTGCGCGGCGTGCGAACGGCCTGAAGCATAAACACGCAGGCGCGATGCCGGGATGATGAATCGGGCACCAGGGGGTGTTTTGTTCAGGTAGCTGTCTGGAGGCGCGACGGTGCGCTTTACTCGCCGCCGGTGCGCCGGTAAGCCGTCAGCGCTGCGTCCCGTCCGGCCGCCAGATCCACGATCGGCAGCGCCGGGTACGTTGGCGCGTGCTGGGCCAGCAGGTCCGGGGTCTGCCAAGGGGCGAAGCGTGCCTTGACCGGTAATGCCGCAAGTTCGGGTACCCAGCGGGTGATGTAGCGGGCGTTGGGATCGAACTTCTGCGCCTGGGTGACCGGGTTGAAGATGCGGAAATACGGCGCGGCGTCGGCCCCGGTGCCGGCCACCCACTGCCAGCCCATGGTGTTGTTGGCCAGGTCGGCATCCACCAGGGTGTCCCAGAACCAGCGCGCGCCGTGCAGCCAGTGCTGGCGCATGTGCTTGCACAGGAAGCTGGCGACCAGCATGCGCACGCGGTTGTGCATGTAACCGGTGGCCCACAGTTCGCGCAGACCGGCATCGACGATGGGAATGCCGGTTCGGCCCTGCTGCCAGGCCGCCAGTTGGGTGGGATTTTCCCGGGCCCACTGAAAGCTGTCGAAGCGCGGGTTGAGGTTGTGCTCCGGGGTTTTCGGGAAGTGGTGCAGCAGGTGGTACGAGAACTCACGCCAGCCGAGTTCGCGGATGTAGCCGTCGATATCGGCATCGCGCCCGGCGCTGCGCTCAGCCTCGAGCCGGCGCACGATCTGCCAGGGCGAGATTTCGCCGAAATGCAGATGCGGGGACAGCAGCGAGGTGCCGACGCGGTCGGGCAGGTCACGCTGCTGGCGGTAGCCGTTGAGGGCACCGTCGACGAACACGTTGAGCGCCTCCTGCGCGCCAGCTTCGCCCGGCTGCCAGTGCTCCCAGAACTGCTGGTCCCAGTGGATCGTTGGCGTGAGCTTGAGGTCTGCCAGCGGCAGGCTGCGGGCGTGGTGCGCAGGAAGTGTGCCCGGCAGCTTCAGCGGCGCGGGAATGTGCAGCCGGGTCAGTGCGTTGCGCCAGTAGGGGGTGAACACCTTGTACGGCCCGCCCTGCTGGGTGGCCAGGTCCCAGGGTTCGAACATCAGGCTGCCGTTGCAGCTCTGTGCGTCGATGCCCTGCTCGCGCAGTTCGCGTTTGATGGTGGCATCGCGCGGCTGCGTGGCCGGTTCGTACTTGCGGTTCCAGTACACCGCCTCCGCGCCGGTTTCGGCGATCAACGCCTGCAGTTCGGCCTGGCTGTCGCCTTGGCGCAGCACCAGAGCGGAACCACGCGCCTGCAGGTCAGCATCGAGCGCGGCCAGTGAGCGATGCAGCCAGGTGTTGGACGCTTCGCCCGGGGCCCAGCTGCCCTCTTCATGCGGGGCATGGATGTAGACCGGAACGGGCGTATGCCCGGCCTCAAGGGCGGCGTGCAAAGCGGGATTGTCCTGCAGGCGCAGATCACGACGGAACCAGACCAGGGCTGACGACACGGGCGAAGACCACAGCGGAAAGAACCGTGATGATACGGATCGCGGGTGAAAAATCCGGCATGGACGGCTTTGGAGGCATCTGCCGGTCCACCGATGGCCGCACGCCCGGGATGGGAATCTGCCTACGCGGGCACGTGCGGATATGCGCACGTGCGGGATATGGCATGGGTAGCGTCGGTCGACAGACGACGGCCGACAGCATCGATCGGCGCGTTGACGCATGGACTTCGTCGAAGAAGCCTCTCCGATCAACGGTCATACCTACCCGGGCGTTGATCTGTTATCGGCGGTCGACTGTCGTGCGACCCTACCGCTGCTCTCACGCCACGAGGCGAGTCAACCGAACACGCCGTTGTTGTACAGCGCGACCAGCGTCCAGGCCAGCGCTGTCACTGCGAGCCCGATCGCGCTGATGCGATCGTCGTAACGATCAGCCCATTGCTGTGGCGGCCAGCGGCCCAGACTGCCGGCGTACAACACGGCGTAGCCCAGCCCATACATCAGCATCTGCCAGATCAGCACGACCGCAAGCCATTGCAGCAGCGAGCCAATGCCCCGCGCAATGTCCTCCTGCATGTGAGCCCTTCCCTGTGCCGGTCCCGGTATGGACGGAACATACCGGATTGGCGTGGATGCCGGTAGTGACGCGCCATGCGCGTCACGCAGAACGATCAACGCGGCGACGCCTCAAACCGCTTCATGGATTCGGTGATCAGCCCCTTAGCCTCGGCCGCATTGCCCCAGCCGTTGAGCTGCACCGGGTTGCGGCCTTCCGGCAGGTCCTTGTAGACGCGGAAGAAAGCTTCGATGCGCTGGCGCTCGATCTCCGGCAGATCGTTCAGATCACGGATGTTGGCGTAAGTGGGGTCCACCTTGTCGGTCGGTACGCCGATGACCTTCTCGTCATGTTCGCCTTTGTCGATCATCTTCAGATAGCCGATCGGGCGGAAGGTGATGATCACGCCGGGGTGCAGCGGCTCGCGGGTCAGCACCAGCGCGTCCAGCGGGTCGTTGTCGCCGGCCAGGGTGCGCGGCATGGAGCCGTAGTTGGCGGGGTATGCCACCGGCATGGACTGGAAGCGGTCGACGTGGACCAGGCCGTCTTGCTTGATCTCGTATTTGGTGAAGCTGCCGGCGGGGATCTCGACGGCGAGGTTGGCCTGTTCGGGGGCGTTCTTCGGTTGTGCGGCGAGGAACGGGTGCAGGACGGATGGGGCGGCGAAGCTGGCACCGGTGAGGAGCAGCAGGGCGGTGGCGATGGCGGCGAGGGGGAGAAGGCGGTTGGGCATGGTTGGCTCCGAAAGGCAGCCGGGCAAGCCCGGCTCTACGAAAGGCAGCCGGGCAAGCCCGGCTCTACGTCATGAGGCCGGACGCGGCCCGGCGGCGGATGTAGTGCCGGGCTTGCCCGGCAAACGCAATGCCGGGTGCACCCGGCGTGCATCACTCCCAGCAACGGTCGGCGCGGCCCTTCAGGGTCTGGCTGCGCGCGCAGTCGCGGGGGGCGATGCGGCCTTCGGTCATTTCGGTCTTGCGCTTGCTGCCATCGGCCTGGCGGTCCAGGGTGAAGCCGTCGTACAGTTGGCCGGTGACGGTACGTGCTTCGTACCGCAGGCGCTGTGGATCGATCGTGAGCACCTGGAACAGCTGGGTGTCCTCACCCACCGGAGCCATGGTCGCCCTCGCCTCGTCAGACAGCCGGTACTGCTTCGGCCCGGCCACGGTGACCACGTACTGCGGGGTGGCCTGCTGGCCCTCACCACGGCGGCCGTAGGTGTGGTCATGACCCTGCAGCACCAGATCCACCTTGTGCTTCAGCACCACCGGCAGAATCTCCTCACGCAGCGCGGTGTTCTCGCGGCCCTCGCGCGGCGAATAGAACGGCTGGTGCAGCATCACGATGGTCCAGCGCTGGGTATTGCCGGTCAGCACCTTGTCCAGCCACTGCGCCTGCGTCCGGGCGGTGCCGAGGTCCAACGCGGAGGTGCCGTCAAGCACCACGAAGCGGGCACCCTGATAGTCGAACCAGTACGTACTGGTGTCGGTGGCGGTGGTGCCGTTGCGCGGCAGCGCGAAGGTCACCGGCCAGTGCCTGCCGAGCACACGGCGTTCCTGCGGGGTGTCCTCGAATTCCTCGAAGTACTCGTGGTTGCCGATGGCCGGGGCCACCGCGGTTTCCTGCGGCAGCCAGCCGGCAGCGGCGAACCACTCACCCCACTCGCTGTCATCCTGGCCATCACCACCACTGACCAGGTCGCCGGCGAACAGGGTCAAACGCGCATCCGGTGCCGCCTTGAGGCCGGCACGCAGCACGCGCGAGACATGGCTGAGGTTCTTGTTCTGGGTGTCGCCGAAGTACAGCACGGTCAGCGGCTGCTCGGCGCTGCCGGCCGTGCGCAGCTGGTTCCAGGCACTCCAGGTGTCTTTGCCCTGCACACGCCACAGGTACAGGGTGTCCGGGGCCAGGCCGGTGACATCGACGCGGTGATGGTGCGAGCTGCCGTTCTCGGTCTGCAGCGCGGCGGTGGTCGCGGCCACCCGGGTGACCTTGCCGACATCCGGCGAGTCACCGGCCACCCCCCATTCCAGCACCGGGGTGCTGACCGAGGTATCGGTGCGCCAGGCCACGCCAAAGCCGTGCGCGGCATCCTGCGCGGGCGACGCGACGATGCGGTCCGGGAAGCCGGTGGCGGCGTAATGGCGGTTGCCGGCCGGCACCTGGGTGTTGGGTTCCACCTGGGTAGCGGTCTTCGCAGACGCCGTCCCACTGCACAACAGCAGCGCCAGGGTCAGCGCCTTCAAACATTCACGTACACCCATCACTTCGCACACTCCAACGGAAGCGAAAGCTGCTTGGCCACGCTGGCCCAATCAAAGGCGACCACGCCCTGGTCGTCGTGCACGGCATACAACGCACCGTGCGGGAAGCGCGGCGAGGCGCTCTGATCCATCCAGATGCCGTCGGTATTGGCGACGGTGTTGCCCTGGAATGCACCGACATGCTTGAGCGTGTGGCGGTCGAACAGGTGGAACACGCTGCGCTGCTTGCCCTGCTCGGTGGTGATCCACCAGCCATCCTTGCCGCAGGTGCGCAGCATCACGCCTTCGGCCTGGGCCTTGAACGCATCACGGCCGAAGGTAGTTCCGGTGAATTTCCCTTCCAGCGTGTAGACCTTGAACTCACTGGCGTAGGTCTCGTCTTCTTCGGCAATCAACAGGCGGTCATTGGCCGGGTCGCCCCAGATCGATTCGACCACGCGCAGTGCACCGGTTTCTCCGGTGTCACCGATGCTCGACACCAGGGTGGCCTGTGCCTTGCCATCAGCGACCTTCATCGCATAACGGCGCACGCGCTTGTCCAGCTCGGCCAGCGGCGGCAGGATGTCATTGCCCTGCGCGTCCTCACCGGCATCGTAGGAATCGGTGACGTACACGTCATAGCCATCGGCCTGCTTGTTCACCCACAGGCCGTAGGGCTTGCTCAGGTCGTCAGCGGCGAAGATGCCCAACGGTTTGAAGTCCGGCAGTTGCAGCACCTGCACGCGATGGTTGTCGCGTTCCACGATCAGCACCAGGTCATCCACCACGGCAATGCCGTTGGGGCGATCGAACTGGCCCGGCGCGGTGCCGAGGCTGCCCACATCGCGCAGGTGCGCGCCGGTCTGCCCGTCGTAGACCACCAGTTTGTCGGTGGCCTTGGCGGTGGCGATCAGCCACACCTGCCCTTCCGGCGTGGTCCAGCTGGCCGGCGAGTCGATGTTGTCCGCCGGGGTCATCGGGGTCTGGAAGGCCTCGGCCACGGTGGCGATGCTGCGACCGGGGGTAGCCGCAGCGGGATCAGCTGCAGCGGCCGGCGCGGCAGCAGGCTTGCAGCCTGCCAGCAGCGCGACCGTCAAGAGGCTCAGTACAGGCAGCGCGCGCATCACAGCTGCACCTTCAGGCCGAGCGCGTAGGTACGGCCGTACTCTTCATTCTGCAGGGTACGCGAGCGCACGCCCTGGTACAGCTCGAGCGGCTTGTCCAGCAGGTTCTGCGCTTCGAAGTACACGCTCACGTTCGAGGTGATCTTGTAGTCCAGGCTGAAGTCGAGCTGGGTGTTGGGGGCGACGTAGATGTCGAAGGCCCGGCTGTCGCCGAGGGTGTCGAGGTATTCGCTGCGGTACACCGCGGCCAGGCGGGTGCTGAAACCGGCCTTTTCATAGCCCAGGTGTGCGCTGTACACGTGCTTGGACGCACGCGGCAGGGTGAAGTCATCGCCTTCGCGATCTTCCAGGCCGGGGTTGAAGTCGGTGTCCAGCCAGGTGCCGCTGGCCCCGACCAGCAGGCCGTCCCAGCCGGCCGGCAGGAAGCTCAGCTGCTGCTGCCAGTTGAACTCGGCACCGAACACCTTGGCCTTGTCGCCATTGATCACGCGGGTGACCTCGAAGTCCGGATACGCCGGATCGTCGTTGCTGACCGTGTTGACGATATACCCGTCGATCGACTTGTGGAACAGGCCCAGCGAGACGATGCCGGTACTGCCGATGTAGCGCTCCATCGACAGGTCGAGGTTCTTTGATTCGTACGGATCCAGGTCCGGGTTGCCCAGGCGGACTTCTTCGTCACCGCGGTTGTAGCCGATGCGCGGCGCGGCGTCGCCGAACGACGGGCGCGACACGGTCTTGTTGGCGGCCGCGCGCAGCACCCAGTCACTGCCGGCGTCGTAGCGCAGGTGCAGGCCCGGCAGCACGTTGGTGTAGCTCTTGTCGGCGCTGATCGGGGTGACCGTGTAGCTGCGGCCGTTGCTGGCCACGTCGATGCTGTTGCCGGTGGACTTGACCTGGGTATTCTCCACGCGCACGCCGCCGATCACGCGCAGCGAGCCAATGTTCCAGGTGCCCATGGCATAACTGGCGAAGATGTCTTCGCTGGCGGTGTAGTCTTCTTCCAGCGAGGTCATTGCATTGGCACCGACGTCCTGCGGACGGGCGCTGTACTGGCTGCCGAACTGCGACCAGTAACGGCGCATCGCGTCCGAGCTCATGCCCTGCCCCAGGCTGCCACCGCGGTGGTCCGGGGTGGAGGTGGTCCAGTCGGACAGGGCGATATCCGGGCCGACGCGCAGCTCGTTCTCGTCGATGTTGACATCACGGTCGCGCCAGCGGCCGAGCAGGCCGAACTTGTAGCTCGAGTGGTCACCATCAAAGCGCACATTGATCTGCGCACTGCGTTCTTCGTCGTCCACGCGCTTGGGCGAGAGCACCACGCGGTCGAAGTCGTAGTTGCCGTTGTACATCCAGCTGGCATCGGTCAGCGTGTAGCGCGGAATGGCGGAGTTCTGGTCAACCGTGGCACCGAGGTCGTCACCGTTGTACTCGAAACGCGCTTCCATCTCATCGTTGACGCGTTCTTCGGTGCGGGTGTAACCGACCTTGTAATCGACCACGGTGTTGGTCAGGCGGTTCTCACCGCCGAGGCTGGCAGCGAAGGTGTTTTCCTTCTTGGTGCGGTAGCGCATGCGCTTCTGGATCGCATCGGCCGGCAGCTCGTCGACCTGGTAGCGACGATCGCCGAGCGCGGTGACCTCGCCGTCGCCGAAGTTGAAGATCGTGCGATGGCGGGTTTCGGCGTCGTCGAACTGGCTGTACAGGGTGCGCAGGTAGTAGCTGTTGCCTTCGCTGGGACGCCAGTCGAAGTTGAGGTTGGCACCGACGCGCTTGCGCTCGATCTCATACTTGCGGTGCTGCAGGCTGATCGGGAACAGTTCGCCCTCGGCCAGACCGTCTACTTCGTCATACTCCACTTCGGAGTTGTCCGACTCGAACTTGCGGTTCTGGTAGTTCACGCCCAGCGCCACGCCGAAGGTATCGGCGAACACTTCGCTGTAGTTGAACGCCGCCTTCGGGCTGGTGTGCCCGGACAGCTGCTGGTGGCTGCCTTCGATCTTGCCGCGCAGGCTGCGGCCGTCGCGGTCGAACGCCGAAGCGGACTCCACCAGGATCGCACCGCCGATGGCGTCGCCCGGCATGTCCGGGGTCGGCGACTTGACCACACGCAGGCGCTCGGTGGAATCGGACGGGATCACGTCCAGCGGTGCAGCGCGGCTGGAGTCTTCCGGGGTACCGATGGCAATGCCGTCTACGCTGACACTGTTGAGGTTGGCATCCAGGCCACGCACCACCACGAAGCGGCCTTCGCCCTGGTCGCGGGTCACGCTGACGCCGGGCAGGCGCTGCAGCGACTCGGCCACGTTCTTGTCCGGGTACACGCCGAGCGAGTCGGACGACACCGCGTCTTCAATCGCGTCGCTGCTGCGCTTGAGGTCCACCGCGCGGGTCTGCGACTCCAGCTGCGGACGCACCTCGATGCGGTCCAGGTCGGTGGCATTGCCGCTGGCGGCAACGTCGCCGGCAGCCAGCGCGGGGGTGGAGGACATGACCAGCAACGACAGGCTGATGGCCAGCCCCAACGGCGATTTGTTCTGCACGGGAAGTCCCAACGGTGTAAAGATTGGGTCAGCACGGTATGTCCGGCAGGTTTCATGAACGTTACATTCAGGCGCAAGGTTTGGAGGATTGCGACGCCGGTTCGTTAAAATGGCCCCCTCCCTGCCCTTGGTTGCCCCTGTCATGAAAATCGTTGAAGTCCGCCACCCGCTGGTGCAGCACAAGATCGGCCTGATGCGCGACGCGTCCCTGAGCACCAAGGACTTCCGCGAACTGGCCAACGAACTGGGTGAACTGCTGGCCTACGAGGCCACCGCTGACCTCGAGACAGAACCCCACACCCTGGCCGGCTGGGCCGGGCCGGTCACCGTGCAGCGCATTGCCGGGGCCAAGATCACCCTGGTGCCGATCCTGCGCGCCGGCCTGGGCATGCTCGGCGGCGTGCTGTCGCTGATCCCGGCCGCCCGCGTCAGTGTGGTCGGCCTGCAGCGCGACGAGGAAACCCTGCAGCCGGTGCCCTACTTCGAACGCCTGACCGGGCGCCTGGAAGAGCGCGACGCGTTGATCCTGGACCCGATGCTTGCCACCGGCGGCACCCTGATCGCCACCATCGACATGCTCAAGCGCGCCGGTGCACGCCGGATCAAGGGCATTTTCCTGGTCGCCGCACCGGAGGGCATCGCCGCCGTGCAGGCTGCGCACCCGGACGTGGAGATCTACACCGCTGCCATTGATGCACAGCTCAACGACAAGGGATACATCCTGCCGGGCCTGGGCGATGCAGGTGATCGTATTTTCGGGACGCGCGTGGCGGGTTGATATTCGTCCAGTCCGGTCGAAGCCGCGCAGGGCGTGGCTCTACGCAAGGATTCCCACGACCGTAGAGCCACGCCCTGCGTGGCTGCACCAAATGACCACGCCGCTCACGCCAAGGCGCGTGCCTTCAACTCACCCAGTTCATGGGCGGTAGCAAACCGCCCCTTCTCATCACGCACCACCTGCGCCAATGCCACCTGCGGGTCGTGGGTAAAGAACAGGTGCACGTTGCGCGCCAGCTTGTCTTCCAGGAAGCTGCGCTTCTCATCGATCAGCAACTCCGCATTGCGGTCGTAGCCCATCGTGATCGGCACATGCACCCATGACCGGCCCGGAATCAGGTCGGCGCAGAACACCACCCCACCCCGCGGCTGACCATCCACCTGCTCGGGCCCGACAATCTCGGCCAGCATCAGCCCCGGTGTATGCCCGTCGCTGAAGCTGAAGCGCACGCTCTGGCCCAGCGCTTTCGAATACGGCCCCTCGACAATCTCCAAGCGCCCGCTGTCGCGCAGCAGCTGGGGTAATTCCGGAATGAAACTCGCACGGTCACGCGGATGCGGCTGCAGCGCCCGCGCCCAGTGCTCCGCGCCGACCAGGAAGGTTGCGTTCGGGAACAACAGTTCCAGTTCGCGCCCTTCGCTCCACGGAGCCAGCAGGCCACCGGCGTGATCGAAGTGCAGATGGCTCAACACCACCACGTCGATGTCTTCGTGCTCGAACCCCGCTTCGCGCAGCGATTCGATCAGCACATGCCGCGATTCCTGCACGCCGTAACGGTCGCGCAGTTTTGGCTCGAAGAATGCACCGATCCCGGTTTCAAACAACACCGTCTTACCCGCCAGCGGGCTGGCCAGCAGCGCGCGGCAGGCCAGTTCGATCCGGTTGAGATCGTCCGGTGCCGCCCATTTTTCCCACACCGCGCGCGGCGCATTGCCGAACATCGCGCCGCCATCGAGCTTCTGTGAGTTACCGCGGATCGACCATAGTTTCATGGGTAAATTATCCGGCGGCGCGCGTTAATAAATCGCTAGGTGCGGCGGGATGGAGCGTGCCCACAGCAGGACGCTCGGACGTTGGATTTTGATCTCCCGTGGCCACCGACCCACTGTCGAAGGCGGGTCGGGGTGGGCTGGAGGGGGCGTGAGCGGCATGGATGCCGCGACCGAGGCTACATGGACGTACTTGCGCCGTCCCCCGGAACGCCCATCCCGAGCCGCCCAGCCAGGGATGCCATGAGCCGAAGGTTGTTCGCATGAATCCAGCAGCAGCCACGCATGGCGTGGCTCTACGGATCCCACGCAATCAGGGGGATTTCGAGATCGCGCCGGAGCCTACCGGGTTGCGCGGGTCGCTGCCTACGCTGAGCTGGTTGCGGGTGCGGTTCCATTCCACCGTCTGCAGGTTGCCCCAGACGTGGCTGGAACCACGGCCGCCGGCCGCGCTGTTGCCCGGCAGGTCGATCTTGTGGCCCATCGCCTGCAGCTGCTTGATCGTCGCCTCGTCGAAGGTATTGCTCTCCGCCTCGATCACGTCCGGCAGCCACTGGTGATGGAAGCGCGGCAATGCCGCCACCTGCTGTGCGTCCAGGCCATCGTCGTAGCCCAGCACCCCCAGCAGCACCATCGTGATGATCCGGCTGCCACCCGGCGTGCCCAGCACCACCACCTTGTCCGACGACTCCATGAAGGTCGGCGTCATCGAGCTCAGCATGCGCTTGCCCGGCTTCGGCGCGTTCGCTTCGTACCCCATCACGCCGAACGCGTTCGGCGTGCCCGGCTTCAGCGCGAAGTCGTCCATCTCGTTGTTCAGCAACACGCCCGTACCCGACGGAATCAGTCCCGAGCCATACAGCAGGTTCACCGTCTGGGTCGCGCCCACCCGGTTGCCCTGCCCGTCGATGATCGAGAAGTGCGTGGTTTCGTCGTCTTCCAGCGGGGTCGGGTTGCCCGACAGCAGGTCGCTCGGCGTCGCCTTCTCCGGATGGATGGTCGCGCGCAGGCCCTGCGCGTAATCCTTGCTGGTCAGCACCTTCTGCGGAATCTGCACGAAGTCCGGATCGCCCAGGAAGAAGGTGCGGTCACGGAACGCACGGCGCATCGCTTCCACCACCAGGTGCGTGCGGTGCGCCGCGTCCATCTGCTTGATGTCCCAGCCTTCGAGGATCTGCAGCATCGATGCCAGCGCGATGCCGCCCGACGACGGCGGCGAGGCCGTGGTGATCTTCCAGTCGCGGTAGTTGAACACGATCGGTTCGCGCTGCTTGACCCGGTAGCCGGCCAGCTCTTCTGCCGTCCAGCGTCCACCCGCCTGCTTCACCCCGGCCAGCAGCCGCTTGCCGGTCTGTCCCTTGTAGAAACCATCGAAACCACCGACCGCCAGGCGCTCCAGCGTCTGCGCCAGTTCCGGCTGCTTGAACACGTCGCCTTCGGCAATCGGTTTGCCATTGCGCAGGTAGACCTCACGCGTTCCCGGGTAACGCTCCATCACCTCACGGCGTGAGGCATAGCCCTTGGCCATGCGCGCATAGACCGGGAAGCCGTCGCGGGCGATGCGGATCGCCGGGGCCAGCGAGGTCTGCAGCGGCAACTTGCCGTGTTTGGCCGACAGTTCCACCAGCGCTGCCGGCAGGCCGGGAATACCCGCCGACCATGCGCCGTTGACCGAGCGGTCGCGGTCAAGGTTGCCGTTCTTGTCCAGGAACGCGGCCGGGGTGGCGGCCGCAGGCGCGGTCTCGCGCGCGTCCAGCATCACGTCCTTGCCGGTCGCCGCATCGTGCAGCAGGAAGAAGCCACCGCCGCCCAGCCCGGAGCTGATCGGCTCCACCACCGCCAGGGTCGAGGACACCGCCACCGCAGCGTCGAACGCGTTGCCGCCCTTGGCCAGGATCTCCATGCCTGCTTCCGTGGCCAGATGGTGGCCGCTGGCGATGGCGGCACCGTCCGGGTGCTTCGCCAGCGTGGTGGTGGCCGGCTGGGCCGCCCAGGCAAACGGGGTCCACAGCAGGACCAGCAACAACCAGCGACGCGACGGGGTTTTCATTCGGACGGAGACTCCACATAGAGTTCGGGATGATCACGCTGCAGCCCGAACAGCTTGGCCAGCAGTTGTTCCTGGGTTTCCGGAATGTCCGGATCGGGATCGATGCATTCCACCGGGCAGACGACCACGCACTGCGGCTCGTCGAAGTGCCCCACGCATTCCGTGCAGCGTGCAGGGTCGATCACGTAGATGGTTTCACCCATCGAAATGGCCTGGTTGGGACAGGCCGGCTCGCATACGTCACAGTTGACGCAGAGCTCGTTGATTTTCAGCGACATGGCGTTACTCC
>JBCNQC010000044.1:0-21365 GCA_039592995.1 Stenotrophomonas sp. | reverse complement strand
TGTTCGGCGAGGGTCCGCGCGATGCACAGATCATGCTGGTGGGCGAGCAGCCCGGTGATGCCGAAGACCTGAGCGGTCATCCGTTTGTCGGGCCTGCCGGCCAACTGCTCAACCGCGCACTGCAGGAGCTGGGCATTGATCGCAACACGCTGTACCTCACCAATGCAGTGAAGCACTTCCGTTTTGAGCGGCGCGGCAAGAAGCGTATCCATTCGAAACCCCAGGTGACCCACATCAATGCCTGCCGCCCCTGGCTGCTCGCCGAGATCGACCAGGTGAGTCCGAAGGTGATCGCGTGCCTGGGCGCGAGCGCGGCGCGGGCGGTGTTTGGCAGCAGCTTCAACCTGAGCCGTGATCGGGGGCGTTGGCATACGTTGGAAGATGGAACGCGCGGGTTCGCTACAGTGCATCCGTCGTGGGTATTGCGTCAGGAGGTTGGGAAGCGGGAGGCGGCGTATCGGCTGCTGGTGGATGACCTGATGGCCTTGCGTGCGCAGTTGACCTAGCCATCGCCTTGTCATTCGCGACATTACCTGCCCGCTGATCATGGCCCCTGCGCATCATCAGAAATAGTTGTTTGCGTCAGTATCCATCGCCTTTCACACGAAACTGGCTATAGCTCGTGGACGGCGGATTCCGAAGACGAATCCAGTCATCCGACTCCCGTATCCTCAGTCCATGACTACCCGAAAGCCCAACCCCAAAGAACGTGCCAACGCCAAGTTGGATACTCCTCGACAGAAGGGCCATCCGCTGATCGGGCGCTTCAATACAGAGACACCGGAAGAGGAGATCCGGCGGATCTACACCATGACGCCGGAGGAGGTGGACGAAGTTATCCGGCGGTCGGGAATTCTCACCCCCTCAGGTAAGCTCAAACGCGGCTACCGATGAACGATGGTCACCTGCAGATCGGCTACCACGGTTGCGACGTTACCGTGCGCGATGCTCTTGTTTCCGGACGTTTGAGTCCCGAATCAAGCGACAACCAGTACGATTGGCTGGGGCCTGGCTTCTACATGTTCGAAGGGGACGCAGACCGCGCCTTGGCATTTGCAGAGGCCGCAGACGACCAGCCCCAGCGAAGGCTGACGGCGCGCCCGATTGCTACACCCGCCGTGGTGGGCTGCATTTTCAGCGTTCATCGCTGCTTGGATATGACTACCAAAGCCGGGCGGCTGGAGTTCGAGAATGCCTACTTGCTCCTCCATGCACGGCGCATCGTCACCGGGGAACAGGTTCCAATGAATGCCGCAGCAAACTCCGGGGACAACGAGATGCTGCTGCGCGGCTTGGATCGAGCGGTGTTCCAGTTCATCCATGCCAAGCGTGCAGGCACGCATAGCAGCGAGCACTACCAAGCCGTCCGAGGCGCATTCCGCCAAGGCCCTGAGATCGCCCCCAGCTCCGGCTTCCATCGAGACAGTCACGTCCAGATCGCACTCAGGGACTTCACCTGCATCAAGGGCTGGTTTCTGCCGCCGGGCGAGCAGCTATTGGATCACGCCCAAATGGCGATCGCCCGTGCCGCTCTGCACGCCGCACGGCTGAATTACACAAAGGCGCACCGCCGCGCATAGCGACGGTGCACCCGAAACTGCTGTTGCAGACGCGGAAGCAGAAACGCCGGGCAGCTGCCCGGCGCTTTGAACTCTGCTGACGCCCTGATCAGAAGCGTGCGCGCACGCTGAACATCACATTGCGGGGATCCGCATAGTAGGTGTTGAAGGTGTTCGGACCATACTTGCGGAAGTAGCTCTTGTCGAACAGGTTGTTGACGTTGAGCTGCAGGCTGATCGCTTCGGACAGGTCATAGCCCGCCATCACGCCATAGACTGCGTACCCGCCCTGGCGCGAGGTCACCCCACGCGAGGTCACGTAGGTCTCGCTCTGGGCCTGCACCGAAGCGCCTGTGCGGAGCTTGTTGAGCACACCCGGGAACCGGTAGCTGGTAGACAGGCGCAGCAGGTGGCGGGGATCGGCCGAACGCAGCGGCTGGCCGAGATTGGCGGCGCTGGGGTCGCGCAGGTACTCGGTGCGGGTGTTGGTGTAGCCGGCCATCATCTGCCAACCTTCGGTCAGCTGACCGCTGACTTCCGCTTCCCAGCCCTGGCTGCGGGTCTTGCCGCCATCGACCTTGCAGTAGCCGGTGGTGTAGTACGGCAGGCAGGGGTTGGCGCTGGACGCGTCGTCCATCGCGCGACCGACGTTGTTGATGCGGAATGCCGACAGCGCCGCGTTCAACCGGCCGGCGAAGAATTCGCCCTTGATGCCCGCTTCGTAGTCCTGGCCGGTAATCGGCTTCAGCAGCTGTCCGTCGGCCTGGTAGGCATTCTGCGGAACGAAGATCTCGCTGTAGCTGGCATACAGGCTCAGGGTGGAGGACAGGTCATAGACCAGGCCCGCATATGGCATGAACTCACGGTCCACGCTGTAGTTGCTGGACGGGTTGGTCGGCACGCTGTATTCCCACCAGTTCAGGCGGGCACCCACCAGGGCGGTCAGTGGGTCGGTGATCGACACGCGCGCCACGGCGAACACGCCCTTCTGCTGCGTCTCGTTGTTGATGCCACCGTAGTAGGTGCCGACGTCGCCTTCCTGCGGCGGCGCGTAGCTGGTGTACGGGTCCCACGTGCGCGCGTCAACGTTGCGGATGCGGTTGATGCCCCAGTAGCCGGACGAGTTGGCGGTCTTCACGTTGCGGCCTTCCGCGCCCACGGTCAGCTGATGGGTGCGGCCAAACAGCTCGATCGGACCTTCGGCGACGAAGTTGACCGCATTCTGGTGGCTGCCGGCCGGCCCGTAAATGGCAGTCTCGACGTCCACCAGATACGGATTGGTAGTGTTCGAGCGCGAGAACGACGTCTGAATGAAGGGGCCGTTGTAGCCGAAGCGGGTGAACGCATAGCTCAGCGCGGTGCGCCAGCCGTTGTCGAAGCGGTGCTCCAGCGACAGGAACGCCTGCTGGTTGTAGCGGTTCCACTGGTTCCATGAGGCACCCAGGTAGGTGCTGCGCGGCAGGTCCAGCGCGCGCCCGTCGAAGTCACTGGGCATACCGCCCCAGGAGCCGGTGGCGTCCAGATCGGTCTGCTGCAGGCTGGCGGTGAGCAGCGTGGACTCGGTCAGATCGGCTTCGATCACGCCGTAGACGGTGCGCTTCTCTTCCTCACGCGCCTTCTGGAAGAAGTCCTTCTCGTCATAGGCGGCCACAAGGCGACCACGCACCGTGCCGGCGCTGTTGAGCGGGCCGGACACATCGGCCTCGGCGCGGCGACGATCCCAGCTGCCCAGGCTCAGCGCGCCGCTGGCCTGGAAGGTGTCGGTGGGACGCTTGCGCGCCATGTTGACCGTTGCCGACGGGTTGCCCGCGCCCTTCAGCAGGCCGGCTGCGCCGCGCAGGATTTCCACGCGGTCGAGCACAGCGGTATCGGGCTGGATGAACACCGAGCCGGACTGGTCGATCGACAGACCATCGATCTGCAGCGCATCGATCGAGAAGCCGCGCGAGAAGTAGGTCACGCGCTCGCTGTCGACGTAATCGACGGTGACGCCGGGGGTGTTCTGCAGCACGTCGTGCAGGTCCAGCAGCGCACGATCATCCAGCAGCTGACGGGAGATCACGGTGACCGGCTGCGGGGTCTGACGGATGCTCTGCACGCCCTTGAACAGCGTGGTCGCCTTGGCACCGTAGTTGCCCGAGCCTTCCGTATTGGCATCGCGGTCGGCGCGCACGTTCAACGTGTCCAAGGTCTGGGCCTGATCAGCGCCAGCTGCCACTTCCTCGGCGAAGGCCGGGGCGGCAGCAAGCAGGGCCAAGGCCAGCGCGCTCATGCGCAGGGCCGGCAGACGCGTGAAGGGCACGCGGGCCGGGTTTAACGTAGGGGAAGGCATCGAACGGAACTCCTGACGGGAAAGCGGTGACCGCATTGGCCAGCGCTGCGTCAGTCGGACGGCCACCAATGCAAATGAGTTGCAATTGCAGCCATTATCGGGTTGCCTTCAGGAATGTGCAAGTTTTGTTAAGGCGCAGTGGCCACCTATAGGGGGCTATTCGAACTATTCGAACTGTTCGAATTGTCCGAATTGTCCGAATTGTCCGAATGCTGTCCGAATCCCTGACCCCCGTGAGTCACACCGCCGCGCCTTGCTACGCGTTCGCGCGAGCAGTCTAGGTAGAGCGGCGCTCTGCCCCGCTTCCCGCAATCTAGAAGTCGCAGCCGCCTACAGGCACCCAGCGAATGGCATCGCCAAACTTGCAGGGCTCCATTGGCAACGCCACTGGAGTATCGGGCCCAACTGTTACCACACCAGTTGAACCTCCCCCACCTCCACCCACGCCCCCACGCGGTCCACCGCCGCCACCAATCGGTGACGCATTGCTCATTGCCCCACCACCCCAGAAGTCATCTGTTTCAGTGATCGTGTAGGTCGTGCAGAAGCCACGGCTGCAAACGCTAATGCTGTCGCCGGTGAACAACCGATCCCGGTTCTGCGCCATCTTCCGCCGATACTCATTCAGGAATGCCAATGTAGAAGGGTCGGGCATGTGAGGCGCGACCAAACATGCACCGCAGTAGTAAGGCCCAAAGTGGCGCGGCGGTATGACGTTGGTAGCAGCCGCAATGCCTACGCCGAGGGCAGCAATACCGATGAAAAGTATGACTCCATTCCTTTTAACCATTTTTTGTCTCTTCAAGGTTCGCAACAGGACGAATAGATCTGGCGCGACAGGGCGACCGCCGATTCCCGCTGCTTGATCGATAGTCCTTCTTCAAGGTCCCGCATCGTGGTTGGCGCGGACAAACCGGGTTGAATCCTGTTTGCAGCTAACGCATACGCGTAGGCCATTTCCCGGTTCTTCTGGACGATCAAGCCTCTGTCATAGGCATCGGACAGCCGCAGAACGGCGTCGAGATTGCCGGTTGCAGCAACTTCATGAAGGTAGGTCGCGGCGTTCTCCTTCCACGCAATGATCGACTCGGGATTGTTCAACTTCTCGAAAGGGTCGCCGAGCACCATTGCTGTATCGACCGTGTAGTACAGTTTTGCTTCGATGGAGCCTTGTTGTGCGGCGAGCGCCAGCCATTTCCCCTCCATGAACCCGGCATCGCCATAGAGCTCGCTGCACTCTTGAAGTTTTCGCTCCATGGACTGCAGCTCCACCATGCCAACTGGTGGCTTCCCAACTCCAGCTGGCCCTTGGGTTGATTTGCCGAGTTGACTCCTGCAATCCATTACGGTCAGGTAGATGTCGAAGGTCGCCAGTGCGTCTCCACTCTCAGACATGGCAAGACGTTCGTTCACGTATGCCAACGCGTCGCCAGGAGGGCGGATATCCCCCATCCTGGCAATCTGATATGACTGGGCTCCCAGGCTTTGGAATACTTCAGGATGGATCCGTTCCCGAACCTCCTCCATTGCGAGCCGCCGGTCTGGGAGCTGGCGACCTGGACTGGGAAGTGTTGCTGCAAGGCGTGACCGAGGGTCGTCCCTGCAACCCTCGTCATGGCAGGCCGCCTCATCGGTTGTCCTCATCAGCGCAGGTAGCGCTCCGGTAACGATGAACGCGACAGCCAGCGCTGTTGCTACGATGGTCTTGCGGTGCTGCATCCGTGCACTTCCTCTCCGGGGTTCGAAACAGCGCTCGTTCGCCGAGAGCCGATCTTCATCCTGCCGGGAAGACCGTCGCACCACTTCAAGAAATCAATCAACTCCGCCAGGATTCACTGCCACCCACCTGTCGCGGGTGCTGACGCATCGACGTACCTTGAGAAGGAACGCAGACTGACGGAGTCGTAGAGCGGGGCTTGCCCCGCTCTACGATCGAAGACAGCGTCAGTGAGCCGCCATGTAAATATCCTGGAGAACCGCCTTCTCAAGCTCCAACTCCCCAAGCAGGTTCTTGACGATATCGCCCAGGCTGAGGATGCCAACCAGGTGATCACCCTCGGTCACCATCAAATGGCGATGCCGCGAATACGTCATCAATGCCATCGCCTGCTTCAGCGTGGCCTCGGGCGAAATGCCTTCCAGCCCGGCACACGGTAACGAGGAGATGACCCGCCGACCGGCCTGCGGGCCGTCGTCGGCAAGGCTGCGCACAATGTCTTTCTCGGAAATGATCCGGACCGGCACATCGTCACGGGTGACCACCAGCGCGGCGATCTTGTTCGCACTCATCTTGTGCGCGGCGGCACCGATGGTGTCTTCCACGTCGATAGTGATGACGGCTTGTTTCTTCAGCTGCAGAAGTTCACGAACGTTCATTCTGGTTCCTGTTGCAGGGTACTGAGTGGGTCAAGTGACAGTTCGTCGCAGAACCGGTTGACGACCCCGAGAATGGCACCGGGCGTAGAACCGGCGCTGAATGCTCCGGGCAGAGAGGGCTAAAGTTTTTCGAGTGGACAGCTTTGGCACAGCCGCTGCCTATTCATGATTCCGCGAAATGCTTGACCCGCCTACGGCGAACGGAAATGATTCAGCACCGTCCCGTCAATGGAACTGACCGTGTACCTTCGTGATGTCATGGTGTTGCCCACCGAACACGGCAGGGAAGGCATTGGTCGCCTTCGCGCCGCCAGCGACCATGTTCAGGATACCCTTCGCCACCACTTGCCGAAGAAGTACGACTTCAATGGCCTGCGGCGGCTGGTCATTTACCTCGGCCCGAACAGGGACGGAAAGCGGTTGTTGTCGCCAGTGGCCACTGATGGTGTCGGCGAGTTTCTGGCTGACAGCTTCGATCTGGATGGCTGGTTCAACGCGCAACAAGACGAACAGGATGACCGCATACTGCAGTGCATCGAGGATGCATTGGTAGAGCGTGCCGTTGAGTTTGGCACCGACCCGGAGCTGCTACGCGCGGCAGCACAGAGCGTCCGCGACGCAGGCTATCGTTTGGACACCGAACTGCCCTGCTCCCGCACGCATCCCAGCCGGAAGATCCGGGTCCGACTGGTCCGGCGTTTCGCGCCAGGCGGCACGTTCGTCATTGCACGGGTGACCACGCCGAAGGGCGAAGTCCTGCACGAAGAGGAACTGCTGGCCGGCGCATGGGTGGTCACGGTGGGGGATAAGTATCGCGGTAGCCGATGGAACGGGGATACGCTGGAAGTACTGGATGGGCAGGGGCGAAAGACCACGGAGGTCGCTTGCGCGCCTTACCTGAACCGGTGATCAGCCGATGCATCTTGATGGCTGCCGCGCAGCCCACGCCTGCCTTCTTACATAGCACTGGCGTGCAGTTTCAGACCCAGGGCCCTGGTTACCTTCAGGACAGTCGAGAAATCCGGGCTACGCTCACCGGATAACGCTCGGTATAAGCTTTCTCGTGACACTCCAGCTTCACGCGCAACTTTGCTCATGCCTTGTGCCCGGGCGATATCGCCCAGTGCCTTGGCGATGAATGCAGCATCCCCTTCGCTCTCTTCAATGCATGCATCGAGATACGCGGCCATCTCCTCCGCCGTGCGGAGATGTTCGGCCACATCGAACTTCTGCAGCTTCGTAGCTTTCTTCACAGCCATAGCGTTGGAACTCCTAAACGTCAAAACGGCAAAAATTTGATCAGTCATCCAGACGCCGGGCGATACGCCGCGCCCTCTCAACATCTCGATGCTGGGAGGATTTGTCGCCACCTGCCAGCAGAAGAACAAGGTCGCTGGCTTGGTACGTGTAGTACACCCTGTAGCCAGGGCCTACATCCACACGAAGCTCCGATATACCTCCCTGCAAATTGCGGTGGTCTCCAGGATTCCCTTCACCAAGCCGCCGAACGCGCGCGAGGATCCTCGCTCGGCCAGAGACGTCCCGCAAGCCGTCGATCCAATGAGTGAACTCGGGGGTGCGCGCAATCTCCACGGGCGCACTGTAGCCTGTAGGCTACACCTCGTCAACTCGATCAGATTCGCTCAAAAGCTGAGCGGAATGCAGATCGGGAAGATACCCTGGCGCGTTCGCATTGCTACGCATCGCGTGCGAAGTTGATGAAGAGACGGCGTCGCGCATGATGTAGTGTTTCGCGACATTTCGGCTCACTGGAACGGTGAGGTGCACCGCAGCACGGAATGCGCAGTTGGCCTCAAAATTCGCGCCGAAAACGACGGACTTTGTCGCAACATGACCAACTGTGCGGTGAGCGATAAAACTCGCGGTATCGTTTCGTGTATTCAATTCCCATTTTGATGTCTTCACCGTGCATGGTGTGCCCCAGGAGCCTGAACTCTCCTGAAAAACTTGAAGTACACGACGTAACACGTCGGGAGGGTGGCCAATACAACACCCCCGAGGAAATACGTCACGCCGTTTTTCAAACGGAGTTCAGCCTCCCGACTCCCTCGCCATCCCGGCGAGGGACCTTCTCGATGGAGGTACATCATGCAAGATCCGCAGGAAAAGTCTCCCGGTAAAGAGAGCAAGAAGCCCAGCGCCGGCTGGTATCGCCCCCGATATGTACGCGTTGGCGTACTGAACGGCCCGGATGGCCGACCTGTCATTGTCGACGGAACGTACGTGCCCTACTTCAAGATGCGCGGGATGTGGATTCATCGGATGGGGGGCACGGCGCGTAGTCGGCTTCGTATCGATGAAGAGCCTGGGCGGATCATTCTGTCGGTGGAAGAGCCGGTGGTTAAGGTAAAGAAGGTGCGGGGGAAGGTGTCGGTGTAGTTGGTGATGCGCGGGCCGGAACGGAGGGCGGACACGCATGGCGTGTCCCTACGGGTTGGAATGCGAAAAGGCCGGTTTTGGCCGGCCTTTTCGGGGAAGAGCAGCGGGGCAAGCCCCGCTCTACGGAATTCCCATCAGTGTCGGCGTTCCCGACGGCGGTGGGATCGTCGAAGAGAGCCTTATTCCACCGTGACGCTCTTTGCCAGGTTGCGCGGCTTGTCCACGTCGGTGCCGCGTGCGAGTGCGGTGTGGTACGCCAGCAGCTGCACCGGGATGGTGTGCACCACCGGGCTGAGCACGCCGGCGTGGCGCGGGGTGCGGATGACGTGCACGCCTTCGCTTTCGGCGAAGTTGCTGTCCTGGTCGGCGAACACAAACAGCTCGCCTCCGCGGGCGCGCACTTCCTGCATGTTCGACTTCACCTTCTCCAGCAGGCTGTCGTTGGGGGCAATCACCACCACCGGCATGTCTTCGTCCACCAGCGCGAGCGGGCCGTGCTTGAGCTCACCGGCTGGATAGGCTTCGGCGTGGATGTAGGTGATTTCCTTCAGCTTGAGCGCGCCTTCCAGTGCGATCGGGTAATGCAGGCCACGACCGAGGAACAGGGCGCTGTTCTTGCGTGCGAAACGCTCGGCCCACGCTGCAATCTGCGGTTCCATGTTCAGCGCGTGCTGCACGCTGCCCGGCAGGAAGCGCAGCTGTTCCAGGTACTCGGCTTCCTGTGCGGCATCAACGCGTCCATGCAGCTTGCCCAGCACCACGGTCAGCTGGAACAACGCGGCCAGCTGGGTGGTGAAGGCCTTGGTCGAGGCGACGCCGATCTCAGCACCCGCGCGGGTGTAGCAGACCAGTTCGCTGGCGCGCGGGATCGCGCTTTCCGGCACGTTGCAGATCGACAGGGTGTGCTTGTGGCCGAGGCTCTTGGCGTACTTCAGCGCCTCCATCGTGTCCAGGGTTTCGCCGGACTGCGAGATGGTGACGATCAGGTGCCTGGGGTTGGCGTAGGCAGCGCGGTAGCGGTACTCGCTGGCGATCTCCACGCTGCACGGCAGGCCGGCGATGGCCTCGATCCAGTAGCGCGCGGTCAGGCCGGAGTAATAGCTGGTGCCGCAGGCGAGGATCTGCACGCCTTCAATACCGGCCAGAACGCTTTCGGCGTTCTTGCCGAACAGCTCGGCCGGGAAACCACCGGCGTCGATCGCCGCCTCAATGGTGTCGCCCAGCGCGCGCGGCTGCTCGTGGATTTCCTTCTGCATGAAGTGGCGGTACGGGCCGAGTTCCAGCGAGGCCAGCGACACATCCGACAGGTGCACGTTGCGGGTGACCGGCTGATCGTGCTCGTCGTACACCTGCACGCCGTCGCGGCTGACTTCGGCGGTGTCGCCCTCTTCCAGGAAGATCACCTTGCGGGTTGCCGAGACAATGGCCGACACGTCAGAGGCGACGAAGTTCTCGCCCTCGCCCAGGCCGACCAGCAGCGGGCAGCCCATGCGGGCGCACACGAAGTGGTTGGGCTCGGCGCGGCTCATCACCGCCAGAGCATAGGCACCGGTCAGTTCCTTCACCGTGCGCTGCAGCGCGGTCAGCAGGGAATCGCCGCCCTTCAGGTGGTAATGCATCAGGTGGGCGATGACTTCGGTGTCGGTCTGCGACTCGAACACGTAGCCCAGCGCGCGCAGCTTCTCGCGCTGTTCTTCATGGTTTTCAATGATGCCGTTATGCACCAGCGCCACGCCGTGGCTGATGTGCGGGTGGGCATTGGCCTCGGTCACGCCGCCGTGGGTGGCCCAACGGGTGTGGCCGATGCCCAGCTGCGCATCGAAGCCCTCGCTGGCGGCTGCCTTTTCCATTTCGGCCACGCGACCGGTGCGGCGCACGCGGCGCACGTCGGGCTGGGCCTGGGTCTTGTCGATCACGGCAATGCCGGAGGAGTCGTAGCCGCGGTATTCCAGGCGCTTGAGGCCTTCGATCAGAACTGGAACCACATCGCGATCGGCGATCGCACCCACAATGCCGCACATAGCGTCGTATCCCTGCTGTAGAGCCCACATTCTAGCGTGGCGGCCCGGGGCCCCTGATGCGTGTCCGCTTAACGAAAGTGTCCGGCACAGTGTCCGCGGACACCCGGACAACCTTCGCTACCGCGCAAGCCATTGTTTTGTAAAGGCTGAAAGTTGGCACGAAGTCTGCTTTGTACTCCCGCAGACCCAACGCGAACGAGCCCGATGATCCGCGACACTTCCGCCCAGGACCAATCCTTCGCCCCGACGGCCACCGCCGCGCCCTGGAAACGCTGGCTGTGGCCAGGCCTGGCTGCGCTGGTGGTGCTGCTGGCCATCGGCTTCGCCGTGCGGGCCTGGCTGGGGGCCAGCCGCTCGGTGGACAGCAGCCGCGTCCGCATTGCCGAGGTCACCAAGGGCGATCTGGTCCGCGACATCGCCGCCGACGGCCGGGTGATCGCCGCCAACAGCCCGGTGCTGTACGCGATCTCGGCCGGCACGGTGGACCTGAAGGTAGTCGCCGGCGACGTGGTGAAGAAGGGCCAGGAGCTCGCGGTGATCGACAGCCCGGAACTGCGCAGCAAGCTGGCCCAGGAACAGGCCACCCTGGCCGGCCTGGAGGCCGAAGCCAGCCGCGCCCAGCTCGACGCCACCCTGGCGCGGGCCAAGGCGCGCAAGGACACCGACCAGGCCAGCATCGAGCGCCAGGCCGCCGAACGCGACCTGCAGCGCTACCAACGCGGCTATGACGGCGGCGCGGTGCCGCAGATCGACCTGGCCAAGGCCAACGACACGCTGAAGAAGGCCGACATCTCGCTGGCCAACGCCCAGACCGACGCCCGCCTGCAGGGCCAGGGGGCCGATCTGGATGCGCGCAACAAGCGCCTGCTGGCCGACCGCCAGCGCGCGGTGGTGGACGAAGTGCAGCGCCAGGTGGACGCACTGACCCTGCGCGCCCCGTTCGATGGCCAGGTCGGCCAGGTGCAGGCCACCCAGCACACCCAGGTGCCGGCCAACGCACCGGTGCTGGGCGTGGTCGACCTGTCGCGCTTCGAGATCGAGATCAAGGTGCCGGAAAGCTTCGCCCGCGACCTGAGCATCGGCATTCCGGCCCAGCTCACCAGCGGCAACGGCCAGCCGTTCCCGGGCGAGATCAGCGCGGTGTCACCGGAAGTGGTGGCCGGCGAAGTGAATGCCCGCATCCGCTTCACTGACAAGCAGCCCCAGGGCCTGCGCCAGAGCCAGCGCATGCAGGCCCGGGTGGTGCTCGACACCCGGCGCAATGTGCTGAAGGTGGAACGTGGCCCGTTCGTTGAACAGGGCAATGGCCAGGCGTACGTGATGGACGGCAGCGTCGCCATCCGTCGTCCGGTGCAACTGGGCGTGAGCAGCCTGGGCGAAGTGGAAATCCTTTCAGGCCTGCAGCCCGGCGAACGCGTCGTGGTCTCAGGCAGTGATCTGTTCGGCGATGCCGAGCGCGTGTCCGTCAACTAACCCTAACGACTTCCAGAAGGAAACTGTCATGCTTGAGATGCGCTCGGTTGCCAAAGTGTTCCGCACCGAACAGGTGGAAACCCACGCCCTGCGGTCGCTCGACCTGCACGTGAAAGAAGGCGAGTTCGTCGCCGTGACCGGTCCGTCCGGCTCCGGCAAGACGACCTTCCTCAATATCGCCGGCCTGCTGGAGACCTTCACCAGCGGCACCTACCTGCTCGACGGCCAGGACGTGAGCAAACTCGGCGATGACGCCCGCAGCAAGCTGCGCAACCAGAAGATCGGCTTCATCTTCCAGGGCTTCAACCTGATCTCCGATCTCAACCTGTTCGACAACGTCGACGTACCGCTGCGCTACCGCGGCATGCCAGCGGCCGAACGCCTCCAGCGCATCGAGCACGCGCTCAAGCAGGTGGGCCTGGGTTCGCGCATGAAGCACTACCCGTCGGAACTGTCGGGCGGTCAGCAGCAGCGCGCCGCGATTGCCCGCGCTTTGGCCGGCAGCCCGCGTCTGCTGCTGGCCGACGAACCGACCGGCAACCTGGACAGCCAGATGGCACGCGGCGTGATGGAGCTGCTGGAGGAGATCAACGCCGCCGGCACCACCATCGTAATGGTCACCCATGACCCGGAACTGGCCGCGCGCGCGCAGCGCAACGTGCACATCGTCGATGGCCAGGCCACCGACCTGGTGCGTGAGCCGGTGCTGGCCACCCCGCGCCCCGTTGTTGCCTCGGTCAACGAGTGAGGCCCGCCATGATCGCCTACTACTTCCGACTGGCACTGCGCAGCTTCCGGCGCAACAAGGTGCTTACCGCGCTGATGGTGATTGCCATCGCGCTGGGCATCGGCGCGTCAATGACCACGCTCACGGTGTTCCACGTGCTGTCCGGCGACCCGATTCCGCAGAAGAGCGACCGTCTGTTCAATGTCCAGCTCGACCCGCGCCCGATGATCGGCTACCAGCCCAGCGAGGAACCGGAGGAGCAGGTCACCCGCTTCGACGGCGAAACCCTGCTGCGCGAGAAGAAAGCCAAGCACCAGGCGCTGATGACCGGTGGCGGCGTCACGGTGGAGCCAGATAGCAGCACGCTGCGTCCGTTCACCACCGATGCGCGCTACACGTCGACCGACTTCTTCCCGATGTTCGATACGCCGTTCCTGTATGGCCAGGGTTGGAAATCCGACCAGGATGAAGGTCGCGGCCGGGTGGCGGTGATCTCCAAAACGCTCAACGACAAGCTGTTCAACGGGCAGAACAGCGTGGGCCGCCCGCTGCGCATGGACGGCCACACCTTCAACGTGGTGGGCGTGCTGGATACCTGGAACCCCAACCCGCACTTCTACGACCTGGAAACCGGTCGCTACGGCGACAGCGAAGACATTTTCGTACCGGTCTCCACCGCGCTGGACCTCAAGTTTGGCCGCAACGGCAACATGAACTGCTGGGGCAACGCGAACGGTGAGGAAACCGCACTCAATGCACCCTGTGTGTGGATGCAGTACTGGGTGGAGCTGGACTCGGCCAGCGATGCCGCCGACTACCGTGCCTACCTGGAGAACTACTCGGCCCAGCAGAAGGCAGCCGGTCGTTTCCAGCGCCCGTCCAACGTGCGGCTGCGCAACGTGATGGAGTGGCTGGACTTCCAGCAGGTGGTCCCCAGCGACGTGCGGCTGCAGCTGTGGCTCGCGCTGGGCTTCCTGGCGGTGTGCCTGATCAACACCGTCGGCCTGCTGCTGGCCAAGTTCCTGCGTCGCAGCGGCGAGATCGGCGTGCGCCGCGCGTTGGGCGCCAGCCGCGGGCAGATCTTCCTGCAGTCGCTGGTCGAGGCCGGGACGGTGGGACTGGCCGGCGGCATCCTGGGCCTGGGGTTGGCGATGCTGGGTCTGTATGCCGTTCGCCAGCAGCCCGTGGACTACGCCAAGCTGGCCACCCTGGACGGTTCGATGCTGCTGCTCACGTTCGGTCTGACCCTGGCGGCCAGCCTGCTGGCAGGTTTCCTGCCGGCGCTGCGCGCGATGCAGGTCACGCCCGCCATCCAACTCAAGTCGCAGTAAGTATCCGGAGCACACCATGGATATCCGTCCCATTCTGACCACGCTGCGCCGGCACAAAACCGCGGCCGCCCTGATCGTGCTGGAGATCGCCCTCACCTGCGCCATCGTCTGCAACGCACTTTTCCTGATCGGGCAACGGCTGGAGAAAATCAACCAGCCCAGCGGCATTGCTGAAAAGGAATTGCTGGAGGTGCGCCTGGGTGGCATCGGCACGCAGGTGAACGCCTCCGCCCGCACCCGTGAAGACCTCGCCGCGCTGCGTGCCATTCCGGGCGTGAAGAACGCGGTTCCGCTCAACCAGCTGCCCTTCCGCCGCAACTCGTGGAACACCAGCGTGTCGCTCATTCCCGACCAGGAGCGGCCCAACTTCAATGCCGCGCAGTACATGGTCAGCGAGGGCACCCTCGATACCATGGGGCTGGAACTGGTCGCAGGCCGCGACTTCCAGGCTGACGAGTACGCAGATCTGGAAGAGGTGGAGAAGGATCCCACCATCGAACAGCGGGGTTCGGCGGTGATCCTGAGCAACCGCGCCGCGCTCAAGCTGTTCCCGGACGGGCAGGCGGTCGGCAAGACCATCTACAGTGGCAAGATGCCGCTGCGCATCGTCGGCGTGGTGAAGGAGCTGGCACGCCCGGTGACGGTCGAGGCCGACACCGGCTACTCCATCATGCTGCCAGTGCGGGTGAACTATGACCTGGGCCTTTACCTGATCCGCGTCACCGACCCGTCGCGTCGCCAGGAAGTGCTCACTGCGGCCGTGGCCGCGCTGGAAAAAGTGGACACCAACCGCATGGTGCGCGGCAAGCTCACCTATGAAGAGCAGCGCGAGAAGTACTTCCAGAACGACCGCGCCATGGTCGGCCTGCTGATCACGGTGTGCGTGGCGCTGCTGGTGGTGACTGCCCTGGGCATCGTCGGCCTGGCCAGCTTCTGGGTGCAGCAGCGGACCAAGCAGATCGGCATCCGCCGGGCGCTGGGGGCGACACGCGGGCAGATTCTGCGCTACTTCCAGACCGAAAACTTCCTGCTGGCCACGGTAGGCATCGTGCTGGGCATGCTGCTGGCGTACTCGATCAACCTGTGGCTGATGAGTGCGTATGAGCTGCCGCGCATGCCGGCCAGCTACCTGCCCATCGGTGCGGTGCTGCTGTGGCTGCTGGGTCAGATCGCCGTGTTCGGCCCGGCCCACCGCGCGGCGGCAGTACCGCCGGCCGTTGCCACCCGGAGCGCCTGATCGGTCCGGCTGTGCTGCGTCCTTCCGGGCGCTGCACAGCCGGTGCTGCACTGCACTGCCGCCGGGACCGGCGCTCCGGTACTCTCTGCATACTTTCCCGTGACCCGCTGCCTGTTGCCGCATGCCTTCGATCCTGATCATTGACGACAACGCCAGCGTGGCGACGGCTTTGGACGTGCTGTTTTCGCTGCACGACATCGATACCGCACATGCGCTGTCGCCGGAAGCGGGCCTGGCCCTGCTCGAAGAGCAGCCGGTGGATCTGGTGATCCAGGACATGAATTTCACCGAAGACACCACCTCCGGCGAAGAGGGCGAGGCGCTGTTCCAGCAGATCCGCGCGCGCCACCCGGATCTGCCGGTGATCCTGCTGACCGCATGGACGCATCTGAGCAGCGCGGTGGACCTGGTCAAGGCCGGCGCGGCCGACTATCTGGCCAAGCCGTGGGACGACCGCAAGCTGCTGACCACGGTCAACAACCTGCTGGAGCTCTCCGAAACCCGGCGCGAACTGGATCGTCGCCGCGAGCGCGAGCAGCGCGCACGCAGTCAGCTGGAGTCGCGCTATGACCTGCGCGGAGCCGTGGTCGCCGACCCGGCCAGCGAACGCGTGGTCAGCCTGGCCTGCCAGGTCGCACGTTCGGATCTGCCGGTGCTGATCACCGGCCCCAACGGCGCTGGAAAGGAGAAGATCGCGGAGATCATCCAGGCCAATTCACTGGTCGCCAAAGGGGCGTTCGTCGCGCTGAACTGCGGCGCGATTCCGGCCGAGCTGATCGAAGCCGAACTGTTCGGCAGCGAGGCCGGTGCCTACACCGGCGCGAACAAGGCCCGTGAAGGCAAATTCGAAGCGGCCGATGGCGGCACACTGTTCCTCGACGAGATCGGCAACCTGTCGCTGGGCGGACAGATGAAGCTGCTGCGCGTGCTGGAAACCGGTCGCTTCGAGCGGCTGGGCTCCAACCGCGAACGACAGGTCAAGGTCCGGGTGATCAGTGCGACCAACGCCGACCTGCCGGCGATGATCCGCGACGGCCAGTTCCGCGAAGACCTGTATTACCGCCTGAACACGGTGGAGCTGGCACTGCCGCCGTTGGCCGAACGCCCGGGTGACATCCTGCCGCTGGCCGAGCGCTTCCTGGGCGACGGCAAGCCACTGTCCAGCGCGGCCGCTGCGGCACTGCAGCGGCATCCCTGGCCGGGCAACGTGCGCGAGTTGCGCAACGTGATCCAGCGGGCCGGGTTGCTGGCGCAGGGCGAACGCATCGAGGTGAGCGACCTGAATCTGCCGCGTGTGGCAACCGCTCCGCGTGCGACCACCCCCACCGTCGACCCGGACCGCAGCCGCATCGAATCCGCACTGGCCCACAGCCACGGCATCATTGCCCAGGCGGCGGCTGAGCTCGGCTTGAGCCGACAGGCGCTGTACCGGCGCATGGATCGTTACGGCATCCCACGCGAATGAGCCGGCGCTCGTTCACCTTGAGGTTGTTCCTGCGGCTGCTGCCGGTGCTGGCGCTGGCCGCCGCAGGGCCGTGGCTGCTGGCCTACTGGATGGACCACGGTTGGGCGGTGACGCTGATCTCCACGGTGGTGCTGCTGGCGCTGATGTGGTGGACATTGCGTCGTGCAACCGCACCGGTGCGTTCATTGCTGCGGGCGCTGTCGGGCACCACCAGCAGCTACCGTGACGGGGAGTACAACTTCAGCGTGTACTGGCCCGGCGACGATGAACTGGGCGACCTGGTGAAAGCCCACCGCGAACTCGGAGACGTGCTGCGCGAGCAGCGCCAGGGCCTGGTGCAGCGCGAGCTGCTGCTGGACACCATGGTGCAGAACACCCCCGTCTCGATGCTGCTGCTGGCCAATGGCGGCGACGGCATCCAGCGCGTGGTGTTCTCCAACCTGGCCGCGCGCAAGCTGCTGCACAACGGCTGGAAGCTGGAAGGCCAGCGCATGGACGACGTGCTGGAGACCATGCCGGTGGAGCTGCGCGACGCCATCCTGCGTGGCGGCGACAGCCTGTTCGCGGTACGCATCACCGAGGAAGACGGGCAGGAGCCGGATGAGGACGACGAACAGGTGTATCACCTGTCGCGGCGCAACTTCCATCTGAACGGCCGCCCGCATGACCTGCTGCTGGTGCGTCTGCTGACCGCCGAGTTGCGCCGCCAGGAAGTGCAGACCTGGAAGAAGGTGATCCGCGTGATCAGCCATGAGTTGAACAATTCGCTGGCACCGATTGCTTCACTGGCCCACTCGGGCGGAGAACTGGTGCGGCGTGGCAGGACCGAGCGGCTGGAGGATGTGTTTTCCACCATCGAGGAGCGTGCCCGTCATCTGGAAGGGTTCATTCGCGGCTACGCACGCTTCGCCAAACTGCCGCAGCCGCAGTTGCAGAACGTACAGTGGGCGCAGTTCCTGGGGGGTCTTCAGATGCAGATTCCGTTCCAGATGGCAGAGGTGCCTGAAGACCTGCAGGGCCGGATCGACATTGCACAGATGGGTCAGGCGCTGCTGAATCTGCTCAAGAATGCACATGAAGCGTGTGGTGAGGCCGACCCGCCGAATGACGAAGTGGAGCTGCGGATTACGCGGCTGCCGCAGTGGCTGCGCATCGAGGTGCTGGATCGCGGCAAAGGCATGAACGAAGCCGTGCTGCAGAACGCGCTTATGCCGTTCTATTCCACCAAGCGCAATGGCACCGGGTTGGGGCTGGCACTGACCCGCGAGATCGTCGAAGCGCATGGTGGCCGGGTCGGATTGCAGAACCGCCGCGAAGGTGGCCTGTGCGTGTCGATTCTGCTGCCGGCCTGACTGCGGCGGGAGGAGGGGTGTTTGATCCCGCATCCATTTGCCGAGGTCGGGTAGGGTCGGTCGACAGACGACCGCCGATGGAAATGATCGGCACGGTGACGACTGACCTGTGAACGGAATAGCGCCTTACCCCAGACAAGGTCATGCGTCCCAGCATTGATCATTGATATCGGCAGTCGTCTTGCGACCGACTCTTCCGCTCCCAGGCATTGCCGTCATTCCGGCAATGCCGAGGCGGCCTACATCACTTCTTGACCGGACGGTGCCAGCCTTCAATCACCTGCTGGCGTGCGCGTGCAACCGTCAACCGGCCGTCTGGCGCGTTGCGGGTGATCACCGAACCGGCGGCAATGGTGGCGCCCGCCCCGATGGTTACGGGCGCTACGAGCGAACTGTTGGAGCCCACGAAGGCATTGTCGCCAATGGTGGTCTGCGACTTGTTGACCCCGTCATAGTTGCAGGTGATGGTGCCGGCCCCGATGTTGACCTTGTTGCCGATCACCGCGTCGCCAAGATAAGTGAGGTGGTTGGCCTTGCTGCCCGTGCCCAGGTGCACTTTCTTGGTCTCGACAAAGTTGCCTACGTGCGAACCCTCAGCCAGTACCGTGCCCGGGCGCAGCCGCGAGAACGGACCGATATCGGCCGCACCCTCGCTGACCACGCCGTCCAGGTCGCAGTGCGGCTTCACCACCGTGCCGGCGGCCAGCTTCACGTCCTTCAGGCGGGTGAACGCACCAATGCTGACGCCGTCGCCCAGCTCGACATCACCTTCAAGAATGACGTTGACGTCGATCTGCACATCGCGTCCCACGCGCACCGTCCCGCGGATGTCCAGGCGCGCCGGGTCGAGCACGCGCGCTCCCTGGGCGCAGAGTGCGCGAACTTCGCGCAGCTGCCAGGCCCGCTCCAGCTGTGACAGCTGCCAGGGATCGTTGGCTCCTTCCGCTTCCTGCGCATCATCCACAAAGGCCATGTCAGCCGGGGTGTATTCCGCTGCGGCGGACGCAAACACGTCGGTCAGGTAGTACTCGCCCTGCGCGTTGCTGTTGGACAGCTGCGACAGCCACATGCGCAGCGCGGTGCCGTCGGCGCTGAGGATGCCGGTGTTGATGGTACGGATGGCGCGCTGTTCGTCGCTGGCGTCTTTCTGCTCGACGATGGCGGCCACGCGGCCCTCTGCGTTGCGCACGATGCGGCCGTAGCCGGCGGGGTTGGACATCTCGGCCACCAGCACCGCCAATCGCCCGGGCTGTGACAGCAGATGGCGCAGCGTGTCGGCGCGGATCAGCGGCACGTCACCGTACAGCACCAGCACCTTGGCATCGTCCGGCACCTGCGGCATGGCCTGCTGCACGGCATGCCCGGTACCCAGCTGCTCGCGCTGCTCGGCCCACTGCAGATCGGGCTGGTCGGCGAACGCCGCGCGCACCGCTTCGCCGCCATGGCCGTACACCACATGGATGGCGGCGGGCTGCAGGGCGCGCGCGGCATCGATGACGTGCGCCAGCATCGGCCGGCCGGCAATCGGCTGCAGCACCTTGGGCAGGTCCGACTTCATGCGCTTGCCAGCGCCGGCGGCGAGGATGATGACGTGCAGGGCTTGGGTCATGTCGGCAACGGCAGGTTGAGGGGTGATGGCAGCAGTGTAGAACGCCGGACGTGCGAGTGGCGTGCGCAGCGTCGGCACAAAAACAACAACGCCGGCACAAGGCCGGCGTTGTCGGGTACACGATGCTGCTGAAGCTTAGTGCTTGAGGGTCTTGCGCAGGCGCTCCAGCGCCTGCAGCTGCACCACGGCCTCGGCCAGCTTCTGCTGGGCTTCGGCCACGTCCATGGCTTCGCCACGGTTGGCCAGCATGCGCTCGGCTTCTTCCTTGGCCTTGCGGACCTTGGCTTCGTCGATGTCCTCGGCACGGATGGCGGTGTCAGCCAGCACGGTCACGACCTGCGGCTGCACTTCCAGAATGCCGCCGGAGATGGCGAAATCCAGCTGCTCGCCGTTCGGCGTGGTGACCACGACCTTGCCGGGCTTGAGTCGGGTGATCAGCGGGGCGTGCTTGGGCGCAATGCCCAGCTCGCCCAGCTCACCGGTCGCCACGACCAGGGTCGCTTCGCCACGGAAGATTTCCTGTTCAGCGCTGACGATGTCGCAACGAATGGTGCTCATGATCAGGCCTTCTCAGCCATCTTCTTGGCCTTCTCGACCGCTTCTTCAATGCCGCCGACCATGTAGAACGCCTGCTCCGGCAGGTGGTCGTATTCGCCATCGACGATGGCCTTGAAGCCACGGATGGTGTCCTTCAGCGGCACGTACTTGCCCGGCGAACCGGTGAACACTTCGGCCACGTGGAACGGCTGGCTGAAGAAGCGCTCGATCTTGCGGGCGCGCGACACGGCCTGCTTGTCTTCTTCGGACAGTTCGTCCATGCCCAGGATGGCGATGATGTCCTTCAGTTCCTTGTACTTCTGCAGGGTCTGCTGGACGCGCTGGGCGGTGTCGTAATGTTCGGTGCCGATGACCAGCGGGTCCATCTGGCGGCTGGTGGAGTCCAGCGGATCGACGGCCGGGTAGATACCCAGCGAGGCGATCGAACGCGACAGGGTCACAGTCGAGTCCAGGTGGGCGAAGGTGGTCGCCGGCGACGGGTCGGTCAGATCGTCCGCGGGCACGTACACGGCCTGGATCGAGGTGATCGAACCGTTCTTGGTCGAAGTGATGCGTTCCTGCAGAACGCCCATTTCCTCGGCCAGGGTCGGCTGGTAACCCACCGCCGACGGCATACGGCCCAGCAGTGCCGACACTTCGGTACCGGCCAGGGTGTAGCGGTAGATGTTGTCGACGAACAGCAGCACGTCCTTGCCCTTGCCGTTTTCGTCCTTCTCATCGCGGAAGTATTCCGCCATGGTCAGGCCGGTCAGGGCCACGCGCAGACGGTTGCCCGGCGGCTCGTTCATCTGGCCGTAGACCATCGCCACCTTGTCGAGGACGTTGGAGTCCTTCATTTCGTGGTAGAAGTCGTTGCCCTCACGGGTACGCTCACCCACGCCGGCGAACACGGACAGACCGCTGTGCGCCTTGGCGATGTTGTTGA
>JBCNQC010000043.1:0-21407 GCA_039592995.1 Stenotrophomonas sp. | reverse complement strand
TTCCTGCAGGCGCCTTCACAAGATACCTGCGCATACTTTCAAAGAACCAGGGAGTCGGCCTCAGCGCCTTCCTCCGTGTGCCCCGACGTTTCCGTCGTTGCGAGCCGCCCATTATAGCCGGCTTTTCCGCTTCGTCAACACCCTTTTTCGAGGGCCGCCTCACCAAAGTGGACGTTGTTGCCGATGCTGCTTCGTCGTTGCGACCCGGAGGTCTTTTCGTCGAAGCGAGCCGCCTATTATGTCAGGCTTTTCGTTTCCGTCAACACCTTCGCTCGAAGGATGTTGCCGCCGTTGTGGGTTGGTGTTCACCGGAGTGAAGACCGCGCCGCAGCGAGGGAGCGAATACTAAAGACTTCTGGGAAGACGTCAAGCATTTTTTTGCGGCGCTCGCGCGTTGCGCGTGCGCCGCCAGACTTGCCACCATGGCCACACCAGCAGGTCATGGATGTAATGAGATGTCGGTGAGTGCGAAGCGGTCGTTGTTGCGCGATGTGTCCCTGCCTGCGGTCGTCGCCGGCTTCATCACTGTATTGGTGGGCTTCGCCAGTTCCGCGGTGATCGTGTTCCAGGCTGCCCAGGCGGTAGGCGCGACACAAGCGCAGATTGCGTCATGGATGTGGGCGCTTGGACTGGGCATGGGTGTGACCTGTATTGGTCTGTCGCTGCGCTACCGGATGCCAGTCGTGACCGCATGGTCCACGCCCGGTGCGGCCATGCTGGTAGTGGGTGCCGGAAGCGTCAGCTACAGCGACGCAATTGGCGCGTTTGTACTGGCTGCTGCGCTGGGCATGGTCGCCGGGTTCTCAGGTGTCTTCGCCAAGGTGATGCAACGCGTGCCGATGGCGTTGGCCGCCGGGATGCTGGCCGGTGTGCTGCTGCGCTTCGGGTTGGACGTGTTCGTTTCGATGGGTACCCAGCTGGGGATGGCGCTGGCGATGTTCTTCACCTGGCTGGTCGGGCGTCGCCTGTTCCCCCGCTACGCGGTGATCGCCACTCTGTTGGTAGGCGTGGGCGTGGCGGCGTCCCAGGGCCTGCTGCACGCCGGCGAGATCCACCTGCAACTGGCGGTGCCGGTGTTGACCGTCCCTACCCTGTCGTGGCCGGCAGTGTTCGGCATCGCCCTGCCCCTGTTCATGGTCACCATGGCCTCGCAGAACATTCCCGGCGTGGCGGTGATCCGCGCTTCGGGCTACGACACGCCGGTATCACCGGTGATCGGCTGGATCGGCGTGGTCAACATGGTGTTGGCTCCCTTCGGTGCGTACGGCCTGAACCTTGCGGCGATCACCGCAGCCATCTGCATGGGCCGCGAAGCACATGAAGATCCGGCACGGCGTTACACCGCTGCGGTGGCCGCCGGAGCCTTCTACATCGTGGTGGGCCTCTTTGGGGCAACCGTGGCCGCGGTGTTCGCGGCGTTTCCCCGGGAACTGGTGGCGTGCGTGGCCGGCATTGCGCTGTTCGGCACCATCGCCAACAGTCTGGCGATGGCGCTGCGTGAGGAAAGCGACCGCGAAGCGGCGCTGGTGACCTTCCTGGTGACCGCTTCGGGAATGTCGCTGGCCGGGATCGGCTCGGCGTTCTGGGGCCTGGTTGCCGGCGCGATCTGCCTGTTGGCGCTGCGGGTCAGGCCTCGCTCAGCACCGTGATCACCACCATCAGCGCGATGGCAAAAGCGAGCGCCCAGCCACTGGTACCGCCCCGCCTGACCAGTTCGGCCTCAAGCCGGTCGGGCTGGGCGGCGAACCGGGCCCGCGCGCGCCTGATCAGCCGCAGGCAGTGCCAGCGATAGAGCTCATTGGCCGATGCGCACAGAATGATGCGGAGCCCGAGCAGGCCGATCAGCGCCACACCGGCATAGGAGGGTGCCAGGCCAATCACCGCACCGATGCTGAAGGTCGCCATTAAGTAGACCAGAGAGACCAGGTACATCTTGCGGTACATCAGCCAATAGAACTCGAACAGCAGGGCCGGCCAGTGCCAGGGCCGTGCCCAGCCGCCGCGGTCAAGGTGCCAGCGGCGCGCATAAAGCGCGAAATTGTCACCGACCACCTTGGCCAGCAACGGGTGTCGGTCATGCACGGCCACAGCGTCGGCGATCTCCGCATCGCTGGGCAGGTCCGACAGCTCGGTGTCCGGTGCAGCGTACGGGTTGCCGGCACCATCGGCCGCGCGGTCGTGGACCGGGTTGCGCTCACTACTCATAAAGGAGCCACGCTGAAGGTCTGCTGCAGCACATGCTGCGCGCCGGGTGCGAGGGTGACCACGTCCGGGCCGGCATTGGCCGCTTCCAGGCAGACGTAGTCGCGCCAGCCCTTGCCGACGTCAGCCATCTTCGCCGCACCCGCCTCGCCCGGGTTCCAGGCCACGAGGGTGCGGCTGCCCTGGGTGGTGATGGCGATGCTGCGCTTCAGGCCCGGGTCCTTCAGCACATAGCGGCCGCCGGCCTGGGTATAGATGCGATCGCTGCGGCCGGGATCGCGCGGATCACGCAGCGACCAGTCGCCCTGCTGGCTTCGCGGGGTGGCGTAGTTCTCGAACTTGTCCAGGTAGGTGAGGCCGTCCAGGCCGGACACGCTGACCTGGGTGGCGTCGCTGACCTTGAAGTAGTTATGCAGGGCCTGGGTGAAGCTGATCGCCTGCTTGCCGGTGTTGCGGGTGATCAGCTGCTGCTCGAAGGTGCGGCCGATGCGAAGTTGCATGCTCAACTGCAGATCCAGCGATTCCAGCGCCGGCGGGGCAAGGGTAAGCACGACGGTTCCATCGGCCTCTCGCCGGGCCTGCTGCAGGGTCCAGGGCAGATCGCGGACGAAGCCGTGCGAAGGCACATCGTTGCCCTGCCCCTGCCGCCCGAAATAGGGCCAGCACACGGGCGTGCCGCCGCGAATCGGGGTCGGCAGCGCCTGTGCCGTGGGCGACAGCCACATCACGTCCTGCCCGCCCTTGGGCACATAGGACAACAGCTGGCCTCCGAACACGGAAATGGCAGCCGACGCGAAGGGCGTTTCCACCTTCCAGGCTGGGAAGCCCTGCACGTTGCCCATGCTCAACCCTTCCAGTTTCGGCAGGGCAGCGCTGGGCCCGGCCGGCGACTGCAGCAGGCGGGCGCGATTGGGTGGCAGCGTAAAGACAGTGGATTCGGGCATGGCAGAAGTCGCAACAGGAAGAGTAGGCGCGGTGCGCAGGGCGGTGAGGATGCGTTGGCCGGCACGACCATCGGCCGGGGTCAGGCCCAGCCGTTGCTGTTCGACCTGGATGGCGCGGCGGCTGGCGGTGCCGATCATGCCGTCGGCCGTACCGATGTCATGACCGCGGGCGAGCAGCAGGGTCTGCAATTCGCGGCGTTCGGCGCGGCCGATGCCGGGATCGTCGGTGGGCCAGGCGGCCACCGTGCCGGTACCGCCGCGCAGGCGGTCCGCGAGGGTGGCGATGGCCAGGGCGTAGCTTTCGGCGGCGTTGTAAGCGTAGATCGCGTCGTAATTGCGGAATACCAGCCAGGCCGGGCCCTTGGGGCCGGTGGGCAGCAGCAGCGCGGCGTTGGCGTCGGCCGGCAGCCCGGCCGGAGCCAGCGTGCCGCCGCCGACCGGCACGATGCCCAGCGCGCGCCAGTCGGCCAGCGGCTTGCGCTGGGTGCGGCCAGCCAGGGCAGCGTTGAAGCCGGCCGGTATCGTGACTTCCATGCCCCACGGCTGACCGGTGCGCCAGCCGGCCTTCTTCAGGTAATTGGCGGTGGAGGCCAGCGCGTCAGGGATGCTGGCGACCAGATCTCGACGACCGTCGCCATCACCGTCCACGGCAATGCGCGCATAGGTGGAAGGCATGAACTGGGTGTGTCCGAACGCGCCGGCCCAGGAGCCGGTGAGGCCGTCGGCGCTGAGCTCACGGGCGTCCAGCAGCTTCAGCAGGGACAGCAGCTCGCCACGGAAGAAAGGCTGGCGGCGACCGTTGCAGGCCAGCGTGGCGAGCGACTGCAGCAGCGGGCGCTTGCCGAACACGCGTCCGTAGTCGCTCTCCACGCCCCAGACCGCGACGATGGTGGCCGGATCGACGCCGTACTGGTCGGATACCGTGGCCAGCAGATCCCGGTGCTGGGCCAGGCGGGCGCGGCCATCCTCGACCCGCTGGCTGTCCACCAGCGCAGCCAGGTAGTCCCACAACGGCGTGGTGAATTCCGGCTGCGCGTCCAGCAGCGGCAGCACGCTCAAATCCGGGATGAGTCCGGTGGTGAGCCGGGTGAAGCCCTCCGCGCTGACGCCCTGCTTGAGTGCCTGGGTCTGGATGCCGGCCAGGCAGCGGTCGAAGGCAGGATCGGCGGCGGCCGCGCCACCGGTCAGAGACAGCCCTGCCAGCAGCCAAGCCGTGGTGCACTTCATTGGCAGAGGTCCTTGCAGCCAAGTGAAGCTGCATCATAGCGGCTGTGCAGCGGCGCGGCCGATCCGACGATCACATGCGCTGCAGCAGCCGCAACCCGAACGCAGGTGCCTGCGCGTCCCAGCGGTGGGTGACCTGCAGTCCGGCCTCGGCGGCCAGCGCGGCAAAGCTGGCCTCGGTGTACTTGTGGCTGTACTCCACGCGCATGGCTTCGCCGGCGGCGAAATCGAAGGTCCGCCCGCCCACGTGCACCTGCTGGTCGCGCAGGCTGACCAGGTCGGTTTCGATGCGCAGCCGTTCCACGCTGTAGCGGGCCCGGTGGGCGAAGCCCTTGAGGTCGAAGTCACTGCCGATCTCGCGGTTGAGCCGGCGCAACAGGTTCAGGGTGAACTCGGCGGTGACCCCGGCCGCGTCGTTGTACGCCGCTTCGATCAGCGCCGGGTCCTTGTGCAGGTCGATGCCGATCAGGGCCAACCCGCCCTCGCCCATGGTCTGGCGCATGGCGCGCAGCAGGGCAACCGCCTCGGTACCGGCGAAATTGCCCAGGGTGGAGCCCGGGAAGAACACCAGCCGTCGCGCCGGTTCGCGTTCCGGCTCCGGCAGCTGCACCGGGCGGGTGAAGTCGGCACACACCGGCAGCATTTCGATCTCCGGCAACGCCGGGGCAAGCCGCTCGACGCTGTCGAGCAGGGCCGCGCGCGAGATTTCGATTGGCGTATAGGCGACCGGGTCGACCAGCGCCTGCAGCAGGATTTCGGTTTTGCGGCCGCTGCCGCTGCCGAGCTCGACCACATGCAAATGTGGCCCGACCACGGCGGCGATGTCGGCGGCGCGATCCTGCAGCAGACCCAGCTCGGTGCGCGTGGGGTAGTACTCGGGCTGGCGGGTGATCTGCTCGAACAGCGCCGAGCCGCGCGCGTCGTAGAAGTACTTGGAGGGCAGCTGCCGCGGATGCTGCGACAACCCGTGCAGGATGTCGGCGGTGATCCGGGCGCGGTCGGGCTGCAGGTCGGTGAGCGCGTCAAGCGCGTCGCTGACGGTGCTCATGCCAGCCCCCGGGCCAGGCGCAGGCCGGCGAACTGCCAGCGTGCCGACGGCGCAAAGAAGTTCCGGTAGCTGGCCCGCACATGCCCGGCCGGGGTGGCGCAGCTGCCACCGCGCAGAATCCACTGTCCGCACATGAATTTGCCGTTGTACTCACCGAGGTTGCCCGCGAACGGCTGGAACCCGGGATAGGCCCCATAGGCGCTGCTGGTCCACTCCCAGACGTCGCCGAACAACTGCAGCGGTTGCGCGGGATCGGTGCCTTCGCCCGTGAACGCCCGCGGATGCAGATGGTCGTCGTCGGCGAAGTTGCCCTGCACCGGCCGGGTCTGGGCGACAGCTTCCCACTCGAACTCGGTCGGCAGGCGTGCGCCGGCCCAGCGCGCATAGGCGTCGGCCTCGAAGTAGCTGAGGTGGCAGACCGGGGCATCGGGGTCGATGGCGCGCCAACCGCCCAGGGTGAACTCGCGCTCAAGGCCGTCGTCCCAGTACAGCGGGTGCTGCCACCCTTCGTTCTGGACCAGGGTCCAGCCTTCGCTCATCCAGTGCGCCGCCTGCCGGTAGCCGCCGTCGAGGATGAAGGCCCGGTACTCGGCGTTGCTGACCGGACGGTTGGCCAGCACATGCGCGGGAACGAGCACGCGGTGCACCGGGGATTCATTGTCATAGGCGAAGGCAGGGTTTCCCGGCCATGCAGGCGCACCGATCTCAACGATGCGCTCCTCTTCGGGCAGCCAGCGCATCGGCAGCGCCGCACCGGTGCTGCGCCTGAGGTCGTCGCGGTACGCCGGCTGCAGCGGATTGGACCAGAGCGCGTGCTTGATGTCGGTGAGCAGCAGTTCCTGGTGCTGCTGCTCGTGGTGCAGACCCAGCAGGAGCTGGTTGCAGGCCTGGCTGTCGAGCACATCGCGCTGCAGCAGAGCGATGACCTGGTCATCGACGCGCCGGCGATAGTCGCGCACTTCATCCAGCGATGGCCGCGACAACAGGCCTCGCTGTGGACGCGCATGCGCCGGGCCGATGCTCTGGTAGTAGCTGTTGAACAGGTAATGCCAGTCAGCGTTGAACGGCGCGTGCGCGGGTTGGCTGCCGAGCACGAAGCGTTCGAAAAACCAGCTGGTGTGCGCCAGATGCCACTTGGTGGGGCTGGCGTCGGCCATGCTCTGGACCATGGCATCTTCAGCGCTGAGCGGGGCCGCCAGCGCCAGACTGCGGGCGCGGACGGCGCGGTAATGCTCGGCCAGCGCGCTGGCGGCCTGCGGTGTTGCGGCGACAGTGTTCATCGCTTCAGGATCAGCCAGCGACGGTGAGCGCACCGTCATGGCGGTCCTCACGTTGTGTTACAGCACCGGGATGAACAGGCGGATCAGGGTTCGATCAGGACAGCGCGTCAAGATAGAGCCAGCGTCCCCCGATGCGCTCGAAGCGGCTGTGTTCCTGCATCTTCACCGCGCTGCCGCCGCCGACCTTGTAGCGGGCGGTGAAACGGACCTGGGCGTGATCAGCATCGGGCTGGGTGTGTTCGTGCACGGTAAGCCCGAGCCAGCGGGTGCGCTGGCTGGGCGCTTCGTCGAAGCCGAGGCTTTCCGGGCGGGTCTGCGGGTGCCAGCTGTCGAGCAGATAGTCGGCACGTTCCTGCACATAGGCGGTGTAGCGCGAGCGCATCAGGGTCTCGGCATCCGGGGCGATGGCCCCTTCGTGGTACTGGCCGCAGCAGGCGGCGTAGGCCAGCGGGCGACCGCAGGGGCAGGTATCGGCAGGGGCTTTGCTCATGCGGCCATTGTGCCCGGAACGGCGTATGCTGGCGCGCCTTTCCCTGCGAAGTCCGTGCCGTGCTGGAGCTGGTTCCCCCCGAGTTGTGGTGGTTGGTGGCGATTGCCTTCATTGCCGGTCTGGTGGACGCGGCGGTCGGTGGTGGGGGTCTGGTGCAGTTGCCGGGCCTGTTCACGGTGTTGCCCCAGCACACGCCGGCAATGCTGTTCGGCACCAACAAGTTCAGCTCGATGTTCGGCACGGCTGCTGCGGCATGGCGTTACGCGCGCAACGTGCGCTTCCCGTGGCAGCCGGTACTGTTCGCGGCAGGCACGGCGTTCGTGTTCTCGTTCGCGGGGGCAACGGCAGTCAGCCTGCTGCCCAAGGACGCGGTACGCCCGCTGGTGCTGGTGCTCCTGATCGCGATGCTGGGCTACACGCTGTGGAAGAAGGACTTCGGTGCGCTGCACCGCCCGCGTGAGATCGGCCGCAAGGAGCTGTGGACGGCGCTGGCGATCGGTGCCGCAATCGGCTTCTACGATGGCTTCTTCGGCCCGGGCACGGGCAGCTTCCTGATCTTCCTGTTCGTGCGCTTCTTCGGGTTGGATTTCCTGCGCGCGTCAGCGGCCTCGAAGGTGGTGAACCTGGCGACCAACGTAGCCGCGATCTCGTTCTTCGTGCCCACCGGCAACATCCTGTGGCTGTTCGCGCTGCCGATGGCGGCGGCCAACATCACCGGCTCCGTGGTCGGAACACGGCTGGCCCTGCGCGGCGGCACACCGTTCATCCGCAAACTGTTCGTCGGCCTGGTGGTGGTGCTGATCGCACGGATGGGCTGGGATACGTTCGCCGGGTGATTCCTAGGGTTCCTGCGGTTGCAGAATCTACGTATCGCCGGGCTGTGCCCGGCTGCTGTTGGTTCTGGGCGAACAGCCGGTGGCCATCTGATCCCTGTGTTGGCGGATCGGAATGGGCGTTCCGGGGGACAGCGTGAATCCGTCCATGGAGCGTCGATCGCCGCATCCACGCGGCTCACGCCCCCTCCAGCCCACCCCGAACCGCCACGACGGCGTTTCGGTGGCCACGGGAGATCAACGGCGGAATCGCGTTTTCCGGCCGCATTGCGCGATGCATGAGAGGGGGCCTGCGGGTGACCCCTGGAGGGACACCCCACGGCATGGATGCGCGTAGTGACACGCCATGCGTGTCATGAACCGCCGGGGTCCGCGAGGACACGCATGGCGTGTCCCTACGGCGATCAAACCTCGACTTCAGCGGCCTGACGTGAGCGCTCCGGCAGCTTCAGGCGCTTGCCTTCCTCGTCGTACTCGATCAACAGCACGCCGGAATCATGGCGGCCGCTGATTTCGACGAAACAGGCACCGCCGATGAAGGGCTCCAGCGTCATCACCGACTTCAGCGGGGTGGCGACGACCATCTGGAAGCCGAAGTTGTCGAAGATGTTCATGGCCAGCGCGGTGAACTCGTTGTCGGCCTTGTCAAAGGCTTCGTCGAGGACGACGGCCGCGTAGCTGGGCAGCTGACTTTCCGCACCACCCAGCTGGTAGCGCAATGCCGCTGCCAGACACGTGGTCGCCAGCTTCTGGCGCTGGCCGCCCGACTTGCCCGCACCGCTGCGGTAGATTTCGACCTGCTGGCGCGTGGCCGCGTCCAGTTCCACGCCGATGAACTCCACATGCAGGCGGACGTCCAGCACGTTCTCGCGCCAGCGCTTGTCTTCGCCTTCCTGCGAGCCCAGCCGCTTCACCAGTTCACGCAGTACTGCGAACTGGGCTTCGGCCACTTCGCGCTGTTCGGTCTGGTGGTGCGAGAGCACATCGCGCAGCTGCTGGTGGAATTCCAGCACTTCCGGCAGACGGCGGTCGCTCAGTTCGATGGTAAGCAGCGTGCCGCGGTTGAACGGCACCTGTTCCAGGCTGGCGTTCACTTCATCCAGGCGCTGGCCGATTGACTTGCGTGCCTCGGCGCTGTGCCGCTGCAGGGCCAGCAGGTTGTTCTTGCTCTGGTTCTGCAGCAGGTCGAAGAAGCGCTCTTCGTGCTGCGGCAGGCCATCGCGTTCCAGCCGCGCGAGGCGGGCGAGGAAGTCATCCGCCGAGGCCACCGACACAGTGAAGTCGCCGGATTCTTCCGGCCAGCCCTGCACGAAGCGGCGGAAGCAGCCGAGAAGCAGGTTCTCTACCTTGTTCACGTCCTGCTGCGACGAGGACAGCTGCTCGTTCAGCGCGTTGCTGATCTGGCGCATGTTCGCTTCGAGCGTTTCCAGGCTCAGCGGGCCCATCGCTTCCACGCGCTGCTGCAGGCCGGCTTCCTGGGTGCTGCCCAGTGCCGGCAGCACCAACGCGCGGCTCTGCTGGCGCGCGCGATCCAGACGGTCACGTTCCTTGACCAGCTGGCCGCGCTCGACGCGGGTGTCTTCGTAGGTGCGGCGGGCCTGCTCGATGTCGGCACGGGTGGCGTCGATCTGCTTGGCCAGGCGCGCCAGGTCGGCGTTGCCTTCGCGCAGCTCGCGCAGGTTGGCTTCGACGTCGGACAGACGCTGCAGCGGGGTGGCTACGTCGATTTCGTCCCAGCCCAGGTTGACCAGCTGGTTGCAGGCCAGGCGGCGATCATTATCGCTTTCGCGCTGCGAGCGCAGCTGCGCGATGTCGGCGTCGCAGCCGGCAATGCGCTTGGCCAGTTCCTGGCCTTCCTTCTGATACACCGCCAGCTTGTCGCGGTTGTTGAAGCCCAGCAGCCAGCGACGACGATCGTTGACCGCGCTGCGGTCGTCCTTCTCGAAACGGTCGCCCGGGTGCTTGACCTGGCCTTCCTTGGTGATGCCGCGCTCGACGTTGCGCAGCTCGCGCGCGTCCACGCACTCGTAGTCGAAGCGCTTGCCCAGTTCGCGGCGCAGCCACGGCTCGAAGCTGCTGTCGCGCAGGTCCAGCTTGTGCAGCAGCGAGCGAGCCGACGGCGAACGTGCCAGCGCCTCGTCGTTGCGGCGCACACGGTAGAAGGTGAAGCGCATGCCGAGGTGGGTGCGGTTCACCCAGTCGGCAACCTCGTTGTAATGGCGGTCGTCAACCAGCAGCGACTGCGCGAACGCGAACAGCACGCGCTCGATCGCGCCCTGCCACGCGGCCTGGTCCTGGCGGACCTGGATCAGTTCACCGACGAACGGCAGCGCCGCCTCCGGCACGCCGGTTTCCTCGGCCAGCCGTGCGCGCAGCTTCTGCAGCGGTGCGGGAATGCTGGACGGATTGTGCTCCATCGCCTCCAGCTCGCTGCGCACTTCGGCGAAGCGGCGCTCGTCGTCGCGCTTGCCACCCAGGCGCTCGCTGATCGCATCATCCAGCGCCGCCGAAGCACGCTGACGGTCCTGCAGCTCACCCTGGGCCTTGTCGATCAGCTCGGCAAACGCCTGCGCGGTGTCCGGCAGCGTCGCCTGCAGCTTCTGCGCGGATTGGCGGGCCTGTTCGCGCTTGGCCTGGCGGCGGTCGCGTTCTGCTTCGGCACGGCCCTGCTCGCGTTCCAGCTCCTCGATCCGCTCGCCGCCCTGCTGGCGGCGCTGCAGTTCAAGCTCGCCCAGGCGCTCGGTGTGGTTGTCCAGCGCGGCGCGACGCTGGGCTTCTTCGCCGAGCAGGCCACGGTCACGGACCTCCAGCTCGTGCAGGCGCGCTTCCAGCAGCTGCTGGCGGCGGTTCTCGCGGAAGCTGTCGATACCCAGCTTCAGCAGTTCCTCGTCGCCACGGCGGCGGTGCATGGCCTTGAGCTCGTTGTAGTGCTCGCGCGCCGGCAGCAGGGTTTCGACCTGGCGCCGCGCGGTGACCACCGCCTGATGCGCGCCGTCGAGCTCGGCGAAGTCGTTCACCAGCCGCTCGGCGGCGTTGAAGGTGTTCGGCGTGTCCAGCATGAAGTCACGCAGGAACACGTTCAGATCACCCAGGTTCTTGGCCGACTGGGTCTTGTGCAGCAGGCGCAGCGCCATCTCGTTGTCGATGCCGAGCAGGTGGCGGAAGCGCTCTGCATAGCCGGCGAAGCTGTCGAAATGGTGCACGTCGGCCAGGCGCTGCTTGAGCTTGCGCAGGTCCAGGTCGAAGCCGCCGAGGTCCTTGGCGATGTCGAACGGGCGCTCGGCCACCAGATAGTGCTTGCGCACATCTGCTGCGGCGGCACCGTTGCCGGAGATCCAGAACAGGCGCACCAGGCTGACCACGCGGCCATCGCCGCTGCGGTATTCCAGCACCAGCGCGGTCCAGGTCGCGCCCTTGCGCAGGTACTGGGTGGCGATTTCGCCGGTGCCCTTGTCCTGCTGGTCCGCCCATGCGCCGCGCACGTACGAGACCAGGTTGCGGTCGCGACCACTGCGCTCGGCCTCGCGGGCGGCGGCATTGAAGTCGACGATCGCCGGCGGCACCAGCACCGCCGACATCGCATCGAGCAGGGTCGACTTGCCGGAGCCGGAGCGGCCCACGAACAGGAAGCCCTTCTCGGCAATCGGCACTTCGGTCAGGCCGTTGAAGGTGCCCCAGTTGTGGACCTGCAGGCGGCGCATGCGGAACTGCTGCAGGCGCGGGTCGGGCAGGCCGTCGGTGAACAGGGCGGGCGTGTGCTTGGAAATAGCCATGTGGAACTCTCTCAGGCCTCGGCAGCCGGGGTGTCGCGCAGCTGGCGGTACACCGTGGACAACGCGGAGACGTCTTCAGCGGAGAACAGCAGCTTCAGCGCCGGCGACACTTCATGTCGGTCTTCCTGGCCTGCCAGACGGGTCAGGATGTGGGTGTCCTTCATCTTCTGCACGGCGGCCGCGACGCGGCGGTTGAAGCCGGCGCGGTCGGTGGACAGGTTCTTTTCGTAGATGGCGAGCGCTTCGGCCATTTCCGCATCGGCAACCACCGCGCGGTTGCCGCGCGCGTCGGCCTCGGCCAGCTGCTGGCGCAGGTACAGCAGCAGCACCGAATCAATGAAGGTCAGCGGCGAGGTGCGCAGCAGCACCGGCGCATCAACATCTTCGGTGTCAGCTTGGCGGGTGAAGGCCACGCCGCTGTCACGGTCGAGCACCAGTTCGAGGAACAGGTCCGACAGCGCCGAGCGGATCGCCGCTTCACTGCGGATCAGCGCCGGCCACAGCTTGGCGTGGCGCAGCTGGTCGATGCTGGGTCCGATCAGCAGCTGGCACAGCGCGCGACGCGCGTCCAGCGGCAGGCGGCCGGTATCGCCCAGGTAGTAGACGTCGTTGCCCCGCTTGGGCAACGGGGTGACCACCACCGGTTCCGCGTCGTACAGGTCATCCACGGTCGCTTCGTTTTCAGCGCCCGTGTCGATGGAATCTTCATGCCAGTTCATGGCGTTTCTCCTGGGTGAACCAAACCAGCGGGATGCGGGCACGTCGCCACTGTCCATCACCGCCACGCCAATGTGCGGTTTCCTGTTCGCCGTCCACCACCACGCCGTGGCGGGTGCCCAACGACAGATAGCCGATCACGCTGCCCAGCCCCTGCGGCGCTTCGCGCTGCGACAGGGCCTGGGCGATGCTCAGTTTCGGCTGCGCGCCAAGCAGCTCATGCAGGTCACGGCGCAGGGTGCGGAAGTCGATTTCAGACGACGCAACCAGGTCGCCCACGCTTTCCAGGCTGATCGCCGCAGCGTCATTGCGCAGCACGCTGCCATCGACCTGGGCCGTGCGTGGGTCGTGCAGTTTCCACTGCGACCACGAGCGCAGGCGGCTGGTGGTCAGCTGCAGATCGCGGCCAATCGGACGCTGCGCGGCAAAATCGTCGCGCAGCGCCAGCGCCTCGGACTGGGCCTGCTTGAGCAGCTGGTTGAGCCGGCGCTGTTCCAGATAACCACGGCTCTGCACGAAGCCACGCAGGCTGCGCGCGAAGTTCTGCAGCACATCGTGGACCTGGCCGCCGCGCTCGAGCATGGTGCCGGTGAAGCCGCGCAGGAAGGCACGCTCGTTGCGGTCCAGGCGGCGGGCGAAACCACGCGCCAGCACGGTTTCCAGTGCCGCGTCGAGCTGTGCGCTCTGCTCGGCGTCGTTGAGCAGCCGCCAGAACGCCTGGAAGCTGCGTCCGGCATCGCTCTCTCCGATCACATCGACGCCTTCGAACAGCTGCGAGAGCACGTCGCCGCGCTCGCTTTCGTCGTCGATGATGCGTTCGCGGAATTCGCGGTTGAGGCGTTCGAAGTCGTCGCGGACGCGGCGGAAGTCCTCGGTCAGGTCATCGGCCAGGCCGATGATCTGGCGCGCGCGCTCCAGCGCGCGCTTGCCGTCCAGCGCGGCCACGCGTCCCTCACCGACACGGGCGATTTCCGCGTCGATGCGATCGCGTTCGTCGCGCAGCGCCGAGAGGCGGGCATCCGGGTCGGCTTCGGTCTGCGCGGCCAGCTGCGACAGCTGCTCGATCACCAGCGCCAGCCGGCTTTCGGTGGCGGCCACGCGGCTCTGCTCCAGGCTGTCGGCAAAGCGGATCGCCTGCAGCGCCTGGGTCGAGAGTTCGTACTGTTCCTGGTCGGCCCCGTCCGGCAGACGCCGCTCCAGCCAGCCCTGGGCCAGCCAGTGCGCGATGTAGGCCTGGGCGGTACGCGGCAGCTCGCGCGACAGTTCCTCGCCGTTGAGCTGGTCCAGTGCGCGTTGCAGGCGCTCGTGCAGCACGGCGGCAGACAAGGTGCGCTCGCCATCCATCAGCAGGCTCTGCAGCAGGCCGATGATTTCCGGGGCATTGGCGGCGGCCAGCAGCTTCCACTGTGGCTGCTCGCGCAGGTGACGGTAACGGGTGATGCGTTCGCGATGCTTCATGCAGCGGAAGTTCCACGCAGATCACGGCGTGGCAGCAGGCCACGCCGTCGGGTCAATGCAGGGTCGGGTGCCCGCACGCGGGCGACGACCGGGCTCAGCGCTTGCCGCCCACTTCAATGAAGCGCAGGAATTCGGCGCGGGTGCGCGCATCCTCGCGGAAGCTGCCCAGCATCTTGGAGGTGACCATGCTGACGCCGCGCTTGTGGATGCCACGGGTGGTCATGCACTCATGCGCGCCTTCCACCACCACGCCCACGCCGATCGGCTGCAGCACGTCCTGGATGCACTGGGCGATCTGCGCGGTCATCTTTTCCTGCACCTGGAAGCGGCGTGCGTAGGCTTCGACCACGCGGGCCAGCTTGCTGATGCCCACTACCTTGCCGTCGGGCAGGTAGCCGACGTGCACGCGGCCGATGATCGGGGCCATGTGGTGTTCGCAGTGGCTTTCGTACTCGATGTCGCGCAGCACGATCAGCTCGTCATACCCGGCCACCTCTTCAAAGGTGCGCTCGAGGTACGCGCGCGGATCGTCCTTGTAGCCGCTGAACCAGTCGCCATAGGCTTCGGCGACGCGCCGCGGGGTATCCAGCAGCCCTTCACGGGTGGGGTCTTCGCCGGCCCAGCGCAGCAGGGTGCGCACCGCCGATTCAGCTTCGGCCTGGGAGACCGGATTCGCGTCGTTGTCTTTCTTGCTCATTGCCTACAGCACCCTGAAGGGGGGCGAGCATCGTACCCGACCGACCCCTCGGGCGTCCCCACCCCCGTTGGGGTACGGTTGGGGCGCGGCTATTGATAGCAGACGAATTAGTAGTATCCTATCTATATTCCGAAGCGACCCCGCCCATGAAGCGCACCCTCGACGAACGCACCCAGCTGCAGATGCAGCTCAGCTCCGGCCTGCTCCATTCGGGCCGGCAGTGGCAGCGTCTGGCCGACCAGGCGCTGGGCAGCTACGGCATTTCCGCAGCCTGCACGATGCCGCTGCTGATGATCGGCCGCGCCGGCGGCGGCATCCGCCAGGTCACCCTGGCCCAGCAGCTGGGCATGGAAGGCCCGTCGCTGGTCCGCCTGCTGGACAAGCTGTCGGCCAGTGACCTGGTCCGCCGCGAATGCGATGCCAGCGACCGCCGCGCCAACCTGCTGTGGCTGACCGACAAGGGCGAAGCCCTGGTCAGCGAGCTGGAAACCCAGCTGATCGCGCTGCGCGAGCAGGTGTTCGGTGAGCTCAGCACGGACGAGCTGCGCACGGTGCTGAAGCTGTGGCAGCTGCTGGCCGATGCCGCCGAACGTGTGACGTAAGCCACCGCACCCCCTGTTGTATCGCCCGGTGCCGCCCTGCGGCGTCGGGCCTGTCCCATTCCTCCGAAAGAATCGTTGCCCGATGACCGGTGAATTCAGTCTCCACGGTGTGTTCGTCCCGACCCTGCTGGCCTTGATGCTGCTGGCCTACCTGCTCAAGAGCGGGTTGCGCGTGGTCCTGCAGCGCACCGGAGCCTACCGCCATATCTGGCACCCGCCCCTGTTCAACCTGGCCGTCTACGTGATCGTGCTCGGCGGGTTGTTCTCCCTGATGCGTTGGATGCACTCGTGAACAAGATCCTCAAGCACACCGTACCGGTCGTGGTGACCGTTGCCGCCGTCATTGCCGCCCTGCTGGTGCTGCGCACCCTGTGGACGTACTACATGGACGAACCCTGGACCCGCGACGCGCATGTGAGCGCCGACGTGGTGCAGGTCGCGCCGGACGTGTCCGGGCTGGTGGAAGCGGTGAAGGTGGCCGACAACCAGGCGGTGAAGCGCGGCGACGTGCTGTTCGTGGTTGACCGCGAGCGCTACCGGATCGCGCTGGAGCAGGCCCGCGCCACCCTCGGCGAGCGCCGCGCCAGCTATGAACAGCTCCGCCGCGAGACCGCCCGCGACCGCAGCCTGCAGGACCTGGTGGCCGCCGAGGACGCCGAAGTGCGCCGCGCCAAGCTGCAGGCGGCGCAGGCCGGCATGGCCACTGCCCAGGCGGCGGTTGACCTGGCCGAACTCAACCTGACCCGCACCGAAGTGCGCAGCCCCAGCGACGGCCACGTGAACGACCGCACCGTGCGCACCGGCGACTACGTGACCGCTGGCCACCCGGTGATGGCGGTGCTGGACACCGGTTCGTTCCGGATTGACGGCTATTTCGAGGAAACCCGCCTGCGCGGCGTGCATGCCGGGCAGAAGGTCGACATCCGCCTGATGGGCGAGTCGCAGCCGCTGCAGGGGCATGTGCAGAGCATTGCCGCCGGCATCGAGGACCGTTATCGCAGTGAGGGCAGCAGCCTGCTGCCGAACGTGACCCCGGCCTTCGACTGGGTCCGGCTGGCCCAGCGCATTCCGGTGCGCATCCAGATTGATGCCGTGCCCGAAGGCGTGACCCTGATCGCCGGGCGCACGGCCACCGTGACCATCGAGCCGGACGCCACCGCGTCCCAGCCGGCACGCCCGGCGCAGGCGGCACTGTGAACCGGCTGAGCTTCAGGCAGGTGATGCTCGGGCTGGCCGTGGCCAGCCTGAGCGCCTGCGCCACGGTCGGCCCGGACTACCAGTTGCCGTCCGGGTCTGCGTTCCAGCGCCCCGAGGCCAATGCGGGCTTCCTCGACACCGGGAACGCCCAGGTCGCCGCAGGCGCTGAACTGCCGCCGCGCTGGTGGGAGCTGTACCAGGACGCCACCCTCAACAGGCTGGTCGAACAGGCACTGCGCGACAACGTGGAACTGAAGGTCGCCGACGCACACCTGCGCCGCGCTGCCGCGGTCTACGAGCAGGCGCTGGATGCCGGCGGGTTCGAGTACGAAGCCGAGGCCGGCGTCAGCCGCGCCCAGCTGTCGGCCGAATCGTTCCTGCAGGAGCACGAGCTGCCGCCGATCAACCTGGCCGACGGCAAGTTCGCGGTGTCCTACCAGTTCGACCTGTTCGGCAAGCTCAAGCGCGCAGCGGAAGCCGCCCGCGCCGACGAGCAGGCCACCGCCGCCGCGATGGACCTGGCCCGGGTGTCGCTGGTGGCCCAGGTGGCCGGCAGCTATGTGGAGATCTGCCACGCCAACCACGAACTGCATGTGGCCGAGCACTCGCTGGAACTGCAGCAACGCAGTCGTGAGGTCACCCAGCGGTTGATCGCCGCCGGCCGTGGCACGCCGCCGGAACTGGCCCGCGCCAACGCCCAGGTGGCCATGCTGGAAGCGGCCCTGCCGCCGCTGCGTGCGCAGCGCCAGGCCTCCGAATACCAGCTGAGCGCCCTGCTCGGCCGCACCCCGGGCCAGCTGCCCGCCGGCGTGGCCGACTGCGCCGAGGCCCCCACGCTGGCGCAGCCGCTGCCGGTCGGCGACGGCCGCGCCCTGCTGCAGCGTCGTCCCGACATCCGCCAAGCCGAGCGCCGCCTCGCTGCGGCCACCGCGCGGATCGGCGTGGCCACCGCCGAGCTGTATCCGGACATTCGGCTGGGCGCATCGGCCGGAGCCGCCGGCCTGCTGGAAGACTTCGGCAACGCGATGACCCGGCAGTGGTCGTTCGGGCCGCTGATCTCCTGGACCCTGCCCTCCTCCGGCACGCATGCGCGCATCCACGCCACCGAAGCCGGGGCCGACGCGGCACTGGCCGAGTTCGACAGCAGCGTGCTGCAGGCGCTGCGCGAAACCCAGACCGCGCTGAGCCGCTACGCGCACGATCTGGACCGGCTGCAGTCGCTGCAGCAGGCGCAGCAGCAGGCCGCGCTGGCCTCCGCGCAGAACCGCCGGCTGTACCAGGGCGGGCGCACGCCGTACCTGTCCAGCCTGGATGCCGACCGCACCCTGGCCTCGGCCGACGCCACCCTGGCCCAGGCCCAGGCGCAGATTTCGCGCGACCAGATCCACCTGTTCCTGGTGCTGGGCGGCGGCTGGAACGCTGACGCCGTGGCTGCGAATGAATAACCCCCCGCTGCTGCTGGACCGCCAGGCCTGGACGTTCTCGGTCAAGACCTTCCTGGCCGCGCTGGCTGCGCTGTACATCGGGCTGGCGGGCAATCTGTCGCGCCCGTACTGGGCCATGGCGACGGTGTACATCGTCACCCAGCCGATGCTGGGCCCGACCCGGGCCAAAGGCGCGTACCGGATCATCGGCACGCTGATTGCCGGCGCGGCGACGCTGTGGATGCTGCCGCACCTGGTGGAGGCACCCCTGCTGCTAAGCGCGGCGATGTCGCTGTGGCTGTCGGCCTGCCTGTTCATCGCCCTGCTCAACCGCGGGCCGCGCGGCTACGCCTTCCTGCTGGCCGGTTACACCACCGCCTTCATCGGCTTCCCGGCGGTGACCTCGCCGGACACCATCTTCGACACCGTGGTGGCGCGCAGCGAAGAGATCATCCTGGGCACGGTGGTGGCGGTGCTGTTCGCCTCGCTGTTCTTCCCGACCTCGGTGCAGCCGATGCTGCGCGCGCGGATTGGCAGCTGGATGGGGGATGCCGCGCAGTGGTGCCGGCAGATCCTGCTGCGCGGCCAGGCACATGCCCCGCGCAACCGGCTGGCTGCCGACCTGGTGCAGTTCGAAGCACTGATCGAGTTCCTGCGCCGCGATGACCCGCGCCATGCCGGTGCCGCGGTGTCGATGCAGCGCTTGCGCGAGCGCATGCTGCTGATGCTGCCGGTGTTGTCCTCGATTGCCGACCGGCTGGGCGCGCTGCGTGCTGGCGGCCGCGCCCTGCCGCCGGGACTGGAGCCGCTGATCACCGACATCGCGCAATGGCTGGAGCGGCCGGGTCGCTCCAGTGCCAGCGAGTATGCGGTGCTGCGTGAGCGGATCCTGGCGCTGAAGCCGGCCGTGGATGGCGAACTTGACCACCTGCTGCTGGTGACCCTGCTGCTGCGGCTGGAGGAACTGGTGGACCTGTGGCAGGACTGCAGCACCCTGCAGCACGCCATCGAGCAGGGCACCGCGCCGCTGGATACGGCGCATTACCGCATCCGGGCCACGCCGACGCGGCACAGCCCTCACGTTGACTACGGCATGGCGCTGTTCTCGGCCGCCAGTGCCGGCGTCGCACTGATGACCTACTGCGTGCTGTGGATCGCGCTGGGCTGGGAGGGCGGTGGCAACGGCGCGATGATGGCCGCCGTGGCCGCAGCGTTCTTCGCCGCGCAGGACGACCCGGCTCCCAGCATGCTGCAGTTCCTGCTGTGGGCGATCGTCGCCAGCCTGGTCGCGGGGGTGTATCTGTTTGGCATCTTCCCGGCAGTGCACGACTTCGGCAGCCTGGCACTGGTACTGGCGGTGGTGTTCCTGCCGCTGGGCCTGCTGCTGCATCGACCGCAGACCGCGCTGATCGGCTTGCCACTGACGGTCAATCTGGTGGCGCTGTTGAACGTGCAGAACACCTACAGCGCCAACATCCAGAGCTTCATCAATTCGTCGGTGGCGATGTTCATCGGCATCGGCTTTGCGGTGGTGATGACCCGGCTGTTCCGTTCCGTGGGCGCAGAATGGACCGCACGCCGGCTGGTCCGCCAGGGCTGGAGCACGCTGGCCGATGCGGCGCAGGGCCGGGGCCAGCAGGACCGCCAGCAGTTCGCCGCGCGCATGCTCGACCTGCTCGGCCTGCTCGCTCCGCGCCTGGCCGCCGCACCGGCGGGCAGTGACCTGGCGTCGGTGGACATGCTGACCGAGGCGCGCATTGGCCTGAACATCCTGCAGCTGCGCCGTGCCCGTGATGAGTTGCCCGAGACCAGCCGGGAAGCGGTGGAGGCGATTCTGGATGCAGTAGCAACGCATTACCGCGCCCAGGTGGCGCAGCGGAAGCCGCTGCCGGCACCGCCTGAACTGCAGGCGAAGCTGGATGCCTCGCTGCAGCGCGTGCAGACCGTGGCCGCGGGCAAGGCGCGCGACGAAGCGCTGATGGGCGTGCTCGGGTTGCGCTACGCGATGTATCCCGAGCGCGGCTGACGCGCATCGGTCGGGCTTGCCTCCGCTTACGGGAATCGATCGGGACTTGCCTCCATGCATGGAAACCCCGATCGGAACTCGCCTCCATGCACGGGAACCCCGATCGGAACTCGCCTCCATGCACGGGAATCCGATCGGAACTTGCCTCCATGCATGGGAACCCGATCGGAACTTGCCTCCATGCATGGGAACCCGATCTGGACTTGCCCCCCTGTATGGGAACCCGATCTGGACTTGCCCCCCTGTATGGCAGCCCCGTAGAGCCGGGCTTGCCCGGCTGCTGTTGGCACTGCGCGAAGGGCAGCCGGGCAAGCCCGGCTCTACGGATGCGCTGCGATCCCGATACTCTCCCCACCCGTCTGATTGCGACAGATGCGGTTGACCGCGCGAAGCGAGAACCCCAGCGTGCGGCCTTCCACTTCAGCCACGCGCACTGCGAAGGAGCGTCATGCGGGTTCGAATTCGGGTGATGGCGTTGGCTATCTCTCTGTTGGGTACCGTGATGCTGTCCGGGTGTGAGCTAGCCGGAACGCGCGGATCAGAAGAGCAGCGACGAGATGATCTGGTTCCACTGGTACGGCCGCTTCCTCTGGTGAAGATGGCCGAGCCGATGGTGATCGAGTTCGATGTACCACCACGGGACAAGCACACGTCTCCTGCCTTGTTCCTTGGGTTCCGTGTTGCCGATCAAAGGGGGCTCCGTTCGTACGAAGTCGCTGATGCCATCCGGCATGAGCCATTTCCAGCAACGGTGAGGCTGGAGCGCATCAATGGCGCTACGCCTGTTGCCACGAGGTTGCTTCGGGTTGAGAAGGTCGGATCGCTTGCTGGACGATACAGCATTGTCTCGCTTGATCCCGATGGCAGCGTGCCCGGTGTCGGACCTGGTGACATCGACTACGCCTCAGTCCACGCAGCAGGTCTCTACGGCGGCCCGTCGCAATACATCTACCTTCAGTTTGCGTGGGCACCCGACATATCACCCGGCCGGTATCGGTTGCAACTTCAGCTTCTGAGCCCTCCTGTGGCGGCAGCGCAGTTCAACGCAGAGCTGATGGTTGCCTATTCGCGTAAGGGCAAGTAGGGGGAACATATGACTGAGCATTACACGGCTGCGGTGTTCGTCGCAGCGCCTGGGACACCGATGTCCAATGGCAGAACGTCTGCGGCGGGCCATGTCTATCTTGAGATTGCACAAGGGGGCAACCGCTTGAGCTATGGCTTCGCCCCAGCGGCGGACGGGGTATTCGCGGGACAGGGTCGCGTCTACCGGGACGATACCAAGAGCTATATGGACCCCATCTATCAGCGCACCATCGAGATCACAAAGGACAGTTCGAGAAGCTACAGGCCTTCGGCAACGACCCAGAGAAGCACGGCTTCAGCACCCAATACAACGGTGCGACCAACAGCTGCATCGACTTCGCCTGGGGCGCGCTCAATCACGCGGGTTTGCATCGCACCACGCCCGATCAGGTCGAGGACACGAAGT
>JBCNQC010000042.1:0-21939 GCA_039592995.1 Stenotrophomonas sp. | reverse complement strand
CCGCAGCAGTTCGACGACCAGTTCCGCAATGCCGCGCCCAAGCCCAAAGAGTCGCTGGGCACCACGCTGAAGCTGTTCTGGGACTTCTTCTTCAACCGCCCGGACGGCACCGTGCCGGTCAGTTCGCCACCGGTGCGCGTGCTGACCCCGGAGGCGCTGGCCAAGGCCCCGGACCGCAGCGTGTACCGGTTGGGTCACTCCACCCTGCTGATCAAACTGCGGGGCGGCTGGTGGCTGACCGACCCGGTGTTCTCCGAGCGCGCCTCGCCGTTCCAGTGGATCGGGCCGAAGCGCTTCCATGCCCCGCCGATTGCGCTGAAGGACCTGCCGCCGATTCGCGGCGTGCTGCTCTCGCACGACCATTACGACCATCTGGACCGCGCCGCGGTGAAGTACCTGGCCAACCGCGCCGAGGTGTTCCTGGTTCCGCTGGGCGTCGGCGACCGCCTCACCCACTGGGGCGTGCCGGCAGACAAGGTGCGCCAGTTCGACTGGTGGCAGGAAACCGAGGTGGATGGCCTGCGTTTTGCGTTCACCCCCACCCAGCACTTCTCCGGGCGCGGCCTGCGTGACAGCAACCGCACCCTGTGGGGCTCGTGGGTGATCATCGACGACGCGTTGCGGGTGTACTTCAGCGGCGACACTGGCTACTTCCCCGGTTTCAAGGACATCGGCACGCGTTACGGGCCATTCGATGTCGCCTTCATCGAAACCGGTGCCTATGACGCCAAGTGGCCGTACGTGCATATGCAGCCTACCCAGACGGTGCAGGCCCATCAGGACCTGCGGGCGCGCTGGCTGGTGCCGATCCACAACGGCACGTTCGACCTGGCCATGCACACCTGGGACGACCCGTTCGAACAGGTCAGTGCGCTGGCAGCAAAGCGTGGCATCGCGCTGTCCACGCCCGAAATGGGCGAACGGCTGGATCTGGACGCACCGCATCCCGGGCGGCCGTGGTGGCGCACGATGAAAGCGACGGCGTCCGCCCCGCTCCAGTCCGTGGGCCAGCGCTGAGCACCGATTCTGAAGCGCTGGCAGCGCCGAAGGGCCTGCAGGCGCTGCGTTATCATGCGCAGTCCAGGAACGAACTTCCCTTCAAGGACGCCCATGCAGATCGATATCCGTCAGATTCCCGCCAGCGGCTGGACCCCACAGGCCATTCCCGAGTTCCCCTGCTGCCCCGACCCGCAGCTGGACGACCTGGCCGAGATCGGCCGTGAGGCCGGCGGCATCGACGCACTGATGGAGTTCCTGCAGGGGAGCTTCGCCAGCACCCTGTTCGCTTTCGGGCAGGTACTGCGCGAGCAGTTGCCGGCTACCGACCTGCAACTGGAAGCCGCTGATGTCAGTCAGCTGTTCCAGGGCAACAGCGAGGTGGCCCTGCACCACGGCAACCTGGTGGTGGACGGCGACCTGCAGCCTCCTTCTGCGCTCCTGGTCACCGGTGACCTGACCGTCAACGGGATCCTACGGGACACCGGAAACGTAGCCGTGCTGGGGAACCTGCACTGTCACAGCGTGGCCTCGGAAGCCTGGTTCATTGTCGGCGGCGATTGTGTCGCGCGCGATTTCGTGTACGGCGATTACAACGACAACATGTTCGAGGTGCTTGGCAGGATCCAGGCACGTGCCGTGGTCACCAGCGACCATGCGATCTACGCGGAAGAAGGCCTGCATGTCGCGCACGAGCCCAGCGAACCGGGCGTCAGCTGGGAAGCGGAAGTGTTCGACCTGTGGGATGCCACGCATTGCGAGGAACTGCTGGCGGCCGTCGGCACGGAGATCCACACGCTGATTCCGGTCGCCAAGTTTGACGCCATGGAGGACGCATGAGCGTCCCCCGTCCCGCCATGGCGTGCGCGCAGGCGCACCCGTACTGAACTTTTACTGATGTCTTCACGTCCGTCTGTTGCTTACGTGCTGCCGCTCTCACAGGAGGCGGTAGCGTCGTATGTGGAAGACGGATCAATTCCGGCCGGTGCGCTGGAACGTGCCGGGCTGTTCGCCGCAGCCTTGTGCCTGCGCAGCCGTCAGCCCGAAGGGGCCTTGAGCGCCATGCTGGAGCAGGCCTGCGTACTGTTCGCCGCACAGCCCGAGCACGTGCCGGCGCAGTTGGCCGAACTGCGCGCCGGACTGCCTTCCACGGTGCAAGCGTGGCAGCAGGCATTGGCCGCGCAGGACCGCGTGCTGGCTCCGGCATCCATCCTCGAGCAGCATGCGGCGGCCGAAGCATTCGATGCCGAGGCGTTCCAACAGGCATGCGACAGCACCCTGACCCCGCACACGGTGCGCTTCTACACCGAGGCGGCCTATCGGGAAACCAGCGAGACGATCGCCAGTGGCGAGCATGCGCCGATCTACATCGAGCGCGACCACGACTACACCGACGACCAGGCCCGCGCCCTGCGCGCCATTGTGGCCAACGATGACGAGCACATCGACCTGGACGCGTACGCCGGTGCCGGCAAAACGCATCTGGTGCTGCAGTTGCTGGCGGGGGCGACCCGGCATTTCACCTATCTGGCACCGCGTCCCAGCCAGGTGCAGGCGTTCCGCGAGCGGCTGGGTACACAGGGTTCGGTGGCCCTGCTGTCGCAGATCGCCTTCGCCAACCAGGTGGCTGCCGACGCGCATCGCCGTGGCGTGCTCAGCACTGACTTCGCGCCGGCCTACCAGGTCAGTCGCTTGTCGTTTTCCGAGATTGTGAGCCGTATCGGGCTGCAGCCGATTGGCCGCACCCCCGCAACCAGCGTGCTGCGCATCGCCTTCGATGGCATCGCCAGCTGGTGCCGTTCCACCTCCGCACAACTCGAAGCGCGCCACTTCCTGCGCGCGGTGCCTTACGCGATGCTGGATGCTTCGCCCTTCATCACCGCTGCCGAGCACGTCTGGCGCTGCATGTTCAACCCGACCCTGCAGAAGGGCGGCCTGCTCAGCCTGACCCCGGACCACATCGGCAAGTGGCTGGCGCAGCACGATGCGCGTATTCGCGCCCACTGGGGCACGCTGTTGATCGACGAGGCCCACGACCTCAGCCCGGCCTGGAAGCAGTTGCTGTCCGGTTACGAAGGTGCGGTGATCAGCCTGGGCGACCCCAATCAGCGCCTGATCGGGCGTGCACCGCGATTTGCCACCGGCATGGCATTGGAGATCAACCAATCCGTGCGCCAGGGCCGCTACGTCGAGCAACTGGTCAACGACACGCTCGCCCTGGACGCGACCGGCGTGTACCAGCAACCCTTCAGTGGCGCCAGCGCACATGCCACCGTGGCAACTACCTACACGCGCTGGGACGAGGTGCCCACTGAAGGCATGCAGGTGTACGGCAGCACCTGGCGGCTGCTGGAAGATGCGCAACGGCTTTCCGCTGCGGGGGCTGCGTTCGGCATTCATCCCGAATCCCTGCGTCAGCTCGCGCGCGAGGTGGACCGCGCCGCAGATGCTTACCGCGAACTCACCACCCACGACGGCAGCAGCCGGCGCTGGGAGGACCTGCTGGCCGAATGGGACGAGCAGCAGCTGCCACAGGTGTCGCGTCTGTTCATGCGCGGCTACAACCGTGCGCATTTCGATGTGCTGTGCGAACGTCTGCAGCCGCATATGCAGGCTCCCCTGCTGCTGATGCTGGTAGAGCACAGCAAGAACACCGAGTTTTCCCAGGTGGCCATGGCACCGTGCTGCTTCCGCACCGGCTTTGCCCGCCGCTATGCGCACAACCCGGTACGTGCGGCGTATACCGCGATGACCCGCGGTTCACGCCAGCTGTGGCTGCCGGAGGGTGCGCTGGAAGACCTGCAGCAGAGCGTCGCGCGGTATCACGATCGGCGCAGGTCCAACGATTGATGCAGACTGGGGCCGTAGAGCCACGCCCTGCGTGGCTGCGCGGTGTCGGACGCATTCCAGCCACGCAGGGCGTGGCTCTACGAACGCGACAGCAGCAGCCGCGCCTGGGTGCCCCAGCCGCCCACCAGCACGTCGGTCCGCCCGTCGCCGTTCAGATCACCCTGCCCCATGCTCCAGCTGCGGCCGACGGTGATGCCCGGCACCGCGTCCAACGTCACGTCGGTAAAGTTGCCGGCACCGTCGTTCTGCCACGCGCGCAGCTGCAGCGGCACGAAACCCGGCACCTGGATCGCGCCTACCAGCAGGTCTGGAGCGCCGTCGTCGTTGAAATCGACCACCGTGCCAGCCCAGCTTGAGAACGCGTGCCTGGGCAGGCGCTTTTCTGTTTCATCCACGAAGCGCCCGTTGCCGTCGTTGACCAGCAGGCGGGTCTGCGGGTCTTTCTCCCAGCCGCCATTGTTGCTGGTGATATTGAAGTAAAGGATGTCCGGCTTGCCGTCACCGGTGACGTCGGCGACATGCACTTCGCGGGTTTCCATCGGAACGCGCAGATCCAGGCGATCGGAAGCATCAACCAAACGGCCCGTGCCGTCGTTGAGCAGCAGACGATTGGGATGAGTGGGGCTGGCCAACAGCACGTCGAGATGGCCGTCGCCGTTCATGTCAGCGATGGCAACGCCTTCGGTCTGGTCGTCACCTGCCGGGAGGTGCGTCGCGCTGGCGTCGATGAAGTGACCCGGGCGTTTGGGATCATTGAGGAACAGCAGGTTACGCGCCGGTTGCAGGCCTTGCGGGCTTTCGCCGGTGCTGCCGATGAAGATGTCCGGGTGACCGTCGCCATTGAGGTCACCTACTGCCAGCCCGTTGCCTTGGCTGTGCGCGGGCAGGCGGTCGCTGACATCGGTGAAGCCGCCCTTGCCATCACCGAAGAACAGCTGGTGCCGTTTATCCGCTTCGGCCACGAACACCACATCGATGTTGCCGTCGCCGTTGAAGTCGGCCGCGCGTACGTGCTCGTTGTCGCGCGCGGTGGTGCCGAATGCATCGGGCATGTAGGTCAGCTTGCCGGTGCCGTCATTGCGGTACAGGCGGTTGACGCCGTGTTCCACCGACACCACCACATCCAGATGCCCGTCATTGTCCACGTCAACGAACACCGAATCGGTGGCGTGCAGTTGTGGAGCCATCGGCACGTGGGTGGCGGTGGCGTCAGTGAAGTACTTCGACGGGGCTTCGTGGATGAGGTCGAAGGCGTGGGTGGCCGGGTTGGGGGCCGCAGACGCTGCAGCGGTTGCCGCCGGCTGCTGCGCGCAGCCGGAAGCCAGGAGAGCGGCGGTCAGTGCGGTGATGCGGAGGTGCATGAGTGAAAGGCTCCAGCATTGCATGGCCCCGCTACCATAACGTAGAGCCACGCCCTGCGTGGCTTCGACCACGTTTGGCACCGCGATGACACGCATGGCGTGTCACTACAGGGTCGCCCGACCACGGGTCGTAGTGACACGCCATGCGTGTCATCGACCAACCCTCCGCCGTTGCCTCAACGGCCTACACGCGCCGCCAGATCCGCCGGATACCGATCCCCCACAATCTGAATCTGCTCCAGCGCCTGCCCGATCCGCGCCAGCTCTTGGCCACTCAACTCCACCTCCACCGCACCGAGGTTTTCCTCCAAGCGATGCAGCTTGGTCGTCCCCGGAATCGGCACAATCCACGGCTTACGCGACAGCAACCACGCCAGGGCAATCTGCGCCGGCATTGCCTTGCGTGCTTCCGCAATCTGCGCAATCGCATCCACCAGCTCCTGGTTCGCGGTACGCGCCTCCACCGAGAAACGCGGATTGTTCGCGCGGAAATCACCGCTCTCAAACGTGGTGCTGGCATCGATCTTGCCGGTGAGGAAGCCACGACCCAACGGGCTGAACGGCACAAAGCCAATACCCAGCTCCTCGCACACCGGCAGCACGTCCTGCTCCGGCGCGCGCCACCACAGCGAATACTCACTCTGCAGCGCCGCTACCGGCTGCACGGCATGGGCGCGACGAATGGAATCCGCGCCAGCCTCGGAGAGTCCGAAATGTCCGACCTTGCCCTCGGCAATCAGGTCACGCACGGTGCCAGCCACGTCTTCCATCGGTACTGCCGGATCCACGCGGTGCTGGTAGAGCAGGTCGATGCGCTCCGTTCCAAGGTTGCGCAGTGACTGCTCGGCCACCTTGCGGATGTTGGCCGGGCTGCTGTCCACACCGGCCTGGGCATTGCCGTCCTTGAAGCCGAATTTGGTGGCGATCACCACCTTGTCGCGGAACGGGGCCACCGCCTCGCCCAGCATCTGCTCGTTAAGCGTGCCGTACGCCTCAGCGGTATCGAACAGGGTCACGCCGCGCTCGATGGCATCGCGGATCAAACTGACCGCAGCAGGTCGGTCCAGCCCCTGGCCGTAGGCAAAGCTCAGGCCCATGCAGCCAAAGCCGAGCGCTGAAACCTGCGGACCATTGCGGCCGAGTGTGCGTGTCTTCATGGTTCATGCTCCTGGTGTGGTGAAGACCACCAGTCTGCGCCGATCGTCGCCCGGCGATAAGAGCGCGAAACCTGAATGCACTTATGCACCACGCTTATAAGAGGCTCTCATCCAGCGAGGCCGGATCAAACTCGGGCTCCTTCAGGTAAAGGCAGAGGTCATAGGGAGCAGAAGGCGCAAAAAAGGGCCTCGCCGACAACGACATACCCGGCTGGGCCGTGGACAGCCACTCATCGAGCCAATCCGCCAACGCGAGTAGATTATCCAGACGACCGGCTATCCAGTGGTCGTCGATCACGGCGACGTCCCATGTGCCGATCTCCAGGTAGTCATAGGGGCCGAGATTGCAGTGGCACGATACCCAGTCATGCTCCGAATCCATCGCGTAGCTGCGGACTGCCGAGGAGAACGCCTTCAGTCCGCTCAGCGAACCGGTGAGCTCCCATCGCTTGGCCTCGTGATTCAGTTCATAGTAGAAGCCCAGCTTGCGCCATTCGGCACGAAACCGGTCATCTGAGAAGTGCTTCATCCTCGATTGTCCTTGCCGGCGTCCTGCTCTTCCGGCCCTCGGCGCGTGCGCGTGATCATGCGATCCGTGTAGAACCCGCGCGGCCCGGTGTTCTTGAGATCTTCGTGCTGCGGCGGCACGTTCTCCGACAGGAACAGATACGTGATCCAGCCCAGAAACGGCACCAGCAACACCACCGTGAGCGCGCCTTTCTCCAGCCAGTGACCCGGGCGCGCGTGCAGGCGATACAGGAAGTACGCACTGAGCGCGTACGTGATCGCGAGAATGACCTTTACCGGGGTATCCATGCCTGCCTCCTCCGTTTGCCAGACAAAGCTGATTGTTGTGCGGGCCTTCACTTCAGCAGCTTCCCATCCTCCCCCGCCCGCCGGAACTCCCAGTCCCGCCGCAGGGTTTCCCAACCATAGTGCCGCAGCTGCAGCGCGGCAACCGGCCGCTCGGCGGCGATCTCGTTACGATAAGGCTCGGTGCTGAACTCCCATACCAGCGGAAGAGCGCTGTCGCCCATCTTCTTCTGGAACGGGCCGACACCCATATGTCGGGTCGGAATCTCCTTCCCGTCCGCATCCAGCGGCACCACACTGGTCCAGATGCCTTCTGGTGCCGCAGGCTGGACGCGCTCATTCTGGAGCGTGATCCGATGCGGTGCCGGCATGGAGACGCGCACGCTTGGGTTCGCCCGGGATGCCTCGCCGGGCTTGATGACTTCCGTGCCCACCCAGCGGTGGACCTCGACATCCACGGTCATACGGATGCGATCCAGCGCCTGTCGCTGCTGCTCGGTGGTGTTCAACGGCAGCCGGAACGGGAAGGACGGCGACGTTTCGGCGACTTTGTGCCTTCCTTCCATCTGCATTGAGGACAGGATCCGCACCGCCTCCAGGTCCGGCAGCGGTTTGCCATCGCGTCCGAGCAGGGTAACCGAGCGCGGGCGCACGGTCAGCGTCGGCTCCAGGACGGAGGACACGGGAGACGCCGGACCCAGCCGGGCTTCCGCGCCGATGGCCAGCTGGGTGCGACCGGTATTCCGATCCGGCAGCAGCGCAAAACGCAGGCTCTTTTCAAAGGCTGGCAGCGCGTCCGCCGACACCATCCAGGCATCCAGCTGGCCCGCTACTTCCCTGGAGGCCGAGTAGTCCTCGGGGCGTCCGCTGGGCGCACTGTACGGCGGCCGCGCAAGCTCGTCGGTGACCGACGCCACCTGCTGGCGATACTGCTCGGCCGTCATCGGTTCCAGGAACGGTTCGTAGGCCAGGTCGGCGACGTGGCTGGTTTCCGTGGTCGATGGCATTCCGCGCACGCCATCACGATGCAGTGTTGTACGAGTTTCCACCGGCATGCCGTCGCTGCGACGCACCGCCTGCCGTCCGGTGCCCATCAGCGCCTTGCCACTCACCGTTAAATCCAGCACCGCCACGGTCGGAGTCAGAGCAACCACCTTCTGCGTCACCGCCACGGTGCCATGCGCCTGCGACTGGACCGTACGACGATGGGTCTGACCGACCTGCCATTGCGCCGGTACGTGTTGCGGCAGCATCGCCAACACATTCTCGCCGGACAGCTGCCACTGTGTTGCGTCCGGCATCTCCGTCACCGCCTGCTCCCATACGCGCGTATTCACAGGCTCCAGCACACTGGCTTCGTCCTTGGCCGACACCGTCGTGCGGAATCCGGACGCCAGGGCGTCCAGCATCGGCTGCACGCCCGGCTCGCGCTGATCGAGGTCGGTCACCCGATGCTTGCCATGGCCCATCACCTGATACTCGGCCCACAATGGGCGGACCGTGACGGAGCGCCCGCCGTTTGCAGCGGCATCAACCTTGACCCGGTGAAACGTCACCGACTCCACGCCGGACTGCATGGCGTCGTCATGCTGGATCAGCTGCAGCGACGCATACACCGACTCGGCCGCAACGGCCATCACAGGGCTGCCCACCAAGGCGGTTGCCAGGACTACAGAAACAGTAAAACGCACGGGATGTCCTATCCTTTGATGCTCACAATGACATACATCATAAGCGCTGCATCACGTCCTCACTCCAGCGGCTCACGTCTTCATCCGCCCGCCTGAGTTCCCACTCCCGGCGCAGGGTGTCCCAGCCGTAGTGGCGCAGTTCCAGGGCGGCAATCGGACGCTCAGCAGTGATTTCGTCGCGGAACGGCTCGGCGCTGAATTCCCACACCAGTGGAAGATCGCTGCTACCCACCTTCTTGTGGAACGGATGGACCGCCATGCTTCGGGTGCGAATTTCCTGCCCTTCGGCATCCAACGGCACCACCTCGGTGAAGATGCCTTTCGGTGCAGCAGGTGTGCGCCGCTCGTTCAACAGCGTGATCCGATGGGGAGCCGACATTGAAATGCGCACGCCCGGGTTGAGCTTGGAAACGTCGCCAGGGGCGATGACTTCCGTGCCCACCCAGTGGTGAACCTCCACATCAACCGTCATGCGGATGCGATGCAGCGCCTGTCGTTGCTGCTCGGTGGTGTTGAACGGCAGGCGGAACGGGAATGAGGGCGAGGCTTCACTGATCTGGTGGTTGCCTTCCATTTGTAGTGAGATCAAGGTCGGCACAGCCTCCAGACCTGGCACCGGTTCGCCGTCGCGTCCGAGCAGGCTCACCGAGCGTAGCCGCGCGGTCATCGTGGGCTGCAGCACTGCAGACACCGGTGAAGGCGGGCCCAGCCTGGCCGTCGCCCCGATGGCAAGCGTGGAGCGGCCGGTATCCTGCCACGGCAGCAACGTAAAGTGCAGGCTCTTCTCGAATGCAGGCAACATGTCAGCCGTCACCATCCATTCGTCAAGCTGGGCAGGCATCACGGGATTGAGCTTGTAATCCGACGGGCGGCCGCTTGGAGCGCTGTACGGCGGACGGGACAGCTCACGGTTTACGTCTTCCATCTGCTGCCGATACTGATCGGCCGTCATCGGCTCAAGGAAGGGCTCATAGGCAAGATCCGCCACATGGCTGACCTCGACGGTGGCCGGTAAGCCGCGCAGCGTTTCGCGATGCAGGGTGGTTCGGGTTTCCACCGGCATGCCATCGCTGCGACGCACGGCCTGCCGCCCCTTGCCCCGAATCGCGTTGCCGCGCAGGCTGAACTCCATCACCGCCACCGTCGGGGTCAGCATCACGACTTTCTGCTCCACCGCGATGGTTCCGTGGGTCTCCGACTGCGATGTGCGGCGGAGGGTCTGGCCGACCGTCCATCGGTCAGGCACCGGCCGCGGCAACATGGTCAGAACGTGTTCACCGGACAGCGTCCCCTGCGTCGCATCGGGCCATTCCGCAACAACCCGCTTCCAGCCCTGGAGGTCCACTGGCTCCAGCAGCTGTGCGTCCCCTTTGACGGATACCGTGGTCTGGAATCCGGACGCCAAGGCATCCAGCATCGGCTGTATCCCCGGCTCGCGCTGATCAAGGTCGGATAGGCGGGACTTTTCGTGGCCCGTCACCTGATACTCGGTCCATATCGGCCGCACAATGACGCGCTGGCCACCGTTTGGAGCGGCGTCAACCTTTACGCGATGCAGCACCACGGTCTCAACGTCAGGCCGCGATCCGTCCTGCACGCGGAACGACTGCAGCGTCGCATAGATGGACTCGGTTGCAGATACCGCATACGGACTACCTGCCAACGCAGCGACCAACACCACAGATGCCATACAACGCACGGGATCTCCTATCCATCAAACTCCAGAATGGCGGTCATGATAGACGCCGAAATGAAGACGCGACACCTGGCGCCTTCGTTACCAGAACGGCCCCAGCTGCACGTGGACACTGGACGCATCCGATCGGCCCGCGATCAAGTCCCCCATCACGAACTGCACATCGGTGGGCAGATCAAGGTCTGATCTCTGCAGAAGACGCTCGCAGTCCGATGCAAACGTCGGATGGATACGGCGACGCGACTGCAGCAGGACCGTGATATGCGACTGATGCTCCCATGCAGGCGGCACCAAGGTGAAAAACGTATGCCCCAGCGCGAACAGCGGTGCATGCGGCTCGCCAGGCAGGGCGAGATCCGTACTGTCCGCGGTCACCAGCGCGGTGGCATCTGGCCGTCGCAGCGTCCACGCCTGCAGCGAATGGCGACCGGGCACAGGGGCCACCGTGCCGCCTGCCGCTTCTGCCAGCAACGCCAGTCCCTGCTCCGCGTCCAACCCATGCTGGGCCAGGGCCTTGGGATCCAGCCCGTACCACAGCTGTACCACGCCCTCGACCGGACCGTAGGCATGTTCCACGTCGACCGGTGCCAGTGCCGGCAGCACCACCGAATCCACGACCTGCTGCAGCGCCTCGTCCGACCGCGAAGGGCTGCTGAGGGTCACGAATACGGTCGGACTGGCAGTGGCGCCCAGCGGCTGCAGCGAAGGGGTGGGGGCTGCCTGAGGCTCCTGCACCGGCCTGCGCGGCGCGCAGGCGGAGAGCAGCACGATACCGGATACCGCCGCCAGCAACAGGCGACGACGGCGTCCATTTTGCGGTTCGGACATGAGGCGTGACATCCATTTCGATCTGACAATCTACGGGCCCCACCATACTGCAACGTCGACCGCGAAGGGTGCCCAACACCCGCTGGAATGCATCGAATGTCGCAATCGACACGCCAAGGCGCGTCTAAACGCCGCAGTTTCAATGGCAATTGGAAATTTTCTAAGGCGTTGCGCCACGATCAGGGGCCCGCCCACAGCCCGGTTCCGTATGAGCAGCGTCTCTGCAGTTCTCACCCTCGTGGCCGCCGTGGTGGTGTTTCTATATGGCCTGCAAGGCTTCACCCAGCAACTGCGCAGCAGTGGCGAGTCACTGCTGCGCACGTCGCTTCAGCGGCTCACTGCCCATCGCTGGAGCGGCTTCATGGTGGGCGCGCTGGCCACCGCCGTGGTGCAGTCGAGCAGCGCGGTCACCGCGTTGACCGTGGCACTGGTGGATGCGTCGCTGCTGTCGTTCCGGGCGAGTCTGGGCGTACTGCTGGGGGCCAACGTGGGCACCACCGCCACGGCCTGGCTGGTGTCGTTCAAGCTCGGCGGACTGGGCCCTTTGCTGATCGTGCTGGGCGCACTGGCAGCCGCGCTGCCACTCCGGCTGCGCGCGGCGGGCAAGCCTGTGTTCTATCTGGGCCTGATTCTGTTCGCGCTGGACCTGATGGCCGCGCAGGTGCAGCCGCTGCGCGACCAGCCGTGGCTCAGCAGCTGGCTCTCAACCGCCAGCACACCGTGGCTGGGCGTGCTCAGCGGCCTGCTGATCACGGCGCTGGTGCAGTCCAGCAGCGTGACCACCGGCGTTGCCATCCTGCTGGTGCAGCAGGGCGTACTGCCGGCTGAAGCGGCCATCCCCATGGTAGTGGGGGCCAATGTGGGCTCCACCTCGACGGCGTTGATCGTCAGCATGACCCTCGGCGCGGCGGCACGCGCCACGGCACTGGCCAACTTGCTTTTCAATGCCGCGGGCACACTGATACTGCTGCCGTTTCTCGTGCCCTTCTCGCGCGCGGTGGTGGCATTCGCCAACGATCCTGGCATGGCCGTGGCGCTGGCTCACTTTCTCTTCAACCTGGGCATTTCAGTGTTGTTCCTGCCGATGCTGGGAACGCTGTCGAGCCTCGCACCATCAGCTCAAACTCCAGCGTCTGCTGCAGCGGCACCTCCACCCGATCAATGAGGGCCAGCAGCAGGTGTACCGCGCTTGCACCGATCTCCCGCATGGGCTGGCCGAACGTCGTCCGCGTGTCCCGACTCCAGGGAGAAGTCATCCGGTGCAATTCCCAGGCCACGAAGGCACTTTCACCCTTTGGCAACCACCCGTACACCTTCCAGGCGCTGCTGATGATCCCGTCTGCTTCGTTGCGCCGTCGCAGACATGGGACTGACCTTGACCACTGCCGAGGAACGGTTTTGCCCCCGAGACACACCGAGACAGCGTCGAGCTACTGCATTGCACCATGCTGAGTCTGTAACCCACTCCACGTTCCACCGTCCATTTGCCCGCTACCTTCATCGTCAACAGCAACGCAGGGAATGCGCGACTCATGGACGAATCAGGTGTTGGATGCGGCGCGATTGCGAGCCGACGTCTTCTGGCAACTTCGTTGTGGGCACTTCTGATTACGGCCTGTCCGGCGCAGGCACAGCAGGCTCCCTGGGACGACTATTCGGTCCACATCAAGGGCGCAGAGACATTTTCGTCCCTAGGCACCGATCTGTTTGGTGACACCGTCGACCTCTACACGGGCAGACTCTCGTTCACCGTTACCGACATCGAACTCAAGGGCAATTTGCCTCTACCTGTTGCATTATCACGCCGCTTTAAAATGCGCGATCCCCAGCTGCAAGGTGAAGCGCCGTTTGCGGACTGGACGCTTGATACGCCCCGGGTGAGCGCCGTCCTTGGCCTGGAGTATTGGGGGCCGCTGACACATTCAATGCATGGGTGGGCGAACCAACGATGCTCAGGTCCGCGCGAGCCGGAGCCCATCGACTTGACCTACTTTCCCGGTGACTTCTGGTACGGCATCAGTGCTGACATACCCGACGGCGGAGAGTTGCTGGACCAGGCGGCAGGCACGCCACGACCCAGCACCGGCGGCCCGTATCCCTGGGTCACAAGCAACTTCAGCTGGTTCGCTTGCCTGCCCAGCATCAAGAACGCCAGCGGCGAAGGCTTCCTGGCAGTCACGCCTGATGGCAACCGCTATTGGTTTGACTGGATGGCGGTGGAGCCGGAAACCCAACTGGAGAAATACGTTCCTTGGTATGTCGGCGGGCAGCCGGAGCTGGTGATAGCCACCTCACTCAGCCGCCGGCGCCATTCGCTGTATGCCACCCGCGTCGAGGACCGATTCGGCAACTGGGTCACTTACACCTACAGTAACGGGCCAGAGGACCGCGTCAGACTGGAACGCATTGAGAGCAATGATGGCCGCAGGATTGACGTCGCAAGCGACGCAGGCGGGCGAATCATCTCAGCCACCGCCAATAATCGGACGTGGACGTACCACTATCTCCCTGGCATAGGGCGTGCAGCGCATCGGGCTGCTCCAGCTGGGTAATGGCCAATGGTAGAGGCTGAGTCTGCATGAACCGCAAACACCTTCTTTCTATTGCATCGGCCTTGCTGGCCTTTTGCCAAACTTCACCGATGCATGCGGCACAGCGAGTGGAGTATCTCCATTCCGACGCTGGGTTCTGGCAGCAAGGAGAAGTTGGGCTTTACGGTTCCAGCAGAAGGTGGCGGAGAAAAGGTCGTTCTGGGGACAGACGTCCAAACTGGAACAAAAGCGGCCGGCTACACTGCCACTGCAACGGTACCCGATGGGGCGACCGCTGCCATCCATGGGCATGTGGAGAACTCAGGCTTAGTGGACATAGCTGGCCTCGGCGATGCAAGTCCTCTTCTGACTCATAGCCTGCCCAATGCCGCCCTCAGTAGTGACGGCCGTAGAATTGGGGTTACCGAATTGGTGGATGGAAAGGTGCAATTCAGAATGATCAAGGGGCGAATGACGCCGACAGAGATGAGGCTAAAGCAGACGAACGTAACCATTCAGCAGCAGTTTTTCTACAAGAAGGATTAGGTATGAGATGGCTCGCGATCGCGTGTTTGGTTCTCTGCTCAGGATGTGCCACGTCATCGAAGCTGGACCGCGACGGCCCCAGCTTCTTGAATCATGAGGCAGGCAGTCTTGATGGAGAAAGTGTCGAGGCGGTTGGCTGGATGATCATGGAGGGCAATGAGATGGCACTATGGGATCGGAAGTCTGACCGGGACGCCAACACGGAGCCGAGCCGATGTGTTTCGCTTCTGGTGCCTACCGATGCGTTCGACGCGATCAAGCCACTGAGTGGCTCAATGGTTCGTATCAAAGGTGTATTCCATAAGGACGTCAGAGAGTTCTCAAAATTGATGTTCAATGGCCTATGCAATCTTTCAGCGATTGAGGTCAAGCACGCTGACGCGGTGCGGCCCGCTGACTGACACCCCGGACGGACTGTTTCCGGGCGTGCAGCGCATCGGGCTGTTCCAGGCGGGTAATGGCCAACGGTGGAGGCTGAGTCAGGATGAACCGCAAACACCTGTTCTCTATTGCATCGGCCTTGATGGCCTTTTGCCAAGCTTCACCTATGCATTCGGCACAACGAGTGGAGTATCTCCATTCCGCCCCCCTTGGGTCCGCAGTGGTTGTTACCAACCAGGCAGGCCAGATCGTTTCACGCACCGACTATTCTGCGTATGGCGAAGTGCTGGCTGGCTCCACACCGCCCGGGCTTGGATACGCCGGCCATACGGCTGACCCTCATAGTGGACTCACCTATATGCAGCAGCGGTATTACGACCCGCATCTGGGAGTTTTCCTGTCCGTCGACCCGGTGACGGCCTGCAGCGGCCTGGTTAGCCAGTTCAATCGGTATCGCTATGCCAACAGTAATCCGTACCGATTTAATGATCCAGATGGAAGATACAGCTGTGATGCCTCCATCTGCGCAGCGGTAGAAAGTTACGTAGAGAAACTACGAGAGTCGAGATCCAATCTTCGCGATCGATCAGAGCAGCGCAAAGTCGACCAGGTCTTGAGATACATCGGCACCGCAGGGTCTGTAGGTCCGCACTACAAGGCTGGAGAGCTGAGGGGCGACACTACTGCGAATACAGATCAGAAGGGAACGACTACGATTGACACCAAGAAGATGGATAGCTCTGCAATGGGCGCCATGGCAATCGGGCATGAAGCGCGCCACGATCTCGATGCAATAGATAGAGGCGGGCCTGCGGGTACGAGCGCCGAAGTTCGTTCGACTGAAACTAGAGCGTATGACACAGAGGCCACAATCGGAAAGGGACTTGATATTCACATCAACAAGCAAGAACAGGCAAGAGGAGTGGACGGATCAGTCAAGAACTGGGAGGATCGACAGCAGACACCGGAGCCAAAGAAATGAAACTGCGAATAGTTCGCCTGCCTACTTTCTCTGCTATATTGGCTTTGTCTGGCTGTATACCATCGGCGCATGTCGGTGCAATTAGTTCCAGCGAAAAGAGCATCTCTCTTTGTCAAGTTGTCGCGAATCTTGATGCCTATATTGCAACCGATGTTGAAGTAAGAGCGCGCTACGTTTCAGATGGAAGACATGAAGAGGTTCTGGAAGATCTAACCTGTAGCCAGGGGCGACGCATTATCGACGTTGGAAGGCGTGGAGACTCAGAATCCGTCGCAAAGTTCTACTCCGAAAGGAAAAGGATCTGTTCCGAGCGCGGTGCATCATATATATGCAACACGCTGGCAGAGGTTGATGTGGTGGGCACTGTCAACGTGATGTCTGGAGAGTTTGTTCTAGATATCAAGGAGGTCGATATGTTTGAGTTTTTCGATTGATACGGATTCAGGCGTGCCGTTCCACCCGGTGCGCGGAACACCTGTTGATCCGCGCACCATCAGGCTGAATTCCAGCGTCTGCTGCAACGGCACCTCCACCCGATCAATGAGGGCCAGCAGCAGGTGGACCGCGCGCGTGCCGATCTCCCGCATCGGCTGCCGGACCGTCGTCAACGGCGGCGTGAGGTAACGGGACGACGCCAGGTCATCGAAGCCGACAATGGACACGTCATCCGGCACGCGGATGCCCAACTCCCGGCAGGCTGCCATCGCACCCAGCGCCATCTGGTCGCTGAAACAGAAGATCGCGGCCGGTGCGGGTGCAACGTGCAGCAACGCAAGCGTTGCTGCGTGGCCCGACTCAAGGGAAAAGTCACCCGGTGCAATTATCAGACTGCGCAGGCGCTTGCGCGCCTTGGCCGCAGCCCGCACACCCTCCATCCGCTGCTGGTGCAGCGGATTGTCGGTGGGCCCGCCCACCACCGCGACCCGCTCGTGCCCCAGCCCATACAGGTGTTCCATGACCGCGCGCGCGGCGGCGGCATTGTCGATATGCACACTGGGGATGCCCACGGCCGGGTCGAATTCGCACCCGTTCACCACCGGCGCAGCGTCCCCGAGCTGCTGGACGATCTCGCGCGCCGTCGGCGGCAGCCGGTGCCCCAATACGATCAGGCCATCGGCCTCGTTGCGCCGGAGCATCTGCGCATAGCGCTCCTCGCGCTCGGGCAGATGCTGGGTATCCCCCAGCAGCACCGCGTAGCCCACCGCCTGCGCCGCGTCCTCCGCGCCCTGCAGGATCTGTGCGAAGAACGGATTGGCGATGTCCGGCACGGTAACCAGGATCTTGCCGCTGCGCTGGGTCTTGAGGTTTCGGGCCACCGTATTGGGTACATAGCCCAGCGCGGCGACCGCCTGCTCGATGCGCGCACGCGTGGCCGGCAGCACTTTGTCCGGCCGCGAGAGCGCCCGCGACACCGTCCCGGCCGAGACGCCGACGTGCTTTGCGATGTCGTAAATGGTTGCCATGGCGTCAGTTCCTCCTTCCGCTGTGCACTGCACAACAGGTCTTCCGCGAGCCGCTGCTAGGATAATGCAATCGATTGCATCGAGGGCGAAACACGTTGAAGACGCTCAAGGGCCCGGCCCTGTTCCTGGCACAGTTCATCGGCGACACAGCTCCTTTTGATCGGCTCGACACGCTGGCCGGATGGGCCGCGGGGCTGGGCTATTCTGGCGTACAAGTGCCGACCAGCGCCCCTCACCTGTTCGATCTGGCCGAGGCCGCGCGTAGCCAGACGTACTGCGACGACATTGCCGGCATGCTCGCCGGGCACGGCGTGCAGATCACCGAGCTGTCCACCCACCTGCAGGGGCAGCTGGTCGCGGTGCATCCTGCCTATGACGGCCTGTTCGACGGATTCGCGCCAGCGGACAAGCGCGGTGATCCGGCGGCCCGCCAGGCCTGGGCCGTAGAGCAGCTGAAGTTCGCCGCCAAGGCCAGCCAGCGCCTCGGTCTGACCGCACACGCCACCTTCTCCGGCGCGTTGGCCTGGCCCTACTTCTATCCCTGGCCGCAACGCCCGCCGGGTTTGGTGGACGAAGCCTTCGCCGAGCTGGGTCGGCGCTGGCGGCCGATTCTGGACACGTTCGATGAGTGCGGCGTGGACCTGTGCTTCGAGATCCACCCGGGTGAGGACCTGCATGACGGCGCGACCTTCGAGCGCTTCCTCGACGTCGTCGACCATCATCCCCGCGCCAAGATTCTCTACGACCCCAGTCATCTGCTGCTGCAGCAGATGGACTACCTGGGCTTCATCGACCGCTACCACGCGCGCATCGGCATCTTCCACGTCAAGGACGCGGAGTATCGCCCCAGCGCACGCAGTGGCGTCTATGGCGGGTATCAGGACTGGATTGATCGTCCAGGGCGGTTTCGTTCGCTGGGCGACGGCCAGATCGACTTCAAGGCGATCTTCTCGAAGTTCGCGCAGTACGACTTCCCGGGCTGGGCGGTGCTGGAGTGGGAGTGCTGCCTGAAACATCCGGAAGACGGCGCGCGCGAGGGTGCTTCCTTCATCCGCGACCACCTCATCCGGGTCACCGAGCGCGCCTTCGACGACTTCGCCGACAGCGGCACCGACCCGCAATCACTGCGCCACATGCTGGGAATCTGAGCCATTACCGCCCTGGGAGGGGTAGCCATGACGCACACCATGTCGCGCTTGGGCGCGATGATGTTTCTGCAGTTCTTCATCTGGGGAGCGTGGTTCGTCACCCTGGGCACGTATCTGGTGCAGGGGCCGTTGCAGGCCAGCGCCAGCCAGGTGGCGACGGCGTTTCTGAGCCAGTCCATCGGTGCGATCGTGGCCCCGTTTCTGGTCGGTCTGATTGCCGATCGCTACTTCGCGGCGCAGCGCATTCTCGGTGTGCTGCACCTGGCCGGTGCGGTGCTGATGTGGTTTGCATCCACGGCCACCGACTTCAACACGTTCTTCGCCTGCGTGATGGGCTACATGCTGCTGTTCATGCCCACCCTGGCCCTGGCCAACAGCGTGGCGATGCGGCACATGCAGTCGCCGGAGAAGCAGTTCCCGCTGGTGCGCGTGGCCGGCAGCGTTGGCTGGATCGTGGCCGGCGTGCTGATCGGCTGGCTCGGCTGGGAGCAGGCGCACCGGCTGGAGCTCACCTTCCAGATGGCGGCGCTGGCCTCGCTGCTGCTGGGGCTGTATGCCTTCTCCCTGCCGCACACGCCGCCGCTGGCACAGCAGCGTGACGCCGGGCTCGGCAAGATTCTCGGGCTGGACTCGCTGCGACTGCTGAAATCGCGCTCGTACCTGGTGTTCTTCCTGGCCTCCATCGCCATCTGCATTCCGCTGGCCTTCTACTACAACTTCACCAATCCCTATCTCAACGACCTGGGCGTGCGTGGCGCGGCCGGTCTGCAGTCGCTGGGTCAGGTGTCGGAAGTGCTGCTGATGCTGGCGATGCCCTTCCTGTTTGTGCGGCTGGGCGTGAAAACCATGCTGGCGGTGGGAATGGCGGCGTGGGTGGTGCGCTATGTGATGTTTGCCTTTGGCGATGCCGGCGGCGCGTTCTCGCTGCTGGTGATCGGCATCGTGCTGCACGGCATCTGCTACGACTTCTTCTTCGTCACCGGGCAGATCTACACCGACGCCCATGCAGGGCCTGACGCGCGCAGCAGCGCGCAGGGTTTCATCACCCTGGCGACCTACGGGGTAGGCATGTTGATCGGCACTTTCCTGTCCGGCGCGGTGGTCGAGCACTACACCACGTCGGCCGGGCCTGACTGGGAAAAAATCTGGCTGTTCCCGGCCGGCGTCGCGCTGCTGGTATTGATCGCCTTCCTGCTGCTGTTCCGCGACCGGCCGGTCGTGGCCGCCGCCTCCACCACGCCCTGAGGACACACACCGATGCCCAAGCTTGGAATCGCCATCGTCGGCACCGGCATGATCGGTGCGGTGCATCGTCGCGCGGCGATGTTCGCCGGGGCCGACGTTCGTGGCGTAGTCGCCTCCTCGCCGGAGCGCTCGCGCGAAGTCGCCCAGTCGTGGAACGTACCGCGCGCATATCGCGATATCGCAGAGATGGTCGCCGATCCGCAGGTACAGGTCGTGCACGCGTGCACGCCCAATCATCTGCATCGCGCGATGGCCCAGGCCGCGTTGGAAGCGGGCAAACATGTGATCTGCGAGAAGCCGCTGGCCACGACACTCGATGACGCCCAGGCATTGGCGACGCTGGCCAGGTCGACCGGGTTGGTTGCCACCGTGCCCTTCGTCTATCGCTACCACCCGGTGGTGCGCGAGGCCCGCGCGCGTATTGCGCAGGGCGAGCTGGGGCCGTTGCACCTGATCCACGGCAGCTACCTGCAGGACTGGCTGCTGGACCCGGCCAGCAACAACTGGCGGGTGGATCCGACGCTGGGCGGCACCTCGCGCGTGTTCGCCGACATCGGCTCGCACTGGTGCGACCTGGTCGAGTGGGTCGGCGGCGAGCGATTCGTTGACGTCAGCGCGGCGTTTGCCACCGTGATTGCCGAGCGCGGTGCCACTACCGGGCAGAGTTTCACCACCCCGGCTGCTGGCGGTGCGAAACAGGCGGTGACCAGTGAGGACGTGGCCGCGGCCATGTTCAAGACCAGCGCAGGCACGCTGGCATCGCTGACCGTCAGCCAGGTCTCGGCCGGAAGGCACAACCGGCTGTGGTTCGAGATCGATGGGGCCAGATCCAGCCTGGCCTTCAACCAGGAAGACGCCGAGCGGCTGTGGATCGGCCATCCGGACCAGCGCGAGGAGACCTTTGTGCGCGGGCCGGGCGCAGGCAGCGCCGAACAACGGCGGCTGGCGGTGTTTCCGCCCGGACACGCCCAGGGCTACGGCACCTGCTTCGAGGCGTTTGTCGCCGACACGTACCGCGCCATTGAGGGCGAACGGCCCGAGGGCCTGCCCACGTTCGAGGACGGCGCGCGCTCGGCGCTGATCGTCGACCGCGTCATCGCATCAGCCAGGTCTCGTGCCTGGACCACCATCAGCTGAATTCCCGGAGGAGTGTTTGATGAAGACCCGTACACGCCGGACCCTGCCCCTGGCATTGCTGCTGCTTGCCGCCCTGCCTGCCTTCGCCGCCGACGTCACCGGCGCGCAGAAACCCATCGCGGTGCAGATGTACACGCTGCGCAATGCCGGCTCGCTCGACCAGCAGTTGAAGATCGTCCACGACGCCGGCGTGCATGCGGTGGAGACTGTCGGCACGCAGAACGTCAGCGCCGCTGAACTCAAGCAGTTACTGGACCGCTATTCGATCAAGGCGATTTCATCGCATACGCAACTGGCCGACCTGCGTAAGGACCTGGACGGCGCGATCGCCTTCAATCGAGCAATCGGCAACACCACCCTGGTCGTGCCCTACTTGAACGAGAATGACCGCCCGAAAGATGCGGCCGGCTGGACCGCGCTGGGCAAGGAACTCGGCCAGCTCGCAGCACAGGTGAAGGCCCAGGGCATGCGCCTGGCCTACCACAACCATGATTTCGAACTGGTCGACTTCAATGGCAAAACGGGGCTGGAACTGTTGTTCGGTGCGGCCGGCCCAGATCTGCAGACCGAGCTGGACCTGGCCTGGGTGGCACGCGCGGGCTACGACCCCGCCGTGATGCTGAGGAAATTCAACGGTCGCATGTTCGCCGTGCACGCCAAGGACAATGCGCCGCAGGGCCAGAACGAGGACGAGGGCGGATTCGCGGCCGTCGGCCAGGGCGTGCTTGACTGGAGCGTGATCCTGCCTGCCGCTGCAGATGCCAAGGTGCAGTGGTATATCGTCGAGCATGACCAGCCGCGCGACCCGGCCACCATCATCAACACCGGGGCCGAGTACCTGCGTGAACACCTGATCACCCTGCCCGCCCGCGCAACGCGCTAGCAAGCGAAGGAGTTTGTGTTGTGAAAGTGATTCTGATGTCTGCTGTTGCGCTGTGCGGTTCGATGCTGGCGCCTGTTGCCTGGTCCAAGGAGGATCTGGCCACGGGCGAGAAGCTTTACAGCGTGCACTGCGTGGCCTGCCATGGGGCGAATCGGGCGGGGGTGCCGCCGACGTTTCCTGCGCTGACGGATGTTGCGAAGCGGCTGGATGCGGCGCAGATCAAAGAGAAGA
>JBCNQC010000041.1:0-22702 GCA_039592995.1 Stenotrophomonas sp. | reverse complement strand
CTGAACTGGCCAGCCGCGACCACGTGCGCAAACTGCTGCCGCTGATCCGCCAGACCCTGGCCGAGGCCGGGCTGGGCGTGAACGACATCGACGGGGTGGCCTACACGGCCGGCCCCGGCCTGGTCGGGGCCCTGCTGGTCGGCGCGGGCGTGGCCCGTTCGCTGGCCTGGGCGCTGGAAGTGCCCGCCGTGGGCGTGCACCACATGGAAGGCCACCTGCTGGCCCCGCTGATGGAATACGACCCGCCGGAGCCCCCGTTCGTTGCCCTGCTGGTTTCCGGGGGGCACACCCAGCTGGTCGCGGTCGACCGCATCGGCCAGTACCGCCTGCTCGGCGAGACCCTGGACGATGCCGCCGGCGAGGCCTTCGACAAGACCGCCAAGCTGATGGGCCTGCCGTACCCCGGTGGTCCGCAGCTGGCCGCCCTGGCTGAACGCGGCACCCCGGGCGTGTACAAGTTCACTCGCCCCATGACCGACCGCCCCGGGCTGGATTTCAGCTTCTCCGGCCTGAAGACCCAGGTCCTCATGGCCTGGCGCGACAGCGACCAGAGCGACACCACCCGCGCCGACATCGCCCGAGGCTTTGAAGACGCCGTGGTCGAGACCCTGGCGATCAAGTGCGACCGCGCCCTTGATGCCGCCGGCTGCGACGTGCTGGTGGTCGCCGGCGGCGTCGGAGCCAACCGCCGCCTGCGCGCACGCCTGGACGAGATGGCCCGCCGCCGCGGCGGCCGGGTCTGCTTCCCGCGCCCCTCGCTGTGCACCGACAACGGCGCAATGATCGCCTTCGCCGGCGCGCTGCGCCTGGAAGCCGGCCAGCACAATCCCCCGCAGGTGCAGGTCACCCCGCGCTGGGACATGGCGACCTTGCCAGCGGTGTAAAACCGGGCTCGCCCGGCTATCGGTCTGATCACGCCATGCCGGCCTTATGACCGGCCGACCACAATGCCGGAAAGCCATGTAGAGCCGGGCTTGCCCGGCTGGCCGGCCAGCGGCCGGCACTACCGGCCGCTCCCCGGTACCATGGCCCCCATATTTCATATGGCATGACTATGGACAAGGTATTCATCGAAGGGCTGGAAGTGGACGCCCTGATCGGCATCTACGACTGGGAGCGGCGCATCCGCCAGACCCTGCGCTTCGACCTGGAAATGGGCTTCGACAACCGCAAGCCCGCGGCCAGCGACGACATTGCCGACACCCTCAACTACAAGGCCGTCAGCAAGCGCATCGAGCAGTTCGTGCGCGAATCCGACTTCGGCCTGGTCGAAACCTTGGCCGAGCGCATCGGCGAGATCGTGCTGCGCGAATTCAACGTGCAGTGGCTGCGCCTGAAGCTCAGCAAGCCCGGTGCCGTGCGCGGTGCCAAGGCCGTCGGCGTCATCATCGAACGCTCGGCCACGTAACCCGTAACCCGTAACGCCGGACGCTGCCTGGCACGAACCCGAAACACCGGGCCGCCTGGCACACCCCCGTAGAGCCGGGCTTGCCCGGCTGCTTCTCGCAAGGACCCCAAAGAACGATGGTAGACGCCGTAATCGCCGTAAAGCTCCTCGAAGACCTGCAACAAACCCTCGAACCCTGGCCCTGGGCCTACACCGCAGTCGTCCTGGTCGCCCTCATCCTGGCCGCCTGGCTGGCCAACTTCGTCACCAAGAAAATCCTGCTGCGCGGGCTGCGCAAACTGGTCGCACGCCTCCCCGGCGGCACCGCCTCCGGCCGCGAACAGGGCAGCAACCTGCGCGTCATCTCGCGCCTGTCCAACGTGGTGCCCAGCATGGTGCTGGCCGCCGGCATCCGCATGGTGCCCGACCTGCCGCCGCAGCTGGTGGACATCGTCATCGCCGCCTGTCGCGCCTGGGCCGTGCTCACCGTGGCACTGGCCGTCTCGCACGCGCTGGATGCCGCCAACGAACTCTACGAACGCCGCCCCGACGCCCGCAACAAGCCGATCAAGGGCTACCTGCAGGTGGTCAAGATCGTGGTCTTCGTCATCGCCGGCCTGTCCATCGTCGCCACCCTGCTCGGAGTGAAGCTCGGCCCGCTGGTCACCGGCCTCGGTGCCGCCACCGCCGTGCTGATGCTGATCTTCCAGGACACCATCCTGTCGCTGGTCGCCAGCGTGCAGATCAGCGGCGACGGCCGCGTGCGGCTGGGCGACTGGATCGAAATGCCCAGCCAGAACGCCGATGGCGACGTCATCGACATCGCCCTGCACACCATCACCGTGCAGAACTTCGACAAGACCATCACCACCATTCCGACCAAGAAGCTGGTCACCGAGTCGTTCAAGAACTGGCGCGGCATGCAGGAAGCCGGCGGCCGCCGGATCAAGCGCGCGCTGTACCTCGATCAGCACAGCGTCGGCTTCCTCGACGAGGCCGCCGTGGACCAGCTCGAGCAGTTCAGCGTGCTGGGCGACTACCTGCGTGAAAAGCAGGACGAGCTGGACCAGCACAATGCCCAGCTGCAGGCCCAGGGCCTGGCCGCGGTCAACGCGCGCCGGGTGACCAACCTCGGCACCTTCCGCGCCTACGTGGAACGCTATCTGCGCAGCCATCCCGGCATCCATACGGACATGACCCTGCTGGTACGGCAGCTGCAGCCCACCACCGAAGGCCTGCCGCTGGAGGTCTACTGCTTCACCCGCAGCACCGCCTGGGGTGAGTACGAAAGCGTGCAGTCGGACGTGTTCGACCACCTGCTGGCGATCCTGCCGGCGTTCGGGCTGCGCGTGTTCCAGGCCTCCAGCGACGCCATGCTGATGACCGCGCAGACCGTACGGTCCCCGACGGAGTAAGCTTCCGTGCCGCCCGGCACAGCGTGCGCTGCGTCGGGTTTTCCCCTTCCGGGGAAAAAAATGAATGCCGAAATCACTCACAACGGGGCTGGGGACGCTAGAATCCCGGCCTTGTAAACGTTTTCATAAGGACCGCCGGTGGCCTCCGATCGCATCGAAACCCTCATTGCCCAGATGACCGTCGAAGAAAAAGTCGGCCAGCTGGGTGTGTTCGCAGACATGGTTCGGCCGTTCGCCCCGGATGTGAATCCGGAAGCCAACGTCAGCAATGCCGACCAGGTGCTGCAGCAGATCCGCGAGGGCAAGGTCGGCTCGCTGTTCAACGGCGTGGGCGTGGAAGCCGGCCGCCGCATCCAGCAGGTGGCCCTGGAAGAAAGCCGGCTGAAGATCCCGGTGATCCTGGCCGCCGACGTCATCCACGGCATGCGCACCGTGTTCCCGATTCCGCTGGGCGAAGCGGCCAGCTTCGAGCCCGACCTGGCCGAGCGCACCGCCCGCGCCACCGCAGTGGAAGCCACCGCCGCCGGCCTGCACTGGACCTATGCCCCGGCCGTGGACATTGCCCGTGACCAGCGCTGGGGCCGTGGTGCCGAAGGTGCCGGCGAAGACGTGGTGCTGGGCTGCGCATTTGCCGCCGCCCGCGTGCGCGGCTTCCAGGGCACCGACCTGCGCGCGCACGACGCGCTGCTGTCCACGCCCAAGCACTTCGCCGCCTACGGCGCGGTGATGGCCGGCATGGAATACAACATGGTGGACATCTCGCCGCAGACCCTGCGCGACGTGCACCTGCCGCCGTTCAAGGCCGCCTTCGACGCCGGTGCCATCACCGTCATGTCGTCCTTCAACGATATCAACGGCGTGCCCGCCAGCGCCAATGCCGAACTGCTCACCGACATCCTGCGCGGCGAGTGGAACTTCCCCGGCGTGGTCATCTCCGACTACACCGCCGACATGGAACTCGTCGCCCACGGCTATGCCGCCGATGACCGCGATGCCACCGCCAAGGCGTTCACCGCCGGCCTGGACCTGAGCATGCAGAGCGGCTTCTACGCCGAGCACCTGCCGGGCCTGATCGAAAGCGGTGAAGTGCCGATGGCCACGCTGGATGAGTCGGTGCGCCGCATCCTCAACCTGAAGGAAGCGATCGGTCTGTTCGACGACCCGTACCGTTCGCTCGACCTCGCCCGCGAAGCCGACACTTCGCACATTGCCGCGCACGACGAACTGTCGCGCGACGCCGCACGCCGTTCCATCGTGCTGCTGAAGAACGAAGGCAACGTGCTGCCGCTGCGCAAGGCCGGGCAGAAGATCGCGTTGATCGGCCCGTTCGTGCAGGACCGTGAGAACATCGAAGGCTGCTGGACCCTGTTTGGCGACAAGTCGCGCTATGTCACCCTGGAAGCCGGCGTGCGCGCCGCGATCAGCGACGAAAGCCTGCTTGAAGTCGTGCCCGGCTGTGATCTGGAAGCCGCGCTGCAGGACGGCGTGGAACAGGCCGTGGCGGCCGCGCTGCGCGCCGACGTGGTGGTGCTCGCCCTGGGCGAACCGCAGCGCTACAGCGGCGAGGCGCAGTCGCGCGTGGAAATCACCCTGCCGCCGGCGCAGCAGGCGCTGGCCGAAGCGGTGGCCATGACCGGCAAGCCGCTGGTGGTGCTGCTGCGCAACGGCCGCGCGCTGGCCCTGCAGGGCGCGGTGCGCAATGCCGCCGCCGTGGCGGTCACCTGGTACCTCGGCACCCAGACCGGTCCGGCCGTGGCCGACGTGCTGTTTGGCGACTACAACCCGTCCGGCCGCCTGCCGGTCAGCTTCCCGCAAGTCAGCGGGCAGCAGCCGTTCTTCTACAACCACCCGCGCACTGGGCGTCCTGAACTGCCGACCATGTCCGAGTTCAAGGCACGCTGGCGCGAGATTCCGAACGCGCCGCTGTACCCGTTCGGGCACGGCATGGGCTACACCACCTACGGTTACGGCGTGCCGCAGCTCAGCCAGGCCAAGCTCGGCTGGGACGACACCCTCACCATCACCACCACCGTCACCAACACCGGTGCCGTGGCCGGTGAGGAAGTGGTGCAGTTGTACATCCACGACCGCGTTGCCAGCCGCGTGCGGCCGGTGCGTGAGCTGAAGGATTTCCGCAAGATCGCGCTGCAGCCGGGCGCAAGTGCCGAGGTGGTGTTCACGCTGGATCGGCATGCGCTGGGCTTCACCGGGCGTGATGGCGTGTATCGCGCCGAGCCGGGGCTGTTTGATGTGTGGGTGTGTGCGAGTTCGATTGCCGGCGACGCCGTGCAGTTCGAGCTGCTCGGTTAAATTCAACGTTGGCGGAATCCCGGTAGCGCCGGCCGTTGGCCGGCCCTCATGAACGTTGGACACATTCGGTGGGCCGGCCAACGTTATGGATGCCATCCTGGCATCCACCCTTCGGGCCGTCGCTACGCGACGTTGGGAACGGCTCCTGCCGTTCCCTGCGGCGCTACCGGATCCCATCATCGTCAGGCGACATACACTGACCTACGCTGGCACCATCCCCTTCGGATGGACTCCCCATGACACTCAACCGCCTCCCCCTCCTGCTCGCCCTCACCACCCCCCTGTGGCTGAGCGCCTGCAGCAAACCCGAATCCTCCGGCACCACCGAGGTGCCCACCGCCACCGCACCTGTGGAAGACGCGCCGGTTGCCGGCAACTCCCCCGACGCCGTTCCCACTGCCAGCGAACCGGCCCCGGCCACCACGCCCGCACCCGCCACCACCGAAGTGGCCGCCGGTGAAGCCGCCGCCTCCGGCGACGATCACGCCGCCGCCGCGGAAGGTGACGCACGCCAGCGCATCGAACGCCTGCTCGGCGACGTGGACCAGTACGAAAAGGTGTTCACCGAGCTGCAGCGTGGTGTTGCCGCCGATGATGCAGCGGCAGTCGCCGCGCTGCTGCGTTACCCGGTACGGGTGAGCGTGGACGGCAAGACCGTGAAGCTCGCCGATGCCGCTGCGTTCCAGCGCGATTACGCGAAGATCGTCACGCCGGCGTTGAAGGCGCTGATTGCCGAGCAGCGTTTCGACACCCTGTTCGTCAACCAGCAAGGTGTGATGCTGGGGCAGGGCGAGGTGTGGATCACCGGTACGTGCGTGGACAAGGCGTGTGCGAAGTCCGACGTGAAGGTCAACAACATCGGCGTTTGATCGCCCGATGCGGCACCGCGATGGACGCGCATGGCGCGTCCCTACGGGGAATGACACCGCGTAGAGACGCGCCATGCGCGTCCCACGCAATGCCATTCCCGTGCGACACAATCAACCCTTCGGCGTCAGCTTCAACAACCGCGCCTTGCTGCCATCCTCCAGCACCCAGATCGCGCCATCCGGACCCTGTTCCACCTCACGGATGCGCTCGCCCATCGCGAACCGCTCCGCTTCCTTCGCGTTGTCGCCGTCAAATGCAACCCGCACCAGCGAGGTCGACGACAGGCCGCCGATGAAACCGCTGCCCTTCCACTGCGGGAACTGCGAACCGTTGTAGATGATGAAGCCCGCCGGCGAAATCACCGGGGTCCAGGTGATCTTCGGTGCTTCAAACTCCGGGCGCGTGCTGTGGTCCGGAATCTCGCGGCCGTCGTAGTGATTGCCGTTGGAGACAATCGGGTAACCGTAGTTCTTGCCGCGGACGATCAGATTCAGTTCGTCGCCGCCGGCCGGGCCCATTTCATGCACCCACAGCTTGCCGCGCGCATCAAAGGCGATGCCCAGCGCATTGCGGTGGCCGATCGACCACGCCTGCGCGGCCACGCCGCCCTGCGAGGCGAACGGATTGTCCGAGGGCACGCTGCCGTCGTCATTCAAGCGGATGATCTTGCCCAGGTTGCCGCTCATGTCCTGGGCCGGGTCGAACTTCTGGCGTTCGCTGGAGGTGATCCACAGCTTGCCGTCCGGGCCGAACGCCAGACGGTGGCCGTAGTGGCCCTTGCCGCTCACCTTCGGGGTCTGTCGCCAGATCACCTTGAAGTCCTCCAGGGTGCCGCTGCCGTCGGCGGCCAGCACCAGCTTGGCGCGCGCCACGGCCGCGCCGCGGGTGTCGCCTTCGCCCTCTTCGGCGTAGCTGATGTACAGCCAGCCGTTCTTCGCGAAGTCCGGGTGGGGCAGTACATCGCCCATACCGCCCTGGCCGCCGTAGGCCACCTTGGGCAGGCCGGTGATCGCCGCGCGCTTGCCGGTCTGCACGTTGAAGTGCTGCAGCGCGCCTTCCTTCTCGGTCACCAGCAGACTGCCATCCGGCAGGAAGGCCATTGCCCACGGCTGGTCGAAGCGGGCGACTTCAGTCGCGGTGAACGGCCAGTCGGCCTTCTGGATCACCGGCGCGGCGGCGGCGGTGGGGCCGGCGGCCACGCAGGCGGTGGTGAACAGGGCGGGGGTGGCAGCCAGGGCCAGGGTGAGCAGCAGATGGCGGGGCATGAGGGTGTCTCCGTCAGGGGTGCGATATCCAGCCCTGTTTGTACAGCATGGCCATCAACACCGCGTGGACCATAGGTCACCCCGGATAGGCGCGCCGCCCGGATTCAGCTACCGTACGCAGCAACACGGACGCGTCAAAACGGAGTTTGCAATGAATACCAGCGTACAGAAGCCTTCACCCGCCTTCATCGCCGCCTCGTGGACGGCCCTGCTGCTGGGCGCGGCGGCTTACCTGATCGGCCTGTTCAACGCCGAAATGGCGCTCAACGAGAAGGGCTATTACCTCACGCTGCTGCTGTTCGGCCTGTTTGCCGCCGTGTCGCTGCAGAAGAGTGTACGCGACCGTGTGGAAGGCATTCCGGTCAGCGGCCTTTACTACGCACTGTGCTGGTTCGCCCTGCTGGCCTCGCTGCTGCTGTTGCTGGTCGGCCTGTGGAACGCCACCCTGCTGCTCAGCGAAAAGGGCTTCTACGGCATGGCCTTCGCGCTCAGCCTGTTCGGTGCGGTCGCCGTGCAGAAGAACACCCGCGACCTGATGGCCGCAGGTGCCGATGAAGAACCCAGGCGCCCAGCCAAGCTGCCGCCGCTGCCGGGCGAATAAGTAGCGTAGTGCCGGGCTCTGCCCGGCAAACGCCATCCATCATCGCTCAAGTCCCTCGCGGCACGCCCTTATCCAGGTGCGCCTGCCGCAACGCGGTGGACTCATCCCACCCCCGCTGCACCGCACTCCGCGCCTGCTCCCAGGTCAACTTGCTGGACGCATGCTCACGCGCCCATTGCGACTGCAGCTCCGCCTCCACCTGCTCATACGCCGCAATTACCTCATCGGCCCGCGTACGCTGATGGCGCGCGCTGTAACCCAGGTAATAGGCCGGCTCGTAATCATCAAAGATCAGGTCGCTGCTGCTGTCGTAATAAGGCTCAGCGCTGAAGCGCTCGCGCCAGTAATCCGCAACCGCCTGGCGCGGCACGCCGTCTTCCGGCACCCGGCCGGGAATCTGATAGTCAGGGCTCATGTTGGGCTCCGGTGGGGTGAGGCTTCACCGTACTGGCAACCGGGTTAACACCACGGGCAGCGCAGGTGAACACCCCATCAAACGCCATTCATGCGATTGCCAACACCGCGATGGACGCGGATGGCGGGTCGCGGCTTCGTTCGGCATGGCGTTGACACGCATGGCGTGTGCGCGGCTTCGTTTGGCATGGCGTTGACACGCATGGCGTGTCACTACGCTGCGTTGGTCGAATGGTGATGGGGTCGAACGATGACGGGTGTAGGGACGCGCCATGCGCGTCCATCGCGGTGCCAAACCCGCGCGATCAATCGCCCTTCCGTGGCAACAGATAAATCACACCACCCACCGCAAACGCGATCAACGCCGCGGCAATGTTCTGCCAGCTCGCACTGGCAAACAACGCCAGACACAGCACCAGCGCCAGTACCGGAATCAACGGTCCACCCGGCAGCTTCAACGCCCCCGGCCGATCCCGGAAACGCCGCGCCAGCACAATCACCGCCGCCGCCGTACCGATATACGCAAACAACCGCGTCGTCATCGACAACAACGCCAGCTGCACGAACGACCCACTCAGCGCCAGCACCAGCGCAATCAACCCCTGGGTCACAATCGCCGCCGCCGGCGTGCGGAAGCGCGGGTGCACCTGCGCCAGCAGCTTCGGCCCGTAGCCATCACGGGCAAGCGCAAACAGGAAGCGCGGCCCCATCATCATCGTGTTGCTGTTGGTGCCCAGAATCGAAATCGTCGCACCCACCGTCAGAATCAGCGCCAGCGCCTCACCACCAAACCCGGCCGCCGCATCCGCCAGCGGCGTGGCCGAAGCAGCCAGCCCCGGCAGCGTGCCCTGGGCAATGAACTGCACCGCACCGTAAATCACCGTCACCGTCACAATCATCGTGATCAGCGCGAACGGAATGTCCCGCTTCGGGTTCCGATACTCGCCCGCCGCTGCCGGGATGTTCTCAAAGCCCGCATACGCGTACAGCAGCAACAACGCCGCCTCGCCCATGCGCTGCAGGTCATGCGGGTCGGGCCGCTGGCCGGAAAACGCCAGGTCCATGTCCACATGGAACGCGCCGATCAGCACGAACAGCAGCAGCGGCAGCAGCTTGCCGATCACCAGCACGATGCCGGTGCGCGCTGCCGAGCGCACGCCCATCACGTTCACCGCAGTCAGGAACCCCAGCGAGACCACGATTACCAGCACCCGGCCCAGGTCATGCCCGGCCCACGGCCAGAACCGCGCCACCGCATCGGCCAGCGCATTGCTCAACGCCGCCGCCGAGCTGATCCGGGTCAGCCAGATCATCCAGCCGATCTCGAATCCCGCAAAACGCCCGAATGCCTCGCGCGCATACAGATAGCTGCCGCCCGGCTCATCGAAGTAGCTCGCCGCCTGTGCGTAGCACAGCACCAGCAGTGCCACCACGATGCCCGCCGCCACCACGCCCCACAGGCTGAACGGCCCCAGCAACAGCACGGTGGCCGCCGGCAGCAGGTAGATCCCGCTGCCAATCACGTCATTGATCGACAGCCCGACAATCTGCCAGCGGCTGACCGCACGTTCCAGCTGCGGTTCGGAAGGCGCGCCCTGGGAAGGAGCGCTCATGGCGCGCCCAGCGCCGGCAGCTGCCACTGCGCCTGCAGTTGCGCGTACTGCGCCTTCGGCAGCAGCACGAAGCGCGGCCGCGCCGCCGGGGTCAGCCAGCCCAGCAGGGTGGTCATGTGCGCCGGCTCCATCGCCGTGCAGCCGGCGGTCGCCTCACCCGGCGTGCGCCACAGGTGGGCGAAGATGCAGCTGCCGCCGCGCGGCACCGCCTTCGGGTTGTGCTCGATCACAAAGCCCTCGCGGTAACGCACGTCGCCCTTGTTGTGCAGGTCCAGCCGCATCGGCTCGGTGGAACCCTCCACCGCCTCGGCCCCCACCACGTCCGCATCCACGATGCGGTTGTAGTACTTCGAATCCGGCACATCCATGCAGTAACTGCTTTCCCGCATCGGCTGGTAGGGCAGGGACGTGGTCACCTTGTCCGCATAGCCGAACGCCTCGCCAATCGCGAAGATCCCGGCCGGGCTGCGGCCATCGCCTTCCTGCTTCTGCGGCCCGCCCTTCTGCGCCGGGTGCAGGCCCGTGCCCCAGGCGCTGCCGCTGCGACCCACCGCCACCGTGAACGCCTCGCCCTGCGGCCGCCAGCCGGTCTCGGTGCGCGCATACGCCTGCAGCGTGCCGGAGGTGGCATCCCAGTCAGCCGTGGTCACCACCACCAGCTGGGTGGTGCCGTCCAGGGGATCGGAAGCCCAGGCGGGCAGGGCACAGGCCAGCACAACGGTGGCAACAGCGGTTCGCAGGTACGGCAGCATCGTCAACTCCAGCACTCAGGTGTCGATCAGGTGTTCAATCCGCTCCAGGTTCACCCCCAGCTGGCGGTGCCGGTCCGGGTTGGCGTGGCAGAGCAGAACAAACAGGAAGTCCAGCAGCGACTGCAAGGCTGAACGGTACAACAGTTGCGCCATCGAAGGGGCCGGGTCGTGCGCGCACACCACCAGTGCCGCATCGGCGTGCGCGCGCAGCGGGTTGGCGCTGTGGCGGGTGATCGACACCACCTTGCCGCCCATGTCCTGGAACTGGCGCGACAGCTGGTACAGCTGCGGCAGCTTGCCGAATTCCGAGAACACCAGCAGCACGTCACCCGGCCGCACCGCGGAAAGATTGGCCATCATCAGAATCGGGTCGGCGTGGTGCACGGTCAGCATGCCCAGCAGCGACAGCCGCATCGCGAACTCGCGCGCATACAGGCCGTCGTCGCCCAGCCCGTACACGAACACCTTCGGCGCACCGTCCACCAGCGCCACAATCCGCTCCACATCGGCCTGCGCATTGGCCAAACGGGTTTCGTCATCCGCCGCCTGCCGGCTGTGCCGCAGGCGCTCGCCCAGCTGTGCATAACCGTTGCCCGGCTCGCCCGCCGGCGGGGCCGCCTGCGGGTCGCTGCCGGCGCGCGCCACCGCCTGGCCCACCGAGTACTTCAGGTCCGGGTAGCCCTTGAAGCCCAGCTTCTGGCTGAACTTGACCACGCTCGACTGGCTGATCCCCAGCGCGCTGGCCAGCTGCTGCGACGAGTAGTCGCGCAGCAGGTGCGCGTTGTCGAGAATGAAATCGCCAATGCGGCGTTCAATGGCCGACATCTGGTCGCGCTCGGAACGGATTTTGAGGAGCGGCGGCATGGGGGGGCGTGGACTCTGCTCGATGGAAAACGTTGAATCGTAGAGCCACGCCCTGCGTGGCTGCACCGCATGGTCGCCCGGAAGCAGCCACGCAGGGCGTGGCTCTACGGTGTCACCAGCGGGGCGGGTTGATCATCTCCAGTCCTTGAACGTCTGTAATCCCCAACCCCGGCGCATCACTGATGGTGATCTCGGACTCGTTGAAATGCACCCCCCCGGTGACCGGGTTGAACCGGCCCAGCGAGGGCCCGTCCAGGTCCACCTTGGTGATCACATCGCTCTTGGCCACCGCCAGATGCACCGCTGCGGCCACGCTGATGCTGGACTCGATCATGCAGCCGATCATGCACGGCACGCCATAGATCGCTGCGATATCCGCAATCCGGATCGCGTTCGACAGCCCGCCGGTCTTCATCAGCTTGATGTTGATGATGTCGGCCGCGCGCTGCTGGATCAGGTCGAACACCTGGCCCGGGTTGAACACGCTCTCATCGGCCATCACCGGCGTGTTCACCCGGTCGGTCACGTACTTCAGGCCGCTGATGTCGGCCGCCTTCACCGGCTGCTCCAGCAGTTCCAGCACCACGCCGGCCTCTTCCAGCGTGCGCATCGCCTGCACCGCCTGTTTCGCCGTCCAGCCCTGGTTGGCATCCAGGCGCAGCAGGGCGCGGCCCTGCACGGCGGCGTGGATCGCCTTCACCCGCTCCACGTCCAGGCCGATGTCCTTGCCCACCTTGATCTTCAGCGACTCGAAGCCGCGATCAATCGCCGAAAGCGAGTCCGCCACCATCTTGTCGATGTAATCCACGCTGATGGTGATGTCGGTGGTGATCACCGGATCGCCACCGCCCAGCATCTGGTACAGCGGCGCGTTGTGCAGCTGCGCCCATAAGTCATACAGCGCGATCTCCACCGCCGCCTTGGCGCTGGTGTTGCGTTCCATGGAAGACTGCACCAGCGCGCAGTTGCGGTTGAGGTTGGCCACGTCCTGGCCGATCAGGCGTGGCTTGATGAAGCGGTCAATCGCTTCAATGATCGACCCGTGCGTATCGCCGGTGATCACCGCCGTCGCCGGCGCTTCGCCATGGCCGGTGTGGCCACTGTCGGTGCGGATCAGCACCACCACGTCTTCCACGGTATCCACCGTGCGCAGCGCGGTTTTGAAAGGGGTTTTCAGCGGCACGCGCAGCATGCCCAGTTCGATATCGGTGATTTTCATCAAGGGGTCTTGGCGCGCATGCGTTGGATGTTGGTGATGCGGTCGATGTAGCTCACGGTGTCGCTGGCCATCATCGGCTCCAGCGGGGTCACCGAAACGCCGTTGAGGTGCGCCTGCACGCGGGTGCCGTCCGGTGCGAACCAGCTGCCACCGGCGGTGTCGTGGATCATCCAGGTGTTGCCGCCGAAGTGACCCAGGGTCAGCATCACGTGGCCCGGAATGTAGACCAGGTCGCCGGGCTGCAGATGCTTCACCGCCTCCATGCGCTTGGCCTTGCTGTCTTTGGCAGTGAACGCAATGCGGTCCAGTGCCGGACTCACCGCCTGCGCGCTGGTATTGCGCGGCATCAGAATGCCGAAGCTTCGGTACACCTCGGAGACGAAGCCGCTGCAGTCACGGGTGTCATACGAATGGCCCCAGCCGTAGCGCTCGCCCAGGAACTTGAACGCCTGCGTGTACAGATCGCGCGGGGTCAGTTCCAGATAGGTTTCGCTGGTGTCCTGCGAGCGCGCGATCAGCGCCGGCACCAGCGCCAGCGACCCATCGTCGTTGCGCACCGGCAGCTGCACCACGTAGCTGGCATGCGCCTGCTGGCCATTCACCGGCTGCTGCAGCGGCCAGTCGACCAGCGCTGGAAGGCGCACGCCCATGTCCAGCTGCAGGCGTGAAACACGTGGTTCTTCCGGGGTGAACGTGGTGAACACGGTGGCTCCGGTCACCACGCGGTAGTGTTCCGTTGCGCCGTAGCCCAGCACCGTCGCTTTGTCGCCCACGCCGACGAAGCGCTTTTCGATCCACGCCGTGTAGCGCTCGCTGGTGACGAACAGCCACTGGCCATCCGCACTTTCATGCAGCACCGCCACCGCGTCGCCCGGGAACAGCGCCGATTCCTGGAAGCGGTCGATATCGGTATCGCCCGGGCGGCTGAACACCCGCAGCATCGTCGGGAAGGTGCGCAGCGCTGCGCGGTGCACCACCAGCCCGTACTGCAGCGGACGCGTCGCGGCGACGGCGTCGCCACCAGCATTGGCGATGATGGGCGCGCGCTGTTCGGCGCTGATCGGCTGGCCGTCTTCACCATACAGCGGCTTTTCCGGCCAGCGCGACAGCGCATCGAGGTCGGCTTTCACCTTGGCCCGGGTCAGCGAAGCGGGCAGCGCAGCCAGGTTGTGAATGGACGGATCGTTCGCCCGCATGCGCGCGTTCTGCGCGTTGATGTCATCGCGGCTGAGCAGAATCCGGTCTGCTTCGGTAGGGGTGATCGCTGGCCTACCCGCGCCTTGGTCCTGCTCATCAGACCAGAACTCCGGGTGCAGGAACGAGTCGGTCAACTCAATGACATCGCCATACCCGGAAAGCGGCCGCGCCGCGTCCTGTGCCCCAGCCGCGCCGGCGACCGTCAGCAACAGCGCCATCGCAATTACGCGCAACCGCGACCCGGCCCGAACCGCGCGCGCGGCCATCCTGCGCACTCGCGACCCGGCCTGATCCCCGTAGTGACACGCCATGCGTGTCATCGACCCAGCATCAACGCCCATCAACGGTCACCTCCAGAAAACTCATTGGAATATTTATTCCTTTCCCCACCGAAAGCAAGAATAAATTATTGACCGCCTACCCACCGCGTGTTACACAGCGATTACCACCCGCACCTGTGGAAGTGTCGCCGTGGAATCCGCAGTTCGCAAACCGCACCCGCTCCGTCGCTTCGCCTGGCACACCGCAGCCTGCCTGCTGCTGGTGTCGCCGGCGCTGTGTGCGCAGTCGCTGCCGGATCTCATCACCCAGATCGACGCCGGCCACTTCGCCCAGGCCGAAGCCGACATCAGCCGCGCCCTGGCCGATGCCAGCCTCAGCCAGGACCAGCGCGACGCCTACACCTTCCAGCGCGAGCGCATGCGCCGCATCCGCCTCGACTTCACGCTGGATGCCGCCGCCGCGCAGGCCCAGGTGCGCAAACAGATTCCCGATCTCACCGATGCCGAGTTCGCCCGCTGGGATGCACAGGGGCATCTGGAGCACCTGGACATCGACGGCCAGCGCCGCTGGTTCAAGCGCGCACCGTCGAACCTGTTCCGGGTGAGCGCCGAAGCCCGCGTCCGTCGCGCGCCGGGTGTGCCGGTGCCGAAGGACGGGCCGTATGAGGTGCTTGGGCCACATCATGAAGAGGTGGTTGCGGCCGGTAGCCCACGACCGTTGATCGTGGGCCCGCAATCCCTCACCCCGCGCCACGTCACCGTCACCCAATCCCTCACCGTCAAACCCGACGCGGTCCCCGCAGGCGAAACCATCCGCGCCTGGATTCCCTACCCACGCGCCATCCCCGGCCAGCAGGAAAACATCCGCTTCCTCGGCAGCAGCGGCGGCACCGCGCCCGCGCAGATCGCCCCGGAAGACACCCAGCAGCGCACCGCCTACCTGCAGGCCCCCGCCGTCGCCGGCAAGCCCACCCAGTTCGAAGTCCGCTACGAACTCACCGTCTACGCCCGCCACACCGACATCGACCCGGCCAAGGTGCAGCCCACGCCCAATGACCCGGCGCTGCAGCCCTACCTCGCCGAACGCGCCCCGCACGTCGTCTTCACCCCCGCCCTGCGCGCCTTCTCCCAGCGCATCGTCGGCGACGAAACCAACCCCTACCGCGTCTTCGAAAAACTCTTCGACGCCGTGGACCACATCCCCTGGGCCGGCGCACGCGAATACTCGACCATCTCCAACATCAGCGATTACGCCCTGCATGCCGGCCACGCCGACTGCGGCCAGCAGACCCTGCTGCTGATCACGCTGCTGCGCCTGAACGGCATTCCCGCGCGCTGGCAGTCCGGCATGGTCTATTCCGACGACGCGGTGGGCTACAACAACCTGCACGACTGGGGCGCGGTCTACCTCGCGCCGTACGGCTGGGTGCCGATGGACGTCACCACCGGCCGCCTGCACAGCAGCACACCCGCGCTGCGCGACTTCTACATCGGCGGCCTGGACGCCTACCGCATCGCCTTCAACGACGATTACGACCGGCCGCTGACGCCGGCCAAGCAATACCCGCGCTCGGACACGGTCGACAACCAGCGCGGTGAAGTGGAGTGGTCCGGCGGCAACCTGTACTACGACCAGTGGACCTACGACTTCCAGTCACACATGAAATAACCCACCACCACCATTTCACAATCTGCAGGAGAGAGCAGGGGATGAAAGCGAACAGTTTGAAGCGGGCGGCGCTGTGCGTCGCGCTCGGGGCATGTCTTGGCGTTGTGGCTCCCGGCATTGCCTGGGCCCAGGCGGTCAGCGGCGCGGTCGCCGGCCGTGCCACCGCCGGCGATCAGGTCACCGTGGTCAGCACCAGCACCGGGGCCAGCCGCAGCGTCACCGTCGGCAGCGACGGCACCTACCGCCTGGGCCAGCTGCCGGTGGGTGATTACCGCCTGCAGGTCAGCCGCAACGGCGAAAACCTCGGCGACAGCGTGGCGGTCAGCGTCGCCGTTGGCGGCACCACCAACGTCAACCTGGCCAGCAGCGGTGACGTGGTCAACCTGGATGCGCTGCAGGTCGTGGGCACCCGCGTCGTCAATCGCGTCGACGTGTTCTCCACCGAAACCTCGTTCAACGTCAACCGCCAGGAAGTCTCGCGTCTGCCAGTGGCGCAGGATCTTTCCGCCGTGGCGCTGCTTGCACCCGGCGTGGTCGGTGGCAACTCCACCTTCGGCGGGCTGTCATTCGCCGGTTCCTCGGTGGCCGAGAACGCGGTGTTCATCAACGGCCTCAACGTCACCGACATGTACACCCGGCGCGGATTCTCCAGTGCACCGTTCGCCTTCTTCAACGAGTTCCAGGTCAAGACCGGCGGCTACTCCGTCGAATTCGGCCGTTCCACCGGTGGTGTCATCAATGCGGTGACCCGCTCCGGCAGCAACGAGTTCGAAGGCGGTATCGAAGTCACCGCCGAACCGTCCGCGTGGCGCTCCAGTGGTCGCGACCACTTCCATCGCGACGGCAGCGCGCATTCCTACGCCAGCCGCGACGACAGCAGCTTCTTCAAGACCAACGTATGGGCCAGCGGCCCGGTGGTGAAGGACAAGCTGTTCCTGTTCGCCATGTATGAAAAGCGCGACGAGCACGGCCACAACACCTCCAACGACGCCCTCACCTGGTTCAAGAACGAGGCCGACAACGGCTTCTGGGGCACCAAGCTCGACTGGAACATCAACGACAACCACAGCCTCGCACTGCTGGCCTTCAGCGACGAAACCGAAACCACCGCCGGTGCCTACAACTACGACTGGGACGACCAGGTCATCGGTGCGTGGGGCGGCGATTCGGTCACCGAAGCCGGCGGCAAGAACTGGTCGGCCACCTACACCGGCCATTTCGGCGAAGCCTTCACCGCCCGCGCCATGGTCGGCCAGAACAACCAGCGTGCGTTCACCCGTTCCTCGCTGGACGAGCTGTGCAGTCCGGTGTTCACCGATGCCAGCTACGCCCCGCGCCTGGGCCAGCTCAACGGCCTTCGCCCCGGCTGCCATCCCACCGGCACCGCCGTCGCCGAGCGTGACGACACCCGCGATGTCGCCCGCCTCGACTTCGAATGGCAGCTGGGTACGCACCTGCTGCGCTTCGGCGTCGACCGCGAGCTGATGACCACCGAGCAGAGCACCCGTTACCCCGGCCCCACCCAGCTCAGCTACACCGCGTATCTGGCTCGCCCCGGCGATGAGGTGTGGGACGGTGCCAACGCCTTTGTACCGCCTGGCGTGACCGAGATGCTGCGCGCGCGCAACCGCGTGTCCGGTGGCACCTTTGAAACCGAAGCCAATGCCTTCTACCTGGAAGACATCTGGAACATCACCCCCAACCTCATGCTCAACCTGGGCGTGCGCTGGGACCGCTTCGAAAACCGCACCGCTGACGGCGACGCCTTCATCAAGATGGACGACCTCATCGCCCCGCGCTTCGGTTTCAGCTGGGACATGAAGGGCGACGGCACCACCAAGCTGTTCGGCAACGCCGGCCGTTACTACCTGCCGGTCACCAACAACATCAACGTCAACTTTGCCGGCGGCCTCACCGACGAGTACAGCTACTACGTGCTCAACGGCTGGCAGACCCAGGCCAACCCGGTCACCGGTGCGCCGTATGCCGCGCCGATCATCGGCCAGCAGATCGGCCCGGTCGACACCCGCATGAACACCGGTGCCGCCGACCTGCGCCAGAGCGTGGACCGCGACCTCAAGGCCGTGTACCAGGACGAATACATCCTCGGCTTCCAGAGCATGCTCAACCAGGCCTGGTCGTGGGGCGTGAACGCCACCTACCGGCGCATGACCCGCGCGCTGGACGACATGCGCCTGAACTACACCCCGTGCGGCCCCACCGGCACCACCCTGTGGCCGATCGCCAACCCGGGTGAAAGCCTGACCATCTGGGGCGACTCCAGCATCGGCTGCGCCGAGGAAGGCTGGATCACCATCGACACCGCCAACAGTGGCTACCGCAAGGGCGGCAGTGGCGAAGTGGTCGGTTACTCCAAGCCCAAGCGCACCTACAAGGCGCTGGAATTCCAGATTGACCGCGCGTGGGACGAGAAATGGCTGTTCAACGCGTCGTACCTGTGGTCGCGCAGCGACGGCAACTTTGAAGGTCCGGTCAATTCGGATACCGGCTACGGCGACACCGGCATGGTCCAGCACTGGGATCATCCGGCCAACAACGAACGGTATGGCGTGCTGTTCAACGACTTCCGCCACCAGTTCAAGTTCCGCGCTGCCTATGCACTGAGCGAGCAGTGGAGCTTCGGCACCACCTTGCAGGTGCAGTCCGGTGGTCCGGTGACCGCGTTCGGCGTGATGTGGCCGAACGACAGCACCGCCGGCGGCAGCACCAGCAGCGAAAGCAGCGGCGGCGGCACCGGTTGGCTGTGCGTGGCCAACTGCAGTGGCACCTACGCCCAGCGCCAGTTCGAATACAGCCCGCGCGGTGCTTACGGCCGCCTGCCGTGGACCTGGACCATGGGAGCCAACGTCACCTGGCGTCTGCCGGTGGAAGGTGTGGACCTGAGCGTGCGGCTGTCGGTGTTCAACCTGTTCAACAACCAGACCGTGGTCAACGTGCACCAGCGTTACGAAGCCCAGCCGGGCCAGTACCGCGAGAGCACCTTCAACACCGGCACCCGCTGGCAGGCCCCGCGGTATACGCAGCTGCAGGCGACGTGGAATTTCTGACCGGACCACATGAATGACAGCTCCCGGTAGCGCCGGCCGTTGGCCGGCTCCTCGCACACCCATCATCGCGCGATGGTGGCATCGCCTGGTGCCGGCCAACGGCCGGCGCTACCGGGGGTTGGCCGTCCTTCCATTTATCGCGTCTGCCTCCCCCTTCACCCCACTGCTGGACCAGACGGTCCAGCACTACCCGGTCGAAGGCATCGCCATGGCCGTCATCGAAGACGGCAAAACCACCTTCACCGCCACGCGCGGTGAAGGCATCACCGACCAGACCCGCTTCAAGATCGCCTCCAACACCAAAGCCATGACCGCCGCCGTCCTGGCCCGCCTGGTCCAACGCGGCACCCTGCACTGGAACGACCCGGTCATCAAACACCTGCCGCAGTTCCGCATGCATGACCCCTGGGTCACCGAACACATGCAGGTGCGCGACCTGCTCATCCACAACAGCGGCCTCGGCCTCGGCGCAGGCGACCTGATGCTGTGGCCCGAGCCCAACGCCTACACCCGCGCCGACATCATTGCTGGCCTGGCCCACCTCAAGCCCGTGACCAGCTTCCGCAGCGGCTACGCCTACGACAACCTGATGTACGTCGTCGCCGGCGAAGTCGCCGCCGCCGCCGCCGGCAAACCCATCGACGTACTCCTGCAGGAAGAGCTGTTCACACCCCTCGGCATGACCGGCTGCCAGACCGACCCCGCCCAGACCTCACTCGCTGCCGGCGGCGTGCGCTGCAGCCTGCGCGACATGACACGCTGGATGCACGTGCTGCTGGACCCGTCGCGGGTGCCTGATTGGCTCAACGCCGAACAGCGCCGCCAGCTGTGGACCGCGCACATGCCCATGCCGCTCGGCGAACGCCAACGGCGCTGGGACAACGCGCATTTCTCCGCGTATGGCTATGGCTGGCGGCTGTCGGACTTCGACGGCCAGTTCAAGGTGGCCCACACCGGCACGTTGAGTGGTGCGTATTCCTCGCTGGCGCTGCTGCCAGACAGCAAGGCAGGCGTCGTCATCCTGATCAAAGGTGAAGGCGAAAACGCCAGAACCGTGTTGATGCAGGCCACACTCCGTAGAGCCACGCCCTGCGTGGCTTCGACCAACCCACCGCCTGCGCCGACAACATCGGACGCGTCAGACACCGCGCAGCCACGCAGGGCGTGGCTCTACGGTTGTTCCCAACCGCCCACCATCGCCCCATACATAACCGAACTCCAATCCAAAAACCCTACCACCCAAACCCGCCCCAACACCTCCGCCCGCACCCCGGCCCCCACCACCGTCCCGTGGCAAGGCACCTACCACGACCCCTGGCTGGGCGCCGCCCACCTCTGTCCGGAAAACGGAAAACTGCGCTTCAGCGTCGAAAAATCCCCGCGCCTGCGCGGAACCGTGATGCAGCTCGATTCCCGTTGGCTGGTGCAGTGGGATACCCTCGAAACGGACGCCGAGCCCTGGCTGCAGGTATCGCCCGCTCACGTAGAGCCGGGTCTTGCCCGGCTGGGGGCCACCCCGCAGACCCTGAGCCTGCGCGCCATCGACCCGGATATCGACTTCAGCTATGACTATCAGGACCTGCATTTCACCCGCACAGGCAGTTGCCCCCGGTAGATCACGACCGTTGGTCGTGACGGCGCTCGCGCTGACCCTCGCCGCCCTGACCACCGCCGCCCACGCCCAACCGGTCCAGATCGCCCTCGTCCGCACCGCCGAACAGGCCGGGCTGGTCGACATCACCACGCTGTCCCCGAACATCCAGCTGGACATGCGTTACGCCGGCAGCAACAACTTCACTGGTCGCCGCGTGCCCGGCTACGACGCCCCCAAGTGCCTGCTGCTGGCCCCCGCCGCCAGCGCACTGGCCCAGGTCGAAGCCGACCTGCGCAGCGAAGGCCTGGGCCTGAAGCTTTTCGACTGCTACCGCCCGGCCCAGTCCGTGCAGGCTTTCGTGGACTGGGCCAACGACCCCACCGAACTCTCGCGCAAAACCATCCAATACCCGGGCATCGACAAACCGCAGCTGCTCGGCGGCTACATCGCCGAAACCTCCGGCCACAGCCGCGGGGCCACGGTGGATCTGGGCCTGGTGGACTGCCGCAGCGGTAGCTGCACCGCTGTGGATATGGGCACCGACTTCGACTACTTCGGTCCCGAAGCCCACACCGACACCGCGCAGATCACCCCCGACCAGTACAACAACCGCCAGCGGCTGCTGCGCGCCATGCAGGCGCAGGGCTTCAAGAACTACCCGCTGGAATGGTGGCATTACACCCTGGACCCCGAGCCCGACCCGAAAACCGCCTACGACGTCCCCGTGCGCTGATCGCTGCCCCGTACAATGGCGGTGGACGCCATTCGCCCGGAACGCAATGAATCTGCCGCTGCACTTTGGACTGCTGGGAACCCTGGAAGCCGGCCTTATCGCTTTGCTCGTTGGTCTGCTGGTCTACGGCCTGTGGCACCGCCTGTGCCGCTGGGCCGGCTGGACGATGGGTCATGCCATCGGCTGGGCCTGCTTCATCGCCGTCATCATCAGCGCCGGCATCGACGCCTGGAAGCTGTTTTACATGGGCATCGTGCGACTGGAGTCGCCGTTCTACGCGCGCATGTACCTGGCCACCATCCACGATCCCAACGAACTGGGCTCGCGCGTGGTCATTGAAGTGGCCGGCGCGCTCGCCGGTGTTGCACTCGGCTGGGTGATATTCAGTTCCCGGTCAGGCGAAAAAACTGAGACGTCGAACTGATTTTTCGTTCGGCGCGCGTTAAACGCCAGCGCGCTGAATGCGCACATTACCGACCTGTCACCTGCGCGTAACCGAGCCGGTAATGCACGCATCTGCGTAAGTGGTTAAGACCGCGTTCGCACGTCGGTTGCAGCCCAAGATCGATTCACAAACGCGGTGGCAGGGTAGGGGCCGTACGGAAACAACGACCCGTGCAATACCCCTTTGACGGAGACCACCCCAATGACGAATCGCAACCGCAAGCCCCTGATCGCCCTGTTGATCGCCGCCGGCAGTGTGATGGCCGTTCCGGCAATGGCACAGACCGCGCAGCAGAGTGCAGCGCAGGCCCAGCAGCAGGCCGCCCAGGCGCAGCAGGCCGCCGGTGCCGCCGGCCAGGCCGCCGACGCCGCATCCGGTGCAGCCGCACAGGCTTCGGCACAGGCCAGCGGTGGCGGTCAGACCTGGGCCAGCGTCGATACCGACGGCAACGGCACCATCAGCAAGTCCGAAGCCCAGGTCAACGCCGGCCTCGCCCAGGTCTTCGACCAGGCCGACACCAACAAGGACGGCGAGCTCACCCCGGATGAATACAAGGCCTACGTCGCCGCCCAGCAGACCGGAGCCGCCAACGGCGGCAACGCCCCGGGCCGCTGATGAAACACCGCGTGCACCCATGGCATCGGACGCACCCGAACCGTAGAGCCGGGCTTGCCCGGCTGCTTCACCAATAATTCCGGCCCCGGCCGGAAATCCAGGCAACACCAAGCGCAGAAGGGCCCAACACCGCTGGACAACGGTGAAAGGCAGTGAGGGGGGAAGGGCGGCTTCGGCCGCCCTTCCTTTTTCGGGTCGGTCGCCCAGCCGGGCAAGCCCGGCTCTACGGTGTCGCATATCCCGGCAGAGCCGGTATCCTTCCTTCATGATGACCTCACAACCCACGCCCACCGGCCACATCGGCCTGGTCGGCTTCGACGGTGACGACACGCTCTGGAAGAGCGAGGATTACTACCGCAAAGCCGAACAGGACTACCTCGACATCCTGTC
>JBCNQC010000040.1:0-24324 GCA_039592995.1 Stenotrophomonas sp. | reverse complement strand
GTGGCATTTCCCATGGCCACCGACCATGTATCGAGGGGCCGGCGGGTGGGGGGTACGGGACCGTGAAGGCACATGGATGTGCCGCCCGAGCCTAACGGGAGATTTAAGGCGTGTCCCGTACCCCCCACCCGCCGGCCCCAAACACGTAGACCGTCATCCGAGGGCTGTTCGCCAAAATGCATGAAGCCGGGCATAGCCCGGCTCCACGCAGAACACGCAATTGCAACCGTCGGTTACAGGATGTACCGGCTCAGGTCCGGGTCCTCGACCAGTTCGCCGAGGTGCTTGTCCACGTAGGCGGCATCGATGGCGATGGTTTCGCCGCCGCGATCAGGTGCTTCGTAGCTCAGCGAATCCAGCAGGCGCTCCAACACAGTGTGCAGGCGGCGGGCACCGATGTTTTCCTGGCGCTCGTTGACCTGGAAGGCGATCTCGGCCAGACGATCGACTGCATCGGCAGTGAAGTTCACCGACACGCCTTCGGTCTGCAGCAGTGCTTCGTACTGCTTGGTCAGCGCAGCCTTCGGCTCGGTCAGGATACGGACGAAATCCTGCTTGCTCAGTGCACCCAGCTCAACCCGGATCGGGAAGCGACCCTGCAGCTCCGGAATCAGATCGCTGGGCTTGGCAAGGTGGAACGCACCCGAGGCAATGAACAGGATGTGGTCGGTCTTGATCGTGCCGTACTTGGTCGACACGTTCGAGCCTTCCACCAGCGGCAGCAGATCGCGCTGCACGCCTTCGCGCGACACATCGCCACCACCGACGTTGTCACCGCGCTTGGCGACCTTGTCGATCTCGTCGATGAACACAATGCCGTGCTGTTCGCACGCTTCAATGGCGGCAGTACGAATGTCGTCTTCGTTGACCAGCTTTCCGGCTTCCTCTTCCAACAGCAGCGGGCGCGCGGCCTTGATCGTCAGCGTACGCTTCTGCGCCTTGCCACCGCCCAGGTTGGAGAACATCTGGCGCAGCTGCTGCCCCATTTCCTCCATGCCCGGCGGGGTCATGATGTCCATGCTGACGTTGGCGGACAGATCCAGTTCGATCTCGCGCTCATCCAGTTCGCCATTGCGCAACATGCGACGGAACTTGATGCGGGTTTCGTTGTCCTGCGAAGAGGGCTCGTTGCGAGCTGCTTCCGGGTCGAAGCCGATGCCGCCGCTGCGGCGCGGCAGCAGCGCGTCCAGGATGCGGTCTTCGGCGCGCTCCTCGGCCTGGGTACGCACGCGCACCTTGGCCTGCTCGCGGTACAGCTTGACCGCGGTGTCGGCCAGATCGCGGATGATCTGCTCCACGTCCTTGCCCACGTAGCCCACTTCGGTGAAGCGGGTGGCTTCGACCTTCACGAACGGCGCATTGGCCAGCGTAGCCAGACGGCGCGCGATTTCGGTCTTGCCGACGCCGGTGGGACCGATCATCAGGATGTTCTTCGGCATCACTTCATTGCGCAGCGCGTCCGGCAACTGCATGCGCCGCCAGCGGTTACGCAGCGCGATCGCCACCGCGCGCTTGGCGTCGTGCTGGCCGACGATGTGACGATCAAGTTCCTGCACGATTTCGCGCGGGGTCATGGTGGCGGAAGAGATTTCAATCTTGTGCGGCATGGATGCGCTCACAGGGAATGTGGGGGATGCGGCGTAGAGCCACGCCCTGCGTGGCTGAACCAGCGTGGCTGTAACGCGGAGCGTTACAACTCCTCAACGACAACGTTGCGATTGGTGTAGATGCAGATGTCGCCCGCGATGTTGATCGCCTCGCTGGCAATCGTGCGCGCGTCCAGTTCGGTATGCGCCATCAGCGCGCGGGCCGCCGACAGTGCGTACGAACCGCCGGAACCAATTGCGATGATGCCGTCTTCCGGCTCGATCACATCGCCGGTGCCGCTGATGATCAACGAGGTTTCCTTGTCGGCTACCGCCAGCAGCGCTTCAAGCTTGCCCAGGCGGCGCTCGGTGCGCCAGTCCTTGGCCAGCTCCACTGCCGCACGGGTCAGCTGGCCATGCTTCTCCAGCTTGGCTTCGAACAGCTCGAACAGAGTGAAGGCATCGGCGGCGGCACCGGCAAAACCGGCCAGCACCTGGCCGTCACGGCCAAGGCGGCGCACCTTGCGCGCGTTGCCCTTCATCACGGTGTGGCCCAGCGTGACCTGGCCGTCGCCGGCAATGGCCACGTGCTCGCCGCGACGGACGCAGACGATGGTGGTGGCGTGGAATACGGTGGGGTTCTGACTGGGGTCCATGGAGCCTCCGGGGTGACAGAGACTGAGGTGGGGTCGTTGCCGGACGCTTCAAGCGGTTGGTTCAGCTTTCGTTGCCGCTGCTGCGCCGCTTGGCGCGGGGATGTGCGGCGTCGTACACCTTGGCCAGGTGCTGGAAATCCAGGTGGGTGTAGATCTGGGTGGTGGCAATGTCGGCATGCCCCAGCAGTTCCTGCACCCCGCGCAGGTCGCCGGACGATTCCAGGATGTGGCTGGCGAAACTGTGCCGCAGCATGTGCGGATGCACATGTTTGAACAGGCCCTGGCGCTGTGCCAGCTGGCGGATGCGGATCTGTACCGCACGCTGGGTGATCGGACCGCCCTTGCGCCCCGGGAACACGGGCTGCGCCTCGCCCGCCCCGCTCTCGGCACGCCAGCCCTGCAGGGCTTCACGCGCGTGACGGCCGAACGGCACGCGGCGCTGGCGATTGCCCTTGCCAAGCACGTTGACCAGACCGGTGGGGAAATCCAGGTCGCGCCATACCAGCGCGCACAATTCACTCAGACGCAGCCCGGAGGAATAGAACAGTTCCAGCAGCGCGCGGTCGCGCAGCCCCAATGGCGCATCGGTGGGCAGTTCCACCAGCTGCACCGCTTCGTCCGCATCGAGTACCTGCGGCAGCTTGCGCGGCGCTTTGGGGGCTTTCAGCGTGGCCGCCGGGCTGACCTCGATACGGTGGTGCTTCAGCAGCCAGGCATAGAAGCTGCGGCAGGCCGACAGCCGTCGCTGCAGCGACTTCGGTGCCAGCCCGCGTCGATGTTCAGCCGCAATGAACTGGCGCAGATGCTCAGCGTCCAGGCCTTCGGGCTGTGAACCCTGCGCGTCCGCCCACCCGCTCAGGGACTCCAGGTCACGGCGGTAGGCATCCAGCGTGTGCGCCGAGGCACGACGCTCCACCTGCAGATGCCCCAGGAACTCCTGCACCGCGCTCATGACTGCTGCAGCCCCGCGACGATCAGGCTTGGTCGAAGCGCGACAACGCCACCGCCAACGCCTCGCCCATCATGCGCAGGAACAGCGTGCCCATGCCGGGATAGAAGCGATTGCCGTCGTGACTGCCGACCGCGATCAGGCCGATGCCCGGCAGCGGCAGCAGCGCGCTGGACTGCACTTCGTCCACGCGTTCGCCATACAGCACCGCGCTTTTCTCCGGATGCAGGCGGCCGCAGATCGGCTCACCGTCCTTGAGGCAGTCGCGGAAGGCTGACAGCTTCGGGCTGTCTTCCGGCAGCACCTGCAGCCACGGAGCCTGCTCCAGCCCCTCGACCGGGCGCAGCACCACCAGTCGCACCAGGTCGCCAGCGAAATCTTCTTCCAGCGACGCCGCCATGGCGCGCAGGGTGTCAGCGGCCGTCTGCTGCCTCATCAGGGCCAGAGTCAGCTGATGGGTGCGCACCGCCAGCCGCTCATTGACCTGTGCGTTGCTGGCCAGATCCGCCAGACGCCGCGCCAGCTCGCGGTTCTTGTCGCGCAGCACTTCCAGCTGGTAACTGGCCAGCGACGCGGTGGGGCCGTCATCGCGCGGCACCACCAGGGTCAGGGCCAGGTCCGGAAACTGCTTGAGGAAGGTCGGGTGCCGGCGCAGCCAGGAGGCCACTTCATGCGCACCGATCTTCTCGGCGGTGTCACTCATGCGATCCACTCCCCTTCAAAGACAAATGCAGCCGGGCCGGACATCACCACCGGGGCGTCATCGGCCGGCCAGCGCAGGCGCAGGTCACCACCCGGCAGCGACATCACCGCGTCGCGCTGCAGACGGCCGCGCTGCATCATCACCACCGCTGCGGCGCAGGCACCACTACCGCAGGCCAGGGTCTCGCCAACGCCACGTTCGTATACGCGCAGACGTGCATGCTGCGGGTCCAGCACCTGCACGAAGCCCACGTTGACCGACTGCGGGAAGCTGGCGTGCTGCTGCAGCAGCGGCCCGAGCCGCTCCACCGGAGCGGCATCGACCAGACCGACCTCGACCACGGCATGGGGGTTGCCCATGGACACCGCGCCGAAACGCACCTGGTCGCCCTGCAGCGGCAGCAGGTATTCCTCGCGTGCACGGGCGAAGCCCAGCAGCGGCACCTGGGCCGGCTCAAAGCGCGGCACGCCCATCGCCACCGCGTACTGGTCATCGCCGATGCGCTCGATGGCATGGGTGGACAGCGGGCTGTCGATGTTGAAGGTGCTGCCTTGTGCAGCGCCATCGCGGACCAGCCACGCGGCTACGCAGCGCGCGCCATTGCCGCACTGTTCGGACTGCGAACCGTCCGAATTCCAGATGCGGTAGGCCGCCACCGAACCCGCCTCACGCGGCGGCTCGATGGTGAGGATCTGGTCGCAGCCAACGCCGGTGTGGCGGTTGGCCAGCTGGGAAGCCAGCGCCGGGGTCGGTGCGGGGGTACCGTCGCGCAGGTCGAGGACCACGAAATCGTTGCCCGCACCGTGCATCTTGGTGAAGCGCAGGGCGGCGGAAGCGGACTTACTCATTACCGTCATCGTCATCCAGCTGCGGCTTGACCGGGTCAGGTACGACCGGCGGATCCTGGGTGGCGTCGGTGTCAGCCGGCACGGCTTCTTCGGTCGGATCGACCATCTGCTCTTCCACCGGCACCGGCTTCTGCGGCATGACCAGCGGGCCTTTGTTGCCACAGGCGGAAAGGGACAGCAGCGCAAGTGCTGCCAGCGGGATCAGGGCGATTCTGCGATGGGGGATGCTCATGCCCCCGAGTATAGCGAGGGGCCGCCAAACCGGTGTGCCGATTGCATGAACGCGAGACGCGGGCACTCCCCGGACGCGATACGTCGCGGGCTCGGGTAGTGCCGGCCGCTGGCCGGCAACGACGCACACGCCCGAAGACCGCTTGGCTGCCGGCCAGCGGCCGGCACTAACGTGGAGCGGATTCCCGGAGGGCGGAGGAGGCCCCCCATCGCCTGGGTCAGTCGGCGGCAACCCCGCTCACGCCCAGCTGGTCCAGCACGAAGGCATACGACTCGGCCAGCTCGTGATAGCGCTGGAAGCGTCCGGACTTCCCGCCGTGCCCCGCCTCCATGTTGGTGCGGAACACGATCGGGTGGCTGCCCGTGTTGTCGTCACGCAGCCTGGCCACCCACTTGGCGGGCTCCCAGTACTGCACCTGCGAGTCCCACAGCCCGGTGCCGACGAACATCGCCGGATAGGCCTGGCGGCTGACGTTGTCGTACGGCGAGTACTTCAGCATGTAGTCGTAGTACTCGCGCTGCTCCGGGTTGCCCCACTCGTCGTACTCGTTGGTGGTGAGCGGGATGCTGGCGTCGAGCATGGTGGTGACCACGTCCACGAACGGCACCTGCGCCACCATCACCCGGTAGTCCTGCGCGGCCTGGTTGGCCACCGCGCCCATCAGCAGGCCGCCGGCGCTGCCGCCGGAAGCGGCAATGCGATCCTTGGCCGCATACCCCTGGCGGACCAGTTCACGGGTGACATCGACGAAGTCGTTGAAGGTGTTCTGCTTGTGCAGCAGCTTGCCGTTCTCGTACCACGCGCGGCCCATTTCCTCGCCACCGCGGATGTGCGCGATGGCATACACCACACCGCGATCGAGAAGGCTGACCACGCTGGAACTGAAGCCCGGGTCCATCGACATGCCGTAGCTGCCGTAGGCGTACTGGTACAGCGCGGCGGTGCCGTCCTTCCTGAAGCCATTCCGGTAGACCAGCGACACCGGCACCTTCGCGCCGTCGCGTGCGGTCACCCACACCCGCTCGGTGGTGTACTGCGACGGGTCGTAGCCCAGCACCGGCTGCTGCTTGAGCTGGCGACGCTCGCCGGTGGCGGTGTTGAGTTCATAGGTGGTGGTGGGCGTGGTCATCGAATCGTAGGCGTAACGCAGCCACACGCTGTCCGGTTCCGGATTGGCGGCAATGCCCATGGAGTACGCCGGCTCGTCGGCCTTCACGTATTCCTGGCGACCGTCGGCGAACAGCAGCTTGATCCGCTCCAGGCCATTGGAGCGTTCGGCAATCGCACTGAAGGTATCGAACAGCTCGAAGCCCTCCACCAGCACGGCATCGTCATGCGCGACCCAGTCGGTCCACTGGCTGCGCGCCGTGCTGTCGGTCGGCGCGGTGACGACCTTGAAGTTCTTCGCGCCGGCATCATTGGTGCGGATCACCCAGCGGCCGCCGAAATGATCGGCGCTGTATTCCACGTCGCGCGCGCGTGGTGCCAGCACCTTGAAGGTCTGCGGATCGGCGGCCGGGGCGAAGCGGGTTTCCGAGCTCACCGTGCTGTCCAGTTCGATGGTCAGGAAGCGGTCGTCGCGGGTGCGGCCGATGCCCATGTAGAAGCTGTCGTCCTTCTCTTCGTACACCAGCACGTCGCTGCTGGTCGGGGTACCCAGCACATGCTTCTTCACCCGCACGGTGAGCAGGGTCTCCGGGTCGTTCTCCACATAGAACAAGGTGCGGTTGTCATCGGCCCAGACCACGTTGGGGGACACATTCCCGATCCGGTCCGGCAGTACCTCACCGGTACGCAGGTCCTTGAAGCGGATCACGTACTGGCGGCGACCGACGTCGTCTTCGGCCCAGGCCAACAGGTGGTTGTCCTGGCTGACTTCGGCATCGCCGACATTGAAGTAGTTCTTGCCCGCGGCCATCTGGTTGATGTCGAGCAGGATCTCTTCCGGTGCGTCCATGCTGCCCTTGCGGCGCGCCTGGATGGGGTAGTCCTTGCCGGTCTCGAAACGCGTGTAGTACCAGTAGCCGCGGTCGCGCGCGGGCACGCTGGAATCGTCCTGCTTGATGCGGGCGACGATTTCCTTGTACAGCGTGTCTTCCAGCGGCTTGAGCGGAGCCATTATCTGGTCGGTATAGGCATTCTCCGCATTCAGATAAGCCAGCATGGCCGGATCTTCGCGTTTGTCGTCGCGCAGCCAGTAATAGTCATCGCTACGGGTCGCACCGAACGGAGCCTTCACCGTGTGCGGGCGCTTTTCGGCGTCAGGCGGGGTCAGCACGGTGGCGGCGTTCACGGTGGAGGTCATCAGACTGGCTACCAGTAAGCAGAGGGCAGGTTTCACGAGATTGGGTCCTTTCGGGCGATTGCAATGGCATCCCTGTCCCCCGAGTGTGCTGGCGCGGACAGCGTCGGGCAAGCCGTGACCGACTGCATGCGCCTATCATCAAGGCCATGAGCACCTCTTCGCCCCCGGCAGGCTACAGCCGACGCAGCCGCGACATCGCCCCGTTCCACGTCATGTCCCTGCTGGCGCGCGCGCAGCAGCTGGAGCAGGCCGGCCACGATGTGATCCACCTGGAAATCGGGGAGCCTGACTTCACCACCGCTGACCCTATCGTGCGTGCCGGCCAGGCGGCACTGGCGGCCGGACACACCCGCTACACCACCGCGCGCGGCCTGCCCGCGCTGCGCGCCGCCATTGCGGGCTTCTACGGGCGGCGCTACAACGTGGACCTGGACCCGGAACGCGTGCTGGTCACGCCCGGCGGCTCAGGCGCACTGCTGCTGGCCAGCAGCCTGCTGGTGGACCCCGACCGGCACTGGCTGCTGGCCGACCCGGGCTACCCGTGCAACCGGCACTTCCTGCGTCTGGTGGAAGGCGCTGCGCAACTGGTGCCGGTGGGCCCTCAGACCGCGTATCAACTGACGCCCGAGCTGGTCGAAACGCACTGGAATGCGGCCAGCGTCGGCGCTTTGGTGGCATCACCGGCCAACCCGACCGGCACCGTGCTCGATGCCGCGCAGCTGGTCGGGCTTTCGCAGGCGTTGAAGGCGCGTGGGGGCCATCTGGTGGTGGATGAGATCTACCACGGACTCACCTACGGCATGGATGCTCCCAGCGTGCTGCAGGTGGACGACGACGCGTTCGTGTTGAACAGCTTCTCCAAGTATTTCGGCATGACCGGCTGGCGGCTGGGCTGGCTGGTGGCTCCGCCGCAGGCCGTGCCGGAGCTGGAGAAGCTGGCGCAGAATCTGTATATCAGCGCGTCCAGCATTGCCCAGCACGCGGCCCTTGCCTGCTTCGAGCCGGACACGATGGTGATCTTCGAGCAGCGCCGGCAGGCGTTCCAGGCGCGGCGCGATTACCTGCTGCCCGCGTTGCGGGAGCTGGGCTTCCGGATCGAGGTGGAGCCGCAGGGTGCGTTCTATCTGTACTGCGATGTGAGTGCGTTCACCGACGACGCACAGGCGTTCTGCGCGCATTTCCTGGAAACCGAGCATGTGGCGTTTACGCCGGGGCTGGACTTCGGGCATTACCGCGCAAACCAGCATGTGCGGTTGGCGTATACGCAGGAGATTCCGCGATTGCAGGAAGCGGTGGCGCGTATTCGAAGCGGGCTGGAGCGTTGGGGTTAACGTAAAAAAACGCCGCGCATCGCTGCGCGGCGTTCAAAATGGGGTGGAGCCAACGTAACGCCCCACCACCCGGAGATGTCCACCGACCAACGCTCGGTGGCTACCCGCCGGTAGGTGCCAACCGTTGGTTGGCACGCGGGTTTATTTCAGACGCTCCCACAGGAAGCTGTACGCCAGCGCCGACATGTGCGCGGCCTGCGCATTGTTGGCTGCGCCACCGTGCCCCCCCTCGATGTTCTCGTAGTAGGTCACGTCCTTGTTGGCCTCGATCATCTTCGCCGCCATCTTGCGGGCGTGGCCCGGGTGGACGCGGTCATCGCGGGTCGAGGTGGTGAACAGCACCGGCGGGTACGACTTCTTCGGGTCGAACAGGTGGTAAGGCGAGAAGGTCTGGATGTAGGACCAATCCGCCGTGTCCGGGTTCCCGTACTCGGCCATCCACGAGGCACCGGCCAGCAGGTGGCTGTAGCGCTTCATGTCCAGCAGCGGTACCTGGATCACCACCGCACCGAACAGTTCCGGGTACTGGGTGAGCATGTTGCCGGTGAGCAGGCCACCGTTGCTGCCACCCTGCACGCCCAGATGCTTCGGCGAGGTGATCTTGCGGGTGACCAGGTCACGGGCGACCGCGGCCATGTCTTCGTAGGCCTTGTGGCGGTTCTGCTTCAGCGCAGCCTGGTGCCAGCGCGGACCGTACTCGCCGCCGCCGCGGATGTTGGCGACCACGTACACACCGCCCTTCTCCAGCCAGGCCCGGCCCATGCCACCGGAGTACGACGGGGTCAGCGAGATCTCAAAGCCGCCGTAGCCGTACAACAGGGTCGGGTTGGAGCCGTCCCGCTTCATGTCCTTGGCATGTACCACGAAGTACGGCACGCGGGTGCCGTCCTTGCTGGTGGCGAAGTGCTGTTCGATCACCTTGCCCTCGGCATCGAAGAACGCCGGCATGGTCTTGAGCACTTCCGGCTGCTTGCCGATTTCGGCCAGCGCCAGCGTGGTCGGGGTCAGGTAGTCGGTGACGGTCATCCACACCGCATCGCTTTCGTCGGCGTCCACCGCACTCACGGCCACGGTGCCAAACGACGGCGCACCGACGAAGTCGCTCTTCTCCCAGCCGGTGGCGGTGGGGGTGAGCACCTGCAGGCGGCTCTTGACGTCCTCCAGCACGTTCAGCACCAGGTGGTTCTTCGTCCAGCTCGAACCGGCCAGCGAGGTGGTGTCGGTCGGGGCAAACAGGACCTCGAAGTCGCGCTTGCCGGCGACGAAGTCGTCCAGCCTGGTGATCAGCAGCGAACCGGCGGTGTAGGTCTTGCCCCCCACGGTCCACGGCTCGCGCAGCTCCAGGGTGAGCCACTGCTTGCGCAGGCCCTTTTCCGCCGAGTTCGGCGCGTCGATCCTGGTGAGCTTGCCGTCGTCGCCACGCAGGTAGAGTTCGTTGTTGTAGAACGCCAGGGTGCGGCTGACCAGGTTGCGCTCAAAGCCGGGGGTATCGTCATGCAGCGCGGCGATGTACATGTCATCGGCCTTGCCTTCGTACACCACGCTGGCGCTGCTCATCGGCGTGCCGCGCTTCCACAGCTTGGCGATGCGCGGGTAGCCGGAGGTGGTCATGCTGCCGTCGCCGAAGTCGGTGTAGACAAACACCGTGTCGCGATCGATCCAGCCCAGACCGCCCTTGGATTCGGGGCGGAAGAAGCCGTCCTTGATCCAGCTCTTGCTGGTCAGGTCGAACTCACGGGTGACGTCGGCGTCGGCTCCGCCGCGCGACAGCGCGATCAGGCAGCGGCTGTAGTCCGGACGCAGGCACTCGGCCCCGTGCCACACCCAGTTTTCGTTCTCGGCTTTGTTCAGTGCATCGAGGTCCAGCACGGTTTCCCACTTCGGAGCCGGCTTGCGGTATTCGTCCAGCGTGGTGCGCCGCCACAGGCCGCGCTCATGCTGTTTGTCTTTCCAGAAGTTGTAGTAGTAGTCGCCGATCTTCTGCACGCCCGGAATCTTGGCGTCGGAATCGAGCACCTCGCGGATGCTGGCTTCCATCTGCTTGAACGCCGGGGTCTGGGCCAGCCGGCCTTCGGACTTGGCGTTCTGCTGCTTTACCCAGTCCAGTGACTTCTCGCCGGTGACGTCTTCCAGCCAGGCATACGGGTCAGCGGGGGATTCAGCGGCCATGGCGGCTCCTGCCGCACCAGCGGACATCAGACCTGCCACCAGGCAGGCGGAAGCGAATCGGGACATTGCGGCTCCAGGCGGTCATATCCTCCCGACGCTATCACACCGCCTGCCCGGCTCCCCCCTGTCGAAGGTCAGGGCGGACCCGTCGCACCCGCGCACTGCTGCGACGGCGGGCCTGCGGGCCACGGCGGCGCGTGCTCTGCCGGGCCAGCAGCGCGGCCGGCAGGCGGAACCGGTACAAGGCCCACCAAGCCAGAAGCGGCATGCCGACCAGCCACATCGGCAGCCAACCCAGCCACTGGCTGAAGCCCCGCGCGGCCGGCCACACCAGCACCAGCGCCAGCCCGGCCAGCGCGACCTGCTGGACCGCCCGCAGGACCTGGGGGTGCGGTGTGTCCAGATGACGCTGGGTAGCAGGTGAACGCGGGGAACGACGCGAAGAAGACAGGGACATGACACGGCTCCGTGCGAAAGTGATGCATCACCTTGCCCCGCCCCGATCTCACAGACTGCGACCTTTCTGCGCAATCGGCCACATTGATGCAACGAACGCCATTGACGTTCTTCGCCGTCTTACCCACCATGCCTCTGCACGCCTCTGGAGCTCGCCACCGCATGTCCTCGAACCGCCCGCTTCGCGCTGTCCTGCTGATCTCGCTGGTGTCGTTGTTGTCCGCCTGCGCGTTCGGCGATGCCAAGCCGACGCCGCCGGCGGAGGTCGCCACAACCGGGCCCGGTGCGCCGATCGACCTGCAGCGCTTCATGGGTACCTGGTATGTGATCGGGCGGGTGCCGAACCCGGTCGAGCGCGGCCATGTGGCCAGCGTCAACGAGTACACGCTGCGCGGCGACCAGAAGGTGTCGATAACCTATCGCTATCGCGACGGATTCTCGCAGCCGCTGCAGGAACTGACCGTCCGCGCCTCGGTGGACGAAAAGAGCGGCAACCACAACTGGCGGACCTGGTTCTACAAGATAGTGCCCACCCACACCCGGGTACTGGAAGTCGCGCCGGACTACTCCTGGGCGATGCTCGGCTACCCCGGCCGCGAAATGGCCTGGATCTTTGCCCGCCAGCCGGACATGGACAAAGAGCTGTACAAGGAACTGGCCACCCGCCTGCGCGACCAGTACGGGGTCAACACCGACAAGCTCAAGCGCGTACCGCAGCACAAGGAGCAGGTGGACCGGCTGGGCTTTGAGGTGCCGAACGTCCGTTGAGGCGTCCGGTAGCGCCGGCCGTTGGCCGGCCCTCATGAACGCATCGGGCACCCCATGGGCCGGCCAACGGCCGGCGCTACCGGGTGATGCTTCGCATCACTTGCGGGTGTAACGCGTCACCAGCCAGTCGCCCAGCATCTGCAGCACCTGCACCAGCACCAGCAGCAGGACCACCGTGACCAGGGCCACGTCGGTGTGCGAGCGCTGGTAGCCGTCGCGGAAGGCCAGGTCGCCCAGGCCGCCGGAGCCGATCGCACCGCCCATGGCGGTGAAGCCGATCAAGGCGATCACGGTCACCGTGGCACCGGCGATCAGGCCCGGCCGGGCCTCGGGCAGCAGCACCCGGGTGACCAGTTGCCAGGTGGTGGCCCCCATTGCCTGGCTGGCTTCAATGACGCCGCGATCCACTTCACGCAGTGCGGTTTCCACCAGTCGGGCATAGAACGGCGCGGCACCGATCACCAGCGGTACGATCGCGCCGCGCACGCCCAGCGAGGTGCCCATCATCCACAGGGTGATCGGAATCAGCACGATCATCAGGATGATGAAGGGCACCGAGCGTAGCAGGTTCACCACCAGTGCCAGCGCGCCATACAGCACCGGCTTGCGGTGCAGCTGGGGTGACCCGGTGAGGAACAGCAGCACGCCCAGCGGCAGGCCGATCAACAGGGTCAACGGCAGCGAACCGCCGAGCATCAGCAGGGTGTCGATGGTGGCCTGGCCGATATCGCCCCACTTGGCGGCATCCAGATGACGGAAGAAGCCGTCGGCAGCAGCAACAAGGTTCATCGGCGCAGCTCCTCCACGTGAACGCCCGCGGCCACGAAACCGGCCTGCGCAGCCTGCACGTCGCCACCCACCAGCGACACCGTGAGCTGGCCGTACGGGGTGTCCTTGATGCGGTCGATGCGCCCGGACAGGATGTTGTAATCCACGCCGGTGTCGCGCGCGATGCGCCCCAGCAGTGGTTCGTAGGTATCGCCGCCGAGGAAGGTCAGGCGCACGATGCGCCCGGCCACGGCTTCGAAGTCCTTGTGCAGCACGCCTTCGTCGATGTGTTCGGACTCGCTGACGAAGCGGCGCGTGGTCGGATGCTGCGGGTGCAGGAACACCTCGGTGACCGGACCGGTTTCCACCAGCGCGCCCGCATCCAGTACCGCCACGCGGTCGCAGACGCGGCGGATCACGTCCATCTCGTGGGTGATCAGCACGATGGTCAGGCCCAGCTCGCGGTTGATCTGGCCCAGCAGGTTCAGCACCGAGGCGGTGGTCTGCGGGTCCAGCGCACTGGTGGCCTCGTCACACAGCAGGATCTGCGGGCGCGTGGCCAAGGCACGGGCGATGCCCACACGCTGCTTCTGGCCGCCGCTCAGCTGCGCCGGGAACTTGTTCGCATGCGCTTCCAGGCCCACGGTGTGCAGCAGTTCGGCCACGCGCGCGTCGATCTCCGCGCGCGGGGTACCGGCCAGCTCCAGGGGGAAAGCCACGTTGGCCGCCACCGTGCGCGAGGACAGCAGGTTGAAGTGCTGGAAGATCATGCCGATGCGCCGGCGCAGTGCGCGCAGCCCGTCTGCGTCCAGCGCGGTGACGTCTTCGCCATTGATCAGCAGGCGGCCGCCACTGGGTTCTTCCAGGCGGTTGATCAGCCGGATCAGGGTCGACTTGCCTGCCCCGGAATGGCCAATGATGCCGAACACCTCGCCGGCCTCGATGGTCAGGTCCAGCGGCTGCAGCGCGGCGATCGCGCGGCCGCCGACGGCATAGGATTTGTGCAGGCGCTGGAACTCGATCACGTTGCGATCAACCGGGCATCAATGGGAAGGGGCGTGAAGCCTACCAGCGCGGAAGGGCCCTGGCCCGCGCGGCACTGACGAATCATATTCCGTTTGCTTATAAGTTGACGTCTTTGCCCGTCCGACGGGGCCTACGGGTGGTCCAGCGGGGCCGGGGCGGCCACCTTCCGGATCCGCTCGCGGTGCAGCAGGTACAACCCGGAGGCAACGATGATGGCCCCGCCCAGCCAGGTATAGCCGTCCGGCAGCACGCCCCAGAACAGCACGTCCCAGCCGATCACCCAGACCAGCCCGGTGTATTCCAGCGGCGCGATCAACGAGGCTTCGCCCAGCTGGAAGGCCCGGGTCAGCGCCACCTGCCCGGCCGCGCCGGCCAGCCCCATGCCGGCGATCAGGCCCGCGTGGCTCCACTGCAGCGGCTGCCAGTCCGGGATGGCCAACAGCCCGGCCCCCAGCGCCAGCAGGGCCAGGAACCAGACCACCATCGATTGCGGGGTATCGGTGCGGGTCAGCATGCTGACCGTGATCGCGGCCACGGCGTAGGCGGTGGCCGCCAGCAGCACCATCAGCCCCGGCACGGAAATGAATCCGTCCACGCCCGGGCGCAGCACCACCAGCACTCCGACCAGACCGATGCCGATCGCCACCCAGCGGCGTGGCCCCACCGTTTCACCCAGCAGCGGCACCGACAGCGCCGCGATCAGCAGCGGAGCCACGAAGTAGATGGTGTAGGCCGTGGACAGGGGCAGGCTGCGCAGGGCGAACACGAAGCAGCCAATCATGGTCATGCCGAGCAGGCCGCGCAGCAGGTGCAGGCCCCAGCGCACCGGAATGAGCGAGCGCGGGCCGGCCGTGGCCAGCACCCAGACCAGCACGAACGGCAGCGACGCAGCCCCGCGCAGAAAAGTGACCTGCAGGGTGGAGTAACTGCCGGACAGCTGCTTCATGCCGGCGTCCATCAGCGAAAAGCAGGCCACCGCGGCCAGCATCCAGACGACGGCCCGGGTCGGGGATTTGAGCGTGTTCATGGCCCATTATGGCCGGCCTTGGCGGGGCGTCCATGCCCAGGCGGTTAGAATGGCGGCTTCTTCTGCTGGAGTATGCCCATGCCGTCATTTGACGTCGTTTCCGAAGTCGACACCCACGAGCTGACCAATGCCGTCGACCAGGCCAACCGCGAGCTGTCCACCCGTTTCGACTTCAAGGGCGTGGACGCCAAGTTCGTGCTGGAAGACAGCGTGATCAAGCAGAGCGCCCCCAGCGAATTCCAGCTGGAGCAGATGACCGTGATCCTGCGGCAGCGCCTGACCGCCCGCAAGATCGACGCCGGCTGCCTGGAGTTCGGCGAAATCCTCACCAACCTGGGCGGCGCGCGCCAGGACGTCACCGTGAAGCAGGGCATCGAACAGAAGATCGCCAAGAAGATCGCCGCCAAGCTGAAGGAAGCCAAGCTGAAGGTGGAAAGCCAGATCAACGGCGACAAGCTGCGCGTGACCGGCAAGAAGCGCGATGATCTGCAGGATGCGATCGCGCTGCTGAAGAAGGAAAACTTCGAGATTCCGCTGCAGTTCGACAACTTCCGCGATTGATGCCTACATAACGGCGGTTCAGCCGGGCAAGCCCGGCTCTACGCCAGCACCGCGACATCCGTAGTGCCGGGCTTGCCCGGCAACCAGCACCCGCCAGCCACCAGGCCCGCAATGAACGACTCCGCTTTCCCCACCGACGCTGATCCCATCGCAGACACCCGCAAGTGGCTGGAGAACATTGTGATCGGCCTGAACCTGTGTCCGTTCGCCAAGGCGGTGTACGTGAAGGAACAGGTGCGTTTCGTGCTGAGCGACGCCACCACGCCCGAAGCGCTGCTGGAAGAGCTGGCCGAAGAACTGGTGCTGCTGCGTGACACCCCGGCCGAACAGATCGACACCACGTTGATCGTGCATCCGGAGGTTCTGACCGACTTCCTGGACTACAACGACTTCCTGGACAACGCCGACGCCGCGATTGACGCCCTCGACCTGCAGGGCATCCTGCAGGTGGCCAGCTTCCACCCGCAGTACCAGTTCGCCGGCGTGGCCCCGGACGATGTCAGCAACTACACCAACCGCGCGCCCTACCCCACCCTGCACCTGCTGCGCGAAGACAGCGTCGAACGTGCGGTGGCCGCCTTCCCGGACCCGGATGTGATCGTGGAACGCAACATCGCCACGCTCGACAAGCTGGGCGTGGAGGGCTGGACGCGTCTGCTGGGTCGCAAGGACACCCCGCCATGCCACTGACCCCGCCCGTTGCCGACTGGCCCGCACAACCGCTGCGCGACCGCGTGGTGGTGGTCACCGGCGGTGCCCAGGGCGTGGGCCGTGGCATTGCTCAGGCCGTGCTTGGTGCGGGCGGCAGCGTGATGATCGCCGACCTCGATGCTGATGCCGGAAAGGCCTGCCTCAAGGAATGGAACCTGCCCGAACGCGCTGCATTCCAGCGCGCGGACGTGGCCAGCGAACGCAGCGTGCAGGCGCTGGTGAAAGCCACGCTCAAGCGCTTCGGTCGCATTGACGGCCTGGTCAACAATGCCGGCATCGCCAGCGCGCATGGCGCGCCACTGGCCGGGATGAGCATGGCCGAATGGCAGCGTCGCCTGTCCAGCCTGCACGGGGCGTTCCTGTGCAGCAAGCACGCCCTGCCCGCCTTGAACGCGCAGGGCGGTTCGATCATCAACATCGCCTCGACCCGCGCATGGCAGTCCGAGGCGAACAGTGAAGCCTATGCGGCCGCCAAGGGCGGGCTGGTGGCGTTCACGCATGCGCTGGCGATCAGTGCCGGGCCGACCGTACGCGTGAACAGCATCAGCCCCGGCTGGATCACCACCGATGCGTGGCAGGCACCGCCGCGCCGGCGCACGCCGAAGCTGTCGCGGCGGGATCATGCGCAGCATGCAGTGGGACGGGTCGGGCAGCCGGAGGATATCGGCGCCTTGGCGGTGTTTCTGCTGTCGGATCTGGCCGGATTCATCACCGGCCAGGACCATATCGTGGATGGCGGCATGAGCCGCACGATGATCTACGCCGAATGATCCAACCGGGTATCGACCGTTGGTCGGTACCGCAAGACGTCACCCCGCCATCCCGTTATGGCGCAGCAGCGCATCCACGCTCGGCGCACGCCCACGGAACGCGGCGAAGTTCTCCGCCGCACTACGACTGCCACCGCGCGACAGCACCTCATCGCGGAAGCGCCTGCCGGTTTCTGCCACCTTGCCGGGCGCTTCCTCGAACGCGGCATAGGCATCGGCGCTCAGCACCTCGGCCCACTTGTAGCTGTAGTACCCGGCCGCATAGCCGCCTGCAAAGATATGGCTGAACTGATGCGGGAAGCGATTCCACGCCGGCGGGCGATTCACGGCCACCTCATCACGCACGCGCTCCAGCAGCTGCAGCACGCTGTCCTGCGCGGGCGCATACTCGCTGTGCAGCTGCATGTCGAACAATGCGAACTCCAGCTGGCGCACGGTGAACATGCCGCTCTGGAAATTGCGCGCCGCCAGCATGCGGTCAAACAGCGCGCGCGGCAGCGGTTCGCCGCTGTCCACGTGCGCGGTCATCGCCTGTACGCGGTCCCACTCCCAGCAGAAATTCTCCATGAACTGGCTGGGCAGCTCGACCGCATCCCATTCCACGCCATTGATCCCGGCCACGCCCAACTCGCCCACGCGGGTCAGCAGCTGGTGCAGGCCATGGCCCATTTCATGGAACAGGGTGGTCACTTCATCATGGCTGAAAGTGGCCGGCTTGCCGTCGGCGCCACGCCCGAAGTTGCAGACCAGATACACCAGCGGGGTCTGCACGCCGTGCGCGGTGTCGCGGCGGTTGCGGCAGTCATCCATCCAGGCCCCACCACGCTTGCCTTCGCGTGCATACAGGTCCAGATAGAACTGCCCCACCAGCCCGCCCTGCGCGTCGACCACGCGGTAGAAGCGCACGTCCGGATGCCACACCGGTGCCACGTCCGCCTGGACCTCCAGCCCGTACAGACCGCGGATGACGCTGAACAGCCCCTCCAGCACCTTGGGCTCGGTGAAGTACTGCTTCACTTCCTGCGCGGAATAGCTGTAACGGGCCTGCTTCAGCTTTTCGCTGGCATAGGCAAGATCCCAGGCTTCCAGCGTTTCCAGGCCCAGTTCTTCGCGGGCGAAGGCTTCCAGTTCCGCGCGGTCGCGCTGCGCGTAGGGCTTGGCGCGCGCGGCCAGATCCCGCAGGAAGGCCAGCACCTGGGCCGCGTCGTCGGCCATCTTGGTGGCAACGGAGTATTCGGCGTAGTTGGCAAAGCCCAGCAGCGCAGCCAGCTCGGCGCGCAGCGCCAGCACGCGGTCGATGTTGCCGCTGTTGTCCAGCGCGGCATCGCCGAACTCGGAAGCACGCAGTGCATTGCCGCGATACAGTGCCTCACGCAGCGGCCGGTGCGACGCATAGGTCTGCACCGGCAGGTAGCACGGCATCTGCAGGGTAAGCTTCCACCCGGCCTTGCCGTCCTTTTCCGCACCCGCACGGGCCGCGGCCACCACGTCCTCCGGCAGGCCCGCCAGCTCAGCGGCGTCTTCGACGATCAGCGACCACGCATCGGTGGCATCCAGCACATTCTGCGAGAACTTCGCCGACAACGCCGACAGTTCCTCGCGGATGGCGCTGTAACGCGCCTTGCCGGCGTCATCCAGCTCGGCACCGCCCAGACGGAAGTCGCGCAGCGCGTTGTCCAGTACCTTGCGCTGGGCTGTATCGAAATCAGCGGCTTCGGCACTGGCGGCCAGTACGCGGTACTGCTCGAACAACTTCAGGTTCTGGCCCAGCGCGCTGCCGAAGCGGGTCACCTTGGGCAGATTGGCGTTATAGGCTTCACGCAGCTCCGGCGTATTCACCACGCCCTGCAGGTGGCCCACCTGGCCCCAGGCCCGCCACAGCCGTTCGGTGGCATCGTCCAGCGGCACCACGAACGTTTCCCAGGTGACCGGGCTGACCGTTTCGGCCTGCTTTACCGCCGCCTCGGCCTGCTCCAGCAGGGCATCAATCGCCGGGGCGATGTGCGCGGGCTGGATGGCATCGAAGCGCGGCAGGCCCGAGAAGTCGAGCAGCGGATTGGCGGGGGTCACAGGCATCTCCAGACAACGGGTCATTGCACACGATATGGCACTGGGTGCGGGCAGGCACAAGGCCCGGATGCACCCTTTTCACATCCATTCACGCCCGGACCACGTCGCGCGGACGACGCTGGAGCCCCAACGAACGCTTTCCCCGGAGGGTTCATGGACGCGGTTCAGGCCATTGCACCGCCTTTCGCCCTGCTTGCCACCGCCAGCCCGCGCGAGCTGGACTGGATTGCCGCTCTCGGCAGAAGTACCGAGCACGCGCGACACCGCGAGGCGCTGGAGCAGGTGCTGGGTGCCCAGCATGGAAGGCTGCACGAGGACCAGATGTGGTTCCCTTACGAGGTGATCGAACGGGGGGCCATGCAGTGCGAAAAAGGGCATGAGCGCGAGTTCGTGCTGTGCACGCTGCTGGTGTTCATTGCCGCCCGGGCGGACCAGGCAGATGTGGATCTGGACCTGCATTTCGACGATCACGCGACGGCCTATGAAGATCTGCCGCCGGTGTTGCGGGATGTGGTGCTGGATGCGTACGAGGCCAGCCGCGCCTTGTAGAGCCGGGCTTGCCCCGCTGCTTTTGGCGCAGCAGGGTCAGCCCGCTGCATGGAATCCCACCGGGGCAAGCCTCGATTTACGGAATAGCCGGTAATTCAATAGAACGGCTGCAACGAAGCCTCGGCCAGCGCCGGCAACACCTGCCCGTTCACCGCACCCGCAATCACCGCATCCGCCGCATCCACATCAATGCCCTGCCGCGAATACCACTCCGGGTTGTAATAGCTGTGCGCATAGCGCTCGCCGCTGTCGCACAGAATGGTCACGATGGAGCCGCTGCGCCCGGCCCGGCGCATCTGCTGCGCTGCGTGCAGCACGCCGATGAAGTTGGTGCCGGTGGACCCGCCCACGCGGCGCCCCAGTTGGCGGCTGACATGGCGCATGGCCGCCAGGCTCAGCGCGTCCGGCACCTTCACCATGGCATCCACGCAGGTCGGGATGAAGCTGGATTCCACACGAGGGCGGCCAATGCCCTCCACCCGCGAACCGCCGGCACAGGTAAGTTCGCGCCACGGCTCGCCGGCAAGTGCCGCACAGTAGCCGTCGTAGAACACCGAGATTTCCGGGTCCGCACACAGAATGCGGGTGTCATGTCGACGGTAGCTGACATAACGGCCCAGCGTCGCCGCCGTGCCGCCGGTACCGGGACTGCACACGATCCATTCCGGCACCGGGTGCGGTTCCTCGGCCATCTGCTTGAAGATGGACTCGGCGATGTTGTTGTTGGCACGCCAGTCGGTGGCGCGCTCGGCGTAGGTGAACTGGTCCATGAAGTGGCCGCCGGTTTCACGTGCCAGCCGCTCCGATTCGCAGTTCAGATCGCAGGCGCGTTCCACCAGATGGCAGCGGCCACCGTGAAACTCGATCGCTGCGATCTTCTCTGGCGAGGTGCTGGCCGGAATCACCGCAATGAACGGCACGCCCAGCAGGCGCGCGAAGTACGCTTCGGACACCGCCGTGGACCCGCTGGAGGCTTCGATGACCGGCCGCCCTTCGCGCAGCCAGCCATTGGCCAGCGCATACAGGAACAGCGATCGCGCCAGGCGATGCTTCAGGCTGCCGGTGGGGTGGCTGGATTCGTCTTTGAAATACAGCTCGATGCCCGGGTAGCCCGGCAGGTCCATCGGGATCAGATGGGTGTCCGCCGAACGGTTGAAATCGGCTTCGATCTTGCGGATGGCCGCGGCCACCCATTCACGCTGCGACATGTCGACGGGCAGTCAAGGAGATGCTGCATTCTACGTCGCCTTGCCACCGGGCCGCTAAACTGAACGGCCTGACGTTCCGTTTTCATGCACCCGAGGACCCCCATGACCCTTGCCTTCCAGTCCCAGCCCGGCGTGGCCGCCCAGCCGCCGGCTGAAACCACCGGTTTCGTTTTCAACCACACCATGCTGCGGGTGAAGGACATCACCGCCTCGCTGGACTTCTACACCCGGGTACTCGGCTTCCAGCTGCTGGACCAGCGCGACTTCCCGGAAGCCGAGTTCAGCCTGTACTTCCTGGCCCTGCTGCCGGCCGGCACGGTCATTCCAGAAGGCGACGACGCCCGCCGGCTGTGGATGGCCGGCATTCCCGGCGTGCTGGAGCTCACCCACAACCATGGCACCGAAAAGCAGGACGGCCCGGTGTACCACGACGGCAACTCCGACCCGCGCGGCTTCGGCCACATCTGCGTGTCGGTGCCGGACATCAAGGCCGCCTGCAAGCGCTTTGACGACCTGCAGGTGCCGTACCAGAAGCGCCTGGAAGACGGCCGCATGAAGCATCTGGCCTTCATCAAGGACCCGGACGGTTACTGGGTGGAGATCATCTCCAACACGCCGCTGGCCTGATTGGCACCGCGATGGAGGCGACGACCAACGGTCGTCGCCTACCGGGCACCGCGATGCAGGTAGATGACGACCGTTGGTCGTCATCCGAACCGCACGTCACCACAACTCACCCAATGTTATACATTCCCCTCCTCATCACGAAGGACCCGGCATGGAAACCATGGAACTGCATCGTGGCCGCCTGATCGACCATCTCCAGCTGGTGGTGCGTGACCTGCCAGCCAGTCGCCGCTTCTACCAGGCCGTGTTCGACACCATCGGCATTCCGGTGGCCGGCGAAGGCGACGACTACTTCTGGGCCGATGAATTGTTCATCTCCACCGCCAGCAGTGAAGCGGCCGCCGGTCAGCTGACCGGGCGGCATCATCTGGCGTTCCAGGCGCGGGATGCGGCCACAGTGGATGCGTTCCACGCTGCTGCAATCGCGGCAGGGGGAAAGGACAACGGCGCGCCGGGTGAGCGGCCATACCATCCCGGGTACTACGGCGCGTTCGTGCTGGACCCGGATGGAAACAATATTGAAGTGGTGTACCACGGCCCGGCGACGTACAGCGCCGATTCGGTGAAGGTCACGTTCTGACCCTGAACTCTTCAGCGACGCGGACTCCCAATCTCACACATTGAGACCGAACCCCCCTACCGTTTCCGCATGGAAACGCTGCGCAAACTCGCCATCCTCGCCGACGCCGCCAAATACGATGCCTCCTGCGCGTCCAGCGGCGCAGGCAAGCGCGACTCGCGCGCCAGCGGCGGCATCGGCAGCACCGATGGCCCCGGCATCTGCCACAGCTACACCCCTGACGGCCGCTGCGTCTCCCTGCTGAAGATCCTGCTCACCAACTTCTGCATCTACGACTGCGCGTATTGCGTGAACCGCGTTTCCAGCAACGTGCAGCGGGCACGTTTCACCGTGGACGAAGTGGTCACCCTCACCCTCGACTTCTACAAGCGAAATTACATCGAGGGCCTGTTCCTTTCCAGCGGCATCATCCGCAACGCCGACTACACCATGGAGCAGATGGTGGAAGTGGCGCGCCAGCTGCGCGAAGAGCACCGCTTTGGCGGCTACATCCACCTCAAGACCATTCCGGAAGCCTCACCGGAACTTCTGGCCGCGGCCGGCCGCCATGCCGACCGTCTGTCGATCAATGTGGAGCTGCCCACGGAGGCCGGATTGGCCAGCTTTGCACCAGAGAAGTCGATGCCCTCGATTCGCAGCGCGATGGGTGAACTGCGCTGGCGCATCGAGGAAGCCAAGGAGGCGAAGGCGACGCCCCCCGCCCCCGTCGCACCGGGTGCCACTCCAACCGCAAAAGCCCCTCGACGCCGCCCCCGCGCGCCCCGCTTCGCCCCTGCTGGTCAAAGCACGCAGATGATCGTCGGAGCCGACGGTGCCAGCGATCAACAGATCCTCACCGCCGCCGACAGCCTGTACGGCAACTACCGCATGCGCCGGGTGTACTACTCCGCCTTCAGCCCGATTCCCGACGCCAGCCACATTCTGCCGGTGCAGGCCCCGCCGCTCGCACGCGAACACCGCCTGTACCAGGCGGACTGGCTGCTGCGCTTCTATGGCTACGGCGTGGAGGAGATCACCGACACCACCCAGGGCGGCATGCTCGACCTGGACATCGACCCGAAGATGGCGTGGGCCATCCGCCATCCCGAGCGCTTCCCGGTGGACCTCAACCGCGCCCCGAAAGAAATGCTGCTGCGAGTGCCGGGGCTGGGCGTGCGTAACGTGAAGCGCGTGCTGATGGCCCGTCGTCACGGCCGCCTCCGCGTGGCCGACGTCGCCCGTCTGCGCGCGCCGATGAGCAAGCTGCTGCCCTTCGTACAGCTCGCCGATCATCATCCACGCAACGCGCTGGACAACCCCGGTGCACTGCGCGCCCGCCTCGCCCCTCCGCCGAAGCAGGCCTCGTTGTTCGACGCGTTGGCCGGCTGAGATGGATCGCTGGAGTGTGCGGGTCGATCCGCCGTGGTCGCTGGAGGCGTGGCGCAGCGCCGCGCGTATGGCGTTGCAGTGCGACGTAGCGCCCGAGCAACTGGACTGGCTGCAGGGCGACGCAGGTGGGTTGCTGGACGCGCCCTTGCTGGCGCAAGCCACGCCCTCGCCTTCGGCGACCACCGTCGCCGTGCCGAAGGACTTCGTCGAACTGGCCGCCACCTGCCTGTGCCACCGCGAGCCGCAGCGCATGCCGCTGTTGTATCGCATGCTGTGGCGGATCACCCATGGCGAACGCGCCCTGCTCTCCAACCCCGCCGACCCGGATGTGATCCGCGCGATGGCGCTGGCGCAGGCGGTGCGGCGCGACAGCCACAAGATGAAGGCATTCGTGCGCTTCCGCGAGGTGCCCGGCGCGCCGGACGCGTTCATTGCCTGGTTCGAGCCAGAGCATCACATCGTGGATCGGGTGGCCCCGTTCTTCCAGCGCCGTTTCACCGGCATGCGCTGGTCCATTCTCACGCCCTATCGCAGCGTGCATTGGGATGGGCAGCAGCTTGCTTTCGGCCAGGGCGCGCAGCGCAGTGACGCACCCGCCGAAGACGCGCGCGAGGAACTGTGGCGCACTTACTACGCGCACATCTTCAACCCTGCGCGATTGAATACCCGGATGATGCAGCAGGAGATGCCGGCGAAGTACTGGAAACACCTTCCGGAAGCCTCGTTGCTGCCAACATTGGTACGCGACGCCGGAGACCGCGTGCAGGAGATGCATGACCGTCAGGCGAAGGCACCGCAGCGCCGGATTCCCGCCCACCCTATTCCGCAGCGCCAGCCCGTCACGGCGCGTGGCGATGATCTGGACAGCCTGCGCACCGCGGCGGCGAGTTGCCGCCAATGCCCGTTATGGGAACCCGCTACCCAGACTGTGTTCGGCGAGGGTCCGCGCGATGCACAGATCATGCTGGTGGGCGAGCAGCCCGGTGATGCCGAAGACCTGAGCGGTCATCCGTTTGTCGGGCCTGCCGGCCAACTGCTCAACCGCGCACTGCAGGA